>JAPLTX010000021.1 GCA_026397915.1 Verrucomicrobiota bacterium
CTGTCGTTGGTGGCGATGACGCCGGCTTCGCCCGCGCTCAGCGGCTTGGTGCCTTGCAAACTCCAACAGCCCACGTGGCCAATGGAGCCGACGACGCGGCCCCGGTGCAGCGCGCCGTGGGCGTGCGAGCAATCCTCAACGACGGGGATGCCCGCCTGGCGGCTGATCTCCATGATGGCGTCCATGTCGCACGGCCAGCCCCAGAGATGCACGACGACGATGGCCTTGGTCCGCTTCGTGATGCGGCGGCGGATGTCTGCTGGATCAATCGTGATGCCGTCGCGCACGCACTCGGCGAACACCGGCCGCGCGCCCAGCAGCGGCACGGGGCCGATGGTGGAAATCCACGTGTAGGTGGGACAGATCACCTCGTCGCCGGGGCCGACTTTGAGGCCAAAAAACGCGCTGTAGAGCGAGGCGGTGCCGTTGCAGACGGTGATGGCGTATTTAAGGCCGGTGAATTTGCGCCAGTTCTCCTCGAACGCGCGAACGGTGGGCGTGCCGCCGGAGAGTTCGTTGCGGAGGGTCATCTCGCGGACGATGCGGGCCTCCTCCGCACCGACCTGCCGCCAGCGGTCGAGGCCTTTCATCAGCGACTGCGCGGTCTGAACGAAGGCTTTGGGTTGCGTCGGCTTTTTCTTCGTTGGCATGGCATTGTTCTCCAATCGCGCGGCTTTGCACAGCAGCACAGGAGTATCTTTACCAAGCCGGCTCTCGTTTGCCGAGCGCAGAAGCCGATGGAAAAGGCGTGTTGAGTTCTGCGCCAAACAACTGATTGCCGGCATGGGGTGCAGTGTGATAGAAGCTCAACCCAACGAAAGGAAAACACTATTATGCGCCTCCCATTGATTGTCCTCATTGCCGCCGCCATGTTGTGCGGTGCGTTGGTCGGTTCGGCTGCCGATGCTCAGTCCGTGAAAATCAAACTCCTCCTGATCACCGGCGATGATGTCGGCTCGCACAAGTGGCAGGAGACTGCTCCCGCCACGCGCGACATCTTGGCCAAGTCCGGTAAGTTCGACGTGAAGATTGTCGAGGACTTGTCCTGCCTCGATAGCGCGGACGAACTGAAGCAGTTCGACGTGATTTTCCTGCACCGTTACCACACCAAAGGCCAGCTCAGTGACAAAGGGAAAGAGAACCTGCTGAATTTCGTCAAGGGCGGCAAGGGCTTCGTCGTGGCCCACCTCGCCAGCGCGTCCTTCGGGCTGCGCAAGAAAAAGGAGGGAGATAAGATGGTCGTCGTTCAGGAACCGTGGGAGGAGTTTCAGAAGCTCTGTGGCCGGGTTTGGGTCATGGGAACCTCCGGCCACGGCCCACGCGCGCCGTTCAAGGTCAAGATCACCAGCACGAAGAACCCGATCACCAAGGGAATCACTGACTTCGAGGCCGACGACGAGCTTTACGCCAAGCTCCAAGGCGACGCGAAGATCAACGTCCTCGCCACTGCCGACTCCGACTGGAGCAAGAAGACCGAGCCGCTGGTCTTCACGCTGAGCTACGGCAAAGGCCGCGTCTTCCACGAGGCATTCGGCCATGATGTCAAGGCGCTCAAGAACGACAGCATCGAGAAGATCATCTGCCGCGGCTGCGAATGGGCGGCCACCGGCAAGGTGAAGTAGTTTAAACCTGAATTCGTCTTGAAGCGCGTGGCTCATTGACCCGGGCCACGCGCTTCTGTTTTCCGAACTGACCGTGCCGCAGTTTGACACAAGAACTGGCGCCGTTGACCTCAAGTGAGTCATGACGGCGCAGAACGAAGCGACTCCTGGATTGGGGTTGGAACTTCGAATCCTGCCGTAACTGCCTGCCGGATTGGAGATTGGATTCAATCCTAGCGACTGACAGTGCGTCATGGCATTGGCACTGCTCCAAAGAGCCGAACAGTTGAAGTCTGATTATAACCGACGAGGATATTATGGCCAAAGTTCTTGGCATTGATTTAGGCACGACAAACTCTTGCATGGCGGTGATGGACGGCGGTGAGCCAACGGTTTTGGAAAACTCCGAGGGCAAACGCACCACGCCGTCGGTGGTGGCGTTCACCAAGTCCGGCGAGCGGCTCGTGGGCGAGGCGGCAAAGCGCCAGGCGATCACCAACTCCCGCAACACGGTCTATTCCATCAAGCGGTTCATGGGCCGGAAGTTTGACGAGATTCAAGAGGAGCTTAAGCGCGTGCCGTTCAAGGTCGTGCGCGCCTCCAACGGCGACGCTTGCGTCGAAGTGGAAGTCGGCGGCGAGAAGAAGACGTTCAGCCCGCCGGAAGTCAGCGCGATGATTTTGCAGAAGCTGAAGGCCGATGCCGAGATGCGGCTTGGCGAGAAGATTACGCAGGCGGTCATCACGGTGCCGGCTTATTTCAACAACGCACAGCGCGAGGCGACGAAGGACGCCGGACGCATCGCGGGGCTGGAAGTGCTGCGCATCATCAACGAGCCGACCGCGGCGTCGCTCGCTTACGGACTCGACAAGAAGAAGGACGAGAAGATCGCGGTGTATGACCTTGGCGGCGGCACGTTCGACATCAGCGTGCTGGACATCGGCGAGGGCGTGTTCGAGGTGAAGGCCACCAACGGCGACACCCATCTCGGCGGCGACGACTGGGACTCCCGGCTCATGGGCTGGGTGATTGACGATTTTCGCAAGGAGAGCGGCATTGACCTGAACAAGCAGCCGGACGCCTTGCAGCGCATCAAGGAGGAGTCGGAGAAGGCCAAGATCGCCCTCTCCTCCGCGACGGAATACGAGATCAGCCTGCCGTTCGTCACGGCCGACGCCAGCGGGCCGAAGCACATCCAGAAGAAACTGACGCGCTCCAAGATGGAGGAACTGTGCGACGATTTGTTCGAGCGCACGGTGACGCCGGTGCACGCCTGTTTGAAAGACGCGAAGCTCGACACGAAGAGCATTGACGAACTCGTGCTCGTCGGCGGCATGACTCGCATGCCGCGCGTGGTCGAGACGGCCCACAAGCTCATCGGCAAGGCGCCGCACCAAGGCGTGAACCCCGACGAGGTGGTCGCGATTGGCGCGGGCATTCAGGGCGGCGTGCTCAAGGGCGAGGTCACCGACGTGCTGTTGCTCGACGTGACGCCTCTGACTCTCGGCGTCGAGACGCGCGGCGGCATCATGGCGAAGATGATCCCGCGCAACACCACCATCCCGACGCGCAAGAGCGAAATTTTCACCACCGCCGCCGACAACCAGACCAGCGTCGAGGTGAAGGTGTATCAGGGCGAAAACGACATGTGCCGGTTCAACCGGATGCTGGGCAACTTCCATCTCGACGGTATTCCGCCCGCGCCGCAGATGGTGCCGCAGATCGAGGTGACGTTCGACATAGACGCCAACGGCATCCTGCACGTCAACGCCAAGGACCTTGGCACCGGCAAGGAGCAGAAGATCACCATCACTGCTTCCAGCGGCCTCTCGAAGGACGACGTCGAGAAGTTGCGCAAGGAAGCTGAGTTGCATGCGGACGAGGACAAGAAGCTGCGCGAGAAAGCTGAGGCGCTCAACGAAGCCGAGCGGTCGGTTTATCAGGCAAAGAAACTTTTGAAGGAGTTCAAGGACAAGGTCAACGACGACCAGAAGAAGAAGATCGAGAGCGGCGTGGAGAAAGTCGAGGAGGCGATCAAGAAGGATGACGCCGACGCGATGAAGAGCGCCGTCGAGTCGTTGAACGAAGCCTGGCATGAAATATCTTCCGCGTTGTATGCGCAGGCCAAGAGCGCCGCGGCTCCGAAGCCGGACGCAGCGGGCGCAGCGGGCGCGCCGGGCGAGGCGCCGGCTGGCGCAGATGCCGGCGGGCCGGGCAAGGCCAAGGCCGGCGGCAAGGAAGGCGAAGTGATTGACGCGGATTTCGAGGTCGTGGACGAGGACGGCAAGAAGAAGAAATAACTTGTCAGTCGGCGGACCGGCGGGAGCCGGAGCGTCGCGTTTTCGTAGCGAGCAGTGTTCAGTAAACCAAAACCAATAGAAGGAGAGAGCATTCGTATGGCACACATCAAACCTCTAGGAGATCGGGTGCTGGTGCAGCCGATCGAGGAGCAGGAAGTCAAGAAGGGCGGCATCATTATTCCCGATACCGCCAAGGAAAAACCGCAGGAAGGCAAGATCATTGCCCTCGGCACCGGCAAGACGGACGACAAGGGCAAGAAAGTTGCCTTTGAGGTCAAGAAGGGCGATCGCGTTCTGATCCCGAAGTATGGTGGTCAGGAAGTGAAGATCGCGGACGAGACCTACCTCCTCATCAAGGAAGAGGACATCCTCGGTATCATTGAGTAATTTCAACAACCCAAAGAAGGAGTAAATCATAATGGCAGCCAAACAATTACTATTCGACGATGCCGCACGGCAGAGCCTGTTGCGTGGCGTCGAGAAACTCTCCAGGGCCGTGGCGGTAACGCTCGGACCGAGGGGTCGCAACGTCGTTCTGGACAAGAAATACGGTTCACCCACGATCACCAAGGACGGCGTCACCGTCGCCAAGGAGATCGAGTTGGAGAATCCCTACGAGAACATGGGCGCGCAGATGGTCCGTGAAGTCGCCAGCAAGACGTCCGACGTCGCAGGCGACGGCACCACCACCGCCACCGTGCTCGCAGAGTCCATCTATCGCGAAGGCCTCAAGAACGTCACCGCGGGTTCCAACCCGATGGCGCTCAAGCGCGGCATTGACCTCGCGGTCGAAGCTGCGGTCGCGGGCTTGCGGAAGATCAGCAAGGACGTGAAGGGCACCAACGAAATCGCACAGGTCGCGACCATCAGCGCCAACGGTGAGAAGACCGTCGGCGAGATCATCGCGGACGCGATGGACAAGGTCGGCAAAGACGGTTCGATCACGGTTGAGGAAGCCAAGAGCATCGAGACGACGCTCGACGTCGTCGAGGGCATGCAGTTCGACAAGGGCTACTCCTCGCCTTACTTCGTGACCGACGCCGAGTCCATGGAGTGCGTGCTCGAGAACGCCTACATCCTGATCTTCGAAAAGAAGATCAGCAGCCTCAAGGACATGCTCCCGTTGCTGGAGAAGACCGCCAAGGCTGGCAAGCCGTTGCTTATTCTTGCCGAAGAGGTCGAGGGCGAAGCGCTCGCGACTCTCGTCGTCAACAAGCTGCGCGGCACCATCCAGGTCTGCGCCGTCAAGTCCCCCGGCTTCGGCGATCGCCGCAAGGCCATGTGCGAAGACATTGCCATCCTCACCGGTGGCAAGTTCATCAGCGAGGACCTCGGCATCAAGCTCGAGAACCTCACCCTTGAGGACCTCGGCAAAGCCAAGAAGATCATCATTGATAAGGAGAACACCACCATCGTCGAAGGCGCGGGCAAGACCGCCGACGTGCAGGGTCGCATCTCCCAGATCAAGCGGCAGATCGAGGAAACCACCAGCGACTACGACCGTGAGAAGCTCCAGGAGCGCCTGGCCAAGCTTGCGGGCGGCGTTGCCGTCATTCGCGTCGGTGCAGCCACCGAGACCGCGATGAAGGAAAAGAAAGCCCGTGTCGAGGACGCGCTCCACGCGACCCGCGCCGCGGTCGAAGAAGGTATCGTCCCCGGCGGCGGCGTGGCCCTGCTGCGCGTGCTCCCCGAGGTCGAGAAGCTCAAGCTGGAAGGCGACGAGCAGATTGGCGTCAACATCGTCAAGCGCGCGCTCGAAGAGCCTATCCGCAAGCTGACCTTCAATGCCGGCGTGGAAGGTTCCATCGTCGTGCAGGAGATCAAGAAGCGGAAGGGCAGCGAGGGCTTCAACGTCGAGACCCTCCAATACGAAGACCTGTTCAAGAGCGGCGTTGTGGACCCGACCAAGGTCACCCGCTTCGCGCTCCAGAACGCGGCCTCCATCGCCGGCCTCCTGCTGACGACGCGGCCTCCATCGCCGGCCTCCTGCTGACGACCGAGTGCCTGATCACCGAGATTCCGGAGAAGGAGAAGCCTTCTGCTCCGGCCGGTGGTCCCGGCGGCGGCTACCCCGGCGGCGGCGGTGAGTTCTAATTGCTGCCAGTAGCGCGGGCCTTTAGCTCGCAAAGGTTGTAACGTGCGGGCGGGACTCGAAAGGGTCCCGCCCGTTTCGTTTTTCATAAAATGAAAAACTCAAAGACAAATAATCAAGCGGTTACAAGACCAACGCCTCGCAGTTCCAACTGCTTGTTTCACTACACGAGGGAACTGCGCATTCTTTACAAGATATTACAGCAAGGCTTTCGCCACAGCCTCTCGGATGAAGAATCGCTCCCAAACTACATTCGTCCGTGGCAAAGGAACTTCATCAGTTGTTTCTGCGATCTCCTTCCTAAGGACGCGGATGATCATAGAAAATTGTATGGAAATCTAGCTTTGGGCTTAACGAAGAGTTGGGGAATTGATCGAAAGATCACTCCAGTGCGTTACATCCATAAAAAATCCGTCGGTGCGGGTAAAACATACCAGTATCTGAAGAATCTCTACAGAAGTTCAGTAGCGTTGGTGGACAAACACGTTCCGGCACTAATGAACGATGGTAAGATTGAAAACAAACAAGGAGTTCGGGATCCACAACTGGTAATGAGTTATCTGTTGTTTTCGCTGCTGTTTGACGACGGATTCGTTCCCGATGGAGATTTAGAAACCGCCATGGCGAACAATCCCGCTGTCAAAGCAGAGATTATAAGGCGCTCAACCGAATACTCGGGTTTGATAAACAGCACACCAGATGATGCTCGGTCGTTGTATTTCTGCAAATGCGTGAGCACGCTCGTCCGCCGGATCTACGGATTGCATAGCGAACTTGAAGAAAGAGACGTCTTAATGCGCGCACTTGAAGAGAAAGATAGGGTGCTTTACGACGAGAAAGAGTGGCGCTCCATGGGAAGAATTCCGGCAAAAGATGATTTCAGCCATCTCATCGATTTGGCAAAAGCGTGGAAGAGAGGATACTTGCCTCCGAGTTCCAACCTCAAGTTTGAAGCGAAAGATTTGGAATACATCGTGGTCACTCACGAGCGCCAAAAGACTCACGTCTTGAAGTTTCTGCGAAACAATCATTGCTTGATCAAAGAAGCAGATGCTTACGATAAGCTTGTTACATTTGAAAAACTGAAATCTCGGTCTTCTGCGTCGTCAGGGACGATCTCTTCCCTTGACCAGCCAGCTTAACCGTTTCCATTTCCGCCGCGAGAGCTTCAGCTTTTGGCCCTCGGCGGCGAAGAGATTGCGGAGTGGAGGAGGCTCGACGGAGTCTCGCCCCACCTTTGGGCGCGGTCGCCAAGCTTCCCAGCGCCTGCGCCGAACCCTTCGGCGACTCCGCCGAACCTCCCAGCGCTGTCGCCCGGCCATCCGGCGCTGTCGCTGAGTCGTCTGGCGCTGTCGCCGAGTCATCCAGCGCACGCGCTGAGCTATCTGGCGCTTGCGCTGGGTTGTCTGGCGGGGGCGCTGGACCATCCAGCGACTGCGCCAAGTCGTTCGGCGCCAGTGCCAGACCATCCGGCGGGGGCGCTGAACCGTCCGGCGCATGCGCCGAACGTTCCGGCGGGGTCGCCGGAAGGCTCGGCGGGGCGGAAAAGCCTCAAAATGCGCTAAACCACCCCTGTTTTGCCAAAAACCAGCCTTGTTTCAGGCCATTTCAGCCTTGGAACGTGGCATTTCGACCTTGAAATGAGGCAAAGCAGCCTTGATATGGCACAAATCAACCCTGCTTTATGACAAAGCAACCTTGGTATGAGCCGTCGCGGCCTTGCTTTGAGGTAAAGCAACCTTGTTATGGAGCAAAGCAGCCCTGCTTTATGGCGAAGCAGCCTTGATATGAGGCATTGCAGCCTTGTTTTGTGACGAAGCAACCTCGATATGAAGCAAAGCAACCTTGCTTTAAGCCATTGCAACCCTGATTTGGAACAAAGCAGCCTTGATATGAGCTGTTGCAAGATTGCTTTATGCCGGAACAACCCTGCTCCACATCATTCCAGCCTTGGAACGCAACAAACCAACCTTGGGATGAAGCGTTCCAACCTTGGAATGGAGCGAAGCAATCCTGCTTTGAGACGGAACTGGTTGGTCACATGTCGGCGACGGTTGAGTCGGGGCCGGAGAGAGTCTTGGCCAGGATGCGAAGGCGGAGCGACTCTGGCGAGCGGGCCGGCCGGGCTTGCCGCGTCACTCCAGGTATTGGATCAACTGGAAATACTGTTTGCTCGCTTTGATCTGCATCGTTTGCTTGTGGCCAATGACTTTGGACTCATACCCCATGTTGATCATCGCGTGCGCGCCCTTGGCTTTCGCGATGCGAACGATTTCATCAACCGTCTCATCATACTGTTTGGTGGCTGACTTGGTGCCATTCTCAGTCCAGCTAAACTGGATGCCGCACAAGACCCTGTATCTTCGACTGGGTGCTCCACCGCTCCACACGGGCATCCCGTTGATGTCGCCCAGCATCCCGCCTTGACCCTGGCATACAGCAGGACCGCGGTATGTTATCTCGGTGATGTCCGTGTAGTTTCTGCAACCGGTGCAGAAAACGGAGAATGCTGCGACAATGACAATAATGAAGTTTTTCATGCTGTGTTGAGGTGTGGCCGCAGGTTATCAGGGCAACCCACCGGGTAAACGGTCACTTCGGAGCCGGCATGGGGTGCGCGATCTTGACGAAGGTCTGCCGTATGTCGAAGCCGACGGTCTTTCCCTCCTTGGTGAGGTAGCGGTCCGATTTCCACGTGGGGCTTTGGTCATTGTGGCACCGCACGCAACTCTTGAACGCCGGATAGATCAGGCCGGCGCGAATCGCCTTCTGGCGGTCTTCCATCGTGATGATGGAATAACAGGTTTTTGCCGGCCGTGAGAAAGGATTGAACATTTCCGCCAAGCTTGGCGCATGGGAGGGGTTTATCAACGTGAGTTCTTGGATGGTTTCGGGGACATAGTTTTGGGCCGGGCCGTGACACGATTCGCACGCGACGCCCTCTTCGGGCTTGATCATCGTGGTCTGAATCTGCTCGGTCCAGTTGTAAGCAGTCGAGTGACACTTCAAACATTTGCCGCTGCTCTGCGGGTTGGCGACGCCGAGTTTGGCGGCGATGGCCTTGGCCTCGGGGGTGCCGAGCACTTCAAAAGCCCTGGAGTGGGGGGCGGCTTGCCACTTGGTGAATTGACCGCCGACTTTCGCCGCCTTGTGGCATGTGCCGCAGGAGGTCGTGCCAATGTATTTGGCCGGATCCCGGACGGCGGCCGGGTTTTGGTCAGCGGCGGAAACCGTGTCCGCTGCGGCCCATGCAGCCACAAAACTCGCACACACGACGGCGGTCAAACGCTCCCAAGTAAAAGGAACCATGTTGGCCATGGTAGTCCCGCAGTTTGCGGCGGGCGAGCCATAAATCCATGGAGCCGTCACTGCACATTCATCGCCCGTGAGTTTTCAGAAACGTTTTCAAAATCCGCGCCGTGTGGCCTTTCTCGCCGTCGTGGATGATCTCCTCCGGCGCGCCGAGCGCTACCACGCGCCCGCCCGCGTCGCCGCCTTCGGGGCCGAGATCAATGAGATGGTCGGCCTCGGCGATGATGTCGAGGTTGTGCTCGATGACTACCAGCGTGTTGCCCGCGTCCACCAGCCGGTGCAGCACCTCGATGAGCCGCGCCACGTCGGCCATGTGCAGGCCCACCGTCGGCTCGTCGAGGATGTAGAGCGTCTTGCCCTGCGTCGGCTTCGACAACTCCGTCACCAGCTTGATCCGCTGCGCCTCACCGCCGCTGAGCGTCGGGCTTTGCTGGCCGAGCGTCAGGTAGTCGAGGCCGACATCGTGCAGCAGCGACAACGGCCGCACCAGGAACGGCTCCGCCTTGAAATACTCCAGCGCCTCCTCGACGCTCATTGCCAGCACGTCGGCGATGGACTTGCCTTTGAAGCAGATGTCCTGCGTCTCCGGCGTAAACCGCCGTCCACGGCATTCGTCGCATGGCACGCGCACGTCGGGCAGGAAGCTCATCGCGATGCGCTTGATGCCCTGGCCTTCGCACGTCTCGCAGCGCCCACCGCCGCGCTGCGTCGGCACGTTGAACGAGAACCGTTCCGGCCCGTAGCCGCGCATCTTCGCCTCCGGCACCTGTGCGAACAGCCGCCGGATGTCGTCGTAGAACCCGACATAGGTCGCCGGGCACGAGCGCGGCGTCTTGCCGATCGGCGTCTGGTCCACCTCCAACACGCGGAGTATCTCCGGTGGCAGAACAACGCGATTCTCTTTCCGGTCCGTGCTGTGGCGGTGGCCTGCGACCGCCGACCCGGCCCCGTGCAGCAGCACATCCCGCACCAGTGTGGATTTGCCGCTGCCGCTGACGCCGGTCACCACCGTGAACCGTCCCAGCGGGAACTTCACCGTCAGCTTCTTCAGGTTGTGCAACGTCGCGCCATGCACTTCCACAAACTTCTCCGCCGCACCGCGCCGGGGCCACGTCGGATGCTTCATCGGTTCGCGCAAGAACTTGCCGGTCACTGACGCCGGCGTTCGAATGACTTCCTTCGGCGTGCCCGCCGCCACGAGCTTGCCACCGTGGATGCCCGCGCCGGGACCGAGATCAATCAGATGGTCGGCGGAGCGAATGGTCGCCTCGTCGTGCTCGACCACCACGACCGTGTTGCCTTTCTCGCGCAGCTTTTTCAGCGTCCGCAGCAACATCTCGTCGTCGCGCGGATGCAGGCCGATGGTTGGCTCATCAAGGATGTAGCAGACGCCGCGCAGGTTTGAACCGAGCTGCGCCGCGAGCCGGATGCGCTGGCTCTCGCCGCCACTGAGCGTCGTGGCGCTGCGGTCAAGTGCGAGGTAACCGAGGCCGACTTCTTCAATGAACGCCAGCCGCGACCGCATCTCGGCGACCATGTCGCGCCCGATCTCGCGCTCGCGACCCGCCAGCTTGAAACCGTCGAGGTAACGATGAAACTCACTCGTTGGCATGGCGGTCAAGTTGGCGATGTTGTTGCCGCGCAAGCGCACCGCGCAGGCCACCGGATTCAGCCGCGCGCCCTCGCACGTCGGACACGATTCCTCGCCGCCTTCCCACCACGCGTTCCACACCGCCTCCTCGCCGGTCTGCTCCTCGTCCACGCCGCGCATCGCCAGGCCGAACCCGTAACACGTCGGGCACCAGCCGTGGCGCGAGTTGAACGAGAACAGGCGCGGGTCGAGTTCTTCAAAGCTGCGGCTGCATTCCGGGCAGGCGCGCTTGGTCGAGAACACGACATCTTTCCGGTGCGGCACGGCGACCTGTAGCGAGCCGTTGCCAAACTCCAGCGTCCGCTCGACCAGTTGCGTCAGCCGCCGGTTCGCTCCACTGACCGTGGGCCGGGCGATGACGAGGTCAATGTCGTGTTCCTTGAACCGGTCGAGTCGCGGGAAATCCGCGCTCGGCAGGTAGCCGCCGTCCACGCGCAACTGCTCGATGCCCTTCCGCTCGGCCCACTCGGCGAGGTCGAGGTAGAAGCCTTTGCGGGCGCGAATGCGCGGCGCGAGCAGCTCGACTTGCTGGCCGCGATAGTCCTTCGCGATGGCCGCAACGACCGCGTCCACCGTCTGCGGCTCGATGGTGACGTTGCAGTCGGGACAGAACTGTGTGCCGAGCTTGGCGAACAGCAGCCGCAGGAAATGGTAGATCTCTGTGACCGTCGCAACGGTGCTTTTGCGGCCGCCACGGCTCGTGCGCTGTTCGATGGCGACCGTCGGCGGCACGCCGATGACAAGGTCCACGTCCGGCCGTGTCGCTGGCTCGATGAATTGCCGCGCGTAGGCGTTCAGCGTCTCCAGATAGCGTCGCTGGCCTTCGTTGAAGAGGATGTCGAACGCGAGCGTGCTCTTGCCGCTGCCACTCACGCCGGTGATGACGGTGAATCGGTCGCGCGGAATGCTGACGCTGAGGTCGCGCAGGTTGTGTTCGCGGGCACGAACGATCTCGATGGAGTTGATTGTAGGCCGCGTCCCCGACGCGGCGAGTTTTGCGATTACAGCGCCCGGTCGGGGACCGGGCCTACAACCTCGTAGTGCGCGTCCCGTATGCGACGCCTTGCACGCCATCACTTGCTCCGGTGCACCCTCGACGACGACGCGTCCACCTTCGTCGCCACCTTCGGGGCCGAGGTCAATCACCCAGTCGGCGTTGCGGATGACATCGAGATGATGCTCGATGACGATGAGCGAATGGCCGCGCTCCAGCAGCCGCTCAAACGCTATGAGCAACGTCTGGATGTCATCGAGGTGCAGGCCAGTCGTTGGCTCGTCGAAGAGGAACAGCGTCTTCTCGGACTTCACCTCGGCGAGATGGCTGGCCAGTTTAAGCCGCTGCGACTCGCCGCCGCTGAGCGTTGTGACGGGCTGACCCAATTTCATGTAGCCGAGGCCAACCTCACGCAGAGGTTCCAGCTTGGCGAGCAGCGATTTCTTACCCGCAAAGAACTCGACCGCTTCGTTCACCGTCAGGTCGAGCACGCCGGGGATGTTCTTGCCTTCGTAGCGGATGGCGAGGATGGGCGGACGGTAGCGCTTGCCGTCGCACTCCGGGCAGCGCAGGAACACGTCGCTGAGGAACTGCATCTCGACGTGCTCGAAGCCGGTGCCTTCGCAGATCGGGCAGCGGCCGACCTCGCTGTTGAAGCTGAACGTCGAAGCGGTAAAGCCCTGTGCGATGGCGTCGGGCGTCGCGGCGAAGAGCTTCCGGATTTCGTCGAACGCGCCGGTGTAGGTTGCTGGGTTCGCACGCGGCGTGCGACCGATGGGGGTCTGGTCCACCAACACCACGTCAGCGACCTGTTCATGCCCTTCGATGGCGCGGTGCGCGCCGGCCATCTCGTCGGGATGATGCTTCAGCTTGCAGAGCGCGCGGTAAAGCACGTCGTGGATGAGCGTGGACTTGCCGCTGCCGCTGACGCCGGTGAGCACGACGAGGCGATTGAGCGGAAATACAACGTCAATGTCCTTCAGGTTGTGCTCCGTCGCGCCGAGCACACGGAGTTGCGGCGTGTTGGCGATCACCGGCGCGCGTTCGCGCTTCAAAGCGATTCGCCTCTTGCCACTGAAATACTGGCCAGTCAGTGAGCGTGACGACTTGCAGAGGTCGGCAAAAGTTCCCTCAAACACCAACTGTCCGCCGTGCTCGCCGGGGCCGGGGCCAAGATCGAGCACGCGGTCGGCGGCACGGATGAGGTCGGGGTCGTGCTCGACCACCAGCAATGTGTTGCCCTTGTCGCGCAGACCGTGCAGGACGCCCGTGAGCCGGCCGATGTCGCGCGGATGAAGGCCGATGCTCGGCTCGTCGAGGACGAAGAGCGTGTTCACCAGCGACGTGCCGAGCGCGGTGGTGAGGTTGACGCGCTGGACCTCGCCGCCGCTGAGCGTGCGCGACTGCCGGTCGAGTGTGAGGTAGCCGAGGCCCACATTGTTGAGGTAGCGCAGGCGAGTGTGGATCTCGCCGAGCAGCAGCTCGGTGGCCTTGGCGAGCGCGCCAGGGAACTTCAAGCGTTCGAAGAACACGAGCGACTTCGAGATCGGCTGCGCGTAAAGCTCATGGATGGGCAAGCCGCCGATCCGCCAGCAGAGCGCATCCGACTTCAACCGCGCGCCGCCGCAATCGGAGCACGGCACGTAGGCGCGGTAGCGCGAAAGCAGCACGCGGACGTGCATCTTGTAGGTCTTGGTCTCCAGCCACGCGAAGAACCGCTTCAGGCCATACCACTTGTGGTCTTCCCATCGGCCCTCGCCGTCAATCACCCACCGCTTCCATTTTTCCGGCAGCTTCTGCCACGGCACATCGGTCGGGCAGCCGGCGCGCGGCGCGAACTCCATCATGTCGTCCTGGCACTCGCGGTAGCTCTCGCTCTGCCAGATCTTAATCGCGCCGGCGGCGAGCGAGAGCACCGGGTTGGGCACGACACGGTCGTAGTCAATTTCGATGGTCCGGCCAAACCCACGGCACTTGTCGCAGGCGCCGAGCGGCGAGTTGAAGGAAAAGAGATTCGGTAATGGATCACGATAGTGGATGTCGCAGTCGGGGCAGTGAAGGTCGGAGGAGAAGTTGAGCGTTGAGCGTTGAGCGTTGAGCGTGGGGCGGATTTGGACGCGGCCTTTGCCGTATTTGAGCGCAATCTCCAAGGCTTCGACTGCTCGGGCGCGGCTGGACGGCTCGATGCGAACGCGGTCGGCGACAACGTCGAGTGTCATGCCGGATTTGATGGCGCGCGGGTTCTCGTCGAGCCGCACAACCTCGTTGCCAATGAGAGCACGCTGAAATCCTTGCTTTGCCAGCAGGTCGCGGGCTTCCTCGGCTTTGAACGACTTCGGCACAGGACAGGGGAATGTCACCAGCACTTCCTGCTTGCTGACCTGCTGCGCAAGCGTTTTCCAGATCGAATCAGCGTTGTCGCGGCGGACGGGCTTGCCGCAGCCGCGGCAGTGGAGCGTGGCGGCACGAGCGTAGAGCAGCTTCACGTGGTCACATAGTTCGGTCATCGTGCCAACCGTGCTGCGCGATGTGCGGACCGGGTTGGTTTGGTCAATCGCGACCGCGGGCGGGATGCCGACGATGCGGTCCACGCGCGGCTTGTCCATGCGGTCGAGGAACTGCCGCGCGTAGGGCGAGAACGTCTCGACGTATCGCCGCTGGCCTTCGGCATAGAGCGTGTCGAACGCGAGCGAACTCTTGCCGCTGCCGCTGACGCCGGTGACAACGATGAAACGGTTCAGCGGCAATCTCAGGTCCAAGCCTTTGAGATTGTTCTGTCGTGCGCCTTCGATCAGGATGAAATCGCTCTCTGACATCTACTGCGACTATAGGCAGGCGGCAGAAGTTTTCAACGGCGGTCGCAGCGACCGCAGAAATGATTCAAAGCGGCGATTGGCGCCTGGCGTCAGATCTTCCAGCCTTTGCGGTATTGATGCTGGATGAACTGCTGAGCTTCGGGGCAGTTTTTGGCGCGCAGCTTCGCTGCGTCCCACTCCAGCTTCTTGCCCACACGGTAGGCGACGTTGCCGAGCAGCACGGTCTCGGCCAGCGCGCCGGAGTAATCGAAGTTGCATGTGGTCGGGCCGCCGGTCTTGCAGGCCTCGGTCCATTCCTTGTGATGGCCGATCGAGTCGGGGATGAACGGTTTCGGCGGCTCGAAGCCCGCGAAATCCTTCTGCGGCAGCAGCGCGTGCCGACCATAGTCGGCCAGCAACATTCCCTTCTGGCCGATGAAGAGCACACCGCTCATCCATTGCGCCTTCTTCTTGTTGCCTTTCTTGTCTGTTTCTTCCGGCAGGATTGAGGGCAGAATTTCCGGTTGCCTGCCGCCGTGATACCACGTCAGTTTCACCGGCGGCTGTTTGCCGCGCGCAGGATACGCATAGCGCAGGATCAGCCACGGCGGCACGGTCTCGGGATGAACCGGCGGGCCGTCCACGACCTCGACCGACGAGCAGTAGCGCAGGCCCAGCGCCCAATGCGGCAGGTCCATGTAATGGCAGCCGAAGTCGCCCAGCCCGCCGCCGCCGAACGCCCACCAGTTCCGCCATTTGCCGGGCAGGTAGTCGGGATGATACGGTCGCGTCTCCACGGGACCGACCCAGAGGTCGTAGTGAAGGCCTGCGGGCACCGGCGGTGTTTCGGCGGGACGCTCCATGCCGCCATACTTCACGTTCACCCACACGTGCACCTCGGTCACTGAGCCGATGGCGCCGCTCTGGACCAGTTCCACGGCGCGGCGGTAGTTTGTGCCGGCGTGAATTTGCGTGCCCATCTGTGTCACCGCTTTCTTCGTGCGCGCCGCCTCGCGGACGATGCGACACTCGGAGACGGTGCGGGTCAGCGGCTTCTCGCAGTAGACGTGTCGTCCGCTCCGCAACGCCGCCACGCTCACCACGGCGTGCGTGTGGTCCGCCGTCGAGCAAACGACGGCGTCTATGCCCTTCTGATCCAGCATCCGGCGGAAATCGTTGTAAGTCTTCGCCTGCGGAAACTTCTGGGCTGCGGCAGCCAACAACGTGTCGTCCACGTCGCAGAGCGCCACGATGTTCTCGTGCGCCACGCCGGAGAGATTGGCGCCGCCGCGATGAGCGACGCCGACGATGCCGATGTTCAGCTTCTCGTTGGCCGACAGCCGGCGCGCGGCCGAGGCGACCTGCTGATTGCCGAGCCAGAACCCCGCTCCGCCGAGCGTGGTCCACTGGATGAATTGACGACGATTGAGTTTTGTGTTCATGAATGAGTTTCCTCTCTTGCGCGTTAGCGCGGTATTTCCCGAATGTAAATGTTCTTGAACCAGAGCGTGTTTCCGTGGTTTTGCAGTTCGATCTGGCCGGTGGGATAGATGCCTTTCTTGCGTTCCCAATAATTCTCCATCGTCACGTTATCCGTCACCAGTTCGCCGTTGAGCCAGACGCTGACCTTGTCGCCGACCATGCGGATGCGGAACGTGTTCCACTCGCCCACGGGCTTGTCAGCCTTCTTGAGCGGGTTGCTGGGGTTGATCTTGTTATTGTATAGCCCGCCGGAGCCGACTGAGTGTTCCCAAATCTGCACTTGCGGCGCACCGCGGAGGTAGATACCGCTGTCGCCCTTCGGCAGAATCTTCCAGTCCACGAACATCTCGAAGTCGCCGTAGTCCTTCGCCGTGCACATGCTCCGTCCCTTGCCGTCAAAGACCAGCGCGCCGTTCTCGACCTTCCAATGCGCGCGCATGTTCTCATCGGCCTGTTCCTGCAACGCGACCCGCTGCTCGGCCGGGAGCGCCGAGCGTTTGGCGGGGTTATCGTTTGGCGACGCGAGCAACCCTTTCCATTCGTCGAGGTCCGTGCCATTGAACAGCGCGACAAAACCCGGCGGAGGCGTGTTGTCGGCCGCAGACACACCGCGACTGCCACAGGGAATCAGGGTAAGGATTGCGAGAAACGCCACGCGAAAAGAGGTCATGCTCATGACACCGCCCAGCTTGCCAAGAAGCCGCATCAAGTCAAGCCGCCACCTGGGGGCCGTTCCATTCCCCTTCCAAAAAGGCAGACAAGGAACGCATCTAGAACAGCGGTCAACCGTTCCATGTCGTAATCGACACTTCGCACTGGATCGCGCATGTAATTTCCTTTTTTTCCTGTGATGGTTGACATGTTGTGTGCAACGATTTTCACCTTGCTCAAGCGCCAATGCCAAATCCATAAAGGCTCCTCACGCTCAATCATTTCAGGTGGAAATAATGCGTAGAAGCTCGCCTTCTCCTTTTTCAATATCGCACGAACTTCTTCATCCGTTCTTTTCGAGTCTTCAGTTTCTGTTACCATTGAAGTTGGTATCGGCATTTGGCCATGGGCTACAGCGTGCCGCATGTCGGCCATGACAGTTATCCAGTCATCAATGCACTTGCTTTTGATAAACTCACTCAACCCAACCTCTTGTTGGCCAAACTCTTTCCAGAATGCCTCTTTGCGAATCCCACACTTGCGTTCCTCCAGAGTGAGGTTCCGGCAGTGTTTGGCTATCACAGTTAGGTGGTCTAACATGCCCCAAAGCATCATGTAGAATACTGTTACATGATAACTGAGTGGCACCGTAAACCTCTGAACGAGGCCTCTCATTAAGTAGTGTGCTTTCTGCAAATCAAAGAAACGAATCATGTCGCGCGCATATAGTAGAAATACGTATCGATTGAGCAGCGCGTTGCGAAGATCTTCCCTGACGACTTCGGAAACAGTGTTTTGGACTTCCGTAAACCACTGGAAATAGCGCGATGCTTTCCAATGACTGCGCGAGTAGAACACATCAACAGTCAATGTTCGATCTAGGTGTGAAACTGACCAGAACACTGAGTGCCCATGAGCGAACACCTCAACAAAGTCTGCAAAATCCTCCAAGGGCACAATCCGAACTCCCTGCAAATCGCTAATCGAGTATTGGAATTGTAGCAAGCAAGGTTCGTTCGAGATGATGCCGTCAGCTTGGATCTCATTCGCCAGTGCCAAGAGACCCAAAATACGAAGCGATTCCGGTTGCCCGTTCGACAAGAAGTCTCGGGCTTCCCTCAGCAATTCCGCAGTCAGTTTAGCTTCCCCTGTGCCATAAGGTTTTGATATCTCGGCTACTATCGGTCGTAACTGATCCACACTGGATCGCGTTTGTGCGTCTCCCAAGTAGGATGGAACTTTCAACAAGATTTCGACCGGTGGCTGCAAGCCCGCAAGGTCTTTCACCATGCACAGAACATCCAGATAGGGGGATTTCGCCAAAAGGGGGACGCATGGTGGATCAATGACCAGCGTGAATTGTCGACTCGGAAACGTCGAGAAAGTGTTGGCAGGAGTTCCTCGCTCAAACATGAGCGAAGTGTTCCTTAATTATTTGTGCGCCACAAGAGGTTTGTTGTGACTGCGACTTGCGCAGTTCGACGGACACCCGTCCTACCCACCGCGTTTAGCGTTTCCTGCCGCGTTGTTCCTGCGCCCACGGTTTAAGATGCCGGCGGGGCGTGTTGGACTGCGGGGTCTTTTTCGGCGCAATGCGCTCGCGAGCGCGGGCGCTGATGACGATGGGGCAGCCCTTGAAACCAAACGCAGCGCGCAGCCGGTCGCCGAGATACTTCCGATACGAATCGGTGAACAGGTCCGGTCGGTTGACGAACACCAAGAGGCGCGGCGGGCGCGTGCCGACCTGCGTCGCGTAGAAGAATTTCAACCGGTGGCCGGACCTGGCGGGTGGATGGCGCGCGGCGATGGCGTCGGCCAGATTGCGGTTGAGCAGGCCGGTTGTGATGGACTGGCTGAGTTGGTGGTCCACTCCGTGAACCGCGGAGATCAGCCGGCTGAGACCCTGGCCGGTCTTGGCGGAAACAAAGACCACTTGCGCGAAGTCGAGGAAGAAGAGGATGTGATGGAGTTGCTCGACGAACTCCTTCTGCACCTTTTCGCCGATGAGGTCCCATTTGTTGACGGCGATGATGCAGCCTTTGTTGGCGGCGAGAATCTTGCCGCCGATTTTCTTGTCCTGCGCGCTGACGCCGAACGTCGCGTCCAGCACGAGCACGGCAAGGTCGCAGCGTTCGATGCTCAGCTCGGCGCGGCGGACGCTGAAGAACTCGACGGAGGTGTCCACCTTCTTCCGCGGCCGGATGCCGGCGGTGTCAATGAGCACGTAGGGCCGCGTCTCGCCGCCGACCTCGACGGTAAACGGCACGTCCACCGAGTCGCGCGTGGTGCCTGGCGTGTCGCTGACGATAACGCGCTCGGCGCGGACGAGGCGGTTGACGAGCGAGGACTTGCCGACGTTGGGCCGGCCAACGATGGCGATCTTGAGAGGTGTTTCGGATTTTGGATTCTGGGGTTCGGATTCCGAAAGATCGGCCGGCAGAACTTTGACGGCTTCATCAAGCATTTCATCCACGCCGAATCCCTGGATGGCGCTGACGGGGAAAATGTTCTTGAAACCGAGCGTCAGGAAATCCGCCAGCAGGTTTTCCTGCTGGAGTGAGTCCACCTTGTTGACGGCGAGGAAGATCGGCTTGCCGCTTTCGCGGAGCTGGCGCACCACTTCGTGGTCGAGCGGCACGACGCCGTCGCGGGAATCCACGACGAGAACGATGAGCGCCGCGGCTTGGATGGCGACCTGGGCCTGTTGACGCATGGCGGCGACAATCTCGCCGCTGGCTCGCTCGCCTTTGACGAGGCCGATGCCGCCGGTGTCCAGCAGCGTGAACGGCACACTGTCCCACTCGGTGTCCACGCTGATCCGGTCACGGGTGATGCCCGGCTCGTCGTGGACGATAGCGATGCGTTTGCCGACGATGCGGTTGAAGAGCGCGCTCTTGCCGACGTTGGGCCGACCGACGATGGCGATGATAGGTAACATCAGGTGCGACTAGATTTTGAGGTTTACGACGGTGTTAAATTGCTTCGCGCCGTCGAACAGATACCAGATGAACGAGACGGCGGTAAAGAACCCGGCAGCATAGAGCGGCCAGGCAATGGAAGCAGGCTCCATCTTCAACATTACGCAACCGAGCGTGATCATCTGACAGAGCGTGGCAACCTTGCTGACGATGCGGGGTTTGACTTTGACCTCGCCAATGATGACGTGGATGAGCAGCGCGCCGGCGATAAGCAGCACATCGCGGCTAACGACCAGGATCGGGAACCACAATGGCAGCTTCGGGAACGCGCCGCCGGGATTGATGGCCAGCAGGATGATCACGGTCATCAGCAGCATCTTGTCCGCGATCGGGTCGAGCACGCGGCCCAGTTGCGATTGCTGGTTGAACTGCCGCGCGATGAAACCATCCACCGCGTCGCTGAGCGACGCCACGACGAACACCCAAAATGCCAGCACGCGGTGCCATTCCTTCGCCGCGCCGTCCGCGTAACCCACGGCGTAGTAGACGAGCTGCGACAGGCAGACCGGCACCAGCAGGATGCGCAGGATGGTGACTTTGGTGGCGAGTGTGATCATGGGACAGTAATCAGTCCAGTTTCAGGCGCTCGCGGGCGGTGGCAAGGCGGTTGAGGACGCGGTCGCGGCCAAGGACTTCGAGCAGGTGAAACAGGCTTGGTCCGCCCGCCTTGCCGCTGACGGCTACTCGGCACGGATGAATAAGCGCGGCGGCTTTCACGCCTGATTCCTGCGCCAGCGCGCGCAGGGCGGCGTCGAGTGCCGGGTGCGTCCACTCGCCGAGGTCGGCGTAGCGGCTGCGCAGTTTCTCCAGCAACTCCCAGCTTTGGGGCGCGCTGCCGAACGTTTTCACAATGACTTCGCGGTCGGCCGTGAAATCGTCGCGGAAGAAATAGGTCGTCCATTCCGGCAGTTCGGTGAAGAGCTTCACCTTCTCCTTCACAAGGCCGAGCACGCGCAGGACGTAGTCGTCCGGCTGGCCGGCGGTCAAGCCGGTCTTCGCGAGGAATGACCGGGCCATCGCGTTGAACCGGTCGGGCGCCATCTTGAGCATGTATTGACCTTGCATCCAGTGCAGCTTGTCGTGATCAAAGCGCGCGTTGTGGCGCTGGACCTGCGCGAGGTCAAACCGCTCGACTGTTTCGGCGAGGCTGAGGATTTCCACATCACCCTTCGGCGACCAGCCGAGCAGCGACAGGAAGTTGCGCACCGCTTCCGGCACGTAGCCGGCGTTCATGTATTCGTGCAACGCCGCGCCCTTGTCGCTCTTGCTCATCTTCGAGCCGTCGCTGTTCAGGATGAGCGGGATGTGTGCGAACTTCGGCATTTCGGCACCGAGCGCGCGGTAGAGCGCAATGTGCTTCGGCGTGTTCGAGAGATGGTCCTCGCCGCGGATGACGTGGGTGATTTTCATCTCGATGTCGTCCACGACGTTGACGAGGTGGAAGACCGGCACACCGTCGCGGCGAACGATGACGAAATCGGGGTCGGCCATCTCGGTATCGTTGAGCGGACGCGTGACGTTGCCGCAGATGAGATCGGGGACGGTGATCGGCTCGCGCGTCATGCGGAACTTTACGACAGTGCCGCCTTTTTCCTTGTCCTCGAACTCGTAGGCCGCGCCGCTTTCGATCAGTCGCTGGACGTAGCGCCGGTAGATGTCCTTGCGCTGGCTCTGGAAATACGGCCCGTGCGCGCCGCCCTTCTCCGGCCCCTCGTCCCAATCAAGGCCGAGCCACCGCAGGCCGTCGAGGATGACCTGAACCGCTTCTTCAACGTGGCGAGTCTCGTCTGTATCCTCGATGCGCAGCACGAACGTCCCGCCCGTGTGCCGGGCATACAGAAAATTAAACAGCGCCGTCCGTGCTCCTCCGATGTGGAGGAACCCGGTTGGCGACGGTGCAAATCGAACTCGAACGTCTGGCATAAGGCGCGGCAATCTATCAGCCGCCGGCCTGCCGGCGCAAGAGAGGATCACCACAGTTTACGAGTGCTGCGAGCCATGTGGATGATGATGCTGGAGGCTGTGTGGTTTCTCCAGCCCGTGCGCCAGCATCAACGCCTCGTCGCTGAGCAGGTTCACCGTCGGGCCGTCGGCAATTACGCGGCCTTCGTCCATCACGATGACACGCGGGCAAAGCTCCACCACCAATTCCAAGTCGTGTGTGGCGATCAGCTTCGTGGCTGGAATCTGACGCAGCACGGCCTTCAACTCGCGTTTGCCGCGCGGGTCGAGGTCGCTGGTCGGCTCGTCGAGCACCAGCACGCGCGGCTCGCACGCCAGCACGCCGGCAAGGCATACGCGCCGCTTCTGGCCGTGGCTGAGATGATGCGGTTGACGCTGTTCGTAGCCGTGGATGCCGGCCTGCGCCAGCGCGTCGCTCACGCGCGCCGCCAGCGCGTCGCCGCTCAGGCCGAACTGCTGGGGTCCGAACGCCACGTCCTCGAACACTGTCGGGCAAAACAACTGGTCGTCGGGATCCTGGAACAGCAGCCCTACGTCGCGCCGGATGGCGGCGAGGTTCGCAGACGTCAGCGGCTGGCCGCCGACGAATACTGCCGGTTCGCCGTTGAGCCGCTCTGGCAGGATGCCGTTGAGATGAAGCATCAACGTGGACTTGCCCGCGCCGTTCGGCCCGATCAGGCCGACGCACTCGCCCCCGCCGATGGCGAAACTGATGCCGCGCAGCGCCTCGGTGCCGTCGGGATAACGGAAACAGAGGTTGCGAAGTTCGAGCGCCGGTGTCATTGCCACCCCCGTGCGCACATGGCCGCGTAAATCCGTTCCGCCCGCTCCGTCGAGCGGATGAACAACTGGCTGACGATGCCTGCCTGCGACCACCATGCCGTGCGGCGCTTCGCCAAAAACGTCCGGCTGGCCCGCGCGCGGCTCATGCGTCCAACCTCGTCCGCCAGCACGAAAAGGTAGCGATACATCAGCGCCAGCGTCGTTACCATCACCGATGGCACGCGGGCGCGTTGCAGCACGCGCAGCAAATCCGCAAACGGCGTCGTATTCGACAGCAGAATCATTGTCAGCAGACAGAGATTCGTCCTGACCATGACGGCCGCGAACACGTGCCAGCCGCCCGGTTGAAAAACCGCCAGCATTGCCACGCCGAGCGCGAGTGGTTCCAGCAACAACAACCGTTTTGCGAGAAACACTGGCGGAATCCGGCTCAACGCGGCCACGACCAACAGCACCGCTGCAACGACCGCGAAACCGATCAGTTGCGAAACTGGCAACAACACCGTCGTCAACACCAGCGCAACCGCAATGACGAGCTTCACCGCCGCCGGCAGCCGGTGAACCGGGCTGTCGAGACGACTGTGACGATCAAACAGGTCAAGACGCATGACGACACTCTAGCGCGACAGCCCGGCCGCGTCATCTTTCGATTTTCACAGGACCCGGTTTCTGGAAGCGTTGGGGTGTAAACCAGAAGAGAGCACCGCAGTCCGCTTGCATGGCCGCGTGTGGTTGTTGAACTCGTATGAACGTATTACACGGATTCATATCGTAATACCTCCAGTGCCAACTGCTTCTTGCCGGCGCGGGATATTACAGGGCATTGTTTGATGCTTGCGATTCTGGCAGGAGGGGTGTAGAAACTTTTCTGTTAGCCGGGTTGGATTAAAGGAATATGGAGCAAAATTGACGCCGAAACATCCGAGTTTCGGCGTTTGAGTTATTGGCACGGTTCGGGCGGAAGCGGTTGATGCTCGTTCATGGAAATCAGGAGCAGCCATTTCAGGAGTCGTTGCGGGCGGGCCTTTGGAGGCTTGCTGGCGGCGTTTGCCTGCGCCTTGCCGGTTCAAGCACAGCTAGGGCCTCCCGTTTACATCAACAATGGAAGCAGCCAGTCCATCACTACCGATTGGCCCAATGGCAACACCAATGCTTTCATCGGCGATACCGTCGGCGGCAACTCCTTAACGATCACAGCGCCCGGCACGTTGACCGGTGTCATTTTGGGGTATATCGGCAATTCGTCTGACAACAACGTGGTTACGGTGACAGGCGTTGGGGCAACGTGGAACCTTTCCTCAATTCTGTATATCGGCAACGTCGGGTCTTTCAACACCCTGACCATTGCCAATGGCGCCTCGGTCACCAACGTGAACGGCATCATCGGCAACGATCCATTGGCTCATAACAACAGGGTGCGGGTCACTGGCAACAGCTCGGTTTGGGACAGCGGCAGCGGTGATGTGTTTGTTGGCAACTCCGGCTACGCCAACAGTCTGACGATTGACGGTGGCGGCCAGGTTTTTGGCGGCTACGGGTTTATCGGCACAGATCCAGTCACCGGCGTGGCGAGCAACAACTCCGTGCGCGTCAGTGGCAGCGGCTCGATTTGGCACAACAGCGCCGATCTGTATGTGGGCTATTTTGGTTCCAGCAACAGCCTGACCATTGACAGCGGCGGCATGGTGTCCAACAACTTCGGCTTTATCGGCTTTGATGATGGCAGCTTTGGTTCCAGCAGCAACAAGGTGCTGGTGACTGGCGCCGGCTCGGTCTGGAGCAATGCCGCCGATCTGGTCATCGGCCACGGCAACGGCTCCAGCAGCAACAGTCTGACCATCGCGGCGGGCGGCGTGGTCTTCAACAATTACGCCACCATCGGCAAGGACTTCACCGCTAACAACAACACGGTGTTGGTGACCGGCAGTGGCTCGATCTGGACAAACAGCTTTGACCTGTATGTCGGCGAAACGGGTTCTTTCAACAGCCTGACCATCGCCAGCAGCGGCATGGTTTTTAGCGCCACTGGCACCATCGGCAGCGACGCGAACGCCCACAACAACATGGCGGTGGTCATGGGGGCCGGGTCGAGCTGGATCAACAACGGCGATCTCTGGATCGGCTGGCGCGGTTCCTACAACAGCCTGATCATTACCAGCAGCGGCTTGGTGGCAAATGCCAACGGCTACATTGGCGATGGCACCAACGCCGGCAACAACACCGTGGTGGTCGCCAACGGCGCGGTTTGGAGTGGCGGCAATCTGTTCGTTGGCAACAACGGCTTCGACAACAGCATGGTCATTACCAACGGTGGCCGGGTTTCCTACAACAACAGCTACGTTGGTAGAACCACTTTCGCGAGCAATAACAGCGCGCTGGTCAGCGGCAGCGGCTCGATTTGGACCAACAGCGGGGAAATCCGGATGGGCGACTTCGGCTCCAGCAACAGCCTGACCATTGCCAACAGCGGCGTGGTGGTGGATGGCTTCGGCTACATCGGCGCCGTGGACGGCGCGAGCAACAACAGCGCGTTGGTCAGCGGCAGTGGCTCGATCTGGGGCAGCACCAACGGTTTTGCGGTGGGCTACGGCGGTTCGTTCAATTCGTTGGTTATCACCAACGGTGGCGTGGTGCTCAACGCCACCACCGGCGGCGTTGGCATTCTTAGCAGCGCCGCTTTCAACAGCGCGCTCATCAGCGGCAGCGGTTCGGCTTGGAGCAATGGCAGCGGCCTCGTGGTGGGTTACTTCGGTTCGGGCAACCAACTGACAATCAACAACGGCGGCCAAATGGCGAGTGGCGATTCCTCTATTGGCGGTGACGCGGGCGCGACCAACAACACCGCGCTGGTGACTGGTAGCGGATCGAGGTGGATGGTCACCGTCGAGAGCGGCAGCTTGAACGTCGGCGAGGCCGGTTCCTTCAACAGCTTGACCATCGCCAACAGCGGCCAGGTGGCGAGTGTCTCCGGTCAAATTGGCAGTCAGGCTGGCGCGAGCAACAACTCGGTCCTGGTCACGGGCGCTGGCTCGGTTTGGAGCAGCAGCGACCGTGTGACCGTGGGCCAAGGCGGCGCATTCAACCAGTTGATCATCACCAACGGCGGCACGGTCCTTTCCTCCAACGGCTTCATCGGCTTCACCTCCAGCGCCAGCAACAACAGCGCGTTGGTCAGCGGCGCCGGTTCGTTGTGGAGCAACGCCAACAACTTTTCCGTAGGCGATGCCGGACCGGGCGCTCGACTCACCGTCAGCAACAACGGCACCGTCACGGCCCCCTATATGGTCGCGGGCAGCAGCACAACCTCCACCGGTAACTACATCACGGTTTCGGGCGGCAACCTCTACGCCACCAATACGGCCGCCACCGGCACGCTCGAAATCCGGCGTGGCACGCTGACCCTTAACAGCGGCACCGTGACCGTGAACCAACTTGTTGCCACCAACTTCGCCAGCAGCAGCATCAACTTCAACGGTGGCACGCTCAACAGCGGAGGGGGTTCCATCAACAACGGCTCGTTGTTCCGCGTTGGCAATGGCCTCAGCGGCGCGACGCTACATCTGGTGGGCGGCAATCATTCCTTTGCCAACGGCCTGTTCATCAATACCAATGCCATGCTAACCGGCGCGGGCGCGATCACCGGGGCCATTACCGTTTCGGGCACCATTGCTCCTGGCGATTCGACGGGCATCATTACCGGCAGCGGCGACCTGACGCTGCTCAGCGGCGCGCTCTTGCAGATGCACCTGGCTGGCACCAACGCGTGGCTCTTCGACCAGATCAACCTCGCCGGCGCGCTCAACTTCGGAGGCACGTTGACCGTCTCGCTGTTGGATGGCTTTGTTCCGCAGGTGGGCGACCGGTTTGACCTGTTTGATTTTAGCGGGACCACGGGAGCTTTCAGCCAGACCAATCTGCCGGACTTGAGCGGGTCATTGTTCTGGGATACCAGCCTTCTCTACACCAGCGGCGAGATATTCGCCGACTCCAGCAGCAGCGCCCCGGTGACCAATGTGATCAACGCCGTGCTTGTGAACTATCCGGGCATCTACATGGTTGGCACCAACGGCGCGGGCAACGGCTTGATCATCACCAACGCCGGGGTGCTTGTCTCCAGCGCAGGTGTTGTCGGTAACTCGAGGATTTCAAGCAACAATTACGCCTGGGTGACAGGCGCCGGTTCGCTGTGGACCAACAGCGGCGATCTCACCGTCGGCGCGACGGGTTCTTACAATCGGTTGACGATCATCAACACCGGCATCGTGATGAACAGCATGGGCTTCATTGGCTACGATGCCAGCGCAAGCAATAACAGTGCGCTGGTCAGCGGCAACGGTTCGATCTGGAGCAACACCAACGGTTTTGGAGTGGGCTACAGCGGCTCGTTCAACTCGCTGGTCATCACCAACGGCGGCGTGGTGATCAACGCTACCACCGGTGGTGTCGGCATTCTCCCCGGCGCCAATTTCAATAGAGTGCTGATCAGCGGCAGCGGCTCGGTCTGGAGCAACGGCAGTGGATTTGCGATGGGGCTTTTCGGTATGGGTAACCAGCTGACCGTCAACGACGGCGGCCGGTTGGTGACGTCCGACGCTTCCTTTGGTGAAAACGCTGGCGCCAACAGCAACGTGGTGGTGGTGACCGATCCCAACTCGATTTGGAGGAATAGCGGTGATATGACAATTGGATTTGCGACTGTCGGCAACCAGTTGATCATCACCAATGGCGGCAAGGTGCGGGTGCTTGGAACCTTCAGGCTTGGCACCAACTCCTCGCTCCTGAACAGCGCCATGCTCTATGTTGGCGGAAACTTTGAGAACGCGTCCACCAACCAGGCGGCCAACAACTTCTCCGGCACCAACATCTTCAACGGCTCTTCGGTCGGCGGCTCTTGGAATATTCAGAACGTCGAGGTCGCCAGCGCGTTCGCCAAACCCGGTCTCGGTGCCGCCACCAACTTCTACTTTGGCACTGTCTTGGTGGGCGACGCCGCCAGCGGTAGCAACGCCTGGGTCCGGCTGGTGGATAATCAAATCAACATGGTCGGCGGCGGTAATGAAACGTTCGGCGCCAGCAACGTGGTCGTCGCGCTGGCTCAATCGGTTCTCGACCTCAACAACCGGACGAGTTTCATCTGGAACCTCAGCAACTCTGGCACAATCCTGCAAACCAACAGCGGCCCGCCGGGTGTCGTCACGCGGCTCGACATCGTCAACACCTTCACCAACGCCGGCACGGTTCTCATTGGCAACGGCAGCGTTCTCCAGTTCTCCAACGCCTTCGTCAACGCTGGCGTCGTGGAACTTCTGGCCGGCGGTGTGTTGACCAACTTCGTCGCGGGCGGCGTGCTCACCAACAACGGCTCCGGCTCCATCTCCGGGGACGGCCTCATCGCGGCGCTCATCCGCAACGATGGCATCATCACCGCCACCGGCGGCACGTTGCGTCTCTCGGCCGGTTTCAACGACGGCACGCTCGGCAACCCGGTCAACGCCGGCGTGTTGCAGGCGCTCGGCGGCAGCGCCAACCTGCAAGTCGAGCAGTCCTTCACCAACACCGGCACCATCCTGGCCAGTAACGCGGCGGCGTTCACGACCACGGCGTCCGCGCCAGTGCGCAATGACAACCTGATCGCCATTGCCAACCAGAGCACGGCAACGTTTGGCGCTGTGGTGAAAAACAGCGGCAGCGGGACGATCCGGGTGTCCAACCAGAGCCTGCTGCGATTCAACGCCGGTCTGACCAACAACGGCGCGCTGGTGTTTGGCCCGGCGCCGAACCCATCCACGGCGATCATCACAGGCACCTTGATGCTGGGCAATAACGGCATCATTTCAATGACATACACCAACGACACGTTGGTAATGCGCGGCAACTTCATCAACAGCAGCACGAACAACATGGAGTTCGACACGCGCTACGGGATGATTGTCTTCGGCGGCACAACGCCCCTGAGCAGCCTGGGCGCGGCGACGAACACCTTCGAGGTGGCCAGCACCAACCGCGGACCGTCATTCCTGGGCTTTAACAAGAATTTTTCCATCGGCACGCTCAACATCACCAACCACATTGAGTTCGTAAACAACATCAACAATGGCGGTGGCCTCGGCACCAACGAGGCGCTCTACGTGGATGTCCTGCACCTCTTCGACGGTGCGACACTGAAGCTGAGTCAGTTGACGATCTACGTGGGGATCGAGTTCATCTACGAAGACAGCAATGGCACCAAGGTGCTGAGGGGTGGTGCGGGTGACGCTATTACTGAATCCAACAAGGACAGCTTCGGCTTGGTGAACGTCTTCCTGGTCAACGGCGGCCAGATCGTCTTCGTCCCCGAACCGTCCAGCGCTGCGCTGCTGCTGATGGGGGCGGGTTTGGCATGGAGCCTCCGCCGTCGCCGCGCGCGCCAGCGGTAGAATTCAACCCGAAAACCGAAGCTGACCGTAGCGCCGGCATCCTTGCCGGCGACGCTTCGATCTTCCACTTCAGTGATGAAAAGCTTGGCCAGCCGGCGCTGGAGCGGCTATAAGGCGGGGCATCATGAGCTTCCTGCGAGCGTCGTTGATGTCGCTGCTGATGGTCGGCCTGTTGTCAGCGGCAGAGAACACTGTGGTAGTCAACATCGAGCCGACCAAGGAGAACCCGCGAAACTCCGAAGGTTCCTTCGTCACGCTCAAGTCGGGGCGGATTCTTTTCTACTACACGCAGTTCTACGGTGGCGCGGCGGACGAAAGTCCTGCGCACATCGTCGCCATCCACTCGGACGATGGCGGTCGGACGTGGAGCCGCGAGCCGAGGGTGGTGGTTGAGAACAAGGCCGGCGCCAACGTGATGAGCGTCTCGTTGCTGCGACTGCGCAGCGGTCGCATCGCGCTGTTTTATTTGCCGAAGAACAGTTGGGTTGACTGCCGTCCCATCGTCCGGTTTTCGAGGGACGAAGCGGAAACGTGGTCAGAGCCGGTGCCGATGATCGAAGCGCCGGGCTACTTCGTTCTCAACAACGACCGCGTCATTCAACTCAAGGACGGCCGGCTCGTGGCGGCGGTGGGTTTTCATCGTTCGCGGGCGGCCGATCCGAAAAGCTCGCGCTCGTTCGACGGCCGGGCCATCGCGATGTGGTATCTCTCCGATGATGAAGGCCGCACTTGGCGCGAGGCCAGCACATGGTGGGCGTTGCCGGCTCGCACGGGCAGTGGCTTGCAGGAACCCGGCGTGGTGGAACTGGCCGATGGCAGACTCTTTTCCTGGATGCGGACGGACCAAGGCGCGCAGTTCGGTTGTTATTCCGCCGACCGCGGCAAGAGCTGGCAGATCCCGGAGGCCACGACGCTCAAGTCACCCGTTTCACCCGCGAGCATCGAACGCCTGCCGGGTTCCTCTGACCTGCTCGCCGTCTTCAACGACCATTCCGGTGCGTTTGAATTTACGAAAGGCAAACGCACGCCGTTGGTGACCGCAATTTCCTCCGACGGCGGCAAGACGTGGCTGCACCGCAAGCTCATCGAGAGCGATCCCGACGGCTGGTATTGTTACACGGCCATCCACTTCACGGACGACGCGGTTCTGCTGGCCTACTGCGCCGGCGACCCGAAGGTTGGAGGCCTGAACCGCCTGCGTATCCGCCGCCTGAGCTTGGACTGGCTCAGAACCGACCGTCCGTGACCGAAAACAACCGCATTTCAAGAACAAAGGAGTCTTTATGAGCCGAGACCTGTCCCTTGCCGTGACCCGCCGACAATTTATCCAAGCTACCACGGTGGTCGCTGCTGGCGCCGCGTTCAGCATCGGGCGTTCGGCCCACGCCGCGCCGACGATCAAGATTCTGGAGACGAAGGTCATTAGCCACCAGCCGCAATACTACTGCGGCTGGCCGACAGTGGCGCGCCGACGCAACGGCGACCTGCTAGTGAGTTGGTCCGGTGGACGCGAGGGCCACGTCTGCCCGTTCGGCCGCGTCGAGTTGATGGTGTCGCACGACAACGGCGCGACGTGGTGCTGGCCGCAGGTGTTGCTCGACGGTCCTATTGACGATCGCGACTCCGGCGTGCTGGAGACGGCGAAGGGCAGCATCCTCGTGACGACGTTTACCTCGCTGGCTTACGAGTCCATGCTTCTTAATGCTGAAAAGAAAAAGCCCGGCGACAAAGGTGCATGGCCGGAGGAGAAGCTGAAAGCATGGCAAACCGCGCACAACCGCCTCAGCGCCGAGCAACGCCAAGCCGAACTAGGCCAATGGATGGTCCGCTCCACCGATGGTGGCGTGACGTGGTCGGCGCGCTACCCGACCATCGTCAACAGCCCGCACGGGCCGATTCAGCTTTCTGACGGACGGTTGCTCTACGCAGGAAAGGAATTGTGGACTGGCGAGAAGCGGATGGGAGTCTGCGAATCGCTGGACGATGGCCAGACATGGCACTGGCTCGCGACCATCCCGGTTCGCGATGGCGATGCCGTAGAGAAGGGCTACCACGAGTTACATGCGGTCGAGACGACTGACGGCCGCGTCATCGTCCAGATTCGCAACCACAACAAAGCCAACTCAGGCGAGACGTTGCAGACCGAATCGTCCGACGGCGGTAAGACATGGTCGGTGCCGCACTCGATCGGTGTCTGGGGTTTGCCGTCGCACTTGCTGCGGTTGCGCAGCGGCAAGTTGCTGATGACCTACGGCCACCGCCGGCCGCCGTTCGGCAACCAGGCCCGCGTCAGTGACGACGGCGGCAAGACGTGGTCCGAGCCGGTGATCGTTTCCGGCGACGGCCCAGGCGGCGACCTCGGCTATCCGAGCACCGTCGAACTGGCCGACGGCACGTTGCTGTCTGTGTGGTATGAACTGATGAAAGGCTCGCCGCGCGCCGTGCTGCGCCAGACGCATTGGAAATTGGAAATCTAAGACATGAAACCAACAACACATCTGATCTGCATTCTCACGTCACTACTGGCCTCGCACCTTCTGGCAGCCGACACGCCGATCCAGACCGGCAAGGGCCACCACTTCGCCTGCACCGACTACAGCGGCGGCAAGGTGTTCATCGTCAACATCGACGGCAAGGTGGAATGGGAATACAAGACCGGCTCGTGCAACGACCTCTGGGTGCTGCCCAACGGCAACCTCCTTTTCAACACCGGCACCGGTGTGCAGGAGGTCACGCGCGACAAGAAGATCGTTTTCGATTACAAAGGCTCGCCGTTCAAACGCATCGTCAAGCAGAAGGGTGGCCCGGCGAAAGAGATCGAGGGGCCGAGCGAAATCTACGCCTGCCAGCGGCTCGCCAATGGCAACACGTTCATCGGCGAGTGCAACACCGGCCGGCTGCTCGTCGTCACACCCGCCGGCAAGGTCGTCAAAGAAGTGCGACTGTTGCCCGAAGGCAAGGACGGCGGCCATGCTTACATCCGCAACGCCCGTTACCTCTCCAACGGCAACTTCCTTGTCACGCACTATGCTGAGGAGGCCGTGCGCGAATACGACCCGCAGGGCAAGCTTGTGCGCGCGATTCCCGCCAAAGGTGGACCGCACAGCGCGGTGCGACTACCGAGCGGCAACACGCTCATCGCCATCGGCGACCGGCCGGATGGCCATCGCGTGTTCGAGGTGGACCCAGCCGGTAAGACCGTCTGGGAAGTCAAGGACGGCGACCTGCCCGGTTTGTCGCTCAAGTTCATGACCGGCGTCCAGCGTTTGCCCAACGGCAACACCGTCATCACCAACTGGCTCGGTCATGGCCAGTTTGGCAAGAGTGCCCACATCATCGAGGTGACGCCAGACAAGCAGGTCGTCTGGACCTTCGCCGACCACAAGACGATGAAGACCGTCTCCAGCATCCAGTTGCTCGACGTGCCAGGCGACTGCACGAAGGGCGAAATCCTGCACTGAGGCGGCGGCAGTTCGGAAAGAGGTGGCATCATGCTAAAGCAGATCGTTCGTTACGGTGGACTCGCTGTCTTTGTTTCGTGGCTGGCGACAACCGGCATCGCCGGCGATCCGCTGGGTTGCTACAATGTCGTCTGGAAGACGCCGAGCCAGAACGCCGCCGGCTCGATGCCCATCGGCAACGGCGAGGTCGGACTCAACGTCTGGGTTGAGGAAGGCGGCGACCTGCGATTCTACATCGCCCGCACCGACGCGTGGAGCGAAGCGTCGCGGCTGATGAAACTCGGCGGCGTGCGCGTGTCGTTGACGCCGAATCCGTTCGCGAAAGGCGCGCCGTTCCGGCAGGAACTCACGCTTCGCGACGGGCGCATCGAGATCGCGGCGGGTGATGCGCGGCTGACCGTGTTCGTGGACGCCAACGCGCCCGTCATCCACGTCGGCGGCGAGAGCAAGCGACCGCTCGGCGTGAAGGCCGCGCTGGAATGCTGGCGGACAGAGAAGAAAGTGCTCACCGGCGGCGAGCTTGGCTCAAGCTGGACGATGCAGGCCGGGCCGCCGGAGATTGAAGTGTGGGAATCGGCAGACGTGGTGAAGGACGCGACCGATGCGGTGACGTGGTATCACCGCAACGGACATTCATGCGTGCCGCTCACGCTGAAGCACCAGAGCTTGGAGCAGTTCGCCCATCTCGTCAAAGACCCGATCTTGCACCGCACCTTCGGCGGCTCGATGGCGGCGGTGGGTTTCGCGAAGGATGGCGCGACGACACTGAAGTCAGCCGCGCCGATGAAGAAGTTCGCCATCCGCATCGCGACTCACTCGGTGGTGACCGATTCGCCCGCCGCTTGGGAGAAGCAACTTGTCGGCATCGCCGCGTCCTCCACCGACGCGGCTGCCGCGCAGAAGACAACGGCGATCTGGTGGAACGCGTTCTGGAACCGAAGCTGGATTTTCGTCGAGGGCGACCAAGCTGCTGTCGCGGCGCTGCCCGCGAACCAGCATCCGCTGCGCATCGGCGCGGACAGCGGCGGTGGCAGCAAGTTCCGCGGCGCGATGAGCCGCGCGACGGTCTTCGGGCAGGCGTTGAGTGATGCGGAGATCGCTTTGCTCGCGTCAGGCAAGCCCGGTGACGCGGCGGCGGTGGCGACCGGATGGGTGGTTGGCTGGCGATTCAGCGCCGCGCCGGAGGGCGCAAAGGTTGTCGGCGCGGTGAAGTTCGAGGAGCAAACCGCTGTGTTCGGCGGCGGCCACATCGAGGTTCCAAATTCGCCGGCCCTCGCTTTCACCAACAGCTTCACGCTCGAAGCGTGGATTCGGCCTGACGCGAACTCGAAAGGCGCGCGCATTTTCGACAAGCTCACGGCGGGCAAGGGCGACGGGTTTCTCTTCGACACGCATCCGGGCCGTAGCCTGCGGTTCATTACAGGCCAGCACACGATGGCGGTCAACGACGTGCTCCAGCTTGGCGCGTGGAACCACGTCGTGGCGGTCTTCGACGCGGCAGCGGACGGTCGGCGGCTTTACCTCAACGGCAAATTGCTGAAGGCCGAGGGCGGTGGTGGCATGGAGCAGCCGACGCCGTCGCTTATAACGCGCGCCTACGTGCTCCAGCGTTGGATGGCGGCGTGCGCCGGGCGCGGCAATTTCCCGACCAAGTTCAACGGCTCGATCTTTACCGTGGACCCGGAGTTCACCGACCCGAAGACGACGTTCAACCCCGACTGGCGACGGTGGGGCGATTGTTTCTGGTGGCAGAACACGCGCTTCCCGGCGTGGTCGGCGGTGGCGAACGGCGACTACGACCTCTGCGCGCCGGTGTTCCGCATGTATCGCGACGCGCTGCCGATCTCCAAGGCGCGCGCGAAACTCTACTACGGCGCCGAGGGCGCGTATTTCCCGGAGACGATGACGAGCTTCGGCACCTACGCGAACCGCGACTACGGCTGGGACCGCGCGGGCAAACAACCCGGCGACATCGCGTGCAAATACTGGTGCTACTCGTGGCAGCAGGGGCTGGAACTGGTGGCGCTCATGCTCGATTGCCACGAGCGCACACTCGACGCGAAGTTCCTCGCCGACGAACTCGTGCCGATGGCGCGCGAGGTGTTGCGCTACTTCGACACGCGTTTCCAACGCGACGCGAACGGCAAGCTCGTCATCAGCCCGACGCAGGCGGTGGAGACCTACTGGTTCGACGTGGTCAACGACACACCGACCGTCGCCGGCCTCCAAGCAGTGCTCGACCGCCTGCTCGCGCTGCCGAAAGATACCGTGCCCGCCGCTGAGCGCGAGTTCTGGGCGAAGATGAAGGCCGCCGCGCCGCCTGTGCCGGTGCGCACCGAGGATGCCAAGAGGTTTGTGCTGCCCGCTGAGAAGTTCGACCCGAAGCGCAGCAACTGCGAGAACCCGGAGCTTTACGCCGTCTGGCCGTTCCGGCTGTTCGCCGTGGGCCGGTCTGGACTGGAGGCTGGCATCGAAACATTCAATCGCCGCGGCGCGAAGATCATGACCGGCTGGTGCTACGACGGCCAGTGCGCCGCGCTGCTCGGCATGACCGACGAGGCGAAGAAGCAGATTCTTCACAAGGTCCGCAACTCGCACCGCAACTTCCGTTTTCCGGCGATGTGGGGGCCGAACTTCGACTGGCTGCCCGACCAGGACCACGGCGGCAACATCCTGCTCACGCTTCAGCACATGATCATGAACGCCGACGGCGACAAGATTTGCGTCCTGCCCGCGTGGCCGAAGGACTGGAACCTCCACTTCAAACTCCACGCCCCGCGCCGCACGACCGTCGAAGGCCGCGTTCGCGACGGAAAGCTGGTGAATCTCGTCGTCACGCCGAAGTCACGCGAGAAGGATGTGGTGGTAACTGAGCCGCGGTAAGGAACTGTCGCTGCGCGTCATCAGCGCCGATCTATCCGGCGATGGCCGGCTTGAATGAACTGCGCGGGCGAGACGCGGTGGACGGACTTGAAGACCCGAGAGAAATGATAGGGGTCAGTGAAACCGAGTTCTTCCGCCACCTGCTTGATCAGCTTGCCGGGGCCGAGCAGCAACTCGGCGGCGCGGTTCATTTTCAGACGCACGAGATAACGATAGGGCGTCTGGTGGTCGAAGCGCCGGAAGAGCCGGCAAAGATAGGCTTGATCCACATGGCACGCGCGCGCCGCCTGTGTCAGCGAGCGCAGGCCGAGGAAGTGTTGTTCGATCTGCCGCTTGCAACGCTGGTAAGTGGCCAGCGCACGCGCGTCAACTTCACGCTCCGGCACCGCCAAAGTCGTGATCTTCAGGATCAGCAGGCGGACCAGAGCGGCGCAGATGGCCGCGCTGCCGGGCGCGTCGCGGCTGCCTTGGCGCTGGAGGTCCTCGAAAATATCGAGAATCTCGCCGGGCGCGGAAAGCTGGACGACGCCGTGCCGCAGCGGACTGTCGCGCAGCAGCCGCGCCGCCTCGTTGCCGGTGAAGTCCACGAAGTATTTCACCATCGGATCTTTCGGGTCGTTGCGGATGGTGTGCGCCACGCCGGGCGCGTAGGAGAACACCGAGCCGGCTTGCAGGCGGAACGTCCGGCCCGCTACCTTAACCTCGCCGCGGCCTTGCGAAACGTATTCGATTGAGAGGAATGGAAACTCCCGCCGGCTGATGACGTATTCAGGATTGCACCGCTCACGACCGCCGCAGACGACGCTGATGCCCGCTGTCGGCGCGGGACGCAAGTCCAGATAGTAGTAGCGCACATCGGAAACCTGCGTGGAAATGAACTTCGGCTGGGCGACCGGTTTGGATTTGCGGTCAATAATATCCATCATAGAGTCAACCCTATCCATTTGCAGCCGGCGCAAGCAAGTGTATCGTGCGCGCGATTCCTGAAACGAAGTTGTGGTTTGAAAGCAGCGAGAGTTTTGGGGTAAGAAGGACAAACAACTATGAACAAGAACGATCTCATCCTCGTAGGCGGCGCGGGCGGCTTCATCGGCGGCTCGCTGGTGCGGTATTTTCACGACAAGGGTTTCACCCGTATCCGCGCGGTGGACAAGAAGCCGTTGCCGCTGTGGTATCAACGCACGCCGGGCGTCGAGAGTTGGTGCATGGACCTCAGCGACGAGGCTAACTGCAAAGTTGCCGTCAAGGACGCGGTGGAGATCTATAACCTCGCTGCCGATATGGGCGGCATGGGCTTCATTGAGCGATTCCGTATTGAGTGTCTCCGCAGCATCCTCATCAACACCCATCTCATCGAGGCCGCCAACCGCGCGGGCTGCGAGCGTTACTTCTACGCCAGTTCGGCCTGCGCCTACAACGTGAAGTTGCAGGAAGACCCGAACTGCCGCGCGCTGAAGGAGTCGGACGCCTACCCCGCCTTCGCCGAGCGCGGCTATGGTTGGGAGAAGCTGCTGTCGGAGATGTTCTGTCAGGAATACTGGGCCGAGCGGAAGATGAAGACCGCCATCGCCCGCTTCCACAACGTCTATGGACCGTGGGGCACGTGGGACGGCGGCCGCGAGAAAGCGCCCGCCGCCATCTGCCGCAAGGTCATCGAGGCCAAGGACACCGGCAAGAAGGATATCGTCATCTGGGGCGACGGCCACCAGACGCGCAGTTTCATGTATATCACCGATTGTCTCAAGGGCATTGACATGATCATGCACAGCGAGAAGCTCATCGCCACACCGATCAACCTCGGCACCAGCGAGCTGATCTCCATCAACGACCTCGTCAGCCTTGCTGAGGAGATTGGCGGCGTGAAACTGAAGCGGCAATACGATCTCAACGCCCCGCGTGGCGTCGCCGGCCGCAACAGCGACAACACCTTCATCAAGAAGATGCTCAACTGGGAGCCGAACATGCCGTTCCGCAAAGGTCTCGCCATCACCTACAAGTGGATCGAACAACAGTATCGCGACCGCAAGGCAGGCAAGGATACTGTCAGGGACGTCATCTAACAAACAGCCCCTCACCCCGACCCTCTCCCCGCAATGCAGGGAGAGGGAGAAGTGGCGGTCTTGGCGCAGAAGTTCCCTCTCCCCATCCGATGGGGAGAGGGCCAGGGTGAGGGGCGTTGCGAGTGAACAGACATTGCGAAGTCAAATGAGCAAGAGAATCACCGGCAAGCTGACGGACGTGATCGGCGAGATTCCGTATCGCATCGCGCTGGCGGGCGGTTGGATTGACCAGCCGTTCATCTCGAAGCTCAACCCAACGCCGCCCGGTTCGATGGTGGTCATCGGTCTGGAACCGACGTTCCGCTGGATGGAGCGCGCCGGCATTTCCACCGGCACGCGCAACATCGCGCTCAAGCTCTGGAAGGGCCGCCTGCCGCGCCGCAAGCCGGCGGAGCTTGTCGAGGAACTCTACGCCGAGGAGAACAAAGGCAAGGCCGAGCCGTCGGGCAGCCAGGACATGATCGGCTTGATCTATCCCGGCGTGAACCGGCTCGACTACGAGTTCACGCACGCCGGCGGCATCTTCCCCGTCCACATCGAATCCAACAACGACCCGAAGATCGCGCGCTGGCTGGAGAAGGTGATCCACGTCCTGCCAGTCGAGCCGCGGCCCGAAGGCTACAGCCCGCTCGGCGTGAAGCGCCTCGACCGCGAATGGATCCGCCGCCTCGGCCAGTCGGGCCGGGACTGCTACGCCTCCATCCTCGCGCGCGACATCAAGGCGCTCGGCGCGTCCATGAACGAGTGCATGGCGTGCTGGGAGGCGTTGCTGCCGCACGTCGTCCGGCACCCGACGCTCAAGGTGGACCTCGTGGCGCTGATGAAGCACTACCAATCGAAATATCCCGGCGCGATGTATTCCGGCTGCGGCGGCGGTTATCTCCTCGTGCTGTCCGAGGAGCCGGTCCCCGGCGCGTTCCGCATCAACGTCCGCATCGCGAAGTGACACGATGATGAAACGCATCGCCGTCTCCGCCAGTTTCGACGACCTGCGCTCGCCACAGGTCCGCTTCTTGGAAGAAGCCGCCAGGCTCGGCGATGTCTCCGTGCTGCTCTGGTCCGACGAAATGGTCCGGAGCGTCACCGGAAAAGCACCGAAGTTCCCGCAAGCCGAGCGGCTCTACCTGCTCGAAGCCATCCGCTACGTCCGCGAGGTCAGGATCGTCAACGGCGCACTCAATCCCGACGTGTCGCCAAGCGACCAGTTCAAGGTGGGGCGAGACTCCGTCGAGCCTGGTTCGGTTGCTTCCATCCACATCCAAGGCGGCTCGACGGAGTCTCGCCCCACCTTGCCACTCAGCGACGCGCGGCCCGACATCTGGGCCGTGGACGAGCCGCACGACACGCCCGCCAAGCGCGCATTCTGCGAAACACACGGCCTCGGCTATCACGTCGTCTCCAGCAAAAGCTTCGCCGGTTTCCCGAAGGCCGACCTCGCCATCGCGCCGGCGGCGCCGGGCCGCAAGAAAGTGGTCGTCACCGGCTGCTACGATTGGTTCCACTCGGGCCACGTCCGCTTTTTCGAGGAAGTCTCCGAGCACGGCGACCTCTACGTCATCGCCGGCAACGACGCGAACGTGGAGCATCTCAAGGGCGCGGGCCATCCGCTGTTCCGGGAGGACGAGCGCCGCTACCTATGCGCCTCCATCCGCTACGTCCACCAGGCGCTCATCACGACCGGTTGGGGCTGGCTCGACGCCGAGCCGGAGATGCGGCGCATCCAGCCCGACATCTACGCCGTCAACGAAGACGGCGACAAACCCGAGAAGCGCGTCTTCTGCGCCGAACACGGCATCCAATACCTCGTCCTCAAGCGCATTCCCAAGGAAGGCCTCACGCGCCGGAGCAGCACGAACTTGCGCGGATTCTGAGCCGCCGCCGCGCGGGAAAAAGCTTGCCGCCATGTAGGCGTGTTCCTAGTCTTCGCCGTCATCCATTGGAGTGATGATGTTAGAAATCGGCGAGGAGAGACAGGGATGTGCGTTTCAATTCCCAACATACGCAGCCGCCGCACCGCCCTTCCACAGGGGACGTTAAGCGTTCCGAGAGGATGTCACCATGACTGACCACCAAATACAGAAGCCGAATTTATTCATCAGTCACGCAAGTTCTGATGGGGAGTTTGCCAATGTGCTAAAGGCTGAGATTGAAAAGGTCTTTGCGGATGGTATCAAGGTCTTTTCTTCCAGCTCGCCCGGTGCAATCGGTGCCTCTAACGATTGGCTTCAGACCATCGAGAATCGTCTTGGCGTTGCTCAAGCCGTAATTGCGATTGTCACGCCTCTCTCCATCGAACGGCCGTGGCTGTGGTTTGAAGTCGGTGCCTCGTGGTTACGCGCGCGAAGTAATCAGTTGTCCATTTATCCTCTCTGTGCATCCGAAATCAATTTTTCGGAATTGCCATCCCCTCTGGACCGTTTGCAGGCACTCTCAATGGGGAAGTCCACTGACCTCAAACTGCTCTTCGAGGGACTCATTCGACAGTTTGGCTTCGGGAAAATTTCCTCTTTCAAGGCATCCAACATAATCAAGCGCCTCCCGAAATACGCCTCTGTGAAGATAGCCGATGTGGATCTGAATGATCGGCATCTTTATTCGGGCAAGTATGCTGGATACACAGACGAAGAACTAGTGGAAGTGCTAAACACAGAGTTTCTCGGCGAGGAAATACATGGATTTGTCAACTATCCTAGTTTGCATACAAGCCGTGAATCTTCTCTCTACCGCGGCAAGCTGGTTCACTTCCGGCAGATAGACAAGAGTCTCGACCTGCCACCAGGCACATGCCGAAGGTTACTTATTCCAGCCGCCGAACCATTCGGCCTCGAACCAGAACTTTTGCGAGATAACATCGTGAGATTCCAATCGACAAAGTGGTTCAGAGACAAATACATGAAGGACGAGTAACGAAACAGGCATAGCATTGGACGGAATGGATCGAAGCTCCGATGCAATGTCGAGTTGAGCGATCCCGTCTCTTGCCCTCGATCCAGATCGGAAGAAACATTTGCGGCGATTTACTCCGCTCGCGATTCATAATTCGTGACTGGAGCTTTGGGATTCGTTATACGATTGCTCCGGCGAATCACGAATCACCAGTCACGGACAACCAAACCATGCGACACGCAATGATCATGGCGGGCGGATCGGGCACGCGGCTCTGGCCAATGAGCCGCGAGGCGCTGCCCAAACAACTCATCCCTTTCATCGGCGGCAAGAGCCTCCTGCAAATCGCCGCCGAGCGCCTCGACGGCCTCGTGCCGCCGGCGCAGCGGTTCGTCTGCGCCGCCAACAAACACCGCGCCGTCATCCAGCAGTCGCTGCCCGCGTTCGGAGGCGACCGCTTCTTCGGCGAGCCGTGCGGCCGTGACACGCTCAACGCCGTCGGCTTCAGCGCCGCCGTCATTGCCCGGCGCGACCCGGACGCGGTCATCGCCGTCTTCACCGCCGACCACATCATCGAACCGGTGGACGAGTTCCAGCGCATCGTCGCCAGCGGTTACGAGATCGCCGAGAAGTTTCCGAACGCTCTCGTCACCTTCGGCATCGCGCCGACCGGCCCGGCCACCGGCTACGGTTATCTCCAACTCGGCGCGGCGCTTGTGGGCCCGGTCCCCAACCGGGCGCAGCAGGCGGCCAGCGCCGCGTCGGGGACGCGGCCTACAGCACGCATCGTCGAGCAGTTCAAGGAAAAGCCGGACGCCGCCACGGCGCAAGGCTACTTCGCCGCCGGCCCGGCGCGTTATCTCTGGAACAGCGGTATGTTCATCTGGCGCGCCGATACGCTGCTGGACTGCATCCGACGCTACTCGCCGGAGAACCACGCCAGCCTCATGCGCATCGCCGGCGCGTGGGACACGCCGCAGCGCGACGCCGTGGTGGCGGAGGTTTATCCGATGCTCAAGAAGATCAGCGTGGACTTCGCGGTGATGGAACCAGCCTCGCGCGACCCGAAGGTGCGCGTGGCGGCGGTGCCGATGCCGCTGAAGTGGCTCGATGTCGGCTCGTGGCCGTTCTTCGCACAGACCTGCACGCACGACGCCGATGGCAACGCCATCGCCGCGCGCAATCTGCTCCGTCGGACCAAGAACACACTCGTCGCTTCCAACGACCCGAAGCATCTCATCGCCACCATCGGCTGCGAGGACCTCATCATCATCCACACCCCTGATGCCACGCTCGTCTGCCGTGCCGACCAAGCCGAGGCGATCAAGGAGATGCAAAAACTCGTCGGCGAGCGGTTCGGCAGTGAGTATTTGTGAGGCGACGGACACTGCGACCCTGGGACACGTTGGGTTTTTGAAACTTGCCTTCGAGGAGGCTCCCGAACAAAGTCGCGTCTTCGGTTTTGCAGATAGCAACGCATGACGTCAGGAGAACTATGATTTTCAACCATTACCTCCCGCCTTTTTCCTGCTCCATCCGCGCTGTTGGAGGTGCGCGCTTGGCCGCCGTGCTTGCGAGCGGTGCGCTGGCGGTTTCTGCCGCGCCACTACAAGATTGGCAGAACCCGAAGCTCACTGGCCTCAACAACGAGCCGCCTCACGCGACGATGGTCGTCTGCCCCGACGCCGCCACAGCGCGCGCGGTCGAACTGGCCGTCAACGCCGAGCGCGTCAAGTCACCGGTTTATCGCTCACTCAACGGCGACTGGAAATACCATTACTCGAAGAACCAGACTGCGCGCGTGCCCGACTTTTGGAAGCCGGACTTCAACGACGCCACGTGGAAGACCATCCCTGTGCCGGCCAATGTCGAAATGCAAGGCTACGGCGTGCCGATCTACGTCAATATTCGCTACCCGTGGTGCAAGCCATGGACCCCGCCGATCGTGCCGGGCGACGACCCAAACAACACCGTCAACAGCTACCGTCGCGCGTTCGAGACACCGAAGGATTGGGCCAGCCGGCGCGTCTTCATCACCTTCGATGGCGTCAACTCATTCTTTTACCTCTGGATCAACGGCGAGCGCGTCGGCATGGGCAAGGACAGCCGCACACCGGTGGAGTTCGACATCACCAAGTTTGTCAAGCCCGGCAAGAACCTGCTGGCGGTGGAGAACTTCCGTTGGTGCGACGGCTCATATCTCGAAGATCAGGATTTCTGGCGCATGAGCGGCATTTTCCGTGACGTGTATCTCTGGTCCGCGCCGAGCGTCCGCGTCCGCGACTTCGAGGTGAAGACTGAACTCGATGCGCAGTATCGCGACGGCGAATTGAAGGTTGCCGTCCAACTCCGCAACGCCGGCGCACAGGCCGTCGCTGCGACAGTTGAGGCGACGTTGCTCGACGCAGCCGGCAAGGCCGTCGCCGCGCCCGTGGCGAAAATCGAAGTTGCCGCCGGCAAAGAAACGAAAGTCGAACTCAGCGCCAAACTCGCCAACCCTCTCAAGTGGTCCGCGGAAACGCCGAACCTCTACAAGTTGCTGCTTACACTCAAGGACGCCGCAGGCAAACCACTCGAAGTCATCCCGTGGAATGTCGGCTTCCGCAAAGTTGAGATTCGCGACGGCAACCTGCTCGTCAACGGCAAGCGCGTATTGTTCAAGGGCGTCAACCGCCACGAGTTTGATCCCGACCGCGGCCAGGCCATTACGACCGAGAGCATGGTGCGCGACATCTTCGTGATGAAGCAGCACAACATCAACGCGGTGCGCACCGCCCACTATCCGAACCAGCCGGCGTGGTATGACCTCTGCGACCGCTACGGCCTCTACCTCATTGACGAGGCGAACATCGAGAGCCACGGCATGGGCTACGGCAAGGAATCGCTCGCGAAGGATTCCGAATGGCTCGACGCGCATCTCGACCGCACCATCCGCATGGTCGAGCGCGACAAGAACCATCCGTCAGTCATCGTCTGGTCGCTCGGCAACGAAGCTGGCGATGGCCCGAACTTCGAGGCAACCTCCGCGTGGATTCACAAGCGCGACGCGGGCCGGCCCGTCCACTACGAGCGCGCCGAGTTGCGCCCGCACACTGACATCGTTTGCCCGATGTATCCGCCGCCGCCGCAGCTCGGCGAGTATGCCTCCAAGCCGCAGACGCGTCCCTACATCATGTGCGAATACGCCCACGCCATGGGCAACAGCAGCGGCGGCGTGTGGGCTTACTGGAAACAGATTTACGAAAAGCCCCACCTGCAAGGCGCCTACGTTTGGGATTGGGTGGACCAAGGCATCCGCCAGCCGCAAGATCGCAAGCAGCGCGACACCGTCAGCAAAGTCCGGCCCGGCGAGAAGTTCTTTTGGGCCTACGGCGGCGACTTCGGACCGGCCGACGTGCCCAGCGACGACAACTTTTGCTGCAACGGCTTGGTCTCGCCTGACCGCGTGCCGCATCCCGGCCTGCGTGAGATCAAGCACATCTACCAGTTCATCCACTGCAAACCGCTCTCGCTCGCCGGGCACGCCGTTGAGGTGAAAAACTTCCACGACTTCACCAATCTCAAAGACATCGCAGCCGGCACGTGGTCCGTGAAGGCCGACGGCAAGGAAATTCAAAGCGGCAGCCTGCTCGAACTCGACCTCGCGCCGGGCGCGACGAAGCAGCTCACGATCCCGGTAAGACCGTTCAAGCCGCAGCCGGGCGTTGAGTATTTTCTCGAACTGAGCTTCACGCTGAAGCGCGACTTTCCGTGGGACAAGGCTGGCCACGAACTGGCGTGGGACGAATTCAAACTGCCCGACGCCGCGCCTGTGCCGTCCGCCGTAGTGGACGCGATGCCGGTTTTGAAACTGGCGCAGGACGACGCGCGCGTCACCGTTGGCGGCAAGGACTTCGAGATTGTGTTCGACAAGAAGGCCGGCACGTTAAAGTCGTGGCGTCACAGGGGTGCGGAGTTAATTGCCACGCCGTTGCGACCCGATTTTTGGCGCGCACCGACCGACAACGACCGCGGCCGCAAGGCTGAGAAATCACAAGGCATCTGGCGCGAGGCTCACGCCGACGCCCAAGCGCGCAGTGTGACCGTCGAACAGAAACGATCCGGTCGCGCCGTCACCGTGCGCGTGACGCTGGCATTGCCGAAAGCAGACGCAACGTGGGAGACCGATTACACGGTGTCCGGCTGCGGCGACGTGGTCGTGGATGCGCGCTTCAAGCCAGCGAAGACCAAACTGCCGAAGCTGCCGCGGCTCGGCATGCAGATGACGTTACCAGCAGGCTTCTCACGCATCGCGTGGCTCGGTCCCGGTCCGCAAGAAACCTACTGCGACCGAACGGACGCTAGGTTCGGCCTTTATCGTGGCATGGTGAACGAGCAGTTTGTCGCTGACTACACCGAGCCGGGCGAGAGCGGCAACAAGGTGGACGTGCGATGGGTTGCGTTGACCAACCGTGCGGGCGCGGGCCTGCTGGCGGTTGGGTTGCCGCTGCTGAGTGTGAACGCACTCAATCACACCACCGGCGATTTGCAAAGTGCCAAGCATGCATTTGAGTTGCCGCGCCGCGACACGGTTACGCTGAACCTCGACCTCAAGCAGCAAGGCGTTGGCGGCGACAACAGTTGGGGCGCTTGGCCGCACGAGGACGATATGATTCCGTGCCAGGACTATACGTATCGTTTCCGTTTGTGCCCGCTCGACGCCAGTGACGATCCGGAGAAACTGGCGCGGGCGGCGCAGTTTTGAGCGGTGACGAGTCGTTCAGCGCGCTGTCGCGACTGTTTTGGATGGAATTTACTGGCTCGGACGTCCGAGTTGACCGAGGCAAATCGCAACGGCGCGTTGGATGACGCGGTTGTTGGAAAGATCGGCGGCGTCGCGCCGGCCCGGCAGGACGCGCTGCCAGACAGCGGTATCCTCGCTTGACGTTGCCACCACCTCGATGTCGGGAGCCAGTCCACGCTGGCCGGCAGTTTCCTTGCCATCCAAGGGAATAATGTCGCCGTGCAGCGTCAGCGACACCTTGCCATCGGGTGCGGCGACAAGGCGGACAACTTCGTTGTGCCCGCAGGTCTTGGCTCCGACGAGGACCGCGTGCCGGTGCCAACGCAAAGCGCCGGCGAGCGCCTCCGCCGCGCCGCCGGTATTGAGATTGACGAGCACACACAACGGTCCGCCCAAGCGCGGTCCGTAACGGCTGGCAAAAAACTGCTGCTGCGCTTCCGCCTGCGCCGGTCGCAAAACAAGGACCGATTGCGCCGGTTCCAAAAACTGGCTTGCCACGTCGCGCACAGCCCGCAGCAACCCGCCACGATTGTGCCGCAAGTCGAGCACCCAGCCGCGCGCGCCGGCGCGTTCGAGCGGTGCAAGCGCGGCGCGCAGGTCGCTGCCCGTGTAACGGTTGAACGAGGCCAGTCGCACATAGGCGACCTTGCCGGCGAGCAGTTGCGCGTCGCGGACGGATTCCACTTTGACAAGGCCGCGTTGCAACCGGCACTCGCGAGTCTTGCCCGTGGCGGGACGAACAACCGTCAGCTTCAGCGCTGAACCGGGTTCGCCGCGCAGGCGACGAACAACATCGTTCACGTTCAAGCCAGCGGTGGTTTCGTCGTTAATCTGGACGATCTGGTCGCCTTTGCAGACGCCCGCTTTTTCGGCGGGGCCGTCTTTCATCATTTCATCAACGGTAACTGCATCGTTGTTGAAACCAATCTGGATGCCGATGCCGCCGAACCGTCCAACCCAGCGCGTTGGGTCCACTGATTCCGCGCTGAGATCCGTTCCCAGTTCGCAAACCAGATCGTCCGGCGGCTCCTCAGTGTCCGGCCCGATGCTGGTCCGCGCTGGCGCGCCGAGCAGAGTGATGCCGGTCAGAACAAGGGCGGCAAGGATGACTGTTGCGTGCCTCACACCCGCCGGAAAGATTGGGCTTTCATGTAACATCTTTGCTTCTCTCGGCGGCGCACCCGTCGCAGCGCGCCGCCAACGACCCGCTCACTGTCCAAAACTAGCACAAGAGTTACAAGAGCGAAGTGCCGGCATCGTTCTTGGGATCACAACACGCCTTGACACCGGCGGGCGGATGGCTCAGAAACGCGGTGACCGGCAAGGAACCTAGCGGAACAACGAACATGAATCTTTTCGATCTTACGGGTGAAGTCGCGGTGGTGATCGGCGGCACGGGCGTTTTGGGCGGCGCGCTGGCCGAGGGGTTGGCCGCGGCGGGCGCAAAGGTCGCCGTGCTTGGGCGCAGTCAGGAACGTGGTGAGGCGCGAGCCAAGTCCATTTGCGACAAGGGTGGGCAGGCAGCTTTCTTTACGACCGACGCCGTGTCGCGCCGCAGCCTGACCGAGGCTCACGAACGCATCGGAGCGACGCTGGGCGCGCCGACGGTTCTCGTGAACGCCGCCGGTGGCAACGACCCGAAAGTCACCGTGACGCCGGACCATCCGTTCGAGAGCATTACAGTGGACGACTGGCGTGCGAACTTCGATCTCAACCTTGTCGGTGGCACGTTGTTGCCATGCCAGGAGTTTGGGCCGGCAATGTGCAAGCGCGGCAAGGGCAGCATTGTCAACATCGCCAGCGTCAGTGCGCATCTGCCGCTGTCGCGCGTTGTCACCTACAGCGCGTCGAAGGCTGGTGTGGTGAGCCTGACGTTGTTCCTCGCCCGCGAGTGGGCCACAAAGGGCGTGCGCGTGAACTCGATCACACCGGGCTTCTTCCCCGCCGAACAAAACCGCAAGCTGCTCTTCAATGACGACGGCACGCCCTCAGCGCGCACCAAGGCAATTTGGGGTCACACGCCGATGGGCCGCTTCGGCGAATCGGGCGAGTTGGTCGGCGCGTGTGTCTTCCTGGCGAGCGCCAAGGCCAGTAGTTTTGTCACCGGCGCCGACATCCGCGTGGACGGCGGTTTCCAGTCGCAGACGATCTGAGAACTACTCCACCAGCAGCAACTCGACATCTACGTTTACCGCCTCGCACGCCTCGGTGAGTTTCTCGCGCAGTTGATCCTCGGCGAGTTGCGCGGGCGGCTCAATCTGCATGTCGAGGATGAACTGTGGATCGCCGGTGTGCGGCGCGGGCGTCGTGGTGCTTTCCAGCGCCACGATGTTCACGCCGAGCGAGGCCAGTGCGTGCGCGATCTGGTGGACGATGCCCTCGTGGTCCAGCGCGACAGCGCGAACTGCATAGCGGCGCGAGCCTTTTGCTCCGCGGGTGCCCGGCGCGCTTGTTGGCTTGGTGGTGACTGTCAGACCGAGTTCGCCGCCGAACGCCGCCGCATCGCTCTGGAGCTTTGTAATTCGGGTGGCGTCGCCGGCCACCAGCACGATGATGGCGAACTCGCCGCCGAGGATGGCCATGCGGCTGTCTTCAAGATTGCAGCCGTGATCCAAGATGAGTTTGGAGATGGCGTCCACGATGCCCGGTCGGTCCGGGCCGATGGCTGAAAGCACGAGGTATTGGCGCATGTTGTTCCCTGTTGTTGGGTTTACTCGGTTCGTGCACGCCAGCTTACCGCACCGCCGGCCGCGCGCAAGCCTCGCGTGCGCTGCAATCAACCTGCGGGTCTGCGGGTGCGCGGGACGTGGCGGACAACACTGAGAAGCCGGTCTCCTGCCAGCTTGCTGAAAAACAGTTGACAAGGTTTGCTTATATTCTGTATTGAGACGATGTCTTCTCTATTGAAATGACACGAGCCTACCAGATTCCAGTGCTGCGAAAGGCGATTCAGGTGCTGAACGCCCTTGCGGACGGTCAGTGCGAACCGACAACCACCTCGCTGGCGCGCGCGCTCAAGATCGCGCCGGCGACCTGTTATCGCATCGTTCAGACCTTCGCGCACGCAGGCTGGATTCAAGTGCGCGGCGACGGCCGCTGCGAGTTGGGCGTGGGGCTGTTTCCGCTACTGCACCGGCTGCAAAGCCACGACTTGCTGAGCCGCAAGGTGGCCGATGCGTTGCAGGAACTGACGGCTGCCACCGGTGTCGCCAGCAAAGTTTCCGCCCGTGAAGACGACGATGCGCTGACGGTGTTGCGCGTGGATTCGGCCGAGCCGATGGCGTTGGCGGTGCGGGCGGGATCGCGGTTTCATCTGACGCTGGGCGCGTCTGGTTCGGTGTTGCTCAGCACGCTGGACGACGCAGAGGTTGCGCGGGTTATTCGAGACGCGCCGACGGGTTGCTGGCAATGGCAGAAGCCGGCCGATGTGTTGCGCCGCGTCAAGGAAGTGCGCCGCCGCGGCGTTGTGACCGATCTTGGAACTTACCGCCCTGACATCTTTGGCATCGCCGCGCCGCTGCTGGATGCCGAGGGGCAGATTGAAGGCGCACTCACGCTCACAGGACTGATTCACGGACATGGCAAGGCGCAATTTGAAGAATGGCGGCGGCTCGTGGCCCGCAAAGCCGCCGAGTTAAACCAACACACCACACTCAAGACCCGCGATGAAAATTATTGACCTCAAAGCACGGACGATTGCCATCCCACTCAATTGCCAGTTGCGGCACAACACGGGCGTTCATCCCGGCTACTTCCTGCGCACCGTCATCGAGATCATCACCGACGAGGGCATCGTTGGTCTGGGCGAGGTTGGCGGCGGTGACCAGCGTGGGGCGATGATGAAACTCAAGCCGCGCATTTTGGGCCTCGACCCGTTCCACCTCGAAGTCCTCAAACTCAAAGTGCTGCGGAGCATTTACTACCTATCGAACTCGCGGCTCTATGCAGCCATCGAGATGGCGTGCCTCGACATCCAAGGCAAGGCGCTTGGCCGGCCTATGTCGGACCTCATCGGCGGGCGCGTGCGCGATGCGGTGCCGATGATCGCCTACCTCTTCTGGCGCTACGACCGGCCACAGGGCGGCGACGACAAGTGCGCCGAAGACATGGCCGATCTTTGTGAGGAATTGCACGAGACGCTGGGCGTGAACGCGATGAAGCTCAAGGCGGGCGTGATGCCGCCCGACGAGGAGGCTCGCGTCGTGGAACTCTGCCGCGAGCGGCTGGGACCGTCGTTCGGGCTGCGGATTGACCCGAACGGCACGTGGTCGGTTGCGACAGCCACGCGCATCGGCCGCCGGTTGGAGCCGATGAACATGGAATACTTTGAGGACCCGGCGTGGGGACTCGAAGGCAACGCCGCCGTGCGCAAGGCGATTCGGATTCCCATCGCGACGAACATGTATCCGAACAAGTTCGACGATCTCGGCCCGGCCATTCGGCTCGGCGCGGTGGACATCGTGCTCACCGACCTGCACTACTGGGAAGGCCCGCGCGGCGTGAAGGATCTCACGGCGGTCTGCCGCACGTTCAACCTTGACGTGGCGATGCACAGCGGCGCGGAGTTCGGCATCGAGCTGGCGGCGATGCTGCACACGGCTGCGACGATTCCGGAGATGCACTTCGCTGGCGACGCGCACTATCATTTCCTCAAGGACGACATCATCGAGGGTGGCCTGATGAAATATGTGGACGGCAAGATCGCCGTGCCGACCGGCCCCGGCCTCGGCGTAAAGCTCGACGAGGAAAAGATGCGCCGCTACGAGAAATACTTCGAGGAGAAGGGCGACTACTACGCCCGCTTCCACCAGGACCCACGCCGGCCGGAATGGTTCCCAATCGTCGGCGGAACATAGAATCGAGGAGAGCAGTTCATGAGAATAGGTTTCATCGTTGTCGCCCTCCACATGATGGCGTTGTCGGCGCTCGCCGCCGACAAGAGCGCGACCGTCGCCATCACGCCCAAGCAGGCGATTCATCTTGTGAACGACTCGCCGGACTGCCTGGCGCAATTCGACACGTGGATCGTCGGACACGGCTTGAACAACGATCCGGAGCGTGTCTTCCGCATGGAGAAGGACACCGCGGGCCGGCCGCTGCTGCGCGTCACGGGCCACGGCTATGGCGGGCTGATCACCAAGCGCAGCTATCGCGACTACCTGCTGGTCGTGGAGTTCCGCTGGACGGGCCAAACGTCGGGCAAGCGGGTGAAGAAAGCGCGCGATAATGGCCTGCTGCTGCACTGCACGGGCCGCCCGGGCAACTGCGGCATTTCTCCAAAGGCGAAGTTCACGGGGAAGTTCGAGTCGCCTTGGATGAAGGGCGTCGAGTTGCAGATCATCGAGGGCGGCGTTGGCGACATCCTCGTGCTCGGCGGCTGGAAGGAGGGCGGCACGTTCTGGCCCACGACGTTGCGCGCGCGCTTCGGCAAGGACCGCGACGGCGAGCCGGTCTTCGACAAGAACGCTGAGTTGCGGCCGTTCGAGAGTTTCCGTCTGAACTGGTGGGGTCGCGACCCCGATTGGAAAGACGAGATCGGATTCCGCGGCAAACTGGATGTCGAGTCGCCGATGGGCAAGTGGACGCGCGTCGAAGCGATTGTGCGCGGCGGCGATTTCACCTACTTCGTCAACGGCACGCTGGTCAACGAGGCAGAGGATTGCAGCATGACCGAAGGCCGGATTTTGATTCAGACGGAGGATGCGGAGATTCTGTTCCGTAAAATAGACCTCGAACCGTTGAAAGCGACCCAATGAAACTAGCCGACCTGACGTGGCCCGATGTGGCCAAACTCAAACGCGACGTGGTTGTTGTCTATCCCATCGGCGCGTTGGAACAACACAGCCGCCATCTGCCGTTCTTCACCGACTCGATCCTGTGCGGTGCCATCGCCGACCGCGTCGAGGCGGCGCTGCCGAAGGACGTGTTGTTGCTGCCGGTGCAATGGCTCGGTGCGTCCATGCATCACCTCGGCATGGCGGGAACGTTGAGCGCGGAGAACGAGACATACATCAGGCTTGTCGCAGAGCCGATGCGGTGCCTGCTGCGACACGGGTTCAAGCGGCAGTTCGTCCTCAACGGCCACGGCGGCAACAAGGACGGTTTCCACCTCGCCCTGCGCCAACTCGCGATGGAGTCTCCTGACGCGCAGCTTTGCGGCGCGAACTACTGGGACGTGGCTGCCGAGGAACTTGCGAAGATCGTCGAAGGCCCAATGAAAAGCATCGGCCATGCGTGCGAGGCGGAGACGGCGATGATGTTGGCGGTTCGGCCGGATTTGGTGCGGCACGACGCGATCCGTAACGATTTGATGGCCACGCGTCAGCCGAAGGCGTTGCGCGGCGTTTACTTCGCGCCCGATATGAAGGCGCAGACGAAACACGGCGGCGTGGGCTATGCAGAACTTGCGACGGCGGAGAAAGGCCAGCGGCTGCTTGATGTCATCGTGGCGCGCGTCGTTGAAGTGATTCGTGCAATTCGCAAGCAGCAAAGCTGAACGGAGACCATTATGAAGATTCTCACATCCATCCTCACACTGAGCTTGTTCGCTACGGCGGTGCAGGCGGCCGCGCCGGAAGCTTATCGCAAGCTCTGGCGCGATCCGGCGCTGAACGAGCGCATCGAGCGTAATATCGAGAAGTATCGCAAGAGCGACGCAAACATCGAGGTGTTGGACGCCGCTGGCAAACCCGTCAGCGGCGCGAAGATCGAACTGCAGCAGACGGGCCACGAGTTTCTGTTCGGCTGCAACGCGTTCGTGCTCGGCCAACTTGAGAAGAAGGAACAGCGTTACGAGGAGGCGTTTGCTAAGATATTCAACTTCGCCACCGTGCCGTTCTACTGGGAAGGCATTGAGCCGGCCCAAGGCGAGTTGCGCTACTCGGAACCCGCGCGCGACATGTGGCGCCGGCCGCCGCCGGAGCGATTCCTGCCGTGGGCGGCGAAGAACAACATCACGCTCAAGGGCCATCCGCTGCTCTGGCACGCCTACAATCCGCCGTGGCTACCGAAGGATGCCGACCAACTACGCTCCCTCTACCAGAAGCGCTTCCGCGAAATTGCCAGTCGGTTCGGCGGCAAGATTTCGATCTTCGACGTTGTCAACGAATCGCTCGTGTGCTCCAAGAGTTATCCGCTGCTGACGCCGGACCGCGATTACGTGCGCTGGGCGTTTGCGGAAGCCGCGCCGCTCTTCCCGGAGAAGACGACGCTGATGATCAACGAGATCACGGAATACAACTTCAAGCCCTACGAGACGAACCCCTACGTCGAGCAAATCAAGAAGCTGCTGTCACAGGGCGCGAAGATTCGCGGCATCGGCCTCCAGTATCATTTCTTCCGGCGCCAGGCAGTGGACAAGTATCTCGCCGACCCGAAGTGCGACCCGGCCAAGCTGCTCGACCTCTACGAGAAGTTCAGCGAGTTTAACCTGCCGCTCTACATCACCGAGATCACTTTCCCGTCGGCGGGCGAGGACGGTGACGCGTTGCAAGCGGAGGTCGTGAGCGATCACTATCGGCTCTGGTTCGCCGCGCCGAAGATGGCGGGTATCACGTGGTGGAATCTCGGCGACGGCACAGCGGTGAAAGGCGAGAACGAGGCGAAGGGCGGCCTGCTCGACGCGGAGTTCAAGCCGAAGGCCGCCTACCGCGCGCTCGACCAGTTCATCAACAAGCAATGGAAGACGCGCGCCGACGTGCGGACCGACACGCAGGGTCGCGCACAATTCCGCGGCTTCCACGGCACGTATCGTTACGTCGCCCGTGTCGGCGGCAAGAAAGTCGAGGGCACGTTGCGCGTGCAGTCCTGCGGCGACAACAATTACGTCATCCGGCTGCCGGCTGCTCGCTGAGGTTCGCCTATGAAGATCGTTGACATGAAGGTGCGCACGGTGGCGATTCCGACCACGTGCCAGTTGCGGCATAACACGGGCGTGCATCCCGGCTATTTCATTCGCAACGTCCTCGAACTGGTCACCGACGAGGGCATCGTCGGCCTCGGCGAGGTCGGCGGCGGCGACCAGCGCGGCGCGTTGATGAAGCTCAAGCCGCGCATCGTCGGCCTCGACCCGTTCCACCTCGAAGTCATCAAGCTCAAGGTCCTGCGCAGCATCTACTACCTCTCCAACGCGCGGCTCTACGGCGCGATCGAGATCGCCTGCCTCGACATCCAGGGCAAGGCGCTCGGCCGGCCGATGTGCGACCTGCTCGGCGGCGCGGTGCGCGACCGCGTGGCGTTGATGGGCGAGATCAGTTGGCGTTACGACCGGCCCGGCGGCGACGACGACACGCGCGCTGAGGACCTCGTCGAGCAGTGCGAGCAACTCTACGCCGAGTTGGGCGTGAAGACGGTGAAGATGAAAGGCGGCGTCGTGGACCCCGACGTGGAGGTGCGCGTGATGGAACTCTGCCGCCAGCGCATGGGGCCGAACTTTGGGCTGCGCATTGACGCGAACGGCGTCTGGAGCGTGGCGACCGCCGTGCGCATTGGCCGCCGGCTCGAACCGCTCGGCCTCGAATACTTCGAGGACCCCGCGTGGGGCATCGAGGGTCTCGCGGCGGTGCGGCGGCAGGTGCGCATTCCGATCGCGACGAACATGTATCCCGCGAAGTTCGACGACCTCGGCCCCGCGATCCGGCTCGGCGCGATGGATGTGGTGTTGACCGACCTGCACTATTGGGAAGGCCCGCGCGGCGTAAAAGACCTCTGCGCCGTGCTGCGGACGTTCAACCTCGGCGTCGGCATGCACAGCGGCGCGGAGTTCGGCATTGAGATGTCAGCGATGCTCCACACCGCCTGCACGATTCCCGAAATGCGCTTTGCCGGCGACGCCATCTACAACTATCTGACCGACGACATCATCGTCGGAGGCAAGATGCGTTACGAGGGCGGCTGCCTGCGCGTGCCGACCGGCCCCGGCCTCGGCGTCACGCTCGACGAGGAGAAGATGGCGAAATACGAGCGATACTACGCCGAGAAAGGCGACTACTACGCCCGCTTCCACCAGGACCCGCGCAGACCGGATTGGTATCCGATCGTCGGCGGAATGTAGTCCGCGACTCCGTCGCGGGATTGAAAACGATCCGCCACGGAGTGGCGGGCTACGGTTGTAATTATGAAGACGAAAGACGAAGGCAGTCTCAAAGGCCGCGTTGCCATTGTCACTGGCGCGTCTCGCGGCATTGGCCGTGCGATTGCGATTGGACTAGCGCGCGAAGGCGCATCCGTGGTCATCAACTATGCTGTCAAAGCCGCGGCTGCTGACGAAGTCGTCAGCGAGATTCGCGCTGCTGGCGGCAATGCGGTTGCTGTGCAGGCCGACGTGGGCGACCTCACGCAACACGAGCGGCTCATCGCCGCTGCGCGCGATGGTCTCGGCCGGCTCGACATCCTCGTCAACAACGCCGCCGTGACGAAACGCGAAACGTTTCTGGAAGCGACCCCCGGTGGCTGGGACAGGACGATGGACGTTGACCTCAAGGGCGTCTATTTCTTGTCGCAGGCGGCGGCGCGGCTAATGGTGGCGCAGAAGTCCGGCAAGATCATCAACATCTCCAGCATCCACGACGCGCGGCCGATGGTGGCCAACTCCATTTACAACATCGCCAAGGCCGGCCTCGTGATGCTGACCAAGTCGCTCGCGTTGGAACTGGCCGAGAGCGGCATCCAGGTGAACTGCGTCTCGCCCGGTGCCATTCTCACCGACGAGACGCGCGACCGGCTGGCCGACCCGGCGTATCGAGCCAAGGTGCTCGCGAAGATTCCCGCCCGCCGCATCGGCGAGCCGGACGATGTGGTCGGCGCGGTGCTACTGCTGGCGTCGGCCGCGTCGAATTACATCAACGGCGTCACGCTCTACGTGGACGGCGGCATGTTGTTGCAGTGACAATTATTGAAAGGAACTCCCATGGCATTCGACATCAAGCGTCGCGGCAAGCTCACCTATTATTATAGGGCCAGCCGGCCCGTGTTTTCGTTCGTCGTCACCGAGGCGCAGCCGGACGGCGACCTCAAGGTCTATCTCGCGGGCCTCACCGGCGGCGAATCGGCCACGCGCAATCTCGGCCTGTCCGACACGGCCACGATGGATCCCGACAAGGAAATCCCGCGTGTGTTCCAGACGTGGGAAAGCTGGCTGAAGGAGGCGGGCGTGTGCGACTCGATTGCGGAACTGGATTTCATCGAGATGCACGCGTTTGGCTGCCAGCCGAAGTCGCCCAGTCTAGTCGCCGATCCCGCTGGCTACGCCGCCGAACTGGAGCGATTGCGGACGGCCTACGGCCGCGCTTACGCCGCCTATTTCCGTGACCACCTGCCGGAGCATGGCCTGCCAGCACGATTCACCGTCCACGTCATTGATGTGCCCGACAAAGCGGCGTCGTATGAGTTCTACACGACCGCGCTGCTGCAACGGGCGCAGAAGAAGTAATCCGAGGAGTGATAACATGAAGATGCGTAGCTTCGTAGTCCGCGACTCCGTCGCGGGAATCCCGCCACGGAGTGGCGGGCTACTGATGGCGTTCTTCGGCCTTGCGGTCGCCATCGCCACCGCCGCAGAACCTCAAACACCCACCGTTCTCGTCCCATCATCTGGCGAGCCGGCCTACCGCATCGCTGGTGATGCGTTCTGTGACCTGTGGCAGAAGGTCATGGGGACGAAGCCACGCACGGTTGCCTGCGCCGACCCGGACGATGGAAAGCTGCCAGCTGGTGACGTCGTCCTCATCGGCTCTGATGCGGCAAACGCTGTCGTCCATCGCCTCATCTTGCAGGCGCGCATCGAGAACCTCGGCATCCGCTACGGCACCGACGACTACCGAATCCTCTCGCTGGCGCACGAAGGTCGGACGTTGCTGATTCTTGCCGGTGGCGAGGGACGCTCAACGCTCTACGCCGTTTACGATTTCTTCCGCAGGAAAGCTGGCGTCGAGTATTTCTGGGACGGCGACGTGATTCCAAAGCGCGCGAGCATCGAACTGGCGGGCTGCGATTTCACCGAGCGACCTCATTTCCAATATCGCGGGCTGCGCTACTTCGCCCATCGTGGGCCGCATCGCTTCCACGCGGAGCAATGGGACTTCGAGGACTGGAAGCGCGAGTTGGATTGGATGCTCAAGAAGCGGCTCAATCTTTTCATGCTGCGCACGGGGATTGATGACCTCTTCCAGCGTGCGTTCGACCTGCCTTATCCGCCTACCGACGGCGTGGACCCCGACGCCAAGCTGCGCTCCTACGACGACCGCACGTCGTTCTGGCCGTTGAAGTATCGCGGCGAGCTGCGCAAGCGCGTGCTGGCCTACGCCCGCGAACGCGGCCTCATCCATCCGGAAGACACCGGCACCATCACACACTGGTATTCGCACACGCCGAGTTCGTTCATGAAGAAGTATCCCGACTTCCCGGTAACGCGCGACCAGAAGACGGGCTACACGCTCTCCACGCACGCCATCTGGGACATCGAGCACGAGCGGACGTGGGATGCCTACTGGAAGCTGACCTCCACGCACATCCGGGAGTTCGGCGAGCCGCGGATGTTCCACACGATCGGCTTGGCCGAGCGGACCTTCGGTGCCAGCGAACGCGAAGACCTTCAGCGAAAGCTACACGCGTATCGCAAGATTCAGGAGGTCCTGCGGCGGCATCACCCAGACGCGCCGCTGCTCATTGCGAGCTGGGACTTGATGTATAAGTGGAAGAGCGAGAACGTGCAGAACCTGCTTAAGGAGTTCGACCCGCAACGCACCATCCTGCTCGACTACACCGCTGACCTGCTCGACCGGAAGACGTATCACGAGTGGGACGCCTACAAAAAGTTCCCGTGGATCTTTGGCGTGTTCCACGCCTTCGCCGCCGACAGCGAGATGCGCGAGGATTACCGAGTCCTGCAGGAGCGCATCGGCGAGGCTGCGCAAGACCCGCAATGCCTCGGCCTCGTGCTATGGCCGGAGATTTCCCACAACAACACTTTGCTGCTGGAATACCTCGCCGCCAACGGCTGGCATCCGGACGAACTCGACGCGAACGCGTTCGTCGGCCGTTTCTGTAGCGGGCGCTACCCGGCTGCGCTCGCCGCAAGCATGGAGAAAATCTGGCGGCCGTTTCTGCCCATCGCCGCCACGCATCACTGGACACATGTGGGAGTCGGTCAAAAGCCGTCGCGGTTGGCCGTGCAGTTCGACCCGCATTTCCGACTTCTTACCGATGCCAACTACACAAACCTGACCGACGAGCGTGTTCGTCTCTACGGCGAGGAGTTGCAGCGGCTTGTGCCCCCGCTCCGCGAAGCACCGGCCGTTCTGGAGCAGCTCGCTCAATCGGCAGACGCCGGCTACGCGAACGAACTCTGGCGGCGCGACGCGATTGACATCGCCCGCACCATCATCAACCGCGCGCTGAAGACGTCGCTGATGCGTGGTTGCGTGGCAATGGAGGCGTGGCGGACCGGCCGCGGCGACGAAGCAGCCGTGCGGCAGATGGAGACCGTCAGCAAGGGCCTGATGCAGCAACTCGGCGATATCGTGGCCCTCAGCGACGACTTCTCGCTTCACGCGACCATGAAGCGGCTGGAACGCGCCCGCGAGCTGGGCGGTGTCAAACCGCAAATCAACCCGCACACCGAGCAGACGCTGAAAGGCAACTCGGAGAACGGTTACTGCCGCGCCCACCAATACGAACTGGTCCGCCATGTGTATCAGCTGGAGTTGGATGAATACTGGAAATGGGTCAACGGCCAATTGCAGTCGGCGCAGAAGAAGAAGCCGTGGACCCGTCCCGCGTCGTTTACCGCATCGCGAAAGACGATTCAGGATCGTTTCTACGACACGCCGTTGGCTGAGATGGCGCCCAAGCGCGCGCGTTCGACTGAAAGCCTGCGCCAGACTCTCGATCAGACCCGAAAGCTGGTCGGAACCTTGTTGACTTCGACACCATGATTTGTTTTGAAACCGGCCCCATACGGCCACCCAGTGAAGCCACGAGCATCCTTCTCAGGATTACTCGCAATTGTCACTGGAACAAGTGCGCCTTCTGCCCGGTGTATAAACGCGATCGGTTTTCGATCCGGAAGGTGGATGAGATCAAGCGGGACATAGACGCGATGACTGCCATTGCGGACATAATCCGCCGGCGCATGAGCGTCCCGTCTCGCGCGAAGGCGGATCGCGCTGCGGTGATTGACGCCGTGAGGGGCCTGGACCGCGACGATGAGGTGGACGGCGAGTGCGCGCGGCAGATGGCTTTCTGGATGTGCCACGGCCTGCAAAGCCTCTTCTTGCAGGACGCTGACGCGCTGGTTCTGCGCACGGAGCAGTTGGTGGAGATATTGCGTTACGCGCGCGCGGCCTTTCCTACCATCACCCGGGTTACCAGCTACGCGCGGGCCAAAACGATCAGCCGCAAGTCACCGGATGAGTTGAAAGCGATACGGGCCGCCGGCCTCAACCGTGTTCACATCGGCATGGAATCTGGTTCCAACGCCGTTCTTTCCCTCGTCCAAAAAGGCGTTACGCAAGAAGAACAGATCCGGTCGGGTCGCCATGTGATGGCCGCTGGGATGGAACTCTCGGAGTATTTCATGCCGGGCCTCGGCGGGCGGGAGTTGTCCGGAGAACACGCGGTCGAGTCGGCGAAGGTGCTCGCTGCCGTCAACCCGACCTTCATCCGAATGCGCAGCACGATTCCGGTGCCGGGCACGCCACTGTATCGCATGATGACGGAGGGAAAGTGGACGCCTCTCACCGAAGAGGAGAAGGTCCGCGAAATCAGGGCTTGCCTCGAACGCTTGGACGGCATCACGAGCACCGTGCAGAGCGATCACATCATGAACCTTCTGGAAGATGTGGCCGGGAGACTGCCCGGCGACAAGCAACGGATGCTTGAGCCGATTGATCGTTTCCTGAACATGGAACCGTCCGACCGCGAGGCGTTCATCGTGGGTCGGCGGATGGGCCGGTATCGGCATGTGTCGGATTACGCTCCGTCGCATGACGTGGAGATGGCCCGACGCGACCTCATCAGCCGATTCGGCACGGTTGACCGTGGGATTCTGGAGATTCTGCCGATTTTTGTCTGACACACCTAATGTTCCGAGGACACAGCAATCTCAAGATCATGAACACGCTAGCTGCATCAACCGCGGCCTCGCGGCGCGATTCAGTGATTCGAGCGCAGATTCGTTGGTTCGCAAGGTTTTTGTTTCCGCTACTACTTCTGATGACCTTTTGCTTGCCGGATGGCTCCGCCGACGGCCCGACGGGGAAGGTGTTCAGAATCTCAGTGGATCCGGCGATGTGGAGCAAGTGGGGCTTTCAGTATCCAGTGACGTATGTTTTCGACATCTCGAGTTTATCTCTTGGCGCGAAAGTCAGTCGCCGGGACAATCCGTCCGCGGCGTGGAAAACCCTGCCCAAGAAAGCTGCCACGAACTTCTTCAACGGCATCGAGTGCGTGCGGTTCGATTACAGCGGCGAGCGGGCCTTCGTCTCGGTTGGGTTTGGGGCCAGCAACACCATCGAACTGGAATTTGCGAACGTGACCTCCGCGCGGTTTGTCGGGGTGTCCAAGTATTATGACGACCGCAAGTCTGCCTACACGTTGTCGCTCGACAACTGGGGCCGCAGGGCGACAGCCAATCCCGGCACAGCGTGGCGCGCCGCCGACAACGATCAGTGCGACAACTACCAAGCGGCCCTGCGAGTCTGCCGCGGTTTCAAACTACCCGTTTCGATTGCCATCAACACCCACATGGCCGGCAGCAACGCGATGTGGAACACGATGCAGCAGGAGCTGGACCGGCGCGATTTTAGTTGGGAGCCGGCCGTCCACGCGCAGACTCATCCGGGCAACGCGAAAGCCTACAGCGTTCGCGGCTGCAAGGCGGAGATTCTCGGCTGCCGCGACGAAATCCTGCAGCACCTTTACCGTATTCCCTTCGGCGAACATGTCTTCGAGCATATCCTCACGTCCGGATACAAAGACGATGCCATCTTGGACACGGATGCGGCGGAGTTCTTGTTCGTGCGGGGCTACAACGGTCGCGACAACCCCGCAAGCACCGATTACGCAACGTGGGATGCGGCGCGCAAGTTCTACGGCGTCGGCGGCCTGAACACCAAGGACTACGACCGCGTCTTCGCGCGGCGCACTCCGAAGGGCCGTTTCTTTGTCGATGATGTTTCGGAACTGAACGCGGAAGTTGACCGCGTGCGCACCGCTGGTGGCATCTGCTACGCGATGTGGCATCCCGATCGTTATCTCAACAGCGTGCTCCACGACCCGCGCCCCGGAAAGGACGGCGTTGCTGGCTCGACGTTGGTGCAACATCTGCGCTACGTCGCGAACCGCAAAGACGTATGGTATGTGGCCAACGGCTGGCTTTACAGTTATCGCTACGTTGCCGAACATGCCTCCATTACCGGCCAATAACCGCAGGATGAACCGACCATGAAAAATCCAACTCCCGCCTCAACCTCGCGCCGCGAGTTCCTGAAAACCACCGCGGCAGCCTTATCCGCAACGGCATTCAGCCGAATCGCGCTGGCCGCTGAGAAAGCCGAGACCGGCCTCTTGCCGCGAAGCATCCATCCGTATCCGAACAAGGTCGCATGGGGCAACGGGACGCTGAGCCTCAGCAAACGCGTCACGCTGTCGGTGGGGCGCGACTGCGACTCGGGCGTGGTTGAGATGATGAAGGAAACGTGGCAACGATTCACGTTTGGTGCGGTGGAACTGGCCGTGACGCGCGACGCAGCGTTGAAGGCCGGCGAGTTCTCGCTGGCGGGCGGGCGACCGCCGCAGCGGGACGCGAACGCCACCTACGCGCTCAAAGTGGACGCGTCGGGCATCGCCGCAAACGCGGCGGACGCGGCGGGCGCGCGCCATGCGTGGTTCACGATGCTGCAACTGCTCGACGCCGACGACGCGGCGGGCGGCGGGCTGGCGTTCACGCTGCCGCACGTCGAGATTCAGGATTGGCCGACGCTGGAGTTCCGCGGACTGCACCTTTGCATCTTCCACGAGACGCCGCCAGTGATGATCGAGAAGGCAATCCGGCTCGCGGCGTTCTTCAAGTTCACCCACGTCGTGTTGGAGTTCTGGGGAATGCTGAAACTCGACGCGCTAAAGGAGCTGTCATGGCCGGAGGCGTGGCCGAAGACGCAGGCCGGCAAACTCGTCGCCATCGCGCGTGGCATGGGCATGGAAGTCATCCCGATGTTCAATTCGTGGGGCCACGCCACCGCCTGCCGCATCAAGCATGGCCGTCACGTCGTGCTCGACCAGAACCCGCGGCTGGCGTCGTTGTTCGAGCCGGACGGCTGGACGTGGTGCCTGACCAACCCGCGCTCGCAAGACCTGCTGCGTCGCGTGGCCGACGAACTGATGGAATTCGCCGGCCCCGGACAGTATTTCCACATCGGCTGCGACGAGGCTTACTCGCACGCAACGTGCGACCGCTGCCGCCAGACCGACCGCGTGCAGCTTTTTGCCGACCACATCAACAAGCTCGCTGCACACATCGAGAAACGCGGCCGTCGCGCCCTAATGTGGGGCGACCCGTTGCTGGAGCGCGCCAAGTGGCCGTCGGGCTTCGCCGCCAACGGCTCGCCCACGTTGCCGACGCACCTCGCGCTCGACCGCATCTCGCGCAAGATCATCATCAACGATTGGCACTACGACGTGAAGGGCGAGATCCCCACGTTGGCGCATTTCCGGGAACACGGCTTCGAAACGATCGCGTGTCCGTGGAACTCGCCGGCCAACATCCGTGCGCTGGCCAAGGCCGCCATCGCAAACAACAGCGCGGGTCTGCTCATGACGACGTGGCATCATCTGGTCCAGAGCATCCCGACGCTGCATTTCGTTGCCGCCTGCGTCTGGTCTAAAGATCAAGCCGCGCTTGGCCTGAGACAGGCCGAGGGATCCCTCTCCCGCGCTGCGACAGCCTCTATCCTGCGTAAGCTCGTGCCGGCGAACGGCAAGTTCGACCGAGCCGGCTGGAACACCTTCGAATTGCCAGCAGAAGTTGATTAGAACGGAGAACAGACATGGACGACGCAAGACGGGAAGCAGAACATTTCGTGAACAATGAGAAGGCGTTTCATCTCGGCGCACTGCCGACGGAGCAGTCGCACCCAAAGACGCGTGGGCTGGCTGAGATAATCGCGAAGGACACGCGTGCGGGCATCCGGATGCTCCAGCTCGTGGACGATGACGTGACGGCGGCGGCGCGGCGGGTGTTCGCGACGGACGAGTTTCGGCGGCTCGTGGAATCACTGACGGCGGCGTTGAATCGCGGCGGACGCGTTTGTTTCAGCGGTTGCGGCGCGACGGGGCGGCTGAGCATTCTGCTGGAGGCAGCTTATCGGGCGTCCCAAGGCGGGGGCACCGCGCTGAGCATCATGACGGGCGGTGATTACGCGCTGGTGCGTTCGGTGGAGTTTTTTGAGGACTACGTGACCTTTGGCCGACAGCAGGCCGTGGAAGCGGGCCTTGGGCGCGGCGATGTGCTGGTGGCGATCACCGAGGGTGGCGAAACGTCGTCCGTGATCGGCACGGCTTGGCAGGCTTTGGAGGCGGGCGCGGAGGTGTTCTTTGCCTGCAACAATCCCATGGACGTGCTGGCCGCGCACGTCGAGAGGTCGCGTCGCGTGATCGAGGAATCCCGCATCGTCAAGCTTGACCTGTCGTCCGGTCCGATGGCCGTCGCAGGCTCGACGCGGATGCAGGCGACCACGTCGGAGTTACTGGTGATCGGCGCGGCGTTGGAGATGGCGCTGGGGGGCCAGAAACGAAGCGAGGAATACGCGACGCGCTTCGAGTCGCTACTACGCGATCTCGCCCTGCCATCGGCAGTGGATACGATGGCGCGTTGGGTGGAGATGGAGGAGGCGCTCTATCGCGGCAAGAACGCGATGACGTATTTCGGCAACGAGTTCCTCCTCGACATCTTCACCGATACCACGGAACGCGCGCCGACATTCTCGCTGCCGCCGTTCCGCAAATGCGACGACTCGCGCTCGCCGCGGCCAATGGCCTTTGCGAAGAACCCGCTGCACTCGACCACCGAGACTTGGCGGAGGATGCTTGGCCGCGAGCCGCGCTGCCTCATGTGGGACACCGCGCTCTACCAGAAGATGGGTGCTGCCGAGCGCATCTGGCGAAACCCGCCGGTGCTGAACCGCACGGAGCTTTTCAAGTTCCTCGTCGGCAACGAGAACGATCCTTCGCGCTACGCGGGCGTGGGCGACTGCGCGGCATTGGTGCTGGCCGGCGCGGAATGCGCCACGAGCGGGCCGGGCACGGCTCTGGGCGATGCGTTTGCGTCGGCTGCGGCGCGGTTTCCGGCGCGCGCCGTGTTGGCGGTGGGACTAACGGCCCCGGCCGGCAGTGTCTGCCACGTCGGCTGCGAGTTGTCGCCGTCCCCGATCCAGCTCTGGGACCATCTCGCCATCAAGCTCGTCCTCAATTCCATCTCCACGGCCACGGCGGCTCGTCTGGGCCGCGTCGTGAGCAACTGGATGTCTTATGTGGAGACGAGCAACAAGAAGCTGATTGATCGCGGCACGCGACTGGTGGCTGAACTGGCCAGGTTGGATTACGCCGAGGCGTGCTACGAGTTGCACAAGAGCCGCGCGCAGCTCGCGCAGAAGCCCGTGGTTGCCGGCGAGCGTCTGTCGCCCGTGGCAGTAACGCTGGAGCGCATCCGCAAGCAGAAGACCCCGACGAATATCTGAAAGAACAAGTCATGAGACTACTATCCATGTTGTCCGTTCTGCTGCTGTCGTTCCTCGTCTCGGCAGCACCCCAAGCCAACCCGGCGTTGATTCGCGTTGCGGATGGCAAACTGCAAGTCGGTTTCGATTCGGCCACCGGCTCGGTTTGCGAGTTGATTCACGACGGCTACAACCAGATCGCTGACAACCCTGTGCCCTTGGGGTTGTGGCAAATCTCGGTTGGCAGCGGCCAGACCTCGCAAGAGTTGACCGCCGAGCGAGCGGGGCAGCCGAAGATCGAGCGATTGGCTGGCAATCAGCCCGGATTGCGGCTGATGTGGGACAAGGTGGCGGTCGGCGGGATGGAGCCGTTGCGCGTAGAAGTCATGGTCCGGCTTGGCCAACAGGACGCGCCGCTCAGTCGCTGGAATCTATCAGTCACGAAGCCGAAGAACGTCCGGCTGAAGCAGGTTCGATTTCCACGAGTCCCTGGTTTGCGAGAGCGAGCTGGCGAAATCCTCGCCGTCCCCAGAGAGTTGGGCGTCCTGAGTCGCGACCCACGCGCTCTGTTTCAAGGCAAAGCCAACAAGGGCATGAGAATCTCCTGGCGCTATCCGTGGTCCTTGTCGCTCCAGTGTCTGGCGTTCTATCAGCACGACGGCCCCGGCTTCTACGCGGCCTGCGACGACACCGAAGGCTATCGCAAGGATTTCGCGATGTGGGGCGACGGGAAGGGGCAAGTTCATTTCGAGGTTCTGCATGAGCCGGAACAAGAGGCTGCCGAGATGACCGAGTTTCTGCTGCCGTTTACGGTTGTGCTTGGGGCGTTTCGCGGCGACTGGACGACGACGGCGCAGATTTATCGCGAGTCGCCTTCGGCAAAAACCTTCGCCGCGCGTGGACGACTCCATCGAGGGCTCACGCCCGCGTGGCTGTCGGAAACCGGACTGTGGCTGTGGAACCGCGGCCGGTCGCAGCAGGTGCTGGGGCCGGCGACGGTGATGCGGAAACATTTGCAAGCGCCGGTGAGCATCCTGTGGCATTGGTGGCATAACTGCCCCTACGACGCCGGTTTTCCTGAATACCTGCCGCCGCGCGAAGGCGCCGAGCCGTTCAAGGCGGCGCTGGCTGCGGCGGAGCGGCAGGACGTGCGCGCGATCCTCTACATGAACCAACGCCTTTGGGGAACGCAGACGCGGAGCTGGACCAACGAGTGCGCCGAGGTTCACGCGGTCAAAGAGAAGGACGGCAAGGTTCGCGCGGAAGTTTATAACACCTTCATGAAAGCGCCCTGCGCGCCGATGTGCATCGGCACTCGGTTCTGGCGCGACAAATACGCCGGTCTCGCGCAGGAAGTCCTCTGCGACTTGAAGCCTGCTGGCGTTTACATGGATCAAGTCGGTGTGCTGGCAAGCTGCTACGATCCGAACCACGGCCACATCCTGGGCCCAGGACGGTATTGGACCGATGGTCTTGCGATGCTGGCGACGGAGATTCGCGATCGCACCTCGAAGCGAGGTCCCGTTGGCCTCGGAGGCGAGTTCTGCGGCGAGCCTTGGATTGGGAACATAGACATGACGCTGGCATTGAGCGTGAGCCACGACCGTCTCGGCGCGTCGCCGACTTACGAACCGATCCCGTTCTTCCAAGCCGTCTATCATGGTCACACCGTTGTCTTTGGCAGCATGGCCGGGTTGGCGCATCCGCCCTACGACGAAAAATGGCCGCAGGAACTCACGCCGCCGGGCCGTCTGACGTTGTTGGACCGGAAGTTCGCCAAGCAGTTCTACCTCGATCACGCGCGGACGTTCGCGTGGGGCATGCAGCCGATGCTCGCCAACTTCCTGCCGTCGCATCTGAAGGAGCGAGCCGAGGAAATGGATTTTGTGACGCGCATGGTCCGCACGCGGATGCGGACGCTCAAATATCTGCTCCACGGCACATGGCTCCGTCCGCCGACGCTCGACGTGCCGCAGCAGGAGATTGATGTCGCCAATGTCGGCACCTACACGCCGCTTAAGGAGTCCAAGCGGACCTATCCCGTGGCGCTGGCCGGCGCATGGCGTGCAGCCGACGGCGACGTGGGCATCGCGCTCGCGAGCATCAGCGATGAAAAGCTCGCGCTGCGTCTGCCGATCAACGCGAAAGCGTATGGGCTGAAGGACGGCTGTTCGGTCTATCGCACCGACGAAATCGGCCGGCATCGCTTGGGACGGTTTGATGTTCGCGAGCCGGCTGTGCGTCTGGAGTTATCGCCGCTCGCTGTCTGTATGATCGAGTTCTGCGCAAAACAATGAAAAGCTACCGTGCCCGATACGAGAAGGAGCTTCTGGAACGCGTCGTGCCGTTCTGGACGGAGCACGGCATTGACCGCGAATGCGGCGGCTTCTTCAGCGTGGTGGGGCGCAAGGGCGAGTTGCTGGAGACGGAGAAATACCTGTGGATGCAGTGGCGCGCGGTCTTCATGTTCGCCGCGCTCTACAACTCGCCTTACTCGCGACCGGAATGGTTGGAGCACGCGCGGCACGGATTCGACTTCCTGAGCCGGCACTCGTTCCGGCCCGACGGACACTGCTATTTCTCGCTGAAGCGCGACGGTGCGCCGGGGCTGCGCGAGTTTGGCGGCTACACGGTCTACACCGACTCGTTCGCGGCCATTGGCGCAGCGGAGTTGTATCGCGCCGACCCGCAGCCGCGCTACCGCGAGATTGCGTTGCAGGCGACGGCAAGCTATCGCGCTGGTTTCGCTGCGGTGGAGAAGGGCAGCCCGATGGCATTGGCGCACTACATGATCTTGGTCAACGTGCTTTTCGTTCTCCAGCGCGCGTTGCAGACGAAGGACTACGACGGCGTGCTGCGTCAGGCAGCGGAGACGGTGCTCAATCATTTCTGGAGCCGCGAGCATCGGATGATGTTCGAGAGCATGCCGGCCGACGGCAAGCCCGACCTCAGTTCCGGCAATGGCAGGCTGCTGAATCCCAGCCATGCGCTGGAAGGCATGTGGTTCGTCGTGCAATATGCCGAGAGCGTGAACGATCGCGCGATGATCGCGCGCTGCCTCGAACTGACGCGCGCCATCTTGCAATACGCCTGGGACCCGGTCCACGGCGGCATTCTTTATTTCAAGGACGCGCGTGGCCTGCCGCTGCTCGACGGCAAGCAATACCTCAAGACTTGGTGGTGCCAGAACGAGGCGATGATCGCGTCTCTTTACGCGTGGAAACTTTCCGGCGATGAGTTCTTTGCGGACTGGTTCCGGAAGATTGACGCGTGGGCGTGGAAGCATTTCCGCGACCCGGAGTTCTCGGAGTGGTATCCGCACGTGCTGCCGGATGGCACGCCCTTCATGTTCTGCAAAGGCACGATGTTCAAAGGCTTCTTCCATCTGCCGCGCTACTTGATGATGTGCGCGCAGATGTTGCCGAAGTGAAATGGAGATGATGACCATGAAAACCAAATCGCTCGCGTTGTTTGCCGTTGCGCTGTTGTGTGCGCCGTTAATTGGCGCGCAGGCTATCGAGTCGCCAAAGCTGATCTCGCCGTGGACGCCTGTGACGGTAGAGACCAACGCCTCCGGCGTCGAGGTCGGCGTCTGGGGCCGCTCGCACAAGCTCGCCAGTGCGCTGCCGAACTCGATCGTCACGGCGGGCGGCGAGATTCTGGCCGCGCCGATCCGCCTCGTCGGCAAAGTCAGCGGCAAGCCGATCGAGTGGACACGCGGCGGCAACTTTGTGTTTCGCGCCGACAAATCGCACGCCATCGTCACCGGCTGGCAGGCGGGCGATGATCTCATTGTCAACACCACCACACGCGTCGAGTTCGACGGTCTGATGCGCGTGGACCTCGTCGTGCTGCCGCAGCGCAAGATGACGCCGAAGCTGGAACAGCTCTGGTTGGAGGTGCCGATCAAACGCGAGCGCGCCACGCTGTTTCACTATTTTCCCGGCCAGTGGGGCAAGTCCAAGAACAGCGGCGAGTTGCCGGATGCGGGATTGACGTTGCCCTTCAAGCCGTTCGTGTGGCTCGGCCGCGAGGACAGCGGGCTGGGCTGGTTCGCCGAGTCCGACAAAGGCTGGCAGCCGCAGGCCGCCGACCGCGCCATCGAGATCGTTTCGCAAGGCAGCGAGGTGTTGCTGCGCATGAGACTGCTGGACTCTACGGTGAAGCTGCCGGTCACGTTTACGTTCGGGTTTCAGGCGACGCCGGTGAAACCGTGGCCGAAGGATTTCCACGAGTGGCGCATCTGGCATGTGCCGCAACTCGGCGTCAGTGTGACGCTGCCCATCCCGAAGGAATGGTGGCTCTGCCATCGCGCGTTCCCCGACCGCAACCCGCTCGCCGTGCTCTACCGCGGCGCGGAGCTTGGCGCGAAGACGGCGGTGTTTCACGAGGACTGGGCGCCGATCCAGAACTACCCGATGACTTTCCCGGAGACTGACTTCAAGCGCATCGTCGGCGCGTGCCACCGGCGCGGCGTGAAGGTGCTCGTCTATCACGGCTATGAGTTTTCGCCGCTCGCGCCGGAATGGGCAGAGTTGCACGACGAGATTCTGGTGAAGGATGCCAAGGGCAACATTCACCCCGGCTGGTATCGCCATCCGGAGCAGCGCGATTTCGTGGTCTGCTACAACAGCGTCTGGCGCGACCGGCTCGCCGATGGCATCGAGCGCGCGATGAAACGCTACGGCTTCGACGGCCTCTATCTCGACGGCACCGTCGAGCCGTGGGCGTGCTGCAACGAGCGGCACGGCTGCGGCTATCGCGCCGCTGACGGCACGCTGCGGCCGACGTATCCGATCTTCGGTGTGCGGCAGTTCATGCAGCGGCTCTACGGCATGGTTCATCCGCGCGGCGGCCTCATCAACGCCCACCAAAGCACCTGCTGCGTGACGCCGACGCTGGCGTTCGCCGACTCGTATTGGGACGGCGAGCAGTTCGCCGGCGGCGAGCTGTCTGGCGACCCGCTCAAAAACCTGCCGCTCGGCGCGCTGCGGGCCGAGTTCATGGGCCGCAACTTCGGCGTGCCGTGCGAATTCCTGGCCTACGAACGCCCGCCGCAGTGGACGTTCGACCACGCGCTCGCGTTCTCAATGCTGCACGACGTGCGCGTGCGCCCCTGCGGCATCGCCTCGCTGGAAAAGATGTCGCCTATCTGGAACGTGATGACCCGCTTCGGCGTCGGCAAAGCCGAGTGGCATCCGTATTGGGAGACGAAGCCGCTGGCGACCACGCAATCGGAGACGGTGAAAGTGAGTCTCTACGCCCGGCCCGGCGCGAAAGGCAAAGGCGGACGCGCGCTGCTGGTCGTCTCAAACCTTTCCGCCGACCAACCCGTGACCGCACAGGTGACAGTGGATTTCGCACGGATCGGCGTATCAGCAAAGGCCGCGACCGACGCGCTGAATCGCGAGTCGTTGAAGTGTGCTGACGGCAAACTGATGGTTCCGCTCCAGCCGATGCGGATGCGACTGGTGTGGGTGGAGTAAGAACATGAAACTGAATACTCGCGGTGTGTTTACCGCTGGTTGCTTGTGCGCGGTTTTCGTCGCTTTGGCGGCGACGACATTTGCAAGTGATTCCGGCGTGATTGAGTTCAGCGCTGACAAACTGCTGCTGGATGTGCGGCAGGCGCCTTGGGAGTATCTAGCCAAGGACGCGCAGTGGACGACCAAGGTCGGGTTCGGCCGCAGCGATGCCGACATGAAACGCGACGCGGAGCGCGCGAAAACCGAATGCGAAACCGTCAGCCAGGCGGAAGGTTGGAAGCCGATTCAGGTGGGACGCCGCTGGGAGCCGCTCGGCCATCCGGAACTCAACGATAAGATCACGTGGCTGCGGCTGCGGTTTCGTGTGCCGGCCGCGATGAAAGGTTATCGGCTGGGATTCTTCTGCACGGCGGTGGATGACGCGGCCGATTTCTATCTCAACGGGACGCACCTCGCGCGGCACATGTATCACTGGGGCGCGCGCGTTCCTGAACCGGTTAACGTGGACCTCACGCCACAGGTTCGTTTCGGTGCCGAGAATCTGTTGATGGTGCGCGTAAACGACTCGGCACAGGCGCGCGGCGGCGGGGTCTTGGGGCATGTGCTTCTCTATCGCACGCTGCCCTACGAGCGGATGGCACGCGGCGGCATTGCGTTGGCGGGTGACGCGGCGGGACTGTTTTCGGTCGTGTTGCACTTGGGCGACGCGTTGCTCGCGCGCGGCGAGAAAACGGCGTTTACGCCTGCGGAATTGGGCGCGATAGAAGTCCCGCCTTACATCCTTCGCGATGACGAACTGGTTCTCGTTTTCCCTGCAGAGGCGGCAAAGGCGGCTGGCCCACATCGCGTCCAACTCGACGAAGTGTGCCCGACACGCGATGAGCGACCGTTGGCCGTGCGCTGCGCCGCGCTGCCGGCGCGCGCGGAGCGGTTTGAGTTGCTGACGATTCCGGTTGAGGTGGTGGCGAGCTACGACAATGCGTATGACCCGCGCCAAATCAACGTGCAGGCCGTCGTGGAGACGCCCTCAGGAAAGACGGAGAAGGTGCCGGCGTTTTTCTGGCAGGACTTCACGTCCGTCGCCATCGGCGAGACGGAAGAAATCCTGTTGCCCAAGCGATGCAGCCCGTGGCGGCTGTATTACCGGCCGCGTGAAGTCGGCGTCCACAAGCTCCATGTGCTGGCGCAAGACAAGACCGGGGTTCGCCGCACACCGGACCACAAGCTTGAAGTCACTGATTCCAAGCGGAAAGGTTTCCTGCGCGTGAGCAAGAGCGATCCGCGCTTTTTCGAGTTCGACAACGGCGAGTCGTATTTCGGCATCGGGCCGAGCGGCTGGTTCCGCGACTCGAACTACATCTTCGGCGGCAACCCGCGCCACGTCTCCACGCGCCGGCTTGACGATTACTACCATCGCAAGGCCGAGGGCGGCTCGAACTACGATTACTGTCTGGCCGAGTTCTTCGGCCGGCTTTACACGCGGGGCGGTTACATTGACCAGCACGTCGCGTGGAAGTGCGAGCATCGGTTGCGCACGCTGGAGGCGCTCGGCATCTATTGGGTGACCTGCTACGACGACCTGTGCCGCTCCACGATCTACGGTCTGGACACGCTTCCTTACTCGAAGGCTCAGGGCGGACCGTGCGGGAGCATCGAGGAGCTTTACGTCAACGAGCGCGCGCTGGAGATGCAGCGCGATCACTTGCGTTACTTCATCGCTCGGATGAGCGACAGCCCGGCGTTGCTGGTGTGGGCCATCGGTGACGAAGGGCAGGCAGGGTCGCGCTTCTCGCCGTTGATGGTGCGGTCGTGGATTAAGGAGCTGCAAAACTACGTGCGGACGATTGACGTTTACCAGCACCCGCACATCATGTGCGAAGGCCCGCGCTCGGTCGCGGAGGGAGGCGACGCGATCATCATCCCCGACTGGTATTTCAAGCGCGAGGTGGATGCGGTGACGTTGAGCCTGGAGCTGATGCAGAAATACGGACAGTTCAACTGCCCGCTGATCAACCCCGAGGGCGGCATGGTTGAGTGGACGAAACCGGAAGACGCCTACGGGCCAAAGCGCGCGCTCTACTATCTCACCGGCGAGCGGTGGAGGTTCCCGGAGGCGATTTCGTTCCACAATCACCTGTGGATCAGCCTGTTTCTGAAAAACGCCGTCGGCGGGACCGAGTGGCTCGGCGCGTTCATCGTCCAGAGGAACCAGATGTGCCATGCCGCCGCGATGCGCAACTACCTCGCGGGCGAAGCACTCACTAGGCCGCATTGGGAGATGACGACGCCGACGGTCTCGCACGCTGACCTGCGCGGCTTCTGTCTGCAATCCGACGGCAAGACGCTCGCTTGGGTCCAGAACCGGTTCTACAACTGGTATGAGGCTGGCCATCGAGGCAAGGCGCCGCCCACGATCACCGGTGCCGAGATCGCGGTGCCGGTAAAGAAGGATGGGGCATATCGCGTTGAGCTTTGGGACACGCGCAGCGGCAAAATCCTTTCGACGGTGAACGCGCGTTCGACCTCGCAGACTGTGAAATACGCGTTGCCGCCGATCGAGAAGGACGTGGCGCTGAAAGTGATTTGCCAATGATCTCCCGACAACTTCATTTGTTCGCGGGTTCGGCGATTGTCGCGTTCTTCGCGGCTGCTTCAGCCGCCGCGGAAGAACCGACATTCTTTCCTAACCTCACGAAGGTTTACGTTCCGCGCGGCACGGCTCAGTTGCTCAAGCCGTATTTGCCGGAGATGACCGGCCCGACCGACAAGTATCAGTTCGTTGTGGAGACACCGCGTTATCTGCGCTTCGTCGTTGTGGAGCCAACCCTCGGCAGCCCACCTGCGCGGGTCTGCCACGAGTCCTGCGACATACGCGACGGTATCGCCTACGAGCGGCACGTGTTGGAATACGACCCGTATCCATCGCTTGGCTTCGAGCTTTCGATTTGCTGGCAGGATGCGAACGGCAAGTTGATCCGGTATCAGCCGGTGATCTCGCGCGGCGGCACCCATGACTGGCAACGCGTGCGCGCAACGATCAAATCTCCTCCCAATGCGGCGCAGGCGAAACCGTTGATCATCAAATGGCAGAGCCGTGGCATCAGCGGGACGTTCTGGGTGGACAACGTCATCTTCCGCCGCGCGGACCGGCAGGAAAACCTGCTGACCGCCGGCACGTTCGATGAGCCGCAATGGAAGTCGTATTTACTGAAACCCGAAGGCAAAGACGGCAGTCGCTGCGCGAAGTTTGTTTGCCCATCGGAAATGGCCGACCGTCAGCAGGCATTGTGGATGGACCCGCAACTAAAACCGACGCAGGTGGAACCGGCGAAGGATTACGTCGTCGAACTCGACCTGAAGACCGAAAAGGTTGGCGTCGCCGGGGCGAAGCACATCGCTGCGCTCTTGTTTCGCGCCGAGAAAAACGCGCCGGAAGGTTCTAGCCGTATCTTCACCTCGGTTCGCGCGAGCGGTAGCGCGGTGACAGAGGCGCGTCAGACCGAACTGATCATCCTTCCGCCGCTGAAGAATGTTCGTCCGAAGCAGGTTCGCATCGCGCCGTGCTTTTATGAGACGACCTGCGGCCAGCCGAAGGTCACCGAAGCCATAGCCGATAATGTGTGGCGCAGTGGCATGACCTGGACCTACGGAAGTGTGCATAACGGTGTGGTGAAACTGCTCGGACCGCGAGGCCATCGCGTGTGGTTAAACAAACCGGGCCATCCATTCGAGGCGCGCGGCAAGGCGCGCGAGACACTGAACCAACAGCCGGAATTACAGGCCATCGGTTACGACGGCAAGCCGGTCAGCGACAAAATCTTCTGCCCGACGTGGCTGCTTTCGTCTGCGGGAGACGGAATGCGGCAGACGATGGAGGACGAGTTGGTGGAGTTGGTGAAGCGCGACCGTTACACGGCCGTGAACTGGGACATTGAACAACCCGTCTGCTCGCTGGCCGAGGGCGGCAAGTCAATGCACGGGTTCTGTCTCTGTCCGCGGTGTCTGGCCGGGTTTCGCAAGCAACAAGCCATCGCGGCGGACGAAAAACTCGATGCGCAGACCATCCTGGCCAAGCACAAGGACGCGTGGGTGATGTTTCGTTGCCGGCAGAACGCCGAACTCGTGGGGCATGTGCGTGCCGCACTGAAACGATGCCGCCGACCCATCGAATTCTCGGTTTATAGCGGTTATCAGTCTGCCGAGACACGGGCGCAGTATGGCGTGGATTGGGCGCTGTTGGCACCGCACCTCGACCTGGCCATCGCCGGTTACGGCGGGTCGCGGAAGATGATTGAGGCGACACGCGAGGCGCTGGGCAAGGTGCCGTTCATCGGCGGTCACAACTACTACCTCACGCCGGTGCCTATGCGAGCCACTGACGGTTGGATGCGCTCAAGTCTTGCAATCACGCCAAACCCGTTGGGTTGGCGCAACCGCCTGTTGCAGCAGTTTGTTGATGGCGGTTGCAACGGCGTCCTCATCTGGTATCTGCCGACGATGGACGGTGGCACGTTTTACTACACCAGCGAAGCCACCGAGATCATCGCCACCTATGAGGATGTCTTCCGCAAAGGCCAACGCTGCGATCAGACTGTTCGAGTGACTGGCGGAAAACCGGAGCATTGGGCTGCGTTCGAGTATCGTGACCGGAGACTGCTCTTGCTCATGAATCCCACCTCAAAAGATGTGACATTCGAAATCGAACAGCCGGCGTTGCAGGGCGCGTGGAAAACGCGTTTGCACGGCCAGCCGAAAACCGCGCAACTTGACCCTGCCAAGTTTGCGTTGCCGCTTGAGCCGTATGGAACGCGCGTCGTCTTTTTCTCGAAACGCTGAACCCCGAGTCGCCATGAATAACCAGCCTCGCTTCTATAAGTGGGAAATGTTGCTCATCCTCTGGGTGGCGTATTTCCTCAACCAGGGCGACCGGCAGATTTACAACGCGGTGCTGCCGCTGATCAAGGCCGACTTAAAGGTGAGCGATGTTGAGTTGGGCATGGTGGCGACGGCGTTCACATTGCTCTATGGCGTGTTCGTGCCGCTGGCGGGTTGTCTTGGCGATTTCGTCACGAAGAAATGGATTGTCTGTCTGAGCCTTCTGACGTTCAGCGTCGGCACGCTCTGCACCGGCTTCAGCACAGGCATCCTGCTGCTGATCCTGTTCCGCAGCGTAGCCACCGGCGTCGGCGAGGCGTTCTATTATCCCGCGGCCAACTCGCTCATCGGCCAACACCACCACAACACGCGCGCGCAGGCGATGGCGGTGCATCAGAGTTCGCTCTACGTCGGCATCATCGCAAGCAGTTGGATCGCGGGCTGGGTCGGCGAAAGCCACGGTTGGCGCGCGACGTTCTATACGTTCGGCTCGTTCGGGTTGTTGATGGCGGTGGTGGTTGCGATGCGGTTGCGGAACGAACATCAGGATGCCGCCATTGCGGCGACGGCAACTCATTTCACCGAGCCGCCCGTGAGACTCGGCGAAGTGCTCCGAAGCGTCCTGCGCACGCCAACGCTGTATTTCCTCAGCGTCGCTTTCGGGGCCATGGTCTTCGCCACCGTCGGCTACATGACGTGGATGCCGACATTCCTCTACGAGAAGTTCCACCTCTCGCTCAAGGACGCCGCGTTGAACTCGATGCTCTGGCATTTCATCTTCGCGTTCATCGGCGTGATGGTCGGTGGGCGCGTCTCCGATCGTCTGGCGATGCGGCGGCCGACGATTCGGATGGAAATGGAATATATCGGCCTGCTGCTTGGCGCGCCGTTCATCTGGCTGATGGGCACATCATCGAACCTGACGATGGTGTATGTCGCGTTGGCGGGATTCGGCTTCTTCCGAGGAATTTACGACTCCAACCTCTTCGCCGCGCTCTTCGACGTGATTCCGCCACGCTATCGCTCGTCGGCCACCGGCCTGATGCTCTGCTGCGCGTTCACAGTCGGCGCGACCTCTCCGGTGCTGCTGGGCTATGTGAAGCAGCACATCAGCCTCGACGTCGGCCTGTCGTCACTCGCCTTTGTGTATTTGTTTGGCGGTGCGCTCATTCTCACCGCGACGAGGATGTTTTTCGCGAAAGACTACATCCACGAAGCCAAATCGGAGTGATCCACCCATGATGAAACGAACCGCCTTTCTCTTGATGGCTACACTCGCCGGTGTGGTTCAGGCCGACGCAGCCTCGGCCCCATCTCCTCGCATCAACGCCGTTGCCGGCCTCTGGCAGCCGTATCGGATCACGCCACGCGTCGGCGCGCAGCACATCGCGCTCGACGGGCAATGGCAACTCGGTTGGCGTGACACGGCGGTGGATGCCCCGACGGAACTGAACACGATGACAAACTGGTTTGCGGCGCAGGTGCCGAGCACGGTCCAGTGGGCGTTGCACCGCGCGGGCAAGTGCGGCCATCCCTACGAACACCTGAACTCGAAGCAATATGACTGGGTGGACCAGAAGGTTTGGTATTACCGGCGCACGGTCGAGCTGCCGCCGAAGAAGGGCGACGGCTGCATGTTCCTCTGTTTCGACGGCATTGATTACTTCGCCCGCGTCTGGCTCAACGGCAAGCTGCTGGGCCGGCACGAGGGCATGTTTGGCGGGCCTGACATCGAGATCAGCAAGCACGCGAAGTTCGGCGCGGCGAACGAACTCGTCGTCGAGGTGAAAGCAGGCAACTTCGGCAACAAGGCGGGTTGGAAGCCGCGCGGGCCGGAGGGCACGGTCATCAAGCCGTGGGTCATCGCCGGCGGCACGGGCGGCGAGATGTTCTTTCCGCTCGGCATGTGGCGCAGCGCGCGCATTGAGATCGTGCCGCCCGGCCACATGGAGCGGCCGTTTCTGGTGACTGAGGCGGTAGACGAAGAGGCGGCGAGGCTGACGCTCAGCGCTGAGGTGTTCGCGGGAACAAACTCGCTTCAGTTGCAGCTCCATCCGTGGAAGAACTTGCAGTTGGTGGATGGCTCGCACGGTTGGGCCGGCTCGCAGCCCAGCAAGTCGCGTTTTGCGTTGCGCGTGGAACTCGCGGAGAAAACTTCCGGTAAGATCGCTTTCAATCAGACATTCCCGCTCCAGACCTTCGCGGGCCGCAACTTCGTGAAGCAGTCATTCACCGTCGCCAAACCGAAACTTTGGTGGCCGAACGGCATGGGCGAGCCAAATCTCTACCGCGCCAAGCTCACGCTCATCCGCGAAGGCAACGCCGAGGACGCGATGGGGTTCGACTACGGCATCCGCATGATCCGCACTGCGCCGACGCCCGGCCCGCGCACCGCCGACCGCTGGGCCGACTGGCAGTTCATCGTCAACGGCCGGCCGCTCTTCGTGAAGGGCATGAACTGGATGCCCGCCGACATCCTGCTCGACCTGCCGCGCGAGCGTTACCGCTGGCTCATCGGTGCGGCGAAGGCCGCCGGCATCCAGCTCTTCCGCATCTGGGGCGGCGGCATTTTGGAGACGGAGGAGTTTTACGACGCCTGCAACGAACTCGGCGTGATGGTCTGGCAGGATTTCCCCATCGGCAACCGTGACACACCGGAGTGGCCGCAGGACGTGTGGGAGGCGCAGGTGATGCAAACCATCTTCCGCCTGCGCAACCATCCCTCGCTCGCGCTCTGGTGCGGCGGCAACGAGTTCAACCCTTACTCGCTCGGCAACGCAGCGACGATCGGCATCTTCGAGCGGTGCGTGGCCGACTTCGACCCGACGCGGCTGATGCGGCGCACCAGCCCCGACGGCGGCAGCATGCACACGTATCCCGACATGGACCCGACGTGGTATGGGAAACTGTATCCGCTCGTGCCCTTCATTTCGGAAACCGGCATGCACAACATCCCGGAACCGTCGGGCATCTGCGAGACGGTGGACGCCGCTGAGTTGGACAAGCCGTTGGGCGGCATGATCGAGAAATCCTTCCCCGCGCAGCATCCGGAACTGATGCATCACTTCGTTGAGTTTCAACGGGACCGTGTTCCGCGGATGCTCAGCCGCGCGTCGCACATTGACGACATGAAGGCGCCCTCGCTGGCCGCGCTCGCTGAAGGCACGCAGATCGGCGCTGGCGAGTTCTACCAGGTCTTCTCCGAGCAAGTGCAGGCGAACTACCCGGTCACCGCCGGCCTGATGCCGTGGGTCTTCAAGCGCCCGTGGCCGGTCATCGCCATCATGCTTGTGGACGGCTTCGGCCAACCGACCGCGCCGTATTATTTCCTCAAGCGCACCTACGAGCCGACCCACGTGCTCGTGAAACTGCCGGAACTGATGTGGGCCAAAGGCGAACAAGTGCCGCTCGCCGTCCACGTCACCCACGCGCCCGCCATTGCGCGAAAGGGTCTGAAGGCGTCGGTGGAAATCTTCGACGCCAGCTTCGCATCGCTGTGGCGCAAGATGCAGCCCGCGAGCCTCCAGCCCGGCCCGTCCGTCGCCACGCTCGACTTCGGCAGCTTCACGATACCCGACAGCCTCAACGACAAGTTCTTCTTCATCGTCGCCGAACTGCGCGCCGGCGGCGGACAACTCGTCTCGCGCTCGGTCTATTGGCCGCGCTGCCTGTCGCGGATGAGCGATGAATCGTTCCGCAGCAAATACCGCGCGACACCGCAGCCCGCGCTCGCGTTCGACAACGGCCCGTGGCTGAAACCGCAGACCGCGTCGCAGCCGACGTCGCTGACGGCGTTGCTCATCGAACAGAAGTCCCTCGCCGCCAACCGCAGCCAACTGCGCGTCCGCGTCAAGAACACCGGCGGCAAGCCCGCCTTCAACACGCGGCTCGACATCGAAGGCGCCAAGCGCGCGTTCTACGCCACCGACAACTTCTTCTGGCTCGCGCCGGGCGAAGAGCGCGAGTTGCAGGTCGAGGTTCTCTGGCGCGACCCCGGCCAGCGCGCGCAAGCCACGCTCACCGTCAGCGCGTGGAACGCAGAGGCCAAACGCTTGAGCATCGCGAAATGAAACTCGCTGACTTCCTTCCCGCACGGCCGAATGTGCAGTGGCAACTCGCCCGCCAGATGGGCGTGCGCCACGCCATTTGCAAATGCGCGCCGGAACTGACCGGCCTGAAGCCGCCGTGGGACATGGACTCGCTGCGGACGATTCAGGTGCGGTTCGCGGAGGCCGGCATCACGCTCTACGGGCTGGAAGGCGACGAGTTCGACATGAGCCGCATCAAGCTCGGCCTCGACGGTCGCGACGAGGGCATCGAGCGGTATTGCCAGATGCTTCGCAACATGGGCGAATTGGGCATCCCGCTGCTCTGCTACAACTTCATGGCCGGCATCGGTTGGCATCGCACGCACGGCGATGTGCCCACCCGCGGCGACGCGCTCACGTCGCGCTTCGACGCCGCCGACGTGCCCGCGTCGTTGACGAGCGCCGGTGAGGTCAGCGAGGAATGCATCTGGGAGAATTACGCCTACTTCATCCGACGCGTAATGCCGGTGGCGGAGAAGGCCGGCGTTCGGATGGGAATGCATCCCGACGATCCGCCGCTGCCGAAGCTTCGCGGCATCGCTCGCATCCTTTACAAACCGGAGAACTTCGAGCGCGCGATGGCACTCGCGCCGAGTCCTAACAACGGTGTCACGTTCTGTCAGGCGAACTTCAAGCTGATGGGTTGCGACGTGGCAGCATGGGCGCGGCGGTTCGCGGCGCAGGGGAAGATATTCTTCGTCCACTTCCGCGACGTGCGCGGCAATGCCGAGCGGTTCGAGGAAACCTTCCACGACGCCGGCACCACCGACATGCCGGCGATGTTGAAGCTCTATCACGAACTCGGCTTCACCGGTCCGCTGCGCGTGGACCACGTGCCGACGATGGCCGGCGAGAAGAACGACCAGCCCGGCTACGAATCGCTCGGCCGGCTTTTTGCCATCGGCTATACAAAAGGCGTCATGCAGGCGCTGAAGATTCCGATCGAGTAACGGAGCAAACCATGAACATCCCAAAACTCTTCAATCTTGCCGGCCGCGCTGCACTAGTGACCGGCTCCTCACGCGGCATCGGCCGCGCTATTGCATTAGGTTTGGCCGAATACGGGGCGACGGTGGCTGTGCATGGCACGAAGCCAGCCAAGGTTCTCGATGAGACGCTCGCCGACGTGCGCAAGCTCTCGCCGCGCAGCGTCGCGGTGACCGGCGACCTGTCCCAGCCCGAAGTCTCCGCGCGACTCGTCGCCGATGCGATCTCGGCGCTTGGTGCTCTCGACATTCTCGTTGCCAACGCCTCCGTCCAGATTCGCAAACCGTGGGTGGAGGTAACGCAGGCGGAAGCTGAGCAGCAAATGCAGGTGAATGTCCATGCGACGCTGCGCATGATTCAGGCCGCCGTGCCGGCGATGCGCGCGAAGAAGTGGGGTCGCATCCTGACCATCGGCAGCGTCCAGCAGCAGCGCCCGCATCCGGACATGGTCGTCTATGCAGCGAGCAAGTCCGCGCAGGAAAACCTCGTCCGCAACCTTGCCAAGCAACTCGGCCCCGACGGCATCACCATCAACAACCTCGCGCCCGGCGTCATCCTGACCGACCGTAATGTTCCGGTGCTTGCCGATGGAGCTTACGCGGACCGCGTGCGCAGCATCATCCCGTTGCGTTCCTTCGGCGAAACCGAGGACTGCGTTGGAGCGGCGCTGCTTCTCTGCTCCGACGCGGGGCGCTACATCACAGGCGTGGACTTGCTCGTGGACGGCGGCATGGCGCTTCCGTAACTGAGAGGAACAAGAAAATGAAACTGCACACGTTATTCGTCATTGCTGCGCTGGCGTTGGTTGAAATTGGCCAAGCGCCCGCCGCCACGCCCGCCCGCGAACCTTTGTCGGCGGCCTACATCGCGCCGATGTCGCACCTGGACCTTACGTTCATGGGCACGGTTGAGGAATGTCTCTCGCGAGGCGGCAAGGTTTTCGCTGGCGCGCTCGATCTGTTGGAGAAGCAGCCGGACTTCCGTTTTCTCGTCGAGTATGTGATGTTCCTCGAAGCCTATCGCGCGATGCATCCCGAACAAGCCGCCAAGCTTGATGAGCACATCCGCGCGGGCCGCGTGGAACTTGGCGCGGAGTGGAGTGGCATCTATGTCGCGCAGGAGGACGAGGAGGATCTCATCCGCAACGTTCTCTATGCGAAAGCCTACGCGCGCGAGCGCTACAAGCTCGAACTGGAGACGCTCCAACTCACCGACATCCCCGGCGTCGTCCCACAGTTGCCGCAGCTCTGCGCCGGTCTCGGCATCCGCAATATCGTGCTGACCCGCTGCGCGATGCCCGACGCGCTGTTTTGGTATGAGTCGCCCGGCGGCGCGCGCGTGCTGACGTGGAGTTCCAAGGGCTACAACCAAGCCTCCACCTACGGCGCTCATCTCGACGTCGCCGCGATGCGCAAGCGCGGCTTGGCCGAACGGCTCGTCGACGCGGTCAAGTGTGGCGTGCCTCCGCTGTTTTACTACGGCAGCGATCAATGGCTGCCACCGCCTGACCTCGCGCCGGCCGTGCGTGCTTGGAACGCGGAGGCTTCCAAGCAACAACAGTTGGTCATTACGACGCCCACTGCCTACTTCCGTGCGATGCGCGTGGCGGGTGTGGCCGACAAGGCACCGGTGATGCGCGGCGAACTGCCCTCGACGTGGCCGTATTTGGAGCCGGCGCACGCGCACATCAGCCGATGGGACGCGGTGGCTACGCGAGCACTCGACGCTGCCGAACGTTTGTCCACACTCGCGTGGCTCCGAGCGGGCCGGCCGTATCCGCGGGCCGAACTGGAGCAGATTTGGAAATCGTTGCTGCTCGCCCGCGACCACAACTACGGCGGCCAAGGCGCTGGCGGTGGTCACCCGCGAAAGTTCGCCGAACGCCGCGCCGTCCAGCATCGTGCTCAGATGCTTGCGTCGCAGGCGATGGCTGCGCTGGCTGAACGTGTGGAAGCACCGCGCGAGAGCGTGCCCATCGTCGTGTTCAACACGCTGAACTGGGACCGATCCGACGTGGTCCATGCCCATGTCAGCAGCTATTCTGCCGCGGGCGCCGATTGGCGAAAACGCGATGTCATTCCGTGGGGCAGCGCGATGGTGTTGCGCGGCCCCGACGGCCAACCGGTGCCGTTCCAGATCACGACCGGCCGGCGCGAGACGTTGGGCGAGCCGGACTTCGCGTTGGGCGAGATGGACTTGGCGTTCGTCGCACGGAACGTGCCGGGTTTGGGATACGCCAGCTACACGCTCGAACCTGCGACATCCGCAGAGGACGCCACGATCAAGGCGAAGTGGGCAGTCGGCCGGCCGCGTGCAGTCCAGCGCGTCTGGTTTGAGGCGGAGGCGCCCGACCTTGTTTTGGAAAACGGCGCCGTGCGCGTGACCATCGAGCGCGCCACCGGCTTGGTGAAACTCACCTCGCTGCGCGGCAAAGCCGCCGTCGTCGTGGATGGTTTGGGCCTCACGGGACGCCAAGAACTCCCGGAGGTCTGTCGCCGGCCACCGTTGGGGTTGTCGGTGGACGATCCCGCGCGCGAGAAAATCGAGTCGTTCGTGCCCGCTGGCTCAGAATCGGTGCGCGTGCTCGCCGACGGCCCCGTGCTCACATCGGCGGCGGTTCGGGGCAGCGTGCTGGGCGCGCCGGCGGAGTTGCGCTACACGCTCCACCGCGACCTGCCTTGGGTGGATGTCGAAGTGCGGATTGATTGGGACCTGCGGCGGTTCGGGCGGATAGAGCTGGCGTATCAGGTGCCGCTGAAAAACGCCCGCGCCGCTTACGGCCTGCCGTTCGGGGCCGGGGCGTTTGGCGCGGACCAGTTGATGCCCGGCAGCGGCCCCGTCGAAGGTGATGAAGGCTCACGCGCCTCGTGGGAGCGCACGCGCGAAATCTGCCGCTGGTTGGATATTGCCGACAGCGCGCACGGAGTGGCGATGGCGACTTCTCACCGCTGGACCCGCGTGGACGATACCGACACCGGCGCTGCTGTGCGCTGCTGTCTCGTGCGTGGAGGCCGGATGCGTCCGCTCGATCCCGCGATGGATGGACCCGATCCGCGAACAGGCTTGGGTTTTAATTTCAGGTTCTATCCGCATGGCAACTCGTGGCAAGCGGCGCATGTCCCTCGCGTCGGCTGGGAAGCAACGCAGCCGCTGCTGGCCTACACGGTGAATGACACGTGGAGCCCGAAGTCCCTCCCGCGCCGCCAATCGCTCGCGACCGTCGCGACGCGCGGCGGCAAGGGCGACGCACTGCTCACGTGCTTGAAGCAAGCCGAAGACGGCAAGGGCGTCGTGGCGCGTTGGTATGAGAGTGTCGGCACTCCCTGTCAGGTGCGGATCGCGACCGCCCCGATGTCTGGCAAACCCGAGCGCGTGGATTTGCAGGAGCAACCGGTGCCGAACAGAGAGCAACCCGGCATCGCAAGCGACGGCTCCGTGGCCACGCGACCGTGGGAAATCATCACGTTACGAGTAAAATGAGAACACATGCGCCCCGACTTGGCGCGAAAGAGACCATTCCACTGCCGATAGTTTCGGAGGCGAAGCGACTAAAGGAGAGAAACCGATGAGTCCTATCACGTTCTTCCGGCTGAGCATTTGCTCAAGATTAGTTCTGACGCTTGCGTTTGTGGCAGGCATGGCAGCCCTTGCTTACGCAGAAGTCCGGGATGTTAAGATGGATGAAACGGTCGAGAAGGCGCACCGCGAACTTTGGCGGCGATTCATTGACCCCACGTGGCACACGTTCTACGACCACGCCGGCCTGGATGGTAAGGTCGTCATTCCGACCGCGGAGGAATGTCGGACAGGCAAACCCAATGCGATGTCCTGGGACATCTCGATTACTGACGGCGCCATGTTCGGCGGGTTCTATATGGACGCGGCGATCCACCGATGGAAGATCACGAATCAGGCCGAGGACCGCCAGAAGGTGCGCCGCATCGCCAGCGGCCTGATGAAGCTGGCCACCGTGGGACAGACGAAAGGCTTCATCGCCCGCGGCTTGACCGCCGATGGCAGCGCCCATTACGCCCTCAGTTCGGAGGACCAAACCCTCCCCTGGCTCTACGGCATGTGGCGCTACGTGCGCAGCGAAGTTCCCGACGAAGCCGAACGCCGACAAGTGAAGGCCAAGATCATCGAGGTCGCGGAGGCCTTGCGCGGTCATGGGTGGAAGATCCCTTGTGACCGGCCGCCGTTCGATTTTCGGGGCTCATTTGGCGGGTTCTCCTGGTGGGGTGCGCCGCGTCTGCTCTTCCTTCTCAAGATGACGGCCGACGTGAGCGGCGACAAAGGTTGGGAGGAGCTTTACCGACAGGCGATTGTGGAGAAGACCCCATCGGGCAAAGCGAGTCGGCTCGACATCTGCGCGAAAGGCATGGTTTCAGCCTTGCAAACGTATCACACATGGACGGCCTGTCCTGGCGTCATCGGACTGCGCGGACTGTGGGAACTGGAAACCGATCCCACGCTCAAGGCCGCGTATGAGCAGGGGCTCAAGGCAAGTGCGACGGTTGCCGCTGAAAGCCTTCCTCTTGCCGAACAGTTCGACAATAACGACCAGCAAAAATTCCTGCTCGACTGGCGCGAACTCAACACGCTGTGGCGCGAACAGAAGTCTGTGAGCGAGGCCAGCAAGCTGGCCCACGAACAACTTCGCCTGCTCGATTCCCTCTCGCCTCGGCGGGGATACGAGGCCCGGCTGGTGCGCGAGCCGATGTTCGCGGCATGGGTCGTGTCGCTTTGCCCCGACCCGGCGGTCCTGCGGCAGCACGCGCCGGCGATCCTCAAGGCGATCCGCCACTACCGCTACGAGCGCTTGTATATTTCACAGTTCTTCCCAGGCGAAGCGGCCTATTACCGGCTGAAGCTGAGCGGGGTTGCGATGGAATAGGAGTCGTTATCATGGATTTCCGGATTGAGACTGAAGCAAGAACTGGGCGCAATTCGTCCCGCCCTGATACTCGCTGCCACTTGTGGCCTTGGGGCATTGCGTTCTTGGCTGCGGTGGCAATGTCCGCGGCTCACTGCGAGGCAAAAGAGGATGTAACCAAGAACCCCGTCTTCATCTTCGACGACGGATGGTTTGAGGAGCAGGGGTATCGATGTTGGGACGTGGAGTTTCGCTGGCGGGCGGTGCCGGATGATCTAAAACCTCACGCGTGGCTGACGCTCTATGTCGCGCCGGAGTGGATCTACCACGTCAAGAGCTACTCGACCGACAAGACCGAGCCGATTCCACCTCGCCATGACCCGGAATACGAAAAGAAGAACGCGGCGCTGCTGGCCGCGCTCGATTACTGCGAGCAGCACCACGTTCCCACGATGCTCATGGTTCGGCGCTATGCCAAGCTGCGCGAGGCGGCACCAAGTTTTGAAACCGTCGAGCGGTTGCTCAAACGCTACAAGTGTGTGAGAGCGTTGTTGTTTGCGGAACTGGGCGGCTCGAAGTTTTCGGACGTGGACCAGGAACATCTGCGCGGTTTCGTCCGCCTGGCGAAGCCTCAAGGGCGGAGGGTTGTGTGGGCGCTTTATCTTCACCGTGGCGCGACGTTGTGGAACCACCTGATGGCGGACCCGCAGTGGCTGGCCTTCCTGCGCGACAATGCCGACGTGATCGTGCCGACGTGGAAGACCGTCGAGCCATACGACAACATGCTGAACTGGGCCGATTGCGTCGGCTTGTGGCTGAGCGGCACGGTCAAGAGTTGGGGGTTTCAATTCGACGGGTGGTATTGGCCCAATCAATATGCCGTCGCCCGCCGCAGCCACAGGGCGAAGTTCTGGCCGAAGATTTACCTCGGCAACAGTCCGACGCAGGCATCGGGCAGCACGTTCGGGCCGGCCATCATGTCCACGCCGCCGTGTTTGGTGAAGGACACGATGATCTTGGCGGCGCTCTCAGGCGCGAGCTTCTTCGGCACAGAGCGGCTGGTGGCGTTCTGCCCGTTCGATGGCGGCGGCAGTCTGCGGTCGGTGCGCGAGAAAACCGCCCGGTTGATTCTTCAACGGCGACTTCACCGGACGCAGGACCAGGTGGCGCGACTGGTGAAAGTGGCGGCGGTGAATCCCGCCACAGACCTTGAGGTCGCCGCCGCCGGCTACGAACATTCCTATGTCTCCCCGGCCGTTCCCAATCGTTTGTGGAAAACCGTTTTCGGCATTGCTGACGGCGGATTGGACATCATTCCCAACGAAGGCCGCCACTTCATCGTGCCGGTTGTCCCGGAACAATCCGGCTGGCCCACAGCAATTCCAAAACCGCGCTTCATCACCCCCGCCGAAGTCAAGGATGGCTCTTTTCGAACCACGCTCGACCAATGCTACCCACGCCGGTTTATCGCCAGCGATCCGAACGTGCTGGTCTTCGATGCCGGAGACACCATCTACATCACTGACTCGCGCGAAGAGAACCGGACGACGTTGGAGTTCACGCTGGAGTCGAAGGTGGCTCAAGACTACCGATGCGCGATTCTCGCGCAGGACGGCACGCCATGCGACATCGAAGTTGCCACCGAGCAGCTGCCGGGCGGCTGGCGCAAGAAGTTCGTCCTCTTCGCCGGCTGCTCGGCGCTGCTGGAGGTCGAGAAATGAGACTGGTTCGTGACGCAAGGTTTTTGCGCGGGCCGCGTTATCTTCTGCGGACAGCCGAGTGCGGCGCTCGGATATGTTGGAGCAACCGATCGCGAAGGATGCCGGTGATGGCGCAGTGGCCACCGGCGCGTGGGAGATCGTAACCATGCGGACGGAGAAACAAGGAATACAGCCATGAACAACAACGTGAACAAACCAACCAACGCACGAAATCTCTCACGCAGAGATTTCCTGAAAACCTCAGTGGCCGTCGCGGGCGGCTCCTTGCTTGCCAGTCTTGTGGCGAGGGGCGACAACGCCAAGGCTCCGCGGATTGGCTGTGGCACCGTCACGTTTCGCAAGCAATCACTGGAAGAAGCGATGCAGCGGATCGCGCGGGCCGGTTACGAGTATGTCGAACCGCAGGCGACGGGACCGTGGTGTCCGCATGTTGATCCTTGGAAGGACGACCCAGAAAAGTTCAAGCGGCGGGCGGAGGAATTCGGTTTCAAGGGCGTGACCGCGCTCTGGGCGCAACACGGCGCGATCATTCCGGACGCAAAGAGCGTCGAGGGCATCACGCAAACCATTCGGTGGGCGGGCGAAGCGGGTATTCCAGTGGTCAACGCCGGCGATGGCAAGAAGCCCAAGGGCATGTCCGACGACGACGCGCTGAAGTTGATGCGCGATCGGCTTGCGCAGATTCTGGAGGTCGCCGAGCGGAGCCGCGTCTATCTGGCCATCGAGCCGCATGGCACGTTTTCGCTCACGGCGGACGGGCTGAAGAAGATCATGGCGCTCTCGGCTTCCAGGTGGCTTGGCATCAATTACGACACGGCGAATGTCCGCCGGGCGACGTATGTGGAGACGGTCGCGGGCGCGTATTCGTGGACGCCGTTCGGCAAGCGGCAGGACGAGGTGGCCACGCTCGCGGCGGTGGTAGACCGCGTCGTGCATGTTCACGTCAAGGACGTGGTGGGCGCGAAATGCGTCGCGCTTGGCAAAGGAGACGTGAATCTCAAAGGCTGCTTGGACGTGCTGAAGCGGCACGGTTACAGCGGCGTTCTCTCGCTCGAAACCGAGGGCGAGTTCAGCACAGACGAAGGCCAGAAACTGATCGAAGAAAGCCGGGCGTGGTTGCTGAAGGCGTTGGCGAGCTAGCCGGTGCCGCGTCGCAAACTCGAAAAAGTGTTTCACGATGAAAACGAATGCGAACAACCCGGCGCCGGAGATTTCGCGCCGGAATTTCCTGAAGACTTCCGCCGCAGCCGCGAGCGGTCCACTGGTCGCCGGCCTAGCGATCGAGCGCGCTGCATTTGCGGCTGGCGATGACACGGTCAAACTCGCGCTGATCGGCTGCGGCGACCGCGGAGCCGGTGCTGTCTCGCAGGCGCTGCGGACCAAGGGCCTGGTCAAGCTTTGGGCGATGGCCGATCTGTTTGCGGATCGCATCGAAGCCAAGCTGGGTATTCTGAGCAAAGGCGAGAAGGGCGCCTACGACCGCGAAAGTCACCAAGGTTTCTCGGCGCAGATCGAAGTGCCTCCGGAGCGGCGTTTCGTCGGCTTCGACGCTTATCAAGAGGCGATGGACAGCGGCGTGGACGCAGTCATTCTCACCACGCCGCCACACTTTCGCGCGGCCCACTTCCAATACGCGGTCCAGCATGGCAAGCACGTGTTCATGGAGAAGCCGCTCGCGGTGGATGCCCCCGGCATCCGACAAATCCTGGCCGCCAATGACGAGGCCAAGAAAAAAAACCTGAAAGTCGCCGTCGGCTTTCACAACCGACACAGCCCGCGCATTCAGGAAACCATTCGCCGCCTCCGTGACGGTGCCATCGGCCCGATCAACCTTATGCGCGCCTACTGGAACGTGGGGCTGCTGCGCGACACGCCGCCTCGGCCGCCGGAGATGTCGGAGATGCTTTACCAGTTGCGAAACCCGTATCACTTCCTCTGGTTGAGCGGCGATTATTTCGTGGACGCGCTCATTCATTATATTGACCTCTGCTGCTGGCTCAAAGGCACACATCCGGCGACCGTCCAAGGCCAGGGTGGCCGGCAGATGCTCTCGCCCACGCAGTCCGGCGACACGTTCGACCATCACTTCGTGGAGTTCGCGTTCGAGGATGAGAGCAGGATGTTTGCCCAGACGCGGCAAATCCCGACCTGTTGGAATCGAGGCGGCACACACGCTCACGGTGGAGCCGGCCACGCCGACATCGTCCAAGGTCGCATTGAAGGCTCCACCCCGTGGCGTTTTAGCGGGCCGCCGACCAATCCATATCAGGCCGAACTCGACACGTTGATGGAGGCGATCCGCCGGGACCAGCCGCGCAATGACGTCGAGTTCGCCGCCACAAGCACCATGACCGCCATCATGGGCCGCATGGCCAGCTACTCGGGCCAGATGGTGCGTTGGGAAGACGCGCTGAACTCCAAGGTGAGACTTGCGCCGGAGAAATATGCGTTCGACGCCAAGCCGCCCGTGGTGGCGGACAAGAACGGCATTTATCCCATCGCCGTGCCCGGTGTGAGCAAAGTAGTCTAATGCATTCAATCCCCACCATGAGCATGATGACAAGACCTGAGATTACCTTTGTCGGCTGCGATGGAACAAACGCGCTTGTCATCCAAATCTCTGCCAGCCGGTAGCGCAATGGAATCCACGAGCATGAACCCAACAACCATGCTTCGATTTGGGCTGGCCGTAATCCTTCCGATGATCGTCGCGATGCCATGCGGGATCATTCTTGCTGTCCAGAGTTCCCTACTCGATGCCGTGGAGCAGGCCCACGCGGAACTTTGGAACAAGCGCATTGATCAGCACGGCATCATCCTCGATTACATCGGCGAGATCCCCACTCCCGAGGATTGCAAGGTGGGGCGACCGAATGCGATTGGTTGGTGGAGTCCGATCGAGAACGGGCCGATGTTCACAGGCTTGTATCTACCGGCGGCCTGCGAACGCGCCCGCCGCAGCGGAGATTCCGTTGACAAGGCCAATGCGCTACGTCTGGCCCAGGGGCTTCTGAAATGCGCCTCGGTTTCCGACGTGCCCGGCTTCATCGCACGGGGCATGGGCACGGACGGCAAGTGCCATTATCCCCTCGGCTCAGACGACCAGACTCATCCTTGGTTCTACGGCCTCCACACGTATTTCATGAGCGGCATTCCCTCCGTTGAGGAACGCAGGCAGGTCGCGAAAATGATGCGAGAGGTTGCGGACGTGCTTGAAACCACAGCCTGGAGATGTCCCTGCGATGGTGCCTTCCAAGGCCAGTTCCGAGGCGCTTTCCAAGGCCACTTGTTCCGCGACGCCGTCCGCTATTTGTTCATGCTTAGGGCCATGTATGACGTGACGCATGACGGCGTTTGGCTCGAACGCTACCGCAAGGCGCTCACCGAGTGTCCCGCGAATTGCGACAAGACGCGCGTCCAGATTTGCGCCGCGGGCTACGGCCCCGACCGCGAGGCGATCAAGGGCATTGATGATTATCAGCAATGGATCTATGTCGGGTCGCAAGGTTCGCTGGCCAAACTCGTCGCGATGGAGACCGACGAGTCCCTTCGGGCGCAATACCGCGCCGGCCTCGCCATCAACGCCAAGAACTCCATCGCGTCCATCGAGGCGCACAAGGCGTTCGATAACAACGACGCGAAAGTGTTTGGGAACGCCAACTGGCGGGCAGTCTATTCCACTTGGTTTCCTCAGCCTACGCAGGCTGAGGCCCAAAGACTGTCTGGAATCGCAGACAAGTCAAAGCGAGGTGAACGAAAGCATTACGAGGCCCGCTACATGAGAAATCCGCTCGCAGCCGCGGCGATTGTCGCTCTCGCCGGAGACGGCGCGGGACGCGATGCCATCAATCGGGCGATTCGCCATTACGACTACTCGAAGCTCCATATGTCGGAGTTCTTCTTCGCGGAATGCGCGTATTACGCGTTGCCAGCTGAAAAATAAGAATGACTGCCCCAATGACCGGAAACAACATGCAACCCCTTCCCATGAACACAAACCATCGCGCCTCGACGTTTCTTCCAGCCATCTTCGTCAGTTTGTTGAGCATGGTCGGTGTTGGCGGCTCCCTTGCCCAAGAGTTGGCCGTTCGTCCGGCGCAGAGCCGCTTCCAGCACTTCATCACCCGCCAAAGCAACAAACTCTACGATGGCGAGAAAGAGTTCCGCTTCGTCGGCGCGAACATGCCGGGGCTGGTATTGCCTTACGACTACACGCTCTCGCTGCCGGAGCGGATGCGCCTGCCGACGCCGTGGGAACAGGAGGACGCGCTCAAGACGCTCGACCAGATGAACGGCCGCGTCGTGCGGACTTGGAACCTGCCGATGTGCGACCCGAAGGCGCAACCGCAGCCGTGGCACTACGTGCTCGGCCCGGGCAAGTTCAACGAGGAGGCGTTCAAGGTCGTGGACAACCTCTTCGCGCTGGCCAACAAATACGGCGTGCGCGTGATGCTCGATCTCACGGCGGAGTCGGGCGATTACCTCGGCGGTATCGGCACCTACGCCGCCTGGCGCGGCAAGAAACGCGCTGAGTTCTACACCGACCCGCAGCTCAAGGAGGACTACAAGGCCACCGTCCGCCATGTGCTCACTCGGACGAACACCATCACCGGCGTTGCCTACCGGGACGACAAGGCGGTGCTCGCGTGGCAGTTTGGCAACGAGATGCATACCGCGCCCGACGCGTGGCTCTCCGAAATGGCGGCGTTCATCAAGAGTTTCGACAAGAACCATCTCGTTGCCGAGACGCGCCATCGGCCCGGCCAGCCGCTGCTGGTGGACCTGAACATTGACCTCGTCACGCGGCATCTCTACAGCAACTACCGTGGCGTTGAAGGCGGCTGGCCCGGTGCGATGCGCGCTGAGATGGCGAAGCTCAACGGCGCGCGGCCAATGTTCATCGGCGAATTCGGCCCCTACATTGACGGCAAGATGTTCATGCATGCCAACGTCGTGGACAAGCTACGCGAGTTCCTCGACTACGTGCAGTCCGATCCGGGCATTTGCGGCTCTCTGCTCTGGAGCATGTATTTCCATCACAACGACGGCGGCTTCTACTGGCACCAGATCATGACCTATCCCGCCGTCTGGTCGTATCACTGGCCCGGTTTCCCCAGCGCCGATGCCCAGCGCGAGATCGGCATCATGGCCGCGATGCGCGAGGCGGCGTTCAAGATTCAAGGCTTGCCCGTGCCGCCCGTGCCCGTGCCCGATGCGCCGGAGTTGCTGCCGATTGGCGACGTGCCGTTCCTCTCGTGGCGCGGCGCGGCCGGCGCGACCGGCTACGACGTTGAGCACGCGCCGAAAGCAGCCGGTCCGTGGAAACTCATCGCCGGGAACGTCTGCGACGGCGACGTGGCTTATCGTCCGCTCTTCAGCGACACGACGGCGCGCGCTGGTCAGACGTGCTTCTACCGTGTTACGGCACGCAACGCCTCTGGCACCTCCAAGCCCTCAAACGTCGTCGGGCCGGTGAAAGTGAAGCGCGTTTGCTTCGTGGACGAGTTGCAGGACTTCTCTCGCGTCCATGCAAAGTCCGACGGGCTGACGTTGAACAACGACTACAATGCCCTCTACGCCGAGTTCCTCTTCCGCGCCAAAGGCAACACCAACGATTGGCTCAGCTACAGAGTGCCTGCGCCGATGCAAACGGTGAAGGTCGTCGCCTTCTTCGCCAAGGACACCACCGACTTGACGCTGCAAGTTTCCACCGACGGCAAGAAGTTCACCACGCTCCAGTCAAAGCGAACCGAGCGGCGACTTCCCGCTCCGCCCCGCGGCGCCACCGTTGGCCAGCGCCGCACGATGGTGGAATACGAGTGCTCCGTGCCTGCCGGCAACCGCCAACTGAAAGTGCTCTGGAACGGCCCGGCTGAATTGGATCGCGTGGAGATTTATCAGTAGTCCTCTCGCTCCGCGAGAGGGCATCATTTACTACTATTATGAACCGACGAACATTCATTAACAGCACACTCGCCGCTGCGCTCGCGCCGTTGCTGCGCGCTGCGGACAAACGCCCGCCGCGCATTGTGCTGCGCTCATCGTGGCAGACCGTCAACATCGGCGACATCGGCCACACGCCCGGCGTGCTGACGTTGCTGGAGAAATACCTGCCCGAAGCCGAGGTGCGGCTTTGGCCGAGCAAGGTGGACAACGGCGTGGACGAGATGCTACGCCGGCGCTTTCCAAAGGTGCCCATCATCGAGGGCGCGGACGCGATTAAGGCGGCGTTCGCCGAGTGCGACTTCCTGCTGCACGGCTCCGGCCCGTCGTTCGTGGCGGCGAAGGACGTCGCGAGGTGGCGCAAGGAAACCGGCAAACCCTACGGCATCTACGGCATCACGATGGGCTATGCCAGCCCGGGCGCGGTCGAGCTGATGAATGGAGCGAAGTTCGTGTTTTACCGCGATTCCGTCTCGCTCGCGTTCGCGAAAGCGAACGGCGTCCACTGCCCGGTGATGGAGTTCGGCCCCGACGGCGCGTTCGGTGTGGACCTGCGCAACGACGCGCCGGCGGTGGGGTTCCTGAAGGCGAACGGGCTGGAGGAGGGAAAGTTCCTTTGCTGTCTCTCGCGGTTCCGTTTCACGCCCTACTGGAAGGTGAAGAAAGGCGTCGCGTTCGACGCGAAGAAGCACGCGCGCAACGAGGCCATGAAGGAGCACGATCATGCGCCGTTGCGCGAAGCCATCATCGCTGTCGTGCGCGAGACGCCGCTGAAGGTGCTGCTCTGCCCGGAAGACGCGACGCAGATGGCGGTTGGCAAGGAGATGCTTTACAACAAGCTGCCCGCCGACGTGAAGACGCGGGTCGTCTGGCGCGAGAAATACTGGCTTACCGACGAAGCCCTTAGCACCTACGTCCGCTCCGCCGGCATCTTCGGCTCCGAGATGCACAGTCCGATCATGGCGCTGGGCAACGGCATCCCGGCCATCGTCTGCCGGTTCGCCGAGCAGACGAGCAAAGGCATCATGTGGCGCGACATCGGCCTCGGCGACTGGCTTTTTGATTTCGACAACGAAGACGACATCAAGCGCGTGGTCCCGACGGTGCTGGCGTTTGCCAAAGACCCCGCCGCCGCGAAGGTGAAAGCCGCCAAGGCCCGCGCCTTTGTCCAGCAACGCCAGCGTGAGACGATGGAGACGCTGCGAAAGACGCTCGGCGGGATTTGATTATGAAACTGGCGAAACTCACACCCGACAACCCGCCGACGCAAAGCGAGTTGCAAGCCGCCGCAAACAAGTCCGACGAATTGACTGCGGTGTCGAGGAGATGACGCATGTTTGTTTTGGAAGCCAATTCCCGGTTAAAGCGCCTAATAGATTCCTGCCGTTCGATAATCGGCTCCGGGACCGATGTGGCATTTCTCGGTTTCGAGTATGACTCAAGTGCGGCGGCGTTTATGGAGATTACTCTACAACACGCCGAAGCTTTCCATGCAATCGCGTCTGGCGGAGAGAGCCTGTATTTCGCGGCGGCCTCTTGCGCTCGTTCAGCCATGGAAGCTGCGGCGACCGTAGCTTGGATTTGCGCTCCAAACGAGAAGGTCGAGAAAGAAGGCCGCTGGCTTGGTTACTACGACAGCATGGCAACTTTCCACACAAATCAAGCCGAGGCGCTACAGGACATTGATCCTGAGATTTCGTCTGCGGTCGAAAGTTTTCGGTCCGTTCAGACGAACATTCGGAATAGGACGATCAACGGGAAGAGAATCCCGATTGTGGCGAAGCCGTCATTCCGCCAGTTGCTGAACTCGATCGGCCATGGGGAGCATTACGCGTCGTATCGTGAATTATGCGAAATCGTCCACATCGGTCCGGAAATGGTCCACAGATTCGTAGAGCCGATGACTTTTAGTAACGGCATCTCGGGATTCAGGATTTCACCACGGAAGTTCGGCGGTGAATGGACTGTTCCTTTCTTGGTTATTGGGTGGTCGGTCGCGCTTTCGGTCAATACGGCATTGATTGAACTCGGTGACACCCCGACCAAGCTGGTGCCCATTCATGAAGCCCAAAAGCAACTCACAGACTGCATAAGAACACGAAAGGACACGCCATGAGCACAACGTTGCACTCCGATTACGACAGCAAGACGGTCCAAGAACTGGTCCACTTGTTCAACAACGGGCAACTCAATCTTAATCCGGGGTTTCAAAGACAATCGGTATGGTCCGAGAGAGACCGAAAAAAGCTCATCGAGACGGTTTTTCAGAACTACCCAATCCCATCCATATTTCTCTACAAGCAGAACACAGACGGGCGACTGACTTATGACGTGATTGACGGAAAACAGCGCCTTGAGTCCATGTTCATGTTTCAAGGACTCAGCCGTTTCCGCGGCCAAAGGTTCTTCGTAAAGTTCCCGCTCGAAGAAGCTGAAGGGACTACGCAATGGGATTGGGCACGTGTTCGTCGCAAAGGCCACGAGCACCGATTTATGGGCTACAAGATTCAAACGGTCGAAGTGTCTGGGGAATTCTCTGACATTGTTGACCTTTTCGTCCGGATCAATTCCACTGGCAAACGTCTGACTGGTGCCGAAAAAAGGCACGCGAAGTATTACCACAGCGAGTTCTTAAAGAAGGCGGCACGACTGGCCGAAGCTAAGCAGTGGTTCTTCGAGGATAATCATGTCCTCTCGAAAGGTCAGATCAGCCGAATGAAGCATGTGGAACTGGTCTGTGAACTAGTGGCCTCAATTCATTCACTCGGCCCGATCAACAAGAAGAAGGCTCTGGATTCCCTTATTGCGGGCCACACTGTTGACCAACGAAGCTTGAAGCGCTGCATGCGCGAGTTCGTTCGTGTTCTAAACCTGGTGAGGAGAGTATTCCCGGCCCTTAAGACCACGCGTTTCACTAAAGTGTCCGACTTCTATTCGTTGTTCATGTTGATTTGGGAGATGGATCGCGCTGGCTGCATCTTGACCGACAGACGAAGGAACGAGCAAGCGCAGAGACTTCTCACCTGGTTGTCGGATGGTGTTGGAATAGTCAGAGACCAAGTCAAGAAGGCGGAAGGCGCAAAGCCAGATCAGCGCCTCTTCGCCGATTACTTGCTCACGGTGCAGGGCGATACCGACAGTCTGCCAACGCGAAAGCGGAGGGCCGACATTCTCCGCCAGTTGTTGGGTGGATTGTTTGAGAGAAAAGATGAAAAACGAGGATTCACCCTAGAACAACGCCGATTGATCTGGCACTCGGACGAGAAACGAAAATGCAAGCGATGCCGCCTTCCCCTGTCATGGAGCAACTTTACTGTTGACCATGTGAAGCCGCATTCACGTGGCGGAAGAACAGTTCTTAACAACGCTGCTCTCATGTGTCGCGCATGCAACTCCAGAAAGGGAAACAGATAGAGCGAAAGACTGCTGGTGACGTGTGAAGTCGATGGACCAATTTATGAACAACGAAAACCTGCTGCAAAAAGAAGCCAAGATGATGAAACTGGAGAAGCTCATCGCCCAGCGCGAGGGCGTCTCCACGAAGGAATTCCCGGTTCCGGTGAAGGAGTTGCTCAAACGCTATGAGCAACTTTACACGGGCGCGATCAGCGATGTGCTGCGCGAGTTCTGCCTGCTCGACCAGTCGCTGCCGGGCCACCTGCGGCCGTTGCGCGACAGCGATGTCGTCGCCGGCATCGCATTCACCGTCAAGAGCGCGCCGAACGTGAAGATCACCGGCGAGATGACGTTCCGCACACAGATGCTCGACGAGATGGGCGAGGACACGTTCGTGGTTTGGGACACCTCCAATGATGAGAAGGCCACGCTCTGGGGCGGCGTGATGACCGCGACGGCCTACGGCAAGGGTGTGAAGGCGGCGTGCATTGACGGTGGCATCCGCGACACGAAGCAGATCCTGGAGAAGCCTTTCCCGGTCTATTACAAGCACCGCATCCCGAACGGCTCGCTCGGCCGTTGCCTCATCACGCACTACCAGGTGCCGATCAAGATCGGCGACGTGGTGATCAAGCCCGGCGACGTGGTCTTTGCCGACTGCGACGGCGTGGTCTGCGTCCCGCGCGACATCGCCCACGACGTGCTGGTCCGCGCCGAGGAAATCCGCGCCAATGAAAAGAAAATCTTCGGCTGGGTCGCCGAAGGGCAAAGCATCCACCAGATCACGGAGAAGGGCGGATACTTTTGATCGGTGGACAGAAAAACGAGAAATGAGACGAACCGACAAAGAGATCAGCGACCGGCGGCGGATTGACGAGGTCATCCGCGGCAGCCTCGTGTGCCGCGTGGCGATAGCGAAGGACAACGCGCCGTATGTCGTGCCAATGTCGTTCGGCTACGACGGCGCGGCGATCTACCTGCACACGGCGCCGGACGGGAAGAAAATCGAGCATTTTCAGACCAACCCGCAGGTTTGTTTCGAGTTCGAGCGCAACGTGGAGTTGCGGCACGATCCACAGACTGCCTGCAAGTGGAACTTCAACTTCGAGAGCGTGATCGGCTACGGCACCATCAGCGAACTGGTCGAGCCGGCGCAGAAGGAGCGCGCGCTCAACGAAATCATGCGCCAGTATTCCGGCAAGACGTGGCCGTTCGAAAGCGCGTCGGTGGCCAAGGTGCGCGTGTGGAAGATCGCCATCGCCTCGATGAGCGGAAAGCAGTCGCAGCCGCAGAAGGCTGGAGTCTCGTGAAGCGAGAGTTGATAAACCTTCAGCAATTGTGAGAAAGGTGAAATGATAAAAACACTCATTGCCGTTGTCGTGTGCTGTGCCGCATGGAGCGCGGCGGTGGCAGGTCCGAAGATTGACACATCGCCGGACCGGGCGAAGACGCCGCTGAATCTAGTGCTGAAGCAGATCGGCACGATCAAGCCGCACGCTGCGAACGAAATCGTCGACTCGAACTGGACACTGGGCTGCGAGACGCTCGACCGCGACTTTGCGGACTTCCAGCAATACAAAGAATACATCGTGCCGCTGGGCATTAAGACTATCCGCTTGCAGGGCGGCTGGGCCAAGACGGAGAAAGTGAAGGGCACCTATGATTTCACTTGGCTGGACATGATCATTAACGACGCGCGCGAGCGCGGCTTGAACATCCTGTTGGAGACCGACTACGGCAATCCAATCTACGAGGGAGGCGGCGGCGCGGACTTGGCAGGCGGTTTTCCAACCTCCGAGGAGGGCTTAGCGGCATGGGGCCGCTGGGTGGAGGCGATGGCCAAGCACAACAAGGGCAAGGTCCGCGACTGGGCGATGTGGAACGAGCCGGACATCAACAAGAAGCACAAGCCGGAGGATATCGCCGCGTTCAACATCCGCACGGCCGAGATTATCAAGGGCGTGATTCCCGATGCGCGCATCGCTGGACTCTCGCTGGCAAGTTCCAGCCCGAAACTGCTGGAAAGCTGTCTGAAGGCGCTGGCGGAGAAGGGCAGGGTGGATCTCTTCCGCTGGTTCATCTATCACGGCTACGAGTTCAACCCCGACAACTCCTATCAGAAGGTCGAGGAGTTGAAAGCGACGCTGGCGAAATACTCGACCAAGGCGAAGATGCGTCAGGGCGAGAACGGTTGCCCGTCGGAGACGGCGACGAAGTTCGCGCTCTCCAACCATCCATGGACGGAGTTTAGCCAGGCGAAGTGGGACTTGCGGCGGATGCTCGGCGATCTGGGGCACGATGTGGAATCGGCGGTTTTCACGATTTGCGATTTCAACCACGCCGGCCGCGAGATCAACCGCAAGGGTCTGATCCACGCGACTGCTGACAAGAAGGTGGACAAGATCAAGCTCGCTTACTACGCGGTGCAGAACTGCGTGGCGGTGTTCGACAATACGCTGGAACGCGTGAAGCAGCCCGCCGTCGGCGTGATGTATGACAAGGCGACAGCGAGTTTTGCCTACCGGAGCAAGAAGACGGGGCAGAACCTTGTGGTGCTGTGGGACAATTCGGGAACGCCGGACGATGCGTTCGTGACGCAGCCGGCGCAGGTCGTGGTGAAGGACCTCACCATCAAGGAGCCGGTTTGGGTGGACTTGGTTTCCGGACGGATTTACGAAATCCCGGCGAACTGCGTCGTGAAAGCGATCGGGTTCACCATTTTCAAAGACATTCCTCTCTACGACGCGCCAGTGCTGATTGCGGAGAAAAAGTTGGTGCTGAAGTAGGACAGATTTTGGGAATGCGCTGTCACTGTTTCATATCCGTGCTGTGTATGACGCCGAAGGCTCTGGACTGCGAGCATAGCAGCTTTCCGAGGGCCGGACGTGTCGTCTCCAACCACCAAGAGCTGTGGTTCCCACAGCAGCCTGCTAGCTTGTTTGAACGCGGTCAGTAGTGTCCCGTGCCGCCGGCTACTTGGCAGGGGCAGAATCTTTCGCGACACGGAGCAACGGTTGGCTGAGGAGGATTCTTCGAATATTCCATTACGCGATAATTCCTCGTCAGCCCAAAATCCCGCCTTGGCTCGCGTTGGTGACGAGCTTCTGGTAGCGGGCGAGCCAGCCGCCGAGGTCGCGCTTCACGGGCTTCCACGTCTTCTTGCGCTCGGCCAATTCGGCTTCGGGGACGACGATGTCTATGCGGCGGTTGGGGAAGTCAATGCGGATGCGGTCGCCTTCCTTGAGCAGGCCGATGGGGCCGCCTTCGGCGGCTTCGGGGCTGACGTGGCCGATGCACGCGCCGGCAGTGCCGCCGCTGAAACGGCCGTCGGTGACGAGCGCGACTTTGTCGCCGAGGCCCATGCCGACGATGTAGCTGGTGGGCGAGAGCATCTCCTGCATGCCGGGACCGCCGCGCGGGCCTTCGTTGCGGATGATGACGACGTCGCCGGCCTTGACCTTGCCGGCGAGGATGCCGGCGCAGGCTTCGTCCTGGCTCTCGAAGATGACGGACGGTCCCTCGAACACGAAGCCGGGGCCGCAGTAAGCCTTGAAGCCGTCGCTGATGCCGGCGGTCTTGACGACGCTGCCGGCGGGCGCGAGCTGGCCGTAGAGGATGGCGAGACCGCCGTCGGCGGTGTAGGCGGTGGTCTTGGTGCGGATGCAATCCTGCGCGTTGAACATGAACGCCGGGTCGTAGGGCATGAGGCCGGCGGGCTTGACCTGTTTCAGTGTGGCGGGGCTGACATCAAGATGCGCCTTGCTGATGAGCCAGCTCTGGCGGAACCGCGACACGCGGAGCACGGAGATCAGCGTCTTGCCGCCGCCCTTTTCATACCGCCAGAACACAAGGACGGGGAGGTCTCGAAACTGCCCCAGTTCCGCCCAAACCATCCCCTTGCACTCGGCGAGTCTGGCTTTCAGGTCGGCCTCGATGGCGGCTTTGCCGGTCAATGTGGTCGCCTCGTCCAGTTTCAAGACAGCGTCGTCCGCGAAAAGCTCCGCGGCCATGGCGGCGTCGCCGGCGTTGCCCGCAGCGGCGAAACGCCACAGCGTGATGGCGCGCGGGTCGCCGGGGAAAAACATCATCGGCTTCGGCACGAGGTTACCGCTGGAGGTGCGGGCGGCGGGGCCGAGCTTGTCGTTCGGGTCCACGACGATGGCGGACGCGCCGGAGATGCGCGAGGCCTTCGCCCACGATGTGCATTTCTCGGAGCGAGCGTCCCACTCGTCAATGTTCTCGCCGATGGTTTTGCCGGTGACGGTCTTGCACGAGAGGTTGAGCACACCTTGGCGTTTCAGTTCGCCGAGAATGGTGTGGATGCCACCGGCGCGGTGCACGTCCTGCACGTGATAGGCCGACGACGGCGAGACTTTGCAGACGCACGGGATGCGACGGGAGATTTCGTCAATGCGCTTGATGTCGTAGGCGATGCCGGCCTCGCGCGCGATGGCGAGGGTGTGGAGGACGGTGTTCGTGGAGCCGCCCATGGCGACGTCGAGCATGATGGAGTTGTCGAACGCTTCGAGCGTCGCGATGTCGCGCGGCTTGAGGTCGTGCTCGATGAGCTTGAGGATGGCGCGGGCGGCGCGCTCGTAGAGGGCCTCGCGTTCCTTGGAAACGGCGAGCACGGTGCCGTTGCCGGGCAGCGCCATGCCGAGCGCTTCGCAGAGGCAGTTCATCGAGTTGGCCGTGAACATGCCGGAGCAGGAACCGCACGTCGGGCAGGCGGTCTGTTCGAGCTTCGTCAACTGCGCCTCGGTGATCTTGCCGGACTGAAGCTCCGCCACGCCCTTGAACACCGTGATGAGATCGGTCGCGCTGCTGGCCGGTTGCAGGTAACCGACGAGGTCCTCGTGCGTCGCCTTCTGTTCGGCGATGCCCGCCGCCATCGGTCCGCCGCTGACGAAGACGGTCGGGATGTTGACGCGCATCGCGGCCATCAACATGCCGGGGACGATCTTGTCGCAGTTCGGGATGCAGACCATACCGTCGAAGCAATGCGCCCGGAGCATCGTCTCGACACAGTCAGCGATCAGCTCGCGCGACGGCAGCGAGTAAAGCATGCCGCTGTGGCCCATCGCGATGCCGTCGTCCACGCCGATGGTGTTGAAGATAAACGGCACGCCGCCCGCCTCGCGCACAAGCCGCTTTACGAGCGCGCCGATCTCGTTGAGGTGGGCGTGGCCGGGAATGCAGTCGGTGTAGCTGTTGCAGATGGCGACGAACGGTTTGTTAAAATCGTCCTCGGACTCGATCACGCCGGCGGCGCGGAGAAGACTGCGGTGCGGCGCGCGTTCAAAACCCTTTTTGATGATGTCGGAATTCATAATCGTTGATCCTTCGCAAAGTGGATTGGCCGTCACAGTCGCCAACGATCGGGGCGATGTCAAGAGTGGCTTCGGACGGTAATGAGTCGGTCTTGCGCAGCAACGACGAGGCGAAGGCGGTATCGTGGCGCGAGCTTGGAGACCCCACCTGCTTAACTTAGAGCGGCAACCCGCGAAGACTGCTCCATTGGCCCTTCGTTCATCACGAATTTCTTTACAACGAGCGGCTTCGTGAAGATGATGGCCGCCACGATGATTCGCCGCTCATCCAATGATGAGGTTCTTATGAAGCAAACGCAGCCGTCCCGTCTTACCCGTCGCCAGTTTCTCCAACGCGCCGCCCTCACCGCCGCGCCGTTGATCGTGCCGGGCCGCGTGCTCGGCCTTGACGGGGCCGTCGCGCCCAGCAACCGCATCGTCTTCGGCGGCATCGGCATCGGCAACCGCTCGCGCGCCACGCTGCCGAACTTCTTCTCGTTTGCTGAAATCCAGTGGACCGCCGTCAGCGACTGCCGCGCCGAACGACTCGCAGCGGCCAAGGAGCAGGTGGACACCCACTACGGCACCAAGGATTGCCGCGCCTATGCCGACTTCCGTGAGCTGCTCGCGCAAAAGGACGTGGATGCGGTTTACATCGCCACCGGCAACCGTTGGCATTCGATGGCCTCGATGTTCGCTGCGCACGCCGGCAAGGACATTTACTGCGAGAAGCCGATCAGCCTCACCATCGGCGAGGGCCGCCAGCTCATCGAGACCTGCCGCCAGCTCGGCACGATCTACCAAGCCGGCACGCAGCGCCGCTCCACGGCATCGTATCGGTTCGCGCGCGACATGGTGCGCCAGGGAAAAATCGGCCGCGTTCACACCGTCGAGAGCCAGGTCTGGTGTGGCGGCACGGTGCCACATCAAAAACCCGAGCCGGTGCCAGCCGGTTGGGACTACGACATGTGGCTCGGTCCCGTGCAATGGCGCCCTTACGTCCCCGGTCGCGTGCAAGGCCACGGCTGGATGTGTTTCTGGGACACCGGCGAAGGCATGCACACCGACATGGGCACGCACTACACCGACCAGATGCAGTGGGTGCTCGGCACCGACAACACCGGCCCAGTCGAGTTTGAGACCTCCGACATTGTCTGGCCCGATCCAGTGAAATTCATGAGCGAGACGGCCATCTCCGGCACGTTCAGTTGCCGCTACGCCAACGGTATCAAGGGTGTCATCTACCAGCGCGGCGGATTCAAGGACCGCTACATCCGCTACATCGGCGACAACGGTTGGATTCAGGTGGACGACGACACCGACGCCGTCACCGCCGAGCCGAAATCCATCCTGAACCTGAAGAAAGCCGGTGGAGCGAGCTGGTCTAACGCTGGCGGCCACATCGGCAACCTCCTCGCTTCCATTCGCAGCCGCCGCCCCGCGGACTGCAATCCCGAAGTCGGCCACCGTGCGCAGAGCATTGTTGAGGCAATGACCATCAGCGCCCGGCTCGGCCGCAAACTGAAGTGGGACCCGGTCACAGAAAAGTTCAACGACGAAGACGCCAACCGGATGACGTGGCGCGAGCCACGTGCGCCGTGGTGTGTGTAAAAGCCTCTGGCAGAATAGGAATACAGGACGCTTGAACGGAAGGATGCTGCAAAACGAAACCGATGAGAAAGCCGAGGCGCGACCGAGCCGCCGGAAGATTCTGTAAAAGAAATGCGAGTTTTTGTAAAAAGGCGTGCTTGTCGTGCGTGCCAAACCCGCTAGCGTAAGCGCGATGACCCTTCACGGAGAACACGATATGACATCGCACACACCGAAATTAAATTCGAAAACAGAAACGAAACTGAACCGACGACAGTTCCTCAAACGTGTCTCGACCGCGTTGGCGGTGCCGACGATTCTGCCCGCCTCCGCACTTGGCCTTGACGGCGCCGTCGCGCCGAGCAACCGCATCGTCTTCGCCAACATCGGCATCGGCGGCCGCGCGCGCTACGTGATGCCCAACTTCCTCGCGCAGCCCGATGTCCTCTTCACTGCGGTCAGCGATTGCCGCGAGGACCGGATGAAGTCGGCGAAGGAAATGATAGACAAGCATTACGGCAACCAGGATTGCCGCATGTTCTCGAACTTCCAGGAGCTGCTGGCGCAGAAGGACATTGACGCCGTGTTCATCGCCACCGGCGACCGCTGGCACACGACCGCCTCGATCTACGCGGCGCGCGCCGGCAAGGACATGTATTGCGAGAAGCCAATCTCGATGTGCATCAGCGAAGGCCGCAAGTTGGTCGAGGCTTGTCGCCGCCACGGCACGATCTACCAGGGCGGCACGCAACGGCGCTCGACCGCGTCGTATCGGTTCGCCGTCGAGATGGTCCGGCAGGGCAAGATCGGCCGGCTGCACACGGTGGAGATTCAGGTCTGGACCGGCCCGACCGTCGGACACGACAAAGCCACGCCGGTTCCGGCGGGCTGGGATTACGACACGTGGCTCGGCCCGGTGCAGTGGCGGCCGTTCGTGCCGGCGCGCGTCAACGGCTGGAATTATTTCTGGGACACCGGCGAAGGCCCGATCATCGGCATGGGCTGCCATTACACCGACCAGATGCAATGGCTGCTCAAGCGCGACCACACCGGCCCGGTGGAGTTCGAGGGACAGTGTGAGTGGCCTGATCCGGTGAAATACATGAGCGAGACGCCCCTCACAAGCGAGACACGTTGCCGCTATGCGGACGGCATCAACTGCGTCATGTATGCGCGAAAGACTTTCAAGGACCGCTACATTCGCTACATCGGCGACGAGGGATGGATTCAGGTGGACGACGAGACCAACGAGGTCACCGCCGAGCCGAAGTCCATCCTCAACCTCCGCAGCAACGCCGGCATCAGTTGGACCAACGCCGGTGATCACGTCCGCGATTTGCTCAACTCCATCCGCAGCCGCCGGCCGACCATTTGCCATCCAGAGGCGGCCCATCGCTCGCAGACCATCTGCCAGGCGATGAACATCGGCCTCCGTCTCGGCAAGAAACTGCGTTGGGACCCCGTGAAGGAAAGTTTCGATTGTGAAGAAGCCAACCGGATGCGCCACCGCGAACCGCGCACACCGTGGTTGATCTAGCCGCTGAACATTTTGGAAAGGAAAACACCATGAAGCCCCGAATACCCGTCATCCTGGCCGCTCTCAGCATCGCGCTCGCGCTGCCACTGCAAGCCGCCGACCTGTCTCAACTCACCGCCGACGTCGCGAAATACGAATCTGGCCAAAGCGTCGAGCCGCTGCGGAAGTTCGAGCAACTCCTCCGCGACTCGGCCGGCAAGCCTGCATTGCGCGCCGAACTCGAAGCTGCGATGGTCAAGCTGCTCGCGCCGCCCGCCACCTTCGAGGCGCGCCGCTTCGCCTGCCAGCAACTCGCCGTCATCGGCACTGACGCCTCGCTGCCCGCGCTGGCCGAGTTACTAAAGGACGAGGAAAAGACTGTCGGCATTGCCTGCCTCGCGCTCGGCGTGCATCCGTCAGCCAAGGCCAACAAGACCCTCCGCACCGCCCTCGCCAGCGCGCGCGGCAGGGCGCGTCTGCAAATCGCCACGACGCTCGGCGACCGCCGCGACGCGGAGGCCGTGAAGCCGCTCTCAGAAATGGCGCACGACAACGACGCGCTCACCGCCAGCACCGCCATCCTCGCGCTCGGCAAGATCGCCAACGAGCCGGCCCGCAAAACCATTGCCGCATTGCGCAAGGAAGCGAAGCCGGCCCTCGCCCGTATCGTGGCCGACGCATCGCTGCGTGTCGCGGAGGAACTCGCCGCCAGTGGCGACCGCAAGGGCGCAACGGCGATTTGCGAGGAACTGCTCCAACCGGCGCAGCCGGACAACATCCGTCGCGGCGCGTTTGGCGCGCTGTTGCGGCTTGAGAAGGACGGCAGCGAACAACGCATCCTCGCTGCAATCCACGGTTCCGACGCCAAGCTGAAACCGGTGGCGATTGCCGCCATCGGCTCGTTGAAGTCCCGCGATGCCTCGAAAACATTCGCCGCGGAACTTCCGAAGCTCCAGCCATGTGAGCAGGTGTTCATGATCGAGGCGCTCGCGAGCCGCGGCGATGACGCCGTGCGCTCCGCCATCAACGCGCAGGTTTCCTCCGCCGACGTTGCCGTGCGCCGCGCCGCCATCGCTGCGGTCGGCCGGCTGGAGGGCGCTTCCGTCGTGCCGCTGCTGGTGAAGGCCATGGCAGGCGAGAAGTCGCCCGAGGAACTCCAGGACATCGAGACGGCCTTCGTCAGCCTCCGCGGCAACTCGGCGACCGACAAGGAGATCGTTGCCGAATTGAAGGAATCTCCGGCCGAAGCGAAGATACGCCTCTTTTCCGTGCTCGCGCGACGCGGTGCCCACGTGGCAGTGCCGTCGCTGTTGGCGGAAGCCAGCGGCTTCAATCCCACGACGGTGCAGGCCGCGTTTCAAGCGGTCGGAAAACTTGCCAAAGCCGAGGACATTCCGGCTCTGCTCGAAAGACTCGTGGGCATGAGCGCCGCTGACGCCCGCTCCGATGGTGAGAGCGCCGCCGCGCGCGCCTTGCAGAAGATCACAGACCCAGCGCGGCGGACCGACGTCATCATGGCAAGAATGGCGAAGTGCTCCGACATTGACGGGCGCAGCTCGCTGCTCCGCCTGATGCCGAGCGCCGGCGACGCGAAGGCGTTGGATGTGCTGAAGACAGCCTGTGCGGACAAGGAACCGCGCATCCGCGAGGCGGCCGTCCGCACGCTGGCGACGTGGCCAAACATCGCCGCGTGGGACATGCTGATGGCCGTGTGCCGCCAGCCGGAAAGCGAAACGGTTCGCGCGCTCGCCTTCCGCGGCTTGGTGCGCCTGGCGGGCGACCTGAATGCGAAGCCGGACGCGGAGTTGATCGAGCGCTACCGAAAACTCATGTCTGTCGCACGCAACGCCGACGATCTCAAGTTGATCCTCGGCGCGCTGGGCGGCGTGGCGCATCCGGATGCTCTCAAACCCGCATTGTCGTTGCTCTCGACCACCAGCGTCCGTGCTGAAGCGGAACTGGCCGTCAGGAAGATCGCCGTGGCCATTAAGGCACAGCATCCCGAAGCGGCCCGCGAGGCGCTACAACGCCTGCAACCGCCGCCGAAGAGCAAGCCGTCGGCGAAGAAGAAGTAGTGTCCGACAAACCGTCCGATGAGCGCTGCAGACTTTCTATTGAAAGCCAGTGATCCGGGCGGCGGTTGGCCTTATCGGCCGGTAACGCAGCCTTCGCCGGAACCGACGTGCCTGAGCTTGATGGCGCTGGCCGGCCGTTCCGAAGCCGGCGCCGCCCGCGAGGCGGCAATCCGCTGGCTGCAATCACGCATGAACAGCGAGGGCGCGCTCACGCTCATCGGGGACAACCAACCGCACTGGAGCACATCACTGTTTGTGATCGCCCTGACGCGTCTGGGAGTCCGCAGCGATCTGCGGGACAAGGCGATGAACTGGCTTCTCGCGTGGAAAGGCGAGCGGGTGGAGCCGAAGAAGGAAATCACCCTCGATGGCGCACTCCAAGGCTGGCCGTGGGCCAGCGGCACGTTCAGTTGGGTCGAGCCGACCAGCTACGCGTTGTTGGCGCTCAAGCTCGCCGGACACGGCCGCCACGAGCGCGTCGCGGAGGCGGAGCGGCTGTTGCTGGACCGGGTCTGCGAGGACGGCGGCTGGAACTACGGCAACCGCGTCATCTATGGCGCGGCGTTTCAAGGGTTCCCCTCCACTACCGCGCTGGCCGCGCTGGCGTTGCAGGACTTGGCCGCCGCGCGTCCGGCTATCGAGCGCGGCCTCGCGTTTCTGGAACGTCGGATGCAGAGCCGCCAGTCTGCCCTGACGCTGGCGCTCGCCATCCTTTGCTTCCAAGTCTTTTCCAAACCGACCGCGTCCCTCGTCACCGCGCTCAAGTCGCGCCAACAGAACGATGGAAGCTGGCGGCAACAGGTCCACCTGACGGCGCTGGCCGAACTCGCGCTTCAAGCCGCTGCTGGCGGCGCCAACGTCTTCGCCCTACCCCGCTCGCGGTAATCCGCTTCTCTGCAACTGGCAGCTACCGAGTCCGAATTGAACCGTCCGCGTCCCGCACGAGACGGACGAAATTGTTGATACGGATCACGTCACCTTGCGGGCCACGCCCGTGCGGGAACTCGGCGGGGTTGCCGGCTTTCGGATCGCTGCGTTGTGAGCCGGCGCCGTGAACATCAGTGAACTGGGGGCTGCGGGAACTCGCCGCGCCGCCCGCCCCCGGACCGCCGGCTCTTGGACCGCTGGCAGGCGGACCGCCTCGTTCGGGCGGACCTTTGCCGAAACCACCCCGGCCCAGCCCTCCGCCTTTGCCCGGCGGTCCGCTTGGCCAGCCGGCAGCACGACCGAAGGCGATGTAAATCGCCGCGCCACCTCCGAGCAGATGCCCGTGGGTCGTCCCGGTCCAATAATACGGCCAGTCGGCCTGGCCGATCTCGTTGGTGATGCGTGTGCAGTCGAAGACCGGATCAATGGCGGGCGTGCCGGTGGCATCGGGCGCGCGCGTGTAGTCCACAATGCTCTGCAACTCCTTCGCGTTCGGCAGACGCCAGTCGTTGTGGCCCAGATATTTCTCGGTGTTCTTCGCCTGCGCCCACGCAAGCGCCGCTTCCCAATTCATGCCACGGCCGCTGTCGCGCTTGGACCACATCAGGCCCGTAGCGCGGTCGGTAATGGTGCCGTCGCTGTTGTCGCGGAAATCGTTCTTGCCGTAGCCGGGGTTGCCGCGCACGCACTGGACGAAAAACGTTTTCTCCTCAAAACCGCCCGGCATCTTCAGGTCGTAGCCTTTGATCCGGCCGTCCGCGAGGTTAAGCCCGAACAGTTTGTTGAAGCCACGGAACGATTTGCCGACGTATTTCGTGCAGGAGGCGTATTGGGAATCAATGACGCGCTCGCCGGTGCGTGTGTCACCGTAGGCAAACTTGAAGAATTTTGTGTCAATGAACGGTGTCAGCCGCGAAGTGTCCGTGCCCGGTCCGCTCGGATCGGTGCCGCTGAAGTTCATCAGCGAGTAAAGCTCCTTGATCGTCGGCAGCCGCCAGTCGCTACAGCCACCGAACCTGGCGGCGTTGAGTTTGGCGGGCAACGCTTCGGCCTGCACCAAGGTCAGCTTGTCCTTGCGAGTGAGCGCGCCATCGCCGTCGGTGTCGGGGCTGCGCTGCCAGATCAGGCCGGTGTTCTGGTCATGCACGGTGAGGCCATCGGCGCTGAGTTTGTAAGCAGGCTGCACGAAGCGATACTGCGCGTCCTGGCCGTAGAACGGCTGGCCGGGTTTCGGCGGCGGGATTTCGCGCTGGTTGTCGTAACACTTCGTCTGGCCGGTGCCGACGACGACGTAAGGCCGCTCCGCACCGAAAGTGTCCGCGCCCAGCCCCAAAACCACTGCCAGCATGCTCGCTGTTCTCCTCATCGTCGTTCTCCGTTCGCTTCCTTCCAGCCGCATTTGTTCCGCTTCACCTGTATTCAACGACAGAGTCGTCTAATTATTGCATGGGCGAAACAGGAAAATTGCCAAGGAGATGTAAAAGTCTAACAGACTGAGGTGTCGAAGATGCACCCCCGCCGGGTGGCATTCGCCATCCGCATCAGCAAATCCACCGAAGCCCGCCGCTGACCGCTCTCTAGATACTCCATGTGCCGGTCACTGATCCCTAGGAGATCCGCGCAGTCCGGCACTTCAAGATTCTGCGCCTCCCTCCACTGACGAGTTCCACGCGCGAGCGATTTGTGGTCCTCGGTATTGCCACGTTTGATTGCCATGGCGCCACTTCATACACCATCCCCGGACGGTCTGTGAACGAACTCACTGTTCGTTTTTTCAGGGCCGGAAAATTGTCCTACCGTTGGCTCTAAGCCGAGAACAGACGGCTGATGGCTTCCCCGAACGTCCGCGCTACATACACCACCCTCGGAAGCTTGGGAAGGCACTGCCAGTTCACTTTTTTCGGGGCTGAAAAAACAGCACCGCCTCACCGATTACGAATCACCAACCACCAACGACCGCTGAAACCCGCGCTCGTAACGCACGGCATAACAGTTTGGCTAGGGGACGGCCGGGGGTAAGCAAAGGGGGGTCGTGACATGATTGGTGATAAAATCCGTATGCAGTTGACGCACAATGGCTGCAACGGTCCCATTTCCCGCAAGTTGAATTTCCATCGAGCCACCGCAACAACGATTACCGGGTCTCCCGCGAGCCGGTAATGGACCCAAGTGGATTGGATTCGCGGGCGTCGCGCCGGCATGGCAATGCTCCGAAAGCTGTGTGCATGAAATGACGCAGGGCTGCGGTCCGTCATGAATCTGTTGGATGATCTCTGGACGCGGCGTTGCGTGAATACCACGCCCGATGGAGAACACCACCATTCTAGGCGCGCAGCGGCTCAGTAGGTCCGTCGTAAATGCGATGTTTTCAGCCTGTCGGGCGGCAGCATTGCCGGCCGCAGAGACGTATCCGCCATGATGGGGGAACACCAGTATGTCAGCTGTCAATTGTTGATTCCGTGCAACAATTTCCTGCAAGGCGGGCATGTCCATGTCGCCTGGCAGGAGGACAACCGGGTGGTTATCGTGGTGAAGGCGCAGCACCACCGACATGCTGTTGGCGTTGAGCGAATCTCCATTGGGCAGTCGTCCGCCATTCCCCGTCAACCGCCAAAGGATGCCCGGGGCAACCACCTCGATGCGAACCGCATCATGATCGAGCGAATTCGGCATGTTGGCGCCGATCGTCGTCATCACCTCTAGGCCCTTCTTATCCGCCGCATCTTGTAGTGCTATCTTCAACTCGCTCCATACATCCGTGTCTTTGGCGGCGTCAGCGTTGACATACACAGAACCAATTTGGACATAATCGCTTTGGATCAGAGCCGCAATCCCTGCGATGTGGTCGGCATCCGTGTGGGAAATGACCACTTGATCTATCTTGTCAATATTATGAGCGAGCAAGAATTCGACAAGAAGTGACGCGTCCTTGCAATCAAACAGTGTCCGCACGGCGCCGTCTTGAAGGAACGCGCAGCTCCCGTGCCCTACATCAAAAATGATTAAAGAGGGCATTTTTCGGAGTTGGCGGTTTTTCAAATTTATCGAAAAACAGATCCTCAGGGCGGTTCGCGCCGAGATTCACCCGCGCAATTAAGTAGCTGTTCGTTTTCAGGCGCGCGTGCAGCCGCGACGGCACAATAGCGAAGGGAAAACGAACCGCCGTCTTCCGGCTCCACGCGGGAATAATCGCATCAACAACGCGTTGGCTTGCCTCGTTCTGAATGTCGACTATCCGGATGAGAACACGATGTCCGCGACGCTGCGGAGTCAACTCGCCACGGATTTCCCTTCGGCACATTTCCAGCCCTTCCGCAAATGTATCCGCCCTGAATTCGTCGCGGCTGAGGACGCTGGGGAGCTTCGCCCTCCAATGGCGGATGGAAACGTCGTAATCTTGATCAACAAACTGCGAGATAAGGATTGCGGGCAAGCTGTTACTTATCAAGAACGCCACCAGCTCTGCTCCGTCGAATTTCGCGAATCCGTGCGGTCGTAGTCGATGGTCACAAACGGCTGCATCGGCGGTTCGCAAGATATTTTGCGCAATGACCTTCATTGCGTGCTGCTTGCTACATCTCTGGAGTTTCGGGTCACGTGCGATGAGCCACGGCTGAAGACCAGCATCTTCCACGGCCATCCGGGTGACCTTTGCCGCACTTGGGTCGTCGTCTATGATTGCAACAGACATATTAGTTGCTGAGCGGAATTGTGATGGTGAATTCGGCGCCGCCCAATTGGCCGTTTGCCACGGCGCCCTGCGTGCCATGTAGGTCGCTCACCGAGTCCCGCACGATGGTCAGGCCGAAGCCGGTGCCGCCGGGAAAGGTCGTCCGACCCGGTAGCCAGATTTCGTCGAGCGCGATATTTCGGATGCCAGGTCCGTTATCGAGCACCTTGATGACAGCATTGGTTCCCTCAGGATAAACCCGCAATTCAACAGTGCGACCAACGATCCTCGCGTCGGGCGCGTCAAACGCCTTCAGCCCGTTTAATGCCATATTCGCCATGATCGACTCCACCAGCGCACGCGAGCCGGCGACCATCACTGGGGATTCACTCGGGGTGAATTGCAGATCGATCTTGGCGTCACCAAAGAAAGGCTTCAGATAGCCAACCAGTTCTTTAGCAGAGCTGGTCACATCCACGACCTCGTTGCGACGCTTTTCTCGTTTCAAGAGATTCAACGGAAGCTGTGAGAACAGCTGCAGCGACTTCGCCGCATGGGTAAGGAAGTCGATCGGCTCCTCTAGCTTCTTGCCGAAAAGGTCGCCGAGGAGTTCCTTCGCGCGGTGCTTGATGGATGCGGTGACGCCCAGGATCTGCGAAAGGGGTTTGTGTGATTCGTGGGCGAAGACGGCTGAAGTCGAACCGGCGGTTGCCACACTCCGATAGAGTTGGAGATCCTCTTTCAGGGCCACGGTTTCTTGCTGCTTCGCGGAGTCAAACTTCTTGAACGCGGTCATCACTTGGCCCTGCGCCTTCTTAGGCACCTTCTTGCGAATCAGGTCCTCTACGTTCTCCTTGGCCGCAACCACGCTGGCGGAAGTTGAGGAGCGTTTGAGCTCACGCCGGGTCTCGGCTGTCGCTAAGCGCCGCGTTGCCATCCAGTCGAGGCAATCCACTGCAAACCGCTTTAGTTCGCGGAAAGCGTCGTTCTCCACGAATCCGCTTCGGTCCGTCTTCTGGGTGAGTAGTTGGCCGAGGTCGTTAACCTTGATTTGCCCAACGGAATTGTTGGTCGAAGGTCGCTCTTCAGGACTGCCAACTCGCTTCAGGTTCATACCCAGCCAGTCATGCCCGGGTTCGCCGAACGGCCGCACCCGGATGTTGCTCTGGTAAAGGTGAACGCCTCCCACCACTCTTAGCCACTCCCGCACATCCTTCAGGTCAGAGTTCTTCGCCGAGAAACTCTGATTCGCCAGTTTGAACACCCAGAGGTCGAAAATAGCCGGCGGTGTGCGATAGGGCACCTTCTTCTTAAAGTATTCCGGCTTGGCCGCATACATCACGCGGTCCTGCCAGTCCAAGACCGCCACCGTCGGGTTGCCACCAGAGTCCACCGAGGCCTGAAGGTGAAAATCCGCATCGTCGAAATAGTTCTGCTTGGCGAGCTTCGCCAGCGCCGCGAAGCCCTCGGCCTTCAGAAAGGGGTAGAATCCCGCCTGATTCTCGAACGGATCTGAAAGCAGCACCAAACTGCGGCTGAGCCGGGCTACTTCGACCTCGGAGAGCGTTTCCTTCAAGTCCTCGAGCAGGATTTCCGTGCCGGGCGACTTAGTCGTGGCCGTCTCTGATATCGTGAATCGCTTCTGTTCGACATACTCGGATTGGTCCACCTCACGCCAGTCCACCTCGATCTTGAATTCCTTGCCCAACTGGCCGCGCGGACGCGAGGTCAGACTGACCTTGGTGCCGAGACGCAGCGCGGCCAATCGGCCGAGTCCCTTATTGCCGACGGGCGTGCGGCCCTTAGTCGTCGGCGTCGTCGCGTCCTTTCGTGAACCACCTATCAAGAGCCAGCCCTCCACGATATCCGTATCGCTCATCCCATCGCCGTCGTCTTCAATGCGGACGCTCTTCTTCGTCACCTTGATAGTGCACTTGCTGGCGTCTGCGTCATAGGCATTCTTGACGAGTTCCAACAATCCGTCGGTGGGATTTGGGACCAGCTCCTCGCCCAAGCGGACGAGGATCTCAGGGGAGAATTTGAATGAGGCTTGCATCGTTTAACTCGCCCAAGGGATTTCCCGGACGACGCCGACCGTCAGGTGGCGGCAGCGAATGCGGGCATTTAGAAAATCGTTCGCGGTCTTCGTTTTGAGCTGTCGCATCAGTTCCCGGCACGAATTGAGAGTTCTTTTCTTTGGCTCGCACACGATGAGATGATTCTCCACGGCAACGGGTCTTGTTCCACTTATGACCGTGGCGGTCGCACGATAGGGATGGCTAGGGCGCGAAGTGCGGCGGATCACGATGAAGGGCGGATCATAGACCGACCCCTCGTGCCGACGCGTTTCAGAAAACTCGCGGAGCACCGTCCATGTGGGCACGCAACGCGGATGAATGTAGGGATGCTCCGGTCCTTTTTCCGGGTCGCGGTGCGGCACCACACGGCCGACGTGCACATCGAAGAAATCGCCGACAGTCCCTGTAGTCCGCTTTGCGGACTTCGGCCAGCGTCGAACCCTGGCCGACTCGCCCTGTCGGCGTCTGGCGCTCAACAGAAATACGTCAATATCAGCGGACTCATCGAAGATACCGTAGCGTTTCACCGAGTTCACCTCGGCAAGGTCGCTTACACGCTGACGCCAGTGATGCTGAAAGCTCCCGGACCGAAGCACGTCGGGTAACACCGCGAGCAGTCGCGTTCCTGACTTCGTTTGTTCCAACGCCCGAACTACGAACAGGGCTGCATCCGACACCCGGCCTCCAGCCCAGTTGCAACCTTCCAGCGGACCGGAGACACTGAAAGGCGGGTTCATGATCAGATGCGTGGCGCGAGAATAAAGTGCCGGCTGATTGAGACCGTTGCCCGTGCGGAAATACGGAAAATGCTTTCGCCAGTCCTTCGGAAGTTCCTCCTTCTTCCCGTGGCGCTGGCGTGCGAGCAAGGCAACCCTCAACTTTGTAGCCTCAATGAACTCAGCTTGAAGGTCAGTGCCAGCGAGACAACCGCCCCATGTTTCCAAAGTCCCGGTCAATGTCCGTTGCATTGGCAGGCGTTTTGCCGCTGCCAGCAACAAGTCCCCCGCGCCAACTGCTGGGTCGTAGATGAAATCAATGGCAGGATTGAATTTGAGTTTGTCGAGCAGCCGTTCAGCCAGTTTGGAACCAGTGAAGAAGACGCCGAAGGCTCGGCGAACCGGCAGGTTGACCAATCGTCGAAGTTCGGCACCCGCCGTGCCGTCGAGGCAAGCCTCCACGCGCTTGGTCCAAGTCCCATCAATCAAAGGGGCGGAGACCAGCTTTCGCAATTCGCACGTGAATACTCGATAAGCTGAAAAGTCACGATCCTTCCTGCTTATTCGTGACGAGGTCATGGCCGTATTCTAGCTAAACCGGCTGCGAATCGGAAGCGATTCCTTGATCTCCGTGAACATTGTGGCCGCAGTGTATGGCGGCGAACGAAACGCGGCAAGCATTCTGAGGAGGAAGACGGGAGACGGCGAACAGAGGACCGAAGTTAGTGGCAAGCCACCAGCTTTCATCGGACAGCGGGGATGCGGAGAGACCAAAGCTGCAAAAGAGAGTGCGTTTCTGCCACCCCTGCGATTATGATTTCGCGCGTCGGCGTGCTATGATACCGGCCATCATGCGATATCAAAACGTAGATTAAGGAAACAAGGACCATGAGCGATCAACCGAAAGACTTGAACTTTGGAACGCTGGCGTTGCATGCCGGCCAGGTGCCCGACCCGACGACGACGGCGCGGGCCGTGCCGATCTACGCCACCACCAGCTACGTCTTCAAGGACACCGACCACGCCGCGAACCTTTTCGCGCTGAAGGAATTCGGCAACATCTACACGCGGCTGATGAACCCGACGAACGACGTGCTGGAGAAGCGTCTCGCGGCGCTCGACGGCGGCGCGGCGGGGCTGGCGTTTGCCAGCGGCCAGGCGGCGATCACGGCGGCGATCCTGACGATCACGCACGCGGGCCAGAATTTCATCTCCGCGACGAGCCTCTACGGCGGCACGTGGACGCTGTTCACGCAGACGCTGAGCAAGCTCGGCATCGAGGTGCGGTTCTTCGACCCGAACAAGCCGGAGGAGATCAAGAAGCTGGTGGACGACAAGACGCGCTGCGTTTATCTCGAAAGCCTCGGCAACCCGAAGAACGACGTGCCGGACTTCAAGAAGATCGCCGACATCGCGCACCAAGCCGGTTTGCCGGTGATCTGCGACAATACGGTGATGACGCCGGCGCTGCTGCGGCCGATCGAGCACGGCGTTGATATCGTCGTCTATTCCACCACCAAGTTTCTCGGCGGCCACGGCGTTCACATCGGCGGCGCGATCGTGGACAGCGCGAAGTTTCCCTGGGCGGACAATCCCAAGAAGTGGCCGGAGTTCTGCGCGCCGGCCCCGTCGTATCATGGCATGGTGTTTACGGAGGCGCTCAAGCCGGTCGGCAACATCGCCTATATCCTTCACATCCGGACGCACTGGCTGCGCGACACCGGCGGGTGCATGAGCCCGTTTGCGGCGTTCCTATTCCTGCTCGGCATTGAGACGCTTCATTTGCGGATGCCGCGGCATTGCCAGAACGCGCAGGCCGTCGCGGAGTTCCTGAGCAAACATCCGGCGGTCGAGTGGGTGAATTATCCCGGCCTGCCCAGCCATCCGTATTTCAACAACGCCCGCCGGTATTTGCCGGACGGCTGCGGCGCGCTCATGGGCTTTGGCATCAAGGGCGGCGCGGCGGCGGGCATCAAGCTGATCAACAGCGTCAAGCTCTTCAGCCATCTCGCCAACATCGGCGACGCGAAGTCGCTCATTATTCATCCGGCCTCGACGACCCACTCGCAGCTCACGCCGGAGGAGCAGCAGAAGACCGGCGTGACACCCGAATACGTGCGGCTCTCCATCGGCATCGAAGACGTGCGCGACATCATCGCCGACCTTGACCAAGCGCTGAAGGCGTCGCAGAATTGACGCCGCACGCAACAGAGCCGGCAGGTTACGCATGACAGACAAACTCTTTGACAGCAGCGACAGCGTTCGCACCGCGAAGCCGCTCCGTTACGCACAGTCCGTCACGTTCGACGGGCCGGTGGTATTGGAGTTGGGTGGCAGTCTGCCGAGCGTCACGGTGGCTTATGAAACCTACGGCAAGCTTAACGCCGCGCGCGACAACGCCATCCTCGTCTGCCATGCGCTCAGCGGCGATTCGCACGCCGCCAAACACGACGATGCCGACGATCCCGGCTGGTGGGACATCCTCATCGGGCCGGGCAAGCCGATTGACACCGACCGTTTCTTCGTCGTCTGCCCGAATCTGCTCGGCGGTTGCCGCGGCTCGACCGGTCCCGGCAGCATCAATCCCAACACCGGCAAACCTTACGGGCGCGATTTCCCGATCATCACCGTCGGCGACATGGTGGAAACAGAGCGCCGGCTGGCGGACCATCTCGGCGTCGGCCGGTGGCTCGCTGTTCTCGGCGGCTCGATGGGCGGCCATCAAACCCTCACGTGGGCCACGCGCCATCCCAACCGCGTGCGTGGCGCGATCCCGATCGCCACGTCGTCGCGGTTGACGAGCCAGGCGCTTGCGTTTGACGTCGTCGGCCGCAACGCCATCCGGCGCGACACGCATTTCCACGGCGGCCAATACTACGACAAACCGCACGGCCCCGACGTCGGCCTCGCCCTGGCGCGGATGATCGGCCACATCACCTACCTCTCGCCGGCGGCAATGACGCAGAAGTTCGAGGCGAACCGTCTCCATCCGCGCGACGTCGCGATTGAGTTTGAGAAGACGTTTTCCGTCGGCTCCTACCTCGGCTACCAAGGCTCGAAGTTCGTCGAGCGGTTCGACGCCAACAGCTACATGGCGATCACGATGGCGATGGACCTGTTCGACCTCGGCGACACGCCGGAGAAACTGGCGGCGACGCTTAGCCGCGCGCGGTGCCGCTGGCTGGTGCTGAGCTTCACCAGCGACTGGCTGTTTCCACCGGAACAGTCACGCGACATCGTCAACGCGCTCATCGCCAACAACGCTGCCGTCAGCTACTGCAACGTCCGCAGCGATTGCGGCCACGACGCCTTCCTGCTGCCAAACGAGTTTGCCAGTTACGGTGAGATGATCCGCGCGTTCATCAACAACCTTGCCAACGGCGCCAAGGCCAACGGCTATTTCGACGACGCCGACGAGCCGCGCGGTCACAGCCCGACCAGCATTTTTCACCAGCGCCGGCTCGACTACGAGCGCATCGCGGAACTAATCCCCGCCGACGCGAGCGTCCTCGATCTCGGCAGCGGCCGCGGCGGCTTGCTTGCCCGCGTCCAGAAACAAAACCACCACCGCCTTATCGGTGTCGAGCTTGACGAGCAGGCGGTCCTCACCTGTATCCAGCGCGGGCTGGATGTTGTGCAGGCAGACCTCAACAAAGGACTGCGCCCGTTCGCCGACCAGCAATTCGACTGCGTCGTGCTCTCGCAGACGCTGCAAGCGGTCCACGACGTCGAAGGTGTCATCGCCGACATGATGCGCGTTGGCCGTATCTGCATCGTGAGCTTCCCCAACTTCGGTTTCCACAAGCTTCGCCGGATGTTGGCCGAGGATGGCCGCTCGCCAAAGTCCACCGGCGTGCTGCATCACGAGTGGTATAACACGCCGAACATCCGCTTCTTCACCATCGCCGACTTCGACGATTTTTGCCGGCAGAAGAACATCCACGTCCACCGCCGCATCGCGCTCGACACCGAAGCCAGCGCCGAGGTGTTTGAGGACGCAAACCTCAACGCCGACCTCGCCATCTTCGTCATCAGTCGCTCTGACAGTGCGGCATAGTTCTGTCGTCTCGCGAGAAGAACACGCCGAAGGGGGATGGTTTCAGAATCTACCAGCCAGACAGGAGTGTCCGGCCTACGTTTTCGGAACAATCGCGCCGTGCTTGGCCAGCGAGCGCCGGATATCGGCCAGCGGCACGTTCAAGGGCGTTGTCGCAGCGCCCGCGGCCAGCGTAGCGGTCGCGCCCGCGGCCTGCCCCATCGCCATGCTGGAGGCTTGCACGCGCAGCGCGGAGTTCGCCAACCGGTCGCTGCTGAGACAACGGCCCGCGACCATCAGGTTCTTGCTGCCCTTCGGGATGAGCGCGCCAAGCGGAATCGTCGGCACCACATCTTCCTTCAAATGCTCCGGCTTCACGCCATGCTCGACGTGGAGGTCAATCGGGTAGAACGAATACGCCACCGCGTCCTCGAAGTGGCGGCCACGGACGTAGTCTTTCACAGTCACGATCGTCTCGCCGGTGATGCGGAACGTCTCGCGCACGCCGACCTCCGGCTGCAACCGCTCGATATGGAGCGCGGCGAACTCCGGCTCCTGCTTGAGGAAACGCAACACGCGTAGCAGCGACTGGCGACCGCGGATGTTTGTCGCGGTGTGCGTCTCGGACGTGGACGAATCAGCGCCGGGCACGTGCATCGCGTTTTCGCCGCCGCTGCGCAGAAAGCCGGCGATGCTGCCGTTGATATCCGTCAGCTTGAGCGCATCGGCCTTCACGGCGGCCGTCACCTTCGCCTGTAGTGCGTTCATGTCGAGCATGCCGATGTCGTAGCCAGCAAGCCGGTAGATAAGCGTGCCGGGCTGGGTGGTTTTCTCGCGCTGTCGCGGCAGGCCGATCATGCCGACTACCGATGCGTTGCCGGTGCAATCCACCAGTTGTTTCGCCACAACCTCGACGTTCGTGCCTTTGCCGGCGAGCCGGACTTTCCAGCCGTCGGCAGTCTGCTCGACTGCGGTCGGAAACTCGTAGCAGCGGCGTTGCACGCCCGCTTTCACGCATGCTTCCTCCGCCAGCGCCGCGTAGAGGGCACCACAGAGACGCACTTGATGCTTCCAATGTTGTTTGCCCGTTGGCTTCGTAAAGTCCGGCAGCCTGTCGCTGTTCAACTCGACCGCGCTGGTCACCAACTCCCAGCCAATGCCAGCGATGACCTGTTTGCCCCACGCGTGAAACAAGCCGGGGAAATCCACGCCGCCGGTGGTTGTCGTGCCGCCAAGCTGGCTGTTCGCCTCCACGAGAATCGTCCGCGCCCCAAGCCGGCCTGCCTGGATGGCCGCAATCGTCCCCGCCGTGCCGCCGCCAATAATGAGGACATCCGCGATCAGCAATCGGTCGCTCTGAGGTGGCTCCGCCGTGGAAACAGCACTGAGCGCCGGTGCCGAACTGAGACTAGTGAGAAAAACACGTCGGTTCATGGTTTCGTTCCCTTCCAACCGGCCTTGAGCTGTGCGCCGAGTTCTGCAACGAGCTTTGAATGTTCTGGTTTGCTGGCGATATTTTCGTTCTCCTGCGGGTCGGTCTGGTGATCGTAAAGCTCGGTGCCGACGCTTTCATTCTTTCCGTTGACCCACTCGGTGTAACGCCAGCGGTCGGCGCGCACGGAGCGACCCATGATTCTGTCCTTTCCAGGGCGCAGGTATTGGCTGAAGGCGACCTTCTTCAATGCGCGCCGCGGGTCGTCGAGCAATGGTTTCAGGCTCACGCCTTCGAGATGTTTTGGCAGCGCGAGGCCGCAGAGTTCAACAAGCGTTGGATAGATGTCCACGAACTCCACCAGCGCCCGCGTGCGCTGGCCGGCGGTTTTCTGGCCGGGCGCGCTGATGATGAGCGGCGAGCGCGTGCCCAACTCAAAGTTCGTCATCTTGGTGAAGATGCCATTCTCGCCAAGGTGATAACCGTGGTCACCCCACAGCACGACGAGGGTGTGTTCGCGCAAGCCAAGCCGGTCAAGTTCGTCCAGCACGCGGCCGACCTGCGCGTCCATGAAACTGACGCAGGCGCGATAACCACGAATGAGATTCAATGCCGTCTCGTCGCTAATGCCGCCTTCCTTGGGAATGCCGCCGTAAGTGCGCAGCTCATACCAGTTGTGCAGCGCCGGCTGAGGCGCGTTCTTCGGTGGATGGTAGTTGGCAGGCAGCTTGATGGTGTCCACCGGATACAGGTCCCAATACTTCTGCGGGCAGGTAAACGGCAGATGCGGTTTCACGAATCCCACTGCGAGAAAGAACGGCTTGTCTTTGATCCGGCGCAACGTCTCGATGGCCTTCGCAGCAGTCTGGCCGTCAGGATAGACGTCGTCCGGTTCGTTGGCTGCCTCGAACGGCGGGCCGCGGATGAGTTTGGGCCGCTCCTTTTCCGGCAGCTTCTTCAGACGCTTGATGAACTCCTCCGATTCTTTCGTGAACCAGTGCCGATACGGTTGGCCGTGATACCACGACGGCTCGCTCCACGATTGCGGGTCGTCGCCCGGCTCGCGCTCGCTGTGGTGGAAAATCTTGCCGACCGAGACAGCGTGCCAACCGTTGTTCTTGAAGTGCTGCGGCAGCGTCACCACGTCCGGCATCATCGGTCGCAGGAACGTGTTGTTGGCCATCACGCGCGTCGTGTCGGGCCGGCAGCCGCTCAGCACGCTCGCCCGCGACGGATTGCAGACCGCCTGCTGGCAATATGCCCGCTCGAACAAGAGTCCGCGCGCTGCCAACCGGTCCACATTTGGCGACTTGATGTGCGCCGCGCTGTAGCAGCCCAGTTCCGGCCGAAGGTCGTCCACGGCGATGAAGAGAACGTTGAGCTTCGGGCTGTCGGCGGAGGAGGTGGACGACGAAGCGACAACAGCCAGAGCGATGAGGGAGCGGATGATTGCGTTCATGACGTGCATCGTCTTGGCCAGACAAGAGTGTCTGGCCTACGGGTTCTTCAACAACCGTTTCATCTGCGCCACGGTGTCTGCGTGCTTCGGGTCGCTGGCGAGGTTCTTCATCTCGGCGGGGTCGTTGTCGTGGTCATAAAGTTCAACGCCCGCGCGGCCTTCGTCCCACTCGGTGTAACGCCAACGTTCCGTGCGCACGCTGCGGCCCATGATCGGCTTGGCTTTGCCCTTCCGCTTTTTCTGTTCGGGCGTTACGACGGTGGCCACGTTCGCGCCGCGCGTGACTTGGGAGTAGGCGGCGTGTTTCCAGTCGGCTTTGGGATTCTCGACAAGCGGGCGCAGGCTGTGGCCTTCGGTCTTCTTGTCGGCGGCGATGCCGCACACGTCAGTGAGCGTCTTGTGCAGCGAGACGAGTTCGACGGGCTTCAGGCAGGTCGTGCCGTTGGCCTTGTTGCCCGGCACGGAAATGATGAGCGGCACGCGCGCGGATTCCTCGAAGATGCTCATCTTCTGCCAGAGATTCTTTTCGCCAAGGTGATAGCCGTGGTCGCTGTGGAAAATGACGACGGTCTTGTCGGTGAGCTTGAGGCGGTCCAACGCAACCAGAAGTTTGCCGGCCTGCGCGTCCATGAAACTCGTCGCGGCGGAATACGCCTGGATGGCCCGGCGGCGAAGGTCGTCGTTCATGGCAAGCTCCTCTCTCTTCTGGATGGAGAGCGCAGGGATGGGGAACAACTCCGCGAGGTTGGCGGGAATCACCGGCAGTCGGATTCCGTCCGGCGGATACATCGCGAACCACGGCCTCGGCGCGACGTAAGGCGTGTGCGGCCGGTAGAAGCCCACGGCGAGATAGAACGGTTTGCCGCTCTTCGCGCAGGTTTCGAGCATCTCAACCGCCGACGCGGCGCCTTTGCCATCGGTCTGCTCCTCGTCGGTTCCATCCGCCGCGAGCCAACTCAGACGCCCGCCGAGTTCGTTGAGCGCCGTGGCCTTGACGGTAGTCGTGCGGGTCTCGCCGGGGGCGAGTTGGATGCGCTCGATCATCGTGAAGTCATCCACATCGCGGCCCTTGGGGTTGACGACCTTTTCCCACGACGCCGGGTCATCAAGGCCGTCGGTGCCGATCTGTGAGGGCACGCCGTAGTGGTAGAGCTTGCCGACGCGCGCGACGCTGTAGCCGGCCTTCTTGAAACTCTGAGGGATGCTCACCGCGTCCGGCACGGCCTCGCGGAACATCGTGCGGTTCTGATAAACCTTCGTCGTGTCCGGCCTCAGCCCGGTCATGAATGACGCGCGCGACGGGTTGCAGAGTGGGAACTGGCAATAGGCGCGGTCGAACTTCACGCCGCGCGCCGCGAGCCGGTCAATGTTCGGCGACTTCACCATCGGGTCGCCGTAACAACCCAGCCGCGCGCACAGGTCGTCGGAGACGATGTGAAGGACGTTGAGTTTGGGTTTATCGGCGCGCGCTTCGTCCAAGAGGCCCAGTGTTGCGCCGATGAGGAGGAGTTGGAGCCACTGACGTGTCATGCGGCAGATTAAAGCCCGCGCCCGTCGGCGTGTCACGTCATTTGCTTTGCAGTCCAGGAATTGCAGTTGAGATTCCAGACCGCCAGACATAGTCTGTGTCCCACAGGAGAAGATATGAGTGATGTCAACTCGCCACTGCGGTTGTTCCCAGGTTCCCTCGCAACACTGCTGTTCCTGCTGTCCGCCGCCGCGCCGCATTTCGGCCAAGCGACCGCCGGCGACGCGCCGAAGAATCTGGCGCCCCAAGCCCGTGTCTCGGCCAGCAGTCAGCATAGCGACGCCTATCGCCCGCAGATGGCGATCAACGGCGTCATACCGTCCGACTTCCAGCCGGAGGGCGGCGATTGGGCGGTGCGCGGCACGCAGAAGGGGTGGTTCGAGCTGCGATGGGACCAGCCGATAGAGGCGGCCCAGATCATTTACTACGCACGCACGTCCAGCCCGCTGATTGAATGTTTCAAGGATTACGCGGTCTTCTTGAACGGCGAGAAGAAACCCGCGGTGCAGGGCACGCTGGAGCATCGTCGCGGCCCGCAGGCGATTGATTTCCCCAAACAGCGTGTGTCGAGGATGCGCATCGAGTTCCTCTCGTCGCATCCCAATTCGCCGAATCCCGGCGCGTCGGAGATCGCCGTCTATGCCACGCCGATGAGCGCGGCGAAGTTGGCTGAGATGTTGACGCCGCCGGAAGAAAAGACGCCGCAGGCGCACGCGCTGCGAAAGGACCTGGTCGCCGGGCGTCTCGGCTTCCGTGACATCCTGCTGGTCAAACGCAAGCCGCTGAACATCTCGCACGTCTATGTCTATCACGTCGAAGGCTACCGGCCCGGCGGCGGGCTGTATCTGTTCACGCCGGACGAGAAGGGCGGCAAGCTGAAGTGCATCTTCGACGCCGGCGAGGGCATGATCACGACGGCTGACCTGTCTTACGACGGCCGGGAGATCGTTTTCGCCCTGCGCCGCGGCGGCCATGTCGCGTCGAATCCCGTGGCGCACATCGAGGACATCTCGCGCTACTCCGACGAGGCGAGCAACTACCACCTCTTCCGCATCAACATTGACGGAACCGGGCTGGTGCAACTGACGCACGGCACGCACAACAACCTCGACCCGTGTTGGCTGCCCGACGGCGGCATCGGCTTCATCTCCGACCGCAAGCCGGCCTATGCGTATTGCTACGTCGTCACCTCGCCGGTCCTCTACCGCATGGAACGCGACGGCTCGAAACCGAAACGGCTCTCGTCGAACTACCTGATGGATTTCACGCCCTCGGTGCTCAGCAACGGGCGGCTCATCTACACCCGATGGGAATACGTGGACAAAGCCGCCTGCCCCATTCAAAGCCTCTGGACCATCAACCCGGACGGCACCGGGCTGGCCGGCTTCTACGGCAACCGCGTGCTGAATCCCGGCACGTTCATGGACGCGCAGCCGGTCCCCGGCACCCGGCGCGTCATCGCGACCGCAACGAACCACAACGGCCCGTGCCGCGGCGGGATCGTGGAGATTGACCCGGCGAAGGGCGCGAACGCGCGTGAAGCGGTCCGAAACCTGACGCCCGAGATAGACATCTACGCGCACAAGATCGGCGGCGGGCCGTATGGCAACGGCATGCTCAACTGCGGCATCCACGGCGCCTACGAGAAACCGTTCGCCATTGATGAGAACCACTTCCTGGTTTCCAAAGGCGGCGTGGTCCAAATCCGAGACTTCGACGCCAACGCCGCGTCGTTGCTGGCGCCGCAAGACGGCATGGGATTCTACAGCCCGCAGCCCGTGCGCCCGCAGACGCCGCCGCCGATCCTCCGCGGCCTCTTCATGGACCACGACGTTCAATTGCCTGAAGACGGCAGCGTCTCGGGCAACTGGGCCACCGTCTTCATGCAGGACGTTTACAACGGACTGGAACCGCACGTGAAACGCGGCGAGATCAAGCAGATTGCCGTGGTGCAGGAGATCGAAAAGAGCACGCACACGCCGCAGAACAACCAGAAGCCCGACGGCCCCGGCATGCGCAACATCGCCGTGTTCGGTTTCCAGTTCCCGCTGGTCTCCTGCGGCGCGACCTACGCGCCGAAAAAAGTTTGGGGCATGGCCGACGTCGCGTCGGACGGCAGCGCGGCGTTCCGCGTGCCCTCCGAAGTGCCGATCTACTTCCTGGCCCTCGACGCCGAAGGCCGCGCAATCCAGCGGATGCGCAGCTTCACGCACTTGATGCCGGGCGAGGTCCAGGGATGCGTCGGCTGCCATGCCGATCGTAACTCGCTCACGCCGCGCGCCGACGCTGCGATGTTGAAGCGCGTCCACCCGCAGGAACTTCGCCGGCCATCGTGGGGCGTCAAGGGATTCAGTTACACGGAGGTTGTTCAGGGCGTGTTCGACAGGCACTGCACCGCCTGCCACAACGAGCGCGAACAGCCCGGCAACGTGGACCTGACCGGCGACATGACGGACTTCTTCAACGTCTCCTATGACGTCCTCTGTCGGACCGGCACTCAGGGAGAAAAGGACTGGATCAAACACGGCAGCCCGTCGGGGGCCGAATATGACAAGGTTCGCGGAATGAGTCCCTACGTGGAATGGATTTGGACGATCAACGGCAGCGAAACCAACATCCTGGAAATCCAACCCCGTCGCTGGGGCAGCCCCGCGAGCAAACTGGCCGAGATCATCCGCAGCGGGCATCCCGACAAGGACGGCCAGCCGCGGGTCAAAGTGCCTGATGACGACCGCCGCCGCGTGTTTCTGTGGATGGACCTGAACATCCCCTACTACGGCACATCGTCCTCGAGCCATAAGACCGAACTCGGCAGCCGCCGGATGATGCCGCTGGACCTCGATGCAACGCTCAGCGACGTCGCCGCGCGCCGCTGCGCCGCCTGCCACCAAGGAAGCCTGCCGCGGAAATTCTACACCCGTGTGCTCAAGCCTGAGAAGAACAGCTTCCTGCTGGCCCCCCTCGCCGCGGAAGCCGGCGGCACACAGAAGTGCGGTCAACCGATCTTTGCCTCGACCGACGACCCGGACTACCAGAGAATCCTGCGGACGTTCACCCCCATCCACACCCTGCTCAAGCAACGCCCCCGCCCCGATATGGAGGGATACACGGCGATGTGCGACTGACTCAGTTCGTCAGACTGATGGCGAATCGCGACTTCACGGCTTTGCTACCTTCCATCCGGCTTTCATCTGCGCACCGAGTTCGACGATGACTTTTGCGTGCTCCGGCTTATCGGCGACGTTTTCGTTCTCCTGCGGGTCAGTCTGGTGGTCGTAAAGTTCGCGCGCGACGATCTCACCCTTCTTGTTTTTCCACTCGACGTAGCGGTAGCGGTCGGTGCGCATCGCGGTGCCGAAGTTGCCGCCTTTCGGATACTGGCTGAACGCGGCCTTCTTCCACGAGCGCTGCGGGTCGTCGAGCAACGGCTTGAAGCTGGTGCCTTCGAGGCCGTCGGTCAGCGGCAGACCGGCCAGTTCACAGAGCGTCGGATAAATGTCCACGAACTCCACCAGCGCGTTGGTCTTGCGGCCGGCGGCCTTCATGCCGGGCGCGGCGGCCAGCAACGGCGCGCGCGTGGCGCCTTCATAGTTGTTGTGCTTGCCGCCCCACCAACTGTGCTCGCCCATGTAGTAGCCGTGGTCGCCCCAGAACACGACAATCGTTCTCTCGCGCAGGCCAAGCCGGTCGAGTTCGTCGAGCAGGCGGCCAATGCACGTGTCCACGTAACTGATCGCGGCGAGGTAGCCGTGCAGGCACTGTCGGCCGAACTCCGGCGTGATCTTCCGGTCCGCCGGCACCTTGCCATACCAGTAGAAATCGTCGCCGGAGGTCGCGGCGAACCGCGGCGCATTCTTCGGCACGAATTGGTTCGGCGGCAGCGGAATCTCCTCATCGCGATAGAGGTCCCAGTATTTCTTCGGCGCGACCCACGGCACGTGCGGGTTGGCGAAGCCGACGGCGAGGAAGAACGGCTGCTGCGGTTTCGCGGCCAGTTCGCGCAGCGCGGTGATGGCCTCACGCGTGGTGTCGCCATCGAGCAGGTTGTCATCGCCCACATCAGGCGCCTCGAACGCCGGCCCGGCGTAGTTGGCCGCGCCTTTGCCTTTCGCAGGCAACCGCCTGCCTATCTTCTTCGCCTCACCGACGTATTTCTTCATCGCATCCCGACCTTCCGGTCCCAGACGCGGCGCTTTGGAATGCCACGGCGGCACGCTCCATGACGGCGGGTCGTCAATGCCGACATGATAAACTTTGCCGAGGCTGCGCGTGAAATAGCCGTTGTTCTTGAACTGCTGCGGTAGCGTGACGATGTCCGGCATCGTTTCGCGAAGGAACGGGCCGATGCTGTGGATGCGTGTCGTCTCCGTGTGACGGCCGCTCAGCAGCGAGATGCGCGACGGCGAACAGAGCGCCTGCTGACAGAAGGCGCGATTGAACACCATCCCGCGCGCGGCGAGCTTGTCGAGGTTAGGCGATTTCACCAGCTTGTCGCCGTAGCAGCCGAGCTGCGGCCGCATGTCGTCGGAGACGAGGAAGAGGACGTTGAGTTTCTCTGCGGCGCTGAGCCAGTTCACCGCAAACAGCCCAGCCAACAAGAGCGTCGTAAACCCGTGTTTCATTTTTTTCTCTTCTTCCCCGCCTTCGGCTGATCCAACTTCTTCAGCTCCTCGGCCGATGGCGGCGTCCATTTGGCGGGCTTCGGATTGTCTACCGTCAGCGGCAGGTCGTCGCCGAATTTCTGCTGGGCCGACTTCAGCTTCGCCAGCATCCGCTCGATACGGCTTGCTTGCGCGGGATCGTCGGCGAGGTTCTTCATCTCCTCGGGATCGTTTTGCAGATCGAAAAGCTGCGTCACGTTGACTTCGGGATAACGGATGAGCTTCCAACGCTCGTCGCGCCACGCGCGCTGGAGATGGCGATAGGCAAAGAAGAGTTCGTTGCGCACTGCCTTCGACTTGCCCGCAATGACCGGCTTGAAACTGCGGCCGTCAATCCCCGCCGGCATAGGCCCGCCGACGAGGTCGCAAATGGTTGGGTAGATGTCGAGCAGGTAGATGAGCGCGTCGCTGCGGCCTTTCGGAATGCCGGGGCCGGCAAAGATGAGCGGCGCTTTCATGCCGGCGTCGTATAGGTTTTGTTTGCCAAGCAGGCCGTGGCTGCCGACAGCGATGCTTTGGTCGGCGGAGAAGATAACGATGGTGTTGTCGAGTTGGCCGAGTTCCTTCAGCGTCTGCAGGATACGACCCATGTAGCCGTCCATCGCCGTGACAACGGCGTAGTATTCGTGGAGCGTGGCGCGCAGGTCGGTTTCGGTGCGCGGCCACGGCAACAGCCGCTCGTCACGCACGACCATCTCGCCGTTGTCGAACGGATGCATCGGCAGCCAGTTTTTCGGCAGCGGAACTTGGTCGCGCTGGTAGAGGTTCGTGTAGTTACCGGCGGCGACGCGCGGGTCGTGCGGATTGGCGAATGCCAAATACATGAAGAATGGCCGTTCGTCCTTCTTCTCCTTCAGGAACTTCACCGTGTCATCGGCGATCATTTTGCCCGGCTCGCCGCAGGTGCGGTCGAGGTTCTCGTTGATGTAGAGGTTATAGTCAAATTTCGCCTGGATGAGCGGCGCGGTGTTGCCTTTCTTGCCCTGGTGATAGGTGACGTAACCAGCGTCCTTCATCGAGAGCGGCCAGTTCGGCGCGTCGCCGGGAGAGATCGGGCCGTTGCCGGCCTTGGCACCGGGCGGAATGAAATCCTTCCAGCGGAAATACGCGTTGCCGCTCAGCAGCATGTTGCGGCTGGGCGTGCAGACCGCAGCCGAGTTGCCACCGAGGCAGTAAGCGTTGTTGAAGACGAAGCCGCGATGCGCGAGCGAATCGAGATTCGGCGTCTTGACGAAGCTGTTGCCGAGCGCGGCGACAGAGTCGGCGCGCATGTCATCGGCGAACAGGAAGAGGACGTTGGGTTTGTCGGCGGCCACAGAGCCGGCCGGCAGAGCGCACAACAGCGCGAGGATCAGCATCAGAATATGTTTCATGTTTCTCCTTAACACCGCAATCAGCGCAATGGTGTCGGCAAAAAATCCCAGTCCAGCACCATCTTCTCCGTCAGCGCGCGCTTCAGCTCCAGTTCGGCTTCCTTGTATTCCGGCTTGCCGGCGAGGTTGTTCAACTCGCCGGGGTCGGCGTCGAGGTCGTATAGCTCGAACGTCGCGCGCGGCAGCGTGAAGTAGGCGCGCTCGAACTGCGGCGCGAGTTTGCCCGCCTCGTGCGCCGCCAGAATCTCCTGCCAGCCAGGGTCCTTCTGGCTGTCCACCGGCGCGACGGCCTGATGCGGCGTGCAGTTGTAGATGAGCTTGAACTTGTCCGATCGCACACATCGCGCGAGGTCAAATGTGGACGCGAGGATGTTTGGATTCATGCCGCCATCGCCGCCGTGAGGACCGCGCTCGGCGAAGATGTATTTGCGTCCCTCGAACGGCTCGCCACGCAACAGTTTCAGGTAACTGACACCGCTCATCGTTTTCGGTGGCTTCACGCCACCCGCTTCCAGCATCGTCGGTGTAAAGTCCTCGCCGCTGACAAGCTGTGTTGTCGCGCCGCCGGGTTTGACGACGCCGGGCCAGCGCACGATCAGAGGCACGGCAATACCTGGATCGTGCAGCGCGCCCTTGCCATGCGGCAGCGCCATGCCGTTGTCGCCCATGAAGACGACGAGCGTGTTCTTGGCGAGGCCGCGCGCCTCCAACACGTCGAGCACGCTCTGCACGTCGCCGTCGAGATGCTCCACTTCGGCGATGTAGCGTGCGAGATCCGAGCGCACGCCCAGCAGGTCGGGCAGGTGCGGCGGCAGCGTCAACTTTGCGGGATCGGGCACGCCGCGCGGGCCTTTGGCGTCCCACGTGTGATGCGGATCGCTGAAGCCGAGCCAGAAGAACCACGGCTTGTCCTTCGGCGCAGTGTCGAGGAACGCCGACAGTTTGCCGCCAAACTCCTTCAGCGCGCCGGCCTTCTCGACGTAGTCCACGCGGTTGGTGAATGTGCGCAGACCGTATTTCAGCATCGTCGCGCCGATCTCCGGCGAAGCGCGCTTGCCGGCGGCTTGCGGTCCATCGAGGTGATAGCTGCGTCCGCCAACGCCAGTGAAGTAGCCGGCCTTGTCGCGCAACAGATCCGGCAGCGCGGGCAGTTCCGCCGGCAACGGCGACGTGAACCGCACCATTCGCACCGCCACCGCCGAGCGGCCGGTCATGAGCGTGGCGCGCGACGGCACGCATTGCGGGCAGCCGACGAACATCCGATCGAAGCGCAACCCCTGCGCCGCAAACCGGTCGAGGTTTGGCGTCTGCACGTCCTTGTTCCCGTAGCAGCCGAGATACGGATAGCTGTGGTCGTCGGAGAGCAGGAAGAGGATGTTCGGTTTCTCGGCGGCAGTGGCTTGGCTGGAAATCAGTGCCAGAATCAGGACGATGCGTTTCATGATCTTGCTCCTCCCTCTTAGTAACTGAGCACCTTCCGCACAAACTCGCGGCTCATCTTCAGGCTCTCGCGCAGCGGCCGCGTCGGCTTGAAGTCGCGCTCGTGGGCAAGCTCGATGATCGCGTCGCCGGCAAAGTTGATCTCGCGCAACGCCGCGGCGATGGCGGCATAATTCATGTCGCCTTCGCCGAGCGCCTCGGACCACCGACCGTCCTTCTTCTGGTCGCGCAGGTGAAGAAAGACGATCTGCTTACCGTATTGCCGGATGAACACAACCGGGTCAACGCCGCCGCGCACCAACCAGTTCAGGTCGGGACCGAGCTTCACGTCGGGGATGCGCGCAAGCGTGCCTTTGAGGTCGTGCAGGTCGTTTTCGACCTCGTAGGTGTGGTTGTGGAGGTTCAGCACGACGCTGTTCTTGTCGCAAATGGCGATGATCTTTCGCAGCACTTCGGCTTGCGCGTCGAGTTGTTCCGGTGTCTTGAGAACCTTCTTTCCCCACTTCACCGCGCCAACGGAGGTGCCGAGCGTGCGGCCGCCCAGCTTTGCCAGCCGCGGAATCGCCTTTGCCGCTTCGTCGAGAACCTCCTGATGTTTCGCGCGGTCCCACATCGCGCCACCGAAGGACGCGCCAATGACGGGGAGCTTGTGCTTCCGCGACAATTCGCCGATGCGCTCGACGGCGTCGTCAGACAGCAGCGCGTTGCCCATCAACTCAACGCAGTCCATGCCTGCGTAGCTCATGTCGGCGAAGATTTGCGGTAGCACGGGCGTGATGTCGTATTTCGGCTGCGTGGCGGCATAGACCCACGGATGTGCGCCGACGACGACCTTGCGCTTCGACGATTGCCTGTCCGTGGAACAAGCCGTCATGCCACAACCGGCGAGCGCAACAATGGAAGACGCGAGGAAACTGCGGCGGGAGATTTCGCTGCTGGAGTTCATGGTCGCATCTTTGCGGAACGCCGGGCGGCAAATCAAGCAGGCAATCGCTTCAATCACCTGCTTACGGACTCAACCGGATGATCGTCGCCTCGCCCGGCTCCAGTCGCAGCGGAAAAACGGTGTGGCTAGCCTCGATGCGCGACGCCACGGGAAAACCGTTCTCGTAGTCGAGGTCAGTGACGGACTTGAACGCGCCCTTCACGCGCACCGTGCTTTCCGCCGCCGCATCCGCGTCCGGGTTGAGCGCGCAGAGGTAACGCACGCCGCCTTGCTGACGCAGGACGAGTTCGAAAGCGTTCTTGTCATCGCAGACCGCGCGGTCGGTGGCGGCTTCGATCTGTGCGACCAGCTTGTCCACAAATCCGCGGGCGGTCTTCAACTGCGCGAGCGGTCTGAGCAGCGCGATCACTTTCGACGGGCCTGTGCGAGTTTCGATCATCTCGCCAGACTTCGCAGGGTCATCCACCCACTCCCAGCGTTTCTTGTCGGAGAAATCCAGCTTGAGCGAACGACCGGGCAGCGTCGCGCTGACGAGCTTACCGGAGTCGCGGCCGAGTTCATCGTAGATGCCAAACGGGCCGACGCCGACGACCAGGCGGGGCTTCGCGTTGAGCCACTTGCTGATCGCGCTTTGCAGCCGCTCATTGAGATAGGGCGCATACGGCAGCACGAGCACGTCGAAGTCATCGAGCCGCGCGCGGCCGTCGAGGAAGTATTCCTCGTGAACGAGATCGAAGTGGTGGTTGCGCGGGTAGAGTTCCCAGAAAAGGTCGTAGATTTCCGCCTGCGACGCACCGGTGGGGAAGTTGTTCCGCATCGAGGCGGTCGGCGCGAGCACGCAGAGGCGCGGCGCGACGATGCGACTGTCGAGCAACGTGCGCTGGAGCCGCTTGAACTTCTGGAAATAGACCGGCAGCGCCGCAGTGCGGTAGCGCAGCGTGGTGAGCGCGTAGGCCGGGTCGAAGTAATTGCCGTCGTAGTGGGTAAGGTATTCCGCCGCCGTGTAGGAATACCACCAGACCTGCAGGAAAGTGTTCCACGCCGTCATCCGGAAGATGTGCTTCTGCGTGCCGTGGCGACGCGGCAGTTCCTCATACATCCGGTCGTGGTCCTCCTGCACGCCCCAGAAGTTCTCGTATTGCGCGATCGGCTTGTGGCCGTTGTGGCGGCTGATGCTGTTGAGCAACATCAGCGTCGGCATGAACGTCCGCCCGCTGTTATGGAACGCCAGCAGGTCGCACGTGTCGGCGAGGTTCGGCATGTTGAAGCTGCGGAAAAGGTTGCTGTTGTCGGCCATGACGGGCTTCGACGGGTCGCTCTTCTTCCACGCGCGGTAGATCAGCCGGCACCAATCCTCGTAGCTCGCCTCGCGCCACGCTTCCCATTCGGCGGCAAGCGGCTCCGTGCGGCGGCGCTCGATGACGAAGCGGTCGGGCGGCGGCTGGATGGCGTCGAACGACGCATAGCTTGCGCCCCAACGGCGGTTGAGCGCAGCGATGTCGCCGTGTTTCTTCTTTAGCCAAGCGTGGAAATCCGCCTCGGCGTGTTTGCCGTAGCCGACCTCGCGCGTGCCGCTCTCCGTGCTGACGAACGGCCCGTAGGCTTCCCACTGGAACTCGTAGAACAGGAAGTCGTCGCGCGTGCGGAACGTCCGACCCATGTCGCCAACGATCTCGCGGGCGTAGTCGCGCACCGCCGGATGCCACCAGTTGAGTTGCGCGGTGCCGGTGGAACGTTTCGACAACTTCGCCTCTGGCTGGAGGACGTGCAGAATCTCCGGATCGTCCTTCGTGCGGTCGAGCAGCCACTTCGGCGCCCAACTGCCGTCGTGCAACGTCATGAACAGCAACAGGCAGCTCTTCTTCGGAATGCCGGAGGCGTGAATCTGCTCCCACTGCTTCTCGTAGCTCGACCAATCGTAGTGCCCCGGCTTGTCGCTGCGCGGGCCGCCGGCACTGGTGCTGTGGACGGGATCGAAACAGAGCGGCTTCTCCAGTTCCTGAAACTCCGACGAACTGCGGTTGGCGTAGATGATCTGGTTGACGCGACCGTTTCCGCTGATCGCTGGTAGTTCAGCCTTCAACGGCGCGGGCGTTGAGCGCCAGCGTTGCCCGGCGGCACGACAACGCTCTGTCGCGTCGGCAATGGCGCGTTTCGCGTCGCTGTCGAGAGTGTCGAGTTCGGCGTTCAACGCGGCGGCCTGCTTGTCGAATGCCTCGGCTTTCGTGACGTTCTTCAGGTCGAGGAAAGCCTCGCCATAAGCGCGATAGAGCTTCGCCAGCTTCTCCTCCGCCTGTTCCATCCTCGCGCCCAGTTTGGCGGCAGCGATGCGCAGGCAGCGGCGCACGTCCTCTTTCACGAACGCCGACTTCACCAGCGTCTCGTTGTAGCGCGCCGCGCGGGCGAGGATCGGGTCGTTGCGCTCCTTCAACGCGGCGAACTTCTTCAGCGGCGCGCCACCCAACTCCACGCGATACGGGTCATAGACCCACAAGTCCGCAATGACATTCTCGCCGGCCTTCACCTCGCGAATCTGCACGTCATCAATCCAGAACGTCCCGCGCGCCTCCTTAAGATAGAGGCCGATGGAAGCGGGCGAGCCGGCGTCCTTTGGCACGCGCACGTAGCCGGCGCGGTATTGCCAGTCGTCTTCTGTCTTGCGGCGCGTCGGCAACAGCTCGATGCTTTTCATCTTCCAGTCGGCCTTCGCTTTGTCCACCGGCCGGAAGTTGAACCGCACGTGAAACGCGCGCTCGTCAAGCTCCGCCGACTTGCGGAACCAGTAACCCACCTCATAGCGCGCGCCGGCCTTCATCGCCGTCGAACTGCGCGACACAAACGCGCAGCCGTTCTCATCCGGCGCAACGATCTTCAGCGACTGCCGGCCGCCATGCGCCACCGTGCTGTCGGCGGAATACGGGTAGCGCGTCATGACCGCGTTGCGGTCATCGGAATACCACACGCCCCAGCCCGCGACACCTTGTTCGAAATCGCAGTTGGCAAAGCCGGTGTTGGGTTCTTCGGCCACGAGCGCGGTTGTGGCGCAGATGAGAAACAGAGCAGACAAAAGTTTCATAGTGGCGTTCGTTGTGGTTGGGTTAAGCCTAACAGCCGCCGCCGATTGGTCAACGCTGGGCTGACTGGTTCAAGGCAAGTTCGCCGCGATGATGGCGGTCGTAAGGTAAAAGTTGCCCTACTTCGTTGAAAACAGTTCAGCCAATCTCTACAGCGAACCTTCAATCATCTTTGTGGAATCCAAGATGAACAGAGCTCGACTAGCCAGTCTCGCCACGTCATGCTCCCCAAATTCGCGCGCGTAGTCTAGCAAACTTTGCACAGTTTTCTCAAACGTCGGCCCTCTGGGAGTTTTTGCGTCGTCAAAGAAAGGTTTCAAAAACTCGACCGTAATTTGTCTCATCACAGCCAGCCCTTGATCTACTTGCTTCCTCATACCTGCTCGCTTGCACTCTTTCAGTCCTTCAACCAGGACTCGTATGCCTTCATCTGCCTTGTTGAGTCCGCGGATCATAAGAATGCCCTGATTGAGGAGAACCTGTGCGAGGGCGCACCTGTCTTGCAGCCGTTCGCAAACGCACTTTTGTTCGGTCAGAACTTGCCACGCTTGCGCCGCTTCACCCGTATCGGCCAACGCGGCGGCTTCGTTCCCAAGAATCGCTTGTAAGATCTGATCATTACCCCTCCGCCGCACTTCAGTCTCACACTCCCGGAGCAGTGCCAGAGCTTCAACGCTCCTTCTTTCAGCATCCAGTTGTTGTGCCTTTTTCAGTTTCTCCTGTAGGGGATCAACCTTGTGATCCATGAACAAGGACGTTGTATCGATCATCTTGTCGATGGCATCAACCTCGCCTTTTTTTTGATCATATGTGAATTTGCATCCGCATTTGGGACATTTGAAGTGAACACCGAACCCGCCCTGCAGGATTGACTGGGCAAGATTCTGGTCCTTTGGTATCACGAAACATCCACATTTTGGACATTTGATTTTGATCCCGAAGCTCTGTGATGCGTTTGCCGATTCTTCCTTGGTGCTCATTGTTTCCTCCTGTGGTGTTCCGGTTTATAAGTTGTTTTGTTCATGGTTGATTGTCGATGATATGTCGGCTATTTCGGAACGTGCACGATCTAGTGTTTCTAGCAAGGCGTGGAAACCGAAATGACTCGCCAGACTGTGGGCTTCAGCCAAGAGATGTCGGGCCTCGTCTCTTCGTTCAGGGAAACCCCAGAGAAGACTTGCCTGCTTTGACAGGGACTCCACGATCCCCTTGGGCTCCCTCATTTGGCGGCACAACTTCTCCGATTCCTTATACAAAGACATTGCCATATCCAAATCCCCTATTTCGTAGTAAACATTGCCCTGACACAAGAGAGCGCAGGCGAGACCTACCGTGTGGCCCATTTCACGATCTATTTGCTCGACGCGCTTGAGCAACTCCATTGCGCGCTTGTATTCACCCCGTCTTCGAGCAACCGCCCCTTGATTACTGAGGGATCTCGATAATCCCGCTTTGTCACCGAGGTCGTGGCAGATCCTTTCTTGTTCCTCGAGCATCGGCACTGCCAAATCAGCCTTCCCTTGGTGGATCAGGAGAGCTGCCTGATTCCCAAGACAGTTTGCAAGATTAAACTTCCTTCCCAGTTCGCGGCAAATGCGCTCCTGTTGAGCCATCAGTAACCTCGCGGAATCAAGGTTCCCTTGATCCATCAAAACCAAGGCCTGATTGCCTAAGCATGCTTGTAGCCCTTCCTTGTTACCTAACTCCCTGCAAATAAGTTCCTGCCGTCGAAGCATTGACAGTGCGTTCTCGAGCTCGCCACGCATGTAGAGTATCACGCCCTGATTCCCGACCGAGAACATGAGACCCTTGCGATCCCCCAATTCTTGCCAGAAGTTTTCTGCTTCCCGGTGCAGTTGAAGTGCCTGATCTAGTTCTCCCTTGTCCTTGTGAACGAGAGCCTCGTTACCTAGTGTCGTTGCCACACCAGAGATACCGCCCTTCGCCAGAAACAATTGTCTCGCCTGCCCATAAAGCGTCAGACTGGTTTCTAGATCCCCGCGAGTCCGGCTCATATCCGCTTTGAAGGACAGTGCGCCTGCCAAACCCTCCTCGTTTTGTTCGTTCCGACAATGTTCGACTATGTGTTCTGTGAGCAATAGTGCTTCATTAGAGTGACCAGCGGCATCCAAGAATTCTGACAGAGCAGCCACTTGCACTGTTGGATGCTTCTCTGGCTGATCTAGCACTGGCCGATAGGCAGCAGTTATAATAAAACCATTTTCTTCAAGCTGGGTCCAGTAAGCCTCTAAACTAAACTGATCCGCTTGCCGGAGAGTGTGAAAGAAGGCCAGATCGGAGAGCAGTGTGTAAAGCGCCGGCCACGCAGCGGCGGCGGCCAATTGCCACGGCAATTCATCGAGCAGTCGGCGACCGGTAGCGGCAGCGGCGAAATAATGCGCCAACCACAGATGGGCGGCCTGCCGGTCCTGCTCGCCGGGCAGATACCGGTGCTGGACGGCCTCGCGCAGATGGTCGTGGAAGAAACTCAGGAATCCTGACCGGCTCACCAGCGCCTGCTCTGCTACCAGATAGAGTGGCGACCAATGCGCCCGCGGCAGCGGCTGACCGTTCGCGCCGAGCAGTTCCAGTAGTTCGGTTTCGGAAAAGCCGCGCCGCGCCGCCCACAAGCAGGTCATCGCATCCCGGACCAATCCCGGACGGTTGTGCTCGTAGTCCTGTTCGTAACGTTCGAGGATTCGTTCGTAAAGGGCGGGGACGGTCTGTGCTTCGAGGTAGTGGACGATCCGTTGGTCAAGCGTAAGAGGGTCGCCATAGACGCGCAGTTCCTCCAGCAGCGCGCGCAGGTAAAGCGGGTTGGCGGTTTGAGGCGACGATGCGATGCGCTCCACACGCGCCGGGCTGAGGGTCTTGGTGTATTGGCCGAGATAGTCCGCGATGAGTTGTTTGCGCTCGGAGGGGTCGGTAGTGCCCTAATTTGAAATCTGGCCGTGAAGATTTCACTTGCGGCGATTCCTAATCTCGCCAGCAATGGCGACCTTGACGGCTGTTTGCGGTGATTCGACTGGCGGGATTTCCAGAACGGTGACGTAGTTTCTGCGCTCGTCACGCTCGCCGTCCAAGTGCGACCACGCATAGCACCGCTTTGCCTTTGGGTGCCCGATCAGGTCAAAGACTTCTACAACACCCTTCCAAGCGGTTTGGCCGCGAAAGACTTCATGCACTGGCACGGACTCAACCCACGTTGAACCGCACTCGTGCAATTTCCCGATCACCGCCCGAATGTCTTCGATGTATTCTTTATTCGCCACAGCGTTCAACCAATTCTTTTACCGACCATTGACTGTCTTCTACTCCAGCTTCCATCGCCGGGGTGCAGCGGATAGCTCGGTGAGTCTTGCAGAAATTGTAGTAGGCAAAGTTCAGCGCAACCGCAGCCTCGAAATTCTCCAGCTTCTTGCTGAAAGCGTTCGTAAGCCGCGTGAGGCGGCGGCAGTGCATACGAAGCGTGTGATTCTGCTTCTCGATATGCGAGGTGCAAATCGAACTCACGCTTGGACGGCCAATAATCACGTTTTTCTCAACGCTAATAACTTCTGCTGGAGAGTATTTACCGGCAGTTGTGCCAGCGAGATCGGTCACAGAATAGGTCTTCAATATCTGTCCATAGTCAATGGCCGTGCCGAAACCGCGCTCAATGGCTTCGGGATAGGCGTTCATTCCATCGGATGAAAGTTGAATGCGGTTGCTCAGGCGTCCGGCAAGGTCTTCCATGAAAAGTTGCGTATGATACATGTCGCGCTTTCCAACAACGAAAGTCGGAATCAGCTTCGTGTCTGAGTCCAGCGCGATAAACGTCCAGACATCGCCATAGGCACCCGCACGCTTGGCATTCTTTTGCTTTGCCCCGACAAACCCCCAGATTTCGTCAACCTCGATCTTCCGACATTCAAGGTTACGCATCTTATCATCCATGATCTTCTTGCAAGATTCTCCAACACGCAAAGCCAAGCGGCCAATGGTGTCGCCGTGAATGCCGGTGACGCGCTCAACAGCGCGGATTGAAGACCCTTCGCAGAGCATTGAGATTGCCGCGACTTTCTTTTCGGTTTTAAGGTTGTTTGCCATATCCAGTCTTTCTTTTTGTTCTGGACTTATTGTGCCACAGAAACTATATTACGTCAAATACTTTTTGTGGCACATAAACACAACATGAAAACCGGCAGACCGAAGCTCCCCAAGGGAGAGGCTAGGAGCAAGATGATTCGTGCCCGCGTGACGCCTACGGAATGGAAAGTGATTGAGAAGGCTGCGGGCAGGACTGGCGTTTCGGAATGGGCGCGAAGTGTCATGCTGGCTGCAACTGGCTAAACATAGGTAATAGCTTGTCTTTTTCCATGTTGCAAAACGGGTGCTCAGGCCCGGCATTTTCGAGATTCCCTGTTCCGCCGTCCTTCTTGTCCGTTTGGTGGCCCAACTGTATTGCATTCGGATGGATCGGAGCTTTGCAGATGGCGCAACAATGAAGCTTTGTTATTCCTAGTTTCCTGAGCGCCGCATTCTTAATGGAATACGAGAAATCCGATTCAGTCGCAGAAAACTCTGTTATCTCTTGTGCCCGCAGATAATTAAACTTAGCCTTCAGTCCATCTATTACCTCGGAATCCGTTTTATTCTGCGAAGTTAAGTCCAAAATGGTTCGGTAAAGGTCTAACATCGGTTCATGGCTCTTTTCCATTGAGCCGTGCTTTAAGACCATCTGGTTAATCAGGTATCTGTGCCCAAGCAAAAACCGCTCGAATTTTTCTCGGTGCACTGTGAACCAATGAAGACGCTCGTTGTTCTCCAATTCTCGGATAAGGCTTGCTGTTGCAAGAAAGGCTGTCGGTTGAAAACGGCCCGTTGCGCTGTAGAAATAGACTGCGGAATGTAGCCCGAAAGATGGGAATTGCTTCCCCGCCATCCTGCGCGTTAGCTTTCGCACGCCATCCAGCAGTGTGATTGTTTCATTGCCGTTCGCATCGTCCGGCGGTTCCGGCTTTTCCTCTGGTTTAACCCCCTTCTGTCGCTTCGCCTTTTTCTTCGGGGGCGCAATGGTCAAATTCACGAATGCCAACAAAAGGCTGACTGCTTCAGTTGAATAACCCCTTCCACCTATCGGCAGGTCGAGTCCAATGTGAATCGGGTTACTTAGTGGCGGCTTAAATAATAGCGAATGCACCTCTCCGCTGATATTCTCAATCTGATTTTGAACCACGTCTGGGAATTGCCTCCAAAATTTATGTCCTGTCCCGGCGCGCACCAACGCTCTTGTGGCTATCCCGTAAGCTTTCTTGCGTGCGTCAATAAGCACCAATTCAGTCGGTGTAATAGGGGCCGCCTGCTGATTGATTTTGAAAAAAGAGTCTTCCGCCTTTTGCGATCCGCCGACAATTTCCTGAACTACTATTTGCCGTGTTAGAAGCGTAAACGCATAGCGAGCCTCTTTGGTATCGTTGAAAGTTTTGGAATCCCATGTTTTGATTGTCTGATAAGAACCTACGGAGTTTTTTATCAATTCACGGGTTCTTTCTGCTGCTTTTTTCTGCTCCGGCGGTATGCTGTTTTTGAAAAAACTTCTGGAAAGTTCATTATCACCATAATCGTCATGCACCCACGCGATCAAGGCACCTAGGCGGTGCGCGCCATCAATTACAAAGAGATTGCGGCTCTTTTCGTTTCGCCAGATAATAATTGAAGGAATCAAATCGCCTTCGACGAAGCACTTAACCAAATCAGCAACCTTTTCCGGCTCCCAACTGGCTGTTTCACGCTGAAATTCCGGCTTCTTGATAAACTGAAATGCCAACCCCGCCTTCTCAAACTCCAGACACTTGAATGAGATTCCAGATGGTGATTGAACATCGCGTGACGGCTGGTCAGGCATTGCGTCCCAATCTTCGCGCGGAATGATTGCATCCAAGTTGACCAAGTTGCTTGCCATAAGGTTTCCCCATAGTCCGATGCGGTTGATTTGAGTGTGAGATGTCATTTTGTTGCCCCCAAATGTGAGGTGTCAATGTCAAACTGGACAGGCCAAACCCGAAGCGCGGAATTTCAAATTAGGGCACTACCGAGGGGTCGAGCCGTTTGACTTCCAACGTGGGCCAGCCGCGTTTCTTCAACTCGTCGAGCGGGCGGCCCGGCAAGGTGGACAGGATCAGCCGCACGTTGGCGGGAATCACCGGCGGCAGCCAGACCAGGTCGGGTGCGCCGTCGCGATCCTTCAACTGGTTGAGGGCGTCGAGGATGAGGATGATCTTGGAAGGTCGCGGCGCGGAGGCCCCTCCCACATTCGTTGCTGCTCCCTTGCCGCCTGCCCCTTGCCCCCTTCCCGCCTGTGCTGAGGCCATGTGGAGCCAGTTGGCGAAGGCGGCGCGCAATTCGTCGGGCTTGTCGGGAATCTCCTGCGTGATGCCGAAGCGGCGTTTGAACTCGCCCATGATCCGCCGCAGCATCGCCGCCCAGTCGGAGCTGTAAGGCGTCGCGCCGATGAAGTGCATCAGGACGAAGGGTTTAGCCGCTGAGTCCTTTCCGTGTGTTCCGTGGTCAACCAATCTCCTCGCCCAGTTGGCCAGCAGCGCTGACTTCCCACAGCCTGATTCACCCAACACAACCAGTCCCGCGCCGTTGTGGTCGTCGCGCACGTAAGCATCCAGCCGATCGAAGTATTCCTGCCGGCCGATATAGACCTTGGCGCGGCTGGCGGCGAAGGCTTCGTGGTCGGCGGCGTCGCGGTCGAGCGGGTCGAGCGGCACGTCGGGAAAAAGCTGGTTGATGAGCGTGGTGATATCTTCCAGCACCAGCTTGCCGAGGGCTTCGGGACTGGGATAGTTCTCGCGCAGTGTGCAGACCTGCTCTTCGCTGGCGGCTCGAATCTTCTGTTTCAGCCTCTGTAGTTTCTCCGCGCTCTCTGTGCTCTCTGCGGTGAACTCCTGCCGTTTCTCCGCCGGGATGCTTTCCACATATCTCGGATCGCGGAAGTAGAAGTAGGCGTGGCCGTGCATCTTTTCTTCGCGCAGCACGCCGTGGATGATCTCCAGTTCGGTGACGGAAAGCTCCCGATGTTGCTCCAGCCATTGTTGGCGCTCAATGAGTTCCTCTGGAATTTCATCAGGCACCCAGCCGTAGCGTTCGCCGAGCAGGCCGATGAAGTAGGGCCGGCAGCGCTGGATTTCCTCCAGGCAGATCGGCAGCACCTTGCCCTCGGCCTTCTGCTCGTCGGTGACGCCCCAGCGCAGGTCCACCTCGCCCCAGGTGACGCCGCGCGATTCGCAGAGCTTGCGCAGTTGCGGGAAGACGCGCTTGACCAGTTCTTCGCGCTCGGCGTGCATGTCGCGGAAGGTGGAGGAGATGAAGACGCGGATGTATCGGGGCGCGGAGGCCCCACCCACGTTCGACTGCGGCCCTGCTGCGGATGTCGGTTGGTCAGGCATAGCCCGCTGGTCCTTGAACGCCGCTCGAATACACGACGGCTACGGTTGAATCAAGCATTCGTTGGGCTGCCAGAAAGATGTGACGATCCTTGCCGGATCTTGGTCGTTTTATTGTCTGAAAGTCGGAATCACTGGCAGCATGATGCGCGACAGATGGTCACGATCGTCGGAATACTACACGCCCCAACCCGCGGCGCCATGCTCGAAGTCACAGTTGGCGAAGCCGGCATTGTCGTCGGCTGCGGAGACGGTGGCAACTAGCGCGAGGAGAACGACGGGCAGGGATTTCATGGTGGCGTTACTTGGATTGTGCCGACGCGCGTCGCTTCGGTGGCTGGATCATCAGTGATTCGATGACCGCGGCAAGTTTGGCAGGGTCGCCTTTGATCTTTACGCAGTAGTGGCGGGTGATGGGACCTTGTTCCCACGTGGTGACGCCTTCCTCATCCACGGTCACGCGACCGCCGCGGACGGCTCTCCAGAACTCCGGTTCCGGGCCGCGCACGGCGTAGAGCACAGCACCCTGGTCCCAACTCGGCTGGCCGCCTTCGATGGCGGGGCGTTTGCCGAACGGCTTCAATTCGTAGGCGCGGCGGACGGGATTGTTCTTCGGCGTCTGCTTCAGCCCCGCACCGGTGATGAGGACGTTGCCAATTTCCCAACCGTGCCAGACGAGTTCGGTGGGCCATTCCGTTGCGACGACGCGCGCGGCTTCACGATGCGTGCGGATATTCGTCTCGGGCCGCTTGTTTGTCGGGAATTCGCCGCCCATCACGACGAGCCGATGCACTTTCGTCAACACCAGCGCCGCTTCGCGTCGCCACAGCTCGGCGAGGTTGGAGAACGCGCCGACGCTACAAATCGTGACGCTGTCGTCAGGTTGCGCGGTGAGCACGCGGCGATACACGTCGAGCGCATCGGGCATCTGGTCGTCGGGTTTGGCGTCGTGCGGGAACTCGTCGCGCAACGCGCGCGTGTAGGCGCTGGTGCACTGGAGGTCGGTCGGGCCGACCTTGTCGGTGCCGATGGGGATATTCGGCCGGCCGTAGTAGGTGTTGATGGCGTCCACGGCGGCGGCCGAGGCGTTGGTCTTGTCCTTGCGGTTCGTGACGACGGCGAGCAGTTCGCACTCGCCGCGGTCGGCTAGGGCATGAAGCACCGCCAACGCGCCAGCGTCGTCGCAATCGCCCGACATGTCGGTGTCGAGAATGACGCGGACGGGCGCGGCCGTCGCGCTGCTAACAACCCACAGGAGACTCGTTAACAAGATGACGCCAGCTTTCATGGTTGGACGATAACTTGGTTCTTTGCACCCCGCTGCAAGCAGAACGTCCCTTCCACTTTCTTGCTGCCGACACGGGTCGTGTAGCCATACGTGCCATGGAAGCCGCGGAAGCTGGCTTTGCCGTTGGCGTCGGTCGTGAGCGTCAGGCGTGTCTTCCACTCGTGGTTGATGAGCCGGTCCAGTTCGCGATAGGCGGGCTTGGGGTTCATCTCCTTATCGAGCAGGCCGCCGAGAGCCTTGTTTTCGTTCTCGTAAGCGGTGCCGTCGCCGAGGTTCCACCACGTCACGCCCGCCATCATTGGTGTGCTGAACCAGAGGCGATAGAGGTTGGCGACGATGGCGGCTTGCAGTTCCGCGCCGTTTTCGCCAACGCCGGGGATGGTGATCTCAGTGATGTAGAGCGGCAGGCCGAGCCGGCCGAGTTGACTGTAAACATCCTGAAGATGGGCCGGCACGTAGAGCTTGCCGCTGAGCACCGAATCTCGGCTGACATGAAACTGCATGCCAATGCCTTCGACGCGCACACCGCCCTGCAACAACTCCTTCACCAGCGCCATGTAATCGTAAGTGTCGTAGTGAGCCTGGAGTTGGCCGTCGTTGATCATCAGCTTTACGTCTTTCGGGAACAGCCGGCCCGCTTCCTGAAAACACCACGCGAGATAGTCATCCGGCACCGCGTGCCATTCCTGAAAGTGGACGCGGCGTGGAATCTCCTCGTTCACCGCGTCCCAAATCGGTATGTCGCGCTTGTAGCGTGCGGCGATCTCCGCCATGTGTTTCGCTCCCTGCCGCCGGAACGCTTCGGCGTCCGTCCGCGCCGTCCAGTCTGGCATGAACTTGTTCTTCGCATACATCAGCGCATGGCCCTTCGGCGTGATGCCGTTGGCCTTGCACCACTTCACCAGCCGATCCGGCGGCGGACGACGCCAGATGCGCGGTGAGTCTTCGGCGAAGCGGTGCTTGCCTTGTTCCGGCTCCAAGTCGCGCCAGTAGAACGGCAGCGTGGCGAAGTTGAAGAGGTTGGTGAACGCACACTCATACTTCGCGTTCAACTCCGGTGTGGGCAGTTGGTCGAGCACAAACAGGTTGCAACCGAACAGGAACTCATGTGCCTGCTGCCGCACCTCCACGGTCGCGTTCGCCAACGGTTTGCCATCCTTGCCGATGACCTTGATGGTCGCGTCGCCTTTGCGGTGCTTCTCGATGTCGCGGTCAATGCGTCCGGCCACGGCCGGGTCGTTCCAGAGCCTTTGAAACGTTTCGGGTATTTCCGCCTGTGTCGCCGCGGTAAAGAGGAGGGATGCGAAGACGATGGTTTTCATAATAGTCATCACGCTCTGCGTGATGTTCATTCATGATGAACCGCCACGCGGAGCGTGATGATTATTTTGGCGAAACGGCTATACCGTTGCAATCATTCTTCCGGTCGTTACACTGCGGCCCACAAATATGAAAAGCACTGTCATCACGCTCCTGGCTTTTTGTGTCGTCGCGCAGGCCGCCACGCCGTTGCCGCCCCTCATCCTCAAACCCGGTCCCGAATACGCCGACGAAGCGCGGATGTTTCAAGGCATCCCGGCCATCGAGCGCGCGGCCAACGGCCGGCTCTGGGCCGCTTGGTATGGCGGCGGCGTCACCGAGGACAAACACAACTACATCCTCCTCGTTACCAGCGGCGATGACGGCAAGACCTGGCAGCGCGCGCTCATCTTCGATCCCGACCGCGACGGGCCGGTGCGCGCGTTCGATCCCTGCCTTTGGCACGATCCCAACGGCAAACTCTGGCTTTTCTGGGCGCAACGCCCTGACAGCAAGCCGGCCGACCTTGTCGCTATCACTACAACCGAGTCGGGCAAGGCCGATGCGAAGTGGTCGGCGCCGCGGCGGGTTTTCGAGGGCATCATGATGAACAAGCCAACGGTGGTCGCTGACGACCGCTGGTTGATGCCGGCGGCGGTGTGGTTCACCAACGGCAGTTCACGCGTTATCGCCAGCTCCGACCGCGGCGCGACATTTAAGCAGGTCGGCGCGGCAAACGTTCCCAACCCGAAAGATCGCCAGTGCGACGAGCACATGATCGTCCAGCGCAAGGATGACTCGCTCTGGATGCTGGTCCGCACCCGCTACGGCATCGGCGAAAGCATCTCGAAAGATGGCGGCAAGAACTGGAGCGACGTCGCGCCGTCCACGATCCCGCATGTGGTTTCGCGCTTCTTCATCCGCCGGCTCACCAGCGGCAAGCTGCTGCTCGTGCGGCACAATCCGCCGGAGAAAGCCAAAACCCGATCGCATCTGACGGCATATCTCTCCGACGACGACGGCCGCAGTTGGAAAGGCGGCCTGCTGCTCGACGAACGCAAGGGTGTTTCCTATCCCGACGGCGTGCAGGCGACGGACGGCCTCATCTACGTCATCTACGATTTCGAGCGCACGCGCGACAAAGAGATCCTCATGGCCACGTTCACCGAAGCCGACGTGCTCGCCGGCAAAATCGCCTCGCCCAAGAGCCGCTTGCGCGTTCGCGTCAACAAAGCCAGCGGCGTCAACACTGCCACAACCAGCAAGCGATCCGCCAACGCCGACGGCGTGCCGTTGCTCGATGGTCCTGCGCCGGAGATCGAGTTTGGCGATGGCCAGGGTGACACGCTTGTGCCCGGCGCGAAGCTGTTCCTCGACCGCGATTATCCTGCGCTGGAAGTGCCGGCGACGCTGCGCGGCAAGAAGTTCGTCCGCTTCAGCATCACCGGCGGGAAAGCCATCTGCCGCAGGCCCGGCGTCGTCTATGTGCTCACGCCCTCCGCCGGCCGCCAGCGCGACAGCCTCGCTGTGTGGCTGGTGAAGCACGGTTTCAAAAAGGTGAACATCCCCGAGTTCATGCTCTTCGACGGCGAACAGAACAGCAGCTCGGTTTTCCAGAAAGCGATGAAGCAGGACGAGACGCTCGCGGTTGGCAAATGGGGCGTGCTCGTGCTCGCCGGCAAGGACGCGAAGCTGAGCCGGCTCTCGTCCGTCGAACTCGCTGCCGATCCGGACACGTTGCAGTTGTGGGACGCGAAGGTCCCGTTCCCGCCCTACGAGGAGATGCGCGACCTCGACGTGGTGACACACGTGCAGGTCGAGCGCGCCCAACGCGGCGGCTACCACTACCTGCACGAGCCGGCCCTCGCGTGGCACAACGGCGTCCTCCACGCCGGCTGGGCCAACCACCGGCTGTTCGAGGCCAACGAGAAGGACGAACTGCTGCGCGGCCGGCGCTCCACCGACGGCGGCCTGACGTGGGGACCCGCCACGATCTGGATCGCGCCACCATCGCTGGGCGGCGAGTCGTGGAACCATCCCGTCATCATGTCGCATCAAGGCAAGCTGTGGGGCTTCTTCACGCGCTGGGAAAAAGAAGTGCCGCGCGCGGAGATCTTCAACCTCGACGAGACGAAGCAGGCCTGGCAGGCGGTGCAGGCGCACATCCCCGGCTTCATCCCGTTCACGCCGCCGCGGAAGATGCGTGACGGCAACTGGATCATGGGCGGCGAGCTAGGCTGGACCGAAGCCGCCGTCGCCATCAGCCACGGCGACGACTTCAAGCGTTGGGACGTGGTGAAACTCCCGCGTCCCGAAGCGATGACGCTGCTATTCCCCGAGACCACGTTGTTCGAGCGTGGCGACACGCTCATTGCAGTTTGCCGGCCGAAAGGAGCCAAGACCGCCCCCGTCTCCGTCAGCAAGGATTGCGGTCACACGTGGACGACGTTTTCACAGAGCAACTTCCCGCTCGCCCAAAGCAAACCGCTCTGCGGCTGGCTCAGCACCGGCCAGCAATACCTCATCACCGCCAACCTCGAACAAGGCCGGACGCTGATGAGCATCGCCGTGACCGCGCCCGGCGGCGACACCTTCTGCCGCATCTGGAAAATCCGCCATCAGCAAACGCCGTTGCGCCGGTTGCTGGGTTCTTCAAAGGACAAGAAGACGAAAGTGGGTGGCAACACCGAGTGGTCCTATCCCGCCGCCGTCGAGCACGAGGGCAAGCTCTACGTCATCTACACCCACGGCAAGGAAGACTGCGCCCTCTCAATCATCCCCGTCTCTGCGCTGGCGGTGCGGTAGGACGCGTCGCTCTACATCTGGAAGACCGCTTTGGTCATCTCGACCCATCGCCTGAGCCGCGGGCGGTCGCCGTTGATGGTGTAAACGTCGCGGAAGAGGATTTCAAGATTGCAGTCGCGGGCGGCGGCGTGGGTGGCTTTCATGTCCTTTTCCAAGCGGTCCCAGTCGGGATTGGGGCCGCTGATGGACGCGGGCGTCGGTTTGCGAGAGAAGACATACTTCCTCCCCAGCAGCTCAGCGGTGCGGGCGAGATTCGACCAGCCGGAGACGGACACGGAGCGCAGATTCGGGATCGCTTTCATGATCATTTCGAGGCGGTCATCCACGCGCTCGCAGCAGCCGTAGTAGATGAGGCCGAACTTCTGCGCGAGCTTCGCCAAGTAAGGCAGGACGAACTCGCCATACATCTCCGGCGAGATCATCTCGAACTCCTGCGATTCCGCCCACGCCCACAAGTCCTTCAGCGCGGCCGGCCGCTGCGTGTCCGCCGCCGGCAGGCCAGAGACATAGCCGTAGCTGCGCGGGCCGGCCATCTGGCTGTCGGTGTTGAAGTCCAGCAGCCCTTGCCGCTCGAAGAAGTCGAACAGCGCGAGCCGATCCTCCAGCATATACGCCATCAGCTTGTGGACCGCGTCGGGCGTGTCATAGACCCAGTAGAGCAACCGGTCGTTGCCGATGAACCGGTAAAGCTGCCACGTCAGGCCGAAGAAGAAGTTGCCGTTGAAACCGAGGTCGCCGTGCTCGCCGACGTTGAACTCGGAGACGAAGGGGTCGTAGTTGCCGAGCCGCACGGGCAGGAGGGCGCCCATCACGTCCTGGAGCGTCGCGTGGAGGCGCAGCGTTTTCTCGCGATCAACGGCGATGGTGCGCTTGCGAAGCTTGGCGATGTCGTCCGGCGTGGCGATGGGGAAACTGAAGCTGTAGGCGATGGAACTGACCTCGCCGGTCAGCGAGCGCATTTCCACCGGCACGCCGTAGTCGGAGAACACCATCTTCCATCCGAGCCGGTAATACGGCTCGATGACCTGGTCGTCGCCGACCTCCTCCGCCTGCCGCAACCTGATCCGCATGTTCTTCTCGACGCTGCGCAGGAACGGGTCGTCGCAGAGCAGTTCGCCGTTGGTGACGTAGCCCTCGATCCAGTCGGTCTCGAAGAGGATGACCGGCCGCTCCGCCTTCAAGTCATGCACAGCGCGCCAGAGCCGTTTGCGTTCCTGCATGACGGGCAGCGACGCAAGCTCCATCCACTGCGTCGCGAGGTCCCGGATGATGTTGCGGTCTTTGGGAGAAATCATGTGGCCTTTCGCGGAGTTGGTTTCATCGTCAGAACCAGCGTCGCGCAGCCTACGCCGCTGCTATGGGATGAACAAGAGCGAAAGCCCGCTTGCCCACGGATCGCTTGCTCAAAACAGAGCGGATGGCTAATCGCGTTTCGGCTTCGGCAGCGGCCGGCCGGCCGCGTCGCGCAGTGGAAACCACCGCTGGCGATCGGCCTCCGCTCCAAGCGCGGTTTTCGGGCAGCGGCGAACCAGCGCACGATAGAAAACCGTGGCGGCCTTCGGATCGCGGTTCTTCAGCCAGTCGCCGGCGGTGCAAAGCACGTTGGCCGTCTCGTCGGAGTTGTCCGGCATCAGCGCCGCCGCCTTCATCGCAAGCGACGCCGCCACGTAGCGATAATGGAACCGTGTCTCCGGGCTGGCTTCCTTTCTTTGCGAGCGGCGTATTTCGTCCGCACTCGGCGCCAGCCCGCCCCGGAGGGAAGCGCGCCCGGCGACGGTGGGACCGTCTTCAAAGTTACCTTCGTGCATGGCCCAATCGGGCTGCGCCTCGGTGCCGATCAATTCCATGCCGTTGGTGCGGGTCAGGCAGGCTGCGGTCCACAATGCGGCGGCGCGTTGTTGAGCGGTCAGCGCGGCGGCATTGCCTGTCGCAAAGGAGCGGGCCAGTTCGTCAAGGCGCGGCTGCAACATTGCCGGGTAGTAAGGCCGCGCTTCACTGAAACGATGCTGCCGTGCCAACCGACGTGCCAGCAGCCAGCGAATGCTCTCGTTTTGCTGGTCGGGCGACATGGTGTCCGCACCGCCCCGCATTGGCACGTAGTCCGTGGCGTCAGCCGCTTTGGCAGGGACGCGTGGCCAGGCAGGCCAGTGGCGGTCCACATAGGCTTTAAGTTCGTCGGCACTGAGCACGCGTTCGGCAACATAGGCGGCATCCATCCAGAAACTTGACCGCAGCAGCGCGTCCAACGCCAGCACGTATTCGCGGCGAGCGAGCCGCAACGCGCCCAGTTCGCCAAGCACTTGTCGCGGGGTCGAAACATCCCCAACTTCGGACAGGACGTAAAGATTATCGGCAAGGCTCAACGCTGCGACGGTGTTGGTGGTTGGCGGTTGGACCGGGAAGTGTTTTGCGATCTTCTCCATCAGAGCCGCGGCGGCGTCCACGTTGCCACCGCGCAGCAACAACTTGGCCTGCAACCATTGAGTTATCGGCGTGACGGCTGCGCGTTGAATCCATCGTTGGGCGGTTTCCATCTGACCGGCGCGATACGCGGCCAGTGCGAGTTGCTCGGCAGACTCGACGTCACGCACGCCGGCAGACTCGGCAGCCGCCAGCCACTTTGCGCTGGGATCGCCCGCTTCGTCGCGTGGCTCCAAGCCCTCCGGATTCCACCATTTCTCGCGGACGGCGAGAAGATAAGCCGTCATCACGCGGCGCGCCTTCGTGTGCGCGGCCAGCGGCGCAAGCGACTTCGCATCCTGCTTGAACGCAACCGCAGCTAGCCAGCGCAATGAAACAAACGCCGACTCATCGCCGGTTGCAGCTTGATCGAGATACAACTCAATCGCCGGAACCCAATGCTTCTGTTTGAAATAGACCTTTGCCTCCCATCCAAGACTCGACGCGGCCAAACCGATGCTGTCGGCAAAACCTTGCCGGGCTAGAAGGCGGGTCTGCTGAAACCACTCGACCGCCTTTTGCGGCTCGCGTTTCAGATGCGCCTTGCCGAGCATGAACGCCGCCCAGACGGAACGAAAATGACGCTCGCCAGCCGGCCGTTCCAACAGCGCACGCCACGACGCGATAGCGGCGATTTCGTCGCCCGTGTGCCACGCGATTGCGCCGCGAAAGTAATCCGCAAATTCCCCCGGCAGACCAGTCGTCACGACAATGCGGCTTGTCGGGGCAGGAGCCGGTTTCGTCGGTGGCAGTATACGATACTGCGGGCGTTCGGATTCGCGGAGCTGTTCGGTGTAATCGGCGAGCGCCCGCAACTTTTGTCGCTCCGCGCAATGAGTATTCAGAATAGTCTGGCGTGCGGCGGGCTTTACGCCGGCCTTTTCGAGCGCAATTTGCAGGTCGGCCAGATCCGCGTCGGCGGCCTCGCTGGCGAAGCCTTTGTCGGAGGTCACACGACGATGAATCGGTGGAGTGAGTTTCATCCGCTCAATTTCGCCGCAAAATTCTGCGGCTGGCGCATCGAGCGCGGCTTCGTCTCCGGTGAGAAATGTGTTTGGAAAATGCGGTCCGCAGCCAAATGCAGGCGAGACTGCCACCCACGCTGCAAGCATTGTGCCCGCGAACTTAGCGTTCAGGCTCATTGTGTTCCTCCAATTCACTGCGCACATCGGTTTCCTTGTCCAGCCGCAGCCAGCCAATCGTTTGGCGCTGTCCCGGCCCGAGACGGCAGGAGGTTCGCGTAAACTTCACAACGCCGGCTTCGCTGTCATTCGGTTCGAAGCCGCGCAGCCCGTCACACGCCACCAGCCGCGCGCGTTGCCAGCGGATGGCGACTTGAACAGCTTTCGCATGATCGCCGTCGCCCGCGTTGGCCAAATCCACTTCCACCAAACCGGGCTGCGGGTGGCGCGCCTCGACTCGCAGGAAGGAACGAGGCGCCTTGCCGGCCATCACCGCCGCCAGTGTCGGCCAGCGCCAGTTCAACCGGTCCCCTGCCACCGGCAACCGATACCAGATCACGCCCTGGAACGATGGCGGAGGAGCGGCCCTCCACGCTGCGACCAGAGTTGCCATTGCCACCGGGTCGGCTCGCACCTCATGCAGTTGAGCTCCGGCGGGCCAGTTCTTCGCGGGACCTTCCGCCGACAAGCCGATGAAGCGGCCCTCGCGATCAAAAGCCACCGTGTAACCATACGTCGGCAGCGCTACGCGAAACGGCACGCCGAAAGTTGCCGCGCGTTCGACGGCTTGCCGCGCCGCCGCCGGATCGCACAACACAAACGGCGCTCCGGCTCGTTGCGGCTTCTCGACCGAATGCACCTGCAACACAAAACCGTCCGCCGCCAAGACGAGCGGCTTGAAGGCGGCTTGTTTCAGCCAGGCCGGCAGGGCCGTGATCGTCAGCGGTGTCGGCGCGATTCGCCGGCGAATCACCTCGACCCACACGCGATACCCGTCGAGTTTCGATTCCGCGCAATCGAAATCGAGCTGCAGTTCCGCGACCGCAACCGAACCCGACCGCGCCTCAGCCAACAACTCTACCGCGAGATCGCCAAGCCATATAGTGCGCATCTCGCTGGCGTCAAACGGCCCGCCGAAGTTCCCAATGCGCAAAGCCAGACCCACCGGCCGGCCGCACGCGCGCAGTGCCGCCCAGTCCGGCGACACACGCACGGCTTCCGGCCGTTGTTTTCGCCAAGCGACCTCGGCGTTCAGCATTACCAGCGCCGAGAAATTCTTCGCGTGGACAGCGAGCGACGCGCGCAACGGTTCCGTCCAGCTTCGTTGCCAGATGTAGACCGCTTGCGGCAAGGCGTTCTCAACACAGCCGCCTGCGTGCTGACCGAGCCACGCGACCGCGATGATTGTTAATTGCCTGAGGAATAGCCGGCGACTCATCTTGTGCATTGCTTCCAGAAAGTTACCAATCCACCACCGAGCCGTCGTCGGGGTCGTAGGTTTCGGGATTGCGCCAGTCGTGGTTGATCTTGGCGGCCAGCGCGTTCTCGTCCAACTCGATGCCCAGGCCCGGCCCGGTCGGCACTGAGATGTAGCCTTTCTCGACGCGGAACGGGGTTTTGAGATAGCCCTCGCCGAGCGACGCCTGCTCTTGGCAGAGGAAGTTCGGGATCGAAGCGGCCAGTTGTAGGCCGGCGGCGAGCGAGATCGGGCCGAGCGGATTATGCGGCGCGAGCGGCACGTAGTAAGCCTCCGCCATGCCCGCGATGAGGCGGCATTCGGTGATGCCGCCCGCGTGGCACAGGTCCGGCTGGAGAATGCTCGCCGCGCGCTTTTCCAAAATCTCGCGGAAGCCCCACTTGGTGAAGATGCGCTCGCCGGTGGCGATGGGCAAATGCGTGCCGCGCGCGATGTCGGCCAGCGCATCCACGTTCTGGCACTGGACCGGTTCCTCGATGAAGAAGGGTTGATACGGTTCCAGCGCTTTGATCAACAGCTTGGATGTTTGCGGCTGAATGGCGCCGTGAAAATCAATCGCAATGTCTGCGCCGGGGCCGGCCGCCTCTCGTTTGGCGGCGAACTGCGCGACGGCGCGGTCCACCACTTCCTTGCTGGCGATGTATTTGCCGCTGCGTCCCAGACCCAGCCCGGTCTTGAACGTCGTGAAGCCGAGCGCCTTCTTCTTGGCGATGTCCTCGGGACTGCCCGCGCCGGCATAGACGCGCACGCGGTCGCGCGTCGGGCCGCCGAGCAGTTCATGGACGGGCACGCCGAGCGCCTTGCCTTTGATGTCCCACAGCGCCTGGTCAATTCCGCTCAACGCGCTGGTGAGCAGCGGCCCGCCGCGATAGAACGCGTGGCGGTAGATGGCCTGCCAGTGATGCACGACGCGGCGCGGGTCTTTGCCGACGAGGTAAGGGGCGATCTCCTCGACGGCCGCCTTGCACGTCAACGCGCGGCCTTCGAGGATCGGCTCGCCGAGGCCGACGATGCCGGCATTGGTGTGGACCTTGAGGAACAGCCAGCGTGGCTTTACGAGGAACGTCTCCAGCTTGGTGATCTTCAGCGCATCGCGCGGCGCGATGGGGGCGTCCTTCGCGTGGGCTTGCTCGGCGGCTTCCAAGTTGGAGAACAACATCCCCAAACCGACGGCGCCAAATACCTTCCCGGCCGCCTCGCGGCGCGAGAGACAGGACGCAGTGTTCGTCTTCATTTCTTCTCAGGCTCCTTGTTCAGCGGACTCTTCGCGTGCGCGGCGAGCGCGTTTGCAATGCGCCGGCCGGCTTCTTGGTATTTCTCGCGCGTCATCACAGCCTTCTGGATGATCGCATACGGCGTCTCGATGGCAACGCCAGACATCTTCATTTCCTCCTGGCAGAAGCCGCCGAAACGCGGCGTGTTCCAGCGCGAGTTGTAGTCGCCGGAGCGCGTGAACTTCGCCGCCGCAAACTCCGGCCCCAACGCTTTGCCCACAGCATCAGCCCACTCGACCGCCTGCTTCGCCACGTCCGGGAGTTTTTCCGACGCATGCACAAATGCGTAAATGCCCTCCGACTCGCTTGCGCCCGGCGCGTGGAAATCGAAACCCGCCAGCGGCCGGCAGCGTTTTGACCAGCGGCGCATGTCCTGTTGGAACACTAGCGTCTCGTGGCGCATCGGTGGATTGCCCCACGCGCGATTCACGTCGTAGGGGAAGTTGTCCTTGCCGTAGTCGCCCTGCTCGACGCCGTCAATGTTCCCCAGCGGCACCGCCCACACCAGCGGCGCGGCATCACCCATCTCCGCAAACCGCCGCAGCACGCCGTCGAGCACCCAGCCGCCGCTGACCTCAGCGGAATGTTGTCGCGACATCAAATACAGTCCCGGCCGGTCACCCTTCAGTTTGCCGTAGTCATTGCTCAGCCGCAGCAACGGTCGTCCGCCCTGGCTGACGCCGATCGTGTCCACGCGCCAGTAGCCGCTCGTGTCCTTGACCAGCCAATCCAACTCGTCACGCCCGTAAGGAAACGAAAACGCGAAATCCAACGACGACTTGGCGACGCTGAGCGTCCACGCCGCTTGCCGGCGGCCATCGGGAAGATCGATCAATTCCGGCGCGCCGATCCGCTCCCAGTCGCTACCCGCCAGACGAAACACTGGCCGGAAATCCGCAGGCTTGCCGCCGCCGAGCATCGTCTCCGGGCATTCGAGGACGAGCCGCAGCCGACCCAGCGCGCCGCCGCCCGAATGCGCCCGGCACACGCGAAAACAGAACCACAGACACTCCGGCCCGCCGTGCGGGTCCGGTGTGAAACGCACCTCGGTCACCGCCCCGTCCTTCTGCACGCGGACGTTGGCGGCGTTGCCGAAGGGAATGTCGGTCCTGACGATGATGCTAGGACTCGCCGCTAGCGCGGGCGTCGCAGTCAGAATGGCGGCAAGAGCGAGAAGTAGCGGTGATCTCATGTGCGTTCCTTTGCAGTAAAGCTAGTCATTACTTCTTGCCAATGAAATAGCCGCACGCGTCGAGGTTGAGCGTGAATTTCCCATCGGCTACGCTGGGCTTTGCACCGTCGGAAACCAACGGGTTGAACTTCCCTGACAGTTCGACCTGCACCTTGAGCTTGCGGTTCGAAAGGCTCGCGATGGTGACAATCTCCTCGTTGCCGGCGCGGCGGAGGAAGGAGAGCACGGCGTCGGGTTGGTCGTTGTCGAGCCAGACGACTTCGCCGCTGGTCAACGCCGGCTCGGCGCGGCGCAACTGGCATAGCTTCTGGTGGAACGCAAACTTCGCCTTCGACTTCGGCAGACAGGCAGCTTCCCATTTCACCGGCCAGCGTGCATAGATGCTTTGCAACGACGTGTCGCCGATCTCCTGGCCGTTGTAGAGCAACGGCACGCCATCGAGCGTGAAGTGAACGACGGTCACGGCCGCCGCGCCGCGTTCGCCGAGCACCACTTCCGCGCGGAGCAGGTCATTGACGATGTCGTGGTTCTCCGTGTAGCGGATGAACCGCGCGCCGCGTGGGCGCTCGTCGCGCATCTTTTGCCAGAGCACGCGCAGCGACGACGCCGGTAGGCCGCGCGTGAAGACGGCCTGAACCGCGTGGAGCCATGTGAAGTTGTAGTTGATGTCAAACGCCTTGAGTTGGTCGTCCTTCCGCTGGCCTTCTGCAAGCACGACGAGGTCGGGTCGGAGTGGTTCGAGCCGCGTGCGGGCTTCCTCCCAGAAATCCAATGGCACAGCGTCGGACACGTCGCAGCGGAAGCCGTCCACGTCGAAGTCCTTCACCCAATGCATCATGTTCGCCCAGAGATGCTCGCGCAGTCCGCGGCTCTCAAAGTTCAGGCGCGGGAAATTCCAACTCCCCATCGCCGGTTTGCCTGATGCATCGCGCTGGATAAAGTCGCTTTCCTTCAACAGCGGCGACGTTGGCCCGCAGTGGAAATAAACAAGGTCCATCAGCACGCGCATCCCCAGCTTGTGCGCCGTGGCGATGAACGCGCGCAGGTCGCTCTCGCTGCCATACTCCGGGTCCACGCGGTTGTAGTCCTTGATGCGATACGGGTTTCGCGGGTTGTTGGTGCCGGAAGCCTTCTGGCGCTTGCTCCAAAACTCCTGTCGCATGTCGGCGTCCTGGAGTTGGACGGGGCAGAGGTAGATGATGTTTGCGCCGAGTTCCGCCACCGACGGCAGCCGTTTCGTCGCGGCCCGCAGCGTCCCCTCCGGCGTGAACCCGCGCAGCCAGACCTGATACATGACGCCGCGCGTCAGCCACTCCGGTGAGGGACGGGCTTGGAGCGTGGAGAGGTTCTTCGCCGGCTCGGCGGCGAGGACGATGACGGTTGAGCAGAGAACGATCAGTAGGAATCGGATTGTTTTCATGGGGGTTAGAATCCAGTGTTCGGAAACCAGCGGCTGAAATAATTGTCGTCGAGGCGCGTGAGGGGAATCGCCAGCGGCTGAGGCACGCCGATCTTGGCCCAACGGGCGACGCGCTCGCGGTCGCCGAGGTGGCCCAGCACGTCGAAGACATTGCCGGGCGATCCTTCCGGCCAGCCTCTCTGCACCTGCGGGTCCCAGATGGCGATGCCGCTCGCGCCTGCCGCGTAGTGGTCGGCCACCTTCTTGCAGAGTTCCTGCGGCTTGCCGGTCTTCCATGCGATGACGAACGGATAGACGCCCACCTTTGTCCCGGCTGTGATGCGCCGGTAATACGCCATGTCCGGCGGCGCGAACGACGTATGGTAGGCAAACCATGCCACCGCCAGCTCGTCCACCAGCCCGCGCTTGATCCACAGGGGCAGATCGAAGCCGAACTTCCGATTGTCGCCTTCCTTGCTGAAGGTGCCCAGCGAGATTTTGTATCGCTCCTTGCGGCCTTGGGCGCGCGCGGTTTCGTCGAGCAACGCACGCACCTCCGTCAAGAACTCCGTCATGATCTCCGCGCGCGTCGTCAGGATGCGCGGATCGTCCTCGGCGACCTCGCGCGTGTTCGCCTGATGTCGTTCGCGGAACCGTTTGCAGAACGCCTCCTCCCACAACATCATCGGCATCCCGCGGTTGAACAGGAACCCCACGCCCTCCGGCTGCAACGCCAGCGTCTCGCGGAGAATCTCCAGCAGATGCCGCCGCACTTCTGGCACGACGTAGCTCATGTAAAATGTCGGCGTGCCGTCGCGGTCCACGCAGCGCCATTCCGGATGCGCGTCGAAGAACTTGCTGTCGAACGTCTCCTCGTAAGGCATGGACCCCTTCCAGCCTGCGGGTCGCAGCATCACGTGAAACTCGGCGCCCTGCGTGCGCGCCACCTCACGTGCCACTTGCAACGGGTTAATCCCTTTCTTGAAAAGTCCTTGGAGTGTCTGCGTGTAAACCGCATAGGTGCTGCTGGGAAAATCCGTGGTGCCATCGCCGGGGATGTTGCCCACCTTCGAGGGATAGCAGACCAGGTCCGCGCCGCACACCTGGAACCACCATTTGCCGATGTCGGAGTCTTCAAATCCGCGAAACTCCTCCTGCAACTCGGCAACGCTGCGCGGGCGATAAGGCCAGATCCAACTATGACCGTCGAAAGTCGCGATCGAAGTGCGCGGCCTCGATGCCTTGCGACTCGCTGTCCAAGTCCGCGCCTCCTCCTCCGTCAGCGGAACCAGCTTCACGTAACAGACCGTCGCGGGAAGACCGGGCAGCGGCGCAATCTCAACCGACTGGCCTTTCAAATCCGCCACGGTAAGGAACTGTTCCTGGATCACGCCGCGCCGGTTGGGCAACAGTGCGAGGTTGCAGGCCATCCGCCTGAAAACCGGTTCGTTGCTCAACCGTGCCTTCATCCCGTTCCCACCGGTGCCAAAGCCGCCGGAAGTCGTCGCCAAGCCGACATACACCGCGTGCCAGCCTTGCGCCGCCAGCGGCAGGCGCACCGCGGGCGGGCCGGTCTGCGAATACGCCGAGAGCGCCATGCCTTTCCATTCCGCCGTCGCGAACGGGATGAGCTTCCATTTCCCCTTCTCGCGCCGGCCAGCGGTCAGCGCAGAAGCCGGCCCAGCTTTCGAGAAATCGGCCAGCACTACAGCGTCGGTGGCGCGTGACCAGCGGCGCGAGTCTGTTGGAAACAATTCAGCCGGCTCCGCGCTATTGAGCATCGCAGATGTGACGAGCAGGAGCGGCAGGCGGAGGTGGGCAGAAAAACAATTCATACAAGGCTGTTCCGTTCAGGACGCTGTTTACTGTCCGTTCGGCTCGCGATAAGCGCGAACCTCAAACACGCGCGCGGAATCGTCGCCGTTGGTTTCCTCCACCGTCAGCCGGAGCTTTAAGGCGGTGACGGGCGGGAAACGATGGATGCGGTGGCGGAGGAAGTTGTTCTTCACCGCGAGCAGTTCAGTCCACGACTTACCGTTGAAATATGAGAGCCGGTAGTCCTTCACGCACTCCGCCACCATCGGGCCTTCTGGGAAGCGATGATTGAGGTTGGTGTCGAAGGTCAACTGGACCGTGTTTATCTCGACCGGCTTGCGGAAATCCAGTTCGAGCCATTGCGGCATCGGCTGTTGCGGGTCGGAGGCCCAGAGGTGGCTCGCCGTGCCGACGATGCGCGAGACACCATCAATCACGTTTTCCGGCCGATGGTCGGTTGCGAAGCGCAGTGGCGGGTCGGTGAACATCGCGTAGTGCTGGCCTTTCACGACCGTCCACGGACGCGCGCCGCCGCCGTAAGCGCGACAGTTCTCCGGCAGGCTGTCGGCGAGTGACCACGATATGCCCGCCGTTCTTGGCAGCCAGACCCAGAGGTAGGGCTGCTCGACGGCGCAGTCGAATTTGAATTCGACGAACGCCGTGCGGCGGGCGGGCACTCGCGCAGTGGCGACGGCGAGGTCGTTGGTCGAGGAGAAATCACCGAGCGATGCGCCGCCGCGCAGGTGCAGCGTCAGGTCGGCGGGCTTCTCGAGTTGCGAGGACAAACGCAGATGAACCGAGCGCAGCCGCGGATTCAAGCCGCGCGGGAACATCGTAGCGCGCGGCATCGCCAGTTCGTGAGAATCGGCTCCCCTCAATCGAGCGACTTTCGCCTGCTCGCGCCCAACCTCGTTGAACGTCTTCGTGCTCGACGCCGTCACCGTCGCGCCTCGCGCGAGGTCGGCGGGGTCTTCGTTCTTCAACTCCGGGATGTATTGGTCGTGCTTGAGCAGCGTCTGCTGCAACTCGGCGATGTGGCGCTGGCCGAGTTCGCGCGGCGTGACACTGTGGCGGATGCCCAACGCGGCGGCGGTGCCGGCGGCTTGGCCGAGCGTCGCCAGCGTCGCCTGCACGCGCACCGTGCCGAGCGCGATGTGCGTCACGCTCATGTGGCGGCCGGCGAAAAGCAGGTTGGCGATGTTGACCGAGTAGAGGCAGCGGAACGGGATGCTGTAAATCGGCACGTGCGGGTCGCAGTAATAGGGTCCTTCCTTGCCCGAGTAGATGCCTTTCGGATGATGCACGTCGAGGCTCCAGCCGCCGTAGGAAATGCGGTCGGGAAACATCACGCCGTTCTGCGGGTCCTGCTGCTTGAGGATGTAGTCGCCAACGAGCCGGCGCGTTTCGCGCTTGGCGTTCATGTGCGGCACGTAGGCGAGCGCGTAGTTGTGAGCGCGGTCGCGTTCTTCCCAACCGTTCTTGATGAAGCCCCAGTAGCCGAACGTGATGCGGATCAGTTCGTCGCGGGCGCGCTCGGCGTCGTAGAGATCGTCAATCTCGCCCGGATGCTCCAGCCACCATTCGCCTCCGGTGAAGCCTTTGATTCTGCGCTTGGCGAATTCCTCGGCGGGCGGCAGCTTCGCGGCCCACGCCGGCGGCGTGTATTCGACGGGCTTGCCCCGGTTCTCGGCGCGATAGGACAACGCTAGATTGCCCATGATGCAGCCGCTCATGGTGATCTTGTCGGCCTGCGGCGGCGCGAGGTCTTCCTGAAACTCGTCGCGCGACTCGCGGCCGAGCCGGAACTTCGCGCCCGCAAAGAAGCCCAGCCAGCCGTCGCCGGTGCAATCAATGAACAGCTTCGCGCTGTAGCGGCTTTCCTCCAGCGTCAGCGTGTCCACCGCGCGGACCGCAGCGATGCTGCCGGCGTCTTTCATCTCGGCGGCGACGACGCGCTTGTTGAAGAACACCGTCAGGTTCTTCTCCGCCGCCGCGATCATCTGGAAACCCTCGCTCTGTTTCGGGAAACTGCGCCGGGCGCGGATGAGCGCCGCCTCTTCGATGATGCCGCTCTCACGGGCGTTGGCGTGCGAAACGCTCGCGCCGCACGGTGGCACGCCCAGTTCGCTGCTCGCGTTGCCGCCGAGCACGGGACGGTCCTGCACCAACGCTGTCTTCGCGCCGAGCCGCGCCGCCGCAATCGCCGCGCTGCACCCCGCCGTGCCCGCGCCAACCACGATCACATCGTAATCACCCGCTGCCTTCACCTCGCGCGACGCGCCCGTCAGCCGCACGCGCTCGCGCTGGCAGCCGTCGAGGTCTTGCGGCGGCTTGTATTGCAGGTCGCTGGTCAGGATCAGCGCATCGCACCGCCCGAAATAACCGGTGAGATCGTGCAGCGCCAGTCGCGCCGGGCCTTTTTGAAGTTCGAACTCGCCCGCTGATTCCCAAACCCAAGCTTCCGTTGCCGCCGCGCCGAAAACGTGTTTGGATTGTTGGCCGTTAACAATGACGGCGAACTTCCCCGGCGAGTGTTCCTTGATCCAGTTCTTTGCGCGGACCCAGACCCGATACGTGCCGGCCTTCGGAACCTGAATCTCCGTCGTCGCGTCACGGATGGGCGTGCCGACGCCGCCGGCCAGCAGATACGCCGACCCCATGAGATAAACGAACTGCGTATCAAGTCGCCACTCGCCGTAGTCTTTGAAATCCTCCGCATCCACCCAGAGGAAACCACCCACAACCATCCTGACCTCGCGGGCCGGTTTGTGGAAGCGAGCGAGGTCATCGAGGCTCCCCGGCACCGGCCCGGCCTCCGCCGCGAGCGCGCCGAATGGACAGGCAGCAACCAACGCCAAGAAAAACAAGGCGAAGATGTTCTTCTTCATGGGTGGAGGTTATCTGGAACCGAAACCGCAGCGCAAGCCAATCACCAGCGATAAACATCAGTCTGCGCTCTGACACTCACCGCGGATTGGCTGGGTTGAAGCCGCCTTCGAAACCTTTCCCGCCGAGGAACATGAACAGGCAGGCGCGGCGGTCGCTCTCGCCGGAGGTGTGGCGCGGAAGCCCCCTTGGAACTTCTGCGTCAGCGGCACCGGCGTGAGCATCGGTCATGTCAGCCCCAAGCCGAGGAAGGCGGCTCCATCGGCCTGCTCAAGGAAGGCGACCGCATCCGCATTGATTTCCCGAACCGCCGCATAGACATCGTCGTCTCCGAGGTTGAACCAACATGGCCTCACCGCGTTGGATTTGATTTGTTCTCAATAACAGCCACTGGCCCGCGCCCATGACACAGAAGGCTGATCTTTCGGCTCATTGGATCGAAAAGACAAATTTGGTCGCGGCCAAGTTGAAAAAGGACTTTGTCCGAAGGCAAATGAAACGCGTTTCTGACCATCCATGCGCCGAAGGGTGTCTCGTATGAGAACTTGATTGTTTCTTTCGTCTCCTTGTTCTCGGCTCTCAACCCATCTACAGGCCAGAATCCAGCCCGGAACTTCCATTTGCTATGAACGGCGTTTCCTAACGCAGGGACAGAACCGAAATTGAACCAAGTTCCATTATCGCGTAGAGAACCATCTACATCTTGCTTCGCAGTCCTTACGGCTTCGACATCCATGTTCGTCAGCAAGTCCACTAAGCGCGGTTTGTCATAGTCACTGGTTTCGAGGCGTGCCGCCAAATCCCAGTGGTTTGTATTTCCTGAACTCGGATGAACAAATAGACGATCGTTGGTATTCGTTGAATGCAATTCAAAGATTCTCTGCGTATGGCGGGCCGATGACGAGTGACTGTAAGCATTACTGAAATAGACCGCAACAGTTTCCGGCAATGAGAGGTCACTCGCTGATACAACATGCGTCTTTGTATAAAGCGAAGTCCCGCTCGCCATCCAATACCATCCAAAGAGTGGGATGTAGGAAGCTGCCTGAACAATCACGGAAGCACGCAGGCTGCGTTTCAGCCAGTCTTCAGCGCGGCGCATCAGCCATGCAATGAAAGGCCATTCGAGCAGCACAGTCATGGCATAAGTCGCAACAACGAATATCCAAAACCAGCGCCACCCGTTATTCAGGTCTATTGGCAATAAGGGGGTGATTGTGGTGAGAAAGATCCCGCCAACCCAAGCTGAGAAGTAATTCGCCAGGATCATAATCCCGATGACTTTGCCTCTCGGCACATCAAAAAGATAACCAAGCAACGCACCCTCACACACACCGATCAACGCGTTTCCGATGGCCAAGTGAAACATTGTTGCCCACATGAGAGGGGTTCCCATGTTTGCCCACGCAGAAGACGGAAAGCAGAGGAGAATCAGCAAGCCAATTGGGAGGAATGAGCGCCTCATGGGACGTGAGATTACGCTTGCTGTTATGTTTCAACAATAAGTTATTCAATCACCATCTCCGCTGCCTCGCTCGGTTTCGCTTCGCCGGCTTCGTTGGCGGCGATGATTTGGACGCGGACGGTCTGGCCGGCGGTGAAACCATCCAGCGTCGCGAAAAGATCGTGGACGGTGTTGCGCGGGATCGGCTCGGTATCCACGCCGACCACCTGGACGAGTGGACGGTAACGCGTGGCGCGGCGGGCGCGACGCCAGCTCGCGCGCAGCGCGCCGGGGCCGGATTGGGTGAGGGTGACGACGCCGACCGGATCGGGGCGGGTGCGGGTAGCGGGGTGGTTCAGATGGAAGGAATTCCAGCGCGGATCATCGGCGGGCAGATACATCTTCAAGTGATCCTTCACCGCATACACCAGCCGGCGCAGTTTTTGCTTCGCGTCGTCGCGGGCTTTCAGCGACTGGCCGAGCGCTGTCGTCGTCCGCCCCAACACCGCATGCGCAGCCTGCAACGCCTTGTGACGCGCGTCGGCCTCGGCAGCGGTCACGCCGGCCGCCGTGATTTCGTGCGCCGGCTGGCTGGCGAAGTAGAGTTGGAGCGACGCGCAAAGTTCCCGCCGTTTGTTCTGTGTGCGCGGCACTTTGGTGGATTGGTCGGGGAAACCGGTCGGCTCCCAGTGCGCGCTCCAGCGTTTGCCGAGGAAGATCGTCAACACCGCCCGCGCCGCGGCGAGGAACTTCGCCGCGTCGGCGTCCGCCCGCTGGACAGCTCTCGCGGCCTCCCGGAAGGCGAGCTTCGCCTTGCCGGCCTCGCTCTCCGTCGTCACCAACCTGTCGGCAGCCGCCCGCATCTCTTTCTCGTTCGTGAGCGTGATGCCGAGCGCAGTCCCGAACTCTTTCAGTCCGCCCGCCAGTCCGATGGCCTCGGCAAAGAGGAGTTCGCGGTTTCGGGGAGTTATGTTTGCAGCCATGATGGTGTCCTTGGTTTCGGTGGATTTAATTGGGGACCACAGATAAACACTGATAGACACAGATAGAAACAGATAGAAACAGGGGTTTTCTGCTGAAAACCAGCGTTTATCTGTCGGTTTTCTATATTCCGATCCGCTGAAAAACAACACTTTTCTGCATAAATAAGCTTACCGACCACAGATGCATAATGTAGCGGTCGGTGGAAAGCAGTCAGACCTGCTGGAAACGAAATTTTTTATCGGTTTCCGCTTGGTGGACCCGTTGGAGACGAAAGATTTTGGAGGTGGAAGCTTCGGCGATCGGCTGGAGACAAGAGTTTTTGCCAGGTAGGTCGCCGGAGATCCATCGGCGGAGAAGTGTTTTGCGGATGGAGAGGCCGGACACCGGCTGGAGGAGAATCATTTTACAGGTCATGATACTTACCGCCGATTGCTGCATTGTGCAGCAGTAGTCTGCAACTCGACTCATGCAAAAAAACTGAATCCTTTTCCGGTTCCGCACATCCGACCTGAGAAAAACGGAAGTGTTTGACCACCTTGACGGATCCGGCACCGAAGGAAAACGAGGGGTAGGGTGGTCTCGCGGAACGTTTACCGACAAAACAAGCGAGGTTGGCAGGTGCGGAGCATCGCACGCCGGGAAGACGAGAGAGGTTTAGTGGCCTTGTGTATTGTCCGCCGACGAAACGAGAGAGGTTTTCTCAGGCTGGGCATCGGAAACCTGAAAAAGAAGGCCGATCTTACCGGGACGACACACCACCGTATATGACACTCAGGTCCACCGGCTTGCCCAGCATTTCCTTCCACTGTTTTTTCTGGGCATCCGTGAGCAGGGTCTCCAGTTTGGCTTCGAGGTCCAGACGGAGTTGCAACGCCTTGGGCCGGATCTCATCGGGGTTGGCGCCCTTGTGAATCTCTTCCATTAGCGTCTGGGTCTTCTGCTGCGTCTCTTGGGTCGGCGCCATGAATTGCTTTCGTTGCGCGTCCGTGATCTGCAGTTCCTTCATGTTCCACTCCGGCCCGAACAGCAGGTCTTTTTGCAGCTCCAACTGATGCAGGCGCGTGCGCTGCCCTTCGTTGAGGATTTCCTTCAGCACCGCGGCCATTTTTTCATGGGTCTTCTGGTTGTATTTTCCTCGCCCGCCATTGCTCTTCTGTGAAACCTGCATGGCCTCTGGCAGCAGTGTCCGGAGGTGTTGATCCAGCTTCTCTTTCTGCTCCTGAGTCGCCTTCAGTTCCGCTTGGACCTTGGTGCGGAACAACAGGAAGGAGATGCCGATGTTGTGCGCGAGCTTCTCGCGCACCTCCTCGGTAATGTCTTGGGTGGCAGCGTGTGCACGGGCTTGTTTGGCTCGTTGCGAATGAGGCCCATCACCCACGAAGAGCAAGTTATAGGCGAAGAAGGACAGCAAAAGACCGTTGATGACCAGACCGGCGATGGCGGGAACACGAACACCGCCAACAGCGTGCCTGCGGATGCCAATGAGCGCCGCAACACCGCAAGCTACGCCGGCAAGGATGAGGATAGGCACGGTCAACTCAACAATGACTGGCGTGCCCCTGCTAATAGCGAGCAGTAAAATGCTGATGAGGCCGATGACCCAACTGATTTTGGATGCTTGGTGTGCGAGTGATTTGGCAGCGGGTATTGTGTCGTCTTGCATGAGTTTGGTGGGGTGTGGAGTGCAGAACATGGTTTAAGGCAACTGGGACGCGTTCAATGATGCCGCAGGGTGTCGAACGGTTTGCCAAGCATCTCGCTCCACTGCTTTTTCTGCGCGTCGCTCATGAGGGCGGTTAGTTTTCCCAGGCAATCCGTGCGCAGCTTGATCACGGTGAGCCTGATCTCCTCCATCTTCCCTGGATTCCCGGTGGACTTGGACTCATTGATCAGCGGTTGCACCTCCTTGGTCATCGCCTGAACGAGACCCATGAACTGGTTGCGTTGCTCGCCCGTGATTTTCAGTTCTTGCTCGATTCGGGGCCGGAACAGAGCAGACGGTCCTTCATGCTGCAGCTCCAGTTGCTCGAACCTCTTGAACTGCTCCGCATTCAGGGCCTCCTCCAGGAACGCCCAAATTTTTCCATTATCATGGGAGTCAAGAATTTTCTCGAAGCCGGGTGACGTCTTCTGCAGTTTTTGCTTCTGGTCGTCAGAGAGTTTCAATTCATCCTGAATGTAGTCGCGGGTGATGATGGCAGGTTCGCCCGACTCCGACTGATGCTTGCGGACCTTCTCGTCTTGAGCCCCGGCGGTGCTGGAAGTGGAGCTGTTGCTCTGCGTCACCGACGACATCAAGGCAAGCAGTTCATCCGCCGTCTTCTCCGCTTCCGCGAAGTTCTTGGCTTTCAAATGCTCGTGCAGTTGTTGCATCAGCGCGGTGGCTTTGTCCTTTCTGGCGGCGTCGCCCTCGATCCACGTGGGAAGTGCACTTTGGATCTTTTGGATCTTTGCGGGCAGCCGTTCGGTGGCAGTGGACGGCTCCGTCTTCGTTTCGACCGGCGCGCTCTTTATCAGCGCCAATACCTCATCGGCCTCCTTGTCCAGTTCCTGCCATTTCCTTTCCTTCATGTATGATTGCAGGTTTCGCATGTGCCACATCGCCCGCAGTCTTTGGATGAGGCCGGACTTTTCCATCCAGCCCGGAAGCTCGGCTTGAATCTTGTGCATCTTGTCTTGAAGACCCGATGCTGAGAAACCTTGGGCGACGGCCTCCACCAGTGTCTCGCCGCGGAGGAACTTGGCATAGGCAGCCAAGCATTCGGGATTCTCCGTGGCTTTGCGGAAGAAGTTGTTGCGGTGGGCCTCGCCGCCGATGCCCCAGGAAAAGACATTCACCAGCACGCCGCCGTGGTTGAACGTCCGCCCCAGATAGGTTTCCATCGTTGGCTCGCCGGGCATGCTCGTGGGGGAGACGTTGGTGCCCTCGCCGGAAATCCAGCCGGGCGAACCGTGTTTGCCCAGAGCGGCATGGATTTCCTTGAAGGTCGCCCCCTCGGGGTAAGTGGAGAATCCCGGGCGGTAGGCGGAACTGAAGGCCACCTCGGGCAGGGCGAAATGAACTTTGACTGCATAGGATTCCTTGGCGTCCGCTTTGCGCAGCCCCTGGTCGGTGAACGCGATGTGACAGAATACTTTCTCGCGGGGAGTCCCACCCGCGTGAAGAGAGTTGGCCCAGAGTTCCATGAACTCCTTCACGACTTTCACGCGTTCGGCGTCGAGGTCCTTGGGCGGATTGCTTTCGCTGAATCCCCGGTGACTGAGGGCACGATAGCCCAACTGACGGTCCGTATCCAAATCGCGGCCCATCTGGGTTTCCCATCCGGCGATGACGCCCGCGAAGAGATGTTCCTTCCCCTGAGACTTCAACGCCGCCAGCTCCTGCTTGATTTCCGCGCCAATCAGACCCGCGCGGTCTTTCACCGCAGCCACGATGGCGGGGCTGTTGAAACACATCTGAGGCGGGAACTTGGTGGGCTTGCGGCCCCAATCCGCGCGCCGGCCCGTGTTGGGGATTTGTTTCCAGTCCGCGGTCTCGATGTTGTCAGGATTGGCCAAGAGATCCTTGCGGTTTCCCCAAGACATCGAATCATCAATGTGAAAGGCGACGGCCACATCGTTTTCACGCGCGACCGCGAAGGCATCGCGGATGAACTGGCGCGTCTCGTCGTCGGGCATGTCAAAGCAGAGAGGTCCCACCGCGAAACCCAATTTGCGCCGGGCGTCGCCCGTCGTTCCGATCGCTTTGACCACGTCGTGGACAAACTCCTCCAATTGCGCCTTGCTGAGCGCAAAATGGCCGGGCAATGGGTGAGGCCCCGAATACCCGTGGATGCCGGTCATGAGTTGGAATGTCAGGTATTTGGTTTCAGCGACATCGGCGACTTGAGGCTCTGCTGCCGAGGTCTTATGGCCGGTCCCGTTGCCGAAAAGGGCGAAGCCGAGGAGGCAGGCGAGAAGGGTTTTGGTTTTTAGTTTGCGTCTTGCTTGAGCGGTTGTTCCAAGACACACGCCCAGCAAGCGCAGTAAGTTATTCATGCCCATAGATACCGGTGGGTAGTCGTATAGTTACAAGAACTTGAAACTGGCCGATTCGGTTTCGTCCACCTTTGGAACTTGACGCTGATGCGGCTTGGACTAGCCTTGGCGACATGAACGCAAGCCAAGCACGCCGCTCACTGAACACATCAGGTCAAGTCGTCCCGCAAAGCCCACTCCAGATTTCACGCAGAAGTTTCATCGGAACTGCGGCGGGAGCCGTGGGCGCGGCTTCCTTGGGCTGGGCCAGCGCAGCGGCGCAGGCTCCGGCTGCTCAAGGCGGCAAGAAAGAAAAAGGCATCCGGGTTGGGATGTTGACGATGCCGGTGACCAAGGAGCCGTTTGACCAGGTGCTCGACATGGCCAAGCGATGCCATATCGCCGCGCTGGAGATCGTGGCGCATCCCGGCAGCAAGCATATTGACCCGATGACGTTCGGCCCGGCAGAGGCTGAGAACATCAAGAAGATGCTGGCGGAGCGCGGGCTGGAGATCAGCAGCTTGTCGAACTACACAAACCCACTGGCGCCGGGGAAGGCCGAGGAGTTCCAGAACACTTTGAAGAAGACGATTGATGCCGCCGTGTTGCTGGGCGTGCCGGTTGTTTGCACGAACACGGGCGTCCCGCAGGAAAAGGAGAAGGCGAACAAGATCGGGCTGATCAAGAAGGTGACGCCGAAGATTTTCCGGCCGATTCTGGACCACGCGAAAGAGAAGGGGATCAAGGTCGCGGTCGAGAACTGGTTTGCCACCTGCCTCCAGGGTCTGGACACGTTCGACTGCCTGTTTGAGGCCATTCCCGACGAGCATTTCGGATTGAATTACGATCCGTCGCATCTGGTTCACCAGCAGTGCGACTACATGGTGCCGGTGGCGAAGTTCAGCAAGCGGATCTTCCACACCCACGCGAAGGATTGCCTCGTGGATGTTCAGAAGCGGAGCTATGTGGGTGTGCTGGGCCACGGCTGGTGGCGGTATGTGATTCCCGGCTACGGCGACATCAAGTGGGGCGAATACATCAGCCTGCTGCGCGATGTCGGTTACAAGGGCGTGCTCAGTATCGAGCACGAGGACCGGACCTTCGGCCCAGAGGAAGGCTTCCGGCACGGCGCGCGTTATCTGAACCAGTTCTGCTAGGCCGCTGCCAGAAGTTCATCATCAACGCGAGCCGGGACGGAGTAATCAATGACGGTGAAGTCTTGCGCATAACCCGCAAGTTCGGGGCGAGGGTTGTGGTGTGTGCTATGATGAGCGCATATGAATTGTGATGGCTTCTTCTCATCAGCTCCAAAGGTGATCGCTCTCGTCGGTGTTTTTCCCCTCCTGTTGGTTTTTCTATGGTTCACGTGGAAGATTGCGGCCAAGTGCCGCGATGTGCAGACGAACTGGACGCGCGTCGAAGCGCAGGTGGTGGATGCTTCGCAGGATGACAAGGTTACGCTCGAATGGTCCTGGAGAGGCGGGAAGGTCCGTCAGGAAGTGAAGAAGGAAGGCAGCTTCAAGGACCTCGCGCAGTCGCAGACGTTCCCCCTTTACATGAATCCACGCAACCGTGCGGAAATGCGGCCGGACACGTTTGGCGAGATGTGGGGAGGCGCCGTCGTGCTGGGCGTCATCTCGCTTGTCCTCGCAGGAACGGGTTTGTTTCTGATGCTGACCGAGGATCCGAAGATGCCTGAGATGTCCGCAGACTTCGCGGCCCAGGTCGAACGTGCCAAGTTGAATCCGCAGGTGTCCACGCCAACTCCGCGCCCGAGCCACGACGATAACGGTGGCATCATCCAGATGCGCGAGCCGGGCGAATCCTGGAAGGCCAATGTTTTCTGGGGGCTGCTATTCGGGCTGCTGCTGCTTGTGCCGGCTTTCTTCGCGCCGAAGGATGTGTCGGCGTGGAAGAAGTATGGCATGATGGCGCTGGGCGTGGCGTGGATGGCGTTCATGGGCCGTTCGGCGATCCAGAACCACGGCCGCACTGTGCGCTGCGACAGGACCTCCATTCAGGTTTCACAGGCTTTCGGCTCCAAACGGATTCTTCTCAGCGACGTGAAAAAGGTCACGCGCGACGATGTGCGTCAGAAACTCCGGGAGTGGGAAGATGTCGGCCGGTCCCGGTATAAGACGAAACCATTGGATACCATGGCGCCCATCGTCCTCTACATTCTCCGCGACGCCCAAGGCAAGGAACTGCTCCGCCTCGACAAGAACATGGAGCCTGCCGGCGAACTGCGCCGGTTTCTTGATCGCATGGAGAACCTGACGGGTGTTCCCATCCGCGACGAATAGCGCGCCGGTCAGGTCTTGAGGGGGGGCGTCGTTGGGACGAAAGCGGATGCGGTCTGAGCCGCAATGACCGTCCTCAAATCTCTCTACTTGGAGACGATCTGAAGCTCGAAGGTCTGGGCAGGCGGGACGGCTTTCTCCCAGACCCTGTTGTAGGTGATCTTCAGCGTTGTCTGCCCTTTGCCGATGATGTTGAACGTGTAGTGCTGGACACCGCCGGAACCGGCCCTCTGCGGTTGTGAAGGAGTGTATTTCGAGCCTGCGGGTTGAATGATGCTTTTGTCGCAGGGGGCGATGTTCCACGAGTAACCTGTCGTGTAGTTGCCTTTCAGATGGATGTCGAGCGTGGTCCCGGGCGATGTCGTGAAGGTCTTGCCCGAATCGGCTTCGGTGAAGCTTCCATTGCTTTTGTTATCAACCGTGGAGCATGCGGAGGAAAAAGCCACCAGAGCGGCCGCGAGTGTTGTTACCCGTATTCTCCTGTTCACACTTTATGTCCTTTCGGCTGTCTTCGCCGCGCGGCCATAGACTTCCGTCATGTCGCCGAGTCGGTCGAGCACTGCGCCGCTCAACTGGCTCGCCGTGAAACGCCAGCGCCACCAGCCGGAGGATTGGCCGGGGAAATTCATCCGCGCTTCCGTGTCGAGGTTGAGCACGTCTTGCAACGGCGCGATGGAGAGTTTGGCGACGGACGACCACGCGAGATGCATCAGGTCCCAGCTCACATTGCGACCATCGCAATGGTGTCCCACATAGCGGCGCACCAGCGTGCGCTCTTTCCGCGACGCCGTGGCGAACCAGCCGCGCGTGGTGTCGTTGTCGTGCGTGCCGGTATAAGCAATGGTGTTGCGCTCGTAGTTGTGCGGCAGGAAACGATGCTCGACCGCGCCGCCGAACGCGAACTGAAGAATCCTCATACCGGGAAAGTTATAGCGCGTGCGCAATGCATCCACCGCTGGCGTGATGACGCCGAGGTCTTCGGCGATGATCGGCAGCGGACCGAGTGTCGCGCGCAGCTTGTCAAACAACTCCGCGCCCGGTCCCTTCACCCAACGGCCGCGTTGTGCTGTGGCGTCGCCGCCGGGCACCTGCCACGCCGCCTCAAAGCCGCGAAAATGATCCACGCGCACCACGTCCACCATCCGGAGCGTCGCGCGCACCCGCGCGATCCACCACCGGTAGCCGGTCCGCTTCATTGCCTTCCAATCGTAGTGCGGATTGCCCCAGAGCTGGCCGGTCTTGCTGAAGTAGTCCGGCGGCACACCCGCGACCACCTTCGGCCGCCGCTGCTGGTCGAGCAAAAACTCCGCCGGCCGGCTCCACACGTCGGCGGAATCGCCGGAGACAAAGATGGGAATGTCACCGATAAGTTTCACGCCGCGGGCGTTGGCGTAAGCCTTCAGCGCGCGCCACTGCCGGAAGAACAGAAACTGGCGGAATTCGTGCTGTCGGATGGCGTGTTTCAGCGATTCCCTGGCCCGCGCCATCGCCGCCGGCTTGCGTTCCATCAACTCCGGTTTCCACTCGAACCAACTCGCGCCGCCGTGCGCATCCTTCAGCGCCATGAAGAGCGCGAAATCCTTCAGCCAGCTTTTCTCCTCCGCGCAGAACCTCTCAAATTCCCGCTTCAACCGTCGCGTAGCGCCGCGCTTGAAATGGTTCCACGCTTTCGCCAGCAGTCCGGTCTTGAACGGAATCACCGCGCCGAAATCCACGCGCCGCGCATCGAACGACCGGCCGGCGACATCGCGACGGCGCAACAGGCCGTCCTTTACCAGTTCGTCCGGGCTGATGAGGTTCGGGTTGCCGGCGAACGTAGAGAGGCACTGATAAGGCGAGTCAGCGTAACCGGTCGGCGACAGCGGCAGCATCTGCCACCACTGTTGTTTCGCTCGCACTAGCGCGTCCACCCACGCGCGCGCGGCCGGGCCGAGGTCGCCGATGCCATAGGGGCCGGGCAGCGAGGTTGGATGCAACAGCACGCCCGCGGCGCGCGATTGAAGTGGAGTTGGATTCACCTTCGTCATTTTCATCCCGAGTCTTACAAGGCAGGCAAAGTAGGGCGCGCGCCGAGCCAAGGCAATGCAAAAGCGGCAACGGACGTAAGCCCGGCGGACTCAGCCGCTCACGCGGAAGTTGATGTCGCGCACGCGGCGGACGCCGAATCTCTTTTGCAACCGCGCGAGGATGTCGCGTTTCAGAAGCCCGCGCAGTTCCATTTGGATCGCGGGATTCGCCACGCCGACGGTGAGCACGCCGTGGCGCAGCGCGCGCGGGATGGAATGTTTCGCCAGCATCGGCCCGACGATCTCCGACCACGCCGCAAGAATTTCCGCCTCGTCGAGTTGCTCGCCGATCTTCAACTGGCTGAGCGCGGCTGTCACGAGCTGGCGCGCGGGCTGGGTCGCGTCGGTGGCCAGCGAGGCCAGTTCGCTCGGCAACGTCGGTCGCCACGCGCGCAGCGTGCGTTCGACGCTTCCTTCTTTGCGTGGGCGTTTCATTGTGCCGCGTGTTTAGCAACTGGCGGCTGCCGCGACAACCGCATAATCGGCGTCTGCGCCGAAAACCTTGACCGTGCGCAGCGGCATCAGCACGCCGTTTGCTTCGCCGCGAATTGCAGCGCCAAGTCCGGGAACCGACAGCGCCGGCACGCAGTTCGGTCATTCAGGCAGAAGTCGTGGAAGACCTGGAGTAAACCCTGCTGCTGCGCGGCGGTGCGAAGTAGACGCGGCGGCACACGCTGGCCAAACAGGCGATGGGCGGTGAATCGCACTAGGGCGTTGGATTCCAATGGTGGATAATCGCCGAAGAGCTTCTCCGCCGCTTCGACGAGCGCGGGTTGTTCCAGCAGCTTTCCTTGCGCGATGGCAACCGGCAGCACCACGTTCACGACGATGTCGCGGGCGCGAGCCGCGCCGATAAGCAGTTCCGGTTCCGGTTGTGGCTTCGACGCGAAGCTGAACCGTCGCGACCAGTAGGAATCTTCCAGATCGGTAAGCAACGCCGCCAGGCGCGCCGCCCGCTTCGTTTCCGGTTGCGAGGCGAGAGTGTCGGCGATTTTTGGCCAGAGTTCCCAATGCGCCGCCAGCAGTTGCGCCACCGCTGCCAGTCGGCGCCACGGGAGATTTGCCGGCCGTAGCCCCGCCAGCCGCCACTCGGCACGCGACAGCGACCGGCCGGCAAACTCATCGCGCGATTTCCACCAGACATCCCAGAGCCGTTTCACGTAGCGGCGCGTTGCTTCGTCGCGGCCGGCCACCGTGCGTTCCGGCAGGAAACCGGCGACGCCGAGAAGCAATGCCTGCGCTTGTGTCGCCGGCAACTCGCGCAACCGCGCCACGGGCAGCCGCTCGGCGAGCCGGCGCATCGGTTCCTTGTTGTGTTTGAAACCGAGCGCCTCCATCACCGCCATGTAGAGCGCCTGCTCAATACCGGTGCGTTGAATCCACCGCGTCAGCCGCCGCGCCTTCGTCCGCAGCCGTGCGAGGCCGGCGTCTTCGAGCAGCGCGGCAATCGTTTCCGGTGACGCTGACTTCAACGGCGATTCGCAAGCGCCAACGTGGCTGTCGAGATCGTATGGATAATTCTCCGGGTCAATCGAATCGTAGAGTTGATCCAGCGGCGCGTCGAGTTGGTCGGCCATGACGAGTTGCGGCAGCGCGCGGCCGGTAGCGGTCGTCGCCGGCTGTTCGCCGCGCCGCCAGAGCGCGGCGTGGAGGATGACGTTGTCGTAATGCCGGTCGCGCGTGTGGCCGTGCTGATGCCAGTCCGCGCTGTGCAAATGCACCTCGACATCGCCGAGCTGCGGCTTGGCGTCGTCGAAGGCGATGACGGCGCGGCGGAAATCCGGTCCAGCTTCAAGGTTCCACCAGCCTGGCGACACTACGCGGACGCGGCGACCGTCGGTGGTTTGCAGACCATCGCGCTTGAGCCGCTGATCGAACCAGATCGCCTGCGCGAGTCGTTCGGTGACCGGCACCGGTGCATAGCCGTCGGACGGCTCGTGCAAAACGCACGGGGCCAGTTCTCCCCGGAGCTGCTCGTAGCTGACGACGCTCATGGTGAGCAGTGTTGGGGCTTCGGCGACCGGTTTCAAGCGGGGAATTGGCGTTATCGTCCAATGGTGGCGCAGTCGTCAGCGCGGCTCCGCCGTCGCCTGCGGCGTCAGGAAGAGACGGTCAATTTTTGCGCCGGCCTCGCGCACGCGAAACTGGAGGTTCACCGTTCCCGCCGGCAGCGAGATTGGCATGGGCGGCTTTGTATGTTCCAACGTCACGCGAGTCCACGTCCACTGTTTGTGAACGCCGGTGGCCCAGGTGGTTCGCTCGATCAGGTCAGCGGCGTCGGTGAAGACGCGGAGGTAGAAGGAATCGTTCTCCGGCGTTGGTGTGAGGATGCGGCCCCACAGATAATACTCGCCGGCTTTCTCGACTTTCAGTTCCCATGTCGCGCAGCCGAGGGAACTACCCGCACGCTCGCCGGGCCGGGCCGGCATCCAGACGAAGAGGCCGCTGGACGCCTTCGTGTCTTCGCCGAGCGTCATCGGCGGCATCACCTCGCCAGCCTCCGCCTCCCAGTAAACGTCTTTGCCCGCCGCGACGACAATCGGACCGGTTGCCGCGCGCTTCGCCATGAACGATTTCATCGGCTCGATGTTTTGCAGCAACCGCTTGCCGACGTCGTCACCGTCGCAGGCCAGCACCATGCGCGGTTGTGGAGGCTCAGTCGGCAATGGCGTGGCATAAGGCGCTTTCGCGCTGACGGTCAGCGGCCCGTCCACGCCGGCGACGCTGATGCGCACGCGGTCCGGCAATGCCTCGACATCGGCTTTCGCCGCCGCGAACTGCCGCCGCCAGTTCGCAAACTCGCCGTCACTCTTGAGGTCGCTGCCAATACTCACCCAAAACGCCGCCGCTGCGTTCACTTTCGCTGCGTCGCCCTGCGCGACGTGATGCGTCACCGTGAGTCGCACCGCGCCGAAAGCGTTCGCGTCATAGACCAGCGCCACCGTCGCCGCGTGGCCGGCGAGATCGCGCGCCCACGGCACGCGCACGCCGACGGCAGCGGTGCCTTTGCGCAGGACAACGGCTTCGCCAGCTTTGAGAGGAAACTCCGCCGCCGTGCCCGGCTGAAATTCCACGCGCCGCTCCCCGACCCAGAAACCATCCACGGCGAGCGGCATGACGAAGTGCGACTCCAACGTCTGCGTTTCTAGCGGCACGTCCTTGTCACGATAGACGGCGAGGCCAAGCGCATCCACACGCCGCTGCGCCGCCGTCCAGAACGGTTGCAGGTGCAGCGTCTTTGCGTGCGCCTGGCTCTCTCGAATTTTGATTTTGCCGTAGGGATCGTGCCGGCCGTCGGGGATGAAGTAGCAACGCACGCCCTCGCGGCTGCCGGGCAAGTCGGCGCAAAGCGGCAGATCCATGTGCCCGCCGTAGCCCGCGCCCGCCGCGCTGAGCGTCACGTCGCGGCAGAGGTAGTGCGTGCGGGACTGACTTTTCTCCAGCCCCCACACCAGCGTCACCAGCCGCGGGAATTTCGCCTGGCTCAGCGCCTTCAGCCGCGCCGGCGGGCGCCAGCGGATAAACGCGGTCGTGATCGAGGCGACGCGCTGTTTCTCGGTCGCCGGCAGCCAGCCGTTGGCCATCATCTGCTGGTCAAGGAAGCCGATGCCGCGCAGATAGTCATAGTCGCGGCTGCGCGCGCCGCCGAGTTTCTGTGCGGGAGGAAACCAGTTTAGGGTGATGTCGGTCCAGAGCAGTTCCAGCAGCGCCCGCGCCTGCTCGCGGCCACGCTCTCGCTGGCAGAACGCCTCGATGAGCACGAGGTCGTCGAGGTCCGTGCCGTAGTAGGTCGGACTGCAATACTCGTGCGTGCCGCTTTGTGCCATGTAGAGGCAGATGCGGTCGAGCCGCGCGTAGCCTTCGTCGGCCAGTGCCGGCTTGTCCATTGCCTCGCCGAGTAGGATGAGGTTGCCCACATTCATCAGGGCGATGTTGGTGTAGCTCTCCGCCACGCGGTGGCGCAGCAGCCCTTCGCCGGCCAGTTCCAGAATCGGGCGGAGCTTGTCACGCGCGGCGGGCGGCATCGTGTCGCGGTGGCGCATCCAGAGCAACGCACCGTTCTGCATACAGAAATCCACCGCATTGAAATCGAACACGCCCTCGTGCGACCAGCTCCAGCGGAAGTTGCCGTAGCCGCGGCTCTGCGGATCGCGGTCGTGCATCTGCGCAGCGGTGTCGAAGATCTTCTCCAACCGCTCCAGTTTCGTCTTCGCCTCGCACAACGCCAGCGCGTAAGCGAACAGGTCGCGCGAGCTAAGCCCCGCTGGTGGTTTCGCGACGCTGCGCCAGGTCTTCTCGCCGGCTTGAACGCAGTTGGCGATGATCTCTTGCGGCGTCGGCAACGACGTTTCCGCCGCGAAAACTGTGACGGCGGACAACAAGAGCGCGACGAGATGGCGGCCGAAACGAAGCTGGGTCATGGCGGAGCGTTTACAGGAAGCAGGATTGATAATCAAGCGGCTTGGTGCAATCCTCCGCGGCGTTGCATGAACCAGCGCGCACTTCTCGGAGGCCAGACATGAATACCTTCCAACGTCAGCTTGTCGTTTCGATTTGCCTCTCCTTTCTCCTGCCGGGTTTGAACTCCCATGCCGCTTCGGCTGCGAAAACCAAAACCTCCGCGCCGCCGCCTGTCCCGCTCACAGGTCAGGTGGACGGCTATCGTGGCATTTGGTTTACGCTTGGCCAGTTCACGAAACACGGCGACAAATACTCCGGCGGGCTGGGCACCTACACGGCCAACCACAACCCGATGGCGATTTATTCGCCGCAGGCCGATAAAACTTTCTTCACCTACGGTGGCACAGTCAAAGGCCAGCGGCACCTGTTGGTGATGGTGTCGTGTTTCGACCACAAGACCGGCCGCGTGCCGCGTCCGACCATCGTTCACGACAAGCTCACCGTGAACGACCCTCATGACAACGGCAGTATCCAACTCGACGAGAAGGGTCACGTCTGGGTCTTCGTCAGCGGGCGCGCCCGGAAGCGGCCGGGGTTCATTTACCGCAGCAAGGAACCGTTCAGTGTCGCGGCGTTTGAGTGCGTCGGCGAACGGGAGATCACCTATCCGCAGCCGTGGTTCTTGGGAGCCGAAGGCTGGCTGCACCTGTTCACGAAATACACCAAGGGCCGCGAGCTTTACTGGGCCACGAGCCGCGATGGTGTGACGTGGAGCGACGACCGCAAGCTCGCCGGGATGGGCGGACATTATCAGGTCAGCGGTGCGTGCGGCGGCAAGGTCGCCAGCTTCTTCAACTATCATCCCGGTGGCAGCGTGGACAAACGCACCAACCTCTACTACGTCCAGACCGAAGACTTCGGCAAAACTTGGACGACCGCGGACGGCAAGCCGTTGGAGACGCCGCTCAGCGAGGTGAAGAATCCGGCGCTGGTCATTGACTATGCCGCGCAGGGCAAGCTGCAATACACCTGCGACCTCAACTTCGACCGCGCCGGTAATCCGCTGCTGCTCTACGTCACCAGCCGCGGCTTCGCGCCCGGTCCGGAAAACGATCCGCGCGAGTTCTGCCTGACGCGCTGGGACGGCCGCGCGTGGCAGACCACCGCCATCGCGAAGACCGATCACAACTACGACATGGGCAGCCTTTGGGTCGCCGGCGACGAATGGCGCGTCATCGTGCCGACGTTGCCCGGCCCGCAGCCTTACGGTGGCGGCGGCGAGATGTGCCTCTGGACGAGCGGCGACGCCGGCAAGACGTGGACGCTGAAGAAGCAAATCACGCGCGACAGCCCATTGAATCACAACTACGCCCGCCGTCCGCGCAACGCGCACGATCCGTTCTACGCGTTCTGGGCCGACGGCAATCCCGACAAGCTTTCTGAGTCGCGCCTCTACTTCTGCGACTCCACCGGCGAGCGCGTCTGGCAGTTGCCCTACGACATGGTGGAAGAGACAGCCGCGCCACTGTCGATGCGGCGATGAAACCAAGCTGACCTTGAGCGAGCGCAAGGAGACGACACCGTTCAACTTCGTTCCGCTTGGCGAGTTCCAATTCCGCGCTGGCAACAACGGAAGAAGTTGTAGCGTTTTGTTGAGTTTGCCACGGAAGCACTTTATAAACGGCCCGTTCCGTCAAAACCAAACAACATACAAACAGGAGTCATGAAACCATTCCATCTCGCCCTTACCCTCGCTGCGCTGTGCGGCGTCGCCTCTATTCACGCCGCTGACAAGCCGGCCGCGCAGCCGCCGGACGTTGCCGCACCCAAAATGGACGTCAAGACCGGCCAGCCTCAGGAAGGCTTCATGAAGTCGCACGAGAACTTTGTGAAGATCGCCAAGGAGGGCAAAGCCAAGTTGGTATTTCTCGGTGACTCGATCACCGCGGGATGGAACGGCGGTGGAAAGGAAGTTTGGCCCAAGGCTTTCGGCAAGTATCATCCCGCCAACTTTGGCATTGGCGGTGACCGCACGCAGCACGTGCTCTGGCGCATCACCAACGGCGAACTCGACGGCATCAAGCCGAAGGCGTTTGTCATCATGATCGGCACCAACAATTCCGGTGGCGACCCCGTTGAGTCCATTGCCAAGGGTGTTACGAAGATTGTCGAAACCGTCCGTGCGAAGCAGCCGCAGGCGAAGGTTCTGCTGCTGGCGATTTTCCCGCGCGGCGTCAAGCCCGAGGGCAAGCTCGGTCCGCAAAACGAAAAGCTCAAGGAAGTGAACGCCATCATCTGCAAGCTCGACGATGGCAAGCACGTCTTCTATCTCGACATCGGCAAGAAATTCGTCCCCGGCGAAGGACCGATTGACAAGGAGATCATGCCCGACTTCTTGCACCTGACTACGAAGGGCTACCAAATCTGGGCCGACGCCATCGGGCCGAAGCTCGCCGAGCTGATGAAGTAAAACCCACTTCGCAAATGGAAAGGCCGGGATTCGTCCCGGCCTTTCTTTTTGCCGTGAAAACCGGCGGCATTTGTGGTCTTAATTGGTTCGCTATGAAACCGATGCTTTTCGCCGTCATCGCGCTTTTGCTTCTCGGCACGCCGCTGTCTCAAGCGCAAACAGCCACATCCATTGCCAAGCCCGTCATCCAACGCGACGCGAACGGCGTCGTCACGCTGACCTGTGCCACGCCGGGCGCGCACATCCGGTATTCGCTCGATGGCTCCGACCCGACGAAAAAGGCCGGACCGTATCTCGCGCCGATCGAGTTGCCGCACGGCAGCACGGTGAAGGCCCGTGCGTTCAGCGAGGACCGCCAGCAGCAGAGCGATCTTGCCGAGGCGACGTGTGACGCCGTCCGTCCCGGCCCGCGGCCGCCAAGCACCGTCCTGGCGGTCACGCAGGACCGTGATTGGCCGGGCTACGATTGGGCGAAGCGCCACGCCGCCGTGTGCGCCCTCGTCCGCGAGCGGAAACCGCAGCTCATCTTCATCGGCGATTCCATCACGCACTTTTTCGGCGGCGAGCCTGCTGACTCGCGCCGAACAGGCGAGAAAATCTGGAAGAAATACTACGGGTCGCGCAACGCTGTGGATCTCGGCTACGGATGGGACCGCACGGAGAACGTCCTCTGGCGCTTGCGGCACGGCGAACTCGATGGTTATTCGCCAAGGGTGGCCGTCATCCACATCGGCACGAACAACCTCAGCGTGAACACGCCCGCCGAAATCGCCGACGGCATCCGCGCGATCTGCGACGAAATCCATGCGCGTTCGCCGAGGACGAGCATCCTCCTGCTGGCCATTATGCCCCGCGGCGAGAAGCCCGACGCCATGCGCGCCAAGATCGTCGAAGTAAACAAACTCATCGCCTTGCTCGGCTTCGAGAACGGCATCACCTTCCTCGACATCGGCCCGAACTTCTTGAATTCCGAGGGCATCATCTCGCGCGATGTGATGGCCGACTTCCTCCATCCAACCGAAAAGGGCTATGCGATCTGGGCTGGAGCGATGGAGCCAACGTTGAAGCGGTTGCTTGGCGAATAATAACCGCTGTGGCACGCCGCTCTCCGCTCTAGACTCCCGGCGGTTTTTCCGCCATAGTCCGCGGCCTTATGGCTGACAAAAAATCACCTGAAGAAGCTGCGGAAAAGGCCACGAACGCCTTGATGGAAAAAATCGTCGCGCTCTGCAAGCGGCGCGGTTTCATCTTTCAGTCCTCCGAAATCTACGGTGGTCTCAACGGTTTTTGGGACTACGGTCCGCTCGGCTGCGAACTCAAGCGCAACATCAAGGACGCTTGGTGGCGCGACGTGGTCCAGCGCCGCGATGATGTCGTCGGCCTCGAAGCCACCATCATCATGCACCCGTCCATCTGGAAGGCGAGCGGCCACGTGGATTCGTTCACCGACCCGATGGTGGACTGCAAGACCTGCAAGAAACGTTTCCGCGCCGATCAGCTCTGCGAGGAACTGGGTTTGAAACTGGAATCAGTCGAAACGCCCACCGGCAAACAGTTCAAGCTGCCGGCTGGCGCCAAATGCACCGCCTGCGGCAGCGATCAGCTCACCGAGCCGCGCTCCTTCAACCTGATGTTCAAGACCTTCATCGGCCCGGTCGAGGATGTCTCCAATGTTGCCTACCTGCGGCCCGAAACCGCGCAGGCCATCTTCGCGCAATTCCAGAACGTGTTGTCTTGCGCCCGTCAGAAGGTCCCGTTCGGCATCGCGCAGATCGGCAAGGCGTTCCGCAACGAGATCAACCCGCGCAACTTCACCTTCCGCTCGCGCGAGTTCGAGCAGATGGAACTGGAGTTTTTCATCAAGCCCGGCACCGACGCGCAGTGGCACGAGTATTGGGTCAAGGAGCGCATGAAGTGGTATGAGTCCATCGGCCTGCCCGCCAGCAAGCTGAAGCCCTACGTTTACAAGAAGGAAGAACTCGCCCACTACGCCAGCGCGTGTGTGGACGTCTATTTCGACTTCCCGTTCGGCTCGCAGGAACTGGAGGGCATCGCCGCGCGCGGCAACTTCGACCTCAGCCAGCACCAAAAGCACAGCGGCAAGTCCATGGAATACTTCGACGACGAGACGAAGGAGAAATACCTCCCCCACGTCGTGGAGCCGTCCGCTGGCGTGGACCGCATCGCGTTGGCGCTGCTCTGCAACGCCTACTACGAGGAATGGGCGCCGACCAGCGAGAGCGCCGGCTCCGCGCCAATCCCCGCCGAGCATGGCAAGCAACCGCCTGCCGGCTTCGAGAGTCGCGTGGTCATGCGTTTCGCCCCGCGCATCGCCCCAGTGAAAGTCGCCGTCTTCCCGCTGCTCAAGAACAAGCCCGCGCTCGTCGAGAAGGCGAAGGAAGTCTTTCACCTGCTGCGCAGCCAGTTCGTCTCGTTCTACGATGAAGCCGGCAACATTGGCCGCCGCTATCGCCGCCAGGACGAAGCCGGCACGCCGTTCTGCGTGACGATTGACTTCGACACGCTTGGCGAAAAAGGCCCCGAGATGAAGGACACCGTCACTCTTCGTGACCGCGACACGCTCAAGCAGGAGCGCGTCTCGATCAAGGAGTTGCCGGCGAGGATCGCGGAAGCGGTGAAGTAGATCCGGCCGAAAATGCGGCGACTACTTGGACGATTGCGCGCGCTGGCGAACAGCCAGCGACGCCACGACGGCCACCGTCAGAGTGATGGCTATGAAGCCGAGCGATACCGGTGTGGGAATCTTGAACCAGTGCACGATCAGCATCTTCACGCCAACGTAGGTCAGGATCACCGCCAGCGCCTGCTGTAGATAGACGAACAGGTTCATCGCACCGGCCAGCAGGAAGTATAGCGAGCGCAGGCCCATCACGGCGCAGATGTTTGACGTGAAGATGATGAACGGGTTCAGCGTGATGGCGAACACCGCGGGAATTGAGTCCACCGCGAACACCACGTCGGTGACGTTCACCACCATGAACACCAGAAACAACGGCGTGGCCATCAGCCGGCCGTTCTGCCGCGCAAAGAACTGCGTGCCGACCCAGCCCGACGTAAACGGCACCCAGCGCCGGCAGAGTTTCACCAGCGGGTTCTGGTCGGGATGCACTTCAATGTTCTCATGGCGGAACATCTTCAAACCGGTGACCACCAGGAACGCCCCGAACAGATAGAGAACCCAGCCGAACCGTTCGATGATGGCCACGCCAAGGCCGATGAACACGCCGCGCATCACCAGCGCCGTCAGGATGCCCCAGAACAGCACGCGATGCTGGTATTCCGCCGGCACTGCGAAGTAGGTGAACAGCAGCACAAACACGAAGATGTTGTCCACGCTCAGCGAATACTCGATCACGTAGCCGGTAAAGAACTGCAGGCCGAGTTCGGAGCCGCCGCGCCACCAGACCCAGCCGCCGAACAATACCGACAGCGTTACCCACACCACGGTCCAGATAGTCGCCTCGCGCAGCGAGACGGCGTGCGCCTTGCGGTGAAACACGCCGAGGTCCAGCGCCAGCAGCGCCAGCACGCCGGCGTTGAACGCGATCCAAATCCAGAGTGGAGTTTCCATTTGCGGGGTTCTTGTAATGGCACAGCCGTCCGCCGTCTATCCTAATTGGCGGCCATGTTTCACGCGCGCGGGACGGCGGCTTTGCGCAGCCGGTCCATGATGGCGCGGCCGAGGCCGGTTTCGGGGACCGGTTCGGCAACAATCGCATCAACGCCAGCCGCATCGAGCCGGCGCAACGCGGCAAACAGATTTGCCGCCGCTTCGCGCAGGTCACCGGTCGCGCTCAGCGTTTCAACAATGGCGAAATCGTGTTTCAGCGGCGCAGAACGAAACGCCAGCAAGCCAACGCGCCGGTCACGCGCTGCCGTGGGAACGGTTGATGAGTCGAGGATTCGCAGCGGCGTGCGCGGCGCGTAGTGGCGAAGCAACATGCCCGGCGATTCCGGCGTTGCAGCCGCCCCGCTGGCAACCATCACCTCGCGGCCAAGGCATTCGCAGAGTTCCTCCAGCGTCACCGGCCCCGGCCGCAGCAATCGCGGGCCAGTTTCGCCAAGCGCAACGATCGTGGATTCGATGCCAAGTTGCGTTGGGCCGCCGTCGAGGATCAGTTCCACGCGCTCGCCAAGTTCTTCCGCCACTGCCTGCGCTGTCGTTGGGCTGAGTTGACCGAAGCGGTTGGCGCTCGGCGCGGCCAGCGGTGCGCCGGTCGCGTGAATGAGCGCGCGTGCTACTGGATGCGCCGGCATTCGCACGGCCACGGTCGGCAAGCCCGATGTGACGATGTCGGGGATGTTCTCTCGTTTCGGCAACACCAACGTCAACGGGCCGGGCCAGAACCGTTCCGCCAGCCGTCCCGCCTCAGGCGGCACTGATGCGACGCAGCGATCCAGCCAATCCACCGAGCCAAGATGGATGATGAGCGGATCGAAGTGCGGACGCTCCTTCGCCTCGAAGATGCGCGCCACGGCCCGCGCGTCGGTGGCCACCGCGCCGAGTCCATAGACCGTCTCGGTTGGAAACGCTACCAAACCGCCGGCGCGCAAGATCGCCGCCGCGCGCGTTATCGCGGGCGTCGGATCGGTTGAAGCGGCATTGGTCTTGAGAATCATGACGAAACGGCGGCGCTCATACCGGAACCGTCTGCCGAAAGCAAGCTCGCCCGCGCCGCAATTGCCGTTGACTTGTGCCGCGGTGCTTGGACAATCGTCGTCGTGCTTTGGCTTACAACGTCTCGTGACTCGTAATTTGGAGTTTTGCAATGGAAACGCCCCTTGTCTTCGAAAGCGCCGGCTTCCAACTGGTTGGCATGTTGCACCGGCCGGAGCAGACGCCTGCAATCCAAAATCCGGCCGTCCTTTTCCTCCACGGCTTCACCGGCCAAAAGACGGAGGCGCACCGGCTGTTTGTGAAGACGGCCCGCGCCTTAGCGCGCGCGGGCTTCATCGCATTGCGGTTCGACTTTCGCGGTAGCGGTGACAGCGGCGGCGAGTTTGAACAGGCCACGGTCAGCGGGTGGAGACATGACGCGCGCGTCGCGCTCGATTACTTGCTGAGCCAACCCGGCGTGGACGCAAGTCGCGTGGGCGTGGTCGGTTTGTCCATGGGTGGCGCGGTGGCGTGTCATCTCGCAGCGGGCGAACCGCGTGTGTGTTCGCTGGCGCTTTGGTCAGCCGTGGCGAACGGCGCGGATGTGGTGGGTGTCGTCGGTTCTCCCGACAGTCTGGAACATCTGGCGAAGCACGGCTGGGCTGACCGGATGGGCAACAAGGTCAGCGCCCAATTCGTCAAGGAGTTCGAGGCGATGCGCCCCGCCGGCGATCTGAAGCGGTCGCGGTGCCCGGTCTTCATCGCGCACGGCACAGCCGACGAAACCGTGCCGGTGGCGCAGGCGGATTTGTTTGAAGCCGCCGCGCGCGCGAAGCAGGGCCGCCTCGTCGAGAAGTTAATCGTCCCGTTCGCCAACCACACCTACGCCAACATTGCGCTCGAAGCGCGCCTGATCAAAGCCACCGTCGCGTGGTTCCAGCGGACGCTGTGACGCCTCACACGCCGCGCACGGCCTTGGCGCGTTTGCCGGCGGTCAGAGCGCGATTGACGGCGTTGAGGTAAGCTTTGGCGCTCGCCTCAACGACATCGGTGCTCGCGCCGCGGCCGATGATCGGCTCTTCACCACCGAAGCTTGCCTTCAGTGTGACTTCGCCGACGGCATCTTTGCCGCTGGTGGTGGCGCGGAGTTGATAGTCGAGCAACTTGCCGCGTTTGCCGGTAATGAGGTCGATCGCCTTAAGCACAGCGTCCACGGGGCCGTCGCCGGTGCTGCCTTTCAGAAGCACTTCCTTGCCTTTGCGGAGCTTGACGGCCGCCATCGGCACGGCGTTGGTGCCGCCGACGAAGCTGATGTGATCCAGCGTATAGGTTTCGCGCACGACGCTCGCCTCGCTGTCAACGAGCGCAATGAGGTCGTCGTCGTAAACAAATTTTTTCGCGTCGCCGATTTTCTTGAATCCGACGAAGACACGGTTGATTTCTTCGTCGCTGAGCTTGCAGCCGAGGTGCTGGAGGCGCCGGGTGAGCGCGTTGCGGCCGCTGTGCTTGGTGAGCGGCAACTCCGTCTCGCCCCAGCCGATTTTCTGCGGGTCCATGATCTCGTAGGTCTCGCGCTTCTTGAGGATGCCATCTTGATGGATGCCAGCCGAGTGTGCGAAGGCGTTCTCACCAACGATGGCTTTGTTGCGTTGGACGATGAAGCTGGTGTGGCGGCTGACGAGCTTCGAGGTCTTGACGATCTCGCGCGTGTCCACGTCGGTCTGCACGTCCTTGAAGTAATCGCTGCGCGTCTTGATGGCCATGACGGCTTCTTCGAGGCTGGCGTTGCCGGCGCGTTCGCCGATGCCGTTGATCGTGCACTCGACCTGGCGTGCGCCGTTGGCGACACCGGCGAGGCTGTTGGCAACGGCCAAGCCGAGGTCGTTGTGGCAATGGACGCTGATGATGGCGCGGTCGCCGACACGTTGGGTCAGATGCCGAATGACACCGCCGAACTGCTCCGGAATCGCATAGCCGACGGTGTCGGGGATGTTCACGGTTGTCGCGCCGGCCTCGATGACGGCGAGCGTGACTTCGGTGAGGAAGTTTAACTCGGTGCGTGCGGCGTCCTCCGGCGAGAACTCGATGTTCTGGCAAAGTTGCTTGGCCCGTTTGACGCCCTCGACGGCAAGATTGAGGATGTCCTTTTCGTTCTTACAGAACTTGTATTGAAGATGAATGGACGACGTGGCGAGGAAGACGTGGATGCGGCCGAGTTTGCCGGCGGGCTTGACGGCTTTGCCGGCGGCCTCAATGTCCTTAGGCACGCAACGGGAAAGGCCGCAGATGACAGGGCCTTTGCCGCCGGGCGACGTGCCGGCGATCTCGGCGCTGATGCGACTGACGCTCTCGAAGTCGCCGTCGCTGATGACGGGGAAACCCGCCTCGATGATGTCCACACGCAGCTTTGCGAGCTGGCGGGCGATCTCCATTTTCTGGCGGATGTTCATGGACGCGCCGGGGCACTGCTCGCCGTCACGGAGCGTCGTGTCGAAAATATAAACTTTGTCTGACATGTTCTTAATCAACCTTTCCGTCTTCATCTTACTGCTCTTGCTTATCCTGTGCTTGTCCTGTTGTCACCAAACAAAAAACCCACCGGCCTCGCGGCCGATGGGTTGATCGAAACTGTCTCTGGGCTACGCCAAGACACAACCCACCGTCCGCTGCTGCGGTAGCAGCAGTCGCAGACTGGTAAGTTGCAGAGCGTTCATCACGGCGCGCACAGTAATCCGTCAGCGCAGGCGCGTCAATGACTTTTCCCGATCGTGTTGGGTTGCTTGGAACAAGGGTTTGAATAGGATGTTGCATAACCGTCTAATGGGTGCCAGAAATCAGGACACCGAAACGCAAAGCCGTCCTTGGGACACGGGTTTCCGTAGCGGCGTTGGCGAAAGGAAGTCATGGCCAAGAATCGAGTGATGGGTAAAATGGTCTGGACGCTGGTCCTCCTGCTGCTTGTCGGCGGCGCGGGATACGGCGCGTGGTATTTTTGGCTGCGGACGGACAGCACGCCGCGGTATCAGACGGCGACGATCACGCGCGGCGAGTTGACGCAAGCGGTAACGGCCACGGGCCAACTCAACCCCGTCCTCAACGTCCAAGTTGGCTGTCAAATTTCAGGGATGATCGCGAAGCTGTTCGTTGACTACAACTCGGTCGTCAAGGAAGGCCAGATTGTCGCGAAGCTCGATCCTGCCACGTATGAAGCCACCGTCCACCAGGCCGAAGGCGATTTGGCTAATGCCAAGGCCACACTGGAACTGGCGCAGGTGCAGGCGGCGCGCCAGAAGGGGCTCCGCGCGAAGGATCTTGTGCCGCAAGCCGACTTGGACACCGCGCTCGCCACGCTTCACCAAGCCGAAGCGAGCGTGAAGCTGAAGGAAGCCTCGCTGGAGCGGGCGAAGGTGGATCTCGCGCGTTGCACGATCTTCTCACCGGTGGATGGAATCGTCATCTCGCGCAATGTGGACGTTGGCCAGACCGTCGCCGCGAGCTTGAACGCGCCGGTGCTGTTTGTCATCGCCAATGACCTGGCGAAGATGCAGATTGACGCCAACGTCGCCGAAGCCGACGTGGGCAACGTCGAAGTCGGCCAGGATGTGAACTTCACGGTGGACGCGTATCCGTATCGCACGTTCCGCGGTAAGGTGACGCAAATCCGCAACTCGCCGATCACCGTCCAAAACGTCGTCAGCTACGACACAGTCATCGGGGTTAACAACGGCGACTTGAAACTGCGCCCCGGCATGACAGCCAACGTCTCGATCATTGTCGCCCAGCGGGACGGCGTCCTGAAGCTGCCCAACGCGGCGTTACGCTTCCGCCTGTTGAGCGCGACGGACACACCGCAGAAAAACGGCGGGCCTCCAACCTCCACGGCGAGCGGCGGCGACGGCGGAAAACCGCGTGGTGCCGGCGGATCGGGCCGGCGCAAAGGCGAACGAACGATGACGCGAACGGTTTATACCCTTCCCGCCGGCGTGACCGACGACATGCCGCAGCCAGCACAGATCAAGATCGGCATCAGCGACGGCGTGAGCACCGAAGTGCTCGAAGGTTTGAAAGAAGGCGACAACGTGGTCACGGCGCAGGTTTCACAACGAGGCCCGGCATCGGCGCCCAGCCCGTTTGGCGGTGGTATGCGGCGGTTTTAGGCGGATCGAATGAACGCGGTCATCAAACTGGACGACATCCGCAAGACTTACCACACCGGCGAGGTGGATGTGCAGGCGGTGCGCAAAGTGTCGCTGGAAATCCATCCGGGTGAGTTCGTTGCCATTATGGGCGCGAGCGGATCCGGCAAGTCCACGCTGATGAATATCCTCGGTTGTCTCGACCGGCCCACGGGCGGGCGCTACTCGCTGGACGGCATTGATGTGTCACAACTCAGCACCGACGAACTGGCCGACATCCGCAACCAAAAAATCGGTTTCGTATTCCAGGGCTTCAACCTCCTCTCGCGCACGTCGGCGCTGGAGAACGTCGAATTGCCGATGCTCTACGCCCGCCAGCACATGCACAGTTACGAGCTGCGTGAGAAAGCCCTGCATGCGCTCGGAGTTGTCAGTCTCACCGACCGCGCGGATCATCATCCGAGCCAGCTCTCCGGCGGCCAGCAACAACGCGTCGCCATTGCCCGCGCGTTGGTGAACCAGCCAGCGCTTGTGCTCGCCGACGAGCCGACCGGCAACCTCGACAGCCGCACCAGCGTCGAGATCATGGGCGTGTTCCAGCAGCTTAACGACCGCGGCATCACTATCGTGATGGTCACGCACGAGCCGGATATCGCCCGCTTCACCAAGCGCAGCGTCGTCATGAGCGACGGCCACGTAGTATCGGACACGCCCGTCACCGACCGGCTTTTCGCCGGGCCGGAGTTGGAACGGCTTCACTCGCTTCTCGACCCAGCGCTGCAAACGCAATGAGAATTCTCGTCACCATCAAGACCGCCTTGCGCGCGCTGCGGCGCAACAAGATGCGCTCGGTCCTTACCGCGCTCGGCATCATCATCGGCGTTGGCGCGGTCATCACGATGGTTGGCATCGGCAACGGCGCCAAGGCGCAGATCGAGGCGCAAATCGCCAGCCTCGGCCAGAACGTGATCCTCATTTTCTCCGGCAGCGTCACACGCACCGGAGTGCATAGCGGTCATGGCGGTGCCGGAACACTTACCGTGGAAGACGCCGAGGCCATGCGGCGCGAAATTCCTGGTGTCATGGCCGTCAGCCCGGAATTGCGCTCCGCTGCGCAGGTCGCAGCGGGCAACCAGAACTGGCTGCCGCAGATTCTTGGCGAAGGGCCGGATTACTTCGACATCCGCCAGTGGCCATTGGTGGAGGGATCGCCGTTCACCCCGCTGGATGTGCGTGGCGCCACCAAAGTGGCCGTCATCGGTAAGACCACCGCCCAACAACTCTACGGCGATGAAAGCCCGATCGGCCAGATCGTGCGCATCAAGAACGTGCCGTTCACCATCGTTGGCCTTTTGTCATCGAAGGGCCTCTCGGTGATGGGCAGTGACCAGGACGATGTGCTCGTCGTGCCCTACACCAGCGCGATGAAACGCGTCCTCGGCACGACGACGCTGCGTTCTATCATGGTGCAGGCTGCCGATGCAAAGCTGCTTCCCGTGGTGCAGCAACAGATCACCGAACTGCTGCGCCAGCGTCATCGCATCCAGCCAGGCCGGGACGACGATTTCACCGTGCGCGGCCAGCAAGATATCGCCGAAATGGCAACCGCCCAGTCGAAGACGATGACCATCCTGCTCGGCGCCATCGCGAGTGTCTCGTTGATTGTCGGCGGCATCGGCATCATGAATATCATGCTCGTCAGCGTCACCGAACGCACACGCGAGATCGGCATCCGCATGGCTGTTGGTGCCCACGCGAACGACATCCTGCTACAGTTCCTGACCGAAGCGATCACGCTCAGTTCCATCGGCGGGGTGATCGGCATCGCGATGGGTGTCGGCGCATCGAAGATTATATCGTTGAGTCTCGACTGGCCAACGTTGATCCCTGTGGTTTGGGTCGTCGTCGCGTTTCTCTTCAGTGCTGCCGTGGGAATTTTCTTCGGATTCTACCCTGCACGCAAAGCCTCGAAACTCGATCCGATTGACGCGCTGCGATACGAATGAGGCGCCCCGCTACCGCATTTCCGAAGGCAGTCGTGACACGTTTGTGCCCATGCCTTTCCCCACCACCGGCTTGGCGACTTGTCCGTCAAACGGCTCCTTGAATTCCACCTTCAGCCACCGCGATGCCTTGTCCTGGCCGGTGACGCGCTGGTAGTCGCTAAAGGTCTTCGGCGAGTAGAACGTCTGGTCGAGCCGGATGAAGCGCGCGTCGTAAAGATTGCGGTCGGCTTGCCAGCGCACGTCCTTCCAAATGCTAATCTCAGGCTGCGCCGCGCCGGCAACGACGGAATCGCGCAGCGTGACTGCGCCACCGGTGACGAGGAAATTGAGATTGCAAAGCGTCACGCGGCGGGCGTCAAGCACCGCACCGGCGGTCACGCGGACTTCGTTGGTGCCCGCCATGCGATGAACGAGGACGTTGTCGAGGCGGAGCGTGCAGACCTTGTTGGTGTTCGGTCGGCCGGTGACCAGCAAAGTCCGCGCGGCCGACGACATCACGACGCTGTTGCTGACCGAGTGCTCGTTGGTATCGAGGAAGTAGAGGTCAAAGCCGAGACAATCCTTGATGAAGACGCGGTTGTAGTGGCTGACGCTGTCGCCCACGTCACAGATGCCGGTTGAGTTGCCGCTGGAGACGAGGACGTTGACGCGAATTTGGCAGTCGTCGTGAGCGCTGACGCCGTCGTCGCCACAGTCAACCGCCTTCACGTTCTCGAACAGGATGTCGCGCGTGTAGCCGTGGATGTTGAAGCCGTCGTTGTGGACATGGGTCGAGGTCACGTTGCGGATGACCAGATGCTCGCAACGCCCGCTGAGGCTGACGCCGTTGGAACGGAGGGGCGCTTCGATGTGGTAGTCGGCGAGCGCCTTTGCCGGGTCAATCTTGATGTAGAACGCGCCCTTCAGTTGACGCGCATCCCACGGCCTACCGCCTTCGCTCTTGCGCACGATGGGCGCGTCGGGCACGTAGGTCCATTCGCCGGGCGCAAGTTCCTCGGCCTTCTTCAACGGCGCGCTCGGCCCTTTGCTCGTGCGGCCCATGTGGTTCATCTTGCCGTCAAAAACGAAGAACCACCGGCCGAGGTTAGCGCCGTTGACTGGCAGCAAGTTGCGGTTGCGGTAAAGCCCCGGCGACACCATCTCCCAATCAGCAGGCTTCAACGGCTCCGCGCCGTCCAGCGTCGCGCCGTGGCCGTCTAGCGTGATCGGGTGCCCCGGCTCGCCAGACTTGTTGAGGAACGCAGCCGATTCTTTGTAGTGTCCCGGCATGAGGTGAATCGTGTCTCCCGGCCCCGCTATCGCGATGGCACGCGTGATAGTTTTGAAAGGTCCGGCTGCCGACGCGTCGTTGCCCTTGGCAGGATCCACGCGCAGTTCCCGGCTGAAGACCGGCAGCTTCTTGAACGCCTCGTCGGCTTCCTTCTCGCAAGTCTCGTTGAACGCACCGTTGTCGAGGCGGACGTAGAGGCTCTTCCACGCCTGCTCGGCCAAACGGCGGTCTTTGCGCTGGTCCATGAAGGCTTGCAGCACGCGCTCGCCATCAGTGTCGAACTTCAGCAGCGCGTTGCCGACGGGTCGGTAACCCCAGTCGGCGTCGGCACGTGCGCAACCGTCGCCGAGCTTGGTGTAGAGGTTTTTCAACGCTTCGACCATCCGCGGCCGCAACGGCTCCACTTCCTTGTTACGACGCGATGCGAGTTGAGCCAGTGACGTGGCCGCGCGGTCGGAGACGACGACATTATCCTGTTTTGTTGCCTCGATGAGCGTCTCGATTGCCTTCGGGCTGCGGGTGATGTTTCCCATCGCCTGCGCGGCGGCGAAGCGCACAAAACGGTCGGAGTCGTTCAGCCCCTTCGCAAACACCGGCACCAGTTCCTCGTTGGCCATCAAACCGAGCGCACGCATCGCGACGACGCGCACGGCGGGATTGCCGTGCCCGGTGGCGGCCTTGGCGAGTTCGGCGCGCGGCAGCGGTTGAATTCTCGGCAGTGTGGACACGGCTAATTCCATGAGCGGGTGCGTGGGAAAATGTTGGATCGTTGCCAGCAGCTTCGCGGCGCTCTCCGGGCGGTTCAACTCGCGCAACGCCTGCGCGGCAACGCAACGGACGGCGTTTTCCGGATCGGCAAGCCCAGCCTCAATAAGCAGCACGGCCTCCGGGTCTTTGGTCTTTGCCAGTGCCAGCAACGCCATCCGGCGAACGAGCAGGTTCGCGTCCTTCGCCAGCGGCGTGAGATCGGCCACCGTTGCCTTGGTCTTGCCTCGGACCACCTGTGCCAGCACGCGCAGCCGCGCCAAATCGTCCTTGGCTTGCAACGCCTCCAGCGGCTGTTCGGGCACGTTGCAGTATTCGAGATACTGCCAGTCGTCGCCCACCGCGAGCACCAGCGGCACATCGCGCTTGTGGAACGGCTGCCACCGCTCCGCGAACGGGCTGGAGGTCATCGCAGCCACCGCCGTCTTCGTATCACGCGTCAGCCAAAGGCAATCCTCGGCCGATTTCAGTTGTGCCGGCCCGTGGCAGCCGCCCCAGACGACGAACTGGTCCACGACGCCATCGCGCACCCACGTGTCGAGGTCGAACTGGATGTGGCCGGCGCTGATCGTCGCGCCGACGGCGGTCCAGAACTGCGGCAGGCGCGGCTGGTTCGGGTTGAGGCAGACGCCGAGCTTCTTGCCGCGCTTGGCCAGTTCGGCTTTCAGTTCGCGCAGGTAGGCGGTGACGGCTTCGCCGCGGAGCGCCTGCCAGTCGTAGCGCGTGGCGTTGCGGCCAAACGGCTGCGTTCTCAAGTCCACGCCGGTGCGGCGCTTGAACTCCGTCACCGCCGGCTCGCAGAAACCGAACTCGTCGGGAAACCGCAGGCTGAAGTTCTCGACGTAGGTCAGGAACGCCATGCCGTCATAGCCGTCACGGTCCATGAACTTCAGGTGCAGGTCCGTCAGCGCCTTGCGCGCCTCCGGGTAGGCAAACTCAATCGGCCCGCCCTGCCGCAGCACGCCGTGCTTGTCCACGGGGACCCATTCGGGATGCTGCTGCCGCAACCGCGACTCGCTGTTGTGCGGGAAGTCGCCGAAGCACGGCGTGTCGGTGGCGCTGCCCCAGTCGAACATCGTGCTGACACCCCATATCTCCATCCCGCGCTTGTGCGCCGCCTCGACCGCAAGCCGGTCCACGGCCACCTCCTTGTCGAGCCGCAGCAGGTATTTCCAGAACGACGCGTAACGGCAGTTCTCCTCGCGGAACTGCATCGTCTCCAGCCACGCCGCCTCCTGCAACCCGCGCCAATACACGCGCCGCACGCCGACCCGTTTCAGCAGATCCAACGACGCCTCGATGCTCGCCTTCGAATCAATCGGCAGCCACGACCCCATCCAGTGGTTGTCGCCCGTGCTGATGAAGCAGTCGAGAATGGGCGGCTTGGACGGCGGCGCGTCCGCGGCAGGCAGTATTGAGGTCAGTGCGAGCAACGCGAGGACACAGCAGAAGAAACGGTTCATGACAGAGCGTGGATGTTGGCTAAGTGGAGTTGAGAGTCAAGCACTGACCTGAAGTCACGGCGAAACGCAGATGCGGTTACTCGGCCACATTTACCGCATACACTCGTGTTTCGCCCGTCGTGGGAAAACCGACCTTGATGGCAAAACGTTTGCTGGCAGGCAAGCGACTACTCTTTGTTTTTGACCATACCACTTCCAGTTGTGTGCCGGACGTGGTCAGCTTAGCGGCGTCCACGCCTGAGAAACCCCGTAGTGGCCGGTCAGACTCGTCAAGCAATTCCACCGTTAGCGGCGCGTCGGGCGAGAGGCCGTCGGCGTTCACGAACAGCCTCGTGCTACGTTTGCGAGTCTCGACCGGCGATGTAATGAAATGAGCCGGCGCGTTCGTGTTGTGTCGCGAGAGGTAGCCGAAGCCGTCGCGACGCAGCGTGGCGAGGCCGATCTCCTGCGAGCGGAACTGGCCTTCGCAGTCCCAATGCGAATACCAGATGTAGGCTTTGTTGCCGACGTTGGCGAAGGCGTGGCCTTGCAATAGCGCGATGTTGTCCCACTCGCCGTCCTTGCCGCGCGGGATGATTTTGAAATCCGGCACCGGCTCGCGGAAATGAATGCCGTCGTTGCTGACCACGAGTCCGATGTCAATGCGCGTGCCCCAGAGATGAGTCGAGCCTTTCGGTCGCTCCTTCGGCCCGTCCTGCCACATACCGTAGAGACCGACGAGCACGTTGCCACGGTTCCAGAGGCCCGCGCCCATGTGCGTCTGCTGGCCGGCAAGCGGTGTCGCAATTGTCTGGCCGGGCCGTGCGAACGCAAACGCCTTCGCCTTCGACCAACGTGCGAAGTCCGCCGAGCGATGCGCGAGCATGACGCGACCGGCATCGCGGCCATCCGGCAGCCACGTCCACGGTGAGATAAGCTGCCCCGTCGCGTAATAGAAGCCGCCGAAGCGATACAAACCCGACACCTCAAACCGCTCGCCGCCGCTGTTCGCGGGACGGTCGCCGACCACCTGCCAACGCAGGCCGTCGCTGCTCGTCGCGCAGACGAAAGAACACCAGCGCGATTCGTTTGGCCCGATCGCACTCCGGCCGCCGCGCACTTCTGCGAATGGCAGGTGGGCGATGAATGCGCATTTGTAGCGCCGGCGCGGGTCGGGATTATCCGGCTCGTGGATCACGGTGAGAAAGTCGTTCACGCGGCTCAGCGACGGCGGTTCAGACTCGATGAGACAGATGTTGTTCTTTTTGCTGCTGTTGAACTCGACCAGACCCAGCTCCGGCTTCGTCCAGTGAATGCCATCGCTGCTCTCCGCGTAACACATCGGACGCCACCAGCCGGGCGCCTGGCCGCGCTCGATCTTGCGCTGACTCATGCCGAGATACCACATGCGGAACTTGCCGCCGATATGGAGAACGCTGCCGTAGAGGATGGCGTGTCCATAGTCCGGCGAACCCTCCGGCCCGCAGCGCAGCACGGGATTGGCCGGGTGTTTCTCGGCTTGCACGAGCGTGAGATGCAGGTTGTCGCGCCACGGGATAGCATGGTCGTCGAAGGCGAAGAAGGTCATATCACCGGACTCTCTCGGGGCAGCCACCAGCGGCGGGCTTGGGATGTGCGCTACGGCGACTAGCAAGAACAACGACAGGCTTCTCATGTATTACCACCTTTCGTTACGGTGCCAGAGGAGTTCACCAGATTCCGGTGGACGGGTAAACGATGAACTGCGCTGGCATCTATCGGCCTTACACTGCTAGTATTGCCGGCCAACAAACCATGGAACGACTCATCAGCGCCTTCGGTATCGTCGTGATGCTGGCCATCGCCTACGCGCTCTGCCCGCGTGAAAGACGGCGAGCCGTCTGCTGGCGCACCGTCGGCTGGGGCATGGCGATCCTTTTCGCATTCGCGATCCTCGTCATGAAGACGCCCGCGCGCGTCGTGTTCCGGCTGGCGAACGATGCGGTGGACAAGATGCTCGCCTTCAGCCGCGCCGGCGCGGAGTTCGTCTTTGGCTCGCTGGCGGTCAGCACCGGTTCGCTTGGTTACATCTTTGCGTTTCAGATTCTACCAACGATCATCTTCTTTGCGGCACTCATGGGGCTGCTTTACCACATTGGCCTGATGCCGTGGGTGATTCGGAACGCAGCGCGACTGATGAGCCGGTTCATGCGCACCAGCGGCGCGGAGAGCTTCTCGACGGCGGCGGACATCTTCGTCGGCATGACCGAGGCGCCGTTGGTCATCCGGCCCTATCTGTCGAAGATGACGATGTCGGAGTTGATGGCGTGCATGACCGCCGGCCTCGCGACGACCGCGGGAGGCGTGCTCATGGCCTATGTCGGAATGCTCAGCCCCCACGTGCCGGGCATCGCAGGTCATTTGATTGCGTGCAGCGTCATGTGTGCGCCGGCCTCAATAGTCATTGCCAAGCTGATGCTGCCGGAGATCGAGACGCCGGAAACGCTCGGCAACACGCGCATTGAGATCCCGCGTATCAGCGTCAACTCCGTGGACGCACTGGCGGCTGGCACGGCCGATGGACTGAAGCTGGCCCTCAACGTCGGCGCGATGCTGATCGTGTTCCTGGCCATGGTGGCGATGGTAAACTGGGGTTTGAACTGGGTCGGGATGCATGTGTTTCACGCGCCACTAAGCCTCCAGCAAATCTTCGGCTGGGTGTTCGCGCCGCTGGCGTGGATCATGGGCGTGCCGGCGCAGGACGTGATGCGCGTCGGGAGTTTGCTGGGCCAAAAACTGACCCTCAATGAGTTCGTTGCCTACGCCAACATGAGCCAGCAGCTTGCGCAGGATGGCGCGTGGCTTACCGAACGCGGGCGGCTCATTGCTTCCTACGCGCTGTGCGGCTTCGCCAACTTCGGCAGCGTCGGCATCACCATCGGCGGTTACAGCAGCCTCGCACCCGAGCGCCGGAGCGATCTTTCTCGCATCGCGTTGCGCGCGCTCATCGGCGGCACGCTCACCACCTGCATGGTCGCCTGCGTCGCTGGCGTTTTACTCTAAAACCGTTGCGGCGCCCGTGCCGCGACTGACAGCCTATTTCCGTGTAGGCGCGCCGCTCGTGCGCAGCGCATCGAGAACCTTCCGCACTTCGGCGGCTTCGGCAGTCTTCTTTTGCACAGTCAGGCACTCCACCAACAGGCGGAGCGCGTCTGCGCGGTCGTCGTTCATCTTCAGCGTGTGGAAGTTTTCGCTGGCGCGGCGCAGTAACGTTTCTGCAGCGGGCAGGTTCTGGCCGGCCGCCAGCAGGACACGACCTTCGCCGGCGAGGCTGGCGGCAATGCCCGGAGGATCGGCGAGCGATTCGAACATCGCGCGCGCCCGGCTCCATTTCTCCAACGCGTCGGCGAGCTTGCGTTGTGCTTCATCGAGCCGTGCGCGGTTGGCAAGCACGACGGCGAGGCCAAGACGGTCGCCGGCCTTCATCATTGCTTGTTCGGCGCGGCGAAGTGTTTCGTCAGCTTTCGCGAGGTTTCCTTGGCGTTGTTGCCACTGGCCGAATTCGTTGAAGAACAAGCCCTGCAACTGCGGCTGACTGTCGGGCGGCGGCGAGGCGGCAAGTCTGGCAAACCGCGCTTCAAGCGCGGCGGCTTGCTTTGCCTGCGATTCCACTTGCAGGAGAGTGATCTGGTTCCGCCATCCTTCGTCGGCGCGACCGAGTTGCTGGTTCAGGTCGGCAGCCTGTTCGAGCAACGCGTGGGCGCGGTCGAGGTTGCCGAGCGCGCGGTGCGCTTGGGCGAGGTTGTGAAGCGCGATGGCTTCGTTGGCACAGTCGTTTAAGAGGCGGTAACGGTCCACGGTATTCTGCCATTCGCGCACGGCGGCGGACCAGTTTTCGTTTGCCGAAAGCTTCCGCGCCGTTTCGGCGGCATAACTGGCTCGTGCCACTGTAACGGGCACGACGGGCGGCGGCGGTGCGGAGGAACAGGCGACGAGCAGTAGAAGGCAGAAGGTAAAAGACAGGAGAAACATCGTCTGACTTCTGATCTCTGACTTCTGACCTCTGTCCTCTCTCATTTCCCGCCTCCGATGGCCGGCACGACGATGCTCTTGACCGGCTCGTTGGTGACGCCGGTGAACGAGGATTTCAACAGCCAGTTGCGTTTGAGTCCCTGCATCAGTTCGTCGGAGTGGATGACTAGGGCGGAGATTTTGTTGAGGATGAGGCTGTTAGCCTGGACTTGCGCGTTGAGGTTGCTGGTGATCTGGGCGGAATCCTCCAGCGTGCGTTTCAAGACGGCGGCGATCTCGACCATGTTGGTGTTGGCGGTGACGATGGTCGTGTTGGCGGAGGTCAGCGTCGTCTGGACTTGGCGATTGATGTTGGTCGGGATGAGCCATTCGCCGAGCGAGCCGCGCGGGTCGCGCAACTGCGACGTGATGACGGCGAGGTTGGTCAGGACCGGCCGCGCGCCAAGAACGGTGGCGTCGAGGTTGGTGATGGCGATGGTTGCGCTGGTCAGGACATCGTTGACGCGGTTGGTGATACCGAGGATGCCGGGCAAGGCTGCTTCGACCTTCGCAACCATCGCCTGAAGCTGGTCTGTTACGGCGGGCGATTCCACAGCCTCCAGCCCGTAATGCTTTTGTTTGGCGACCGGTTCGTAGAGGCCTTTCCCGGCATCGGCGAGCAGCAACAGGTTTTGGTTTTCCTCTCTGACGGTTGCCTTGCCGCTGACGCCTTTGGTGACTTCGAGATAACGCCCGCCAAGGAAATCCGCAGCGGCAACTTTCACCTTCGAGTCGGTCCAAAGATAACCGTAGTAGGGCGACTTGACGCGGAACTCGACAAAGACGTCGTATTCCTCAAACGGCGGCATCGCCTCAACGCGAGTGATTTCGCCGACGTCGAAGCCCATCAGTTTCACCGGATCGCCGGCTTTGAGACCGTGGCCTGTGTGCAGGTAGGTGTAGTAGGAAACCTTGGGGATGAACCAGCCTTTGCGTTCGGCGGTGTGGCGCAGGTAGTAAACGAACCCCGTCAGCAACAGCAATGTCGCCAGCAAAACAAAAGCGCCGACAGCGCGCTCAACCCGGCTGAGCCGCGTGCGAAGTTCCGGTGTCAGGTCTTGGAGTGGCATGGTCTGGTCTCAGGAAGAGTGTGCTGCTGTCAGGTCGTGCAGTAAAGGCTCGTTGCAGCGTTTGAGATCGTCGCGGCCGCCCAGCGGCAGGAAGTGTTTTCCCTTCAGCAATGCAAACTGCCGGCCTTGGCTCGTCCACGGCCGCAGGTCGTCGCAGGTGACGACGATCGTCATCTTGCGGCCTTTCATGGATGGATGGCCCGACGCCAGGCTGGCGATGAAATCCAGCCACCAGCGCTCCTGGCGCGGGTCGAGTCCGGCGAGCGGATTGTCCAGCAGCAACACTTCCGGGCCGAGCGCCAGCGCGCGGGCCAGACCCACGCGTGGGATGAGCGCGCGCATGAGGTCCAACGGCGCGCTGTCGGCGAATGCGGACAACCCCGTGATGTCGAGCATCTCCTCGACACGCTGGCGTATCATCGCGTCATTCCAATCGCGGTGATAACGCAGGGGCAGTGCGATATTTTCCGCAACTGTCAGTTGTGGGAACGGCCTCGCGCCGTCCTCGAACACCATGCCGACACGTAACCGCTCGTGAAGCCGTTCTGGCTCGCGAAGAGACGGCAGTTCGCGGCCAAAGAGGCGATGCACGCCGCACAGCGGACGTTGCAAGCCGGCGGCCGTCACAAGCAGATTGCTCTTGCCGGAACTGGTTGGTCCGCCGATCACCCAGTAGTCATCGAGTGAGACGATCCAGTTGATGCCAGAAATCACCGCGGTGTCCGGCGCGCGCGCTGAGGTGATGGCAGCATTGAGCATCTCGATCACCGGTGGTCGCGCAATTGTTTCAGCGACGGTGCTCATGTTCAAATCAGCAGGTAAGCAACGATGAACGCCGCATCCACAAGGACGCACGCCACGACGCTGCTCACCACCGCGCGTGTCGTGGCGTTCGGCACATCCTCGATGCGCAACGGCTTGGCCAGTCCCTGGTAGCAGCAAACGACGGCGATGATGATGCCGAAGGCGGCGGTCTTCAGCGTCAGCATTGCGAAGTCCTCCCACCGTAGCGCGCTCGCCAACTGGCGGAAATATTCCGACGGCGGCAGCGGCACATCTTGCAGAAACGCGAACAGGTAGCCGCTGAGCAGCGCAACAAGCACAAAGTAGATTGTTAGCGCAAACACAGAAACCGCCAGGCCCCACATCCGCGGCAAGACCAGATAGTGGACCGGGTCAATGCCAAGCGCCTCCAGCGCTTCCACCTCGCCCCGCGCGCGACTGGTGCCCAGTTCGACGACCGTCGCGGCGCCGACGCGCGCCAGCACGACCACGGTGGTGAGCAGAGGCCCCAGTTCGCGGATGACCACGGTGACCATCAGTGTGCCGATGAGCGTGTGGGCGCCGATCTGCGTGAGCAACGACACCGTTTGGCCGATGATGATCAAGCCGAGCGCGCAGCCCAGAAAGCCGATCATCGGCAGCAGGCGCACGCCGGCTCGGTGAATCTGGGAGCGGATGAGGGGGCGGATGACGCGCGGGGCGACGTTGAACTTGGTGACGGTAACGCCCGTGGCGATGAGAGCGAACGCCATCAACTCATGCGTGCGATCCATCCACTGGATGACGCGCCTGCCGGCGAAATCGAAGAACGCGCGCACCAACCGCGCTTTCGGTCGCACCTGTTGAGTTGGAAACTGCGGAGCGCTCGTTGACGTGTCTTCCACGGTCGCAGGCTAGTTTCTCCGCCGCCTGCGGTCAAAGCCGATTTTCTCCCCGTGGGGCGAGTTTCCAAACTCGCACCTGATTTCCACCGCCGTTGCCGTTTGGGATGGGTATCGGACAAAACACACAGCGCGCAACCGCGGGGTCGCGGTGCGCGCTGTGCGAGAGGAACGGACGCAACCTACGGCGTGATGACAGCCTTCAGGACGTTGCCGCCACGGCTCGCGACGGCCTTGATCGTCTCTTCGAGCTTGGCCAGCGGCGCGCGGTGCGTGATGAGGCTCTTGGTGTCCACCAGCTTGTTGGCGACGGCGCTCACCGCGGTCGGCCAGGTGAACGGCGCCAGCCACGAGAAGCGGATGGTCTTGTCCCAGAAGATGCTCTTGAGCGCCGGCACGCGAATGACAGCGCTGGCGCTCGGCAGACCGAAGTAAACGATGGTCGAGCGACGGCCGGAGACGGCCAGCGCGGCTTCCATCGCCTCGACGGCGCCGGTCGGCGTGATGACGCGGTCGGCCATGAAGCCGCCGGTCAGTTCGTGAATCTTCGCTTCGAGATCGGCGGCGAAATACTTCGATCCCTTGTCAGCGACGTTGATGAGGTAGTCCGCGCCGAATTTCTTGCCGGCTTCGAGCCGGTAATCATCGCCGGGGCCGCCCACGAGCGCGACCTTGCCCGCGCCGGAGCTTTTGGCGAGCTGGAGCATCATGAGGCCGATGGCGCCGGGGCCCATGATCACGACGAAGTTTCCCGGCTGGAGCTGCATGTTCTGGATGCCATAGGTGACGCAGGCCAGCGGCTCGGTGAGCGCGCCTTCCTCGAAGCTCACGCCGTCGGGCAGCTTGACGAGGCCGGTGTATTTGCTGGCGCAATACTCCGCGAAGCCACCGTTGACGGAAACACCGATGACGGACTTGCACTCACAGAGGTTGGTCTGGCCCTTGGCGCAGATGGGACAGGCGTTGCAATGCTGGACGGGATTGACGACGACGCGGTCGCCTTCCTTGAACAGCTTCGCCTTCGCCGGCACCGCGCCGACCGCGACGACCTCGGCGGTGAACTCATGGCCGAGCACGAGCGGACCTTTGCCGGTGGGCGTCTCCAACGGGCTGTTGCCGTAGTAGTAGGCAACGTCGGAACCGCAGATGCCGACCGCCTTGACGCGCACGAGGACCTCGTCGTCGCTAATTTGCGGGACGGGAATGTCCTCGAACTTCATTTTCTCTTTTTCGTAGAAAACCTGCGCCTTCATCGTTTTCGGTAGCTTTGCCATGTGAGGTGTCTCCTTAGATTTCAGATTTGAGATTCCAGGTTTCAGATCGCCGGTGGATAACCGGTATAGACCTCAATCGGCTTGCGGCCGGTGTTGACGATCTCGTAGCCCGGCAGGCAACGCGGAATCATGAACGACTTGCCGCGCTTGATCGGCGTTTCGCCCCACGGACCGACGAGCTTGCCCTCGCCCTGGAACGTGACGAACACGTAGAAACCGCGGTCGCCCGGCATCTTCATCTTGTCGGCGATGGTGAGCTTGGTTTCCCAGAAATACTTCTTCGCCGAATCGGGCAGGAATTTCTCTTCCTTGTTCTTGCCCGCGCCGCGGACTTTCACCGGCTTGCGGCAGATGCGGTTCTTGAGGAACGACGTGCTCATCACCGAGAAGTCGGCGGCCTCAAGGCCCTTGTCCCAGTCGAGGCCGCACGCAGCCTGCTCGCGCTTGTAGGGATACGGCCCCTCATACTCGGCCAGAATGTTCCAATCCGTCGGCTCTTGCGGCTCAAGGATGCAGCAGCCCTCGCCGATCGAGTGGACGATGCCTGCGGTGGTGTAGGTCACGTCGCCGAGCTTCGGCTTGATCTCGTGCATGTGGGCGCGCATCGCCTCGACGTCCTGCGCGTCCATCCACTTCCTGAACTGGTCCACCGTGACCTTCTTCTTCCAGCCGACCCACGCCTTCGCGCCTGGGCGCACACCGATGAGGATCCACGACTCGTTCTTACCGAACGGATTCTTCAAATACTTCTTGGCGAACTGTGGCGACGGATGCCAGTGGACGGGGATATGCGCGCCTTCGCCCACGTCGAAGATTTTTACGAGCACGCCGAGCGTCGCGCCAAACTTCTTGAAATGCTTCGCGCCGAGCGTCTCGTTCGGGAACGCCTTCAACAACTCGGTCAGCAGCACCTTCTCGCCGCCGGGCAACTGGACGATGCTGTAGCCTTTGGTCGGCGTGTTCTCGCTGGCCGGCCGGCCGGGCGTGAAGGCGCGGTTCGTCGAGAAGATCCATTCCTCGGAGTTGAAATCGTCCTTCGGGTTGGCTTCACCCATGAAGTCGGCGCGCAGTTTGCCGCCGTTGTAGAAGTGGATGTAAGTGTTCGGCGCGAGGGGGATGGGCGCGTTCAATAATGACTTCAATTCAGCTTTCGTGGCCATGTCCAATTCTCCTGAGAGTGTTTTTGGTTTCCGAAACAACTCGGTTCCGCAACAAAGCACGCGCATCGTGCCAGAACTTCCCCGCCAGTCAATGCGTTTCTGGCTGTCGCTCGCAGACGGTCATGATGCAGGTTGCGGCGCGTTGGCGACGCCGTTGTTCTTCACCCGCGCGCTGGACGAGGGAATGTTCAGTTCGCCGCGATACTTCGCCACGGTGCGACGGGCGATGTCCAGACCACGCTGCTTGAGGATGGCGGCGACCTCCTGGTCGGCCAGTGGCTTGGCGGGGTCTTCCTTCTCGATCAACTCCTTGACGAGATCCTTGACCCGCTGGCTAGCGAGCGTCTCGCCGCTGGCCATGGTGTAGCCGGGTGTGAAGAAATACTTGATCTCAAACACGCCGTGCGGCGTCGCCATGTATTTGTTGGCGCTGGCGCGGCTGACGGTGGTTTCGTGGACGCCGAGCTGGCGGGGATTGTCCAGTTCGCGGCCTGGCACACGACTGTGATGGCGCCGGCGGCTGAAATCGTCCGTCTCGGCGTTCGGGCAATCGCCTTCGCGGCGGTTGCCGGCACCCTCTTGAATTTCAGCCAGCGCACCGCAATAGGGGCAGACGGCTTTTTCGACGCCTCCGTCCATCTTGAAAGTCTCGCCGCAACGGTAGGCAACGTCGCTCATGCGCAACGGCCGCAGGTGGCCGGGACCATTCTCGAAAAACTCGCGCTGCGCACGCACGATCTCGCTGGCGATGTTCTGGATCGTCTGCTGGCGCTGGGCGATGCTGCGGATGAGGAACTTGCCTGCCTGGATGCGCTCGCGAACGTATTGGACCACCTCGGGCGTGGCGTTTTCCTCCGCCATCATCTCGCGGTAGGAATCGCTGATACGCAGGTGGGGGATGCGCTCGTCATTGAGGAGGATGACGAACTCGTCACGGTCCTTCACTACGACCACGTCCGGCTCGACGTAAGGATTGATTTCGGCACCAAACATGCGGCCCGGCTTCGGTTCGAGCCGGCTGATGCTCTCGGCAGCCTGCTGTGTCTCCTCCACCGTGACGCCAAGCGTGGCGGCAAGCTTCGGCATGTCGCGGCTGGCGAGCAATGCAAGATGGTCGCGCACAATCCGTGCTTCCAGCCCGCCGGCCTTGTCGAGCCGCGCCAGTTGAATCAAGAGGCATTCGCCCAGTGTCCGCGCGCCGACGCCGACGGGATCGAGCGCCTGCACCAGTTCGAGGGCGCGGCGCATTGTGTCGAGCGTGACCTCCGGCGCTGGTCGCAGGAACAGCAGCGGCAGATCGAGCCGTTGGCACGCCTGCAACGCCGCATCGAGTTCCTCCGCGGTCGCGCCGCTGAAAATCTCTGCAAGCACCTCACGCGACACCGGCACGGGCGCGGCTTCCTCAATAACCGCACGCAACTGCTGCGCCAGTTCCTGGCGGAGGCGACCAACGGCGTCGCGCGCCAGCTTCATCGCGTTTTCGTTGACCGGCTCCGACGCGGGTGCCGTCGCCACCGGCTGCGCTGGTTGCTTTGCCGATTCCGGTTCGAGCAACTGGCGGCAGATGTCGTGCAGCCTTTCTTGCCAACCGAGCAGTTGCCCGCGCTTCGACCGCTCGAACGACTCGGTCAGTTCTTTCTCAATGAACGCGCGCGCCCACGACGCGGACGGCTCGCCCGACTGCCAGCGGCGGGCGCAGACTTGCAACGCGAATTCTACCAACGCAGCGGCCATCTCTTCGTGCGCCACCAGATAGCCGTCGTCGTTTAGGCTACCGATGATGATCTCCGCCGCGCGCCGCGTTTCGTCCTCGGCATCGCTGGTGCCGAGCTGGCTGAGCAGATGTTCCTGGAGCGACTCCGGCTGGACGATGGAATCGAAGAGGAACTGGCGGCGCTCCTCGTCCTCGGCGTTGCGGCTGTAGTTGCGGCTGCTCTGGGTGAAATAATCGCGCCACTCGTCGTCGAGTTGCTTCAGCGCCTCGAATTCTTGACGGAACTCGTCCGTCGTTTCAGCGCGGCCGTCGCGTGGGGCTTCGCCACTGGTTTCCGGCGGCTGATCGAGGCTGACGCTTTCCTGCGGAACCTCCTCCAGCGTGGGATTTTTTTCCAGTTCCTGTTTTACCAGGTCGCACAACTCCGGCGTGGCCGCCTGAAGCATCTGGAGATTAAGCTGCATATGAGGCGCCAGCATTTGCTGAAGCCCCATGCGCTGCACCTGATGTAAGGAAACGCCGGCCATAGTTAATCGCCGCGCAACGCCAATCTTCTTCCATCTTCGGCGGTCCGCAGCCGGCGCAATATAGGAAGGCCGCGCGGCTCCAGCAAGCCGAAAGCCCGCAACTGAGTAAATCAGACCTGCTTGCATGGCAGGTCTGGCAGGTTAGAGTGCCGGCGTGGAATTTACTGCGCGCAATTTTCATCTTGGCCATACACTGGAGTGCGGCCAGGCATTCCGCTGGCGGCGACTGGCCGATGGCGGCTACGAGGGTGTTATCGGCCGGACCGTTGTCCACGCGACCCAGCTTGGCGACAAGTTGGTGCTCGCGGGCGCGCCGGCTGGGACATTGGAGCGTTACTTCCAGGTCCATGAGGACATCGCCGCCATTGTCGGCACGTTTCCCGATGACCCACACATGCGACGCGCGGTGGCATTCGGTCGCGGTATGAGGTTGCTGCGACAGGAGCCGTGGGAATGCCTCGCGTCATTCATCTGTTCGGCGGCGAAACAGTTCGTTCAGATTTGCCAGGTTGTGGACAACCTCTGTCGCGCGCTCGGCGAACCGTTTGAAGCCGGCGGTCGCAACGAGTTCGCGTTTCCGTCGGTCGAGGCCGTGGCGCGGGCGACCCACGGACAGCTCTGGTCGTGCAAGATGGGGTTTCGCGCGAAGAACCTGCTCGCAGCGGCGCGGTTGATTGATTCGGGCAAGGTGCGGCTGGAGACGATCACGGCGATGGACTATCCGCACGCGGTCGAGGAACTGACGAAGCTGCCGGGTGTTGGTCCGAAGGTGGCCGATTGTGCGCTGCTGTTCGGCTGGGGCCGGCAGGAGGCGTTTCCGATAGACGTGTGGATCGAGCGCGCGTTGCGGCGGCTGTATTTCCCCGGCAAGCGCCGCGTGACGCGACGCCAACTTGTGGAGTTTCACCGGAGTTACTTCGGCCCCTACGCGGGCTACGCGCAGCAATACCTTTTCCACTACGTCCGCAACAACCCTCAGTCGCTCGCCGCCGCGCCCAGGTAAATCCGCGCCAGCCTGGCGTATTTCTCCGCAGAGGCGCGAAGCTTGCCGCGCTCGGCCGCGCCCAACGAACTGACCACCTTCGCCGGCGCGCCATAGACCAGAGAGCCGTCGGGCACCCGCAGTCCTTTCGTTAATAATGCGTTCGCGCCGATGATGCATTGGTTGCCGATGGCGCAACCGTCCATCACGATCGCGCCCATGCCGACGAGCGTCTCGTCGCCGATGGTGCAGGCGTGCAGCGTCACTTGATGGCCAACGGTGCAATACGCGCCGACAATGCAGCCAATGTCACTTGCGACGTGGCAGGTGGAGTTGTCCTGGATGTTCGTGAACGGACCGATGACCACGGGCGCGATGTCGCCGCGCAGGACGGTGTTGAACCAGATGCTCGCGCTCTCGCCGAGCGTTACTTCGCCGACGAGCCGCGCGCCCGCCGCCAGAAATGTTTGCGGGCCGAGCACGGGGCGTTTGTCGCCAAAGGCGATCAGTTGGTTGGATTGCGGATGGCTCATGTCAGCGAGTTTAGCCGCGCCTGTCGCAAAAGCAAATCCCGACCCCGAACGCAAAACGTTGGGGCCGGGATTGCCAAAGACAAGATAGTCTGCTTGTAGCCTACCAACTATAAGCCGGCCGATAGACGTAGCCGCGGTTGCAGTAAGCCGGATACGAGTAGGAGTAGCTCACAGGCGCCGAGTAATACGTCGGCGTCGAGGAGTAGTAGTAAGTGCCGCTAGTCGGCTCGCTATAGACCACCGGGGACGGATAAACGACAGGCGGCGTGTAATACACCGGCGGCGCGTAATATGCCGGGGCATACGAATAGCACGGGAACCCGAACCCGATGCCAAAGCCCCAGCCGCCGTGCCCATAATAGCCGCCGTGATGCCCACCATAATAGCCACCGCCGCGATACCCGCCATGATGTTGTGCCTGCCCCAGACTTGTTCCGACGACCAAAATCATTGCTCCAACTATTACTGTCAGTAGCTTTTTCATCTTTCTTGCCTCTTCTAAGTTCAAATCTTCGCTCGGCCTAAACCACGTTGCGCCGTCTTCGACGGTCAGCGCCTTAATTTATTCGATTCCACTGCCGCCGCAAAGCGCTATCATTTGCCGTCATGAAACTGATTCTCGCCAGCGCTAGTCCGCGACGAACCGAACTGCTGAAGTCACTCGGCTTGCAGTTCGATGTCATGCCGACCGGCGTGGCCGAACGCGACGAGCACCCGACCAGCTTCCATGACCTTGCCATCCATAACGCCCAAGTCAAAGCCCACGACGTGGCTGTGAGGCATCCCGACGCGCTGGTCCTTGGCGCGGACACTATCGTTGTGCTCGGCAACGAAGTCTTCGGCAAACCGAGCGACCTCGACGACGCGCGGCGCATGTTGCGGAGTCTCTCCGGCCAGGGTCATTCCGTCATCACCGGCGTCTGTCTCATCTGCCGCGCCGAGAACCGCGAACGGGTGTTTACCGTCGAAACACGGGTCCGGTTCCGCGAGCTTGCCGAGGCCGACATCGAGCAATACCTCGACGCCGTGGACGTGCTCGACAAGGCCGGGGCTTACGCGATCCAGGAAGGGCCGCCCATCGTCGCCGGCATTGAAGGCAGCTACTCCAACGTCATCGGCCTGCCGCTGGAGCGGCTGGCGGCCGAATTGTGCGAGTTTGGCATCGCCGCCGGGTCTGAGCGGCATTGACCTCTCGTAACCGCAACGGTAGTTTGGTTTGTCAGGAGATTTACGACGACGAGAAAGCTGATTGATACAACGACGCAGCTCCAAGAGCGCGTCCTGCTGGTGGAGTTGGAACGCCACGGCCGGGATCGCTGGCAGGCGTCCGACAGCCTCGATGAACTGGCCGAGTTGGCCCGCTCAGCCGGCGCGGTGATCGTGGACCGCGCCACGCAAAAGCTCACCAACCCGACTCCTGCGCATTTCATCGGACGCGGCAAGGCGGAGGAGTTGGCCGCGAAATACGTCACCGGCGTTTCCGAGGCGGAGCGTGTCACATCGGTCATCTTCGACGACGATCTTTCACCCGCACAGGCGGGCAACTTGCAGGAGATCTTCGGTTGCAAAGTCCTCGACCGCACCGAACTGATCCTCGACATCTTTGCCCAGCGGGCGCGAACTCGCGAGGGCAAGCTCCAGATCGAATTGGCCCAACTTCAATACATGCTCCCGCGCCTGACCCGGCTCTGGACCCACCTCTCGCGCCAATACGGCGGCATTGGCTCGCGCGGCCCCGGCGAGACGCAGTTGGAGGTGGATCGCCGCCGCATTGAGGAGCGCATCCGGCGCCTCCGGGCCGAGATCGCCGAGGTCCGCAAGCATCGCGCCGTCATGCGCAGTGGGCGGCGCCGGCACGAGTGGCCCATCGTCGCCATTATTGGCTACACCAACGCTGGCAAGAGCACGCTGCTGAACGCGCTCACCGACGCCCACGTCGTCGCCGAGAACAAACTGTTCGCCACGCTCGATCCGACCACGCGCCGGCTGCGGCTCGCCAACAACCGCAACGTCCTGCTTACTGATACGGTCGGCTTTCTGCGTCGGTTGCCGCACCACCTCGTGGACAGTTTCTACGCCACGCTCGAAGAAGTCGTCGAAGCCGACGTGCTCATTCACGTCGTGGACGCCAGCCATCCACAGGTGCTCGACCAGATCGCGGCGGTCAACCAAGTGCTCCACGAGTTGAAGGCGGGGGAGAAATCCACCTTGACCGCGCTGAACAAGATGGACCGTGTCGAGAACCGGACGCTGCTCGACCGGTTGGGCCGTGACACGCCCAACGCCGTCGCCATCAGCGCGTTGAAGAAAACGGGCTTCGACATGCTGCTGAGCGAGTTAAGCATCCTGCTCACGCCCAGACACGAGTTTGTGCGGCTCGCCATTCCCGCCAGCCAGACCGCGCTGGTCGCGCGGATTCATCGCGATGGCCAGGTGTTGCAGAAGAAATTTGTGGGCGGTCGTTGCGAACTCGACGCGAAGGTCCCGCCGAGCATGCTGGCCGAGCTGCAACCCTACCGGCGCGACGACGCGAACGTATAGCCTTGCAAACAGCTTACCACTGGATGACGCAGGAGGCCCAGGTGAAGCCTGCGCCAAAAGCCACCATCAGCACCAGATCGCCGCTCTTGACGCGACCGGCGTGAGCGGCTTCGTCGAGAGCGATGGGCACGCTCGCGGCCGAGGTGTTGCCATAGCGGTCGAGGTTGACGTAGATGCGGTCGGCCGGCACTTCAATGCGCCTGGCCAGCGCGTCTATGATGCGGAGGTTGGCTTGGTGCGGAATTACCAGCGCGATGTCGGCGCCGGTGAGTTGGCAGCGCGCCAGTGCCTCGGTTGCGGCAGAGTTCATCGCGTGGACGGCTTGCTTGAAAACTTCTTTTCCAGCCATCTGAAGGAAGTGCAATCGCGCGTCCACCGATTTGTGAGTCGCCGGGTGGCGGGAGCCGCCGCCGGGCATCTTGAGCAAATCGCCATGCGCGCCGTTGGCGCCCATGCAGGTGGTGAGAATGCCGTGGTTGGCGTCGCCGCGGCTGCGCAGGATGGCCGCGCCGGCGCCGTCGCCGAAGAGCACGCAGGTGTTGCGGTCGGCCATGTCAATGACCGAGGAAAGTTTTTCCGCGCCGATGACTAGGACGGTATTGTAGGTGTGCGCGGCGACAAACTGCTGGCCGACCTCCAGCGCGTAGAGGAACCCCGAGCAGGCGGCCTCCAAGTCAAAGCACGCGGCGCGCCTGGCGCCGATCTTGTTCTGCACGAGACAGGCGGTGGACGGAAACGGCATGTCCGGCGTGATGGTGGCGACGATGATGAGGTCTATTTCTTCCGGCTTCACGCCGGCCTGGGCCATGGCGCGGCGAGCGGCCTCGGCGCCCATGTCGGAGGTGTATTCTTTTTCGCCAGCAAACCGGCGCTCGCGGATGCCGGTGCGGGTGCGAATCCACTCGTCGGTGGTTTCGAGTTCTTTGCGTGCCTCGAATTCCGCGTTGGCGACAACACGCTCGGGCACGTAGCTGCCGGTGCCGATGATGGAGACGGTTCTAGGCGGCAGTTGCGGGCGCGGGCTGCGCGGGGTGTTCTTTTTCATGTGTCAAACGGATTTCTTCGATGATGAGCGTGTTGACCTGGCGCGTGATGGCGTCGGCCGCGATGCGAAGGGCGGAACAAATGGCGTTGGCGCTGGCTTTGCCGTGGGCCTTGATGCAAATGCCGTTGGCGCCGAGCAGGATGGCGCCGCCGTATTCGTCAGGATTGGCTTTTTTCTTGAGGTCCCTGAAGGCTGCCGTCGCCAGCCATGCGCCGAACTTGCGCAGCGGGTTTCGCGAAAGCTCTTCCTTCATCCAGTCATGAACCAGCCGCGACGTGGCTTCGCAGCTTTTGAGCACGGCGTTGCCGGTAAAGCCGTCGGTGACGATCACGTCCACTTTGTCGGCGAACATGTCGTGGCCTTCGATGTTCCCGACGAAATTCACCGGACTGTCTTTCAACAACTGGTGGGCTTCCAGAGTCAGTTCGTTGCCTTTCATTTCCTCGGTGCCGATGGAGAAGAGGCCGATGCGTGGATTGGGAACGCCGAGAATCTGCCGCGCGTAAATCTCGCCCATGACGCCGTAGTCGCAGAGATGCCGCGGCCGGGCGTCCGCATTAGCGCCGAGATCGAGGATCAGGAACTTGCCGTGCCGCGATGGCATGACCGTCGCCAAACCGGGCCGATCCACGCCCGGCAGGGTGCGCAGTTTGATCAGCGCCGCCGCCATAAACGCGCCGGTATTGCCCGGCGAGAGCACGGCGTCGGCCTTGCCGTCCCTGACCATGTCCACCGCGCGGCTGAGCGAGGAATCCCGCTTGCGGCGGATGGCCTCGACGGCCTTGTCCTCCATCGTTACGATTTCGGAGGCGTGGACAATGCTGAGGCGCGAGCGGTCGTGCGGCAGATCCGCTAGTTTTGCGCTGAGTTCCTTCTCGATGCCGACGAGGAAGATGTGCTCGATCTGCGGATAAAGCGCCAGCGCCGTTGCAGCAGCCTCCACGACAGGCTGCGGCCCGTGGTCTCCCCCCATGGCATCAACAGCGATCTTCAAGGTCGAAAACGGCGGACCGCCTGAACCTCGCGGACGCTAGGCGCCCGCCTTGATGGTGACGACCTGGCGGCCTTTGTAGTAGCCGCAACTAGGGCACACACGGTGAGGCTGTGCGCTGCTGCCGCACTGCGGACACTTGCCCGTTTGCGGAGCGCGCCAACTGTTGGCCTTGCGCCGGCTGCGCTGCCGGCTCTTGGACATTTTACGTTTTGGGGTGCCCATATTACTTCTACTTTCTTGCGATTTTAATACGATCGAGCGCGCTCCAAGGCGTTCCCGTGCTGCCGGCGTCAACTCCCTTGGAGTCGGGGCCGGCCGCCCGTTTCGCGCACGAACAAGTTCTTTCGTTTAGGTCCTGTCCGCAGACGGGGCACAAGCCCCTGCAATCTTTGCTGCACAACGGGTGCTGCGGAAGAGCGAGCAAAATATCTTCCCGGAGATTCTCCGTCAAGTCCGCGAAATCCTCCGTTGACGTTATTTCCCGATGCACCACGAAGTCCCGCACCTCCACCGCCTGCTTGGAATCCTTCAGACAACGCACGCAGGTGACGCCCACATGAGTCCAAACCCGGCCCGTTACCACCAGCGCGTGGCCCAGCACCTGCCCGTGCAACCGGTAGCCGACCGGCGATTCGAAGCGATACTCCGGATCACTGACATCCAGAATCTCAACCGGATCCTCGCCCTCGAAATCACGCCCTTCGTCGGGAAAATTTCTCAGATTGATTTTCATCTTCGGCCTCCTTTCCCTAGGCGGCGTTGCAGCGCCACCTCGACAAATGGCGGCACGAACCCTTTCGCGCTGCCGCCCAGCCGGACGATTTCCTTGATCATCCTCGAACTCAAATATGCGTAACTGTCCTTCGGCATCAAAAACACCGTTTCCACCCGCGGTTCCAGGCTGCGGTTCATCAGCGCCATCTGGAACTCAAACTCAAAGTCGCTGACCGCCCGCAGCCCGCGCACCACCGCGACGGCGCCTTTCTGGCGGGCGTAATCCACCAGCAGATTGTCGAAGCTGTCCACGGAGACGTTCGGCATGTGTCCAACCGAGCGCCGCAGCATCTCGCGCCGTTCCTTGACGGTGAACAGCGGTTCCTTGCCGATGTTGACAGCGACGGCAACAATGACCTCGTCAAAAAGCCGTATCGCACGATCAACCACGTCGAGGTGGCCGTTCGTGATGGGATCGAAGCTGCCTGGATAGATGGCACGCCTTTTCATCGCCACATCAGCATAATCGCGCCGCGCCGGGTTCGCAAGAAAACATCCGCCTCCGTTGCCCGCGTCATGTTCAGCGCGAACGTTTCGGCGGGATTGTGAGCACTGTGCCGGGCATCAAGCGGTCTTTGTCGGGAATGGCCGATCGGTTGGCGCGGTAGATATGAGTCCACAAGTTGCGGTCGCCGTAATACTTCAGGGCGATGTTCGCAAGCGTGTCGCCCGCCTTGGCCTTGTAGGTGGTTGTTTTCTTCGGATTGATCGGCGGAGACGACGTTCCTGCGGGTGGCTGCTGCTGAACCGATGTCGTGGGGTTCGACGGCGCGACGGGGAGTCTGGCGTTTGCGGCGGGCGGCAGCGGGGCGACGGGGGGCGCAGACGCCACCACGGCCGCGTTTGTTGAGGCGCTGGCGATATTCGACTCCAATGGCGGCGGTGGCGGCGCGGCAGCGGCGACCTGCGGCTGGTTTGCCAACCTCATCTGGGCTTCGGTCAATTGCTGACGCAGCTTGTCCATCTCGTCCTGGAGCGCGCGGTTTTTTTGCAACAGGTCGTTCATCTCACCGGCGTTCTCCAGCGGCGAGTTGGGCATCGAGGCGATCAGACTGCGCTTGGCGCGCTCAATGAAGACGTTCGCCATCTTCCCGCGTTCTGGGTCCGCGTTCAGCTTGACGAAGCGTTGATAGTGGTAAATCGCGCTGGCGAGGTCCTTGAGCTGCTGCTCGTCGAGGATTGCGACCGCCCAGTGGATCGCCGCCGATTCCGGGTTGAGTTTGAGCGCCTGCTCGTAACACTCAGCCGCCTCGGTGTAATTGCGCCGTTGCTTCTCCGCCTCCGCCTTCTTCAGCCAGGGGTTCTTGTCGTCGTTGATAAAACCTGTCGTGGCCGGTTCGGTGCACGCCGTCACGGCGAGCACCAGCACGACCAGCATCAAAACAATCCGTTCCATAAGGGCGGCATGATAACACCGGCAACCGGAAACTCAAGCGCACCGATGCCACACCGATGTGGTAGAATCCTGCCGTGCGATTGGTTCTCGAAATTGAAAACGGTTCACGTGTCGGCGCGGATGAGGCGTTCGCTTTGGCGGCAAAGCTGAAACTGCGCGGCGTGTTGCTGCCGCTGCCGGCGCTTGCAACGGAGCCGGGGGAACTAACGGAGGCGGATACCGTCCGTCTGCGGCAGGCGGCGTCGGACGCCGGCGTGACAATCGCGGGGTTGACCGGCGTGATGGCGGGCGCGGCACACCGGCTGGCCGGCGGCGACACGTCGCGCGCGGCGGCTCTGGCGCGGCTACAAACGACGGTCCGGCTTTGCACAGAACTGGGCGCGCGGCTGATGTGTTTTGAGCTGCCCGCGTGGGAGACGTTGCGTGGCAGGCTGCGGCCCGAGCAAGCCAGAATGCTCGCGGCCGAAGTGCTGCGCCGTTGCGGACCGCTGGCGGAGTCGCGGCGCGTGACGCTCTGCGTGAGCGGCGGCGAAGCCGCACCGGCGGAGAAGTTTGTGCGAAAGATGGACCACCCGAACGTCCGCCTCGCGTGCGACGGCGCGGCGCTGAAGCAGTTGGCGCAACCGATTCGCGATGTGCGCCTCGTGCGCGCACGACCTGGCGACAATCCAAAACTGCTGGGCAGGTTGCTCAGCGTGCTCGGCTACGATCACTGGCTGTCGTTGCGGTTCGGCGACGACGAAACCAACGTGGCGGCTGCGCAAATGTGGCTGAAAGAATTCCGTTCTGCCGGGGGCCTTGCGGCTCGAGAGTGACGCAATCGTCGCCGCTCCCGAACTGCTTTCCACCTCAGAGCGACCAGCCTTGGCGGTATTCGCGGTGCAAGAGCTTGTTGGCTTCCTTGTCGTTGGTGACCTTCATGGCCGGGCCGTCCCAGAGCAGTTTCTTGCCCGCGCGCAACGCGACGTTAGCAAGCAAGGGAGTTTCCGAGAGAACGCCGGCGTGGTCAACAAAGTTGGCTCCCGGCGCCGGCCCGCCACGGCAAGCGTCCACAAACTCCTTGTAGTGTCCCGGCGAGCGCGGCAGCGTCTTCGGCGGACGGCCGTAGGCTTTCTGTTTTGATTCGGGGAAGATCCGGTGGCCGAAGATCTTGCCCTTCTCGCCGATATACATCACTCCATAGCTCCGGCGTTCGGATGGCGTTTCCTCCGGCGAGGGTGGCAGCAAGCCGCCGTCATACCAACTCAACTTCACCGGCGGCCGGTCGCCGCGGGCGGGAAAATCAAATCGCGCGATCACGCCCATCGGATAGACCTCCGGATACATTTTCGTCGAGCTGGCTTCGACGCTGATCGGATGCCGCAGGTCGAGCGCTTTGAACACGGTGGAAAGCAGGTGGCAGCCCATATCACCGAGCAGGCCGGTGCCGAATTCCCACCAGTTCCGCCACACCCACGGATGATACAAGGGATGGTAGGGCCGCTTCGGGGCCGGGCCGAGCCAGAGATTCCAGTCCAACCCCTCCGGCACCGGTGGCGTGTCCGTCGGGCGGTCCTGCAACGCTGGGTAACTCCAGAATCGCGGACCCCAGCCGACCTGAACTTCATGCACCGGCCCGATCGCGCCATCCGCGATCATCTCGCGCGTCACACGGTCTTGCTCCGTTGCCTGGCCTTGGTTGCCCAACTGCGTCGCCACGCCTGCCCGCTTGGCTTCTTCCGCAACCGCCCGCGCCTCGGCCACCGACCACGTCAGCGGCTTCTCGCAATAAACGTGCTTCTTTTTCTTCAGCGCCGCCATCGCGATGACCGCGTGTGTGTGGTCCGGCGTGGCGATCACCACCGCGTCCACGTCCTCCTTCGCCAGCAACTCGCGATAATCCGCGTAGGCTTTGCAGCCGCGATACTGGCCGGACGGCCGCTGCTTCCCGTAAAACTCATCCACCGCGCGGCGCGCCGGCTCACGGCCACCAGTCTTGCCCTCCTTGCCTTGCCCCCAGTTCCACGAAAGGAACCCGGCGCTCTCGCGGTCCACGTCGCAGACGGCGACAACCTGCACCTCGTTGAAGTCGAGGAAGTTCATCATATCTATCGTGCCTTGGCCGCCCACGCCGATGCAGGCGAGCGTGGTCTTCTGGCTGGGCGCGACCTGGCCCGGCCCGCCGAGCACGTGGCGCGGCACGATCGTCAACGCCGCCACGGCCGCGGTCTTGCTGAGGAACTTCCGCCTCGACATCTCAGATCCGTTGCGGGCGGGCGTGTTCGTTGTTGGAAAATCAGTCTTGTTCATGGTTGTTTCTCCGTGCTGTCAAACCGACAACTGCAATCATTGTCATGCCGTCGAGCCTGGTCGGCGGCGTTGTTTCTTCGCAAAAGCTCTCGCCCGCATCTGCCGGAGCTGTTCGGTTTCCTCCGGTGCAAGGTTGAAAACTGATCCGGTCGCGGAGGGCGGCTTGCCCGCGCATCCGGCGCGGCGTCACTGCGAGTCGGGATTCACCTGCTCGGTTCCTTTATACTGCTTTCCATCTATCCATTGCACGTGGCCGTCCACATAAAGCACATTGCCGCCGGCGTCGCTGTGATTGTCCTGGGGATCGTAGAATCCCGCCTGAGCCTCCTTGTCGCTGTCCCACGCCATGCGCAAAGTTGCCGGGTTCTTCACTTGGGGCAGTCTGAGCGCGCGCTTGGTGCTGAAATACGAGTTGTATTCGTATTGATACTCCTTGCTGAGGCCGGTGGGTGTTGAGCGGCTGGGGCACTTGAAGATCTTCAGGTTGCGCGTGTAGTTTTTCCGGCAGAATGTATTCAGTGCCTCCTCAAGCAGCATCGGCGCGTTGGCTTTAGGATCGTCGTAGAAGGGGAGCACGTCGTCGTTGTCCTTGGCGTAGGCGAACGCCATCTTGTAGATCTCCCTGAGGTTGTTTGCACAAGAGAGGCGTTTGCCTCTTTCGGACACGCCTGTGATTGACGGCAACAGCATCCCCGCCAGGATGCCGATGATGACAATCACCACCAACAACTCCACCAATGTGAAACCACCGCGGCAACGGATTCGATTGGGCAGGTTCTTCATCGTTCTGGTAAAACTATATCACGCGGCCCTGCTGCGGCCAGCATCTTTTCCGCGATGAGATGAGTTTGACAACCAGCCTGCGGGAGCGGATAAGCGCGCTGCGCAAAAAGACCAACGCATGAAAACGACAACCCTCATCCTGCTCGCCGGCCTGTGCGCCGGTTCCCTGTTCACCTCTTCCGCGGCGACGAAGCCTGCCGACCCGTCCGTCAAATGGATGCCGGCCTCGGCGGAGAAACTGCCGCGCTGGCGCGGCTTCAACCTGCTGGAGAAGTTCAGCGTCGGGAAATGCGAGCCGTTCAAGGAGGAGGACTTCAAGCTCATCCACAAACTCGGTTTCAACTTCGTGCGGTTGCCGATGGATTACCGCTGCTGGATCCAGAACAAGGACTGGGAGCAGTTCAACGAGGCGCAGCTCAAGGAGATTGACCAAGCCGTCGAGTGGGGCCGCAAATACGGCATCCACGTCTGGATCAACTTCCACCGTGCGCCCGGCTACACCGTCGCCAAGCCGAGGGAGGCCACCGACCTCTTTACCGACGCCAAGACGCAGGAGGTTTGCGCGAAGCACTGGGCGGAGTTTGCGCGCCGCTACAAGGGCATCCCGAACACCCAGCTCGGCTTCAACCTCTTCAACGAGCCGGCCCACTGCGACACCAACCTCTACGTTGCCGTCGTGCGCAAAATGGCCGAGGCCATCCGCGCCCAGGACCCGAAGCGGCTCATCATCTCCGACGGCATGCAATGGGGCCAGCAGCCGATCTTCGAACTGCGCCCTCTGAAGATCGCCCAAGCCACGCGCGGCTACTCGCCCGGCGAGCTGACCCACTACAAGGCGAGCTGGGTCCGCGGGGAAAATTTCCCGCTGCCGAAGTGGCCCAAGCTGCTCGGCCCCAACGGCACGCTCCTCAGCCCGACCAAGAAGGAAGGCTCCCACCCGATCATCGTTGACGGCCCGTTCAAGACCGAGACCGCGCTGCGGCTCCATGTCCTCGGCGTCTCCAGCCGCGCGCTGCTCACCGTCGAGATTGACGGCGCGAAGGTCTGGGAAAAGGAATTTAAGACCGGCCCCGGCGAGGGCGAGTGGAAGAAGAGCGAGTTCAAGCCGGAATACAAAATCTACTTCTGCACCTACGACCGCGACTACCCCGTCACCGTGCCCGCCGGCGCGAAACAAGTGAAACTCTCCGTCGCGGCCGGCGATTGGCTGCAAGTGAGCGAACTCGGCTTCAAACCCGCCGGCGCCGACCGCGAGGACGTGCTGCCGCTCGCGCAGAAGTTCGCCGAAAAGGCCGACCCCATCGGCTACAAGGCCGGCGCGCAGCCCACGCCGTTCCCCGGCATGGCCATGCAGGACCGCGCCTGGCTGTGGGAGAAGAACATCAAGCCGTGGAAGAAACTCGAAGCCAAAGGCGTCGGCATCATGGTCGGCGAATGGGGATCGTATAACAAGACCCCGCACGACGTTGTCCTGCGCTGGGCCGAGGATTGCCTGGCCAACTGGAAGAAAGCCGGCTGGGGCTGGGCGCTCTGGAACTTCCGCGGCAGCTTCGGCGTCCTCGACAGCGAGCGCGCCGACGTCACCTACGAGGACCTCGACGGCCACAAGCTCGACCGCAAGCTCCTCGACCTCTTGCAGCGTTACTGACCGCCACCCGCGCCGGAGAAACTGACGCCGAGACTGCGTGAGGCCGTGGGTAAACTTAACATGTGAGCCGCGCTATCGTGACCGCGAAGCGGGAACGGTCAGGTTAAACAAAGTGTTTGGAGCTAACAAAGTTTTAGGAGCTTTACTCTCCCAAATCACTCTACTTCTCTTGTCGTCATAATTCGCGGTGACCTTGAAGCCGTCATCCTGTAGCCGCTCCACGGCAAGGTCCGTATGATCAAAGCCACCCATCCAAACGTAAACCACCCTGTCTTGCGTCACATCAATGCGAATGATCTTTAGCGCCTTTAGATCTGGAGGGACTAGCATAGAACCAATTGTGGGCTTTTGCGGGTCATATCCGGCAAGGTAGACCTTGGTTCGCTCAATCCATCTTTGGATATCCGGCTCTGTGAGCGAATCCATGTATTTGCGTCCCGCTTTCATCTGCCGCTCTATAGGCGCAATAAAATTGTAGACCGGAATACTGACGCCGACGACAATGAGCAATCCGGCGAGGGCGAAACCAATGGCAACAGGATGCTTCAACTTCATGCTAACAGGAATTCGGCGACCTCTTTGACGTGATGTAAAGCGACACGGCGGACTTTGAAACCTGGCTTTCGCCCCGTCCAGAACAATTTGCGCGAGGGAAGGGGAGAGAACCGGAGCGTTGGTCCTGGCTCTTTCGCGCGGTCGTGGGGTGCGATTGTTCACGACACCATCTTGCTGGCCGATGCCGCTCTGGATGAATTCCGTCTGCCTGCGTTTCCCATGACCGCGAACCAGACGGAACAGACTGCGCAACAGCCTTCGACTACTTCTCTGGCTCCCCGCCGGCCAGGGTATTTTCCAAGTCGGGGTCACTCGCCCGGCCAAACTCAAGCGTTTTGCGGTAGTGGAACTTGGCCAGGCCGAGGAAGGGCGGTTTTTGCGTGGCGTAGATCACGGCGAGGTTGTAATGGGCGTCGGCGTAGTCAGGCCGTATCTCAATGGCGCGGCGCAGTTCCTGTTCGGCGGCGGAGCTTCGGCCCTTTTTCCAACAAGCGAGGCCGAGATAGTTGCGCGCCTCGGCGTTGTCGGAGTTGAGTTTGAGCGAGCGCGTCAATTCCTCAACGGCGTCGTCAAAGCGGTCCTGCTTGAAGTAGATGATGCCAACGGTGGCGTGGGAGTAAGCGTCGTTGGGCGCGATCTGGAGCGCGCGATTGAGCAGATGCTCGGCATCTTCGAGCCGTCCCTGCTGGAAACGGATGACGGCAAGGTTGGAGAGACAGGAGATGTTCTCCGGGTTGAGCTTGAGGATTTCGCGGTATTTGGCGGCGGCCTCTTCAAATTGTTGCCGGCTGTAAAGCTCACGGGCTTGATCCATCAGCGGCTCCAAGTCCGCGGAAATCCGCGGCGTTGCGGAAGCCGGAGCAGATGGCGGCGGGGGTGTCGTCGCTTGTGACGGACCTAGCCGGATGGCGGTGTTGGTGGCGTCGGTGGCAACGCGGGTCGTTTCGGGCGCATCAGGTGCCGGCACAAGCGAGGGGGGCAGCCAAATCGGCGTAGCGTTCAAACCAAGCATGGAAGTCGAAGCCGATGGCGATGGAAGTGGCAGCGGTTTCGGCGAGCTGGTCCGGTCCGTGGTGTTGGTGGTGCCGACGGTCGGCCCGGAACGATCCGGTTGCGACGGTTTCTTTTCGCGAACCGGAGCGCGGACAGCCTTGTCCGCGACGGGCGGCTGCGCAGATTCGGCAGTCCGCGCTCCCAATGTTTTGGCAGAAGGTTCACGACCCGAGCGAGCGGGGTCAGCCGTTGACTGTGGCGGCGGCGTCTTCTCCGAACGGTTTGTCGTGGACACAACCGGTGCCGGCGCAACTGTGGATGACGACCAAGCCGGCGCGGTGTTCGAGCCAGGCGCGGCTGGCGGAGCCGATGGCGAGGGAAGCGGCAGTGCTTTCGGCAGACTGGGCAGGGTGACTCTGTTAGTGACGGCGGCGGTCAAACGCGCGGTGTCAAACACAACTGGCGCAGGCACGAACGGGGGAGGCAACCAAGCCGACGCGACGTTCGAGCCGAACGCGGAAGACGGAACAATCTGCGGTAGAGGTGGCAGCACTTCCGGTGGGCTGGGTCGGGTGATGGTGGTGGTGTCAGCGACCACGCCGGAGCGATCCGATTGCGACAATCCCTTGCCGCGAATTTGCGTTGGCGGGTTGGTTTGGAGTCCCGGCTTCAGCCGGTTCAAAGGCGTTGCCGGCTGAAGCCTGGACTCCGAACCCGGAACTGTGTCAGCGAGAGGTTTGCGGCTCTGGTCCGCGTTCGAAGCTGAAAGTCGAGGTCGCCCATCAACGCGCCCGCCGAGTGGCGAGGGAACAACGGCAGAGGGCTGCCGCCGTCCAAAACGCTCCCATGTTGAAGATCGCCGCTCACTCGCGGGCGCGAGCGTCTTGGGCTGCGGCAGTCCCCTGCCGCTTTCAGGTTGCAGCGCACTCTCAGGTTTCAGGTCGCTCGGCACAAGCACGGCGTCCGGACCCAACACGCCAGCCTTCGCCGTTGCGTCTTCTTGGGCGCTGCGGATGACGACGTTGGTCTTGTCGCTGACAACAACAAAGGGTTGCTGCCGTCCGAAACGTTCCCATGTTGAAGATCGCCGCTCGCTCGCGGGCGCAAGCGTCTTGGGCTGCGGCAGTCCTTTGCCGCTTTCGGGTTGCAGCGTGCTTTCAGGTTTCAGGTTGCTCGGCACAAGCACGGCAGACGGCTGAAACCGCGCCGTGTTGTTGCTGTCAGCAACTTGGGCGCGAGCCGGCAGGGCGCAAGCGAGCGCCGCCACGCCGAGACACGCCGTCGCCGCTGTGCGGATGAGGCTTTTGGTTCGCGGTTTCATCGGGCGCTAAACTAAAGCCATTTTCTATCATGAAACCACGCCTTCGCCAACCTCTACCCTTTGGCTGACAACTGAAAACTGACAGCTTCCCCAAATTCTTCATTCTTAATTTCTCACTCTTCACTCGTCCTCCCCTCCGCCCGATCCGGTGGCGTTTGTGAACGCTCTGCCAGAGCAGATTCTCTCAGTGACGAAAAACTGGACCGCCAGCCGTCGGAGAGTTGTAAGCGGACGGCTGAAGATCCCCCAGACTCAAATGATGCTTGTCATTGTTTGCCAGAATCACCGTTTGGCCACAGCGGATCGTAGCCTTTGATAAACTCACCGAAGTATTTCCCCACTTCCTCATCTGTCAGTTCACGGTTGGCTGCTTGCCGCGCATGCCGGATCAAATCTTTCGGCGATGAAGTAGCCAATTGCCGAGCAAACTGAATCCAGCGATGGTGAATGGGCCATAGGGTCACCCTACAGTCGCTGCTCCCCGCTGCCAGCATAGCGCCATCCGGACTGAACGCCACGCTATGACATCTTCCCTCTCCAATCAGCAGCGTGCCAATCGGTTGTAGTGTCTCCACATTCCACAGCATCACCGTCTGATCGTAACTGCACGATGCCAATGTTTTGCCGTCCGGGCTGAACGCCAAACCGGTAACCATGAGCTTGTGCCCAGCGAACAGTGTCCCTTTCGATTGCCGCGTCACCACGTCCCATAGAACCACCGTTCGATCACCGCCCCCTGATGCCAGCGTCTTACCATCAGGACTGAATGCTACGCTACTCACATTGCTTCTATGCCCTGTCAGTGGTGTGCCTATCGGCTGTCGCGTCACCACATCCCACAAGATGACCGTGTCGTCATCACTGCCCGAGGCTAACATCCTGCCATTCGGATTGAACGCCACACTACGCACACGTTTCTTATGCCATGCCAACGGTGGGCCAGCCGGCTTTCGGGCCGTCACGTCCCACAAGACCACTGTGTTGTCTGCACTTCCTGATGCCAGTGTCTTGCCGTCTGGACTAAACGCCACACCGTTCACAGGGCCTTTGTGCCCGCCCAATGGTGAGCCTGCCGACTGACGCGCTGCCAAGTCCCATAACATCACCATCCCAGCCCAGCAGCCCACCGCCAGCATTCCACCGTCTGGACTGAACGCCACGCTGGTCACAAAGCCTCTTTGCTCTGCCCACGACATGTCCATCGGTTGATGTGTTGCCACGTCCCGCAGCATCACCGTGCCGTCGCTGTTCCCTGATGCCAGCGTGTTGCCATCAGGACTGAATGCCACACTGCACACGTCGAGTCCGCGCCCTGCCAGCGGTATGCCAATTGGTTGTCGTGTCATCACCTCCCACAACATGATCGTGCCATCTGAACTGCCAGAGACCAACATGTTGCCGTCGGGACTGAACGCGAGGCTGCTCACAGAACCTTTCTGTCCCGCCAACGGTGTGCTGATAGATTGGCGTGCCGCCACGTCCCACAACATCACCGTGCCGTCCTTGCAGCCTGTTGCCAACATTCTGGTATTTGGACCGAATGTTACACTACTCACGGGACCTTGATGCTTTGTCAGCGATTGGCCAATCGGTTGTCCTGTCGTTATGTCCCATAACATGATTGTGTTGTCTGTGCTTACAGACACCAGCGTCTGGCCATCCGCGCTGAGTGCCACTCTACACACAGGGCTCTTGTGCCCGGACAGCATCTTGCGAATTGGTCGTCGTGTCGCCAAATCCCACCACGTCACCATGCCATCGCTATGGACTGAGACCAGCGTCAGTTCATTTGGACCGAACGCCACACCCCTCACTGGACTTCTGTGTCCACCCAACGGTTTACCGGTTGACCGGCGCGTCGCCATGTCCCACAGCATCACCGTGCCATCATCACCGCCTGAAACCAACGTCTTGCCATCCGGACTGAACGCCACACTACAAATCGAACTTTCATGCTCCTCCAGCGGTTTGCCAATCAGCCGTCGTGTTGCCACGTCCCACAGCATCACGGCAGCGTCGTCGCCGCCTGAAACCAACGTCTTGCCATCCAGACTGAATGCCATACTCCTCACACCCCTTCTCCCGTGCTGACTTGGCAGTTCGCCTATGAGCTGTCGTCTCGTCAAATCCCACAACACGATCGCACGATCATTGCTGCTCGAAGCCAACGTCTTGCCATCCGGACTAAACACCATGCAGGTTACGAGGCGACTGTGACTTCGCAAAAATTCGGCTGAACTCCTTGGAAACGCAATACACTCGCGAAGAGTGGCGACGTTTTCCACTGACTTATCAAGTCGGACAGCGTGTGCGCTCAGCAGCAGAGCCAGGTCCCAGCGAGATTCGGTCAACAGGATTCGACCGGATAATGACAGTTTGCCTGCAAGCGCAATCCGAGCCGCGGTTTCAGCTTGGCCAAGAGCCAAAGACATTTCTTGAGTGGCTCGTTCCGCCGTGGTCTTTTGTTTTTCCGCCGCCTGCCGCGCAGCTTCAGCAAGTCGCCATTGCCGTGTCACTATGTTGAGGCCAAAGACTGTGGCTAGAACAACGCCCGCGCCGAGCGCCGCCACTATCAATGGCAGTTGCTTCTTCCAGCTTATGTCGGATGTCGCCATTCTCTCACATTCAAGCGCACACTGCTGGCAAATCTCGCCCTCGGCATCTGCCGGCAGTTCCGCCCCACATTTCGAACAAGCCTTGGCCGCGTCCATACTACAATTGTGTAGCACGCAGGAACAAACACGCCAACCGCAAAGCTGGCAAAGGGCGGCTCGGTGCGGTAAGTATGGTCGGGATTTAGCGCATGGAATTTGAATTAGTCAGCAAGTTCAAGCCGCGCGGCGATCAGCCGCAGGCCATTGAGACGCTCATGAAGTCGCTGGAGGCGGGCAACCGGTTCCAGACGCTGCTGGGTGTCACCGGCTCGGGCAAGACCTACACAGTGGCCAATGTCATCGAGCGGTTGCGGCGGCCGACGCTGGTGATCTCGCACAACAAGACGCTGGCGGCGCAGCTCTACAGCGAGTTCAAGCAGTTCTTCCCGCGCAACGCGGTGGAGTATTTCGTCAGCTACTTCGACTATTACCAGCCGGAGGCCTACATCCCGCAGACGGACACGTTCATCGAGAAGGACAGCGCCATCAACGAGTCCATCGAGCGGCTGCGGCTGTCGGCGACGAGCGCGTTGCTGACGCGGCGGGACGTGGTGGTGGTGGCCAGCGTCTCGTGCATCTACGGCCTCGGTTCGCCGGAGGACTGGATGAACATGGTGGTGCCGGTGAAGGTGGGCGACACGCTCCCCCGGGACACGTTCCTGCGGCGGCTGGTGGACATCCAGTATGACCGCAACGACATCGCGCTGGAGCGCGGCAATTTCCGGGTGCGCGGCGATGTGATCGAACTCATTCCCAGCTACGCCGAGGACGCGCTGCGGATCGAGTTCTTCGGCGACCAGATCGAGAAGATCACGCGGTTCGACCCGCTCACGGGCCGGCGGCTGGAGGACCTGCCGGGCACGAGCGTGTTCCCGTCGAAACACTGGGTCACGTCCCCCGACAAGCTGGAGAAAGCCATCGAGACGATCCAGTTGGAGGAGACGGAGCGGATCGAGTGGTTCGAGAAGCGCGGCAAGCTGTTGGAGGCGCAGCGGCTCAAGATGCGCACCACCTACGACATCGAGATGATGCGGGAGATGGGCTTCTGCTCCGGCATCGAGAACTACTCGCGCCACCTCAGCGGCCGCGCGCCGGGCCAGCGGCCGTTCTGCCTGCTGGACTTCTTCCCGAAGGATTTTCTGCTGGTGATTGACGAGAGCCACGTGACGGTATCGCAGATCGGCGCGATGTATGAAGGCGACCGCTCGCGCAAGATGACGCTGGTAGAGCACGGCTTCCGCCTGCCGAGCGCGCTCGACAATCGGCCGCTGAATTTCCCGGAGTTCGAGTCCATGGTCGCCCAGGCTATCTTCGTCAGTGCGACGCCGGCGGATTTCGAGCGGGAGAAGAGCGCCGTCGTCGCCGAGCAAATCATCCGCCCGACGGGCCTACTCGACCCGAGAATCACGATCAAACCGCTGGACGGGATGATTGACGACGTGATTGAGCAAATCCGCGCCCGCACGGAGAAGAAAGAGCGCGTGCTGGTGACGACGCTGACCAAGCGCACCGCCGAGGACCTGAGCGATTACCTCAAGGACCTCGGCATCAAGGTCACCTATCTCCACTCTGACATAGACACCATCGAGCGCGTCGAAGTCCTGCGCGGCCTGCGCAACGGCAAGTTCGATGTGCTCGTCGGCATCAACCTCCTGCGCGAGGGCCTCGACCTGCCCGAGGTGTCGCTGGTCTGCATCCTCGACGCCGACAAGGAAGGCTTTCTGCGCAGCGCCACCGCGCTCATCCAGGTTTCCGGCCGCGCCGCCCGCCATATCAACGCCGAGGTCATCCTCTACGCCGACGTGATGACCAACTCCATCAAGAAGCTCATCGAGATCAGCGATTACCGCCGCACCAAGCAGATGGAATACAACCGCGTCCACAAGATCACGCCGAAGTCGGTCGTGCGCGGTGTGCAGGAGAGCCTCCAGAGCATCGTGCAGGGCCGCGAAGTCGAGGCGAGCGTCGTCAGGGAATCCGGTGCCGACTACGACGTCGTCGAACTGATCCGCGAACTGGAAGCGGAGATGCTGGAAGCGGCGAAGAAGCTGGAGTTCGAGCGCGCCGCGCTGCTGCGCGACCAGATCAAGGAATTGCAGCGCGGCACCGGCGAAGGCGAAGCGCCGGCGTTGAAGAAACGCGAGGTGGTCTATGCCGCGCCGAACGGCGGCAAGACGGCGAAGCGGCAGAAGTAGCGCCGGCATCCCTGCCGGCGTCGTTTCGCAAACCGTCGTCGCATCGCCGGCAGGGATGCCGGCGCTACAGTCAACGCGGTTCTCGCCCCGAATCTGCGCTTGCAGCGGACGGCGAGGTTGGGTTGAATGCGCGCATGAGCGCCTCACGCCTCCTTCCCTCGTTCGGTTTCATTGCAACCCTTATCCTCCTGCTTCACGTCCAGCCTGCGCTGTCCGCCGACGTGCGATCGTGCGGCGCCAAAGGCGACGGGCAGACCGACGATACAACGGCGATTCAGAAGGCCGTGGATAGCGGCGGCCGCGTCAGTTTCCCGAAGGGCGTCTATTGCATCACCAAGCCCGTCGTCATCGAACTCGACAAGACCGGTTTCACGTCGCTGGCCGGCGACGGCGTCGCGCGCGTCGTCATGGAGGGACCGGGCGCGGCGTTCCGGTTTGTCGGCACGCACGCGGGCAGCGCCGATCCTGAACAGGTGAAGCCGAATGTCTGGGAGCGCCAACGAATGCCGATGGTAGATGGGCTGGAGATTGTCGGCGCGCACCCGGAGGCCGACGGCATCGAGGCGAACGGCACGATGCAAATCACGATCACGCGCACGACCGTCCGCGACGCACGGCACGGCATCCGGCTCGCGGCACGCAACCGCAACGTCCTCATCGCCGACTGCCACATCTATCACAACCGTGGCATCGGCGTGTTCTACGACGACGTGAATCTGCACCAGTCGAACATCAGCGGCTGCCACATCAGCTATTGCGCTGGCGGTGGCATCGTTTCGCGCGGCGGCAACGTCCGCAACATCCAGATCGGCACGTGCGATATCGAGATGAACATGGCCACCAACGCGCCGCCGACGGCGAACGTGTTGATTGATTGTTCCGGCAGCAGCGCGGGGACTGCCGAGGTCGAGATCACCGGCTGCACAATCCAGCACAGCGGCAAGTCGCCCGACTCCGCCAACATTCGCATCATCGGCCGCGGCAATCCCGCCAAAGGCCAGCCGGTCGCGCGCTGGGGCCACGTCACCATCACCGGCAACGTATTGAGCGACGTGAAGGTGAACGTCCATCTCCGCGACGCGCGTAGCGTGGTCATCACTGGCAACACGTTCTACATGGGCTACGAGCACGACCTGCTGGTGGAGGACTCAAGCAACATCGTCGTCGGCCCGAACAACTTCGACCGCAACCCGCTCTACGGTTACGGCGATGCCGCCAAGGTCAACGGCGGTGTTGTGTTTCGCGGCTCGACCGATTGCACGCTCGACGGCCTGCACATCAACGGCGCGTGGCGGAAGCCGGCGGCGTTGATGGTCGAGAAATGCAATCGCTTTAACATCGCCAACTGCACGATCCTCGACAGCGATAACGTCGGCCTGCTGCTGAAAGACGTGACGAACAGCAAAGTGGCTGGCTGCTTGATTCGCGACGACCGCCGCGACGCCAAGCCCGGCCCGTCCCTGAAAGTCGAAGGCGGCCGTGGAAACTGGATCGTCCAGAACCTGCTCGCCAACGGCCACGAAGCCGCAGCAGGCGCGGCCCGTGTGGAAGGCAACCACGATGGGAAGTGACGACAGAGCTAAAGGAAGCCGTGAGGACACTCGCATGAAAACAGAATCACTCACCCGGCGCAATTTCCTGAAGCGATTCGTCGCAGCCTCGACGGCGGCGTTCGCACCTTGGCCGCAATGTTTCGGAGTTGGCACGTCGCGCTCCATGAAAGCGTATGACGTGAAGGAACTGCGCGCGCCGGTGGCCGAGGCTAACGCGGTCACGGCGATGGTGCTCGGTGATGACGGCCTGATTTACTGCGGGCTGACGGGCAAGCGGCGCGTGCTGGCGGCGCTCGACCCGCGCGACGACTCCACCCGCGACCTCGGCGAAGTCTTCCCGGACGACCCGAAGACACGCGGCATCCTCGACAAGATTCACAACGCGCTCGTGAAAGCGCCGGACGGCAGTCTCTATATCGGCCAGGGCTTGAACGTCTCTGACGCCTACCCGATGGAGTTCCACAGTCACGGCTACGAAGGCGGGCATCTGTTCCGCTACCAGCCGGGCGCGGGCCGCCTCACCGATCTCGGCCCGCAGGTTCGCGGCGAAGCCATCCAGGGAATGGCGATGGACCCGCGCGGGCGCTACATCGCGGGCTACACCATTCCCGGCAACCGTTTCTTTGTCCACGACCTCGCCTCGCACACGGTCACGGACTACGGGCGCATTTCGCAGATGGCCCACCACAACCTCGTTTGCGATGCCGCCGGCGTGACGTGGGGGTGCTGGAACTGCGCGCTCGCGCCGAAGGGCGCGCCCGTCCGCACTGACGGCTGCTATCTGATGCGTTACGAGCACGAGCAGCGGGCGTTCAAGCGCACGACCATCGAGGTGCCGACGGAGCCGTTCCGCGCTGTGTCGCCCGCGAAAAACAAATCCTGGGCCAACGGTTTCGACTCTGCGTGTTGCGCGCGCGATGGGTCGGTCTATTTCGGCACGTCGCTGCCGGCCAACCTCTGCCGCCTCAAGCCCGGCGACGGCAAGGTGGAACTGCTGGGCCGACCCGTGCGCTCATCGCGCATCCCGGCGCTCGCCGAGGCCAGCGCCGGCCGCATCATCGGCTTCGGCGGTTTTCCGCAGATGCAGTTGTTCACGTATGACCCGGCGAAGCGCGCGCTGGAGAACCACGGCGTGGTGTTGCCGCACTACAAGCTCTGCATCTTCCACGCGATGGTCGTGTTGCCCGACGGCCGCATCTACGCTGGCGAGACCGACAGCAGCCGGGCCAACATCTACTGTCTGATCCCCCGCTCAACGAAACGCTGACTCAATCCTGCCATGAACACACCGCATCATCTCAACCGTCGCGAGTTCCTCGCGCTCTCCTCACTCACCGCTGGTGCGCTCTGGCTCGGCCGCTCCGCCGCGAACGCCGCAGTGGCTGCCAGCGCCGTGCCCGATTGGATCGCGCCGGGCAAGCTGCGCTGGGTCTGGGCGCTGTGGGAGCCGATTGACCTTTACACGCGCGGCGGCCACGGCGCGGGCGTCGGCGACGGCCGCGCGACGGGACATTGGGTGCGCCGTTGGTATGAGCGGATGCACAGCGACGAGATTCTCGACAAGCTCGCCGCAGCCGGCGTCAACGTCGTCACGACGCACTTCTACAAAGGTTTCGGCCTCAAGGCCGAGGACGTGGAGATGAAGCGCGCGGCGGATTTCACCAAGCGCGCCCACGCCCGCGGCATTCGCGTGCTCGGTTACCACCAGTTCAGCACCGTCATCTACGAGACGATGCTCGACGAAGTGCCGAACCTCGCCGACTGGATTCAACGCGGCCCCGACGGCAGCAAGCGCACCTATGGCAGCGCGACGTGGCGTTGGTCGGCGTGCCCGATTCATGACGACTTCATTGCCTACCTGAAGCGCGTGATGAGCCGCTGTCTGCTCGACGCGGGCATGGACGGCGTTGAGTTCGACGGCACTAGCTACGATTGCCACTGCGACGGCTGCCAGACTGCGTTCCGGCGCTACTTGGCCGCGCACAACCCGAACCCGCGCGAGCGGTTTGGCCTGCCGCACTTCAATCATGTCCGCATCCCATCGCAGTGGGCCACGAAGGATCCAATCTGGCAGGAGTGGATCCGCTTCCGCATGGACCTCATGGGCCGGCGGCTGCGCGAACTGCGCGAGTTCACCCATCGCACCAAGCCCGGCGCGGCGTTCGTCACTTACGAGGATTGCCCGGCGCTCTGGCGCAAGGACCGCACGCGGCTGTTGCCGGACAACGGCGACTATCTCGACCTCGCTGTCGCCGAAAGCCACGACATGCCGCAGGTGCTCGACCGCGAGTTGGTCACGAAAGTGCGCCACTTGAAGGAAGGCACCGCCATCGGCCGCATTGCGCTTTCCACCGACTGGCTCCGCAGCGCCAAGGGCAGCATCACGTTGCCGAGCGATCCCAAGCCTGTTGAACTCGACATGGCCGAGTGTCTCGCGTGCGGCGGCCAGATGCTGACGGCAACGTGGGCGTTGCGATCCGGCGACAAACGCGACGGCTCGGCGTTTTTCGAGCAGCCAGCGTTTTTCGAGGCGATGAAGCGCTATATGGGCTTCAACCGCGCGCATGAGGCGCTCTACGCCGGCTCGCAGCCTTGTGCCAACGTCTGGGTCTATCACTCGGTGTGGTCGCTGGCGTTCGACCATCGCACGGCCTACAACAGCGACCTCGGCTTCGAGCAGGCGCTGCTGGGCCGCATCGCCTACCGAGTCGCCAAGGAACCGCATCTCGCCAAGCTCGGCCCGCGCGACGTGCTCATCGTCGCCAGCCAGACCTGCCTGAGCGACCGTGAGTGCGACGCCATCCGCGCCGCCGTCGAGCGCGGCTGCGGCGTCATCATCACCGGCCTCAGCGGTGAGTGCGACGAGAACTTCCGCCAGCGCGAACGCTCGCCGCTACCGGCCCTCGCCGCCAAGCCCAACGTTCGCTACTTCGAGAAATGTCCCGGCCGCATCTCGCAGCCCGCCGGCGAAAGCGAGCGCGGTCTGCGCCCCGCGATGCCTGCACGCACGCCGGACATCCTCAAAGCCGTGCGCGAACTGGCGAAGGAAGGTCTCGCCGCCGAGTTGGAAGGCGGCGACCGCAAACAGCCGCTGACGTTCGTGGACATCTACCGTGCGTCCGACGCGCACGTGGCCCACGTCGTCTATTACGGCGACGGCGCGTCGGAAGGTTTCCGTCTGCGCGTCGCCAAATGGTTGCCAGCCGGAAAGCCGACGCTCTACTCGCCGCATCTCGCCGCACCCGTGGCGCTGCAATTGGCGGCGGATGGTTCGTTCGCGTTGCCTCCATTTGGTCGGTATTGCGCCCTGAAACTTTGAGGAAACCGCGCGCCGCTCTGCGATCCCGATTTTGCCCTTGCGATAGGTCCGGCTTCACCTACACTGCGGTCGAAGTTGAAAGAGTAATACTTTGAAGGAGCCAATGTTCCAGCGGGGTTGCAGTGATCAAACGGCCATGCATGTGCTTCTCAAAAGAGAATATCTCCCGATCGCGCTGCTCGCGGCGTTCGCGGGGTTCATGATCCGTCTGGACGGTTACATCGTGAACGTCGCTCTTCCCAGCATGGCGCGATCTTTGGGCGTGGGCACGGGCGGGATTTCCTTCGTGGTCACGTCTTACCTTCTGGCGATCACCGGCACGATGCTCTTGTTTGGGAAGTTGGCGGACAAGATCGGCATCAAGAAGATGTTTCTGTGGGGATGCGCCGTTTTCTCGCTCGCCTCGTTGTGCTGTGGGCTGTCGTGGAATCTTGTGTCGCTGCTTGTGTCACGCTCGCTTCAGGGATTGGGAGGGGCCATGCTGTTGACGGCGGCGTTCTCCTCCATCCCCCGGTATTTGCCCAAAGAGATCAACGGCTGGGCCTTTGGCTTGTTCACGTTGGCGGTCGGGCTTGGTGTTTCCGTCGGAGCACCCACTGGCGGCTTAATCGCGGGTTTCTTGTCGTGGCCGTGGATCTTCATGATCAATGTGCCCGTGGGGGTCTTGGCGATGATCGCCGTTCACCGGATATTGCCTCCCGATCCGGAGCCGGTGCTCTCCGTGTCGAAAAGCCTGGCGCATTTTGACATCAAGGGAGCGGCCCTGAGTTTTGCCAGTGCCGCCTCGCTTGTGTTCGCACTGACCATGGGCCGGGAAATCGGCTGGACGTCCGTTCCGATCCTGTCCTGCCTGGCGGCGTGCCCCCTCTTGTTGGCGATCTTCATCCGGCATGAAATGAATCACCCCGACCCCTTGGTCCCTGCGGTGCTCGTGAGAAACGGGCCGTTCATTCTCGGAGTTGGCGCGGCATTCGTGGGATTCGGTTTGCTGGCGGCCAACAGCTTCGTCATGCCTTTCTACCTCGAAATCACCAAGTCCATGTCGCCCGAATGGGTGGGATTTGTCCTGTTGATTTACTCGGTCACACTCACGGTCGCTTCCCCGCAAGCCGGCAAGTTGGCCGACCGCATTGATCCCCGGTTCATCGCTTCGGGCGCACTCGCTTGCTTGACGGTGCTTTTTCTGGGCTTCTCGCTCCTGTTGCGAACGCCGGGGTTGGGAGTGACAGTAGTTTATCTGGCGTGCCTGGGAGGTTTCTTCGGGTTTTTCTTCCCGGCCAACAACTCCAACTCGATGAAGGGGGCGCCGCCAGAATGCCGCGGGATTGCGGGCGGCCTCTACCAGACAGCAGCCAACATGGGAATGGTGATGTGCGTGGCGCTTTTCGAAACCATTTTTTCGGAGCACCTGCCAGCGCACCATGTGGAGGTGCCCTTGACATCGAACCACCTCACAGCTGAAGCCATGACAGGGTTCAGCCACGTTTACGTGATCGCAGCGTCCTTGTCATTGCTGACGAGCCTGGCCATTTGTTTGTCCGTTCGCTTCAAGGGATCTTCACGGCCCGGAACCGGGGTGATTCCCGGAGTTGTCCCGGAGTCGTCGTCAGGGTCATCCTGATTTTTCAAATCTTCTTGCCCGTGAAACGCAGGCGACGATTCAGCCAAACCGAGCCTGCGACTCGACAAACGCGGCCGGAGTTCCTACAGTGAAAGCGCATGGCAGCGATTGCTCCATCTTTCTTTAGCGAGTTGCGCGCGATCTGCGGCGATGACGGTGTCATCACGCAGGAAGAGCGGCTTATGGTTTATGAGTGCGACGCTTACACGATGGAGAAGCATCTGCCCGATGTCGTCGCGCTGCCGCGCAGCACCGACGAGGTTGTGCGGGTCGTCAAGCTCTGCGCCGAGCATCACCTGCCGATCATTCCGCGCGGCACGGGCACGAGCCTCAGCGGCGCGGTGCTGGCGGTGGACGGCGGCGTCATCATCGGCACTACGCGGCTCAACCGCATCTTGAACGTGGATTACCGGAACCGCCGGGCGCTGGTGGAGGCGGGCGTGCCGAATCTCTGGATCACCAACGCGGTGAAGCATCGCGGTCTGATGTTTGCGCCGGATCCGTCGAGCCAGCCCTCGTGCACCATTGCCGGCAACATTGCTTTCAACGCCGGCGGACCGCACACGCTCAAGCACGGCGCGACGACGAGTCACGTGCTCGGTTTCGACTTGGTGCTGCCGGACGGCGATGTCGTCTGGCTCGGGGCCACCGCCGACGGCGGCGAAGACGTGGAGGGCTGCGATTTGCGCGGGGTGGTGGTCGGTGCGGAGGGGATGTTCGGCGTCATCACACGGGTGGTGGTGCGGCTGATGAAAACGCCGCACGCGTTCCGGACGATGCTGGCGGTGTTCAACAGCGCCGATGATGCGTCGCACGCTGTCAGTGACATCATCGCCGGCGGGATCATCCCGGTGGCGATGGAGTTGATGGACCAGCCGATCACTCGCGCGATTGAGGACGCTTATCATTTCGGCCTGCCGACGGACGCGGGCGCGGTGTTGATAATCGAACTTGAAGGCCACGAGGCCGGCTTGGACCGGCAGGTGGAGCGTGTGACTGAGCTTTGCCGCAAGAACCATTCGCGCGACCTGAAGCCGGCGCGCACGCCGGAGGAGCGCGCGGCGTTGTGGAAGTGCCGCAAGAGCGCGTTCGGTGCCATTGGTCGGATCAGCCCGAACTTTGTGACGCAGGACGGCGTGGTGCCGCGCACGAAACTGCCGGAGATCATGCAGTTTATCTATGATACCGCCAAGAAGCTTGGCCTCGGCGTCGCCAACGTCGCTCACGCCGGCGACGGCAACATTCACCCGATTATTTTTTACGACGAACGCATCGCCGGCGACGTGGAGAAGGCGTATGCGTGCAGCACGGCGATCGTGCGCCGCTGCATCGAACTGGGTGGCACGGCCACCGGCGAGCACGGCATCGGCGTTGAGAAAGCGGAGCTGATGTCGGTGCAGTATAGCGCGGACGATCTCGACGCGATGCAACGCGTGCGACGCGCGTTCGACCCGGAGGGTCGCTGCAACCCGCACAAGATGTTCCCCGGCGGCAAACGATGCCTGAACTTCAATCCGCGGAGGCAGGTGGCGATATGAGCATCGTGGCCTACGCTCCGGACGATCTCACCGTGACCGTGACCGCGGACACGACGCTGGCAGCGTTGCAGCAGCATCTCGCGCCGCGCGACCAGTGGCTACCGGTGGACCCGCCGAACCCGGCGCGGCTCACCATCGGCGAAATCGTGGACTGCGACCTGAGCGGGCCGCGTCGCTACGGTTACGGAACAGTCCGCGAGCACATCCTGAGCCTGCGCGCCGAGTTGGCCGACGGGCGGTTGATCAAGTCCGGCGCGGACGTGGTGAAAAACGCCGCTGGCTACGACCTCTGCCGGCTCTTCACCGGCGCGCGGGGCGAACTCGCGACTGTGTGCGAGGTCTGCTTCAAGGTGCAGCCGCGGCCGGAAGTGGAGCATTTTGGAAAAGTGGAGTTCCCAACCGCCGAAGCGGCGTGCGAATTTGTGGAGAAGCTCGACACCTCCGAATTGACGCCGACGGTGCTCGATTTGCACAACGCCAACGGCGCGGGGCCGTGGACCGTCGTCGTCGGCTTCGCTGGAACGCGCGAGGAGGTTGCTTGGCAGCGCAAGGAAACCGAGCGGTTTGCCGCGATGACCGATACCAATCTCGATTACGAAGAGCAGTTCTGGTCCACCACTGCTGCTGGCCCAGCGCGCAAGCTCTCTGTGTTGCCGTCAAAACTCGCCGCGACCATCGCCTCGATGCGCGGCGTCACGTCGCTCGTGGCGCGCGCGGGCAACGGCGTCATTTATTACCGAGGCGAGGACCAGGGAACTGGCCTCGCGCCGGCCGTCAAGTTGATGCAGCGTCTGAAGCATGAGTTCGACCCAGACAACCAACTCCAAGCCCGCCGTGCTTGAGCCGTTCATTGATGAGCGGACCGCGCTGACCTGCGTCCATTGCGGGTTGTGTCTGGCGTCGTGCCCGACCTATCTGGAGACCGGCGACGAAAACCTCTCGCCGCGTGGCCGCATCTATCTCATGCGCCAGCTTCTCAGCGGGCGCGCGCCGCTCAACGACGCGACCGTGCAGCCGCTGGATGTCTGCCTCGGCTGTCTCGGTTGCCAGACGGCGTGCCCAGGCAGCGTCCATTACGGCGAACTGATCGAGCACACGCGCGACTTCATCGAGCACCATCACCGGCGCTCGCTCTACCAGACGCTGCTGCGGCGCGTGCTCGTCGAGCAGGTGTTCCCGTATCCGTGGCGGACGAAGCTCGCGCTCGCGCCGCTGCAACTCGTCCGTTGGCTCGGCTTGGAAGGATGGCTGCCGGCTTTCACGCGCCCCATGACGTCGCTGGTGCCGGCGGGTTTCCGCAGCGAACCGCTGCCGCTGAATTCGCCGACCGCCGTGACGGAGAAGAAAGGCCGGATCGGTTTCATCGAAGGTTGCGTGCAGAGCGTCATGTTTGGCCCGACCAACAGCGCCGTCGTGCGGCTGCTTGTGCGCGCGGGCTTCGATGTCGTGACGCCGCCGGGGCAGGGATGCTGTGGCGCGCTCTTCTCGCACAGTGGGCAGTTGGAGAAGGCGCGCGCGTGCGCCCGCCAAAACATCGCGGTCTTCGAGCGGTTCGCCGTGGACCACATCGTCATCGGCGGCTCCGGCTGCGGCGCGACGCTCAAGGAATACGGCCTGCTGCTCAAGGACGATCCCGCGTGGGCCGCGCGCGGCAAGGTCTTCGCCGGCAAGGTCCGCGACATGGTCGAGATCCTCAGCCCGCGCTCCTTCGCTCTCAAAGCCGACTCCATGCCGCTCGTCACCTATCACGACGCCTGCCACCTCAACCACGCGCAGGGCATCCGACAGCAACCTCGCGAGCTGCTAAAGGCAGTTTGCGGAGACCGGTTCGTCGAGTTGCCGGAAAGCGATCTCTGCTGTGGCAGCGCCGGCAGCTACAACCTCACCCAGCCCGACATGGCGGCGCGGCTCCAGAAGCGCAAGACCTTGAACATCCTGAAAACTGGCGCGACGGTGGTGGTGACGACCAATCCCGGCTGCATGTTGCAGATTCGCGCCGGCTTGGTGGCCGCAGGCCGGGCCGACATCGAGGTGGTGCATCTGGCGGATTTTCTGGACCGGCTCGGCGCAGGCCAATCGTAGGCCAGACACTCCTGTCTGGCCGTCTGCCGCGTGCGGACCATTGGAATTGAGCGTGGCATGAATGCGATGAGATTCGTGTGCCGTTTCTTCTTTGCGGTTTCGATTGCGGTGGCGGGCGCGAGCGCCGACGAACTCGACCAAGCGATGACGCTGGCGCGAAAGACGCTCGACTTCGTCCAGCGAAGCCGGCCCTGTCCGGCGTTGGCGGCGCGGCTCGCGGAACTGGAGCAGCGCGCAACGACGCGCGACGCAAACCGGGCGGAACTCTGCCAAAGCGTGCGGCAACTGCGGCGACAGATCATCTTCTCGCATCCGCTGCTGGACTTCGACCGGTTGCTCATCAACAAGTGCCCGACGCCGAGCTACTCGCACCAGTCGCGCCAATACCTCGGCCGCTACAGCCGGCCGGGGCCGGGTCTGGCGGTGATCGAGAACTGGAAGGATCAGCCGCGCGAGACGCTGCTGTTCAAGGGGCGCTTGCCGGTCGGTTCGACGATGCATCCGGAGTTGTCGTTCGATGCGCGGCGCGTGGCGTTCGCGTTCTGCGACCACACGCCGCCGGACCCGAACTTGCGGCAGTTTTTCCTCTGGGAGATCGGCGCGGACGGAAAGGGCTTGCGGCAGCTCACGGGGCGCGCCGCCGACCGCACTGCCGGCGAAGACGGACGCCAGACTGCGCTGGTGGAGGATTTTGATCCGTGTTATCTGCCCGACGGCGGCATCGCGTTCGTCAGCACCCGGCCGCAGACCCACATCCGCTGCCAATACGGCGGGCGCTACTTTGCCAACTTCCTGCTCTATCGCTGCGACGCCGACGGGCGCAACATCCGGCAGCTTTCCTTCGCCGAGGCGCCGGAATGGGAGCCGAGCCTGCTCGACGACGGCCGCATCGTGTATTCGCGCTGGGACTACACCAACCGCCACTCGTATCATTTCCAGAGCATCTGGGTGACGCATCCCGACGGCACCGGCACCGCCAGCCTCTACGGCAATCTCACCCGCAACCCGTGTAACAGCGCCGAGCCGCGCCAAATCCCCGGCTCGCACAAGATCGTCTGCACCGCGGCGGCGCATCACGCCTACACGGCTGGCTCGATCATCGTGGTGGACCCTCGCGCGGGCCTCGACGGCTTGGAGCCGATCAAGCGCGTCACGCCCGAGGTCGCATTTCCCGAAACCGAGGGTTGGCCAACGAGCGCGTTCACGACGCCGTGGCCGCTCAGCGAGGATTTGTTCCTGGCCGCCTACACGCCGGAGCCGCTCGCGAAGGAAAACACACCGGCCCAGAACGCGAACGCCTATGCCATCTATCTGGTGGATACGCTCGGCGGACGCGAACTGATCTATCGCGACCCGCAAGTCTCGTGCGTCTCGCCGATGCCGCTCGTGCCGCGACCGAAACCGCCGGTGTTGCCGCGCGCGTTGACGAAGGCCGCGGAACCGACGGGCACGTTCTACATCCAGAACGTCTATCAATCCAGCCAGCCCATCGCCCCCGGCAGCATCGCGGGTGTGCGCGTGGTGCGCGTGTTTCCACAAACCGTCGAGACGCCGCCGGGCCGCAGCGTCGCCGTCTATGAAATGCCCAAGCGCATCCTCGGCACCGCGCCGGTGGACGCCAGCGGCTCCGTGACGTTCCGCGCGCCGGCGGGCCAGCCGTTGTTCTTCCAGCTCGTGGACAAGAACGGCATGGCGGTTATGACGATGCGGGCGCTGGCCTACTTGCAACCGGGTGAGGAAGCCGGTTGCATCGGCTGCCATGAATCGCGCCACGGCGCGCCCGACCGCATGGCGCGGCACGCGCGCTCGAAAGTCTACGACCTCCAGCCGCCCGCCGGCCCACGCTACGATGGCGGCCTCAGTTTCGCCAAAACCGTCCAGCCCGTGCTGGATCGTTACTGCATCGGTTGCCACGGACTGGAGCGCACCGACGGCGGCGTCAACCTGCTCGGCACGCTCCAGCCGGTCGCGTTCCCGCGCGCGCAATGGCCCGGCCCGAACAAGATGCGCGTGAGCACCGCCTACGAGTCGCTGGTGACGCGCACGGGCCTCGTGGCGGTGGCGCAAGGCGACATGGAGAGCGACTTCAGCAAACCGAAGGATTACTTCGCCCACGCCGGCCGGCTCGCGCCGATGCTGATGGCCGGCCATCCCGACAAGAACGGCCAGCCGCGCGTGCGACTCGACCGCGTGAGTTTCGCGCGCATCGCCGACTGGCTGGACATGAACGCCGTCTGCTACAGCGACTACTCTTGGAACAAACCCGAATGGTGCGAACCGTCGCCCGACGACGAACGCGCGCTCCGCGAGCACGTGCGGGCCAGATTCGGCGCAGCATTTGCCGAAGCGCCGTTTACCGCGCTGGTGAACGTGGCGTTGCCGGAAGAGAGCCGCGTGTTGAAAGCGCCGCTGGCGGTGGCAGCGGGTGGTTGGGGACAGATTTCCGAAAACGGCTGGCGCGACACATCCGACCTCGATTACATCGCGATGCGGCGGCTCGTCGAAGCCGCCATCGGCCCGTTGCCTGGCCGCGACATCGCCGGCACCTGCGGTCGCGACGACTGTTGTGTCTGCGGCTGCTGCTGGGTGCGGCGCGCGGTTTCGGCCGCTTTAACAAGAGCGACAACTCGCGCAGGGCAGTGAAAACAGGAAACCCCACGATAACAACTCGGCGAACATGAACAGACTAATCAAGCTTGTCGGAATTGCCTTTGGGATTGCTACCATCGGAGCGGCGGCGGACGACAAGGACGTTGTGATGTTGGAGAACCGCGTCCTGCGATTGGAGATACGAAAAGCACCCGCGCCCTTCATTGAGCGGCTCATCCACAAGGCGAGCGGCCAAGCCGCAGTCGTCGCGCCCGCCAACAAGAGCCTTTTCTCGATCACCCTTGCGAAGGAGGATGGAAGCTTGGAGACAATCGAGAGCGCCGCGGCAGGCGAGTCGAACGTGAGCACGGCGGGTAAGATTGTCCTCAAGTATGCGAAGTTCCCAGCGCTCGATCTCGCGGTCGAGGTTACGGTCGTGTGCAACGAGAAGAATCCACTGACGCTCTGGACGATGCGCGTTGTGAACAACACGGGTCGGCGGTTGAAGACGGTCCGGTTCCCGCAGTTGCTCGCCGTGCCGACCATCGGTGACAGCAAGGACGATTGCCTCGTGTTGCCAGCGCTCGCCGGCACGCTCATCGAGAACCCGGCGGAGAACTGGCGAAACGGCCAGAGTGTGACGTTACGTTATCCGGGCGACATGTCGGCGCAATTTCTCGCGTATCAGGATCGCACGGCGGGTGTGTATCTGGCCGGCATGGACACGGCGGGTCATCCGATGTCGTTGGGCGTATCGAAGCAGGCGGACGGATTTCGGTTTTGGCATGAGTTCGCGACTGTGAACGATGGGGGAAAGGCGGCGGGCGCGTGGCAGAGTCCGTATCCGGTGGCGATCGGTGTGACACAAGGAACTTGGTGCGACACGGCCGACCAATATAAGCAGTGGGCCGTGCGGCAAAAGTGGTGCGCGAAGACGTTGGTCGAACGGCGCGACATTCCCGCGTGGTGGAAGGACGGGCCGGACGTGCATGTCATGGAGGTCCGCACCTACGACAACAAGCGCACTTGCACCGGCTCTTATTACCCGAAGCTCCACGACCACCTCCGCGCGTTCCGCGAGAAGATCGGCGGGCCGATCGTCCCGATGCTCGGCGGCTGGGAGAATCACCGGCGCTGGACCGGCGGCGATTACTTTCCGGTCTTCGACGCGGACAACGCTCGGCGAATCATCCCGCAGCTTGGGCAGGACGGCTTCCGGCCGTTCTTCTTTCTATCGGGGTTGTTCTACACGTATTGGAATGAAGGTCGCGACGGCGGGGAGATTCCCGCCGCGCAAAAGCACGCGGCGTCCTACGTTCTCAACGAGAAGACAGGCAAGCCCAAGGAATACGTGCTCAACGAATCCAACCCATCCGGCGATTGGAAACGGCATTCCTACCAGTTCTGCGTGAGTGCTCCGCAGACGAAGAAGTTTTTCTGCGACGTGATTGACCAGGCGCATGCGCTCGGCGTGGACGTGTTGCAGATGGACCAGACGACCGGCGGTGCGGGCGACGCCTGCAGCTCGACGGCACACGGCCACGCGCCGGGCGGCGGGCTTTATCAGAGCCGCGCGTTCTGGGAACTGCTCGACGAGATGCGCGCGCACGGCAAGCGCCGCTCGCCCAACTTTGTCCTGTTCCACGAGGAGCCGCACGAGCAGTTGATCCCGCACCTCGACGGTTTTCACGTGCGCGAGTATTACGAAAAGCGCTGGTATCGCGGCCAGCCCGGCGCGGTGGGCATCCCATTGTTCTCCTACCTCTACCACGAGTTCGCGTCGGGCTACGGCGGCGACAGCGCCAGCCTGAGCAAAGAGAACAGCCGCTGGAACGTTCGTTGCCACGCGATGAACCTCATCGCCGGTCGCACGCCCGGCGGCTCCATCTGGTCGTCGCACCAGAGCATGTTCGAAGCGCATCCCGACCAGATCGCGATGATCCGCAACCACTGCCGTCTCTTGAAGACGCGGGCGAAGGAATTCCTGATGCTCGGCAAGATGCTGCATCCGTATGAACTAGCGGTGCCCAAGCTGGTGATTGGCGTCCCTGCGCAGCGAGGTGGAAAGTGGGTGCGAGAAGACCTGCCGACGCCAGCAATCCTCACCAGTTCATGGCAATCGCCGAGCGGCAGGATCGGCCACCTGTTCGTGAACATCTCCGAAACCCGGCAGCCGCTGAAGGTGAGTCTCGACACGCGTAACGCGCCCGCCGCGAAATCATGCGACGCCGAAATCTACCGCTCGACCGCTTGCAAATCGTTCACGCCGCTCTGGCAAAACGTGCAGGCGCCGAAAGAGTTCGCCGCCGAACTGGAGCCGATGGAAGCGGTGTTTATCGAACTGCGAAAGATATGAAACTCACCTTCCTGAAGAACCGTTTCATTGCAGGGGCTTTGATTCTGCTCCTGAACGGAGCGACGCAAGCCGAAGTTGTGCGGGTTGAGATTCGCGAGCGAGGACCGTTTGCTGATGGGCATGAGTTCGGGCGGGCGGGCGCTTACGAGAAGATCGCCGGGCGGCTGCATTGCGAAGTTGATCCGGAAGACGTCAGCCATGCGCGCATTGCCGACATCAAGCTCGCGGTGCGAAACGCGCGCGGGCGGGTCGAGTTTTGGACGGACTTTTTCCTGCTCAAACCGGTGGACGCGCGGCGCGGCAACGGGCGGTTGCTCTATGACGTGAACAACCGCGGCAACAAGCTCGCGCTCTGGACGTTCAACGAAGCCCGCAGCAACAATCCCACCACGCTGGCCGACGCCGGCAACGGTTTCCTGATGCGCAACGGCTGGTCGGTGTTGTGGTGCGGCTGGAGTGGTGAGGTCCCGCCCGGCGAGAGCCGGCTCGTGGCAGGTCTGCCGGTTGCCACGGAGAACGGAAAGCCGATCACCGGCAAAGTCCACGTGGAAATCTGCCGCGACGATCCGGTCGAGTGCAGTCCGCTCTACTGGACGCCGTGGACCGTCGCGATTCCGTATCCGCCAGTGAGCTTGGACACCAAACAGGCGCGGCTTACGATGCGGCCGAAACGTTCGGAGCCGGCGGTGGAGATCGCTGCCGATCAGTGGGCGTTCGTGCGCGTCGAGGACGGCCAGCGCGTCGCCGATGCGGGACACTTGTGGGTGAAAGGCAAGCTCCGGCCAGGTTGGCTCTACGATCTGGTCTATACGGCACGCGACCCGCGTGTGTCGGGGCTCGGACTCGCCGCGGTGCGCGATTGCGTGTCGTTCTTCCGCTACAACGCCGACAGTCCGCTGGCGGGAGTCATCGAGCGCGCCTACGTCTTCGGCATCTCGCAGTCGGGTCGATTCGTGAACCATTTCATTTTCGAAGACTTCAACACCGACGAGCAGCGGCGCGCGGTGTTTGATGGCGCGCTCTCCCACGTCAGCGGCGCAGGGCGCGGCCTGTTCAATTGCCGCTTTGGCATGGCCACACTCTGCGCGACGCAGCACGAGAACATCCTTGTGCCATCCGAGTCGTTCCCGTTCAACATCGTGCCGCAAACCGATCCGGTGACGCGGCGCACGGGCGACATCCTTGCTGCCCCGCGCACCCGCGGGCAGATGCCGAAAGTGTTCTACACGCAGACTTCGACGGAGTATTGGACGCGTGGCGCGTCGCTGCTGCACACCGACGTGGACGGGAAGCGCGACGTGTCGCTCGACCCGCACGCGCGACTCTACGTCGCGGCCGGCGCGCAACACCTCGGCGGCAGTTCCACCAACCGCGGCAGCTACCAGAACCCTTGCAACCCGCTCAACGACCGACCGCACTTGCTGCGGGCGTTGCTGGTGGCGCTGGACGAGTGGGCCAGCCGCGGCGTGCCGCCGCCGGAGAGCCGTTACCCGAGAATCAAAGACGGCACGCTGGTTAGCGTGGATGAGTTTCGGACGCAGTTCCCGAAGATTCCCGGTGTGCAGTTGCCGGCGGCCTGTTACACGCCGCTGCGACTCGATTTTGGTCCACGTTGGGAGAAGGAGGGCATCGCGGACATTGTGCCGCCGAAGGTCGGGCGGCCCTATCGGACGCTGGTGCCCGCCGTGGACCGCAACGGCAACGAACTCGCCGGCGTCCACCTGCCGGACGTGGCCGTGCCGTTGGCGACCTACACCGGCTGGAACCTGCGCGCGGCCCCGCATGGCGCGGAAGGAATGCTCGCGCCGTATTGTGGCTCGTATCTACCGTTCGTCCTCACCTACGAAGATCGTCTCAAGGCCAACGATCCGCGTCCCGCGGTGCTGGAGCGTTATCCGAGCCGCATGGTTTACCTCTATCACGTCACGGAAGCCGTCCGCCGGCTCCGCAGTCAGCGCCTGCTGCTGGAAGAGGACGCGGCGGCGCTGCTAAAGTTCGCCAGCGAGCGGCAGCTTTGGAACCAGTAGCCGCGGCAGAATTAGATTTCGACGGTCTTGCCGGGAATCGGTGCGGGGTAGATGCCGTCGGCGTCGGCCAGAACCGGCGCGGGCGTGTCGAAGGTCAGGCTGTCAATGTCCTTCACATACTGGAAGGTTGAGTTCATCGCCTGATCCCACGTCACCATCTGGCCGGTGTGTGTGGCCATGCGGCCCATCAACGCGGCGAGGTCGGCTTCGGCGGCGCGGCGGGCTTCGTTGTGCGGCTTGTCGTTGCGGATGGCGTCGAGCAGCGCCTGCCACTCCGCGTGGTAGGGATTGATGTCTTTCTCGCCGTAGCGCCACGCGATGTTGGCGTCGTCCATCACCTGGCTCTTGTAGATGCACGGGTCGGGATCGCCGAGGTTGGCCATGATGCGCGCCGAGCCTTTGGTGCCGTGGGCGAAGTCGGTGTAGGTCTGCCAGCAGCCGGTCATGTGCCGCGAGAACGCAAACAGCTTCGTGCCGTCGGCGAAGGTGAACTCTATCGAGTAGTGATCGAAGAGGTTGCCCGCTTCCTTGTGCGTGCGTCCGCCCATGCCTTGCGCGGAAACGGGCCACGCGCCCTTGGCCCAACAGGCCACGTCCACGTTATGGCAGTGCCAGTCCACGAAGAAGCTGCCCGAGGTCCAGTTGAAACGAACGCCGTTCTGGAGTTGGAACTGTATCTCGTTCGCGCCTTTCGGCAACGGCGGCGTGTGGCACGGGCCGTGGACGCGATAGATGCGCAGCGTATGCACGTCGCCGATCTCGCCGTCGTGGATGCGCTTGACGACCTCCTGGCGCGCCTTGGAGTGCCGCCACATGAAGCCGCAGCCGACCTTGAGTTTTTTCTTTTCGGAAAGTTCGGCGGCCTTCAGCAACCGCCGCACGGCGGGCGCGTCCACCGCGAATGATTTCTCCATAAACACGTTCACGCCTTTCTGCACGGCGTATTCGAAGTGAACTGGCCGGAACGCCGCCTGCGTCGTGAGCAGCACCACGTCGCCGGGGCTGAGAGTATCAATCGCCTTCTTGTAGGCGTCGAATCCTATGAACTTCCGCTCCGGCGTCACGTCCACCTTCTCATCGAACCTCTTTTTCAAATTGTCCAGGCTCTTGTCCATCTTTTGCTCGAACAGGTCGGCCATCGCGTGGAGCATCACCGAGTCGCCCTTGGCCGAGAACGCGTCAGCCACCGCGCCCGTGCCGCGTCCGCCGCAACCGACCAACGCCAGCTTTGTCGTGCCGCCGCCGGCGGCATGGCAGTGGGGCAGCGCGACGCCCGCTAGTGCGGAGGCCGCGACGGCTTGTCCGGAGAGTTTCAGGAACTCGCGGCGGGAAGGGGAGTTTGTGGTCGGGACTGATTTCGATGTGTTCATGAGTAGCTCCTGTTGCACGGTTGCGATTTCGGCGGCGAGCTTACACGGCGACTCCAGGCGCGTCGAGTTCGTTCATCGCCGCGCGGCGGCGACTTTTTGGCGTTGTCAGACCGAGGCGGTGGTGTAACCATCACGACGCGGAACTGGAAACCTTCAACTCTTGCTGATGGAGGAGAAACGTTATGTGCCAGTGTCATCATTCGATCTCGTGTTCCGGTTGTGGTCACACCATGAGTCGCAGGGGATTTCTCACGCGTTGCGCAACCGTTGCGGCGACTGCCGGCGCGCTACGACCCAGCGCCAGCCGGGCCGATGACGCGAAGCCGCGCGTGGCGCTGGTGTTCCTCGCCAACAGCTCGGGCCTTGAGATGTGGCCCTACCCAAACTACGACTGTCCGCGCCGCCACGCGGAGATCATCAAGCTGCTCAAGGAAGGTTGTCCGCAGGTCGAGTTCGTGCCCGTGGTTGTGAGCAAGCCTGCCGAGGTGGAGAAGGCCATTGCGCTCAAGGACACCGTGGACGGCTACCTCGTCTATACGGTCACATTGATGTGGGGACTGACAGGCGCGATTTTGCCGATTGGTAAGCTCGGCAAACCGATGTTCGTCGCCGACGAATATCTCGGCGGTTCGGGCGTGTTCCTTGTCGGCTACAGCGGTCTGCGCCGGCAGGGCATCCCGGCGGGCGCAGTGTCGAGCACGCGGCCGGAAGACCTCGTAGCCGTGGCGCGCGTTTTCGCCGGCGTGAAGAAGCCAGGCATGACGCCGGCGTTGTTCGCGCAGCAGTGCGACGAAGTTTATCGCCGCACGTTCCCGAAGGTCGGCGCGATGAAGTGCCTTGAGGATAAGGTGACGCTGACCGGCATCGGCGAATGCGTGGAGCGGCTCAAAAAGTCGCGCTTTCTCATCGTCGGGCCGAAGTTCACCGGGCAGAAGCGCGACTTCCTCGGAGCCAAAGGCATCTACATCGGCTTCGAGGAACTGAGGACGTTCTACGAGAAGGTGGACCGCGACGCAGCGGCCGAGGTGGCGCGGCGTTGGTGCGCGAAAGCTGAAAAGGTCGTCGAGCCGACCGTGGAGTGGATCAACAAGGCCGCCGCTGTTTATCTGGCGACGGTGGAGTTGATGAAGAAACACAACACCGACAGCGTGACCATGAACTGCCTCGGCGGATTCTCCAGCGGCCAGTTGCCGGCGTATCCGTGCCTCGGCTTCATGCAAATCCTCGACGACGGCGGCCAGGGCGTCTGCGAAGCCATGCCTGACGATTCGCTCAGCATGATCATGGCGCGCATTCTCACCGGCCGTGCCGGCTACGTTTCCGACCCGGCGCTGGACACCTCTAAGAACCAGATCGTCTATTCCCATTGCATGGCGCACACAAAGGTGTTTGGTCCCCAAGGCACGGCCAACAAGTTCCACATCCGCACGCTCCACAACCGCGACCCACGCGGCTGCTGTGCCGAGTCGTTCCTGCCGGAGGGCTACATGACCACCACGTTCCGCACGAGCGTCGCGCGTAAGCTGATGGTCATTCACCAGGCGAAGGCCGTCGGCAACCTCGACGCCGACCGCGGCTGCCGCACGCAACTGCTCGGCGAAGTCCGCGGCGACATCGGCAAGCTGTTCGCCGAATGGGACCGCTTCGGCTGGCATCGTGTCACCGTCTATGGCGACATCCAGGAGCCGTTGATCGAGTTTGGCAAGGCGCTCGGCTTGCAGATTATCCACGAAGCGTAGCTTTATGAAACCTGTCCGAACCGCACTCATCAGCGGCCTTGTTCTTGTCAGCGTCGTTTCGTTGCTCACAGGCGTCGAGCGCAACGTCGAAAAGACGGAGGCCGACTCCAAACCGATCAAACTGACCGGCATTTTCGATCCCTACGAGTGCCGCGACACCAACGTCACCAACGCCGTCGTGATGAAGCCTCAGCCTAAGTGCGGCGAATGCCATGCCTCGGCCGTCCTCAGTCCGAACGCTCAACTGCCACGGCTGGAACTCACGGTTGCCCACGGTCGCACGACGAACTCGTGGGTTTTCACCGGCCAGCCGAAAGACGGCCAGATCGTCTTCGAGAAGGGCAAGTTTCACATGACCTACTCCGACGGCTGCCTCAAAGGCGCATACAAGGGAAAGATGAACGCGCGCATTGAGTTGAAGGCGGAGAAGTAGCCGCGTTGTTCCATCGCGCAAAGGAATCATGAACCACCACCGCTCGATCCTCCAACGACTGCTCATCGGGGGAACGTTGACGGCGCTTGCCGGCTTCGGAGCCTCTGCGGAAATCCTCGACAGCGGTTTGAAGCCGGAGACCGTCGAGCAGAGGCCGTATCGCGATTACGTGCGGGAGTGTCTCGACACGCTGATCAGTCGGGGAACCGACCGCTACGGCAAGGTTCACGCGCCCATCCTCGTAAGCATCCTCGATGTCCGCACGCGCGACTGTCCGGAGAATCCCCTGCCGATGGACGAAAAGTTCCGCGTGATCCGGCGCGAGCGTCGCGGGCCGGCCGGGGCGAATCTCTACTTCGACCAGCCGACGCTGCGGGCGATGCTCGCGCTGTCGCGGATCAGCGGCGAGGGGCGCTACGCCGAGTTTGCCGAGCGGTGCATGGGCCATTGGATGAAGCATCTGGTGGACGACAAGGGGTTCTTCTGGTGGGGCTGGCACCGTCATTACGATGTCTTCCGCGACGAGATGACCGGCCACATGGGCAACCCGCACGAGATTCACGTGCAAGAGGCGATGTGGCCGGAGCTTTGGCGAGTGAACAAAGAAGCCGTCCGGCGCGAGATCGAAGCCGTCTGGCAGTGGCACGTCGTTGACAAGAAGACCGGCGAGGTCAACCGCCACGGCGACGGCCAGCGCGGCTGCGATTTTGCAATGAGCGGCGGCGAGTTTGTGCGCGCGTTCGCGTTTCTCTACGCACAGACCCAGGAGCCGGTGTGGCTTGACCGGGCGCGGCTCGTCGCGGACTACTACTGGAAGGCGCGCGACCCGAAAACCAACCTCATTCCCAACCGCCCCAACGCCGGCACAAACCGTTTCGACGGCTCGCACTTCGAAACTTCGATCTCAGGCCTGATGTGCCACTCGCTGCTGGGCGCCTCGGAGTTGTCCGGCGAGACGAAGTTCCGCAAACAGGCCGTGGCGTATCTGAAAGCCGGCGCGACCTACGGCTACGACGCGCAGGCTGGGAAGTTCTGGGGCAGCCTCAAGCTGGACGGTTCGCCGGAGCCTGGCCCGCGCGTGACCGGCGGCTACGCGCAGTATGAGCCGCGCGGCCACATGGACCTCTGGCAGCCGTATGCAGCGGGTTATGAGCATCCGCTCTACGCCGCGCAAGCCTACGCGCAGGCCAGCAAGGTGACGGTCGACAAAATTTTCCTGGAGACCGCGCAACGATGGGCTGGCTGCATCCGGCGGGCGTTCCCGCCGCGCGCGTGCGAGGTAAACACGTGGTATCGGCTCTACACGACGGACTGGGCGCCGCACGGCACCTACGCGCAGCTCTATGGCCAGACCATCTCGTTCTTCCTCCAGGTGCACCGGCTCACGGGCGACGCCGCGCATTTGCAGTTCGCGCGCGACGTGGCGAAGGAAAGCCTCTGCCAGCTTTACTACCACGGCTTGCTGCGCGGCCATCCGTGCAAGCCGTATTACGAGGCGATTGACGGCGTCGGCTATCTGCTCTACGCGCTGCTGCAACTCGACCAGACGCTCGCGGGCAACAAAGACGCCGTCCCGCTTGAGAACTGGTGATGTTCGGGAACTGAATCTTGCGTTGACGGCCCCGGGCATCGGCGTAGGATGCGCGGCGTTGCGATATGACAGCGGAAGTTCCAGCGGTCGTAACGTGGACGCGTCTCCGGCATGGGAGCCTCGGAGATGATCAGCTTGCTCACTCCATCCACCACTTTGCTCCCAAAGGAGGCAGTCATGAGTGACATCTCTCGCCGTGCGTTTGTCCAAGCTTCATCCGCCGCCATCGGTGCGTGTGCGGTAGCCGCTCAGCCACCAGAGCGCAACGCACATCGCGGGGAGCGCGCGAAGGTTTTCATGGTGATGTTCGGCACCGCGCCCTCGCAGGACGACACTGACATCAGGCCGATGACCCACGCGGAGATCGTCCAGCGGTTGCAGCGGGACTGCGACGGCGTGGAGTTCGCCGTCCGGGACCTGGCCGCGGGCGCGAAGCTGGACGCGGTGCTCAACGAGGTCAAGGACCTCAAGCGGCAGCAGTTTGACGGCGTCATCATCTACGGCTGCCCCAGGGAATACGACCTGTTGAGGAGCGGGCTGCCGACGATCAACGTCGCGGTGCTCAACGACTTCATGAACATCCCGTTTCCGCTCTATCGGAAGAACCGCACCATCGGCGCGATGCTCGACCCGTGGGGGTTCTGCGCCGATGCGGCTGTCTCCGAAAAAATGTTCCTCGACCTGATCGCCAAGGTGAAGTTGGTCCGCGCGCTCAAGCGCATGAAGAGCGAGCACATCCTCACCGTGACCGATTCGCCGCGCGTGAACGTCATCTATGGCGACCTGCTGAAAAATCCGCCGCCGGACTACAACGAGCAGATTCTCAGCGCGATTGACCAGACCTTCGGCACGCACGTCACCAAGATCGGCACAAAGGAAGTCGTCGAGGAGCCGTATATCCGCGACCTCTGGAAAAACGACAGCCCCGAGGCCAATGAAATCGCCAAGCGATGGATTCGCGACGCGGAGAGGATGTTCGGCACCACCGAATCGGAGGTCGTCCGGTCTGCGAAGGTTTATCTGGCGATGAAGTGGCTGATGGAGCGGCACAACGCCACGGCGATGGCCTACCACATTCGCACGCTGGTGCCGAACCCGCGCCGCGAGGACTACGTCGTGTCGTGCCCGGCGACTTCGGAGTTCCAACTGCACAACATCGTTGCCAAGTGCCAGTCGCACCTGAACATCCTGCTCTCCGAGATGATGCTGCAATACGCCTACGGCCGGCCGAGCATGTTGGGCGACTTCTCGGTGGACACCTACAACAACACCTCCTGCGTCCAGCATTGCGAGGGGCCGTGGAACGCCTGGGGCGACGACCGGCGAGTGCCCTACAAGATTCGGGACCATCGCGAGCGGCCGGTGCGCAAGCGCTCGCTGCCGGGCGTTGGAGTCGGCTGGTGCATCCTGTATCCGCCCAACGAGCCGGTGACGATGTGGCAACTCGACGTGCTCTCCAAGGAGGTGCTCGTCCACACGGGCCGGACCGTGCCGATGTATAAAGGGCGCGTCAAATACAAGGACCACTTCTACGACATGATGTGACGGACCAAAATAGTGGCATCGGTCGATGCCAAAAAAGTCCAGCGTCACATCTACCCCGACAAATACGGCGTCCACCGGTGCGCGACGTTCGGCGACCTGCGCGAAACGGTGAAGGACATCGCCGGCCTGCTCGGCTTCACGGCGGTCGAGGAAGACCGGTAGCGCGCGACTTGCGGCTTGGTGCCGGCGATTCGGGTTCGCCGCGTCGGATGACCACTTGTTCTGGTGTTGATTGTCGGCTGCGATTCCGGTGGTTAGCGCGCAGTCAATTCGCGAGAGGAACGTGCATGAATATCAGGAGCGTGGCGGATGGACGAGGACAGCGGAGCAGGCTGTCTAAGACGAAGCGACAGCGTCCAGCGTCATGGAGCGACCCCAACTGCACAGCTGAGACAGAAAAAGAGCGCCTCGTTTGCACGAGACGCTCTCTTGTTGGGAACTAAAGTTCCTGTGGAATGGCTGCCGGTTTAGCGGCTGCCGCCGTAGCCGCCACCGCCGCCACCGCCACGGGGACGCTCTTCGCGCGGACGGGCTTCGCTGACCGTCAGGGCGCGGCTGTCGAGTTCTTTGCCGTTCAACTGGGAGATGGCCGCGGTGGCCTCCTCCTGGGTGCCCATGGTGACGAAGGCGAACCCGCGCGACTTCTGGGTGAACTTATCCATGATGAGGTCGCACGTCGCGACGTTGCCGGCGGTCTTGAACAGGTCCGAGATGTCGTTCTCGGTGGTGTTAAACGACAGGTTTCCTACAAATAGCTTGGTAGCCATAATTACTGAACTTTCTGCTGCTGTGGGGAGCTTAGCGGTGACTGTTCCCGAAGGATCGGGTTTCTGATCATCACCAGCTATGGAGGGCTACCTGACAATCTACCAACTCACTGTTAAATCCTCGCCTCTGCGAGCAAGGCAAACATAGGGCCGTTGGCCACAATAGCAACAACCATTCTTGGAAATCGCACTCTCCCTGCCCGGGCTTGCGCGGCTCATGGCAGCGAGATGACTGAAATGAGTTTGTATCGGTTGTCGCTATTGGCCGGGTTCTGTGAGACGCTATACGGTATGGAAACTATGTTGACGGCGGATGCGGTTCATTACGTGACGAGGGAAGGCAACGACTACAATATCCGGTTTGTGGACAAGCAAACTCCTTTGAGAAACACCTGGTTCATTTTTGAGGTGAAGGATATTTCCAAGCGCACGGTCACCGAACAGGGGATTTCCTTTGGCCGGCAGTTCGTCAAGATCATCGAGGACAAGGAGGGGGTCTCGGACAAGAACATGTGCGAGCTGGCGTTGCTCCGCCTGAAGATCGCCTTGGAAAGAAAAGAGGAGGATACCACGGCGAACCGGCCGCGACCGACGCTGGACTGCGGCTACGATCTGCACAGCGCTGCATCCGTGGACAAACCCGTTTCGATGAAGGCCGAAACCAGTCAGTTTCAGAAAATGCTCCGCCGGGCGCATCGAAACATCAGCGAACCGGTTGTGGCTCCCCGGCTCGTCCAACTTCGCTACGGAGGCACTCGCAGAGTCCACCGTTGGGGCTGCATCTGACGATGACCGTGAGGGCGGTTTTCGAGCGCGTCTTCACGGTTTGCCGCGGACGCTGGCGATGGCGGCGGCGGCCAGCGCGTTGCAGCGTTTGCAGTAGTCCTCGCCGGTCTTGTCAATCTCTCCGATGCTGCCGGAACCGTGGACGGCGCACGCCCAGTCTTCGCAATGGTCGCGCTGGCCGAACGTGTGTCCCAATTCGTGGATGATAATCTTCCGCACCCGCTTGTAGTGCCGCGCGCGGTCATATACCTCGCCCCAAAAGGCGGGTCTAGGCGGCAGACGGAGACGACCGCCGTGGTGCCATTGCAGCGGGCAATGCCGGTGCTCCAATTCATGTCCCGTGTGAACGTGTCCTTGTTCGTCAGCAAGACGCAACGCCCTTCGCCCCGCACGCGACCGAGGACAGCCGTCAGCAATTTGCGCAGTTCCCACTGATGCCGCTTTGGTCGGGAAGCGGCGGAAAGGTCCACGGGATTCTTCTCGACGCGCACCGGCAGGCTGAATCGTCGGTGCAGGAACTCTTTCAGCATCGCCAGCATTTCCTCATCGGCGACGCTATCGTTGAGGATAACAATGTCGCGCTGGAGGTTGATCGTCGGTCCAAACTCCACCTCCTGCGCCGCCAGACCGAGCAACGCCGCTACGCACAGCACCGCATACAACCTGATTCTCGATTGCTGGCTCATCGAAAGGCGCTTTCTTCCGGCCCGTTACAACTTCGTCATCGCTGCGTGCCACCGCCGCAGGTTCTTCAAATCCGACGGCAGCTTCGTCGTGCCGGTGAAGAGATAGTTGCCGAGCACACCGTGGAGATCGAAGTCCACGAAATACGGCCGCTCGCCGAGGAGGAACCGGTTGTAGTCGAGCATCCGGTCGTAGGGCGCGAGCGCATCGTGGAGTTGTTGCCGCCACCACTTCAAGTGCGAGCGCCAGCTCTCGACACAGCCTTTGCCGAACTTCCGTTCCTTGTGGCGGATCGCCATCGTCCGCTCGTAGAGCGGCATCGTGGGAATCAGGTGCGTATCGCCGATGCGAAAAGCCGCGCCTTCAACGTCGTTCTCGATGTGTTGCGCGAGGAGCCGTTGGAGTCCTTCGAGCCGCGGCGGGAAACAACCCAGCTTGAACTTTGCGTCAACGTAGCGCGCCACCTCTTGGCCGAAGTCGGTCTTATCCCAGATGGTTTTCCGGCCGTCCACGAGCACCGGCACTTGGTAGTAAGCGCCACGTGTGGCGACGACGACGACGCGGCGGTCGGCGTAGGTGATGTTGGTGGTGCGATACTTCGCCCCGGCCCAGTCGAGCATTCCGCGGATGCTGATGCAGAACGGTGAGAACGGCAGTTGAATCAAGTTCATCGCGCTCATCGGTTGTCCTCCGTCATGAGCTAACCGTTACGCGCACTTCGGCAAAACCGCAAGCCGCCGTTCACTTCTTCATCAGCTTCCGCGCGTGGACCAATGCGGACAACACAAACGCCGATGTCACCTCCGGGCCGCCGACGAGGATGCGCGTCGGCGTCTTCATCTTGTTCCACTCGTAAGCTTTGAACGGCGCGCGCCGCCCGCCTTCGCCGACGCTGCGGTCCATGCACGCCAGCGCGGGCGCGAACGACGCCGGCTCGGCGCCGAGTTTCGCCAGCGCCAGCAGCGCCAGCGCCGCGTCGAACACATTGATCTCCGCCGCGAGCAGTTCGTCTTGCACGTAGGCGAGCACCTGCCGGCGGATCATCTCGAAGCTGCCGTTGGGGTCGAGCGCCTTCCGCTTCGGCTCCGGCAGCGCGCGGAACGCAGCGTAGCAGCGGCCGAAGTAGGCGCAGTAGAGTTCCGGCAGGTAGTAGATGTGCGAGCGCGGGTTGGCGAATGCGCCGGTGTCGGCAAGCCGGTCCTGGAAGCGGATGATGCGCCGCAGGGTTTCCAGCCGCTGCGGGTTCTCGACGATCTGCCAGCGCTCGTGATTACGGAAGCTGACCTCCAGCACGTCGAGGTTCAACGTCGGGTCCACGTCGTTTCCAAACGGTTTGTCGCCCGCGAGGTTTGCAATCCACGTGACGACAGCGCCGTCGAAGTCAATGTTGTCATTGATGGAAACGGTGGCCGGGTGATGGGTGTTCTGGTGGCCGATTTGGTGCGCGGCGTAAAAGTCCAGCAGCGGTTGGTCGAGCAGCGGATGCTTCGTGCCGAACTGCGTCGCCGCCGAGAACGAGCAGGCGGTGGTGTCGCAGTCCGGCACGTAGAGACCGAAGCCGAGGTCGCTCTTGAGCTTCCAGAAGAATCGGCTCATCCGGCAGTGCGGTGGCGGCACGAGCGCGGTGACGACATCGAACTCCTTGCCGCCGTTCGGCAGCCGGACGCGCTCGCGGCTGGTGTCGAGGCAGAATTCCAGCATCCCGCCGATGGCATTGCGCGCCGACTTTACTGCGTCGGGCGAGGCGAGGCCGCTGTCGAGGTAATCCATCAGCGCTTCGGCGAAGAACGCGTCGTAGTAGGCGGCGCGATGGCGGATCTGCACCGGCGCCCACATCGGCTCGGCGAGGCCGCGCCACGGCGGGTTGAGCAGCGCGGCGACGTGCGGGTTGGCGAGGAGGAAAACGCGGGCGAGGTTAAATAACAACGTCGCGTTCTTGTAGGTCCGCGCGTTCAGCCCGTCGAGCGCCACGAGCAGATCGTCCCCACGCACATCCGGATCGCCAAGCAGATTGAACGCCGCGTAGGCCGGGATGAAGCCGTTCGCCTCGAACGAGCCGAGCAGGTGCGCCGCGCAGCCGCGGATAATGCCGTCCACGCGCTCCAGCGAAACCGTTTCCGACGAAGCCGGCACCGACGACGGCTTCGGATGCGGCTGCGGAAACTCGTCGAGCAACTCGGCGAGCGGCCGGCCGATGGCGCGCCAATCCGGCGTTGCCTCGTCGCGGGTGGCGCGGAGCGCGTCTTGCAGCGTGCAAAAGCGGGCCTCGTCGCGAAGTTGCGGCAGGCCGGCGCGGCTGAGGATCGGTCGGAGCACGACATTGGAGAGCGCGGTCTTGTAGAAGCGGCGCAAGTGCGCATCGCCGACCGACGGCGAGGGCGTCAGCAGCAGTTCGTCGCACAAGTCGAAGATCGTCGGCCCGACCCGCTCGGCCGTGACGATGCGATAAGCGGCGTGTGCGAAATGCCGGAAGTTCATGATGCGGCGAAGAATCGACGCGGAGCGGCGATTACTTCGCGCCGAGCAACTTCGACTTCTCGGTGGCAGCTTTGACGGCGCGCATGAACGTGGCCCGCAGGCTGCCGGTTTCGAGGGCGTGGATGCCTTCGATGGTGGTGCCGCCGGGCGATGTGACTTGGTCCTTGAGCACGCCCGGATGCAGGCCGGTGTCGAGCACCATCTTGGCCGCGCCAAGAACGGTTTGCGCCGCGAGCCGCGTGGCAACGTCGCGCGGCAGCCCCATCGCCACACCACCGTCGCTGAGCGACTCGATCACCATATAGATGTAGGCTGGACCGCTGCCGCTGAGGCCGGTAACGGCGTCGAGCAGTCTCTCCGGCAACTGGAAGGCCAAGCCGACCGCGCCGAGGATTCTTTGCGCGAGCATGGCATCTGCGGCGGTGGCGGCGCTGCCGAGGGCGAAGCCAGCCGCGCCAGCGCCAACCAGCGACGGCGTGTTCGGCATGACGCGGATGACGCGTGCGCCGGCGGGCAGTGCGGTTTCAAGTTTGGCGAGCGTGATGCCGGCGGCGATGCTCAGCAGCAGGTGATTCTTGGTGAAGACCGGTTTGATCTGCGCCAGCGCGGCCGGGACGACGTCGGGTTTGACGGCGAGGATGACGACACAGGCGTTCTTGGCCGCCGCAACGTTGTCAGCGGTAACGTTGACGCCGGTTTCCTTGGCGAGGGCGTTGCGCAGGGCGTCGGCAGGTTCCGCCACCCAAATCTGCTTTGCCGCCGCCACACCGGCGCGAATGATGCCTTTGACGAGCGCCGATCCCATCTTGCCACCGCCGATGACGGCGATGGCTGACGTTGCGTTGCTGGATGAAGCTTTGGTCATGGTGCGGATGATAGCGGAGGCATTGCCCCGGTCAACGCGGGATTTTGCGATTATAGAGCTGGAAACCGACGTTAATCGTGAAACAGACGCTCCTCTCCACCCGCTTTCGGTTTTTGGGTTGAACGCTGATGACTTCATTGGCCTGCAAGATGAGCGCAATGTTCGGCCGGATATGACGCGCCGGCGTTCAACCGTTGCAGGCCGCGTTCATGAGACAGGCCCGCAGTTGCGCGCACGTGCCATCCCCCACCATCAGTTCCGGCGCGCTCTGCCGCCGCCGGCTAGTCGTTGTAAGCTTCCTCGCCGTGTTGCGAAACGTCGAGGCCGCGGAGTTCGTCTTCCTCGGTCACACGCAGGCCGATGACGGCGTCCACGAGCTTCAGAATCAGAAACGTCGCCACGCCCGCCAGCACCCACGTGAATGCCACCGCCGTGAGCTGGTTCATCAACTGGCCCGTGCCGCCGGCCAGCGAAACGGTGTTGCCGCCGACCTTGAACGTTGTTGAGATCGCCGGATTGACGACCGTGCTGGCGAAAACACCCGTCAGCGCCATGCCAATGGTGCTGCCAACGCCGTGGACGCCGAACGCATCGAGCGAATCGTCATAGTGGAACTTCGCCTTCAGTTTGCTTACCGCCATGTAGCAACCAAAGCCGGCCGCAAGTCCGATGACCATGGCCGACGGCACCGATACGAAGCCAGACGCTGGCGTGATCGTCGCCAGCCCGGCCACCATGCCCGACGCCGCGCCGAGCACGCTGGGCCGGCGTTTCAAGCTCCACTCGGTCAACAACCAGCCGAGGCCGCCCGCCGCCGCGGCGAAGTGCGTCGCTGCAAACGCGTTCGACGCCAGCCCGCCCGCGGCGACTGCGCTGCCGCCGTTGAAGCCGAACCAGCCGAACCACAGCAAGCCCGTGCCGATCAGGCTCAGCACGACGTTATGCGGCACCATCGGCTCGCGCGGATAGCCGAGCCGTTTGCCCATCACCAACGCGCAGACCAGCGCTGACACGCCGGAACTGATATGCACCACGGTCCCGCCCGCGAAGTCGAGCACCGGCACGTGGCCGCCGAGCGCCCAGTTGAAGTAGCCGCCCTTGCCCCACACCATGTGGCAGAGCGGGAAGTAAACGATCGTCACCCAAAGAACTGTGAACGTCAGGAACGCGCTGAACTTCATCCGCTCGGCAAACGCGCCGCTGATTAGCGCGGGCGTGATGATGGCGAACATCAACTGGAACAGCATGAACGTCTGCTGCGGAATCGTCGCGGCGTAGTCCGCATTGGGAGCGTCGCCGACGCCTTTGAGCATGAAGTATTGGAGCGGGTTGCCACAGAATGCGTTCCCCTCACCGAACGACATGCTGTAGCCATAGATCACCCACAACACCGACACGACCGACATCAGGATCAAACTGTGCATCATCGTGCCGAGGACGTTCTTCGACCGCACGAGGCCGCCGTAAAACAAAATCAGCCCCGGCGCGGTCATCAGCAGCACCATCGCCGTGCTCACGAGCATCCAGGCGTTGTCGCCGCTGTTGACGGCGGGCACCGCCGCTGCTGCCGCCTCCAGCTTCGCGAGGCGCTGTTCGAGCGATGCGGAGGGCGCGTCGGCTGCGCTTGCCGCTGGCACGGCCAGTGCAGTGAAGCTGGCCAAGAGAAACAGAGAGACGAGTCCGATCAGAGTGCGGCAGTTGTTTTTCGACATAGTAATACTTGGCTGAGCACGGAGCAGCACGCGTGCCACGGCAAACGACGGTGGTTTGCACCGCAGTCGTTCCTGCGGTGGAAAGAACTGCGCACTTCGGCTGCGGCGATTTGCACAGCCCGGCCAAAAAACGCAGCTGTTCCTGCCAACTCTCCCGTTTATCGCTTGAAACAGGAAATATTTGACCTCGCGGCGTCCAGCGCGTATTGACGTGGCCGGATGAGCAGCAAGGCCGTGAGGTTACGCATCACGCATTACACATTATGCCCATGAAATACCGCCGTTTCGGTCGCACCAACCTCCAGATGCCCGTCATCACCTGCGGCGGGATGCGCTACCAGCACAAGTGGCAGGACGTTCCGGAGGCCGAGATTCCCGCCGACGGCCAGGCCAACCTCGAAGCCTGTATTCACCACGCGCTGGCGCTTGGCATCAACCACATCGAAACCGCGCGCGGCTACGGCACCAGCGAGATGCAGCTCGGTCGCGTCCTGCCCACGCTCCCGCGCGGGAAGATGCTCATCCAGACCAAGGTCTTTCCCTTCGCCACGCCCAAGGAGTTTCTCGACACCTTCGAGACCTCCATGCGCTACCTGCGGCTCGACCACGTGGACCTGCTCTCCATCCACGGCGTCAACAACGCCCAGCTCCTTGACTGGTCCCTGCGCAAAGGCGGCTGCCTCGACGCCGCCCGCCAGCTCCAGCGCGACGGTCGCTGCCGCTTCATCGGCTTCTCCACCCACGGCCCGACCGACGTCATCGTCAAGGCCATCGAGACCGGCGAGTTCGACTACGTCAACCTCCACTGGTATTTCGTCAACGAACTCAACTGGCGCGCCGTCGAGGCCGCCGCGCGCCGCGACCTGGGCGTCTTCATCATCAGCCCCAACGACAAGGGCGGCAAACTCTACGCCCCGCCGCCGAAGCTCGTGGACCTCTGCCGCCCGCTGACGCCGATGCAGTTCAACGACCTCTTCTGCCTCGCCCGGCCGCAGGTCCACACCCTCAGCATGGGTGTGGCCCGGCCTTCCGACTTCGACGAACATGTCGCCGCCCTCGACCACTACGACCGCGCCGCCGAAACCGCCGCGCCCATCGAGCAACGACTCCGCGCGGAGATGGCGCGCGTGCTCGGCGACGACTGGTGCCGTCGCTGGCACGAGGGCCTGCCCGAGTGGACCGACACCCCCGGCAACGTCAACGTGCAGGAGATCGTCCGCCTCTGGACCTACGCCAAATCCCTCGGCATCCTCGACTGGGCCAGGATGCGCTACAACCTCCTCTCCAACGCCGAGCACTGGTTCCCCGGCGCTGCGCCCGGCAAACACCGCGAAGTGGACCTCCGCCCCGCGCTGGCCCGCAGCCCCTTCGCAGCACGCATCCCCGCCATCCTCGACGAAGCCCACACCATGATGTTCGACGAGCCGCAGAAACGCCTCAGTCAGAATTGAAGAGAAGAGGTCTAACCTGCCCATTCTGAACCCGGGGCGGGTCAGCGGGTGTTCTGCATGCGCTTGTTAACCGTTTTTCTTATTGTGTAAAAGGTTCGCTCCAGAAAATCGAAATGGAGATCAAGAATCTTTTCTGGGTCTAGAACCTCAGAATGTTTGATCGCTTGCCCCTCGTCCCCCGCCCAACAGCAGTATAGCGCGTTCACTTGGTTCTTGATGATGTAATCGTATAGTCGCTCTCGCGATACTCGCCCTGCCAGTTCGTGTTCATCCGGAGGATCAGGGTCCTCCTCAATCACACATGCTCCAAATCCGCAACCACAGCCCTCGAAGCTTCCCGCGTATCGGACATGAGCCAGCTGAAACTTCTGAGCAACGATCCGATTATTCTCGTCCAATAGTTCAACCGAAAAAGGCACGACTTTAGACTGCCAGCCATCCTGCTTGGCATCTACCTCTTTCCAATTCTGAGGTTCGATCAGGGGCAGTTCGTTGTCCGCCCCGATGTAAAACATCTTGCACATAGCTCTTTAGCCAACGTCCCGCTTTAGCAGGCGACACGGCGGATTTTGGAACCTGGCTTTCGCCCCGTCCAGAACAAAGTGCGCGAGGGTGAAGCGCGACCTCCGGGCGCGCCGGATGTTGGGCGGATGAAGCATCGCATCCGGAGGCCGCGACCCACCTTGGCTTGGGTCTGATCCTCCGCGTCCCCGGCGTTTCTGCGTTGAGATGGCGGATTCCAGACGCAGAGGCGCGGAGAATCGCAGAGGGGCGCGTGGAAAAAGCAGTGCGATAAGGCCAGTGGTTTTCGTTGTTCCTGGGAGCGCAGGCATCCTGCCCGCCGGGGCGCGCTAACCTCAACAACGACGGCGGGCAGGATGCCCGCGCTCCCAGGCACGCCGCCCGCATCCCTCGCCTGTCCACGCGACTGCGCCGACGCTCCGCGTTCATCTCCAGCGCCGCCGTGGCGTCGAGGGGCATTGCGGGGTCGTTGCGCTGAGCGGTGGGGCAATAGCCGTGCGCGCGGGGCTTTTTCCAGCGGGATTTGGTCTCGATTTCCAAGCCCAAGGGGTTCGCCCCTTGCGGCAGGGGGCGCGTCTCCTGTCGCAAGGGGCGCTTCACCTGCCGCTGGAGGTGCACCTCCTCCCGCAGGAGGAGCGTCACCAGCCGTAAGGGACGGTCGCCCCGCGCCGCAGGAGGTGCATCCCTTGTCGCAAGGGACGCGTCACCAGCCACAGGAGGCGCGCCCCCAGGCGCAAGGGGCGCTTCACCTGCCACAGGGGACGCTTCACCTGCCGCTGGAGGCGCGCCTCCTGTGCCACGGGATGCGTCTCCTGCCGCAGAAAAATCGCCTCCTGCGGCACGAGATTCGCCTCCTGTCGCAGGGGAAGCGCCTTTTTTTGCTAAAAACGGGCCTTTTTGCCAAAAAACACCGTTTTGAGCCGCCTTACCCCCTAGACCAGTAAGTGTCCCAGCCTTGGTTGCGGATGCGAGCGCCGGCGGGTGCCTGCCGCCAGAGCCGGAAGAACGTCGCCACGTCGCCGACACAAAGAGCAGCGTGCAAGAGGCTGAAGAACAAGACGCAAAAAAGCAAAGTCCCGGATAACAAAGGCGCCGTGAAGAGCGGAAGCAGAGTCAGCACGCAAAAAGGGGCCGCCAGCATGAAAAGCACGCGCCGGCGCGGCAGCGGCTCGTCGCACACCACGTAGGGAATGACCCGCTGCGGCCAAAAACCGGCAAGAAGATCCGGCGAGCGCAGGCCGCAACCATACGCCAGCGCGTGGACAAACTCGTGTGCCGGAACCAGCGCCAGCAAGGCCAGCAGGAAGCACGGCAGGCTCCAACGCTGGAGTCGAAAGTGCGCGCGCAACTCCGGCGCTGCGTGAAAAAAGAGAATCGTCGCGGCGAGAAGCAAGGGAACGGTGCAGAGCATCGCCGCGACCACGAAACGACGATCCTTGGGTGTGCGCAGCAGAGTCCAGCCCACTGCGACCGGGTCGAAGGTTCGGTTCTCAGGAATTGGACCGTTGATGAAACGCATACGCTCGCCAGTCGCCTGACATTGTAAATCAACTGCGGACTTGTCGCATAACACGGGAAAAGGAACAAGCGCGGCTGTTACGCGGATGAAGCATCGCGTCCGGAGGTCGATCCACCTGGGCGGCGAGGGAAGGGGAAAGCGGCGGAGCGTTGGCCCGTGCTCGGCGAAAGAAGAATTGGGGGAGAAGCTCTCAGCGGCCCGCTTTCAGTTGTCAGCCGGGCAACCGGTTTCCGCACCCTTGGAATGTCAGTGTAACCAAGCCAGCAGCATCGCGAAAACATCGCTTCAGGCACGAAGTTTTTAGCGTTGACGGGTCGGGGCATCGGCGTAGGCTGCGCGGCGTTGCGATATGACGGCGGAAACTCCAGCAAACGCAGCGTGGAAACAGTTCCGGCGTGGGCGCGCCGGGAATCGCCGGTCTGTGGCTTTGTCCGTCCGCGCTGCTGACGCAATCTGAAACCTCCGTGCGACTTCTCAACCCTCTTCTGCGCAGTCTCCACGAGCCTGTTTATGCGCGCCGTCTGGCGGTGCTCTCGGACTTCATCGTGCGGGAATTGAAGCCGGGCGACCGCGTGCTCGACGTCGGTTGTGGCGCAGGCCGGCTCGCGCAGGCGCTATTGCAACATCCGGGCCGACCGGAATCGTTCACGGTTCACGGTGTGGAAACGCGGCCCCGGCCGGATTGCGTCGTGCCGGTGACGGCTTACGACGGCGGCTCGCTGCCGTTCGAGGCGCGCGCTTTTGATGTCGTCATCGTTGCCGACGTGTTGCACCACGCGTCCGACCCGAAGCGTCTGCTGGAGGAATGTTGCCGCGTGTCGCGCCGGCTCGTGTTGGTGAAGGACCACAAGGTCGAGGGCTGTCTCGCGCGGTGGCGTTTGCGTCTGATGGACTGGGCCGCCAACGCCCCCTACGACGTGCCGTGTCTTTACCGCTACGCGACGCTGGCGGAATGGCGCGCGATGTTCGCGGCCCTGCCGGTGCGCGTGCAGTCGGAACTTGCCTCCATGCGACTCTATCCCGCAGGATGGAACTGGTTCTTCGGCCGGCGGCTCCAATACTTCGCCGTGCTCGAAGTCCGCTGAACGACCATGCCAGCGCCACCGCTCCGCCAAACCGAACTCGTCCGCCCTTGGAACGGCTGGCCCGCCGTCCCGCAGAAGACGCTCCGCGTGTGGCGCAGCGCGGACCCGCTGCCTGAGCCGTTGACGGGCGAAACGTTCCTGCCGTTCGGCTTGGGCCGCAGCCTCAGCGATGTCTGCCTGAACCCGGACGGCATCTTGCTTCGGACGCCGGCGATGGATCGGTTCCTCGCTTTCGACGAAACACGCGGCAGCATCCGCTGCGAAGCCGGCGTGACGCTGCGGCAGTTGCTGGAGTTCTTGACGCCACGCGGGTGGTTCTTGCCGACGACGCCGGGAACGTCGCAAGTAACCGTCGGCGGCGCCATCGCCAACGACGTGCATGGCAAGGACCATCACTGCAACGGATCGTTCGGCTGCCACGTCACGCGGTTGGAACTGCTCCGCAGCGACGGCCGGCGCATCGAGTGCTCGCCGGACGCACAAAGCGAGCTGTTCCGCGCGACCATCGGCGGGCTGGGGCTGACCGGCCTGATTACATGGGCTGAGTTCCGGCTGAAGCGGATGCCGTCGCCGTTTCTCGACGTGGAGTCTGTCCGGTTTGATTCGCTGGAGGATTGGCGGCGCGTGGCGCAGGAAGACAGCGCGTGGGAATACACCGTCGCATGGCTCGACGGCACGCGCGCGCCGTTCCCCGGCATCCACATCCGCGGCAACTTCGCCGCAAGCGCGCCGACAGGCTACCGGATGCGGCGCGACGCGGCGGTGACGGTGCCGTGTTACGCGCCCGGCTGGTTGTTGCGGCCGTCGTTTATCAGCGCGTTCAACCGGCTGAAGCTGTTGGGGCAGCCGGCGATGGTGAAGAAGAACCGCCAGGATTTTCAGAGCTTCTTTTATCCTCTGGACCGCATCGGAAACTGGAATCGCCTGTATGGACGCCGGGGCTATCTTCAATATCAGTTTGTCGCTTCGCACGAGCGCGCTCTGGGCCTGCTCCGGCGTGTCTTGGAGACCGCCATCGCTTCGCGGCAGCCGGCTTACCTCGTTGTCCTGAAGACTCTCGGCCCATCCACGTCGGCAGGTTTGCTCTCTTTCCCGATGCCGGGACTGACCGCAGCGATTGATTTCCCAAACCTCGGCAAGCCGACGCTGGATTTGTTCAGCCGGTTTGACGAGATGGTTCGAACCGCGAAGGGACGGTTGTATCCGGCCAAAGACCCGCGGATGTCCGCCGCGATGTTCCGCGATGGCTATCCGGCGTGGCGCGAGTTTAGCCGGCACGTTGACCCCGCCTTCTCGTCCGGATTCTGGCGTCGCGCCGCAGGCAACACGCCATGAGCAAGAAAGCCGTCATCTTTGGAGCCACGTCGTTGATCGCCGAGCACACGGCCCGGCTCCTTGCCGCTGAAGGTTGGGAATTGGTTCTCGTGGGCCGCAACCGTCAGGCGTTGCAAGCCGTCGCCTCCAACCTGCGCCTGATGGGATGTGCTCCGGTCCACGAACTGCTCGGTGACGCTGCCGACATGAGCGCACTCCCTCAACTGGTGGACTCCGCGCACCAGCTTCTGGGCCGGTTCGATCTTGCGCTGATCGCCTGGGGAAGTTTCTATCCGAATCCCGATGCGCGGCAGATACAGGAGATGGAGCGGATCAACCACACGGCGGCGACGGCTCTGGCGGAACTGCTTGGCGAGGCGCTCGCGCAACAACGCGGCGGCACGCTCGCCGTGCTCTCATCGGTCGCGGGCGACGTGTTGCGGCCGGCGAACTTTTTCTACGGCAGCACGAAAGCCGCGCTCGACGCCGATCTCCGGAAGTTGCGCCTGAAGCTCGCGCCCCGCGGCGTCCGCGTCCTCACCATCAAGCCCGGCCGCGTCGAAACGCCGATGACAGCCTTCGCGCCGCGTTCGTTCCTCACGGCGACGCCCGCCGCGACCGCCGCCGGCATTCGCCGCGCGCTCCAGGGCCGGCGGGACGTCGTCTATGTGCCCGGTTGGTTGCGCGCGGCCTTCTTCGTGCTGCGGTTGCTGCCGAAATGGTTGGTCAGTCGTTTGCGCTTTTGAACCCGCGGCTTTGCCGCTCTACTGCTATGAAAACGCTGAGATGGAATCCACAGATCCTGATGGCAATCGCAGCCGCCGTGCTCATCGCGCCGCTGTGCGCGGTTCCGGCCGCCGCCGCGAGCGCGCAGTTCGAGCAACTCCTGCCTGACCTCTATCTTCTGCGAGACACCTGCAACGTCTATTTGCTGCGCGACGGCGAGCGCGCGGTGGCGATTGACTTCGGCGGCAGCGATTGGACCGGCGCGCTGAGTTCCATCGGCGTCAAGCAACTCGATTACGTCCTGCTCACGCATCATCACCGCGACCAGTGCGAAGGGTTGCTGAGCTACACGGGCAACGCCGAACTGCGCGCGCCCACGGGCGAAGCGGGCTTTCTGTCGCCCGACGGCGTTAGAGCCTACTGGAAGCGGCGCATGGCGCGGCCGAGCGGCTACCCGACGAGCTTCAGCGTGCTGCCGCGCGGCTTGGCGGCTGTGCAATGCAAACTCGCCGAGGGAGCCGATCTGTTTTGGGGCCAGCATCGCATCCGGTTCTTACCGACGCCCGGCCACACTGCCAGCGCGCTGACGGTCATGGTGACTTGGCAGGGGAAGAACGTCTTCTTCTGCGGCGACGCCGTCCATGCCGGCGGCAAGGTCTGGCAGCCGTTCCATCTCGAATGGGACCACTGGACGCCGAGCGGCGCGCTTCAGGCGTGGTATGGATTGGAGCGGCTCGGCTACTGCCACATAGACCTGCTCTGCCCGTCGCACGGGCCGGTCGTCTCGCGCGGCGCGGGGGATTGCGTGAAGCTGGCCCGGACGCGCCTGATGGCTCTCATCCGCGCCAAAGGCTCCGTCTGCGAAGGCGAGCGCGACGACTACTTCCCGCTGGAGCCGTTGCCCGGTCTCAACGCGCGGCGCGTGTCGCCGCACCTCTACCAGTTTGGCGGCAACAGCTTCCTGCTCGTCTCGAAGACCGGCGAGGGTTTCCTCGTGGACCCGTTCAAACCGAGCCTGCCCGACCTCGAAGCCCTGCTGCCGGTGGCCGGTGTGAAACGCGTGACGGCCTGCATCGCATCGCACTTCCACTACGATCACACCGACGCGTATCCGGCGATGAAGGAGAAATACGGCGCCGAGGCATGGATGCATCCGTGGCTGGCCGAGGTGCTCGGTAACTCCGATAAGCTCGACCTGCCGTATCTGCCCGCCGCGCCAATCAAGGCCGACCGCGTGTTGCCTGAGACGGGTGAGTTCACGTGGAACGAATACCGCTTCGACCTCTGGCCGATGCCGGCGCAGACGCGATGGCACTGCGCGTTCATGGCGACGGTGGACGGCAGGCGCGTGTTCTTCAGCGGCGACAGCTACCAGTCGCCGTCGCGCTGGAACGGCACGGGCGGCTTCTGCGCCTTCAACAACTGCCACTTTGACGCCTTTCGCGACAGCGCGCGGCTGGTGTTGCGCGTGAAGCCCGACCTCATCGCCAACGGCCACCAAGTCGTCTATCGCTATCACGCCAGCCACTACGAGAAGATCGTGCGTTGGGCCGACATGGCAGAGAAAGCCGTGCGCGACCTCTGCCCGTCGCCGGATTGGACGAAGGACTACTACGTCCCGCAGAAGCTGGAGACGCCGTAAAAGAAACCTGACCGTAAGAACGTGAGACTGCCATTCATTGTCGCCGCCCTTGTTGCGTTCACTGTCTCAACTGCTTTTCCCGCCGCCGCCCAATCCACGAAAGCAATGGCGCTGGAGTTTCTGATGCGTCATGCCCCGGCGGCGCTCAAGTGTCAGCGGGAGGATGGCGCGTTCTTTCCGTTCCCGGAGTGGAAACAGCCGTCACGCTACCACCAGTATTGCCTGTATCCGCTGGCGTATCTCTACGTGACACCGGAGGCGGGAAGGTTCTATCACGATCCTGCGTTGCTAAATGCAGTGCGCGCTTCGATGCGTTACATGAGCGGACTCATCAAGCCCGACGGGACATCGCCTGTGTATTCGCGCGGCGGTCACTGGGGCGACGCGCTGGATGATTGGTGGCCTTACTTCGCGTTGGAGAGCTGGGAACTCGTGCGCGGGCACTTGACGCCGGAAGAGAACGCGCTGTGGGAAAAGACCATCCGACGCAGCGTGGAGGGTTGTGTGAAGCACGTCGAGCGGACGCTGGCGAATCCGAAGTTCCCCGACGCCGACAATGTGGCCAATCACTTCGTCTGGTTTCTGCTGTCAGTGTTCCGGGCGGGCAAGGTTTTCGACCAGGATGACTGGCGCCGCCTGGCCGAGGGCGGACTGCAACGCGTGATTGCCGTGCAGCAGCCCGGCGGTTACTGGCACGAGGGCGGCGGCCCGACCACGCTCTACAACTTCGTCACCACGGACGCGATCAGTCTCTACGCAATCGAGACCGGCAACGCCGCCGCCTGGCGGGCGGTGCGCAAGGCGGAGGAATTTCACCGCGCGTTCACCTATCCGGATGGCGTGCCGGTCGAGACGATAGACGGCCGCGTGCACTACACCGGGCGGCCGATGATGATCATTCCCGCCGGGTTCACACACTCGCCGGCGGGACAGGCCTATCTACAGCGCCAGATCGCGTGTCTGATGCGGCAACCGGTCGGGGATTTCCTGCAAGGCTATTCGTTCTTCACTGACGTCGCGCGACACGCGGGCAACGTCGCGCCTGCCGAGCCACCTTTGTCGCTGCACGTCCTGCCGAACCGGCTGGCCGCCATCACCTGCTCGCAGGATTGGGTTTGCGCGGTGAGTGCCATCGTCAACCGCGCTGTGAAGAGTCGTTGGTTTCAAGACCGCCAGAACCACGTCAGCTTTTGGCACAGCCGGACCGGCCTGATTTTCGGTGGCGGCAATTCCACCGGACAACCAGCGTTTTCCACTGTCGTGGTCGAGAAGCTGGACGGTAGCGCACAGGCCTTTGTAACCAGTGCAGCCGAATTATTGCTGGCGGAACAGTCGCGGCTGGCGGTCGCGCTGACCGTTGGCGGCGAGTGCGTAGAAATCACCGTGCGGCTCGAAGACGATCGCACCGCCCGACTGGAGGCGCTGTGGCGTGGGCCGGGCCACGGTCCATGCGTGTGGCAATTGCCGCTGCGCCTCGACCGCTCGGCCAAAATCGTCGTTAGCGGAAAAACTCATACACTTGGGGACCGGAACCTGACGTTGACCGGCGCGGACTTGGGGGACAATCTGAACTACGGCGCCTGGCGTTTGCAATGGCAGGATGCGGCTGGGGCGACTTTTCGCTGGCCCATTGAGCAGTTCACTCCCTACTTCAAGGACGGTAAGTCCGACAAATCAGATCCGACAAGCCATACCGCCTATGGCGTGCTAGCATTGCGCCTGCGAGAGTCGGTGCCGGTTCGCGTGAAGTTTGCGATCACAGAATGAGAAACCCCCATCCATGAAAACCATGAAACTGCTGCTTGTTGTCGCCGCCATCGTTGTATTCACCGTCTCGACCGCCTTCGCCGCCGACGCGCGCACGCTCGTCTCGCTCAACGGCCAGTGGGACATTGCCGAGGGCGGGATGGATCAGCCGCCGGCGAAGTTCAGCCATCGCGCGCCCGTGCCGGGACTCGTGGACATGGCCATGCCGTGCTTCGAGTCGCCCGGCTCGGCTGTGTCGCTAGACGAGCGGAAGGACAGAAAACGGCCCGCCGATCCGAGACGCGAGGCGTTCTGGTATCGGAGCACGTTCAAATTGAAAGGCCCGCTCCCGGAAGTGGCGCGCCTGAAGATCAACAAGGCGCGTTATGGCACAAAGGTCATCCTCAACGGCAAGGTCGTTGGCGAGCACGGACCGAATTTCACGCCCGCGTGGTTTGATGTGCGGCCGTTCCTGAAGGGAGGCGGCGCGGAGAACGAGCTGGCTATCCGCGTCGGCGCGTCATTGGCACAGGTGCCGGCGTATTTGACCGAGGGCTGGGATTTCGAGAAGAGCCGTTACATTCCCGGCATCTACGATTCGGTGGAGCTGATCCTCTGCGGGGCGCCGCACGTGATAAACGTGCAAACCGTGCCCGACGTGGAGAAGAAGGCTGTTCGCGCCGTCATCGAACTGGCGAGTGCCGCGACAGCGCAGGTGAAAGGCGTCGTGCGCGAGGCGAAGTCTGGCCGCACTGTTGGCAACGCGTCGGTCGAGGCGCGCTCGGCAAATAAGGTCGAGTTGACCATTCCGATCCGCGACGCGCGGCTCTGGACACCGGAGGATCCGTTCCTTTACGAACTGGTCGTGGACACCGGTGGCGACACGTCGAGGACGCGGTTCGGGCTGCGCACGTTCACGACCGACCCGGCAAGCGGCCGCGCGCTGCTCAACGGCCGGCCGTATTTCCTGCGCGGCTCCAACGTCTGCATCTACCGTTTCATGGAGGACGCCAAACGCGGCGGGTTGCCGTGGGATCGCGACTGGGTGCGCAAGCTGCACCGGCGGTTCAAGGAGATGCACTGGAACTCGTTGCGCTACTGCATCGGGTTCCCGCCGGAGCTTTGGTATGAGATCGCCGACGAGGAGGGCGTCATGATCCAGGACGAGTTCCCGATCTGGTATGGCGGGCGGCCGGATGCGTGGCCGAAGGAAATCACGCAGCAGCACCTCGCCGTCGAGTTCACGGAGTGGATGCGCGAGCGTTGGAACCATCCGTGCGTCGTCATCTGGGACGCGCAGAACGAGACCACCGACGACGCCGTCGTCGCCGCGACGTTGATGGCCGTGCGCGGCCTCGACCAGTCGAACCGCCCGTGGGACAACGGCTGGGGCGCGCCGCAGAAGCTTGGCGACATCTCCGAGTGCCATCCGTATCGGGCAAACCGGAAAAACTTCTTTGCCAACTTCGCGAACGAAACAGGCATCCCGGACATCGGTCCGGGCACGGGCACGCGGCCGTTCGTCAACAAAGCCAAGCCGCCGTATCTCATCAACGAATACGGCTGGCTTTGGATCAACCGCGACGGCACGCTGCCGACGCTGACGGTCGAGGTTTATAAGCGGTTGCTTGGCGAAAAGGCCACCGTCGCCGAGCGGTTCCGCTACTACGCGCGGACGCTGGCGGCGAAGACCGAGTTCTGGCGCAGCAAGCGGCTGTGCGCCGGCGTGCTGCACTTCTGCGGCCTTGGTTACTCGCGCCACGACGGTCAGACCAGCGACCATTTCATCAACGTGAAGAACCTGACTTACGAGCCGAACTTCCGCCGCTACGTGAGCGACAGCTTCGCGCCTGTCGGCATCATGCTCGACTTCTGGAGCGACGAGCTGCCGCCCGGTGAGAAGCGCGACCTCTCCGTCGTAGTTATCAACGACCTCTACGAAAACTGGTCGGGCAACGTCCACTTCCGCATCCTCCACGGCACAAAGACGCTCGCCGAGCAGACGCAGCCGTGCGAAGTCGCTGCGCTCGGCGATAAGCGGCTGACGTTCAACCTCGCCGTTCCCGCCGATGCGGGCCGCTACACACTCGAAGCCGCACTGGTGAAGAAGGGCGCGCCCGACGTTCGGAGCTTGCGCGACTTCACCGTGCTGACGCCGGAGGAGCGCGAGGCCCGTCGCAACCTCGCCGAGGGCCGGCCCGTGAAGGCGTTGTCGGTGCTGACGAAGGACGGTCAGACCTATCGCGCCGAGTTCGCCGTGGACGGCAAGAGCGACACGCGCTGGTCGAGCGAGTTCCGCGACCCGCAATGGCTCGCCGTGGACCTTGGCGCGGCGCAGGCGATCTCCCGCGTCGAGTTGCAATGGGAGGGCGCGTTCGCGAAAGCCTACACGATCCAGGTTTCGCTCGACGGCGAGAACTGGAAAACCGTCCACGCTACCACCAAGGGCGCCGGCAAGACCGAAGTCATCCGTTTCGCGCCGACGCAGGCCCGCTGGGTTCGCCTCCAAGGCACGCAACGCGGCACGCCTTTCGGCTACTCGCTTTGGGAAGTGCGCGTGTATCACTGAGCGCTGCACGTGGTTGTAGAGCCGGTCGTCTTGGCCGACAAAACCGTTTCATGCCGAACTTCGCGAAAACACCAGAACGTTGTGAACGAGGCGGCCGCCACTACAACGCCGCGGACGTCTTTTCCTTGGGCCGAAAACCGAAGTTCGCTGTGGGCTATTCTCTTGTTGTTGCTCCGCGACTTGCCATCAGAGGTTTGATCCATGATGGCGGCGAATTGGCTTGTCTGCTGCAAGGTCGGGGATTTCCCTACGTGTTTTTCATTGTTTCCCGACGTGCAAGCGTCGGTGGCATGAGGTAATGTATGAAATCATTGGCATTGGAGCAGAACCCGCAGTAGAGAAACGGTTGTGAGGACGGAATGGAAAACCGGTCGGCGGCGCCAAGGGCAATCTCTTGTGGAGACTGCGCTGACCTTCGTGATTTTCATGTTGCTGGTCTTCGGCGTCCTGGACTTTTCGCGTCTGTTCTTTGTTCATCTGACGATGCAGCACGCGCTGCGCGTGGCGGGCCGGTATGCCGCTACGGGCAATCATTTGACGAACTCGCAGGGCACCAGCATGTCGCGCACCAATTCCATCATGCAAGTTGCGCAAAACGCGGCGATGGGCCTGCCGTTGACGACGATTCAGTTTACCAGCCAGTCCTTCGGCGGCGGCAGCGCCGGCGGTCCCTGCGACACGGTCACGATGGCGCTCGGCTGCAATGTCCAGTTGTTGACGCCGCTGATTTCGCGGTTTTTCACCAACGGCGTCTATCGCTTCAATGCCAGTATGACGTATCGAAATGAACCCTTCCCTCCCACTCAAACGAACTAGCGATCCGGCCGCGCCATCCGCGGCCACCCTGTGCGTGAGCAGCGAGCGCCATTTCCGCGGCAGGCGAAAGGGCCAGGCGCTGATGGAGTTTGCCATGATCGTCGTGATTTTGGCGATCATGGTAATGGGGCTGGTGGATTACGGACGGTTGTTCGTGGTGCGCCAGGTAATGGTCAACGCAAGCCGCGAAGGCGCAAACCTCGCGGCGCGCGGCACGACTTTGTCCAATGCCGTGGCCGCGATGATTTCGACGGCACCGGCGATGCTTTTCAGTAATGGTTATGGAACGATTATCGCGTCCACGGTGACTCGCTCCGGCAGCGGCGTTGCGACCGTCACGGGTCAGGTGAAATACGGTGCCACCAATTTTCTCAGCCGCATCGGGAGCTTGAATGCATCGGGCAGTAGCGTGACGCTGCCCAGCAATCAGTTGCCGCAAACGAACCAAACGTTATACGTGACCGAGGTTTTCTACCCCTTCACACCCGCGACGCCGGTGGCTAACCTCATGCGTTTCATGTCAACAAATGCTGCGATGCCAACGAGCCTGTATGACGTGACGTTTTTTTAGGGGTAAAGGCAGGCAAGTTCCATGAGCATCGTCCATCATCTCGGCCTGAAGCGGCGGGGGGAAGCCGGACAGACACTGGTTGTTTACGCCATCATGTCGCTGGTGTTGGTTCTTGTTGTCGGACTGTGCATGGATGGGGCCACCATTTACCTGAGCAAGGCGGCTTTGGACAAAGCGGTGGACGCGGCGGCGCTGACGGCCGTCCGCAACCTGTTCCAAGGAGATGAGCGGGCGAGCGAGGTGGCGCAAGCCGCCCTCACCGCCAACTATCGCAGCGGCGGCTGGAATGCGCAGCCGCCCGTGGTCAACATCAACTACAGTGTTGACTCCAACGGCAACAAGGTGATGAACATCTTGGGCACTGCGGTGATCAACACCTATTTCATGCGCATCGTGCCGCGGTTCCAGACATTCACGATCAGTTCCGCGGCAAGCGCCACGCGCGCCAAGCTGGTCATGAGCCTGGTGCTCGACCGTTCCACCTCGATGGTTGGCAACAACGGTTCGGGAAAACTGCCGGGCGCGGTGGGCACTTTCATCAGTTTTTTCGACGACAACATGGACAAGGTGTCTTTGGTCAGTTTCTCTGACACGACAAACCTGAACGTCTCCGTGCGGCAACCCTTCAAGAGCGTTGTCACCACCGCCGCCCACGCCCTGGTATTTGAAGGCTACACTTACTCCGAGGGCGGCCTCAAGCTGGCGAAGCAGCAAAACGACAGCGTGATCATCCCTGCTGGCGATAACGTCATCAAGCTTGTGGTCTTCTTCACTGACGGTCAGGCCAACACCTTCCAATACACATGGCCGACCAACAAGACTTACAACGTCAGCGGCTCTGATTCCGGCAGCTATTACTACATTTTGGATCCTGGAACCGGCAACGTGCTTCCCAGCTCTTCAAGCAGATACTCGTCGGCGCCGCCAGCGTATTGCCCGACCATGATTAACTTCGTTTCCGTCAACGGCTCCACCAAGGCCGTCAACCCCTCGAACATCCGCAACGAAGGCGACCTGCGGCTCTTGGATATCGCTAACACCATTCGCAATGCCGGCATGCTGATTTTCTGCATCGGCCTCGGCGGTGGCAGCATGGACGAAGCCATGCTCCACAAGGTGGCCAACGATCCCTCTTCGAGCACCTTCAACCCCAATCAGCCCGTCGGCGAAACCATCATCGCCGCCACCGCCAACGACCTGCAAGTGGCCTTCCAGCAGATTGCCGCCAAGATTCTATTGCGGCTGACGCAGTGAGCGTTGAAACGGGCGACGGCTGGAACAGGGAACCATCGTTCTGCTGGGTTACTTGGGAGTTAGATGCCGGGGGCGAGTCAGTGCGGTAAGAAGATTACATGCTTGCAGACTGGCTGTAGAAGGCTACGATACTACTAATTCGTCTGCTGAGTTGTATTCTTGGACGCAACAGAAAATGAGTCTATTGGGCACCTTCCACCATCTTAATCGGGGGCGTCGGAAGAAGACCGGCCAGACCCTCGTCTTTTTCGCCATCATGCTGTTGGTGCTGATCCTCATCGTCGGGATGACGGTGGATGCGGCAACCATTTATCTGAGCAAGGCGTCCATGGACAAGGCGGTGGACGCGGCGTCGCTGACGGCCGTCCGCAACCTGTTCCAAGGACAGGCCCAGGCGACCCAGGTCGCGCAGGCTGCGTTCACGGCCAACTACCGCTGCGGTAGCCAATCTGCCAGCGATCCTGTCCTCAACATCTCTTACTCCACCGATTCTGCCAACAACACGGTCGTGAACATCTTGGGCACTTCGGTAATCAACACCTACTTCCTGCGCGTCATCCCGCGGTTCCAGACATTCCAGATCAGTTCCTTGGCCACCGCCACGCGCGCCAAGCTGGTCATGAGCCTGGTGATTGATCGTTCCGGCTCGATGGTCGGCAACAACGGCTCGCAGAAACTGCCGGGCGCGGTGAGCACCTTCATCAGTTTCTTCGATGACAACATGGACAAGGTGTCTTTGGTCAGTTTCTCCGACACGACCAACCTGAACGTCTCGGTGCGGCAACCCTTCAAGAGCGCTGTCACCACCGCTGCCAACGCCTTGTCATTTGAAGGCTACACTTACTCCGAGGGCGGCATGAAGCTGGCGAAGCAGCAAAACGACAGCGTGGTCATTCCCTCGGGCGAAAACGTCATCAAGCTCGTGGTGTTTTTCACTGATGGCTTGGCCAACACCTTCCAATACACATGGCCGACCAACAAGACTTATAACGTCAGCGGCTCTGATTCCGGCAACTATTACTACATTTTGCATCCCACCACTGGTAACACGCTTCCCAGTTCTTCAAGCAAATACTCGTCGGCACCGCCGTCGTATTGCCCGACCATGATTAACTTCGTTTCTGTCAACGGCTCCACCAAGGCCGTCAACGCCTCGAACATCCGCAACGAGGGCGATCTGCGACTTTTGGATATCGCTAACACCATTCGCAATGCCGGCATGTTGATTTTTTGCATCGGCCTTGGTGGCGGCAGCATGGACGAAGCCATGCTCCACAAGGTAGCCAACGATCCCTCTTCGAGCACCTTCAACCCCAATCAGCCCGTCGGCGAAACCATCATCGCCGCCACTGCCAACGACCTGCAAGTCGCCTTCCAGCAGATCGCCGCCAAGATTCTATTGCGACTGACGCAATGAGTAGTTTCGGCGCGGCGCACGGGCGCGGCAAATCGCCCCGGTGATACTGCGGTATCTGGTTGTCGAAGGACTTCGTGTCGCGGTGAATTCCCGGTGCGGTTTTCTGCTTTTTCCGACTTCTCAAACTACAAGTCTTGGTGCAATATGTGCTCGCAGGTTTGAGGAGATGGTGAGCCAGGGAACAACCGAGAAGCGCCATCAAGCTCCCCACGCGGCGGCGAAGTCGCAGAACACCTGCAAGCGCGAGGAGAATAAAATGTTCACGAAGAAGTCGAGCAAACGCGGGCAATCGCTGGTGGAGTATGGTCTGGTTCTGGCGCTGATCGCCATTGTGGCCATTCTGGTCGTGAAGGCTGTGGGCACGAAGACCACGAGCACTTTTGACAACGTCCAAAGCCAGATGACCTCGCAGGGCGTTGCGACGACGTCGCCGACCGCTGCCAGTTCGTAGTCTCGACGCGAAGCGCGCCCAGTGCGCCTTGCAAGATTTTTGAAATCCAGTCGGCGGGGCCCGGAGCCAAGGCCTGCTCCCAACAGGCCCACCTACCTCCTTTGGCTCCACCCCGCCGGCGGATTTCATCCTCATCCCATCATCCCCGCTTCCGATTTTCCCCTTGCAGCGCAGATGGGGATGCAACAAACCGGCCGAAGGAACTTTTGAGCTTTCTTGGTTTCAACGGGGGCCAACTTTACGGCCGCGCTTGCCGGCTGCGCGCCGGTAAAATTTCCGCTTGATTTCCGGGCGGCTCAGCGGAAATATCGCGGCACTGAGGATGGACGGGACGGGTGAAGATCAGTTCCCATTCTTGTTTTGGATGCGCACCGTCAGCGCGATGGCAGACGGTGCCTTGCCCCCGGCCTATCCTTGTATCCCCCAACCGTGCGGATGCCTTGCGCGGCGGCGCATCGGAACGGTTCAGCCGCGCGGCTGGAGCATTTATCCTCACGGATAATCGCTCCAGCCATGCGGTTAATCCAATTATCCACACCGGTAATCGCTCCAGCCGCACGGTTAATCCGATTAACCTCATGGATAATCGCTTCAGCCGTGAGGATAATCCGATTATCCACACCGGTAATTGGTCCAGCCGTGAGGATAATTGGATTAACCGCACCGATAATTGGTCCAGCCGTGAGGATAATTGGATTAACCGCACCGATAATTGGTCCAGCCGTGAGGATAATTGGATTAACCGCACCGATAATCCGTTCAGCCGTGAGGTTTTTGGGCCAAAATACGCCGAAAAGGCCGTTTTGGGTGCGGTTGGGGCGGTGGCTGGTCAAAAAACGACACTTTCCCGGAGGGGTGGGGAAAAGCTGCTGCCTTCATGCCGTAGGGGTTGCGACCGCCGCGCTTTCGAGCAAACAACCCACGGGTGATCGCACACCGCCGCTACGGCGTTACTGACCGGAGGATATTCCGAAGAGTCGGCCCAGTGATGACGAGAATGCCCGCATCACCCGGAAGGGTCTCGGTGTCGTAGCTGGGCCCTTCCGTTTCTTCATCACGAAAAGGTTGAGCGCCTCACAGAACCTCTGAAATCCTGTCGCCGGGGTTTGGGGCCAGCGGCCTGAACATGCAGGCCCTGCTACTTCCCTTGGCTTCTCCCAATCAGCCACCGTCTCATCGCCTCAGCTCGCCATTGACTCCCGCCCGCGCTTTGCCTGCAAGGCGGCAGGCAGCATTGCGCCTGCAATGGGTCTGCACGATGGAATTGCAATAGCTCCCGTCTGATTGAAAAACGGCCGGCCGGCTTTTTCATCAATTTTCCTTCGGTAATTACGGGCGAAAACGAATTCTGGCCGCGCGCGTCCCTGCATGTTCGCGTCGCTTGGCACGCAGGCTGCCTTTGTAGAGGGCATGAACTCGAACACTGCGAAACTAATGGGTGGACTGATCTTGGGTCTGAGTCTTTCCTTACTCCCGGTCGGGGCCATACCGATCAACATCACCATGATCGGCAATATGCCCGCGGTGGCCGCCCCCGCGAGTCAACTGAATAACTTCGGCGACAGCGCGGTCTTCAGTTGGCTGAAGACGGACGTAGCCGCCTTCAACGCCTTCCAAGGAACCAGCTACCCCGTTCCGACAGCGAACCCGGATGGAAGCCCGCTGTCAAAGATCGAATCGTTTTCGGGTTCGCGTAGCTTCACCGCAACCCTGCCGAGTCAGGATTACGCGGTTCTGCACTGGGGCGGTAAGAATGGTGGTTGGGCGCAAGCCTTCTACAATCCCGGCCAGACCGCAAACTACGTTTTTAATGCACCTCCGGGTGGTCAACCGCTCGTGGGCGGAATCTCGTTTTACTCGAACTACGGTTCGGGATCTGGCGGCGGCGGTGGCTCGGTTCCGGAAGGCGGTGTGACGATCGGCTTGTTGGGTATGGCGCTGGGTGGATTGGTTCTGATGCGGAAGGTGTGACCACGCGTCACCGAAGACATGAACGATCTCGTCACCAATCTGAACGAGGTGTTCGACAACGGCATTCAGAGCGTTTGAGCCAGAAGTCACTTGGTGAAATGAGTTCATCACCGAAGTAACTGAAAACTGGCGACAGAAAGGAGGCTCAATCTTACCCCTACGGCTCCGGCGGGCCGTAGGGGTGGTTTTTTAGTCGCTCCCTGTTTTTCGTTGAGGACGGCAGGGCGCAGAATATCCACTGAAAACTGCGAAGGGCCAGAAACAAGCCGGTCGTTTCCAACCATCACCGCCCACCAGCGGTCCTGGACTACCGGCTGAGCGTTCCCTTGGTGCTTGGCACGCCCTTGACGCGCGCGTCGCGCTGACAGGCGAGGTCAAGCGCCTTCGCGAGCGCCTTGAACACGCCCTCGATCATGTGGTGCGCGTCGCGGCCGGACTGGATGACGATGTGCAGGTTCATCGCCGCGCTGGTGGCCAGCGCGCGCAGGAATTCCTCCACGAGCTGCGGTGTGAACCGCTCGCTCGCCGTGCGGCCGATGACCGCGCCGCCTGCCTTCATCAGGCGCTTGCCTTCATAGACCAGCACCGGCCGGCCGCTGAAGTCCAGCGTGGCCTCCACGCGCGCCTCGTCCATCGGCACGCGCGACCAGCCGTAGCGTTTGATGCCGCGTTTGTCGCCGAGCGCCTGCGCAAACGCCTGTCCCAGCGCGATGCCGCAGTCCTCGACGGTGTGGTGGAAATCAATTTCGATGTCGCCCTTGCAGCGCAGCCGCAGGTCGCAGAGCGAGTGCTTCGCCAGCAACGTCAGCATGTGGTCGAAGAACGGGATGCCCGTTTTCACGTCGCTCTTGCCGCGGCCGTCCACGTTGAGCGTCAGATCAATCTTTGTCTCCGCCGTGTGCCGCTTGATTTTCGCGATGCGTTTCATTTGACCTCCGCCAGAATGTTGAGAGTGGCCGCGAGCAGTCTATCAGTTTCCGCGTCCGTGCCGATGGAAATCCGCACCCGGTCGCTCACACGCGGATCGCTCCACCAGCGCACCAGGATGTTCCGCGCCCGCAGCGCCTCGTAGAACTTCTTTGCCGTCATCGCCGCCGGCGGCTTTGCGAACAGGAAGTTCGTCGCGCTCGGCAGCACGTCGAAGCCGAACGCCAGCATCGCGTCGCGCAACCGCTCGCGCGTCGCCTTCACGCGCCGGACGTTCGCCTGAAAATGCGCGCGGTCGCCGAGCGCCGCCAGCGCCGCCACCTGGCTGAGTCGGTTCACGTTGTAACTGTCCTTGACCTTCATCAGGCCCTCGATGAGCGCCTTGTGGCCGATGGCGAAGCCGACGCGCATCCCGGCGAGCGAGTAACTCTTCGAGAGCGTGCGGGCTACCAGCGCGTTGCGGTGCTTCTTCACCAGCCGCAGCGCGTTGTCGTCGGCGAAGTCCGCGTAGGCTTCGTCAATCAGCACGACGCCCCGCGATGCCGCGCAAAGCCGATCCAGTGTCTTCGTGGGCACAGCGACGCCGCTCGGCGCGTTGGGGCTGGTCACGAGCTTCAGAGGTGCATGCTCGCGGAAAAGCCGTTCCGGCAGCGTAAAGTCCGGGTTCATCTCCAACTCCAGCTTCTTCGCGCCTTGGATGTCCGCCAGCACCGGATAGAGCGAGTAGCTCGGCATCGCGTAAGCGACGCGCTGCCCCTCGCCGACGAACGCTCGCAACGCCAGCGTCAACACTTCGTCGCTGCCGTTGGCCACGAGCACCTGCTCCGGCTTGAAGCCATAGAGTGCGGCGATCTTCGCCTGAAGCGCGCTCGCAACCGGATCAGGATAAAGCCGCAGCGTCGGGCCGTCGCCAATCGCGTCACGGAGGGCCGCGACGACCTTGGGCGACGGCGGATACGGGTTCTCGTTAGTGTTGAGCTTGACGAGGCCGGCGACCTTCGGTTGCTCGCCCGGCACGTAGGCGTGCATCCGGTCGATGTTGGGACGGAGATAGCTCATGGCTCAAACCGGATGCTGGCCGAACGGCCGTGCGCGTCGAGTCCCTCAGCAGTTGCGAACTGCCCGATGGCCGCCACCGACTTCCGCAGCGCCTCGCGCGAATACTCGACGATGCTCGTGCGACGTTGGAACTGGTCCACCGTCAGCCCGGCAAAGATGCGGCCCGCGCCGCCGGTCGGCAGTTCGTGGCTCGGCCCGGCGACGAAATCGCCTGCGACGGTTGGGCTGAACGGCCCGATGAAGATCGCGCCAGCGGTCGTCAGCTTCGGCAGCAGCTTGCGCGCGCCGCGGCAGTGCAGTTCGAGGTGCTCGGGCGCGATACGGTTGGCGATCTCGGCGGCCTGCGAAAGCGAGCCGACCACAATCGCAACGCCGCCGGCCACGAGCGTCTTTTCGATGAACTCGCGCCGGGAGAGCGCCGCCAGTTGCTGCGCAAGCGCAGCTTCGACGGCGGCAACAAGTTTTTCGGACGTTGTGACGAGGAACACGCGCTCATGGCCGCTGCCGTGCTCCGCTTGCGCGAGCAAGTCGGCGGCGATCAACTTCGGATTTGCCGAATCGTCGGCGATGACGAGCAGTTCGCTCGGTCCGGGCAGCAGGTCCACGCCGACATGGCCGAACAAGAGCCGCTTGGCGGCGACGACATAGGCGTTGCCGGGGCCAAAGACCTTCGCTACGCGGCGGACAGTCGGCGTGCCGAACGCCATCGCCGCGATGGCCTGCGAACCGCCGAGTTTATAAACCTCGGTCGCGCCGGAGAGCTTCAGGCCGAAGAGGAGCGACGGGTTCACGCGGCCGTCCTTGCCGGCGGGCGTGCAGACGACTCGCTCCGGGCAGCCGGCGATTCGCGCGAGCGCGACGGTCATCAGACTGGTGGAAACGAGCGGCGCGGTGCCGCCGGGGACGTAGATGCCGACGCGCTGGAGCGGGTCGAACTTCTCGCCGACGCGCGCGCCCTGCGGGTTGCGGGCGGACCAGCCGCGACGGAGGCCGCGGCGGTTGAAAAACTCGATATTCCTCAGTGCGAACTTCGCCGCGCGCTTGAACTCCGCGCTGACGCCCTTCTCCGCGTCGCGCAGTTCGGCGTCGGTGACACAAAAATCCCCCGCCGTCGCCGGCGACCATCCGTCGAAACGCGCACTCAGTTCGAGCAGCGCCGCATCGCCGCGCTGGCGCACGGCTTCGACGATGTCGCGGGTGCGCGCTTCGATGACCGGGTCGAACAGGCTGGTCTCTTCCAGCGCCGCGAGCCTGGCTTCAAGATCCGCCGAGCGGTAATCAAGGCATTTCATGGTTTGGTTTCCGGTTGAAACACGCTGCCAGCACCGCCAGCCACGCGTTTCAAAGCGCCGACTTGTAACAAACCGGCGGTGATGGCAAAAGCCTTTTGTTGGCGGGTCACAGAAAGATCATCATGAGCCGCTATCGAAGACTGGCATTGCGGAAACGCTGCGCTAGATTAGCTCACTATGCCATTCCTGAAACGAACTCCAAACGGCTGCCAGCTTTCGGTGCGCGTCCAGCCCGGCGCGTCGCGCAGTGAGGTGGCGGGGTTGCACGGCGCGGAACTGAAGGTGCGGGTGAAGGCGCCGCCGGTCGAGGGCAAGGCCAACGAGGCGCTGCTGGAATGCCTCGCGAAACTGTTCCGCGTCAAGCGCAGCCAGTGCGAGCTGCTACGTGGCGAAACCTCGCGAAGCAAGACGGTGTTCGTGCGCGACCTGAATGAAGCATTGGCGCGGGCCGAACTTGCTGGCAAAATCGCCGGCGTGAAACCGCCTGCTGAGAGCCGCGACGAGGAAAAGGCTTGAGTTCAACCCCGACGAAGCTGACGAACGAGGAGATCCGACGTTACTCCCGGCACCTGACGTTGCCGGAGGTGGGTGTCGTGGGTCAGGAGAAGTTGAAAGCCGCGAGTGTCCTCTGCATCGGCGCGGGCGGACTGGGGTCGCCGGCGGCGATGTATCTGGTGGCGGCAGGCGTCGGGCGACTTGGCTTGGTGGATTTCGATGTCGTGGACGAGACGAACCTCCAGCGGCAGATCATCCACGGCACCAGCGCCGTCGGCCGCCCAAAACTGGAGAGCGCCCGCGCGCGGCTCGGCGACATCAATCCGCTTGTCGCCGTGGAGTGCCACGCCACCAAGCTCAACAGCGGCAACGCGCTCGACATCTTCAGCCGCTACGATGTTGTCATTGACGGCACGGACAACTTCCCGACGCGCTATCTCAGCAACGACGCCTGCGTGCTGCTGAAGAAGCCAAACATTTACGGTGCGATCTTCCGCTTCGAGGGCCAGGCCAGCGTGTTCGCGCCACACCTGGGCGGGCCGTGTTATCGCTGCCTTTTCCCTGAGCCGCCGCCGCCGGGCATGGTGCCAAGTTGTGCCGAAGGCGGCGTGCTCGGCGTGCTGCCGGGCATCATCGGCGTCATCCAGGCGACCGAGACGATCAAGCTCATTCTTGGCAAAGGCGATGCGCTCCTCGGCCGGTTGCTACTCTACAACGCGCTCGACATGAAGTTCCGTGAGATGAAGATGCGACGCGACCCGAATTGCCCCGTATGCAGCGAGCGACCAACGATCACGAAGCTGATTGATTACGAGCAGTTCTGTGGCGTGAAAGGCGAACCAACCATGAATGAGCAACCAATCAGAGACGAGATCACGGCCGTCGAGTTGGCGGCGATGCTGAAGCGCGGTGAGAAGTTTGCGCTGGTGGACGTGCGCGAGCCGGACGAGTGGGCCATCTGTCGCATTCCCGGTGCGACGCTGCTGCCGCTGTCGGCGCTGCCGCAGCGCTTCGGCGAGTTGGCGAAGGACGCCCGCATCGTGCTGCACTGCAAGGCCGGCAAGCGTTCGATGAAGGCGCTTCAGTTTCTGCGCGAGCAGGGCTACGCCAATCTCAAGAGCGTCCGAGGCGGCATTGACGCGTGGTCCACCGACGTGGATCCGAGCGTGCCGAGGTATTGAGGAATCTTTCCGTCAGGCCGCGCAACCAGCGCGGTGCGCAAGGCGCAGCGTTTCGTCGAACGGGCGGATGCCGGTGGAGGCGCCGATGGCTTGCACGCAACACGCGCCGACGGTGTTGGCAAACATGCCGGCGTCGCCTACGCCGAAACCGCGCAGCCGCGCGGTGATGAATCCCGCCAGCCACGAATCGCCCGCGCCAGTGGCGTCCACGACTTTCTTCGCGGGTGCCGGCGGCACATACAGCGACTTCGACGGCTCGGCGGGATCGCTGAGCAGACAGCCTTCTTTGCCGAGCTTGACGCCGACGACGCCCGGTGCGCCGGCGGCGCGGAAGCGGGCGATGATTTTCTCCGGCGACTCCTCGCCGCTGACGTTGCGCGCCTCGTCGAGGCTCGGCACGAAAATGTCCAACCACGGCAGCGCCTTGGCGAGATTATCGAAGCCTTTCGCGCCGGCGACGCAGTCCAGCGAGGTCAGCGTCTTCGGAGCGGCGCGGCGGATGGCGCGCAAGGCCTTGCCAAACTCCGATTCCAGCTTCGGCATCAGGCCGAAGTAGCCCAGCGCGACGGCGCGGCTGCGCTTGATGTAAGCGATGCGTGCGATGATGTCGGCGGCGGTGAGTTGGTTGCCGCAGCCGCCGGTGTGGAAGAAGGTGCGCTCGCCGCTGGGGTCCACGCAGACGATGGTGGCGCTGCTCTGGCCGCGCTTGTCCACGATGACGCCGCCGAGGTCGAGACCGGCGCCGCGCAGGCGCTGCTGGAGGAACGCGCCCCAGTTGTCGTCGCCGAGGCGGCCGAGCGCGCCGACGCGCAAGCCGAGTTTGGCGGCGGCGATGCCGACGTTGCAGACGTTGCCACCAGTGTGCAGCTCGACGGCCTCGCTATGGAAGAGCTTGCCAAACCCGATGGGCCGGTCGAGCGCGATGGGACGGCCGATGACATCGGCCACCATGTGGCCGGCGACGATAAGGTCAAAGGATTGTTTCATTGATTTAATGATGCGGATGATAACTGACGTCGGCCTTTGTGGCGACGACACATTCAACCGAAACGCTGCGCTGTTTGCAAGGCGAACGGGGCGAGTGTGAAAACTCGCCCCGCTTGTGAAACCAAACACCGCCGACCGCCGCGGCGGTCGCGGCGCACCGGTCGGTTTCGTATTTGGAAGTTTACGGCACGAGGAAGTTCTTTCCCGTCGTGGGGTCCTTCACCACCGAGCCGGGTGCGAAGCCGGTCACATCCACCAACGGCCCGTTCGGGTTCCACGGACTCTTGACGAGGCCGGGCCGGTTGGTGCGAAGGCCCAATGGAATTGCTGCTCCCGGTGGCGGTGGAGGTGGTGGCGGAGGTTGCTGGGCTCTTGCATTGCGTTCCTCGCCTTGTTCGACGGCGTTGCCCACCAGCGCGCCAGTGAGCGCGCCAGCGCCAGCGCCAATCGCGGCACCCTGCCAGCCGCCAACCGCGCCACCGATGGCCGCGCCACCGAGTGTGCCATAGCCCGCGCCTTGTTCCGTGCTGGTGCAACCAGCCAGCACCACGCACGTGGCCATCATCGCTGCTGCAAGTTTCATTTCGTTCATAGTTGCTCCCTGCAATATAACGTCGTTTCCTTCGACGAATCCTACCCTGCAAATGTTCAAATCTCAACCCACTGTTTTCCCGTCCGCACAAAAACGAACCACGGATTTTTCTTGAACCGAACACCCGGTTTGGAGTCAAAGAGAGAGCATGAAGAAAACCTCGCTCTCTCTCCCGTTTGTTCTCGGCCTCGTTTTGTGCGGCGCGTGCGGTGTTGCGTTCGCGGCAGACGATGCAAAACCGTTCGTAGGCAACTGGGCGCTGACCATTCCCGGCGGCGGCGCGGGCTGGCTCGGCGTCGAAGAAAAAGACGGTTGTCTCAAGGCAAGTGTTCTATGGGGTGGTGGCAGCGTATTGCCCGCCACGGGCGCCAAAGTTGAAGACGGCAAGCTGGTCGTCACGCGCATCCAGCAGCCGAAAGGCAAGGATGGTAAACCGGGTAAGAAAATCACCGAGACCATTACCGCGACGCGCGACGGCGACTGCCTCAAGCTCGTTACGGTCAAGTGCGCCGAGGGCGGTAAAGAATTCGGCCGCGCCGAGTTCATCGGCAAGCGCATCCCACCGGTGCCGGCCGCGCCCGACTTGTCGAAGGTGAAGTTCGGCGAGCCGGTCTGTCTCTTCAACGGCAAGGACCTCAGCGGCTGGAAGGTGCTCAACCCCAACGCGCCCAACGGCTGGAGCGCCAAGGACGGCATCCTGGTCAACGACGCCCCGCAGGAGCCGGGCAAGCACAAGGGTTACGCGAACATCCGCACCGAGCGCGAGTTTGAGGACTTCCGGCTCACGCTGGAGGTGCGCGTGCCCAAGGGCGGCAACAGCGGCGTCTATCTGCGCGGTATCTATGAGGTGCAGGTGGCCGACACGTGCGGCAAGCCGCTTGACTCGCACAACATGGGCGGCGTTTACAGCCGCATTACGCCAACCGTTGCCGCCGAGAAGCCGGCCGGCGAGTGGCAGACGATGGACATCACGCTGGTGGATCGCCACGTTACGGTCATCCTCAACGGCAGGAAGATCGTTGATAACCAGCCGGTGCTTGGTTGCACCGGTGGCGCGCTGACGTCAGATGAGTTCCGCGCCGGCCCGATCTATTTCCAAGGCGACCACACGAGCGTGGACTACCGGAACATCGTCATCCGGCCGGTGGCGAAATAATCACACCGGGCTACCACCGGTTCTCGTTCAGCCAGCGACGCACTTCGGGCGCCTTTGGATCGTCGGGGCGCAATTGGATGAAGCGGGTGTAGTGTTGCTTCGCCTTTGCCTTTGTTGCGACCTGCTGTGAGTAAATCTGGCCGAGCGCCAGATGCGCTTTCGCAAAACTTGGATCCACGCGCAGCAGCGCTTCGAATTGCGGCGTGGCCTCGGCGTAAGCGCCGCGTTGCAGCAGCGCAAACGCGTCCTGATAACGCTCCAGCGGCGTGCGGCGATCCACCGGCGGCGGTGATGGCGGTGGCACGGGAGGTGTCGAGGGCAGTGGCAGCTTCATCGGCGCCGGTTCCTCGGTTCGCGTGGTCTTTTTCGGCGCGGGCTTGGCGGTTGGCTTGGTGCTTTCCCGGCTGGCAGTGTTCAGCTTGCCGACTCGTGATCGCACGACGCCGGCGTCGGCAGCGGTCGGGAATTTCTTCAAGAACGTCTGGTAGGTTTGCTCCGCGACCGATCGGTTCTTGAGGTATCGCTCCTGCAAATCGCCGAGGTGAAACAGCGCGCTGGCATCGTGCGGGTCCATCTCAACGATCCGCTTGTAAGCGGTGACGGCGACGGCGGGCTGGCTGAGTTCGACGGCCAGCGGCGCGGCGCGGCGCAACGCGGCGATGAAATCCGGCTTCAGGCGCACGGCTTCCTGGAAACTTTGCAGCGCCTGCGGTTTCTGGCCTTGTTGCAGGAACAGTTCGCCGAGCCGGAAGTGCGTGAGCGAGTTGAGCGGGTCCAGTTCGACGGCCTGCGCGTAAGCGGCGCTGGCGCGGTTGGTGTCGCGCTGCTGCTGGTAGTGGTCGGCGAGCGAGAGCGCGACCTCGGCGGCGTCGCGGTTGCGGCCGGCGGCCTTCAGTTGGGCGATCAACGCGTCGAACGCCGCCGGCTGCTGGTCCGAGGCTGGGGACACTGCTGGCGCTGACGTGTTTGTCTTTGCGACGACCGGTGGCGGCGCGGCCACCGGCTGGACGTTGGCTGCCGCCGCAGGTGTCGCGACCGGTGTTGGCAGCGGCGACGGCGGCAGGTTTAAGTCGAGTTCCAACTGGCGCGTCGAGCGTAACACCGTAAACCGCAACAGCGAGTCGGGCGCGAGCACGGTGTAGCGGCGGTAGAACTCCAGCGCGCGTCGTTTGTCCTTGAGTTCGATCTCGTAGAGCCGCGCCAGGTTCAGCACGACCTGCGGGTTGTTGGGCGCGGCCCGCAACGCGTTGTTCAGCCACGTCTCGGCGTCGCGCGCGCGGCCGCGGCGGCAGGCGATCACCGCGAGGTTGGCCAGTGCGTCGGGGTTGTCCGGCGCGAGTTCGCGCGCGTTGCTCGTGGCGCGGTATGCCTCGTCGAATTTGTTGAGGTGGAGGTAAGTCGCGCCGAGGAACAGCCATGCCGAAACATTGCGCGGGTCGAGCGCAGTGCAGCCTTGGAACTGTTCCAGCGAGGTTGCGAAATCGCGTTGGGCATACGCGGCGAGGCCGAGATTGTAGCGGAACGCGGGATTGTTCTTGTCGCTGGCGACCGCTTTCTGAAACGCCTCCGCAGCCTCTTTCGGTTTGCCGAACTCGTAAAGCGCCTGGCCGTAGAGGTTCTGGCATCGGGCATCGTTGGGCACGCCTCGCACGGCTTGCTCCAATAGATAGACCGCGCGGACAAGGTTGGTGGTGCCGCCGCGCGCCAGCGCCTCGGCACCGGCGTTGACTTGCGATTGCGGATCCAGCGGTCCACAACCGCCCGGCAGCGATGCTACCGCCACTAATAGTGCCAACACTTTTTTCATGCTTCCAGCGCCTGTGCCAGCTAACATGACTGGCGCCGTGTGTCAAGATAACCACCACGTCATGCAAAGACGAGCTTTCACGCGACGGCTTGGGGCCGCCGCGGCGGGTGCGCTGTTGCTGGCCGCCGCCACTCCGGGCGGAACGCAAAGACCGTCGCTGCCCGACCATCCAGCGGAGGCGGCGCGCCGGTCGCGCGTGGTCATTGTCCGCGACGCGCGGGCGGTGGAGTTCTACTCGCCGCAGACCGACCGCGTGACGCGGATGATCGAGCGGGGCCTCGTCGCGTTGACGCAGGCGGCGGACGCCACCGCGGCGTGGCGCGAGTTTATCAAGCCCGAGGACGTGGTCGGCATCAAGATCAACTCCCTGCCCGGCCCCGCCATGGGCACGCGCCACGAGATCGTGAACGCGGTGGTGAACGGCTTGCGGTGCGCAGGCGTGGCGGCGAAGAACATCATCATCTGGGACCGGGCTGACGAGAGCTTGGTTGCGGCGGGCTGGGAGCTTCGCGAGAGCGGCGAGGGGCCGTTATGCTTCGGCACGCTGCCGAACGCGGGCTGGGATAGCCGGGTGTATTACCAGGTGCCGCAGGTCGGTAAGATCATCTGGGGCGACTTGGAATTCCGCGAACGCGAGATCAGCGAGCGGTCGTATTACTCGCGCATCGTCACTGAGCGGGTAACCAAGCTGATCAACATCCCCGTGCTCATGGACAACAAATACGTCGGCGTGAGCGGCTGTCTTTACAACATCGCGATGGGATCGGTGGACAACAGCCGCCGTTTCCAGACGGAAAACCTGCACTACGACGCCGGCATCGCCGAGATTTGCGCGCGGCCGCCCATCAGTGAGAAACTGGTGCTGAACATCCTCGATTCGCTCGTGGCCCAGTATGCCGGCGGGCCGGCCTTTGAGCCGCAGGCGACCTGGATGCCTGGCGAGATCTGGCTGAGCCGCGATCCGGTGGCGCTCGACGCGCTAGCGCTGGCGGCCATTGAGAAACGGCGTAAGACAGCCAACATACCGAGCCTTGGCGGGCGCGGGCGCCACGTGCGCTTCGCTGCCGAGATGGGCGTCGGTGTGAATGAACGCTCAAAGATGGACATTGTCGAATTGAACCCGTAAGCTGCGCGCCAAGGTTATGCTGCCATCGAAACGTTTCATCGAAATCGCCGTCCCGGTTGCGGCTCTCGCCGTCGTGCTTTTCGTGTTCGACTGGTGGCAGCGGTCGCGGCTGGAGCGGTTCCGGGCCGAAACACACCAGCAGTTCGTCGCCGACCTGACCGCCGCGCTGAAAAAGGCGTTGCCGGCGGCGGAGAACAATTTGCTGTTTCGCGATGACGCGGCGATTCCGCCGGTCAGCATCACCTTCCACAACAACCCCATGCCGCGCGGCACCGGCCAGATCGAGATCTTCAACCTCGCCAGCTCGTCCGCCTATACCGACGCCAGCGGCACGCGCGTGACCGGCGAGCTTAGCAACGGCACCCCGCGGCATTTCTCGCTCGTCGTCGTCGCCCTCGTCGCGCTCGACAACCGCGGCAAGGTGACGCGCCGCCAGCAGATGATTTTCACCGGCTTTGCTGCCGGCGAGCGTCGCGCCTTTGAGACGACGCTGGATCTGCCGCTGGACCAATTCGCCGCCCACCGCTTTGAACTCGACGCGGCGCGGTAGCGGATGCGCCGCCGCACGCAGAAAAACCCTTGCCGCCCATAAGGCGGCTGTGTAGTTTGCCCCGTAATGGAAGAAGCGCCAGCGCCAACGCAATCCGTGTTCAATCCGCAGACGATGAGCCATGCGTTCATGATGCGGTTTCGCAGCCTGCCGTTTTATCTCGTGGCGGTGCTGCTGCACGTGCTTTTT
>JAPLTX010000024.1 GCA_026397915.1 Verrucomicrobiota bacterium
CCACTCCAGCATATCGGCTGCGACGGCAGTGCCCATCGCCGCATACATGTCGCGCGCGACGTGCGAATCAATCCACCAGCCCATCCGCTGCACCGCCGGCGTCAGCACCGGCTCGCTGATGGCGACGGTGACGATGTCCCACGTGCCCATCACGTCGAGCACGACGCCCGGCTTGAACGCGCCGACTGGCAGCATGCCGCAGAGAAAATCGTGTCCGCCCAAAATCACCGGCGTTCCCGCCGGCAGGCCGGTCGCCTCCGCCGCCTGCGCGTGGACTTCGCCGAGCGGCGTGCCGCTGGGAAGCAGGTCGCAAAGCCAGCGCCGCTCGACGCCGGAGAGCCGCAGCAGTTCGTCCGAGTAACGGCGCGTGCGTTGGTCGAAGAGCAGCGTGTTCGAGGCCATGCTGTAGTCGGTGGCGCGCACGCCGCAGAGCATGAAGTTGACGAAGTCCTCGATGAGCAGCCACTTGTCGGTCTTGTCGAGGACGGCCGGCTCGTTCTCGCGCATCCAGAGAATGCGCAGCGCGCTGTTGATGGCCCAGAGCTGGTTGCCGCTGATGGCGAACTGCTTCTCCGCGCCGACGTGCTCCATCCACCACGCGTGTTGCGGCGCGGTGCGCGGGCAATGCCAACTGATGAACGGGTAAAGCCAACGCCCCTCCTTGTCCACCGGCACGCCGTCCATGCCCATGCCGGTGACGGCGATCGCGCGGATTTTCTTCGGGTCGTCGAGCCGGCTCACCGCCTCGCGCAACGCCTCCGCCGTGCCGCCCCAGATTTGTTCCGGCTTCCAGATGGCCCAGTCGGAATGCGCCGGGTCGGGATTGAACACCTGCGTCGGCCGGCTCGCCTTGGAGACCGCGCGCCCGGCGAGGTCGTAGATCACCGCCTTCAGACTGGTGGAACCGAGGTCAATGCCAACGAGGTAACTCATGGACGTGATTCGTAACTGGTAACTCGTAATTCGTGATCGCGTTGCGCCTAAACCGTAGCCGCCGACGTAAGGAGGCGGAGCCGGTGGCGCACGGTTGCCCGATCCGCCTCCTTACGTCGGCGGCTACGAAAATTACAGGCCCAGCTTCTTCTTCCTCTCCCGCCCCAGCGCATCGGCGGCGAACATCGCGTCCACGACGCTGTCGCTGGTGACTTTGAACGGGTGGAGATGGCAGAGCGAGCCGGGGCCGGCGCAAATGTCGCCGATTTTCTTCAGCCGCTCGCGCGTGACGCCGTCGAGATGAATGTCGGCAAACGTCACTGGCAGGCCGACGGCAATCATGAAGTCCACGATCCGGTGCATCTCGCAGACCGGCATCTCGTCGTCGAGGCAAAGCTGGCTGATGATGCCAAAGCCGACCTCCTCGCCGTGCATCATGCCGTGGCATTCGGGGAAACCGGGCAGGCAGTTGGCGATCATGTGCGCCGTCGCCACGCCGCAACTCTCAAAGCCGATGCCCGAGAGCAGCGTGTTGGCCTCGACGACCTTCTCGACGGCAGGCGTGACCACCTTCTTTTCGACGGCGCGTTTCGCCTCGATGCCGTGGGTCAACACTGTGTCGTAGCAGAGCCGCGCGATAGCCAGCGCCGCCATCGTGGAGATGCCGCCAGCCAGATTCTGCCCGCGAGTCTTGTGCACCGCCTCGGCTTCCAGCCACGTCGAGAGCGCGTCACCCATACCGGCCACGAACGCCCGCACCGGTGCCTGCGCGATGACCTGGGTGTCCACGAGCACGAGGTCGGGGTTCACGCCCCAGCTCTCGAAGCCCTGACAGACGCCCTTCTCGTCATACCAGACAGTGAACGAACTGGTGGGAGAGTCGGTCGAGGCCATCGTCGGGCAGGTGACCATCTTCGTGCCCGCCTGGGCTGCTGCCGCCTTCGCGGTGTCGAGCGTCTTGCCGCCGCCGACGGCGACGATGACGTCCGCACCGCGCTCCTTCGCGATCTGCGCGACGCGCGCCGCCTCGGCCTTGGTGGCTTCGCCGCGGAACTGCACGTCCTCGACCTCCAGCTTCGCGGCCTTCAAGCTCGTCAGCAGCGGCTCGCCCACGACGCCTTTCACGCGGGCGTCCCACAAGACGAGCGGCTTCCTGCCGATCTTGCTGATGTAGTTGCCGGCGTCCTGAAGCACGCCGCGGCCCTGCACATATTTTCTCGGAGCAATGAAGGTGGCGATCATGTGAGTGGTTCTCCAACGAACATGGTTTGCGTTAGCTGTTTCTGGGGCGCGGATGCTACTACGCGCTCCGCGATAGTTCAACGGATTCCGCGCTACGTTCTCGTGCTACCTGTCCAGCGCCCACGCGACGCCGTTAACGAGCAGGCGGCGGAATTCGGAGTTCTGAAAATCATCCACGTGGCCGAGTGATGTGAAGAAGATGCGCGCCTGTTTCAGGCCGTAAAGCCGCGTCCATGCCACAGGTTCGGCCGGTTTGTCGGGAATCGCTCCGAACAGGAACGGCTTCGCGTCGGCTTCAAGCGGGTTGACCTTGTAGAGCGAGCCGTTGCCGGCGAGTTTCGCGACGGCGATGCCTTTCAAAACGGGATGCGACTCTGCTCCCGGTGCGACGGTGATGGTGCTCATGATCTTGTTGCCGTGATGGCCCACGTAATGGCCGCCGAGCACTTCGGGGTCAAACTCCTGCCATGCGGCGAGCTTCGGGTCAGTGAGTTTGTCTTTCGGCCGCAATGCGAAGGCGTGGCAGGTGGTGCGGATGCCCATGAGCGGCTTGCCGGCGTTCAGCCATGCGCGGATGGCGTCGAGTTGTTCCTTGTAAGGAGTGCGGCGGCGGACGCTGACGAAGAGGAGATCGGCGTCGCGCAACGCCTGCACGAGACCGGGGAAGTTGTTCTTGTCCGCCGCGTCAGCCTGGATGATCGTGACCCGATAGCCGGCCGGCGTCAGATCGCTCTTCACGAACTCCGGCAGCGTCTCCCACGTCTTGTATTCGTCCTCGCCGATCATGATGACAACGTGAGCCGGCTTTGACGGTTCGGCGGCGCTGGCGAGAAGCGCAACGAAGATGGCGAAGGCGGAAACCAGCAACGCGCGGAGGGAAGTTGTCCTTGTCATAGGCTCCGACATTTACCTAACATCCGCTCCGATGTCCACCACTCACCATCGGTCAACACTCGCATGAACCGCCGAACTTTCATCCACCGCTCCGCCGCCGCCGTCGCCAGTCTCACCATGCCGCGCCTCCAAGCCGCTGCGCCGGCGTTCAAGCTCAACTACCTCCTCGGCTCCGCCATGTATGGCAACCTGCCGCTGGCGACCGTCATCGAGGAAACGCCGAAGACCGACGCGCAGTTCCTCGACGTGTGGCCGCGCCGGCACGGCACGCAGCGCGAACAGATGGACGAGATCGGCCACGAGAAGGTCGCCGAGTTGCTCGCCAAGCACGGCGTCAAGCTGGCGGTGAGCACGCGCTACGATCTAGGGCCGTTCAAGCTCCAGGACGAGATGGCCGTCGTGAAGAAGTTCGGCGGCAGCGTCATCGTCACCGGCGGTGTCGGGCCGGTTGGGCTGACAGGCGGCGAGTTGAAGAATGCCGTGCGGGAGTTCGTCGAGAAACTCAAGCCGCATCTCGCGAAGGCCGCCGAGTTTGGCATCAGCATCGCCATCGAGAACCACGGCAAGAACCTCATTGATTCGCCCGATTCGCTGCGATGGCTCGTCGAGTTTGGGAAAGACCTGCCGCTTGGCGTGGAACTGGCACCGTATCACCTGCCGCAAGAGCCGGCGCTGATCGCCTCTCTCATCAAAGACCTCGGCAACCGCATCAAGGTCTTCTGTGCGTGGCAGCACGGTCATGGCTGCATGAAGCCGATGCCGAAGGAGGAGGAACTCCAGCAAATGCCCGGCCGCGGCCCGCTGGACTTCACGCCGATCCTCGTCGCGCTCAAAGCCGTCGGTTACACCGGCTTCACGGAGATTTTCATGCACCCGACGCCGCGCGGCATCCCGATTCTGCCGACCGCGGCGGAAACGACGGCCGAGATCGACCGCGCGCGGAAGTATCTCGAAGACCGGCTGGCAACGATTTGATAGGCCAGCAACAACGACGAATTACACTCCATGAAAACACGGCTCCTCTTCCTCCTCGCCGCCGCGTGTTTTACCGCCAGCGCAATGGCGCAGAAACCCAACATCGTTATCTTCCACTGCCACGATATGGGGCAACATCTCGGTTGCTACGGTATCAAGACCGTGCAGACGCCCAACCTCGACCGGTTCGCCGAGCAAGGCGTGCGGTTCGCGCGGTCGTTCTGCACGCAGCCGGGTTGCAGTTCGTCGCGCGCGTCGCTTTTCACAGGGCGCTACCCTCATAACAACGGCGTCATGGGCCTGACCCACGCCAACTTCGGCTGGGACCTTCGGCCAGAGGAGAAACATCTCGCGCAGTTCCTCAAGGAAGCCGGTTACGCGACCGTCGCCATCGGCAACGTCCACGAGACGCGCTCCGGCCCGGCGCGTTGCGGCTACGAGAAGTTCATCAACAAAGGCAAAGCCGCCGAAGGCACCGACGCAGCCATCGCGGAACTGAAACGGCTCGCCGCCGGCAAGCAGCCGTTCTACCTCTACGCCGGTTTCATCGAGCCGCATCGGTTGCCTTACCCGAAAGACGGCGGGCCGATGTCGGGTCTGACCGGGTTTCCCGGCCCGCACCTGAAACCGGACGATTCGCTCGGCGTGCAGATTCCCGGCTACTTGAGCGATACGCCCGGCACGCGTGAGGAACTCGCCGGCCTTCAGGGCGCGCTGCGACACGTGGACGAACAATTCGGCCGATGGGTGCAGGCGTTGCGCGAACTCGGCTTGGAGAAGAACACACTCCTCATCGCCACCACTGACCACGGCATCGCCATGCCACGCGCCAAGTGCAGCGTCTATGAACCCGGCCTGCAAGTGATCCTGCTGATGCGCCACTCAGGCCGCGCGGGCTGGCACGGCGGCGCGGTGCGCAACGAGATGGTGTCGAACATTGACGTGTTGCCGAGCATCCTCGATCTGGTCGGCATTCCGGTTCCTGCCAACGTGCAAGGCCGGTCGTTTGCGCCGTTGCTCGACGGCCGCGCCTACACGCCCAACCCGGCGATCTTCGGCGAGTTGACCTACCACGGCTACTACGATCCGCAACGCAGCATCCGCACCGAGACGCACAAGCTCATCGCCAACTTCTCCACCGCGCCGGCGTTCCAGGATCCCTCCCAGATGTGGCGCCCCAAGTCCGACACCGTCGTGCCGGAAAATCCCGCCACGTCTTTTCATCCGTATCTGGAACTTTACGAACTGACCACCGATCCGTGGGAACAAGTCAACCTCGCCAACAAACCGGCGTGCGCTTCGATTCGCGACGAACTCGCCCGCCGTCTTCTCCAGCACATGACGGAGACCAACGACCCGCTCTTGCGCGGCGCGGTCACTTCGCCGCAACACGAGACGGCGCTGAAGATGTTGCGCGGCGAGCCGGTTGAAACGAAGAGGAAGAAATGACATGAAATCCGCCCGCGTTCTCTTCTGCGCCGCATTTGCCGCTTGCAGCGTGCAAGCAGTGGATTGGGAAGCCGGCGTTGCCAAAGCGGTCATCACACCGGAGAAATCCGTCTGGCTTGCCGGCTACGGATCGAAGCGCGCGCCAGAAGGCAAGCTACACGACCTCTGGATGAAGGTTCTCGCGCTGAAGGATTCTACAGGCCGGCGCGCAGTGTTGGTGACGAGCGATTTCCAAGGCATCCCGAAGGCGATGGCTGACCGGACGTGCGAGAAGCTTCGGCTGCGGTTCGGGCTGGCGCGCGACCAAGTCATGCTCACCTTCTCGCACAACCACTGCGGCCCGCGACTGACCGGCGATCTCCATGATTATTATCCCGTGGACGCCGAGCAGGAGGCGCTGGTGAATGAATACACCGCGCAGATGGAAGCGAAGATCGTCGAGGTTGTTGGTGAAGCGTTCTCGAAACTCGCTCCGGCTACTCTTCGCATCGGCGAAGGACGTGCGACGTTCGCGGTGAACCGCCGCAACAACCGCGAGGCCGAAGTGCCCGATCTTCTCGCGAAAGGCACGCCGCTGAAAGGCCCCGTGGACCACGCGGTGCCAGTGATGACCGTGACCACCGCTGACGGCCGGCTGTTGGCCGTGCTGTTCGGCTATGCCTGCCATCCGACGACGCTCAGCTTCACCCAATGGTGCGGCGATTATCCGGGCTTCGCCCAACTCGCGCTGGAAACAAACCATCCGGGCGCGACGGCCATATTCATCAACACCTGTGGTGCCGACCAAAACCCGCTGCCGCGTCGCCGCGTCGAGTTGTGCGAACGCTACGGCCAGATGCTGGCCCAAGGCGTCGAGGATGCACTGAAGCAGCCGCTGAAGCCTGTCTCGCCGGGCCTGCGCACGGCGTTCGAGTTTGCGGACCTGGCGTATGACAAGGTCGTGACACGCGAGGAATTGCAGGCGGAACTTCAAAACAAGAACGCCATCCGCGCCCGCTGGGCAACGCGGATGCTGAAGAAGCTCGATGCCGGCGAGAAGTTCGCCGCGTCGTATCCGTATCCGCTCCACGCGTGGCGACTCGGCGGCGAACTGCTCCTCATCGGCATGGGCGGCGAGACGGTCGTGGACTATGCGTTGCGGTTCAAAAAGGAGTTCGGTCCCGGCACGTGGGTCTGCGGTTACGCGGATGATCTCGTCGCCTACATCCCGTCGCGCCGCGTGTGGGAGGAAGGCGGCTATGAAGGCGGGTCGTTCCTCTACGAATACGGACGCCCCGCGTTCCGTTGGGCGGGCGACGCAGAGGACCGAATCGTCGAGTGCGTGCGGCGGTTGGCGAAGCGAACGAAGGAAACGCCATGAAACTATATGTCTCAACATCCAAAGCGGTGATCCTGATGCTAGTGTTTTTTGTCGGCGCGCTCTTCGCACCGTGTGTTTCCACAGCAACGACGTTGCGCGTCGAACCTTACTCGCTTCCTGCCGCCGATGTGGGGCCGGAGAATCCGCTGCCGATGTTCCGCGGCGACAAGGAAGACGACGTGCCGAAGCTCGACCCGGCGATCCCGGAGGCGGAACGGCGTTATCTCGGCTGGCGCACGGCGTGGCGCTGCTTGCCGCACCGGATGCAGGACGGTTACAACCGCGACAAGAAGCCGCGCACGTTCGAGTCGCTCGTGCTGGAGAACGAATTCCTGCGCGCGACGTTCCTGCCGCAGTTCGGCGGACGGCTTGTTTCGCTCGTCCAGAAGCCGGCCGGGCGCGAGCTGCTGTCGCGCAACCCGGTGTTTCAGCCGGCCAACCTCGCCCTGCGTAACGCGTGGTTCTGCGGTGGCATCGAATGGAACACCACGCTGCGCGGCCACCACTTCCTGACCTGTTCGCCGGTCTTCGCCGCTGAAGTGCGCGGCACGGAGGGCGAGCCGGTGCTGCGGCTCTACGAATGGGACCGCGTGCGCTGCTTCCCGTGGCAGATTGATTTTCATCTACCGCCCGGCTCGCCGTTCCTGTTTGCGCGGATGCGAATCGTCAACCCGCACGACCGCGAGCTGCCGATGTATTGGTGGACGACCATCGCCGTGCCGGAGCGCAAAGACGTCCGAACGCTCGTGCCTGCAACCACTGCGCTCAACCACAGCCGCGACACTGGCGTCACTCTGGTGCCACTGCCGATCTGGAACGGACGCGACCAGACCTATACGACGCGATCATCGAGCGCTTACGATTTCTTCCCGCGCTTCACGGCCGGCCAACGACGCTGGATGGCCGCGCTAGACAGCGAGGGGCGCGGCTTGTTCGAAACCTCCACCGACCGTCTGCGCGGCCGGAAACTTTGGGGATGGGGCACGGGCCAAGGCGGCCAGCGCTGGCAGGAGTTCCTCTCGCTGCCCAGCGAAGCCTATATCGAAATTCAGGCGGGCCTCGCGCAGACGCAGGGGGAAAGCATCCCGATGCCGGCGCGAGAGACGTGGTGCTGGACCGAGGCGTTCGGTCCGCTCCAGGCCGACCCGAAGCGCGTCCACGGCAACGACTGGCAACGCGCGTGGCAGGCTGCCGACGAGGCAATTGAGAAGGTCTTGCCGCGGGCGCGCGTGCAGCAACTCGACGCGAAGTTCGCCGCCGTCACCACTCGCACGCCAGAGCGGTCGCTGAAACTCGGTTCAGGCTGGGCCGCGTTGGAACGCTGTCGTTGCGCCGCGCAGGGGCTGCCCGACCCGATTCCTGCCGAGCTGACGTTTCCGCCGGCATCACTCGGCGCGGACCAAGCGCCGTGGCTCGCGCTGTTGGAAAAAAGCGAGCTACCGAAGCGCGACCCTCGCGACGAGCCGGGCGCGTTGATGACACAGCCCGACTGGCAATCGTTACTGGTGAAAGCCAAAGGTATTCACTGGCTGACGTGGTGGCACCTCGGCAACTTGCGGATGGAGTCGCTCGATCTCGACGGCGCGGAGAAGGCGTGGCAGGCGTCGTTGAAGTGCCAAGCGACAAGCTGGACGCTGCGTAACCTCGCCGTGCTCGCCGAACGCCGGGACGACAAGGCGAAAGCCTGCGAGTTGATGAGGCAAGCGTGGCGGACCGGTCCCCAAGCCGCGTCGCTGGCCGTCGAGTGTTTGCAGACGCTCACACGAGCTGAGCGCTACGCCGAGGCGTATGACTTCGTCGCCACGCTTCCTGAAGGCGTGCGTAGTCACGAGCGCGTCCTTTTGCTCTGGGCCAAGGCCGCGATTGAGATCGGCAAACTCGACGGCGTCGAACGCGTCTTCAACCATGAGTTCGCCACGATCCGCGAAGGAGAGGTTTCGTTGACCGACATGTGGTTTGCCTGGCAGGAGAAGCGTCTAGCCGCCGCTGAAAAAATCCCCGTGGACGACAAGCTCCGCGAGCGCGTCCGGCGCGACTTCCCGCCGCCGCGCCTCATAGACTTCCGCATGTATTCGACCGGCGGACGGTAAGCGGCGCGGTGCCCGTGCCAGCAAGAGCTTGAGTCCGGCGGGGTTTTGTTCAACACTCCAGCCCACCATGAACGAACATGCTTTTCTCTCCCGTCGTGATTTCCTTGCCCGCGCCGCGCTCGCTGGCGCCGCCGCAGCCGCGTGGCCGCGCTTCGCGTCCGCCGCGCCGAGTGGCGGCAAGTTCGCGCCGCTGATCCCCGTGTTCAGTAAGCTTTACCAGGAACTGAAGCTCGACTTCGACCAAGCCGCCGAGTTGACGGCCGAGGCCGGCCTCGACGGCGTGGACTGCCCCGTTCGGCCGAAGGGTGAAATCGAGCCGGAGCGCGCGGCCGACGAGATACCGCGCTACGCCGAGGCGCTCCGCAAGCGCAAGCTCGACATGCTGCTGATCACTACCGGTATCAACAGCGTCGCCTCGCCGCACGCGGAGACCGTCCTGCGCACAGCGAAGAAGCTCGGCATCAGCTATTACCGGCTCGGCTTCAGCACGAACACCAAACAGAAGCTGGCCGGGACATCTCTGCCCGAAATCAAAGCTCAGTTGCGCGAGTTGGCGGCGCTGAACAAGGAGCTTGGCCTCACGGGCGTGATCCAGAACCACTCGCCATCCGGCAAGAGCACCTACGTCGGCGGCGACCTTCACGAGATGTATGAGATCGTGAAGGACTTCAACCCCGACCAGATCGGCGTTGCGTTCGACCTCTGCCACGCGCTGATCGTCCACGGCGACGACTGGGGCGCGCGCTTCGACCAGCTCAAGCCGCACATTAAGGTCGCCTATGTCAAGGACGTGAAGCGCCCGCGCGACCTGACGCCGTTCGGCGAGGGCGAGTTCAAGAACACTGACTACTTCAAGCGGCTCAAGCAGATGAACCTCACCGCGCCGCTCTCGATGCACATCGAGTATAAATGGTGTCCCGAAGGCCAGGAAAAGACCCGCGCGGCGATGCTGAAGATGCTCCAACAGAACCTGCGCGTCCTCAAAGACTGGCTCGCCGCGGCATGAGCGTTCACTGGAGGATCAAGCCATGAAATCTGTTTCCAGCATCCAAATGCGAGCGGCGCTCCTGCTGTTTGCCGTTCTCGCGTGTTCGCAGCCGTCGCGCGCCGCCGGCCTCGACGTGAAGCAGGTTTACGCCAAGAAGGCGACGTGGGCCGAGACGATGATCGCCACGCGGGCGAACTGCGCCGAGTGGATCAAGGAAGCCAAGCCGAAGGAGAACCAGCTCGTCGGAACGCCGGTGCCGCGGCTCTGGGCGCAAATCAAACGCGACTGGCCGGTCCAGAGCGCGTGGTTTGCGAAGGACCTGCCGCGCAACCGCCATCTCGACTGGTTTCTGCAAGCCCACAACATCGGCTTCGAGCGATGGATTCTGGGCCTGATAACGAAACGGCTCGGCGAAACCGCCGGTGTGCTGGATTCAGAGGTGGCGGAGTTGCAGCGCGCGCAGGCCGAGCCGAATGATCCGCGCTGGCTCGATCTCTACGGTCGCGCCAGCCGGCTCGACGAAATCGCCGCCGTGACGCGCACGCTCTGGCTCGGCGATTTGCGGAAAGTGTTCGAGACGCAGGCGGCGGAGTTGATGCGTGCAAAGGCGCCGTGCGAAGACGCGCGTTGGATGGCGGTGAAAGGCCGCGCCGCCAAATGCGCCGACGCCGGCCCGGCGGTTCATGTCGGCAGTGTCGCTGATCTGCGTCCGGCCATTGACGCCCTCACCGCAGCGATGCCGGAACGGTTCGCCGGCGACGCGCTTAAAAAACGGCTCGCGGAGGCCGAGCCGAAGTGGAACGCCATCATCGCGGGGTTGCTGAAGCAGGACACGAAGGCGATGGAGCAGTTGCCCGTGCTCTACAACGAGGTGCGTGCGTTCCGGCATTCGTTGTTGCTGGCGGTGCGTGGCATGGACGGGTTTCTCGGCACGTGGTCGCGCGTCGGGCTGGAACAGGAGTGGGAGGAGCAGTTCGCAACGCTGCAACTCGACCTTGGCAACCGCGCGCATTTCGACGCGGTCGCGCCGGAAACGTTTCGGCAGGAATCGTTGGTGCTGCCAGGCGACCGCGATCCGGCTGATATCGTGCTACGCCGGACGGCGACGCTGATGGCTGATCTGAAGCTTGCTTCTCTAGCGCCTGAACTGGCCGCGCTGCGTTCTGCCAATGCCTCTATCGCGCCCGCCAACGCCGAGGCGCGCTACGTTTTGTTCGCGGACACGTGCCGGCTGCGGCGAGAGATCGCGTTTTCGAATCCACTGCTCAGCTTCGACAAGCTGCTGTTCCTCAAGCGCCACCTCTGCATCTACAACCACATGTGCGACCAATACTACGGCATGACGGCGCGGCCCGGCGGCGCGGTCTGCGTGCTGGAGCGGCCGTTCAGCCCCGACGCCACCGTGCGCGACTTGCTGGCAAATTCCGTCGTCGAACGCGGCCGGCTCAAAGGCCAGAAACTCAGCGGCGGGCCGATGCGCGACTACAAGCTCGGCTTCGACGGCGTCGGCAATCTCAGCGGCGACGAAACCGAAGGCGGCTCGTTCATCTCGCCGGATGTGTCGTTCGACGGCAAACAGATCGCGTTCGCCTACGTCGAGTGCCGCGGCGAGCGCGGGCATCGCGAGCACACCGACCCGAGCCGCGGTCACTGGGACGAAGGGCGCTGCTATCACGTCTTCAAGGCCAGCGCGGACGGCTCGCGGCTGGAGCAACTCACCGACGGCACATGGAACGAGTTTGATCCGTGTTGGATGCCGAGCGGTCGCATCGCGTTCATCAGCGAGCGGCGCGGCGGCTATCTGCGTTGCGGGCGCATTTGTCCGACCTACACGCTCCACGACATGGCCGCCGATGGCCGCGACATCCGTTGCCTCTCGCCGCACGAGACCAACGAGTGGCATCCGAGCGTCGCGCACGACGGGATGATCGTCTGGACGCGGTGGGATTACGTGGACCGTCACGGTGTAGTGGCGCACATGCCGTGGACGACGACGCCCGACGGCCGCGACCCGCGCGCCATCCACGGCAACTATTCGTTCCGCGCCAAACGGCCGGACATGGAGCTGGACGTGCGGGCGATTCCCGGATCGCCGCGATTTATCGCGACCGCCGCGCCGCATCACGGGCAGTCGTTCGGTTCGCTCATCATCGTGGATCCGCGCGCGAAGGACGACGACGTGATGGGGCCGGTCAAGCGCGTGACGCCGGAGATCGCCTTCCCGGAAAGCCAGGGCGGCACCATCAACTACGGCGAGGCGTGGCCGCTCAGTGAGGACTATCACATCTGCGTTTATGACGCCGCCGCCGGCACGCACGCATCGGGTGGCCCCGTGGGGAAAGGCAACTACGGCATCTACCTTGTGGACAGCTTCGGCAACAAGGAACTCATCTACCGCGATCCTGCCATCGGCTGTCACAACCCGATGCCGCTCACGCCGCGCCCGAAGCCGCCTGTCATCAGCGAGCCAGCCGTGCAACTCGCCGCAGGCCAGCCTGCAGAGGGGACGATGGCGGTGCTCGACGTTTACAACAGCCTCAAGCCGTGGCCGGCCGGCACGAAGATCAAGGCATTGCGCGTCTATCAAGTCCTGCCGCAAACGCTCGGCTCTGACGCGCTCCCGCACACGACGGGCGTGCAGATTCCGTTCACGCTTTCGGTGAACGTCGCCCGCGCCGTTCTCGGCACGGTGCCGGTGGAAGCAGACGGCAGCGCGCACTTCATCGTGCCGGCACGCAAGGAGCTTTTCTTCCAAGCGATTGACGAAAACGGCCTCGCCGTGCAGTCCATGCGCTCAGCCACGCATGTCCAACCCGGCGAGAAGCGCACCTGTCAGGGCTGCCACGAGCCGAAGACGCGCGCGCCGCTCGCGTCGAAAGGCCAGCCGTTGGCGATGCAGCGCGCGCCGTCGCGGCTCCAGCCGGACGTGGACGGCACCAACCCGTTCAGCTATCCGCGGCTTGTCCAGCCGGTGTTGAACAAGAATTGCGTCGGCTGCCACCAGAAAAACCCCGACAAGGCGCCGCGGCTCGACGCGGAACTGGTCCAGATCAGCGGCACTTGGTGGCGGCGCGGGACCTTCTACGCCTCCTACGTGAGCCTCACGGAAAAATACGGCTTCTACGATTACGGCGGCCACGACTTCGGCGACGAGCGCGCCTATCGCACCATTCCCGGCCAGTTCGGCGCGCGCGCGTCGAAACTCTATCCGATGCTCGTGAACGGCCACCACGACGTGAAACTCTCACCGGAGGAACTCCATCGCATCGCCGTCTGGCTCGACTCGACCTCGCCGTTCTACGGCGTGTATGAGAAGGAAGGCGGTCTTGTCCAACTCCGTGGCGAGATCGCCAAGCCGACGTTGGAGTGATGCCGATTCCGAAACGCTCCGGCCCATGACTGGCAAACAACGAGTCGCACTCGCGATGCAGCACCGGCAGCCGGACCGTGTGCCGGTGATGTGCCAGCTTGCGCTCGGTCATTACTTCCTTAACACGCCGATTCCGCCGCATCGCATCTGGTTCACCAGCGAAGGTTTCGCCAAGGCGATCGTGATGTTGCAGCGGCGCTACCGCTTCGACGGCGTCCTCATCAACCTCCCCGGCCGGCCGGCGAACATTCTCGACGACGTGGCGCGCATCGAGCGAACCAGCGACGGCGGCGAGCGGCTCGTCTGGAAGAGCGGCGACTACACGCTCGTGCCGCCGAACGACAGCGCGCATCACTACGTCGCCGACGGCTCGTCGCCGAAGCGCGCAGAGTTTGGCACGCTCGATCCCGCCCGGCTCGACGGCCTCGACGATCTTTCCGGCTACATCTGGAATACCTATCACGTGCCTCGGTTGGCGGAGAAAACGCAGCCCGGCCCGATCAGCGAAGTGCCGGAGTATTTCTTTCGCACAATTGATCTTGTGAAGGCCGCCGTTGGCGACGAAGTCTCCGTCCACGGCGAGGTCTTCTCGCCGTTCACGCACCTGATGGAACTGTTCGGCTACGAGGAAGCGCTGATGGGCCTCATGACCGATCCCGCCAAGTGCCACGCGTTGCTGGATCGCCTCACCGTCGCCGCCAACGCGTGGGCTGTGGCGCAGGCGCGGCGCGGCGTGGACGCGGTGCTCATCTCGTCGGCGTTCGCGGGCGGCGGGTTCATTTCGCAGGAGATGTATCGCGAGTTCGTGCTGCCCTATGAGCGGCGGATGACGGACGCGATCCGGCCCACCGGCGTGCCGGTTTATACGCACACGTGCGGCCGGATCGGTGACCGGCTGGAGCTGATGGCGGAGACGGGCATTGACGGTCTCGACACGCTCGACCCGCCGCCGCTCGGCAACGTCGAACTGGCGGAAGCGAAGCGGGAAATCGGCGGCCGACTGTTCATCAAGGGGAACATGAACTCTGTGGCGCTGCTCGACTACAAGACGAAGGAGCAGGTTCTCGCCGAGGCCGGCGATCGTCTTCGCGTTGGCAAGCCCGGCGGCGGCTACATCCTCAGCACCGCATGCTCGGTCGCGCCGCGCGTGGAGCCGTGGAAGCTGGAGTTGCTCACGCCGCTGGCGGAGGAACTCGGCCGCTACGAGTGACGCGCGGGGCCGTTACTTGAGCAGCGTCAGCAGAACCATCCGCTGCATGTCATTTGCCTTGTTTCACCACTAGCGGCGCCAACATGCTCGGTGGACTGGTCATTGCCGTCACCTGCACCGGCTGGCCGACAGCGTGGAAGTAAACCGTCAGTTCTTTCCGCTTCGTCGACGCGCGGAAACGGCCGTCCGCGCCGACGAGCAGGCTCGGTTCGCCGTCGCCGGAAAAATCCGCCATGCCGAACGCGATCACGCGTTGCTTGTCAGCGAGATGCCCCCAACCTTCGCAACGTTTGCCTGACGCATAAACCGATGACCGCTCGCCCACGCCGGTCTGCACGCACCAGCCGTTCGTGTCCTGCCGCAGCACAGCGGTTTCCGTTGGTTTGCGGAGGCAACCGTAAAGCCAACTCTCGACGCCGAAATCCCACAGCAGCGGCGGCTCTGGCAACGCGAAGCGCGCGTCCACAGCCAGCAGCATCGGTGCCGTGACCCGCTGCGTGATCTTCACCCACGACTTGCTGCTGACGTATTCGAGCGTCACCGCTCCGAGCCGCAACGTCACGTTGAACGGCCCGCGCTTAAGCACCTCCGCCTTGCCCGGCGCGAGCGTGGCCGTGACGCCGGCGGCGGCGATGAACTCCGTCTTGCCGTGGGCAATGGAGGTCAGCAGCGGCTTGCCGTCGCGGCGGATTCTGTGGGTGATGGCCGATGACGCCACAACAATTTCATCCACGCTCTCCGTCACCGCCAATCCGCGTCCGCGTGGCAACGCTGTTTCGCCGGACATCACTACGTAGTAGGTTTCCGTTTCCATCGGACCGATGTTCGACGTGAAATCCACGTCCAGCCCGCGCACGGAGCCGTCGGGCCACTTTGCCATCGCAGTGAACTGCGCCGCCACTTCCTTCCCTTTCGCGTCGAACAGCCGCGTTGTCGTCGCGTCGCGCAACGCGCCTTGCGGCATTGTTAATGACGCCGTGACCGGATAGCCGAACCGGCGCAGGCCGGCAGTTTCGCGAACGGTGAATGCTGGGGAATCTGACGGAATTTTCGCAGCGTATGAATTGGGAATAAGTGTGAGCAAAGCGGCAACCAGCGAACTCTGGACGAGAACGATTCTTCTCATGCCGTGAGATTTACCGGACATCGGCGTGAATGTCCACCCCACACAGCATCGAAGAAACCGGAGCTGCTCGGCCGGCTGTCACCGCTCGCACAGGTGCAGCAGGCGGGCCACGGCGCGAGCGATGAAGGCCACGTTTGGCGTGTCGGAGTGGACGCAGAGCGTGCGCGGACGGCACGGCAGCCGCTTGCCCGACTCGGTCGCAATCGCGCCGCTGGCCAGCAACAAACACACTCGCTTCACCACGTCGTCAATGTCGGTCCAGAGTGCGCCGCGTTCACCGCGCGGCACCAGCGAGCCGTTGTTGCGGTAGCCGCGGTCAACGTAAGCTTCCTCCCACGCGGTCACGCCCGCGCGCCTTGCCAGCGCCGCCACGCGCCCGTCCGCCTTCGCGTAAATCTTCACGCCGGGCCAGCAACGCTTCACCGTCTCCACATAGCGCCGCGCCACCGCGCCATCGGTCTCGCTCGCGTGATAGAGCGCGCCGTGCAGTTTCACGTGATGCAGCTTCACGCTCTCAGCGCGCGCGAGCCGCTCCAGAGCGCCAACCTGCTGGAGCAACAGCAGCTCCATTTCGTCCGGCGTGATCTTGATCGGCGTCCTGCCGAAATCGCCGCGGCTCAACGGGCCGGGATGCGCGCCGAGCCGCACGCAGAACTGCGAGGCCATCGCGACGCACGCTTTCATCGTGGCGAGATTGCCGGCGTGGCCGCCGCACGCCACGTTGGCCGACGAGACCCAGCGCATCAACGCCCGCGTCCGTGTCAACGCCTCTCCTTCACCAAGATCACAATTGAGATCAAGTTTCATGCCGAAATGAATCATGCGTGCTTAACGGATTCCCGCCACGCGCTGCAAGCCGAAACCTCGCGCTGCTTTTGACGCCGTTTTCGCCGGACACACTTGCGCGGAGAGCGGTTAAGCTGTTAAGTAGCGTTTCATTCGGATTGAGAAAGACGTATTTTAACCCCAGCTCTTTTCCTAGGCTGAAGCGACATGGACAACACGAAAGATCCGCTATCAAACGAAAACGCCGCCGAGGCGATGGAGACGCGCGACTGGTTGGAGGCGCTGGATGATGTGGTGGCCGCGCGCGGGCCGGAGCGGACGCGGCAGTTGCTGCACGCGCTGCAAATTCGTGCCCAGAAGGCCGGCGTGACGTTGCCGGTGACCTCGGAAACGCCTTACATCAACAGCATCCCCGCCAGCGTGCAACCGCCCTACCCCGGCAGCCGCAACATCGAGCGCCGCATCAAGAGCATCCTGCGCTGGAACGCGATGGCGATGGTGGTGCGCGCCAACCGCGAGAGCGCCGGCATCGGCGGCCATATCTCCAGTTACGCATCGGCGGCGACGCTGCTGGAGGTCGGTTTTAACCATTTCTTCCGCGGCCCCGATCACGAGTGCGGCGGCGACCTGATTTATTTTCAAGGCCACACCACGCCGGGCATCTACGCCCGCGCGTTCATGGAGGGCCGGCTGTCGGAAAAGCAGCTGGAGAACTTCCGCCACGAACTGCGGCCCGGCGGCGGTCTCTCGTCGTATCCGCATCCGTGGCTAATGCCGGATTTCTGGCAGTTCCCGACGGTCTCGATGGGTCTCGGCCCGTTGCAGGCGATCTATCAGGCGCGGTTCATGCGCTACCTTGAAGACCGCGGTCTGCACGAAGCCAAGGGCGCAAAGGTCTGGGCATTCGTCGGTGACGGCGAGTGCGACGAGCCGGAAACACTTGGTGCCATCTCGCTGGCCTCGCGCGAGAAGCTCGACAACCTGATCTTTGTCATCAACTGCAACCTCCAGCGCCTCGACGGTCCGGTGCGCGGCAACGGGAAGATCATCCAGGAACTGGAGGCGGATTTCCGCGGCTCCGGCTGGAACACCATCAAGTGCATATGGGGCGGCGACTGGGACCCGCTCTTCGCCAAGGACCGCGACGGCCTGTTGGTGCAACGTTGCGGCGAAATCGTGGACGGTGAGTATCAGAAATACTCTGTCGAGGGCGGCGCCTACATCCGCAAGCATTTCTACGGCGTGGACGAGCGCCTGCTGAAGATGGTCGAGCACATGTCCGACAACGACCTCTGGCACATGCGGCTCGGCGGCCACGACGCGGCCAAGGTTTACGCCGCCTACAAATCCGCCGTTGAAACGCAGGGTGCTCCAACATGCATCCTCGCCCGCACGATCAAGGGCTACGGTCTCGGCGAAGCCGGCGAGGGCCGCAACATCACGCACCAGCAGAAGAAGCTCAACGACGAGGAGCTGCTGAAGTTCCGCAACCGCTTTGCGATTCCGATCTCGGACGACCAGGTGGCGAAAGCGCCGTTCTACCGACCCGCGCCGGACAGCGCGGAAATGCAATACCTGCTCGACTGCCGCCGCGCGCTCGGCGGGTTCGTGCCGCAACGGCGGACGATCACCTGCAACTTCGAGCCGCCGAAGGAGAAGTTGATGGAGGAGTTCGTCAAGGGCACCGGCGAGCGCGCGGCCTCCACGACGATGGCGTTCGTGCGGCTGCTCAGCAAACTGCTCAAGGACAAGGAACTCGGCCGCCACATCGTGCCGATCGTGCCGGACGAGGCGCGCACATTTGGCATGGACGCGCTGTTCCGCGAGTGCGGCATCTACTCGCACGTCGGCCAGCTTTACGAGCCGGTGGACGCGGCGAGTTTCCTCTACTACAAGGAAGCGCAGGACGGCCAGATCATTGAGGAAGGCATCACCGAGGCCGGCTCGCTCTGCTCGTTTGTCGCGGCGGGGACGGCCTACTCGAACTACCGCGTGCCGGCGATTCCGTTCTTCATCTTCTATTCGATGTTCGGCCTGCAACGCGTCGGCGACCTGATCTGGGCCGCGGGCGACATGCGCTGCCGCGGCTTTCTCGTCGGCGGCACCGCCGGCCGCACGACGCTCGCCGGCGAAGGGTTGCAACATCAGGACGGCCACAGCCATCTGCTCGCCGAGCCGGTGCCAAACCTGCTCGCCTACGACCCCGCTTACAACTACGAGATCGCCACGATCGTGCAGGACGGCATCCGGCGGATGTATCGCGACAACGAGAATGTTTTCTACTACATCACCGTCGGCAACGAAGCTTACGCGCACCCGCCGATGCCCGCCGGCTCAGCCGACGGCATCCTGCGCGGGACGTATCGCTTGCGCGAAGCCGGGAGCACATCGAAGGGCAAACCAAAGCTGCATCTGCTCGGCAGCGGCTCGATTCTCAACGAAGTCATCAAAGCGCAGAAGACGCTCGCCGAGAAATACGGCGTCACCGCCGACGTCTGGTCGGTCACGAGCTACAAGCAACTCCACCGCAACGCGCTCGAGTGCGAGCGACGGAATCTGCTGCACCCGCAGGAAACGCCGCGCGTGCCTTACGTCACCACCGCGTTCGGCGACGGCCCGCACGTTTTCGTCGCCGCGTCTGATTACGTGAAGATGCTGCCCGACTCGATCGCGCGCTGGCTGCCCGGCCCGCTCGTAGCGCTCGGCACCGACGGCTTCGGCCGCAGCGAGGACCGCGCTGCGCTGCGCGATTTCTTCGAGGTGGACTCGCGCTACGTGACGCTGGCGGCGCTGCACGCGCTGGCACGCGACGGCCACATCAAACGCGACGTGGCGCAGAAAGCGGTCAAAGAACTGGGCATCAACCCCGACAAACCAAGTCCCGTCACCGTTTGATCCGAGGAACCGATATGGCAACTGCAATCAAACTTCCCGAACTGGGCGAAGGCATCAAATCCGCCGACGTGGTGTCGGTGCTGGTGAAGCCCGGCGATGTCATCAAGAAGGACCAAGGCGTCATCGAAATCGAGAGCGAAAAAGCCAGCGCCGAAGTGCCCTCGTCCGTCGCCGGTAAGATCGTCGAGGTCCGCGTCAAGGAAGGCGACAAGATCAAGCCCGGCCAGGTGATCATCACCGTTGAGGAAGGCATCACCGCCGCCGCTGCCGCGCCAGCCAAGTCAGCCGAGCCAAAGAAACAAGCGCCTGCCGCCGCGCCGGAACCGCCGAAAGCCGCGCTGGCGACCGCCGCCGCGTCCGGCAAAGAGCCGGTGTTCGCCTCGCCATCCGTGCGGCAGTTCGCCCGCGAGATCGGCGTGGACATCCGCACCGTGCCGGGCAGCGGCCCCGCCGGACGAATCTCGCTGGATGACGTAAAGAACCACGCGCGCAACCTCGCCGCCGGCCAAGTCGCCGCGCCCGCGTCCGCCGCTGCGCGTCCCGCCGCGACACCGTTGCCGGACTTCGCGAAGGTCGGCGAGGTCATGCGGGAGCCGATGAATGCCGTCCGTCGCGCCACCGCGGCGCACATGGCGCGGTGCTGGGCGGAGATTCCGCACGTCACGATCTTCGACCGCGCCGACATCACCGCCGCCGAAGAGTTGCGCAAGCAATACAAGACGAAGGCCAAAGTCGGCGGCGGCAAGCTCACCATCACCGCCATCTTGTTGAAAGTCGCCGCTGCCGCGCTGAAGACGTTCCCGCGCGTCAACGCCAGCGTGGACATGGCGAAGCAGGAAACGATTCTCAAACGCTACTACCACATCGGTTGCGCTGTGGATACGCCGCGCGGTCTCGTGGTGCCTGTCATCCGCGACGCCGACAAGAAGAGCATCCTCCAGATCGCCGCCGAACTGGCGCAACTCAGCGAGAAAGCCCGCGCCGGCAAGCTCGGCCTCAACGACATGCAAGGCGGCACATTCACCATCACCAACCTTGGCGGACTCGGCACGACGTATTTCACGCCGATCGTCAACGCACCGGAGGTGGCGATCCTCGGAGTCGGCCGTGCGGCGATGGAGTCTTCTTACGCGGAGGGTTTATGCCGGCCACGGCTGATGCTGCCGCTGTCGCTGTCGTTCGACCACCGCGTCGTGGACGGCGCGGACGGAGCACGGTTCCTGCACTGGATCGTGGACGCGATGGAGAAACCTTTGCTGCTGGCGATGGAAGGCTAGACAATGAGTGACATGTCAGACAAACGAGTCGTGGTGCTCGGTGCAGGGCCGGGCGGTTATCCGGCCGCGTTTCATGCGGCGGAATACGGGATGCAGGTGACGCTGGTGGACCCGGCGATCTCGCCCGGCGGCGTCTGCCTCTACCGCGGCTGCATCCCGTCGAAGACGCTGCTGCACATCGCCCGCGTGCTGTTCGAGTCGCGCGAAGTCGCTGAGTGGGGCGTGACGTTCGCCGAACCGCAGATTGACCTCGACAAGCTCCGCGCGTGGAAAGACCGCGTCGTGAGCCGGCTCACCGGCGGCCTCGGCTCGCAATCGAGGCGGCGGCAGGTGAATTCAATCCAAGGCTGCGGCCGATTCCTGAACGCGCGGACGATCGTCGTCGAGAAACCGGACGGCTCACAGGAACAGGTCGAGTTTGACCATGCCATCATCGCGACCGGATCGCAGCCGGCCGTCGTGCCGGGATTTCCCGTCGGCTCGCCGCGCGTGATGGATTCCACCGGTGCGCTCTTGCTGAGCGATATTCCGAAAACGCTGTTGGTGGTTGGCGGCGGTTACATTGGGCTGGAACTGGGCACCGTCTATGCTGCGCTCGGCAGTAAAGTCACCGTTGTCGAGATGGCGAAGAGCCTGCTTGCCGGCGTGGACCGCGACCTGGCGGAACCGCTGGAGCGGAGGCTTAAAGAAGTTTTTGAAGAGGTTCTGGTTGAGACGCGCGTCGCACAGATGGAAGTCAAGGACGACAGCGTGCATGTGAAACTGATCGGCCTCGACCTGCCAAACCCGGAACGCGTTTTCGACAAGGTGCTCGTCGCCGTAGGCCGCAAGCCGAACTCAAAGGACCTCGGTCTCGAAAACACCGGCGTGAAGGTAAACGCGAAAGGTTTCATCGAAACCGACCCGCAACGCCGCACCGCCGAGCCGGCGATCTTCGCCATCGGTGACGTGGCCGGCGAGCCGATGCTCGCGCACAAGGCGACGCACGAGGCGCGCGTGGCGGTGGACGCCATCGCCGGCAAGCCGACCGTCTTCGAGCCGCAGGCGATTCCGGCTGTTGTGTTCACCGACCCGGAAATCGCCTGGACCGGCCTGACGGAAACGCAGGCGCTCAACCAGAATGTTTCGCACGTTGTCGCGCGGTTTCCGTGGATCGCCTCCGGCCGCGCCACGACGCTCGGCCGCAACGAGGGCCTCACCAAACTCGTCCTCGACCCGCGCACCGAGCGCATCCTCGGCGTCGGTATCGTTGGAGTCGGCGCGGGCGAGATGATCGCCGAGGGCACGCTCGCGCTGGAAATGGGGGCGCGCGCCGGCGACCTAAAGGCGACGATCCATGCGCACCCAACGATGTCCGAGACGGTGATGGAAGCCGCCGAAGTTTTCCACGGCCAGAGCGCTCACATCTACACACCGAAGCAGGACCGGCGGTAAAACCATCAGACAGCGTCTGTCATCCGGGCGCGGCAGAGGGCGAACAGTTCCCCGTTGGTCACCCGTGTGAGTTGCTTCCGGCCCGCGACGTATTCCAGAACCCTCGCGAGCTTGTCCCAATCGCGCTGCTGGTCAATCTCCCACGTGTGGAAGAACAAGTGGGCCACGCCGCCGCGACGCTCGACGGCGGAGACGGCGTGCTGGAAGTGGATTTCCCAATCCCGTTCAGCCTTGTGCACCCGGAAGAAGTCAACAACCCCCTTGAAGTTCCCCTCCAGCAATGCGTGACGGACCTGAATCAGGGCAGAGTGGTTGTGGGTGTGAGTGCTCACGCCGCAGCGATAAGGATCACGCGGCATTTCGCTGCGATTGAAGAAACATGTCCTGGCCCCGATGAATCCCGCCTCTTTCACCCATTCCACGATACGTGCCGTGAACTTGCCTTGAGGATAGCAGAAGGCGCGGACCGGCAAGCCTGTCACATCCTCGACCCAGTGTTTGCCGTCGAGAATGTCGGCGCGAGCCTCTGCGTCCGACTTCAATGTGAGCGAAAGGTGACTGTAAGTATGGCCGCCGATTTCAAAACGCCGGGAAAGCTCCCGAACCTGCTCCTTCGTCATGACCTCGTATTCGGGATTGGTGGCGGGGATGTAGAATGTCGCCTTCAGGCCGTGTCGGTTCAGGAGTTCCGCCGCCCTCAGATCGAGCGGGTAACCGTCATCAACACTGATCGTAAGATACGCGGGCTTTTGCATCGCGAGGTCAGGCTGCGGTCATTGTGACACGGGCTGCCGGGCTTGCCAGTGTATAAAGCGAATAGCGGAACGGCTTCTGAAGATAATGTCCTGCCAACAGCCGGCGCAGCCGGTAATGAAGAACAATCAGCGGCCGAGCACATCGCGCCCAAGCGGGAGCGGCAGCGACAAGCCTGGCCCGCTCTTGTTTTGTGCGGGGGCCCTGCCCGAGGTTCTGTCCCGTCTCGGTGAACACAGAGGCGAATTGGCCGAGCAACTTCATCGGCACTCGCTGCTCAACAAGCTTCAGCATCCAGACCACGTCGCCAAGAGATTGGAATCCCGCGTCAAAGAACAAACCGCGTTTCTCAATCAACGACCGGCGAAAAAAAATCCCGCAACTGCTGACCGAGAGGTTGTCGCTGACCCATGTGTGGTATCGGCGCGGCACACTGGCTTGGCGGAACCGGAGACAGCCGCCGTCCCGATCAACCACCATCACGTCGCCAAAAACCACCTCCGTCTCCGGATGTTGTCGGAAACATTCTCCCACCGCCGCCAGCGCGCCGGGTAAATACTGTTCGTCGGCGTTCAGGTAAGCCAAGATCTCGCCGCTGGCCCGGCGCAAGCCCCGGTTGATGGCGTCATACATGCCAGCGTCCTTCTCAATGAACGCCTTCACGCGCGGATCAAGCGGCAACCAGTCCTGCGCGCCGTCGTCAGAGCAGGAATCCTGCACGATGTGCTCCACCTCCACGCCCTGGTCGGCCACCGAAGCGATGCACAGCTTCAGCCAGTTGGAGCTACGAAAGCTTGGAGTGATGATCGAAAACTGCATCGGCTATGGCTGTTTGAACAAACCAAACTCCGAGATCGCCAGGCAAACCGGCGACTTGGTGATGCGCAGGCGGAGCTTGGTAGTTGTCACTGGCGCGAAGCGGAGCAGGCGCTGCGGGCCGATGCTCGTGGCCTTGGCAAACTCCTGCCATGCGCCGTCCTTCCACAGGTCGAGTGCAAACTCTTCGACGCGTTGACCGAGCCGGATTTCCTCGGCGATCTTCGCCACGTCAAATGTCACGGGTTTCTTCCACTCCAGCGTGAGTTCCGGCGTCGTCACGTTGTCGTCAGTGCTCCAATAGGTCGTGAACTTGCTGTCCATCAGTTTGGCCGGCCCGAATGCCTTGTCACCGCCGCGGACGTTGCTTGCCGTGAGCTTCGCGCCGCGCGCGAGGTTTCCGGCAAAGGTCTTATCGAGGACACGCCGCATCTCGCGCAGCGATTTCACGTCATTCTCGTGGATGATGCCGCGCCGGTCCGGCGGAAGATTGAGGATGAGGTTCGCGCCACGGCCGACCGACTCGAAATAAATCTTCACCAACTGCTCCGGCGTCTTCACCTTCGCGTCTTCCTTCTCGTGATAGAACCAACCAGGCCGAATGGAAACATCCACCTCCGCCGGCAACCAGTCCTTGCCATCGCGCTGACCCACGTTGAGCAGCTTCGGGTCGGCGTGGCCGGGCAGCAGGCCCTCGCGCGTCATCGCCGCCCAGCAGGTCTCGCCAGCGAAGCCGCGCTCGTTGCCGACCCAGCGCACGTCCGGGCCGCCGTCGCTGAACATGCAGGCGAACGGTTGCAGTTTGCGCACGATCTTCCAGGTGTTGTCCCAGTCGTAGTAGGTGCGGTTGTCTATCTTGCGCTTCTCCCGCGCGCCGCCGTAGTAGCCGTCGCCACCGTTGGCGCCGTCGAACCACATCTCAAAAACCTCGCCGTAGTTCGTCAGCAGCTCCTGGAGTTGGTTGCGGTAGTAGGTGATGTAGGCGGGCGTGGCGTAGTCCTTGTGGTTGCGGTCCCACGGCGAGAGATAGACGCCAAACTTCAACCCCTGCCGTCGGCACGCAGCGGAAATCTCCTTCACCATGTCGCCCTTGCCGTCGCGCCACGGACTTTTCTTCACCGAATGTTCCGTGAACGCCGACGGCCAGAGGCAGAAACCGTCGTGATGTTTGCAGGTGAGCACCAAGCCGCGCATGCCGGCTTCTTTCGCTGTGCGCGCGATCTGGTTGGCGTCGAACGCAGTCGGGGCGAAAACCGTTTCGGGTTCGTCGCCGTAGCCCCACTCCTTGTCGGTGAATGTGTTCACCGTGAAGTGGATGAAGCAGTAGAACTGCAACTGGTGCCAACGGAGTTGCCGCTCGCTGGGCACGGGGCCGAAGGGTTTGGGCGGTTCGGTGGCGGTAGCGGTAGCGGTAGCCAGAAATGTGAGCATCGTCAGCAAGGAGGCAAACGTTTTCATGGCGCGATGTTAACCGCAGGACGAAACCGCCGCCAGCGCAAGTTTTTGCCACCCACCTACTCGGCGCGCTTGCGATAATACATCACTTGCAGCGGCCCCTCCGTCTGAAGTGCGCCTTCGTAAAGTTCCAACAAGTCAGCCATTTTCATGAACATCCACGGATGTGTCGGTTGCGTGCCGTTCTTGGTGAAGACAATATCGTCGGCGATGTAAACGGCCGAATGCACCAGTTGGCCCTTCGAGTTGACCAACAACATCAGATCTCCCAGTTGCACGCCTGTGGAAATGACGTAATACCCGTTGCGAATGGTTTCGTAGGCAAACTTGGGATCGGCAAAGCGGTCGTCCGGCTTCATGCTGGAGAAGTTCAGACTCGTCCAATGGCAATCCCGGCTCGCTTCAATTTTTGGGCCGCTCGGATAGGGAAACGTGTAAACCCGCGCGCGGACAAAGCGGGGCAGCAAATGCGAGATGTCCACCGACGCGCCACCCGGCGTGCGCCGCAGCGATTCGAGCAGCGGATCAATATCCTTGATGCGTCCGCCAACACCCCAGTAACGAACCAGCGCACTAACATCGCTATTGGCATTGACCTCCAGATTCACCAGCAGGGTGTTTTTGCGTGCGAGCGTCTTGATGAGGCAAATCTTCTCTCTCTCGCTACCCATCCGGGGCAGCAAAATGTTACTGTCTGCGAACAACAGGACGTTCCCATGCGGATAGAGCATTCGCCTGATGTCCGCAATGATGGCGTGCGGCAGTTCGCTGCCCTCAAAATGCTCATCCATATACTCCGGCCGAAGCGAGGCGGCGAACTTCTGCGAAGGATTCTCTGGAAACGCCGCCAACACGTGATAAAGCTTCTGCCTTGTCTCTACTGGCATCTCCAACACAAACTCCGGCGGCGGGCTTGTCACTGGCGTTCCCGTCGCCGGATCCACGGTCGTCCGATCAATCAAGAAAACAACCTGCTCTGGCTTGAAACCCGCCGTGATGAAGAGGTCGCGCACCTTGTTCAGAGTGAACCCCACAAAACGCCAACGTGGTGGAGCCTCGTCCTCCGGCTTGATGAAGATCTCCTCCTCCGGCGGCTCGATGGCGATGCGGGTGCATCGGAGCACACCCCACGGTCCCGGCTTCGCATACGTCACACGACCGCCGGTTTCGGTTTTGGCTGAGGCTCTGGAAGTTTGGAGGCTCAGGAGCAAATCTCTGGCCAACCATGCAGCAGCCAGCATCCCCCACGGCGCAATCAGCAACAGTAACAACACGACGTAAACCCGACGCGTCAAGTGCAGATGCACCATCGGCCGTCCCGATGGATGCACCGCAGTCATTTCACTCGACGATTTATTGTCGGTCTGCATCTCTTCCTGAACCTGTGCTGCAACAATAAAAACCAATCCGCGCCGCCAGTTGCAAGAGACAACTGACACGCGAAAGATTCTCGCGCGAGGGGAAAACGCCCCCCGCATACCCATCCGCTATATCAGAAACGTCAAACGGACAGAAACTAACAGCGGGAACGAAATAGCGAGGGGATCGGAAGCAGCAGGCGGCGCGACATTTTATGTGCGTTCCGGCGATGGTGTCACAGCGGCTGCTTCGTTTGATTGAGCAAGTAGCGCACAACGTCCGCGGCAGCATAGGAATCGCGGCCTGGTTTGATGAGTCGTGCCAATTGCACAACTTCGTCGCCGGAGGTCAGCAACGCCAGCTCGGTTTCGTTTTCGGAAATGACCTGCCCAAACCCGGCGGTGGCCAGCAGGCCGTTGCAGATGCACTTGCGGCCCAGTGTGTCTTCAATTACCCCGCCCTTCCGCAAGTAATCCTCCGCCGGCTCGGCGGGACAGCGGTATCCCACGCTCCCGTCCGGCTTGCGGTAGGCATGCCGGAGATAGCCCAAATCGCAAATGCGTTCCCGTGCCGCGTAGCGCGCCGCGTCCGAAACCGTGCTCTCCATCTGCAGCACTTTGAACGGAAACCCTGTCGGCGAAGCGACCGGATCGGTGAAAACGCGGACGGTGCCGGCGAGACACTGTTCGACCACTTTCTTCTTGAGTTCGGGACAGATGCCGGACTCGTCGCAAAAGGCGAAAGCGGTGCCCACCTGAATACCTGCCGCGCCTGCTTGCAACGCCTCGGCGAGCTTCTCCGGCTTCGCATACGAGCCGGCCAGCCAGAACGGCAGGCCGAGCGCGCGGATTTTCTTGAGGTCGGGCACGTCGCGCAGGCCATAGACGGGTTCGCCGATGGGGCTAAGTTGCAGCGGCCCGCGAGGAGGGGCGTTGTGGCCGCCGGCGGATTCGCCCTCGACGATGAAACCGTTGACACGGCCGCTGGATTTCTTGGCCAACGACATCGCCAGTGTGGCTGACGCGACGATGGCGAGAAACTGCGGCCGTTTCAAACGAGGCGCCGTGCCGCCGCAGAACGCTTGCGGATCGAACTTGGAAAGGAATTCCTCGCCAGGCAGCGCGCCTTCGACATCCACCTTCATCTCGGCTGGTTCGCCGTTCGCCAGACGGTCAAGCGCGCCGGGAATGGCCCGCGGTATGCCGGCGCCCATCAGCACGTAATCCACACCGGCCAGCATCGCGCCGAACAGCGAGGGCAACGTGGGGAACTGGATCTTCTCCAGGAAATTGATGCCGACCAAACCGCTGTGGCCTTCCTTGGCCAGAAACACTTCCACGAAGTTTCCCACAACCGTTAATTCCACCAGATCAGCGCTGAGCCGGATCTGTGGCAACGAGGTGTTCTTGAACAGCGCTGTGGACGGTTTCCCGCCAGGGATGAAGAATTCAGCCAGCACGCGCTCTGCAATGTCAGGATATGGAAAGTGCTTCAAGGCATGGCGCATCTGGCCGCTGGGATCGCCCACCTGAAGACGCCGGGCCAAGATGACGGCCGGCGCGGTTCCGGAAACCACACCCAGTTGTCCCAAACGCGAAATGGTCCGTGCCAGCATCCAGTTGGACACTGCCACGCCCATCCCGCCTTGTATAATCATCGGAAGCGACATAGTTGAACTGACTTTGCTCTCTCCCTCGGAAGGAAGAGCCGCCGCAAGAAAACGAAGAGCCACCAGCCAAGCACATCATTCGCGCCTGGCGAGGCTCTTTCAGAAACCAGCGAGCGCGCGGACTATAGAGTGTCACCTCGCACAAGGGAAGCACGTTTATAGGCTGAAGTTCATAGCGTCCAGACGGCGGAACCAGCCGCCGATTCCCCCGCTGGAATCGGCGGCGGCAGGAGAGTGAATCAACCCTGTGGCGGAGACGCCTTTGGGCGGGAAGCTTCGCGCGACGCCAAAGGGTCGGAAACGCCGCGTGCCGGCGATTGCGCCTCACCTTTGATGTTCGGGACGCAACTGTCGCAGTAACGGAGGACGTAGTAGCGGACAATCTGATGAAAAGCGCGGTTCAGTTGCTCGAAGACATCAAACCATTCCTCCGGCGCCGCCTCAAGATGTGAATGCACCCAGCGACGCACAACGCTCTCACCCACCAGAAACACTTCAATGCCCTGGCAGAGCGTCAGTTTCCAGGCGCTCATCGGACCGAGCCGGCAGAGGGATTGGGAAGCGGGTGGTTGGGCGGGCAGTTTGCCTTCGATAATGCGGACGACATCCCGCAGCAACAGGTTCAACGGCTCGCGAGGGGCTTCGACGAGGTTGATGCTCGCAAGCACCGCGTCCTCGCTCAGTCGCCGCATCCAGCCAGCACAAAGCTGCTCTTCATCGCGGCTCAGCAATTCGATCAATTGCTTCTTGATCGTGCGCGCCGGACCGTCGCCCTTACGCTTCGTGAGATTATCTTTGGTGTCCATTTGTGCCGACAAAAACTGGCCGCTGGTGTTCACGGTTTGCGAACGGCTCCAAACCGACAACATCCATTGTGGATCCTAGGAGAACAATGACACGGCAGCTACACCAGCCTTGGCTTTCTTTTTGCACCCATTGCACGAGCGAACTCAACCGGCAGTGGCAGCGGGCAATCATACATTATTTTCCGGCGGGAGTGATTGGTTTCTTCGAGACGATGTCGTCGGGTGGAATATCCACGAAGATGCCGGGTGCGGTTTCAAAATGAACGGTGCCGTCGTTCTCAACGCGGCTGATCAAGCCGCGCAGGGTGCGGCCGTCTTTGGTCGCAATCGCGGTATCGGGAATATAGAGCCGCCGCAACTGGATATTGGTGAGCGGGATAACCTTGTTGACTATGATTTCAACTGGCACGCTGATCTCGGCGAAACCGGGCTTAATAAGTTTGACGATGCGCTGACCTGCCAAGACATCACTGATAACCAGCGGCGTGGAATACTGGACACTGGGCACACTGACAGTGGTGCCGCGTTTCTCGCCGTCCACGAAGACGTCAACGCCCGCGGGAATAGTAATGACCTGTAGGACGCCCACTCGCCGCTCCAGCGGAATCGTCAACTGCAAATCCTCGCCTTTCTTGAGCGTAACCTTGCGCACTGTCTCTGGGTAGTTAGGCTTCACGATCCTTATTGTGTAGTCACCTTCATGAAGCGGACCAAGGGCCACTGGTGTTTTGCCACGCGCCTCTTCGTTGAGAAACACTTCGCCGCCAGGCGGATCGGTGTCAATCTTGATACGGGCGTATTTCTCCTGAAGCGTAGCGTGGACGCGATACTCTTCCTTGCCGGCAACTTCCACCTCCTGTTCGTAAGGTTCGTAACCGTCAAACTCGACGCGCACTCTGTATTTTCCAGCTAAAATATTTTGTATGCTCTGCGGCGATTCGCCAATTTCGGAACCTTTGCCTTTCTCGTCAGCCTTGGCCAAGTAAACCTTGGCCTTGTCGGGCGCGGACGTAATCTTGATGGCGACGAGCAACGAGCGCAGCTCCAGCGAAATCAACTTCGGCTGGCGGTCGGTCTCGGCCTGGATATTCAGGAGCGTTTCCTTGGACTCGTAACCTTCTTTCTTGATGAGAAGGCGATGCTGGCCGGCAGGCAGGTCCGTCATCAGCACCGGCGTCTTGCCGCGGGTCATTCCGTCCACGAGAACCTCGGAACCGGTGGGAAACGATTCGGCAAGAACCAGCCCGAACAACGGCCGTAGGGACATGTCGAACCGGGTGGTTCCCGTCGGCTGCACGTTGACGTTGCCGCGGGTTTCCAGAAAACCATCTCGTGTGGCCATGACCAGATGCTGCCCGGGCACCACCTTGAGCTTGATGGGCGAGTCGCCCTGGTAAACACCGTCCAGTTCGATGCGCGCACCGGACGGCGATGTGCGCAGATCCAGCAGGCTGCCGGGCTGTTCAAAGCAACCGGTGGCGGCCAACAACGCCACCAACACCATGGCGCTCAGCCCGTAACGTGCGATGGCAATCAGGTGGTTCATCGGCGCGGCAGATGTCCTTGCACACCAATCAGTTTCCGGTCGGCTTCCTTGTAGCGCTCATCCTCGCGATCGGGAACGCGCGCCAGAATCTCCGACAGGCATGTCTGCGCCTTAGTCCATTCGCCGAGCTTGCTGGCTTGTTCGGCGTTGAAGCGCAGGTTGTTGATCCGCTCCTTGAGCATGTCTTTGGCCGTCGTTTCACTCTGGACCGCCACCGCGTAGTTGGCCGGCTTCGGCTCGATGATCTCCAGATCAATCTGGACAAGCTGGAAGGCTTTGATGGCGTTGTAGAGGTTCGCGTCGGCCACGTCGCGTTGCTCAAAAAGCTGTTTGCCACGCAGAAGAGCATCGTCCGCTTCCTTGATCAGTTCCTCGCGAGACCGGTTGATCGCGGCGATGCCCAGTTCGTTCTGGGCGAAATCCTCCAGCACCTTCTGCGCGTTGACGAACGCATCGGGGGCAATGGTGTTCTCGATCTCAACCCGCTTGACGCGCGTGCCGCGGGTCAGCTCGATGACCGCCATTTCTTGCTGGTCGGCCGGAAAGCCACCGTATTTGGGTTTTTCCAGTTTGTCGAAACTGCCATTCTCGATCTGGCGGATCAACTCGATGGCGAGATTCTCGCTCACTTTCTTCTCACGCTGAACGTGACGGCGCTGTTTAAGGTCGTCCACGTTCAAGGTCACCTTGTCGCCGCTGAACCGCAGCGCAAACCGGAAGATGTTCTGCGTGCTTGCATGGACTTTCTCGTAAAACAGGTCCAGCCGGCGGGAATCACCGCCCATACTTACGCCCGGTGCCATACGCTGGATGCCGGGCTGAATCTGAGTCCAGATGAAGATACCGCCGGCGATGATCACGATCACAATAACCGCCGTCAATGCAAGCGACATCAGGCGCCGGCCTATGGGAGCGGTAGGTTTCTTCGCGGCACGCTTGGGCTTGCCGCCGAAGTTCAGTTCGGCAGGGACTTCTTCGCCGGCCTCCTCGGCTTCTTCGACTTCCTCCATCTTCTTTTTCCGAGGCCGTTCTTCTTCCACTTTTTCTTCGACATCTTCCGTCGCGGGTTTTGTGACCACGGGAAGCCTCTCGGTCGCCGGGGCGCGCTTGGGCGGCGGAGGCGGCTCACTCTCGCGGGCGCGGCGGTCGGCTTCCTCGATGACTTCGAAAACAGTGCTGCCGATGGCGACCTCGTCGCCGGGCTTAAGGACGCTCTCTTCGACGGACTCGCCGTTGACCTCCGTGCCGTTGACGGATTCGAGATCGCGGATGACTAATTGACCCTGCTCGTCCATGCGGACGTCGGCGTGTTCGGAGGAAACGAGCTGGTCGTCGGGAATGATGATGTCGCACTGCGGCGCGCGGCCGATGGTTACCGGGTCCTTGCCGACCGAGTATTCCCGACCGCGACGTCTGCCTTGTAGGATGCGAAGTTTCATCCGCTACGTGGTTTTCTCACGACGACATCAGAAATTCAAGCTGGTCGCCCGGCTGTGACTGACTGCGGGCGATGGCGTCCACGGGCAACTCCAGCACGCCCGCTGCGCCCAGCGCGCCGCAAAACAGCCGCCAAGGAACAAGCTTTGGAACCATTTTCACTATCGTCAGCCGCTTGTCAAAGAATATCACGTCAATCGGCATTCGCATGAAACACATGTGGATGGCGTTGGCCGGCCGCAACATCATGCCGTCGAACCCCTCGAAGCGCTGGAACATCAGCCCAAGCGTGCGGCTCCAGATGGTGACGGCCGAGCGCGCGCACTCGGCCAACGTCGTGCCCCGGGTTGTATTGCGGATGATCATTGGCATCGAGATGCGACGGCTCAAAACGCGCTCCGGAACGCCTGTGCGAGGATCGGGCCAAGCAGGAACAACATCACCGCCGGGAAAATCAGCAACAGCAGCGGGCCAAGCATTTTCACCGGCGCTTCGTAGGCAAGTTTCTCGGCGCGCTGGAACCGTTTCATGCGCATCTGGTCGGCCATGATCCGCAGGATGGTGCCCAGGCTGACGCCGAGTTCGTCGGCTTGGACGAGCGCGGAGACGACGGAACTGAGGTCGGGCTGGTCCACCCGCAGCCCCATGTCGCGCAACGCCTGCCGGCGGGTCTTGCCGACTTGGATTTCGTGGAACACTCGCAGCAACTCCTCGCCGAGCGGGTCCATCGCGCGCCGCTCGATGATCTTGCGGATGGCGGTCATGAAGTCGAGACCGGCCTCAACCGAGAGCGTCATCAAGTCGAGCACATAGGGCAGCGCCTTTTGCATGCTGCGATGCCGCCCGTTGCGCACCTGTTTCAACCAACTCACCGGGTAAATCAAACTGTAGCCGATCATCAAAATCATCCCCACATTCCAAAAGCGGCCGATGCCGGGCAGCCCCTCCAACGCCGGCCGGACGCCAAAGCTGAGTGGGACAGCCACGATGAACAGTAAGAGCTGGATGGACATGAACTCCTCGGCGCTCAGCAGCCCTTCATAGCCTGCGGAGATCAGTCGTCCGTCGAGCTTGGCTCGGTATTTCTCCAATTTCTTGTGCCGGAAAATCGGCACAACGTTGGGCACGAACGGCAACAGCAGCCGGAACAGCAGCGGCAGCCTCCGCATCTGCTGCCGGCCGTCGGCCAGCCGCACGTATTTCACCTCGCTCGCCGTCATCCCGACATACCACGCCGCGGCGAACGCAAACACCATCCACATCAACGGCGCGATGATCTCCTGCGGCGTGATCTGGGTGACGTGCGGCACGATTTGTTCCGGATCCATTGGCTTGTTATCCTGCGTTCAATTTTTATCTCTGCGTTGTTGCGCCCACCGGCCCGTTCGACCTAAACTATGCTGTCGAACGAACCGGAGTGACTTATGAAATCTTGTTTCTTCTTAGTTTGTCTCGCTGCATCCGCCATCTTGGCCGCTGACAACACTGTGCGCATCAAGTTCACAGACAAGTCCGAACTGGAGGGCGTTGTCAGCACCAGCATCAGCGACACCCAAGGCTTCACGCTGAAAACCAAGTTCGGCGAAACTCATTACAGTTGGAGGCAGGTTGACATCAACCATCTGCGCCAATCCAATCCCGAACTCTACAAGTTCTACGTCCAGCAAAGCCACGGCAGCGCCGTCAACACCAGCACGGTCAAAATCAAACTCCGCGAAGGCACCGTGCTCGAAGGCGCCGTTTCCACGTCGCCCGCCGACACACAAGGTTTCAACTTCCGAACTCAATATGGCAGCCGTCATTATGAATGGACCCAAATTGATCTCGACCATCTAAAACAAAGCAAACCTGAACTCTACCAGTTCTATCTGCAACAATCCCAGATTGACGACATCAAGACTGACGAACAAATCATCCGATTTCTCCGGGGCAAGTTCGTCTTTCGCTCCGAGAATAACAGCAACCTCAAGAACTACGGCCGGGTAATCGACCAGGTGTCCGCCGCGATGCGCACCAAACAAGTGGCCCAGCGCAACCAACAGCTCGCCACACTCGTCAGCAACAATCGGCCGGTGCTGCAAACCGTCTCCCTGCGATGCCAGATGCTCTCCGGCGCCACGCGCAACCGCGCCATCCAGACCCTGCTGATCTCTTATCGCAACGCCTTCGACGCGTTGGCGCGCACCGACTACACGAACTTCACCTACAACTACAAATTCGTCCAAGAGGCGCTCGCCGGAATGGAATAACCGGTCGCGTCAGCCTTCTTTTTTCAAATATCAATGTTCACGATCTTGCGGATGATCAAGTAACCGACGATCTCAAAACCGAGCGCCAGCACGATGATCATCACGCCGACCGTGGAAGTAACGAAACCGGTCATCATCGCCGGGCTGATGAAATACATCGCCGATGCCAGCAACAGCGGCATCAAGCCGACGATCACCGCCTGCAACCGGCCCTGAGCCGTCAATGAGCGAATCTTGCCTTCCACCCGCATCCGCTCGCGGATAACGCCGGCAAGTTGATCGAACACCTCCGTCAGATTGCCACCGGTCTGGCGTGAAATCTCGATGGCGGTGATCATCAGATCGAGGTCCTGGCTGCCGACGCGTTTGCTGAGGTTCTCCATCGCCTCCTCGAACTTCACACCCAGCCGGTGCTGGTGCAAGAACAGCCCCAGTTCCTCGCTGATCGGCCGGCGGTTTTCCTTCACCACCATGTCGAACGCCTGCAACACGCTGAAGCCGGCGCGCAGCGAGTTGCTCATCGTCTGCATCGCCTCCACCAGTTGCTCGTTGAACAGCTCCAGCCGCTTCTGCCGCATTCGCCGGATCACCCAGCGTGGAATCATAAAACCAACGGCGCCGAAGATCAGTGAGAACGCCGCCGAACCCACAAGGTGCAACGGATCCTCGAAGCTGCCCACCAGCGCGAACATGACCAGAGCAAACGATACGCCGGTGATCTGCGCCAGCGTCACCACCTGTTGCGGGTTGAGCGACAAAAACATGTCGTCGAGATGCCGGCCGGTTTCCTCGACATAAACCTCGCGATACGTCCGGGACATTTCGGCCATCCATTCGCCGAGCGCCCAGACAATGCCGGCCGCTGCCAGAAAATACAGCAACGGCACCAGGTAATTGACGCTGAGGTCGTAGAAACTCATGGAGTCGGTTGTTGCTCCTGGGTGAAGACACTGCGGTCCAGTTGCAGGCCGCGGATGCGCACCTCGTCTATGAACGTTGGCACCGACCCGGTGGCGGTAAAGTAACCGAGCACCTTGCCCTTCGGGTCCAGCCCGGTCTGCTTGAAGATGAACATGTCCTGCATCACGATCACGTCCTTCTCCATGCCGGTGACCTCGGAAATTTTTGTGACGCGCCGCGTGCCATCGCTGAGCCGGTCAGTGTGGCAGATGATGTCCACGGCGGCGGCAATCTGCTCGCGAATGGCGCGGCTGGGCAGGTCCATGCCGGCCATCAGCACCATCGTCTCCATGCGGCTGATGGTGTCGCGTGGCGAGTTGGAGTGGACGGTCGTGAGCGAGCCGTCGTGGCCGGTGTTCATCGCCTGCAACATATCGAGCGACTCGCCGCCGCGGCACTCGCCGACGACGATGCGGTCCGGCCTCATGCGCAACGCGTTACGGACGAGGTCGCGGATGGTGACGGCGCCGCGGCCTTCGATGTTCGCCGGGCGCGCCTCCAGGCTGACGACGTGCGGTTGGTTCAGCCGCAACTCGGCGGTGTCCTCGATGGTGACGATGCGCTCGTCCTTCGGCAAATAGTTGGAGAGCACGTTGAGCAGCGTGGTTTTGCCGGAACCGGTGCCGCCGGAAATGATGATGTTCTTCCGCAGCAACACGCAGATGCGCATGAAGTCAGAGATCTGGTCCGTCATCGTGCCAAACCGGATCAGATCCGCAACCGTGAACGGCGTCTTGGCGAACTTGCGGATGGTGATAGTTGGGCCTTTGAGCGAGAGCGGCGCGATGATGGCGTTGACGCGGCTGCCGTCGGCCAGGCGCGCGTCCACGTAGGGCGAGCTTTCGTCAATGCGCTTGCCGATCGGCGCGACGATGCGCTCAATGATCGCCAACACCTGCGCGTCATCCACGAACGTGCGCTCCGTCAGTTGGATCTTGCCGCGACGTTCCACGTAAATCTTGTCGGGGCCGTTGACCATGATTTCGGTGATCTCGCCGTCCTCCAGCAGGTCGTCGAGCGGACCAAGGCCGATGGCTTCCTGAATGATCTCGCGCGTAATCTGAGCCGGCGGGATTGAGGCCGGAAGCTGGTCCTTGATCTCGTTGACGATGGCCGCAACGGTGGCGCGGACTTTCTCCTGCAATGATTTCGTCGCGGTCGCATTGGTGCCCACGAGCCGTTTCAAGTCGAGCCGCTTGAGCAGCTCGGTGTGAATCTGCGCCTTGAATTTCCGCATCAGCGCGCGCGCGGGATCGCCGGGCGACGGTGGCAGCTCTTCCTGGGGCGGCGCCGGCGGCGGTTTGGCCGCGGAATCGGGTTCTGCGCCGCGCTGCGGCTGGGCGTGCTGGCCGGGCGCGCCTTCTTCTTTCGGATAGTCAAGCCAGATGACACACGCGCCGATGATGACGCGCTGGCCAACGTGGATGCGAACGCGACGTTTGATGCGGACACCCTCCACATAAGTGCCGTTGGTGCTGCCAAGGTCCTCGATCTGAATGTTGTCCGGATTGTAAAGGAGCCGGGCATGCTGGCGGGAGATACCACTGTTGCTGACGCAGATGGCGCAGGCCGGATCGCTGCCGATGGAATACTCGGCCGGATGCAGACGCTGGCGAATCCGGCGCTTCTGGCCGTCCTCGGTCACTTCCACGACAAGGTCGAGTTGGTCGGTGGTCTTCGGCATGTCAGGCGATGGCTCGGAACGGTGTTGCGGGTTCAGCGGCCCAGCCTCGGTAACGGCGTTGTTCTCGGCGCAGCCGTGACCGGCACGGGCGATGACGGCGAAAGCAACTGCGGGTGCAACCGCTGCTGGCGGACCCGGTTCAATTCGTTGAAGTTCTTCTCCAGCTTCTGGAAGTCCACGTTCTCCAGTTGCTGCTCGACGGAAACATCCTCGCGGTTGCGCAACGAGAGCGCGAGGCGGCCTTTCTGGTGCGCAAACACCAACATTTCCGCTTCGCGCGGTGTCACGCCCACCGTCACGGACGAATACTGGCTGCCGAACCGGTCGGCTCCTCCCTGCATCTCCGACGGACGCCGGCTCATGATCTGACCGGTGGCCAGCACGGTGACATCCTGCAGGATGGTGAGTGTGACGGTGTCGGAAAGCTGCTGGCCGCCAGCCGTCGCGCCGCCCTTGGTGGCGCCGGGAAAGGTGAAGGTGCCGATGATGTCCACGTGATCGTTCGGTTTCACGTGGCCGCTGACGGCGGCGGTGCTGTCCACTGGAATGGCCACGGCCCGCTCGCCGAGCTTGATCATGCCCGACATGCCACCGACGCCACCGTAGGGCATGTCCACGTCGCTCCAGAGGATCGGCTGTTCCTTCTCAATGAATACGCGCGTCTTCTTGCCGACCAGCTCGGTGTATTCGTCGGGCAGAACGGCGCGACCGGTGACATTCTTGGCAAAGACCGTCATTGCGCCAATGTCGCCCATCGTGAGCACGGTGCCGACGGGGATGTTGCGCGCGGCAGCCACGACCCGGACCTGCGCGAACTGCGACAGGAACTTGGTCTTGAAGTTCTCGAAGTTCTGCTTCGAGAGAACGAAGGCGGCAATGCCCGCCAACAACGCGGCGAGGAGGATTATTTTCTGTTTCATAGCGAAGAGCGGCGGATCAATAACGTGACAGTCAGTTCTCCGGTTTTCTCATCGGTCTGGGCGCTCACCGTGCAATTCAACGCGCCGCGGCGATACATCACCGGCGCGCTGCGCCCGCCCATTGGCTCCCAGCCGTTGGACGGCAGGCTTTGCGCGTAAAACTGGCGCGCAGTTTCCGGCGTGCCGGTGGCGCGATAGACGACAATCGTCGTCTTGGTCTTCTGGTCTTCCATGTGATAGACCAGCCGCCCGCCGGGAAACTGCGGGAGGTTGGGCAACGCGGGGTCGGGAGCCTGACCGCTCGCCGTCGTGGCGTTGAAGCGGGCAACGTCCTCCCACTTTTGCCGCACGGCAAACACCATCGTCTTGCCGGTGCCGGCCGAGGTGACGATCATGCGCGTCAGTTCCTCCTTCGAGGTTAGCACGCCCACCGCGCCGTCGTCGCCGCTGGGGATGGCGACGTTGAACTGTCGCGCGCGCAGGCCGCTCTCCAACCGGTTGGCGACCACGCCCGGCGGCAGGTCGCCGCCGTAAACTTCCAACACGGCGTCGCTGCCGTTGATTTTGTATTCGGTGCGATACATTTGCTTCAGCCCGATTTCTTCGGAAACCTCCGCCAATGGCGCGCCGCCACCACCGAGGAAAACGCGCGCATTGACACCAGTGGCCAGCATGGCCATTGCCAGCGCCGCGGGAAAGCAAATTCTTTGGTGGAGGCGAGTCACTGCAATCCAGAGAGCGGCGGAAGGAAAACATGGCTTCGCAGATAGAGCAGCGTAGTGGGCCCATAAACCAGCGCCTGCAACCCGCTGCCAAAATCCACCACCATGCCGTTGCCACGGTCAATCCGGCCAAGCGCAAATCGGTCTGTGTTCGGTGTGCTCTCGCCAATCAACCAGCCACTCGTGTCCGTCTGCCCTAGTGCTTGCGCAAAGACTGGCTGGCTCCTTAGGTAGGACGCGGTGTAATTCTGGTATTCAATGTAGGGATTGCCAGCAATAGACTGGTTCAATACTTGTTGGGCGGTAGCGTTGAACGCCGCCCGACTGCCTTGCGTCTGCGTATCCCCAACCGTGTAGCTTACACCGTCAAGACCAAGCTCCTGCATCCGTCGCGAATTCCTATAGAAGTCATTGTCCCAGTCTTTGATGAACGCCTGCGGCGCCGAGTTCTGTGCAGTCGCGGCGCTATTTGGGGAAATGGCCTGGCTCCAAGCCAGACCCGCCGCTTCATTCATCGAACTGAGCCAGTGGAAGCCGCCTTCGCCAAACGTGATGATCCCCACGAGGATCGCCACCATCGCGATGATCCCGATCAGCAACTCCAACATGGCCTGGCCTGCTTGCAGTTGTCGTTTCATGTTTGCACTCATCATCAGTGATTGGGGCCGCCGCCCGAGCCGCCACCGCTGTGACCCGCACAAGGATTGGAGTTGGTCTGGCTGTTCCACCAGTTCTGGCCGATCTGGCGAAACGCAGGATTCTCCCAAATCCGCAGTTCGTTGCAAAAGGTGCAGCCGCCCGGCAATGGCGCCAGCCCTTGTTGCGTGTAGGTTGGAACATGGAAGATCACGTGCTGGATCCAACCCGGATCGAAACTGCCGCCGCCGGACGAAACCGCCAGCGGAATCAATCGCACGTCGGTGAACACCGGTAGCACCACCGGGCATTGGGTCGGTGGCGTGCTGTCATCAATGGAGCCGAACGACCGCGCCGCTGCTGACGCTACGATGCCGCCGCCGGCGGTGGTGTTCGCGTTGCGGAGCGACCAGAGATTGCCCAAGGCTCCCTGCAACTCTTGCCGCGGATCGGTATTGTTGTTCGGAGACGGCAGTTTGTTCGGCATCCAATTCAGATTGCCAGAACCGTAGTTCGGCACGGCCATCGTCACGCTCGCTGCCGCCTGCGATATCCAGACCGAGTCAGCGTTCTGATAGCTGTAGTTGAACTGCGGCTTGACCGTGCCTACCAGCAACTGCCCCATGACCGTGGCATCCCACTGGGCATTCCAACCGCTTCGATAAACGGCCCAGTTGAGCGGCACGTAGGCGGGCGCGGTGCTGTTATCGAACCGCGGCAGATTATTCGTGTCGTGGAATCCATACACGGGCCAGTTGTCTCCGCCCGGCCAGTTGGGATTCACCGCCAACCCGCGATTGCTCAGTTGGTTCTGAATCGCCGTGGTCAGGTTGCCAAGGGCTGTCGTATCAACGCTCCCGACCAAACGCCCCATGTAGGTATCTCTCTGAGGCATGAGTTCCAGGTTCAGAAACGCGAACGGACTCAATCCGTAACCATCGGTGCGAAGAGTCACCGGTCCCCAGAATGTCCAGTCCGTATAAATCCACAACAGCGGCTTCAGGAAACACCAGTCCTGACCAGCAATCGCACCGTAGAACGCGCGATTGGCCAGATACTGCTGGGCGTAAGGTGTGGCCTGACTCCAGTCCAACAGGTTGCCAACGTTGTCCGCGTTGCCCCAGATGTTCGGTAGCGCCGCCACGCCTTGGTCAGCGATTTCCTGGCATAACGTGGCGAAGTCCGTCAGCAACTCCTGCCGCTCCTGCATGTCGGTGGGGTTGTTCGGGTCGAAGACCGGCCACCAGAGCCAGCGATCGTTGAGGATATTCGGGTTCCCCGCGTTTTGTTGCACGAACTGGGCGATATCGGAAAATATGGTGGCGTAGGCGGGAATGGCGTGCATGCCGTTGAGCTTGGCCGCCTGCTCAGCGTAGAGCACACCCATCATTGGCCCGGTAAGGGCGATCTTCGCCTGCAACTTGTCCAGCGCCGAGAACAGCGGCTGGTAATAGCCCTGTTGGTTTGGGTTGAATCCGCTCAGAGTGTTGCCGAACGGCAACGGCCCTTCGGTGACGATCTGGGTGGTGACCTTCATCAGGTTGATCTCGCCGATGGCGTTCAGCGACGAGACCTGCCAGCGCGCACCCGTCAACGCCGCCGAGTCGCTGCTGTTCTGCGCGCGCACGCGCTGCACAACGACGTGCTGCGTGTCATAGACTGAGAACGCCACAAACGTCAGGATGATCATGATCATCATCATGAAAATCAGCGTCTGGCCGCGGTGCGATCCGGTTGGATGGAGCGATGCGGGCTTCATTGCAGGTAAAACGTATAGTGCCACGCCATGTCGGTCTTGATGTTGCCCATCATCTGAACTGTGGCGTTGGTCCCCCGATTAAGACGGTAGTAAGCGCCCGCCATCGGCATCTCCAACGGATGCTCCTGAACGTGCGTCTCCTCCAGCATGTTGGCGCTGGGCACGTTGGGCAGGATGGTTGGTCGCATGTTGTATTGGTCCCAGTAGGTGTAATTCAAGTTCCCCGTCGGGTCTTGCCGCAGGTAGAGAGGAATGAGCATTGTCTCAGTGCCCAGTTGTTGCATCTGTTGGTTGGCGCCACTCCAGTTTTGATTGGGTGCCAACATTGTGCCGGACGCCGGGATGGCTGCTACCCGATAGGAGCGCAGATAAAGCTCCGGCAAAAAACCCACCGTGGCCGACCGTGCTGTGGCGAACGACGCAAACTGCAGCACGCGCTCGTGGTTGTAGAGCAGTGCCGCCTGCAAGAACCCCCAGAAAATAAGGCAGAGGAGCATGATCACAAAAACCGACTCGACCATGGCTTGCCCCCAAGCGGCCCGACTCGCGCCTTTCCGCAGCAATCGCCTATGGTCCCGACGCCGTGTCATGCTCCTCTGCCGTGATGCCAAATCAAACCGGTATACTCCGGCTTGATTAGGTTTGATTTACCTTGATTAGGTTTGACTGGGCTTGACTAGGTTTGACCAAGCCAAACAAGGCAAACTAGGAACCCGAGCCGGACTGTATGCCACCTTCTTGAAGGTTCTTCAGCACGTCTGCGGACTTGTTCGCTTGTATGTCCGCCGTCGCGGCCGCTGCATTCGCGCCGTTGTCAAACGTCGAGACCGTGCCTGCCAGCTTCGTTCGGAGTGTATCGCTGAAGATACCGAAGATCGCCAGCGCGGCCAGCGCCACCACCACCACAATGACGATATACTCCGTCATCGTCTGGCCGGATTTCCTTGTTGGTAACCACTTGATAGTCTTGTTCATGTTCACTCTCACCTTCTTTATTCGCTTTTTATGCGATTTGTTTTCTGCCTTGGTTCCGGCCGGCGTCAGTGCCGGCGCGAAGTTTACGGATACTGCGACGACAGGAGACTCAGCACGCGATACTCATGTTCCAGGTAGGAATTCAGGAAGATCGCGAGGATGCCGAAGAACAACAACGTCACCCCGGCGACCAAGACGAACTCGGTCATCACTTGGCCACTTTGCCGCCGAATCCCGCTTTGCACTCGCGTCGTCATCGCTACTTTTTTACACCTTTTCTCGCCCCCAACCGGAACCTAACCTACCAACCGACACCTTCTTCCGCAACTTCTTTCTGCCCAAACCCCACTCAGCAACGATTTTGAGTTTGGATTCCGCAAGGGCGGGACGTTAGGGTGACGGTCGCAAGCAATGAACTGGCTCGACAAACTCGAACGAAGCTTCGGCCACATCGCCGTGCCGGGGCTGGTGCGGATTATCGTTGTGCTCAATGTCGTGGTGTTCGTCCTGCTGCGCTTCAATGGCGATTGGGTTCATGCGCTGGTGCTCGATCCGGAGCGCGTCATGCACGGCGAGGTCTGGCGGCTCGTCACCTATCTCTTCCTTCCGCCGACGACGGACGCGATCTTCCTGCTGTTCGCGCTCTATTTCCTTTGGATCATGGGCGACGGCCTCGAACAGGAATGGGGCGCGTTCCGGCTGAATATCTTCTACCTCTGCGGCATGATCGCCACAACGGTGGTGGCGTTCTTCATCACGCGCAGCTCTGTTACCAACGCGTTCCTGAACCTCTCGATCTTCCTCGCGTTTGCCACCGTCTTGCCCGACTTCGAGGTGCTGCTGTTTTTCATCCTGCCGGTGAAGGTAAAGTGGCTTGGCCTGCTCTCTGCGGCGTTTATCGGCGTGGTGGTGATGTTCGCGTCTTATCCAGCGAACCTTGTGCCGATTGTTTCGCTCGGCAACTACCTCTTGTTCTTCGGCCCGCAGTTGTTCCGAACCGCGATGACCAACCGCGAAGACATGCGCAGACGCGCCCGGTTCGAAGCCGCGAGCCTCGACAACGGCTCGGAGGCATGGCATCGCTGTGTCATCTGCGGCAAAACCGAACTGGATGATCCGGAACTGGAGTTCCGCATTGCCGAGGACGACCGGGAATACTGCGCGGCGCACCTTGACCAAGCGCTTGCGAAGAAGAACGATTGACCGCCCCGCCCCACATGCAAATCGCATCGCCACCCAATCCCGCGCCAACACACGCGCGGCAGTGGGTCATCTTCTTCGCGGTGTCGCTGGCGGTGGTGACCTATGTGGACCGCGCGTGCATCTGGCAGGCGGCCGGCGACATCCAGCGCGACCTCGGCTTCAACAAAGAGGACATGAGCCTGATCTTCGCGGCGTTCTCGCTGGCCTACGGGCTATTCGAGATTCCCGGCGGATGGATGGGTGATCGGTTCGGGCCGCGCACGACGCTGATGCGGGTGGTGTTGATGTGGTCGCTCTTCACGGCGGCCACCGGATGGGCTTGGAACTGGATGTCCATGGCGGTTTGCCGGTTTTTCTTCGGCGCGGGCGAGGCGGGCTGTTTTCCGAACCTGACGAAGGTCTTCTCGATCTGGCTGCCGAAGTCCGAGCGGGTGCGGGCGCAAGGGATCATGTGGCTGAGCGCGCGCTGGGGCGGGGCGTTCACACCGTTGTTGGTGGTGTGGGTCTTGAGCTTCGCGAACTGGCGCGTGGCCTTCATGTTGTTCGGCACACTGGGAATCGTCTGGGCCGTTTTCTTCTACCGTTGGTTCCGCGACGACCCGCGAGTCCATCCGTCCGTGAATCCCGCCGAGCTGGCGCTGCTCGAAAGCGCCACCCACAACGCCGTCGGCCACGGCGACGTGCCCTGGCGGCGGTTCATGGGCAGCGGCGCGGTGTGGCTGCTCTGGCTGCAATACTTCTGCATCAACTACGCGTGGTATTCCTATATCAGTTGGTTGCCAACGTTCTTGCGCGAAACCAGCGGCGTGGCGTTGACCGAGGAATGGCGCGCGATACTGGCGGGACTGCCGCTGTTTTTCGGCGGCCTCGGCTCGTTGTTCACCGGCGTGGTGTCGGCGCGGCTGGCGTTGTGGTTCGGCAGCACGGCGCAAACACGACGCGTGCTCGGCTGCGTCGGGTTTGCGGGCGCGGCGGCGATGCTGGGCATCTCCACGCAGGCCACCAACCCGCTGATGGCAATGGTGCTGGTCGGGCTGGCCGCATTTGCCAACGACCTGAGCATGCCCGGCTCGTGGGCGGCGTGCATGGACATCGGCGGCCGTTACGCTGGCTCGCTGTCGGGCAGCATGAACATGGTCGGCCAGATCGGCTCGGCCCTCGGCCCAGTGGCGGTGGCGCAGGTGCTGAAGTTCAGCGGCAACAACTGGGCACTGACGTTTTGGATGGCGGCGGCGGTCTATGTCATCGGCGCTGTTTGCTGGCTGTTCATTGACCCCGTGACATCGCTGGACGGGAAAGAGCCGGCGAAGAAGGCTGTGTAACGATTTCTCCAAACTCTAAACGCTTTTCAATTTCGCCCGGTTCGCTACACTGCGCTGTTGTCCGCCGACGACATGTTTGAACTGAATGCTATGAAGACACGCCACGGTTTGCTGCTTTCGCTTTTGGTTTCCCTCGCCTTTGCCTTGCCCGGCTCCGCGCAAGAATGGACGCGGTTCCGCGGGCCGAACGGAACGGGGATCAGCCACTGCAAGACAATCCCGACGAAGTGGACGGAGAAGGATTTCCGCTGGAAGATCGAACTGCCGGGCAAGGGACACTCGTCGCCGGTGGTGTGGGGCGATCGCGTGTTCATCACGAGCGCGGAGCATGTCGCGCCGGGCGGGTTTTACATCCTCTGCTTCAACGCCGGCAACGGCAGCAAGCTTTGGCAGCGCGACTTCCCGCTGGCGCCATTCCAAAAGAACGCGCTCAACAGTTTCGCCTCGGCGACGCCGTCGGTGGACGCGGAACGGGTCTATGTCAGTTGGGGCACTCCGGAGCACTTCATGCTGGCGGCGTTCGACCACGCCGGCAAGACGGTCTGGGAGCGCGACCTCGGCCCGTTCGTCAGCCAGCACGGCCCTGCCGTGTCGCCGGTGCTTTACGATGGCCGCATCATTCTCGGCAACGAGCAGGACGGCGTTAGTTTCCTGATCGCCGTGGACGCCAAGACCGGCAAGACACTCTGGCAGACGCCGCGCAAAGGCGGCGACCAGATGACGGCCTACTCGGTGCCGTGCATGTTTCATCCAAGAAGTGGCAAGCCCTTTCTGGTGTTCAACAGCCGGACCCACGGCATCTCCGGCCTTGATCCTGCCACAGGCGTGGTGCTGTGGGAATTCCCGGCGCTCAGCGCGCGCAGCGTCAGTTCGTCATTCATTTCCGAGGCGGCGGGGCTGGTTTTCGGCACGTGCGGCGGCGGTGGTGTCGGCGCCTACGTTGCCGCGATTCGCCCCGGCGACCCGGCCAAGGGCGCGAAGGCGGAGGAAGCTTACCGTATCAAAAAACCCGCGTCGCCCTACGTGCCGACGAGCCTAGTAGTCGGCGATGTGGCATATCTCTGGACCGACCAGGGCCTCATCTCGTGCATCACGGCCGCCACTGGCGAGGTCCGCTGGCAGCAACGCACCAAGCCCGACGCCGCCACCAAAGAAGGTTTCTTCGCCTCCCCAATTTGGGTGGACGGCCGCGTGTTCAACGTCTCGCGCGACGGCGAGGTGGTCGTGATCGAGGCCTCGCCCGACCACTTCAAGGAACTGTTCCGTTTCCCGCTGGGCGAGACTGCCCACGCCACGCCGGCGGTTTCCGGCGGCCGGATGTTCCTGCGGACGGAGTCGCATCTGTTCTGCCTCGGTGGAGAGAAGCGCTGAGCGGCAAGTTGATTTCAAACGAAAGGAAAGAATCATGAAACTCGTGACCCTGTTGATGACTATGTTGGGTATCACTGTCGCTGCGGCGGCGGCGAATGGCGTCGTTTACGAAGGCAAGGACGGCCCCGGCAAGGGCAAGCATATCGTCCTGCTCTCCGGCGACGAGGAATACCGCTCCGAGGAGGTCATGACCCAGCTCGGTCGCATCCTCGCCGTGCGCCACGGCTTCAAATGCACCGTGCTCTACGCCATCAATCCGCAGAGCGGTGAGATTGACCCGCTCACCAAGAACAGCATCCCCGGCATCGAAGCGCTCGACAACGCCGACATGTGCGTGATGTTCCTGCGTTTCCGCGAACTGCCCGATGAGCAGATGAAACACTTCGTGGACTTCCTCAACTCCGGCAAGCCGATCCTCGGCCTGCGCACCTCCACGCACGCGTTCGCCTACGGCAAGGACAGCAAGAGCGCCTACGCGAAGTTCGATTGGAAGAACAAGGACTGGCCCGGCGGTTTCGGCCGGCAGGTGCTCGGCGAAACGTGGGTGGCGCATCACGGCTGGCACGCCCACGAAGCCACGCTCGGCGTCGTCGAGCCGTCGGCGAAGGACCATCCCATCCTGCGTGGCGTGACGCAGGTGTTCGGGCCGACCGACGTTTACACCGCCAACCCGCCCGCCGACTGCACGGTTCTCATGCGCGGCCAGGTGCTCACCGGTATGAACCCGAACGATCCGCCGGTCGTCGGCAAACAGAAGCCGACGGACAAATACGAGAAGAACAACCCAATGCAACCGTTGGTCTGGGTGCGCAGCTACACGGGCGAGGCGGGCAAGACCTCAAAGATCGTCACCACCACGATGGGTTGCGCGACAGACCTCCAGAGCGAGGGTTTCCGCCGCGTCTTGATCAACGCCTGCTACTGGGCGCTCGGCCTCGAAGAGAAAATCTCCGCCAACAGCAACGTGGACATCGTCGGCAGATACCAACCGAACTTCGGCTTCGGCAAATTCGTCAAGGGCATGAAGCCCGCCGACCTTCAGTTGAAGTAGCGGTCGTCGCTCAAACCAGCGGCAACTGCTCGGGCAGATGCAGGAACACAGAGTGCATCTGATGGTCCCGTTCCGCGCGCGTGCCGTGACAGGAGATCGCTTTCCCTCTTTCCTCTATCCCAACTCCACGAAGAACGGGTTGAACTCCAGCGTGCGGGCGCAGTGGTGGCAGGCGGAGAGCAGGCGCGGGTCGGCGAAGGCGGCGGCGGGCAGGTCGAGGCAGGGAGACTGCGTGGGGGCAAGATGCGCGCTGAGCGCGGTGATGGCGGCGGTGATGTTGGCGGACGGAGCGAACTCTGTGCCGCAAACGGGACAACGGGCGGCGTAATGCGTAGAATCCGGCGAGGTGAGCTGCTGCAACCGTTGGACGGTCAGAATGGCGGCACCGAGGGGGACGTTTCGCAGTTCCAGAAACAACACTTCACCCAAAGAAGTCCCAGCTACCACCATCTCCGATCCGCCAGTTGCCGTGCGCCAGATCGGCCCTGTCGCGGAAAACACGCTGACACATTGGCCGCTTTCCAGATTCCACACCCGTAGAGTATTGTCCGAACTCCCCGAGACCGCGCGCCGTCCGTCTGGTGTCACGCCCACGCTACTGACATACGCGCTGTGGCCTTCCAGCGTGCGTAGGCATTGCCCACTCTCCAAGTCCCACACCCGAAGGGTGTGGTCAGAACTCCCCGACACTGCACGCCGTCCGTCTGGGGTCACGTTCACGCGACTAACCCCCTCGCTGTGGCCTTCCAGCGTGCGTAGGCATTGCCCGCTCTCCAAGACCCACACCCGAAGCGTGTGGTCAAAACTCCCCGACACCGCACGTCGTCCGTCCGGTGTCACACGCACGCTACTGACATACGCGCTGTGGCCTTCGAGAGTGCGCACACATTGCCCGTTCTCTAGATTCCACACCCGCAGCGTTTTGTCCTGACTCCCTGACACTGCACGCCGGCCATTCGGCGTCACGCTCACGCTATTGACCCAGTCGCTATGGCCTTCCAGCGTGCGCAGGCATTGGCCGCTTTCCAAGTCCCACACCCGCAGCGTATGGTCACGGTGACTCCCAAAACTGCCAGTTCCCGACACTGCGTGCCGTCCGTCCGGTGTCACACGCACGCTACTGACATACGCGCTGTGGCCTTCGAGAGTGCGCACACATTGCCCGTTCTCTAGATTCCACACCCGTAGCGTTTGGTCATCACTCCCCGACACCGCACGCCGTCCATCCGGTGTCATGGCAATGCTCTGAACACGCGAGCTGTGACCTTCCAGCGTGCGCAGACATTGCCCGCTCCGCAAGTCCCACACCCGTGGCGTGTGGTCATCACTCACCGACACTGCACGCCGTCCGTCTGGTGTCACGCTCACGCTATTAACCCGGCCGCTGTGGCCTTCGGTAGTGCGCAGGCACCGTCTACTTTCCAGATCCCAAACCCGTAGCGTATGACCTCTACTCCCCGACACCGCGTGCCGTCCGTCCGGCGTCACGCTCACGCTATTGACCCAGTCGCTATGGCCTTCCAGCGTGCGTAGGCATCGCCCGCTCTCCAGATCCCACACTCTTAGCGTATTATCATTCCCTCCCGACACCGCGCGCTGCCCGTCCGGTGTTACGCTTACGCTGTTCCAAGAGCAGTGACCTTCCAGCGTGCGCAGGCATTGCCCACTCTCCAAGTCCCACACCCGCATCGTGTGGTCAGGCCAAATACTCCCCGACACCGCGCGCTGCCCGTCCGGTGTCATGCTCACGCTCCTGACATACGCGCTGTGGCCTACCCTCTCCAGATCCCACACCCGTAGCGTCTTGTCTTCATTCCCTGATACCGCGCGCCGTCCGTCCGGTGTCACGCTTACGCTCAAGACCCCGCCGCTGTGGCCTTCCAATGTGCGCAGGCATTGTCCGCTCTCCAGATCCCACACCCGTAGCGTTTTGTCACTACTCCCCGACACCGCACGCCGTCCGTCCGGTGTTACGCTTACGCTCAAGACTATAGCGCTGTGGCCTTCCAGCGTGCGCAGGCATTGTCCGCTCTCCAGATCCCACACCCGAAGCGTTTTATCCCAACTCCCTGACACGGCACGCCGTCCGTCCGGTGTTACGCTTACTCTCAAGACTATAGCGCTGTGACCTTCCAGCGTGCGCAAGCATTGCCCGCTCTCCAGATCCCACACCCGAAGCGTTTTGTCACTACTCCCCGACACCGCACGCCGTCCGTCCGATGTCACGCTTACGTTCAAGCCCCCGCCGCTGTGGCCTTCCAAGGTGCGGAGCAGGGCGTGCTTGGGATTGGCCAGCGAGTCCGGCGGCCAGCGCCGCAGCAGATGCGGTGCGCTCAGCGCGGTCAGCAACGGCACGGCGGCGTCATGCACCGCGCCGGCTGGCTCGGTGTTGAAGGCGTGTTGGACGACAAAGCCGGGCCGTTGGCCGTGTTCGAGCAGCAGATAGCATTGCCCGCTGACGAAACCCGCGAACGCCTCCAACCGGTCGCACCGCGTGGGATGTTCGATGATGCGGCGGCATTCTGCTTGAATTTCATCATCGGTCCACATCCGACAGGAAGGAACAGGGGCCGGCAGTTCAGGCTCCGGCTCTGAAACCTGTTCACCGCGTGCCTGCCGGTCCCGGCGCGTGCTCCACTCCTGCGCGTAGGCGATCAACTCGTCAGTCCATCGCTTTGTTCGCGCCTCGCGTTCACCCTCCTCGCGTAGCTTAAGCTGGTTCTCCGGAAGGCTGGACAGCGCCATCTGATAATCCGGCTGCAACTCCAAGACTTGATCCGCCCGACACTTTGCCTCGACGAAACACATGTCGCACAGCGTTGCTGCTACCGGATCCCATACTTCGGGACGTTGGTGATCAGGGTCGCTGTTTTCAGCCGACTGGAAGAGGTGCCACGGAAGCTCCGAGGTCTTCCGCGCGTCGGGTGGATCGCTTAAGGTCGCTTCCGCGCCGGGTGTCGAGGGCAGCGTCCACGGATGCCGCGAGAAGACCGATGCCAGATGCGTGTGCCTGTCTCTGCGATCGGTTCGCTCAAGGAGAAACTCAACCTCCACCGCCTCGCGAAAACTTCGGTGGTAGAAGCGCATGAGCATGGCACCTTGCGCCTCGTGCTCGCCGATGCAGCGGGCGATGTCGCCCCGCAGGGCGACCCAGACGGCCGCAGGCAGCGCCTTGATCTGGTCGACCTCCGGCTTGACGCGCTCGGTTGGGGAGCGGCGGATAACGCCGGCCATCACGTCCTCGTCCTGCGAGAGGATGTCGAGCAGCTCGTCTTCCGCCAACCCGTGCCGGGCGCACGCCAGATAACTGAGCGCGCGATCCACGAGCATCGCTCCGTGGTTCTCTTCCGCGGAAAGACGGTGAAGAACATGTCGCATCAGGCTCGGCGTGTCGGGTGGAAGATGTGAAGGCTCCTGCCACGAGGCCAGACGCGCAGCTTCCGCGGCAGCGGTGCGTAGCCAGAGAGGATTTCTCTCGTGGGCAAAGTCGTTGAGGATCGCCGAGCGTTGGGCCGGTTGGAGCGTGCGGCCTTCCAAGCCAAGCCAGCGGTGAAGTAGTTTCTCGCCGTTCTCCGGTTCAAGCTTGTCGAGCACCACGCGGTCTTCCGGATGGGTGATGGCTTCCAAGGCGCGGCAGAGGGAGGCGCGAGGGTCTTGGTTTGGAGTCCCGCCTTTAGGCGGTTCGGCGTTTTGAGCTTCAGAACCAGACCGGCTGAAGCCGGGACTCCGAACCTCCGCGGGCAACGCAGCGGAGACGACGAGGTGGACGTTCGCGGGCAATGTTGCCGGCAGCCAATGGAGTTGATGGGCGCGTTGGGTTTCGCTGAGTTGATCCAGCGCATCCAGAAAAAGGATCAGCGGCTTCTCGGCAGTCCCTCGCCCAAGTGCATCCCGAAACGCCGCGCTCAGAGGAGACATCTCGAACGGGATCTCGTCATCGCGTGGGCCTTTCTGTTCCGGATTCGCGGGCGTAGGCAACGGATACTGACGACGAATCGCGCCGACGATGTTTCGCAACAGAGCGATAATGTCCGACGACCCCGGCGTCGCGCCGATGTAGCGTTCAATAATCTCTGACTTCTGACCTCCGACCTCTGACCTCTGAAATTCCTCCACCGCTTTCGCCATCAGCGCCGACTTTCCTGAACCGGCCACGCCAAAGACCACCAACGGGCGACCCGCCTCGGCTGCCAGATAGCCGGCAATGCGCCGCAAAGGTTCTTCGCGACCGAGAAAGCCGTCGCGTCGCTCCGCGCCGAAGTCACGGTGAGCCTGTTCTTCCTGCACATCGGGCGCGATGGTTTCCAGCCTTGCGATCTGCGCCAGGACAACCTTCTCCAATGCCCGGTAAACGTCCTCGGCAAACTGGCTCAGGTCATCGTCGGTGAAGCTGCCTGCCTCCCGCCAGTCCACGGCGTAGCGATGGAAGTTGTCCGCACCGAGATGCCGTTGAAGTTTATCCCGCAGGCCATCCAGCCGCCGTTTCGATTCGATGTCCTCGCCACCGTTCGGCAGGCGGTCCACGAAGTTCTCGTGCGGCGTCCGGGCCGGCGCATAGCGGATCGAGCGGACGAAGGCGTGAACGTGTTCGCGGGCGTCCTCCACCCTCAACGCGCCGTGCAGGATTTCCTGGTGGGTGGCCGAGAGACCGATGGAGGTTTCCAGAACGATCCGCTCCTCGGTGCTGAGCGAGGCATCCGCGAGCAGCCGGGCCGCCGCACGCTCCATCGCCGCGAGCAGGGGGCGTTCGACTTCCCTGCACCAAGCGTCGTAGTCCGCCACCGTTCCTTCGCGCGGTTGGAGGACGTATTCCGCGGGCACGGCGTTGTCATCGCGCCGATACCACCGCAACGCGGCGGCTGCCTGTGGACCGTCGCTCTCCACCCACGGTTTGAGCTGCTCGAACAGGTCCGCCCGGACGGTTTCCGGCAACGGCCGCCAGCCGTAGCGGTCGCCGAGCAGGACGAGGAAGTTGGGCTTCGGCGTGCCCTGCTGGCAACGCGCCAGCTCCCGCAGGCAAATCCGCATGGTGCGGTTGTGGCGTCCGGCCTCCTCGCTGACGCCCCAGCGCAGGTCAATGGCCTGGAAGCGGAGTCCTTTGGAGAGGCAAAGCTGTTTGAGCTTGGGGAAAACCACGCGTTGCAGCAGGTCCCGCTCCGCCTTCATGTCCGAGAAGGTGGAGCTGACGAAGAGGCGGATGGTGCGATGGGAATGTGCAGCCATAGTTCAAGGGCGAGTCGGATTTCGGTCGGTTCCCATTAGCTGTGACTCCAAGGTTGAGATAACCCGTTCTCAGAAAACGGCGCCGAACGCGAGCAAAAACGGTTGCCAGCGGGACGCAAGAAATCTTTGGGCTTGTCTCAGCCGGTAGTGCTGCCACCATTTGGTTTTCGGGATCAATGTTGTATGGAAAAGGAATATCTGGCGACGGGCTTCAGGGACGTTGACGGCGCGCAGAACCAGGACGCGTATTTCGACTGCCTGACGTTGCTGGACTCGCTGCCCTACTACCGGAAATACAAGTCCCGAAGCTACGATCTGTTGGAACTCCGCCCCGGCCAGACAGTGCTGGAAGCCGGCTGTGGTCTCGGCGACGACGCTTTTCGGATGGCCGAACGGGTCATGCCCGGCGGCAAGGTCATCGGCGTAGATGCCAGCGCCGCCATGATCCATAAGGCCCGGTCACGCGACCTGGCCGCGCGATTGCCGGTCGAGTTTCTGGTTGGGGATATCAAGGCGCTGCCCTTTGCAAACCATTCCTTTGCACGCTGCCGGGTTGACCGCGTGCTTCAACACATTCGCGAGCCGCAACGGGCCATAGCCGAACTCGTCCGCGTCCTTGAACCGGGCGGCCTGCTTCTGGCGTATGACAACGACTGGGGGACGTTCGCGATTGCGTCAGATGAGACGGAGACGACGAGGGCTATCGAGCGTCGCTGGCGCGGTTCCTTCGCCAACAACGGGATTGGCCGCGACCTGCCGGACTATTTTCGCGCCGCCGGCTTGGCGGATGCGGCCATCCATCCCGGCACGTCCGTCATCACCGATTTTGAAACGGCGGACAAGGTGTATAACCTGCGGGCGACAGTTCAGAAGGCGGTGGAAGAAAACCTCATCTCCGCATCCCAAGGCCGCGCCTGGATTGATGAGCAGATCGAGAGAAGCACGAAGGGCAGTTTCAGCGCGTCGCTGACGGCCTACACCGTTGTTGGAAAGAAACGCCGCGGCGGCGCTCAGACCAGTGGCAACTGCTCGTCGCCGTCGGCCGTGACGCGTCCGCGCAACGCCGGGTAGCGCGCCAACAGCGACGCGGGCGCCTTCACCGCCGCCGCGTCCTCCGTCAAACGCCCCTGCATCTCCAGCGCGTTGGCGAACGCTTTCGCGTCGCGGTGGTTGTTGAAAACCACGAACGTTTTCCTCGTCTGGCTGGCCACCTGCTTGATCCTTATGAGCAGTTCGCCTAACTCCATGTCCGAATAGAGGTAGTCGTATCGGCCACCGTAAACCTCCTGCTCGCGGCGGAACCAGTTGGCGGCGTTGCGACCGTGGAGTCGGACGTAGCCCATGTCGGTCGTCGCGCGCGTCTCCATCCCGATGCAATGCTCCAACGCCGGCTGGTCAATGCCGCAAAACGTGATGCGCCGCTCGCGGAAGAACTCCATCGTTTCTCCGCCGAGCCAGGAATCGTGCCGCACCTCCGCCGCCACCGGCCAGCCGGCGAAATCGTCCGCCAAGCGCGCGAGCCAGTCGCGGTTCGCAGCGTCGTTGCGGAACGACCACGGAAATTGGAACAGCAGCGCGTCGAGCCGCCCCGCCGCCCGCAGCGGCTCCAGCCCGCGCGTGCCGAACCGCAAATCGTCCCGCGTCCACGGAGTGCGCCGGTCGTGCGTGAACCGCTGCCAAGCTTTGGCGAGGAGGCGGAAGTCGGGCCGATCGGCAAGTTTCTTCAGCCAGCTTTCCGTCACGCGAGGCTCCAGCGGCCGGTAGAACGACGCGTCCACCTCGATGCAGCCGAGATATTGAGCAACCGTCCGTAGCCGCTCGCCGGGATTGCCCTTCGGATAGACAACGCCCTCCCAATCCGGATAACTCCACCCCGCCGTGCCGACGTAGATCGGCTCACTCCGCGGCGATTTCATACCAGAGCGTCTTGAACTGCGGGCCGATCTCGAAACTGAGCCGGCCGTCGGCGAGCGTCGCGGGAACTTCGCCGCCGCGCGCGCCGGAACCGTCGAGGGCGAACACCTTCGCCGACTTCAGCTTTGTGGCAAGCGTCACCTTCGCGGCAATGCCTTCGCAAACCGTCGGCGCGCTGCCCCACTTGTTGCTGACGGTGGTGTGGTCGGCGTTCCAATCCATGCCGGTGTTCTCGACGTTGCCCGCGGCCACCAACAACAGACGGCGCGACTGCGCAAACGGCTTGCCGTCGGCGGCGTTAAGCGACAGCACGGCGAAGTTACGCGCGTTCGGTTTCACGGCAAACTCCACGCCGCCGAGCGTCGTCGTCTTGCCGGTGCAGCGGCCCACAACCGCTTTCGCGGCAGGCGCGTCCACCGTGTAGAGCGCGGCGTCGGCGTCCCACGCCAGTTGCGAGGCGGCACGGCCCTGCCGGGTGGCGGCGAGTTTGCCGACGGTCGAAAAACTCACGCTCGCGCGGCGAGTAAGCAGTTCGGCTGGCTCGACGCCGGCTTTCTTCCACGCGGCGGTCATCGAAGTGTTTTCCGCCGTCAGCTTCTCAACCTCGCCCGCAGGAATGCTCAAGCGCATCGCGCCTTTCGCCGGGGCCACATCGCCGCGACGGAACATCAGCGCGGCGGCGGGCAGGAAGGCGAGTTTGGCGGGGTGTTGTTGGAGCGCGAAGTAGCCGTTGATCTTGCCGTCGGCCCAGTTGGTGCCGCCCCAATCGAATTGGAAAAAGCCGTCCCAGTCCTGCGCGGCGGCAAAGCTCGCGATCATCGGGAACATCTCGGCGGCGTAATGGCTCGGCGCGGGATGGTCGTATTCGCTGACGGTAAACGCCTTGCCGGCGACGCGATAGCCGGCGAGCCGCGCGAAGTTGCCGGTGTCCTTGGCGGCGACCATCGGCGTGTTCGGGATGAGCCAGTCTTTGGAGTCCCACGGCCGGCGCGGGAAGCGCGGATGCTGCCAGTAGGCGTGCATATCCACGAAGTCGTTGAACGACTCGCGATAAGTGCCGGCAATGTCGCCGTAGCTCGCCTGCGTGTCCAGGATGTTGGCGCGAACGCCGAGTTCCTTCTTCAAGAACGTGCGCATCCCGTCAGTGTAGGCGCGCTCGGTCTCCGCGAGGAAGCGCGTCCAGTCCAGCCCGCACGGCGTCGGCATGAGCGCGCGAGGCGCGGCGACGGTGCCGTTGTCGAGCGATTCGCCCGCCTTGAGGCCGAGCGAGCCGCCGGGACGCAGCGTCAAGTCTTTCAGCCGGAACTCCCCGGCCGGGCCGCCGCCGAGCACGAAATCAAACCGCACTTCGCCCGGCTCGACGCGCGCGGCGCGGAAGGTGAAGCTGAAGTTCTTCCACTGCGGCGTCAGGTCAGCGTCCTCGTTCAGGCCGCAGTTGTGCCAGTCGGCTTTCTGGAGCCGCACGCTCAACGGCAGTTTGCGCGGTGCGTCGGAACGGGCGGCGAACTCCACGGTGTAGAGCTTGCCTTCCTCCAACGTCAGGCCGGTCCAGTGCAGTTGCGCGTGCCATTCCACCGCCGGCAGCTTTTTGATAACGACGCGCGTCTCGCCTGAGCCGTCCGTGGTGACTTGGAAGTGCTCACCGCCCTGAGTGGAGCACTTGGCTGGCATGAGGCTCGCGCCCAACTCCTCGCGACCGCCCCACGCTGCCAGCAGTTTCTCCTCCGAGCCGTAGCGCGCTTTGAGCCACGCGTTCCATTTCTTGAGCACATCGTTGCGGTAGTAGTCGGGCAGCGAGGACACCTTGAGTTGAAGCAGCGAGTTCTCGTTGTTGATCTCGACGATGGCGACGCACGGCTCGGCGGCGTAGGCGGCCTTGGTGTAGGGGTTGACGTGCGTCAGCAGCGCGCGGGCGTAATCACGCTGCATCCGGATCATCTGGTCGTTGATCTTGTCCACGCCTTTGCCGTAGTGCGGCAACAGATCCCGCCGCTCGCGGTCGCTGAGGCCGTCGGGAAAATCCTCGCCTTCCCAGTAGTTGCGCGAGACATGGAGATTGATGTCGGCGTAGATGCCGCGTTTCTTCAGCGCCGCGATGAAGTAATCGAGCCGGTCGAGTTGATCGGGATCGAACTCGTTCTTCTTCGGCGCGCCGGGCTTCCAGATGCCGCGAGGCGCGGCTTGGTTGTCCATGTGATGGAAACGGATGCAGTTGATGCCGAGGCTGGCGAGCCGCGTGGCGAGCTTGTCGGCGTCGTCGTGACTGGGAAACGCGCTGGCGAAGGTGAAGTTGGTGGCGAGGAACTTGATGCGTTTGCCGCGGCCGTCCACGAAATGGCCGTCTTTGGCGCGCACGAAGCCGCCCTTGCCAGCGGGCGCGTCGTTGAGCCACGACACGTTGGCAACGCCGCGGTTCGGCTCCAATCCCGGCATGACGAACGGGAACATTTCCTCTGCACGCGCGGTGGTTACGGCGACGAGCAGCGCGCTGGCAGCGAGGATGAAACGGGTAACAGCAGAATGAAAATTCAGTTGCGGTATCATGGGAGGTTCCGGACGCCGCGAGACAGAGTTTTACAACTCGCGGCTGAGCTGTTGAAGCATTCGTTTTTCGCGCGACGACGGCATCACCTGCAACATGCCGGGGATGATGGCGCGAGCGATCTCGCGACGGCGGCGGATCTGGTCGTAGAGTTCCGCGGCGAGGCGGTTATCGAACCGCACGAGGTAGGCTTCGCAAAAACTGATCATCAGACGGCGCACTGTCAGCGCGTTCTCGCTGTCCACGTTCGGCGGCGGTGGCATATTCAGGATTTGCTCGCGAGGCAGCGGCAGCGACGGCTCGCCCGCCTCGGCGCGGAATGATTGCACGAACCCCGGCAGTGTAACGCTGACGCTCGGCGGAATCTTGCCGACGAACAGGAACCGATTCTCGCCGACGCGCGCGACCCAGCAGGTGATGCGCTTGCGGCCCATCGTGCCGCGCTGGCGGTAGTTCATGCCGAAGCTGACGACAGCGGAGTGCGGCACGGGCATCATCGTGAAACTGACTTCTTCGGCGTCGGAACCGGGCTGGCGCGCCATGTTTTCCTGATGTTGCATCCAGCGCTCGATCAGCTCCGATACGCGCGCGGCAATACCTTCGAAGTCGGGCCGGTCAAACCGCTCCACAACGTCGAGCCGGTCGCCGGCAAACGGATCACTCCAACGGCCACGAACGCCGTCCGCACCGACGGAGACGGACGCGTCGCCACGAATCCCGACAAGCCGCGGCATGGCGTGCAGGAATGCCTCGATCACCGTCGCGCGCAACGGCAACGACGAGCGGCTGCTCCAGAGTTGTTTGGCGAGCGCGGCGGCCAGGTCGCGCCATTGGTCGGCCTCGACCTTCGCCGGTCCGCTGATGTCCACCAACCGCACCGCTGGGGGCGCGGGCGCGACGGGCATCTGGGCCGCCGGCTTGGCGAGCAGCGCGCTCAATTGCTCTGCCGTCGCCATCGCTTTGGCCGCGGGTTTCGGCGGCGCGGGCGCAAGTTCAGCTTTCGGGAATCCGAAATCGAGCGGTGGCACGATGCCTTGCAACACGGGCGCGGGCGCAGGCGGCGCGAGAGGCACCGGCGCAGGTGGTGGTGGCGGAGCAACAGCCAGGACCGGCGCGGGTGGCCGAACCGGCTCCGGCAGTTTCGGAGCGGGCGGTGGCGAGGGCAGCTTGGCCGCAAGCGGCGCGAACGCGGGCGCCTTCCGCAGCGCTCGTGGCGCGGGCGGCGGTGGTGGCGCGACAACGACCGCAACGGGCACGGGTGACGAAACAGGCTCTGGCAGTTTTGGTGCAGCCGGCGGTGGCGGCAGTTTGGCTGCGCGCGATGCAAATGAGGGCGCTTTCCGCGGCGCGGGCGGAGCCGGCGGTGGCGCTGTGAGCACCGGTTCCGGCTGCTTCGGCGCAACGGGTAGCGGCGGCAGCACCGGTGTCGGCGAAGCAATGGCGACGACCGGCGGCGGGAGCACCGGCTCCGGCAGTTTCGGCTGTGGCGGTGGCTCGGGCAGTTTTTCCGCGGGCAGCGCGAACGCAGGCGCTTCCCGTGGCGCGCGCGGCGCAAGCGGCGGAGCCGGCGGCGTTGGAGGCGGTGGCTCATCCACTTTCGGCGCGAGCGGTAGTGCGGGCAGCTTGGCCGCGGGCGGCGCGAACGCAGGTGCCTTCAGCGGCGCGGGTGGAGCGGGCGCGGGTGGCGGCGGTGTCAACGGCGGCGTCAACGAGGCGAGCAGCCCGGCGGGCAACACCGGTGTGGGACGTGACGCGCGTGGCGGCGGCGGCTGGGCCAGCGGCAATCGCACGCGGCGCGGCGCGGCGGGCGCGCGAAGGCTCAGCGGAACCGGCGCGAGCATCTCGACCAACGAAGGCGCAAGCGCCGGAGCCGGTCGTGGCACGCGCGGTGGGGGCGGCGAAACAAGCGGTCGCCGCACGCGAGCCGGCGCGAGCGGCGCGTGAAGGTTTTTCGGCACTGGCGCTTCAACGACGGGCGCGGGTTTGGCTGGAACCAACGGAGGCGGCGGGGGCGGCGGGGACGCCACCATCAGCGGCCGTGAAGCAAAGGTCACGCCCGGCTTTGGCGGAAAAGCAGGCTCTGGTAGTCTTGGAGTGGGCAGCGGCGAGGGGATATTTTCTTCTTCAGCAGGAACTGTGGACTCTACCGGAATGACGACAAGTTTGGCGCAACGCGGACAGGGAATCTCCATCCCAATGCCCGCATCATCCACCACGAGGCGTTGGCCGCAGTGGATGCATTTGAAAAAGATGTCCATGCGACAAATTTGTTCGTTAAGACTATCGGCGGCGACGCGACGTTGTCAACCAACGGCTGGCGCGCGTCCCAGACGCTCGCGGAAATAAGGAATGGTCAGCCGCAGTCCCTCGTCAAGGCCGACCTTGGGTTCCCATCCAAGCAGTTGGCGCGCGCGGGTAATGTCCGGCCGGCGTTGTTTCGGGTCGTCCACCGGAAGCGGCTTGGAGACAATCTGCGAATGGGAACCGGTAATCTTGATGATGGCTTCCGCGAACTGCCGCACCGTCATCTCGGTCGGGTTGCCAACGTTCACCGGCTCGTGGAAATCCGTCCGCGACAGCCGCCAGATGCCGTCCACCAGATCGCTGACGTAGCAGAAGCTGCGTGTCTGGCTGCCGTTGCCGAACACGGTGAGCGGCTCGCCGAGCAGCGCCTGACTGGCGAACGCTGGCACGACGCGACCGTCGCGCAGGCGCATTCGCGGACCGTAGGTGTTGAAGATGCGAACGATGTGGGTATTGACCTTGTCTTCGAGCAGATAGGCCATCGTGAGCGCCTCGGCGAACCGCTTGGCCTCGTCGTAGCAGCCGCGCGGACCGACGGGATTGACGTTGCCCCAGTAGCTTTCGGTCTGCGGATGGACGAGCGGGTCGCCATAGACCTCGCTGGTGGAGGCGATCATGAAACCGGCGCGCTTGTTCTTGGCGAGGCCAAGGGCATTGAGCGTGCCGAGCGAGCCGGCCTTGAGTGTTTTGACCGGATACTCGCCGTAGTCCACCGGGCTGGCCGGCGAGGCGAAGTGATACACGAACTCCACCGAGCCGGGCACCTTCAGGTATTGGGTCACGTCCTGCTCGATGAGCACGAAGTCGGGATTGTCGTCGAGATGCTTGATGTTATCGCGCGACCCGGTAAGGAAATTGTCCACCGCGAACACACGCCAGCCCTCGGCGAGGAGCCGGTCGCAGAGATGCGAGCCAACAAAGCCCGCGCCGCCGGTCACGACGGCGACACGTTTACGTAAATTCATCGTAGTCATTTTCGGTCAGGTTTCAACAAAAGTGCGCGCAGCATAGGGAGCGGCACGCGCGCTGGCAAGAACGAAGCCCAAACCGCGTCGGAGCGGCTACCGAGGCACGCCCATGCGGTCCTTCAACTCCAGCGGCGTGTCGCGGTCGGCCAGCGTCTTCTCGATGATCGGCCCGTAGAGCTCGGGGCGTCGGCCGGCGAAGAGCGCGGCGCGGAAGTCGGTCCGTTTTTCGGGGATGAACTTCGGGAAGTAAGCGTGGAGGTAGCCGGGCTTCCCGGCAGGACCGGGCTTTTCGGAGCGCGCAAACCAGACTCGGCCGGCGTCGAGATCAATCTCCGTCGTGGCCACGCCTTCGCTCCAGTAGGGCGTCGCGGTGACGAGGTGGCCATAGGGATCAATCACGTAGCTGCGCTGGCTGATGTCCGACATTGGGAAATGCGCTGCGGCCATCCAAACGCCATTGTCGAGCGCGCGGGTCTCCTGCATCCACCGGTTGAACACGCCCGACGGTCCCCACGATTGCGACGGGCAGAAGACAATCTCCGCGCCTTGCAGCGCCATCGCTCGCGTGATCTCCTGCGAGTAAATGTCGCCGCAGAGAATGATGCCGATGACGCCAAAGTCGGTCGCGAACACCGGCAGTTCCTTGCTGCCGCCATATTGCGAGATGCGATACTTGCCGACGACCTGGCCCGCGCGGTCCCACAGGTAGGCCCACGAGGTCGCCTTGCCACTCTTGCCGGGCATCGCCGGGTCGCGCAAGCCGCCGATGATGATGTAGCTCCGATACTTCCGCGCCTTCTCGGCCACCATCGCGAACGTCTTCTCCGCCGCCGGCGTGTCGGTCGGGAAACCGAACTCGCTCATCAAGATCACGTCTGAGTCGCGCGCGCCCGCCGCGTCGAGGATTTTGAAAAACTCCGAGTCCGGCTTTGGATTCGGCCCGTGGCTCGCGAACACCTGCGCGATGCTGACGGTGATCCGCCGCTTCTGCGGCTTGGCGACGAGCGGCTTGATGTCGCGCTCGACCAGATAGCGGAACGGGTTGCGATCTTCGTGAAACGTCAGTTGATACAAGTCCGTGGGCCGTTTCAAGTCCACCGCCGCGACGGCCACGCCCGCGCGGATGCCGGTGTCGGCCAGCACGATGCCCGACCGGTCAATGACACACCCGCGGCCCAACGGCGCGCCCGCGTAGGTCGGGTGGTTGCTGCACAGATACGGCAGCTCACTGGCGTAGTTGGCGCAAACGAACGTGACGTGATCGTCGAACGCGCGCGTCCGCGTCAGCACGTCCATCGGCACCGACTGCGGCACCGGCTCCGGCGCGCTCGAACAAAGCACCAGCTCTGCGCCCTTCAACGCCAGCACCAGCGGAACTTCCGGCCAGTAAAGGTCCGTGCCGATCATCAGCCCGACCTTGCCGAAAGGCGTGTCGAACACCGGCAACTCGTCGCCGAGCGCGATCGGCTCATCGGGCAGGCGGTGTGACTTGCGATACTTACCCGCCACCGCACCGTCAGGACCGATGAGGTAGGACGTGAGAAACGTTTTCCCGTCGGCCTGCTCCTTGAGATTGGCGACCACGTAGAACCTCGCTTTCGCCGCCGCCTGCCGGATCGCCTCTAACGCAGCCGTCGCCGCCGCTCCGCCGTCGGTCGGCACGCACTCCTGCGGCAGACAGACGATCTGCGCGCGCTGTTCCGCCGCTCGGCTGAGCATCTCCAACGTGTGCGCCAGCGTCCGATCCTTGTCAGCCCAAGAAAGAGTGACAGCGCCGACTCGCACCGGCTCGGCGGCGGCAAGATCGAAACAGTTTGTGGCAAGCAACAGCGTCGCCAGCAAGACGACCCTGAGTGAGGACAACAGGATTGAGGAGTTCATAAACCGTTTCTCCATTTCTCGCTTACTGCAACCACGGCTTAAGGGCTGTTTTACCCGTGGTGATCACTAAAACAGTGTAGATGTCCACGTCCACTGTGAACTCCATGCCGCCCGCGACCTTCTTCGCGTCCAGCTTCTGCGGGCTTGCCGTGGGCGACAGCGCCACGGCAAACAGCGCTTGCTCGCCCCGAACAAACACTCGCACGCCGCGAGCCGCGTTGACGTGGCACATCTGCTCCCACTGCTGATGCGCAGGCCGTTTGTCGGGATCGGTCAGGCGGATCATGAATTCGCCGCGCTGCTTCTCCCGGTCTTCCGACAGATCGTCCCTGGTCCAAGTCTTGCCGCTGTCTTTACTAAAGAACGAGCGGCCGGCGGTGGTGTTTTCGTCAATCATCACCTGATACCACTCGCTACCCGCGCTCGGCTGGCCCTCGACGCGCAACACAATTTCGTTGTCGCCCGCAACCAGACATCCGGCAGGCAGCGCGATGGTGAGCGTCCCGTGTAAATCATCCGCCGGCACCGTCGCGACATCCCTGCCGTTTACGTTGACCACGAGCCGGATCAGTTTCTTCGATGTCGCAACGGAACCCACGATCTCCAAAACCGGCCGCGTCAGCGCAGACGGGTCCGGCACTTTGAGCACTTTCCTGATACGCCACGCGGTGTTGGCGAGATAGCTGCGTGCTTCGGCCGATTGGTCGTCATCGCTAATCACGTTTTCCGGCTTGTCATACGAGAAGTCGTAGTTGACCAGATGCACCTTCCGCAGTTTTTGGCGTGGCTGCGTCAGAACGTTGACCGACAGTTTCCCCGTTGGGTTTTGCACGCTGACGCCGGGCGTCGGCAAGAGGCGCGTCACCAGGATTCGCAGCTTCGCGCCGTCCGCGGCTGTCAGGTCGTCGGCCGCGATGATGACACGACCTTTGCCGACCTGCGCCTCTGCTTGCGCACTCCCATCGTCACGGCCACCCCGCAGTTCTTGAAGGCTGTGGCTGGCCTGCGGCTCGCCCCGTTCATCGGTCAAACCGCATTCGCCTCCCAACACGACGCGTCCACCGTTCTTCGCGTATTCCAACAACGCCGCCGCGCCCGACTCGGCCAGCGCGCGCACGCCGGCCACCATGACCACTTTGTATTGCCGTAACAGTTTCGGTTTCAGATCGCGCTCCATAATTACTTCGTAGGGAATACCCGCGCGGTTGAGTTTCTCCGCCATCCGCGCCCAACGCCGGTAGGCGCCGACCATCAAATCCGTCGGCACGGAATGCAGGATCGCCACCTCCGCTCCTTGGTTGGCGTTCAGGTAGAGAGCGCGGTTCTTCACCAGGAAATCGTAGTAACGGTTCATAGTCTGGTGGATGTTGACGTTGAACGGGTCCTTCGTATCCACGATCGGCAGGGAGGGAAACAGGTTGTAGTTGGCCACGTAGGTCGCGTCGCAAGCCGCGCCTTCGGAAATGGCGAGCGCAAACTCCTTCGCCAGCGGTGACGCCGGGTTGAAGAAATGATGCATGCCTTCGTTCCACACGCGTTTCCCGCGCGCGGCGGCAACGTCGGGCGGCAGATACATCAGGTTGCCGACGTTACGCCCGTGACCCGCCGCGAGCGCCAGCTTGTAGGCGTAGAGGTTGTCGCCAAATGGCGGATGGCTGCTCAGTTCGTAAAACGGCAGATCGGTCACGCCCTCTTCTATGCCGTGGATGGGCCAAGCGCTCATGGAACACGTGTTCGGCACCGAAAGCAGTCGCGGCTTGCACTGGTGGCAATACTCCAGCAACGCCTTGTGATACGCCGTCTGCGATTCCAGCAGAAACAACCGCGCGGCGCGTCCGGCTTCGGTGGCAGGATTCACGCGCTCAGGCAGGTCCATTTCGCGGCCGTAGTGTCGCCGGGTGTATTCGTGAAACTTCTCACGACACACCGGACAGTAACAGTTGCTGAACCACGCTTCGTTGTCGAAAAAGATGCCGGCCGGCGTGCGCTTGGCCCTGATCTGGTCAACCTTGCCGATAACGAAGGCTTTCCATTCCGGGCAATTCACGCACCCGTAGCGCCGGACGGGATTGTTATAGGCCAACACCTCGCTGCCATCGAAGGCGCGCACCACGCCCTGCTTCAGTTCCGAATGCTTTTCGTAATCTTTCACGACAAACGTTCGCGAGCAGACGTAGATCAGATCGTAAAGTCCCCGCGATGCGGCATAAGCCGCCGTTTCTGCCAAGTCGTAGCTTGCCCCGTGATCGAGGTTTTGATGCGCAGCGGCCATCAGTTCCACGTCTGATTTCGTCACCCGGCTGTAGTCAATCGCCCAATGCAGATTACCTCGCTGGCACCATTCCGGCGACGTCTCGTCCACCGTCCAATGAGCCGGCGACGTCGCCACCGTCAGCAACAAAAACACCGCGCTGCGAACCAGAAGTCTCATGGTTGTTATTCCGAAGTAGTCCTTCTCTCCGGGTGCCTACACCTCATCCGGCAAGACATACGGCTTGCGGTAGGTTGGGCGGAGAAGCTTGTTGGCTTCGTCACAGTTGGTGAAGCGTTCGGTCTTGGCGTCGAAGAGCAGTTTCTTGTTGCCGACGCGATAGGCGATGTTGCCGAGGTGCTCCAGGCAGGCACTGAGATGGCCCTGCTCGATTGCGCCGTTGGGCTGGCGCCGCGTGCGGATGCAGTCAATGAAGTTCGGCAAATGCCACTTGTCGGGATGGTAACCCTTGTCCTCCGCAACGAGCTTGTTGCCGCCCTCAAACACCTGCCAGCCCGCGCCGTGCCGGCCCAGATACATCATCCGCTTGCTACCGTAGATTTCGATGCGGTCGCCGTTCTGCGGCCAGTAGGGCCACTTGTCGCCGAGACGCACTTCCGGGGGCGACTTGATGTTGTAGGGCGAGGAGCCGGTGTTGTGGAAGCTCATCACCATCTTGTCGAACGCGAATGACACGATCTGCACGTCGGGCATCTCGCCGCCGTCATCGAACTGGAACCGTCCGCCGTCGCACGACACCGACTTCGGATGCGGCGGATTATCCAGAACGAACCGCGCGAGGTCCAGTTGGTGAACCGCGTCGGAGGCGTTGCCGCCGGAGTAATCCCAGCAGCCATACCAGCCGCGATGTGCGTTGCGGTTGTAGGGACGAAGCGGCGCGGGGCCGAGCCAGCGATCCCAATTCATGCCCTCCGGCGGCGCGCTGTCGGGCGCGGGGCGCAGCGGATAGCCGCCGACCACGCCAGCCAGCATCTCAAACACCTTCACGTATTGCACCTTGCCCAGTTCACCCTTCTTGATGTAGTCGCGCGCGGAGAAGCCGTAGGGCGCGCTGCGGTTTTGGAAACCGCACTGGACGATGCGGCCGTATTTCTTGGCGGCCTCCATCATCTTGCGGCCTTCCCAGATGTAGAGGGAGATGTTCTTTTCCACATAGACATCCTTGCCCGCCTGGCAGGCCCAGACGGTGGCGAGCGCGTGCCAGTGTTCGGGCGTCGCGACAACAACGCCGTGGACTTCCTTGTCGTCGAGAACCTGGCGCAGATCGCCAACAAGTTTCGGCGCGGCGCCTGCGATTTTCTCCAGCGTGGCGACGGCGCTCTTGCCACGTGTCTCGTCCACGTCGCAGACATACTTGACCGCCACGTCGGGGACTTCCGCAAACTTCTTGATCAAGTCCATGCCGCGCCCGCCCGCGCCCATCAACGTCAGCACCACGCGGTTGTTGGCCGACGCCCCGCGCGCCGAGCCGAGCATGGTTGCGCCGGTGGCGACCACCGCCGCGCGCTCACACGATTTCTTCACGAAGTGTCTGCGTGTCATTCCATTCATGGTTTGTCTCCGGTTCTAATGAATCAACTCTGCCGCCCGTAAGTCTCGATTGCGTGAGCCATCGCGCGAACGTTCTCCGGCTTCATGTCGTCGGTCAGGCTGTTGGAGGATGAGATGATGTAGCCGCCGCCTCGCCCAATGATCTCGATTCGTCGGCGCACTTGCGCCTCAATCTGCTCCGGTTGCTGCTGGACGAGGTCGGCCATGAAGATGTTGCCGACGATGGCAACGCGCGAGCCGTATCGCGCCTTCACTGCTTCGATGTCCATCACGTCGGGCTGAATCGGATGGACCGCCGCCTGTCCAAGCTCCAGCCAGCAGTCCAGCAACGGCGTCATGTCGCCGTCGCTGTGCGTGATGAGCGGCTTGGTGAAGGTGGCCGCAACCTTCTTCTCCTTCGGCAGGATGTGCTTGCGATAGAACTCCGGACGGAAGACCGGGCCAGAATTAAACGCCACGTCGTCGAAAGCCCAGATCACGTCGAAGCCGATGTCTTCGAGCACCGGCACGACCTTCGCGGTCCAGTCGGCGTAGCCGTCGTGGATGTCGCTGATGAGCTGCGGATCGTCGCTCATCGCGTAGGCGAACGCCTCCAAGCCCATGCTGAGCAGCGTCGCGCCGATGCCGAGCCGCACGCACGCGCACGCGCAGTCGTCGCCCTTGTGCGCGATGAACTCGCGCGCGTTGGCGACGAAGCCGCGGTCTTCGGGCGACGGCAGCTTGAAGAGCCGGTTGAAATCCTCGCGCGAGCGGATCATGCCGTCGCCGACAAGCACGGGGCTGCCGTCGTCGGCTTTCCTCATCCGTTCGCAGAAGATCGGCGCGAAGGCGCAAAACTGGATGTTGTCCTTGCCGAGCGCGCGGTTGACTTTCTTCTGCTCCTCGGCCAGTTCCGCGCCCGGCTGCCGGCTGAAACCGTCCGGCGCGACCGACCAGTCCACGTTGACCGGTTCGCCGCAGACAGCCGAGGCGATGCCGTTGCCGACGATGCCTTCGATCCACGGGACGCGGTCCACCGGCTCGTGGCGCAACGCAGCGAGGACTCGTTCGCGCGGCATCATTTGTCCGCGTGGGTTCGCCGGTTTCATCGCGCCAGTTGCTCCTGCAAGAACTGGAAGGCCCGCGCCGTGGCCGACACGTGCCCCTGATTGTGGGCGATGAACTCGATGCGCTTCTCCAACCCCAGCTTGCGATAGTGTTCGGCGGCGCGAGGAAATTCGTCGCGCGACTTCTCGAAGTCCACCGACGTATCGTGCTCCCCCGCCTCAACAGCGAAGCTCCGCGGGCAAATCAGCGACACCAAGTCGGCGTCGGCGAAGCAGCGGACCACGTCGGCGAAGAACTTGTCCTCTTCGGGCGAGTCCAGATAGCAGGTGGCGCGGTGTGGACCGATGAGTTTCAGCAGCCGCGTGTTGAAATACGCCGCGCAGACCGAGGCTTTGATGCGCTTGTCCAACGCCGGCAGATAAAGCGCCGACAGCCCGCCCTGCGAGAGACCATACATGCCGATACGATTGCGGTCCACGCCCGCGCGCGAGACCAGCAGGTCCACGCCGCGCGACGAAGCCATCATATCCAACCCGAACAAAGTTCCACCGGCCATGAGCGCCAGCCGGTGCAGGCGATTCTTCCCGTAGGTCCATCCGAACTTCGGAAACCGCGGTAGCGAGCCAATTGTCTCGTCAGCCGCGCCGTATCCGGATGGATGATGGACCGCGATCACATGATAGCCGCGCCGCGCCGCGCGGATGCCCAGCGACCGATACGAGTAGTCTTTGGCGTTGGCTTGGGCCGTCAAACCGCACACCAGTTCCGGACAGCCGCTGTAACCGTGTTGCGCCAGCAGCCCCGGATGAGGTCCGGGCGAACACGGCGCCAGTTCCACCGCATAGCTCTCCAAGCCGGGCAGAACCTCGAAGCTCACGCGATAGGCGATGAAGTCCTTGTCCTTGAACAGAATCTCGGTCTGCTCCTCTTTCGTCTTCAGCGGCGGGCGATTCTGCGGCTCGATCCACCAGCCGAGCATCGCTGCGAGGCGCTGGCGCATCGGTTCCACCGAGCGCTGATACGCATCGACGCTGGAGTAGTCGCGCCGCCACCATTTCTCCCGGTCGCGATCCAGTTCCGCAAGGCGCTGACGGAGGAAGTGCTCATAAGATTCATAGACACGCTGGCGGTGCGCGTCCACCTCAGCCATGTCCGCCGGTGGCACCAGCGGCGCGCCTTCCGGCTGCTCGATTTCATGGAACGGCGTGTTCATCAAACGCTTCAGATCTCCGTCCACTGGCCCGGCACCGGCACGGGATATCGGCCTTGCACGTCGGCCGTCACGGGCGGCGGACTGTCTTCGTTGAGCGAGTCGAGGTTCGGACAAAACTGGAAGTTGGAAGCCATCGCCTCATCCCACGTGATCACCTTGCCGGTGTGGACCGCCGCGCGACCCATGATGTCGGCGAGGTTGGTGAACGCGGCGCGTTTGGCTTCGTTGTGCGGCTTGTTCCTGCGGATGGCGTCGAGCAACACGTTCCACTCGGCCTGCCAATGCGTGCCTTCCTCCTTGCCGGCCTGCCATGCGATGTTGTCGCGCGTGGTGCGCTGGTCCTTGTAGATGAGCGTCTCGTCGCGATGGCCGAACATCCAAGGGAAGAGACCCGCGCACTTGGTCCCGTGGATGTAGGTGCCAAAATCGCTGTAGCACTTCGGCAGCCAGCGCGTGACGTGATACGCCTTGGTGCCGTCGGCGAAGGTCCACTCGATGGAGAGCGAGTCGAGGTTCTGGCCGCAGTCGGCACTGTTGGCGATCCGGCCGCCGATGCCGTGCGCGGAAACCGGCCACGCATCCTTGATCCAGCAAATCTCGTCCACTTGATGGATGTTCATCTCGGCAAACAGCCCGCCCGAAACCCAGAGGAACTGCGTGAAGTGGCTGATCTGCCAGTCCAGTTCCTTCTCCTCCGGTTTCCGCGGCCTCAGCGTGCCGCAAGCCTGCATCCGGTAGGCGCGGATGAGTTGGATGTCGCCGAGCTGGCCGTCGCGGATGCGTTTGATCAACTCCTGGCGATTCGGCGAGTGGCGGGCCATCAGCCCGGAGGCGATCTTCAAATTCTTCTTCTCCGCCGCCTCGCCGGCCTTGATGATGCGCCGCACGCCGGGCGGATCGCACGCGAACGATTTCTCCATGAACACGTTCACACCCTTGGCCACGGCGTATTCGAGTTGCACCGGCCGCCACGCCGCGTAGCCGGCCAGCATCGCCACGTCGCCCGGCCGCAGGCAATCAATCGCCTTCTTGTAGGCGTCGAAGCCTGCGAACCGCCGGTCGGCTGGCACGTCCACCCGCTCGCCAAATTGTTTGCTCAGGACGCCGTGCGAAGCCGTCAGCCGCTTCTCGAAAAAGTCCGCCATCGCGATGAGTTTCACCGGCCCGCAGCGTGATTGCATCGCGTCAGCCACCGCGCCGCTACCGCGCCCGCCGCAACCGATCAGCGCAAGGCGGATGGTGTTGTCTTCGGCGGCATGCACCCAGGGAATCGCTGTGCCTGCAAGCGCCGCGCCCGCGACGAGTCTTCCGCCGTTGGTGAGAAACTCGCGTCGTGATGTTGGTTGTGTTGTGTTCATGACAGTTTATGCGGCGCTGCGACGCAGGATTCGCAGCGACCGCGCGGGCAGCGTCCATTGTTTCCGCGCAGCGCCAGCTTCGGCGACCGGCACATACGCGTCGTGCGTGGCGACCTCGATGGCACTCTGGCCGTAGTTCGCCAGCACGAGATGAAACTCGCGGTTGGCGAACGCCGATGCGACCACGTCCTTCGGCGGCGGCTGCGCGAACAAGTCGGAGTCGCCGATCTCCAGCCACGCCCACGTGCCTTCCTCGACCATCGGCAGGTATTGCCTGAGCCAGCGCGCGTGAGTAGGCCGCGCTTCGGGCCGGCCGGGAAACGAATCCCACCAACTGTAGCAGTGCGGCGGGTTGGGGTTGGCTTGGTATTGTTTCCAAATAGCGCGGCAACGCCGTGTGTAGAAACACCTCTCCTCCGGCGGATAGCTGACGCCGGGAATCGTTGCACGTTCGCCCGTGAACGGCCGGCCAGCGGCAAGCATGGGGAATTGCAGATACGGTATCGCGTGGAGGTAGAGTTCGTCCTCGTTCGCAATCGTCGCGCGGCTCAGGTCAAGGCACGGCACGACGTAAGGCGGATGGTTTTTCGTCGCCTCGCGCAGCTTGTCCGCGTTGTTGCCGCCTTCGCCGACCCAGAGGTAATCGTAAACCCGGAGACCGCCGGTGCGCGGTTGTTCGGGGCCGGAGATGTGGACCTTGAAGATGCCGCCACGGCGTTTGATCTCGGCATGGATCAACGCCAGCAGATCGGTCAGCGCGCCGTCGTAGTCGGCTGTTTCCTCAAAAGCCTGCACCTCGTCCTGCGTCGGCGGGAGCGGCTGTTTCGCCGCCAGCCGGCGCGCGTTGTGCACGTAGCCGCAATCGTCGTAGATGCCGTCCGCGCCCCATTCATCCATGATGCGCAGGATGCGCGGCAACAGGAACGCACGCCAGCCCGGACTCGCCGGCTGGCAGCGCGCCATGTTCCAGTAGCCCGAAGTCAGCACATCGCCCGCGCGCGTCCACTCAGGCCGGTAATCCGGGTCGGTCTTTTGCAGAAAGCCGGTGGACACGTAAGGCAGCAACTTCATGCCGCGCTGATGAACCATGTCCACGAAGCGGCGAAAGCCCGCCGGATTCAGCGGCGTGTATTTGTCGCCGCCGAACAAACGCAAAGAATCGTTCCAGTCGTCGAAAACCTGGATTACCTGGATGCCGTGATCGCGCAGCCGGTCCAACTCTTGTTCATCATAATCGTCCGGGTCCCACGGTGTTCGGCACGGATATTCGCCGAGGTTGTAGCAGCACTGCGCGGGTAGGTAGCTCGTCACCAGATGCTTCCTCATGCACTTGCGAATGGCCCGCTCGCAAAGGCCGATATTTGCCAACCGTCGCCGGTGGTCTCCGGCACTGTAAACGCCGAGGATTGCTGGCGTGCGCGATGCGGCAGACGCGACGGCAGCTTGCGAGATTTCCGTCGTGGTCACGCCAGCAAGAAGAGAGGTTCCTGCGGTGGCGGTCGTTTTGATGAAGCTGCGTCGGTTCATGATTTCCGGAGGATGTGCAATGAACGGGCGGGCAGTTGCCATTGCTTCCGCGGCGCGGACGTGGGATCGGCAATCGGCACGCAGGCGTCTCGTGTCACCACTTCAGCGGCAGCTTGGCCGTAGTTGGCCAGCACGAGATGAAACTCGCGGTTGGCGAACGCCGACGCGACCACGTCCTTCGGCGGCGGCTGCGCGAACAGGTCGGAGTCGCCGATCTCCAGCCACGCCCACGTGCCTTCCTCGACCAACGGCAGGTATTGCTTGAGCCAGCGCGCGTGCGTCGGGCGCGCTTCGGGCCGGCCGGGGCAGGAGTCCCACCAACCGTAACTGTGCGGGCCTTCCGGATGCTCGCGGTAATGCTTGCCCATCGCGCGCAGATGGTGCGTCCAAAAACATTTTTCTCCCCGCGGATAGTTGACGCCGGCCGCCTGCGCGCGCTCGCCCGTGAACGGCCGGCCCGCGAGCAGCACGGGGAACTGCATGTAGGGAATCGCGTGCAGATACAGTTCGTCCTCGTGCGCGATCTTCGCTCGGCTCATGTCGAGGCACGGCGCGACGTAGGGCGGATGGTTCTTTACGATCTCGCGCAGCTTGTCGCCGTTGTTGCCACCTTCGCCGACCCAGAGATAGTCATAAACCTTCAAGTCGGTTTGCGGCTTGTTCGCGGCGCTGATGTGGAGCTTGACCAGCCCGCCGCGCCGCTTGACCTCAGCGTAAATGAGCGCGAGCAGGTCGCACACCGCGCCGTCGCTCGTCACGCTCTCGTTGAACGCCAACACCTCGTCGGGCGTCGGCTGCTGGCGGTTGTTCCAGAGCTTGGCGTAGCCGCAATCGTTGTAGAGTCCGTCCACACCATAGTCGTCGAGGACGTGCATCAGCTTCGGCAACAGATACGCCCGCCAGCCGGGACTGGCCGGCGAGCAGCGCGCGTAGCGGAAGTAAATCTCCACGAGATCCTGCTGCCGCGCCCACTCCTCGCGGAAATCCGGGTCGGTCCGCTGGAAAAAGCCTGTGGAGACATAGACGATGAGCTTCATCCCGCGCCGGTGCACCATCTCCACGAACCGCCGGAAGCCGGCGGGATTCACCGGCGAATACTTGTCCGCGCCGTTGAGCCGCTGCGAATCGTTCCATTCCTCGTGCAACTGGATGAGCCGGATGCCGTCGTCGCGCAGCTTGTCCAGTTCCCGCTCATCCCAATCGTCCGGGTTCCACGGTTTGCTCGCCGGATATTCGCCGAGGTTGTAGACGCAGTGCCCCGGCAGATAGTCCGTGATGAGATGCTTCCTCATGCACGCGCGCACGCCGCGCTCGCCGAACGCGACGTTCTGCAACCGCCGCCGATGCTCCTCCGCGCTGAAGCCCTTCAACACCGCCGGCGTCAGCGCCGCGCTCTTCGTTGGGCCGGCCTCCGCGCGCGCGCACGGCCCCGTCGCGCTCAACGCCCCCAACATCGCCGCCTGAGTGCCTGTCTTGAAAAACTCGCGTCGGTTCATGCTGTCCTTGCATTCGCAGCGACAGAGCCGCCGCTTTGTGAAGTTCAGGGGAGTTGGCCGGTCTCCCAAGCTCGGAGGAACCGGCAAAAAAACTTCCGGCGATCTCTACAGCGGTTGCTGTCGTGCCGCGAAGTCATGGCGTGGCTTATACTCCTCACACGCGCAGCCGCCAACGACAAACTTGGCAGCAGTTTCTTGACAGCGGTTGTTTCGCAGTCTTCCCGTCCGGCCGGGACCGTCACGAAACGCCGGCTTGGGTTTGGAGGGCGCGGATGCGGTCGCGAAGGTCGGCGGCGCGCTCGAACTGCTCGGTTGTCACCGCTTCCTGTAGTTGCCGCTGCAACCGTTCGAGTTCGCTCAACGGCCGGCTCCGCTCGATTTGTTTGGCGAGGTCGCGCAACGCCGTCAGCGAACGGTCCCGCTCGAACTGGAACGTCGGATTGTCCATCTCCGGCAGTGACTCGATGCCTTCGACCGCCTCGGCGACGATCTTCCGCGCCGACTCATGCTGGCGGTTGTCCAGCGCGATCATCGCGCGCGCCACCGTGTTCATCCGCAACACGTAGGGCCGCCACTGTTCCAACTGCGCCCGGTCCTCCGCGCGCTCCGCGTGACGCCGGACGAGGTCGAACACGCGCAGATTGCGCGCGGTGTCGCGCGCGGTGCGTGGCCAGTCCTTGAGCTGGAAGAACCGCACGTAGCGGTAGTAGTAAAGGACGCCTTCGTTGAACAGTTCCATGCAATCTTCCGCGCCGATCCTGAAGCCGGTCTCTTCGCCCGCCGCCTTCGCTTCAGCCAATCGCCCGAGCTGAAACTCCAGCTCGGATTCCATCTCATGCGGCCGCTGACCGTCGGGACGGCCATCCACTTCATATTGTTCGATGCCTAACGGCGTGCGCACCTGCAACAACTCGCGTCCATCGGTCCCGCGCACCACCCGGAGGTCGTCGGCGGAATCGAAGGGCCAAGCGTCGAACAACGGACGCAAATCAATGGAATCGCTCATGGGCTGCTATCCAACAAATGCCACGGCGCGCGATCGTTTGCAACCGTCGAGATGAGGCGGCGGTTTCGACCGCTCGCTGCCGCCGCGCACGAGCCTTGTCCGGCGGGTCGCGCTTCACCCTTGGATGATCTGCTCGAGTTTCTGGCCGTCAATGTCGGTGTTGATCTGCATCCAGAGCGGCAGGTGGTCGGAGAGTTGGTAGGTGAATTTTCCCTTGGTCATGCCGCCTGGGAAGAGTTGTTTGATGTGGGCGTCGTCAATGTAGAAGTCCAGTTCGCCGCCGGCGTTGGTGAAGTTCTCCGGGTAGATCGGGTAATGGAGGATCTGGTCGTAGCGCTTGTCCTTCTCCAGATTCGTGCCGTGCGCGCCGAGAAGGGCCTTGGGCACTTGCAGGCCGTGTCTAGTGATGGCCGCAAACAGCGGGTCGGTGCGCGACGGGATGTTGAAATCGCCCATCACGATGAGGTCCTTGTCTTCGCTGGTCTTCTCGATCCGCTTGGCCTCGATCCAGTCGGCCAGCACCGCAATTTCCTTCCGCCGCGCCTCGTCGCTGTCGCCCCAACGGATGTGGGTGGTGAGCACGATGAAGTCGAAGCTGCCGGACCGGAACGACGCCATGTAGGGGCTGCGCCAGAAGGATGTTTCCGGCAGATACTCGACGCCTTTCTTCGCGCGCGGCGCGTTGGCCTCCGCGGCGAGGCCGTTGAAGGTGACGGCGCGCTTGTCGTAGATGAAGCCGAGCCGTTCGCGGTTGCCGGCGGCGTCGGGAATCATGTCCAAGTAAACCGCGCGCCAAGTGGGGCCGAGAATCTTCAGCACGCGGCCGAGGTCGCCGAGGTTGTCGCGTAGTTCGACAATGCCGACGAGGTCGAACTGGCCGAGAATTTCGGCGACATAGTGGACGGCGGCCTCGGTGCGCGGCGTCTTGCCGAACTCCCGGATGTTCCAAGTGGCGATGTTGAGCGTCTCGTCGAGTTTCGAGGAGGGGATCTTTGCGGCCTTGATGCGCTCCTTGAGCGCGAGCAGGCCCTTGGCGATGGCGGGTGATACTTTGCCGTGGTCCATACAGTCGTCTCCTTGCTTTGCTTGTCCCTACAAGGGCGATCATAAGCAACGCGCCGGACGACGGCAAGGAGAGCGTGCGCCATCAGCCACGCGGCGCGTTTTTTTGGCTCGCCTTTGCCGCCGCGCACCGGCACAAAGTCGCGTTCATGAACAAAACTCTTCTTCCTGTCGCTGTCGCCATCGCCGGACTTGCTTGCAGCCTAGATCTTTTCGCCGAGACCGGGCTGAGTGCCCTCGAACTTTTCAACGGCAAAGACCTCGCCGGTTGGAAGTCGTTCGTGGACGATCCCAAAGTGAAACAGGAGCAGGTTTGGAGCGCGCGCGGCGGGGTGATCGTCTGCAAAGGCGAACCGATGGGCTACCTCTACACCGAGCGGCAGTTCACCAACTTCAAGCTCGAAGCCGAGTATCGCTGGGCCGGCAAGCCCGGCAACAGCGGTCTGTTCGCGCGCATCGGAGGCGAGCCGCGCGCGTTGCCACGTTGCATCGAAACGCAACTCAAGCACGGCAACGCGGGTGACCTGTTCGGCTTCCACGGCTTTCCGTTGCGCGGCGCGGCGGATCGTTCCAGTGAGAAAGAGAGCAAGCTCGCCGGCCACGTTTCCATCGTGAAAAGAATCGCCGGCAACGAAAAGGAGCCGGGCCAGTGGAACAAAATGGAACTGCTCGTCAGCGGCGCGAACGTCACCGTCTGGCTCAACGGCCAGAAGGTCAACGAAGCGACGGGCGCGGAGGTGAAAGCCGGGCCGGTGGGCTTGCAGTCCGAGGGCGGCGAGGTTCACTTCCGCAACGTTCGGCTGACGCCGCTGGCGAAGTGAACGAATTCTTTTTGCACATGCCGCCGATTTCGGGTTTCATCGCGGCATGAACAAGACTCTCGCTTTCTGCCTCGTCCCGCTTTTCGTGGCGCTCGTCGCCGCTTCGCCGGTGTTTGGCGCGACCGGCCCTGAACAAATCCCGATTTGGCCAAAAGGCGCGCCATGCGAAAAAGGCGAGATCGGCGTGGAAGGCGACACGACGAAGCCAAACGCCAACAAGCCTGCTGGCAAAGGCGTCATCCGCCTCGGCAACGTCAGCAAACCGACCATCGCCCTCTATCGCCCGCCAAAAGCGAAGGGCACCGGCGCGGCGGTGGTCATCTGTCCCGGCGGCGGTTACGGCATCCTTGCGATGGATCTCGAAGGCACGGAAGTCTGCAAATGGCTCAACTCCATCGGTGTGACTGGCGTGTTGCTGAAATACCGCGTTCCGAAGCGCCCCGGCGACGACAAGCACATCCTGCCGTTGCAGGACGCGCAGCGCGCGCTTGGCCTTGTCCGGTTCCACGCGAAGGAATGGGGCATTGACCCCGCGCGCATTGGCGTGCTCGGTTTTTCGGCGGGCGGTCATCTCACGGCGAACCTGAGTAACAACTTCGACAAGCGCGCCTACGAGCCGGTGGACGAAGCCGACGCGGTCAGTTGCCGCCCCGACTTCGCTCTGCCGATCTACCCGGCCTACCTCGCGCTCAAGGACAAGAACAACGAACTCGCGCCGGAGCTAAAAGTGACCGCCAACACGCCGCCGACGTTTCTGGTGCAGACTGCGGACGACGGCATCCGCGTCGAGAACAGCCTCTTCTATTACCTCGCGCTGAAGAACGCCAAGGTGCCCGCCGAGATGCACCTCTACGCCGCTGGCGGCCACGGTTACGGCCTGCGCCCGTCGGACAAACTCGTCACCACCTGGCCCAGGCGCGCCGAGGAATGGATGCGCAGTCTCGGTTTGTTGGAGCGGAAGAAACCGTGAAACCGTCACGTCGCGATCTTGCGGCGTTGAAGGCCAAGCTGCGGACGGAAATCCCCGTGACGCGCCGTCTGGGAATCGAACCCGCCCGCTGCGACGACGGCGCGCTCGTCCTCAAAGCCCCGCTCGCGCCGAATCGCAACGACAAAGGCACTGCGTTCGCCGGCAGCCTCTGCGCCATCGCCACGCTCGCCGGTTGGTCCACGATCTGGCTCGCCCTCCGCGACGCCGGTCTCGAAGGCATCGTTGTCATTCAGGACAGCACGATTCGATATCTCAGCCCTGTCACGCGCGACTTCGAAGCCCGCTGCCCCTGGCCGACGCCCACGCAGTTCGAGCGCCTCTTTGCCGCTCTGCGTAATCGCGGCAGAGCCAGACTCCGACTGCGGGTCATCATCTGCGAGAACGGCGTGGAAGCAGTGACGCTCACCGGTCGCTACGTTGTCCGGCTCTCGAAGTAGCCGAACATTGCTGGAAGCGCCGTCGCTTGACCGGCTGGCGGGCGTGGTCGAGAGTGAGGGCGTTGAAGGTTTCGCTGACGATCCTGATCGGCTGCGTGGCCGCGTTGCTGGCCTGCGACGCTGAACGCTCTGAGAAGGCAGCGAGTCCGGCACCCATGACATCCGACCCACGCAAACCGAACCGGCTCGCAAAGGAGAAGAGTCCGTATCTGCTCCAGCACGCTTACAACCCGGTGGACTGGCACCCTTGGGGGGCGGAGGCGTTTGAGAAGGCGCGGCACGAGAACAAACCGATCTTCCTCAGCATCGGCTACTCGACGTGCCACTGGTGCCACGTGATGGAGCACGAAAGTTTCGAGAACGCAGAAATCGCCGAGGTGCTCAATCGCTGGTTTGTGCCCATCAAGGTGGACCGCGAGGAGCGGCCGGACGTGGACCAGATTTACATGACGGCGGTGCAGGCGATGACCGGTCAGGGCGGCTGGCCGCTGAGCGCGTGGCTCACGCCTGACCTGAAGCCGTTCTACGGTGGCACGTATTTTCCGCCGAGGAGTCTTCATGGCCGACCGGGATTCAGAGAGCTTCTGGAACGCATCCACGAAGCTTGGGAACAGCAACACGAACAGGTGCTCCAGCAGGGTCAGCAGTTGCACGACGCCATCGCCTCGGCGCAAACGGCGAGCGGCGAGCCAGGCGAACTTGGCAGCGAACTATTGCGCGCCGGTTACAATCAGTTCCGCAGCCAGTATGATGACGAGCACGGCGGCTTCGGCGGTGCGCCGAAGTTTCCTCGGCCGTCGCAGTTCAACTTCCTGCTACGCTACTGGAAGCGAACCGGCGACGCGAAGGCGCTGGAGATGACGGCGCACACATTGCGGCAGATGGCGCTCGGCGGCATGTATGACCAACTCGGCGGTGGCTTCGCGCGCTACAGCGTGGACGAGCGATGGCACGTGCCACATTTCGAGAAGATGCTCTACGACAACGCGCAACTCGTCGTGAGCTATTGCGAAGCGTGGCAGATCACCCGTGAGCCGTTCTTCGCAGACGTGGCGCGCGACGTATTGCGATACGTCATGCGGGACATGACTCATCCCGGCGGCGGGTTCTATTCCGCCGAGGACGCCGACAGCGAGGGTGTGGAGGGCAAGTTCTACGCTTGGACGACGCAGGAACTGCGCGACGCCCTCGGCGCGGACGAGGCGAAGTTCGTCGGCGAATACTTCGGCTGCGAGGAGGACGGCAACTGGAACGATCCGACCGACCACGGTCCGAAGAACGCCAACGTCTTGTTCGTGGCGCGAACGTTCGAGCAGATGGCAAAACTCTTCAGCGGCACGCCGCAGCAGGCGCACGGGCGGACCGAAGCGGCGAAGCGGAAGCTGTTTGAGGTCCGAAGCCAGCGCGTCCGGCCGCATCTCGACGACAAGATTCTCACGGCGTGGAACGGCCAGATGATCGGCGCGTTCGCCCGCGCCGCGCAGGCGCTCGACGAACCCCAGTATCTCGCGGCGGCCACGCGCGCGGCGGAGTTCGTCCTCGCGAAGCTTTACGATCCGCAAGCGAAAACGCTGCTGCGCCGCTGGCGCGATGGGGAGGCGAAGGTGGACGGCTTCCTCGACGATTACGCCTTTTTCGTCGCCGGTCTGCTGGAGCTTTACGAGGCGTCGTTCGATCCGCAGTGGCTCGACCGCGCCGTGGAGTTGACTGACACGATGATCGCGAGATTCCACGACAAGGAAGCTGGTGGCTTCTGGTTCGCTCCACCGGGCCAGAGCGACATCATCGCGCGGATGAAAGACGACTATGACGGTGCGCAGCCGAGCGGTAACTCCATCGCCATCGCCAATCTCCAGAAGCTCGCGCAACTCACCGGCAACCCACGCTACGCCGCCATCGCCGACGAGTCGCTCCGCCAGTCGTTGCCGCGATTCCGCCAGTCGCCAACGGCAGTGCCACAATGGCTGTGCGCGCTCGACGCCGCACTGGCCAAGCACCGGCAGATCGTCATCGCCGGCGCACCCGCCGCCGCCGACACGAAGGCGATGCTGCGAGCGGTGCGCGAGCGTTATCTACCAAACACGATCCTGCTGCTGGCCGACGGCGGCCCGCGCCAAACGGCGATGGCAAAGCGGTTGAAGTTTCTCGCCGACATCAAGCCGCTCGACGGCAAAGCCACCGCCTACGTCTGTGAGAATTACGCCTGCCACGCGCCGACGAACGACCTCGCGACGCTCCAGAAGATGCTCGACGAGCCGCCCGCAAAATAACGCCGGATTGTGTGTGCGCGTGTTTCAGTTTACACTGCGCGCATTGAAGTCAGCCGGAGGACGATGAGATTGGCACCGCTATGAAAACCGATTACGACCTTTTCATTGACGGGCGCTGGATGAAACCCGGCGCAAGATTCGAAGTGCGCGTGCCCTATGACGGCGCCGTCTTTGGCACCGCGCCGAAGGCGAGCCGCGCGGAAGTTGAGCAAGCCATCGCGGCAGCGAAAAGAGCCGCGCCTGCCGCAGCGAAGTTGCCGAGTCACAAGCGCTACGAAATCCTGATGAAAACCGCGACGCTGATGCAGCAGCGGACGGAGGATTTCGCGCGCGCCATCGCCAGCGAGAGCGGCAAGCCGATTCGTGAGGCGCGCGGTGAGGTTGGGCGCAGCGTGCAGACGCTGATCTTCTCGGCGGAGGAGGCCAAGCGCAACGTCGGCGAGATGGTGCCGGTGGACGCGCATCCCGGCGGCACGGACCGGCTCGGCTTCACGCTGCGGATGCCGCGCGGCGTCATCGCGGCGATCACGCCGTTCAACTTCCCGCTCAACCTCGTCTGTCACAAAGTCGGCCCAGCGCTCGCTGGCGGCAACACGGTGGTTCACAAACCCGCCAGCACGACGCCGATCTGCGGCTACATGCTTGCCGAACTGTTCGCCGAGGCCGGCCTGCCTGCCGGTTTCCTGAACACGGTTTCCGGTGGCGGCGGCGAGGTGGGCGATTTCCTGGTGGCGCATCCGGATGTAGCAATGGTGACATTCACCGGCAGCGCAGAGGTCGGCAAACACATCCGCGCCGTCGCCGGCATGAAACCGGTCACGCTCGAACTCGGCGCGAACTGCGCCGCAATCGTGGACAGCGATGCCGATATGGATCTGGCGCTCGGCCGCTGCGCCACCGGCGGCTTCGCACACTCCGGGCAGGTGTGCATCCACCTCCAGCGCATCTACGTCGCCGGGAAGACTGCCGGTGATTTCACCGACGCGCTGCGGTCGCGGGTGGCGGCGTTCCGCATCGGCCATCCGCTGGAGGATGCGAGCGATGTCACGTCATTGATTGACGAGCCGAACGCTGCGCGCGTCACCGACTGGATCGCCGAGGCTGAACGCGACGGTGCGCGCAAACTCATTGGCGGCGAGCGCGCTGGCCGCGCGACGGTGACGCCGGCGATTCTTTCCGGCACACAGCCCGGCATGAAGGCGGTCGCCGACGAGATTTTCGGCCCGGTCGTGTGCGTGGAGTCGTTCGACTCCATTGAGCGCGCCGTCGAGATGGTAAACCGCAGCCGCTATGGTTTGCAGGCGGGCGTGTTCACCCGCGACATCAGCCGCGCGCTCTGGGCCGCGCAGCAGATCGAATGCGGCGGCGTGATGATCAACGACGTGCCAACGTTCCGCGTGGACCAGATGCCCTACGGCGGCGTCAAGGACAGTGGCGTCGGCCGCGAGGGGCCGCGCTATGCGTTACAGGAGATGACCGAGACGAAGACCGTCGTCATCAACCTCACCGGCGCTCCGAGGTAATCATAGTTCTACAAGCATCTGCGTTCGTGTAACTTATTATCAAATTGGATGAGTATCAGATAAACTGTTTGACATATCAAACAATTTAAGCACAATCAAAACCCATGACGGAAACGTGGAAAGAATTCGAAGCCAACGAAGTCACGCATAGCGTGGCTCACCATCTGGTCGCGATCCACGAGGTTGGCCGGGAGTATGGCGGCTGGGCGCGCGTCTCTGACATTGCCCGCTGGCTTGGCATCACGCGTGGCAGCGTCTCGATCAATCTGCGCAACATCAAGGTGCGGGGACTGGTCATTGAGGACGATCACCGCCAGGTCAAGCTGTCAGAGCAAGGTCTGAAGATCGCCCAAGCAATCATGGCCAAGAAAGCGGCGGTGAAGGCGTTTCTGCGCGACGTGATCAACGTGCCGGAGGAACAGGCGGAGATAGATAGCTGCAAAGTCGAGCACTTGATCAGCCAATCCACGGGCGAAAATCTCTTTCGTTTCATCAAGTTTCTGACTTCGGACGACCCGGCGGCCCGTCAGGCACTCAGTCAGTTCCGGAAATTCGAGGACAGTTGAGCGAATGCCGTGCCTGTTCCAACGTGTTGTTTGTTGAGCGAGTGATTGCACCATGAAACCAATCAAGCATGTCGAAATTGTGGATGAGCTGAACCGGTTGATGGCCGAGGAGTTGGAGGCGTTTCTACGCTACTTCCAACTTCGCTACCGCCTGCGCGGCGTGGACAAGCTGGCTGCCGAAAACTTTTTCCAAAAAGCAATGGATGAGACGCTCGAACATGCCGAGGCTATCGCCGCCCACATCCGCGTGCTGGGCGAGACGCCGAAGCTCAACATCAAGCTCGAAGTCGGTGGCGGGCCGGTCAGCCTGAAGGAAGCGCTCAACGACGCGCTCATTTTCGAGCAGCAGGCGCTCAACGCCTACAAGGACATGCTGCCCCGCGTGGCGGGCGATCCGGGGCTGGAAGATTTCATCCGCAAGCAGATCGCGACGGAAACCGAACACGTGCAGGAGATCGCAATGTTGTTGGAGTAAGAATCTGAGGGCTGCGAGCAGGTTGGCACGCCGCATCGCAACCCTCAGTGAGAGCCAAACCCTGGAAGGAACGCTCTCGATCCGAGAATAGGATGCGGCCGATGGCTTCGCAACGCCGAAGTTGCGGGCTGCGCTCGCGTCAACTCAAACAGAGACCCGTGCCAGTCTCAGAAAAAGGACATGGCAGCGATGAGTGGAAGAATGAGCAGTAAGGCCAGGCCACAATGGCTGGCGTTGGCGTTGGCAGGAATGTTGGGTTCTGGAATGGCGCCAGCCACGGAGAGGTTGTTCACCTACACCTACGAACCGGAGGTTTTTCCGAAAGGCGCGGCGGAGTTTGAGCAATGGGTCACGTGGCTCGGTGGGCGCAACGGCGCCGTTGGCCAGGAACATTACTCGCGATGGGAGGTGCGCGAGGAATATGAGTATGGTTTCACCGACAACTACACCGCCTCGCTCTACCTGAACGGCAGCTACCAGAACTTTCACGATCCCGGCACGGGCAACGACGACTCGCGGCTTGTGTGGGACGGCATCTCGGTCGAGAACCGCTACATGTTGCTCAATCCCGCCGACCACGCGATCGGCCTGACGCTCTACGTCGAGCCGCGCGTTTCCGACCGCGTCGCTGAAATCGAAACGAAAATCCTCCTCGGCCAGCGGTTCGCCGAGGACTGGAAATGGGCGCTGAACATCGGCCACGCCACTGAGTGGTTCATGAACGGCAAGCACGTCACCGAAGGTGAGGTGGAGGTGGACTTCGGCATCGCGCGGAGTATCGGCCGCTGGTCTGTGGGCGTGGAGGTGCGCGACCATAACGAGCTACCGAAATACGACAAGTGGGAGAACACGGCGATCTACGTCGGCCCAGCCGTGAGCTACCGCACCGGGCGCTGGTGGGCAGCACTGAGCGTGCTACCACAGGTTTATGGCCAGAATTTTCTGGACGATCCGGATAACAACCATCACCTTGATCTGGAAGGGCACGAACGGATCAACGTGCGGCTGATTGTTGGAGTCGGGTTCTGATGAAACTAACGTTTGTCATTGTCGCCATCGCGCTGGCCACCGCGGCCGGGTTGACGCCGAAAGAAACTGCGGCGGGCAGGAAGCTTTACGTGGAGAAATGCGGGCGGTGTCACAAGTTCCATAAGATAGAAAAATACCCGGAGCCTGCTTGGAACATGTGGCTGGGGCAGATGATCGTGAAGACAAAGTTGACGCCGGAGCAAGCCGACCTGCTCACCCGCTACCTCCAATCGCTCCGCGCCAGCCACGCTGAAAACGGCGCCAGCGGTGGCGCAGCGCAGCCCTGACCCTCCAACGTCACGGCATTTCCTCGTTGCCGACGCGCCGCGGTTCTGCCAAACCAGCCGCGTGCATTTCGTCCAACTTGCAGCCGCCACGCGCAACAAACGGTTGAGGCTTATGCCATGACCGAACTGGACGTCGAAACTCTGCGCCGGTGCCGTCGCGGCAATCCCGCGGCGTTGGGGATGCTTTACGACTGCTATCGCCGGCCGGTCTATTACCTCGCGCGGCGCATGGTTGGCGAAATGGAAGCGGAGGATGTTTGTCAGGAAACTTTCATCGCCGTCTTCCGCTCGGTGGCGAAGTTCGAGGGAAAATCAAAACTGTCCACATGGGTGCTCGCCATCGCCACACGCGTCTGTCTGATGCATCTCCGCAAGCGGCGGCGTCTGAACACCGCCGCCGAACCCACCGACGCGGCCGAGGCGGAGCCGATGACACTGCTGTCGCCGAGCCACGAGCTGCTCAACAAAGAGTTCCTCAAGCGGCTTGCCGACGCGATGGATCGGCTGCCGGAGAACCAGCGGATGGTCGTGTCGCTGCGCAGCTTTGAGGAGATGTCCTACGAGGAAATCGCGCGGGCGATGAACTGCCGCCTCGAACAAGTGCGCGCCACGCTGTTCCGCGCGCGCTGCCGGTTGTTGAAGTTTTTGGAGGGCCACTGACATGAGCACGCCAGCATCTCAACACTACGCGCCGCTGGAATGGTCGGCCTACCTCGACGGCGAACTGCCCGCCGCGCGTCGGAACGCGATGCGCGAGCACCTGCGCGAGTGCCCATCCTGCGCCGCCATCCTGCGGAGTTTCGAGGCGGTGCAACGCGGCGCGGAGCAGCTCGCGCAAGAACCCGCGCCGACGCAGCCACAACTGCGCACGCGGCTTATTGCTGTCAGCGCCGCAATAATCGCGCGAAGCCGGTCGCGGCAACGATGGTTGTTGTGGCTGGGCCTGATTGTCAGCGTCGTCATCATCACCGGTCTGACGGCGGCGTTGTGGCACGGAATGACGCAGCCGCGTGCGACGACAGCGGCTGTCGCCGCATCGAAAGTGCGGGTGACGCTGGATCGTGTCCTGATTACGCGCTACTTCGTGGAACCACCGTCGCTCGAATACGACGTAACCATTCATAACGGTGACGCCCGGCCTCTGGAAATCATCCGCGTCATCGTCAGTGATCCGTTGGGCGAAAAAGAACGTCCCGTGGCATCGGCGCTGCGCGTTGAGCCGGGCCAAACACTCCAGCGCGTCTTCAGCCGGCCCGTCGGCGAGAACGCCCAACTGCGACCCGGTCGCTACCGCATCTTGCTGGAAACTTCCGACGGTCGACTTGTGGATGAGAAGGTTGTGCCGTAAGGCTGGGAAAAACCCGTTGCAACAGCGCGAGGTGTCCTTTAAGTTCGCCAGACTAATTTCAGCAGGACAGAACTTATGGGCATGACATTGACAGAAAAGATCCTCGCCCGCGCCAGTGGCAAGGCGAGGGTTTACGCCGGCGAAAACGTCTGGGTGCGAGTGGACATCCTGATGACGTACGATGTGTGCGGACCGGGCACCATCGGCGTGTTCAAGCGCGAGTTCGGCAAGAGCGCCAAGGTGTGGGATCCGAAGAAGATCGTCATCACACCGGACCATTACATCTTCACCACCGACGCGCTTTGCAACCGCAACGTGGACACGCTCCGCGAGTTCGCGCGCGAACAGGGTCTGCCGTATTTCTACGACATCATTGACGACCCGCGTGGCCACTGGAAATACGACGCCTCGCGTGGCCCGCTCGTGCGCCAGCACGGCAGCCACTACGTCGGCGTCTGCCATACCGCGCTGCCGCTCAAGGGCCACACGCGACCCGGCGAGGTGCTCCTCGGCACCGACAGCCACACCTGCACCGCTGGCGCGTTCGGCGAATTCGCCACCGGCATTGGCAATACCGACGCCGGCTTTGTCATGGGCACCGGAAAGATCCTGCTTAAGGTGCCGGAGACGATGTTGTTCTGGTTCGAAGGCGCGCTCCAGCCCGGCGTGATGGGCAAGGACGTCATCCTCCACGTCATCGGCGAGATAGGCTTCGACGGCGCCACCTACCGCGCGATGGAGTTTCGCGGCCCCGGCGCGTCGGCGATGAACATGGACGACCGTATGACCATCGCCAACATGGCCATCGAGGCCGGCGGCAAGAACGGCATTTTCGAGGCCGACCAGAAAACATTCGATTACGTCAACGAACGCGTCGCTGCTAACGGCACGAAGAAGGAATACGAGGCCGTGACGCCCGACGCGGATGCCAGCTACGTTTACAACAAAAAGTTCGACCTCTCGAAGCTCGAACCGACCGTGGCCTGCCATCCGGATCCCGGCCAGCGCAAGCTCGCTCGCGAACTCGGCCATGTCGCGCTTGACCGCGCTTACATCGGCTCATGCACCGGCGGTAAGACCAGCGACTTCATCGCGTTTGCCCGCGTGGTGAAGGGCCGGCAGGTGAAGATAGACACCTTCGGTGTGCCCGCTACGACGCAGGTCGTGCAGGATTTGCGCGCGGTGAAGCTCGGCGACAAATCGGTGTGGCAGATTCTCGTGGACGCTGGCGTGCGCATGACAGAGAACGCCGGCTGCGCTGCCTGCCTCGGCGGGCCGGAGGACACCTTCGGCCGTGTCAACACGCCGATGAAGTGCATCAGCGCCACGAACCGCAACTTCCCCGGCCGCATGGGCAACCGCGAGAGTCAGGTGCTCCTTGCCAGTCCCGCGACCGTCGCCGCCAGCGCATTGACGGGGAAGGTTACGGACCCGCGAGAGTTCTGGAGCTGAACCGCGTGCCAACGCCTGACCGCGACTGGGACCAAACCTACCGCGACCCGCAGTCGCCGCCGTGGGATACGAGGCGGCCCTCCACGCAACTGCGACTGCTCCTCGAAAGTGGATCAGTGAAGCCATGCCGCGCGCTCGACCTCGGTTGCGGCACGGGCACAAACGTGATCTTCCTCGCGCAGCAGGGCTTCAGCGCAACTGGCGTGGATTTGTCCGGAGTCGCGATCCAGCGGGCGCGGGAGAAAGCGCGGGCAGCGGCTGTGAGCGTGAACTTTGTCTGCGCCAGCGTGCTTGCATTGCCCGACTTTGGCGTGCCATTTGCGTTCGTGTTTGACTGCGGTTGTTTCCACACGTTGGCGAAAGACCAGCGTCGGACGTTCGTCGAGCAAGTGCTGGGCGTGACGCGGCCCGGCAGCATCTTTCTTCTGCTCTGCGGCAACGCAAAAGAGCCGCTCGATCCCGGCCCGCCGACCGTCAGCGAAGAGGAAATCCGCGCGACGTTCAGCCGCGACTTCGACATTGAGTGGATCCGTGAATTCCGCCTTGATACGGTGAACTTGCCCAAAACGCCGCTGGGATATGCGACGCTGATGCGGCGACGTCTTCCGTAGAAGGATTGAAAACTCCTTTTCAGAAGTGTAATACTGATCCCATCAGAGGAATGACTATGCAAATGAACACGAGGAAAGGTTTTTGCCACCGCACTATCGCGATGGCGGTGGTGGCGGGGTTATGCAGCATTCTCGGCACGGCGGCGTGGGCACAGCAGCGGGCCACTTCGTTTGGCACCGAGGTGAAGGGCGACTGGTCGCTGGAAACAGGAAGCGGTGTATTATTTTCCAACATGCGGTCAAAAGGTTTGGATGGCTACACACTGGTGCCGGCCTCTATTACGGCGTCACTGAAGCTGGACGATCCCAGCGACGACGAAGGTTGGTGGCGCGGTTATTCGGAGTTTGCGTTCCGCCCCTACGGCATGGCAGTTACGCACGGGCCGGAATCTCGCATCGTCGGCTTGGACTTCGGGCCACGTTACAATTTCGTTCAACCAGGCTGGCGCTTGGTGCCATTTGTGGGCGCGATGGTCGGCTTTGGTTTCGCCAATACACAAGATTACCCGAACCCAACGGTTCCATACGGACTCGGACAGGATTTTTGCTTCGAGTTCGGCATCAACCTCGGTGTTCGCTACGACATCAACGACACGTGGTATGTCCGGTTGATGGCCGAATACGTTCACTTCTCAAACGCCGGTCTCTCTGAACCGGCACGCCAGAACCGTGCGATTGACGCCATCGGCCCGCAACTCAGCGTGGGTTACCGGTTCTAGACGGTGCCCGGCAGGAGGGGGTCGGGGCGTCGGATCCGGACTAGCTGGCATCATTTTGCTGAAGAGGCTACCGGTATTTGTGCGTTGGCAGGCGCAGCCGCCAACGCAGGCATGAAGTCTGGTGCAACCCTAAACTCAGACGCGCTGGATATTGCTTCTGGCTGGACCGCAAAACTACCGCTAGGCACTACGAAAAATGCAGTATTCTTACCGGCCTCAACTTTGACATTGAACTGCACCTTGCCATCCTGACTGCGGATGCTCCAGGCACCCGGCGCCAGACCGGAAAGCAACAGTTGATAATCCCGACTTGGCGGGACATTCACCTGAAACGACTGTTTGAGAAGTTTGCCGGTCTTGCTCAAGACGACCACCCGGTCGGCAAGGGTCAACGCAAACAGCACAGGTGTTTCCGTCACCGTTACAGGCAATTCTCGCGCCACATCATCGGCCATCTGCATGACTGTCAGAAAGACATCGTTGTCCTGCGCCGACTTGGGCGAAAACATTACCCGGTGGCCATTGCTCTCTGGCTTTGTGGTATCAGGCGGAGTGAACACCTGCCCGAACACGCTGTTGGCTGCTTTGCCGCTCAGTATCTCCATCTGTCGTTCGTTCACCCTTGGACGCAACATTCGAACGCTGACTTTGCCGCTCAACCCGAGGGCGCTATTTCTCAGGATCACTCCATCAGCGGTTTTCTCCGGCGGGTTCAATGTGTTGACCTGCCAGTATTTCTTAAACTCCGGCTTGGGTGTGGTCATGTTGTCGAGCACGATGAGTGCCGCCGGAATCTGTTCGTTGTTGAGGTTGAGGAAACAGAAGGTTCTCACATAGTCCTGAATCTTACTGCTGTAGGCCGACGTCAGGTCCACGGAGAAGTAACTGAAGAATGGCCGCTGTTTGACCGGCCCGAAGCTCGCCGACACCACCTTGCCATTGGCAAACATCGGATTCCTGGCCGCCTGTTCCGCAGTTGCAGGACAGGACCGGACGTTACGGGTGCCACCGTCGTTCGATGGAACATTGAACTTCTCGTCCGGGTCAACCGCCAGCATCATGCTGTGCGAGACCGAGCGCTTGTTGAAATTGGAATCGTATGGTGTGCCATAGAAACGATACTGGCCAAGGTCTCCAGCCTGCAACCCGCGGTAATAGATTTGGAAGCTGCCGGCATCGGAATGCTGATGATTACCGAAATGATAGCCGCCGCCTTTCATCTCGACCACAACGTCCGCGATGTTCGTGCCGATGTTCCAGTCGGTCCGGGCGATCATTGAGCCGAGAACCGGGCCGAAATCAATAGTCAGCGGCAGCGAAGCGAGACTCTTCTCAGCCACCAGATCTGGATCATTCAGTAGTAGAAACAGGATCGAATCGCCGGACAGGCCACCCTGGCGCTCGAAGTCGCCCTTGATCATCGGATCGTTGTTGTAGGCGTAGTTGAGCAACGGCGTGGGGCCGAGGTTCGCATATCTGCCATCGGAGAACCCGTCACCGTCGCGAAGCATTTGTCCGTTTGGAAGGCGCATATACAGCCAGAACTTGTAAACGCTTGCGATATTGTCGTCAAAGACCGGTTTCCCGGTCATGCGGCGAAAGAGCATGGCGGCGTGTAAGTCCCAAGCGAAACGATAGGGGCCGTAACTAACCCCTTGGTTGTGGCGTGGCGACTGATACTCGAACCTGCGCATAGACACCAGTTCTTCGAGTATCCGATACGAGCAGTAACGGTAAGGGATCGGGTCCTCGTCATAGATTGCGATGGCCATGCAGAGCAGGTCGCGGTTGACTTGCGCTTCGTTGCCATGGCCGTTCACGATCCCCTGGAGGAAAGGCGGCCAGCCGATCTCCATGTCATCAGCAAGTCGCATAAGGTTCTTGCGGATCTCATCTCTGTCTTCCGGCGTCATCACGTCGTAGCACCAGTCATAGACCAGCGCGCTCGAGTAAATGGCCCGGCCAATCTCGCGGGTGATGTCGAGAAGATTGTCGAACACGACCGCCGAGAGGTATTTGCGAGCCAGTCCCACCGCTTCCAAACCGCGCGTCTTGTCTCCAGTCATGAGGTGGACGAAAGCCTTGGTCATGGCGGCCTGTTCCAATGCGGAGTTGTAACTGGCTTCCGTGTCCGGCTTGACCGTGAACTCGAAAGGCTTGGCTGCCTGTTTCTTGACTCGCGCCCAAAGCGGGGCATTCTCGCCCTTGTCGAGGTTGGCGCGAACTCTCGGCAGTGACTCTTCATTGACCCAGATGCGCGGTCGCGATTTCGGTGGCACCACCGATGGCTGATAGTCAGCCGCAGCAACCGGGACTTTCGGCGGAGAGTAGGGAGTGACCTGCATGTAATCGAGACTCACTCCTTCCGGAAGCCATATTCGGACTTCCTGTTCCTGGCTATTGAAACTGAACTTGCCGATAGTCTGAGTGCAACTTCCAGGCGAACTCCACGGAACGAAAACCACACGTTTGGTTGGGCGACTGCCACCGATAGAAATCATCAAGCGCAGCGAAGCCGATTTGCTCGCCGCTTTTCGCATTGCCTCAGCACCTTTGGCGTCGACAGCGGCATGAGTGCGTATCCAATACCGTCCGGCCTGAGGAGTTCTTACACTGAAGACCAGGTCAGGTTTGCTGTCCGTGGAACCCACGTTGCTTGTCAGGCTGTTCTTGAGTGAAACACCCCGCTTGCTGGGAAATGTATTCTGTTCGACGACTTCCACCCGATCGCGGTTCAGTTGTGCTGCTTCGGCCTCCAGCTTGGTCGAACCGATGGACGCAGGAGTCATCTGTGCTTTCGGGGTCGTTGCGGCGTCCAACCGCCAGGCTATTGTGAGAGCCAGAATTATTGCCCCTATCCTGACTGTGTATGTTTTTGTCTTCATGGTGAGCTTACAACAACTATCGCTGCGTATCAGTGATGGGAATACCATGCACAGCCGATATAGCTCTGCGATGTTGCTTGTTACCGCATCCGTCTGTTGGTTCTCCAAGTCGCGTGAGAATTGCGACCGTTGCTCCGGTCCGTCAACGCGACTATTTCATTGAGATGGTCGGGGCGCCGGGATTTAAACCCGGGACCTCCTGCGCCCAAGGCAGGCGCGCTATCAAGCTGCGCTACGCCCCGACCGGACGGACGCGTTTGCCAATAGCCTAGTTTGCCGGCCGAAGCAATCGCAAATCTCCGCGAAACTTTACGCCTCTGCGTTTCGAATCAGCCTTCGCTCAGGACTGCAACTCAATCTTCCGCACGACGCGCTTGCCCGCTCGCAGAATCTGGCCGACGCGCGGCTCGATTACGGCTTTCGGGTCGGTGATCTTCTGACCGTCGAGTTGAACGCCACCTTCCTGAATGACCCGGCGGATGTCGCTGCGGCTCTTGAACACGCCGCTCTTCTCAACCAGTTCGATGAGGCCGATCTTGCCGGCAGGAACGGCGAGCGGCTCGGCGACTTCGTCGAGTTTCTTCTTCGAGAACTGTTTATCGAAATGCTCCAGCGCGGCGCGGGCTGCGTCGGCGTCGTGAAGTCGCTCCACCAGCGCGGCGGCGAGTGCCTTCTTGGCCTCCATAGGATGGCCGACCTTGAGCGCGGTGATTTCGACTTCCGTTTTACCAAGCAGCATCGCATACCACTGCCACATCAGTTCGTCGCTGATGCTCATGGCCTTGCCGAAGACCTCGTTCGGCGGCTCGCTGACGCCGATGTAGTTGCCGAGGCTCTTGCTCATCTTGTGGACGCCGTCGAGGCCCGGCAGGATCGGCATAATCATGACGATCTGCGACTGCTGGCCCGCGTCGGCTTGGAGTTGGCGGCCGACGAGGTTGTTGAACGTCTGATCGGTGCCGCCGAGTTCGACATCGGACTGGATGCAAACGCTGTCGTAGCCCTGCATGAGTGGATAGAGAAACTCATGGATGCTGATTGGCTCGCCGGCCTTGTAGCGTTTCTCAAACGTGTCGCGCTCCATCATGCGGGCAACGCTCATCTTGCTGCACAGCTTGATGACGTCCGCCAGTCGCATCGGCGCGAGCCACTCGCTGTTGTAGCGGATTTCGAGCTTGCCAGGCGCGGTGTCGAGAACCTTGCCAGCTTGCTGGAAATACGTCTCAGCGTTCCGTTTGATTTCCTCGGCGGAAAGCATTGGGCGTGTCTTGGTTTTGCCGGACGGGTCGCCGATCAGAGCGGTGTAATCACCGATGATGAGCACGGCCTTATGGCCGAGGTCCTGAAACTCGCGCATCTTTCGCAGCACGACGGTGTGGCCGAGATGGATGTCCGGCGCGGTTGGATCCATGCCGAGTTTCACGCGCAGCGGCCGGTTGGCGGCGCGAGAGGCGTCGAGCTTCTTGCGCAGTTCGTCCACCGTCTCGATCTGCACGGCGCGGGCGCAGAGAACCTTCAGTTGTTCGTCAGAAGAGCGGAACATGGCGAGAGAATGGGCAAAAGTGCTTGCGCGGGCAAGGCGAAACGCGACAGCTTTCGGGCATGGTGGCGAGTGCCGTTATCGTCCCATCATGTCAGTGGACAATCCAAGAGCGCTGGATTTTGCAGCCACCGGCAACTGGATGAGCACGCGGTTGGCCAGATCTTGGAGCAGTGATCTGTCGTCGGCCGACGCGCGCTCGCCCTTGAGCCAGATCAGCTTTTTCGGCTCGCGTGCCTTGTCGAATAACTTCTGCGCCGCGTTGGCCGGCATCCAACTGTCGGTCTTGCCGTTGAGGATCGTCAGCGGCCGGGGCGCGATGTGGCTGACGTAGCGGCCTGGTTCCAGCGGCTTGAACAACCACTCGCCGATGTGGCCGGCCGTGACCGCCGGCACGGGCAGTTTCAACCGGCTGGCGTTGGCCTCGATCAGTCCGCCGATGCCCGCGCCGGTCTGGAGCAGCGCCACATACGTAAACTGATTCTGGTTGTCCGCCGCCGCCGCCGCCGCGCAAATGAGTGCGCCGGGACCGATGCCAGCCAGCGCCACGCGCTCCGGATTCACCATTTGCTGCGCCGCCACGAAATCGCCCGCGAGTAGGACGTTGGCCACCATCTGCATCGCCGCCTCGCGCATCTCCCACACCGACTTGAATGTTGCCACCTCGTTGGAGAAATCCAGTTTCAGCGCTTCCGGATAGTCGAGAGCGATCACCATCATGTTCTTCTGCGGCGGCAACCTGTCCACCGCCTTGCGCCCCGTCTCCGTGCCGGCCAGCAGGACTACCGCCGGCCAGGTGTGGCGTTTGCCGGCGGCGGCGGGAATACTCACGCGACACATCACATGCCGGCCTTTGTCGTTGCTCAGTTCCACGTCATACACCGTCATCTCGTCCACCGTGGTGATGTCGGTGACGGGTGCGCCAACCAGCTTGCCCTTGTCGGCTCGAAACAACGGCGTCCAGTCCCCCGCGTCGTAAAAAGCCAATCCGCCCCCCGCCAACAACGCAATCACACCGATGATGATGAACATCCACTTCAAAAACTTCATTCCACGTTTTCCTTCCCAAGATACTTTCGCTCATCGCGTATCCACACGGATGACTTCGTCCGGGCCGATGAACAACGGCACCATGACCTCCAGGCCGCCTTCGAGCAGCCCTTCTGCGGCGCTATGACAGAATCGTTTGCATGGCTATCTCCGCCCAAAAGCGACCACCGCTCCCAGTATGCCATAACCGTTGTTTCTGGCAAGTAGTGGATAGAACTACCTTCGCTGGCGGCACATAGCCCGCCAGCGCCTTGGAGTGTCACGTCGAGGAGTTGACGAAACGGGAAATCTGCCTTATTAAAGACCTTTTTTACGCGCTGCGGAATCAGGTGGCGAAGGCAGTAATCATGCAATTGACGGTTCGAGATGTTTGCCAATTTTTAAAGGCGCCAAGAAACAAGGCGCACTCGTGGGTCCGCGAAGGCGGCCTGCCACACCACTGCGTAGGTGGACAGGTCTGTTCTAGCCAATCGGAACCACTCGCCGCGCCCCAGCCCGTCAGAAGGTTGAAGATCGGACGATGAATCCTGGCGTGCTGTTGGCGGTGGCTGGTGCGGCCATTCTAACCAGCATCCTCGGTGCGTTTCGCGCGCCGCGTGGGTGGTTGGCGGCTTTGCTCGCGGGGGCATTGGCGGCGGCCGGCGCGGCTACATGGGTTTTGACCACAGGCTCCGAGTGGGAATGGCGGAGCGCGTTCCTCCTTGGCGGCCAAACGGTGCATCTGCGGCTGGACGGCGTGAGCGCGTTGTTTCTGGCTTTGCTGGCCGTGGTGGGCGGAGCTGCTGGCACCTACTCGCATGAATATTGGGCGGATGCCGCGCATTCGCGCTCGGCACCGCGAGGCCGCGCCTGGTGGAGCGCGCTGCTGCTGTTCATGGGCTTGGTGCTGCTGTGTTCGAACAGCCTGCACTTCCTCATCGCATGGGAACTGTTCACCGTGTGCGCCTTCTTTCTTATTACCCTCGACGCGCGGCGTCGCGAGGTGCGGGCGGCGGGCTGGCTTTATCTCGCCGCATCGCATGCGGGCACGCTGGCGTTGTTTGCGTTCTTCTCGTTGCTGGCGACGCGGACGGGAAGCTGGGACTTGGGGCCAATGCGCGATCAGACGCAGTTGGCGCCGCTATTCTGGCTGGCATTGTTCGGGTTTGGTGTGAAGGCGGGCATGTTTCCGCTGCACATCTGGTTGCCATCGGCGCACGCCAATGCGCCCAGCCACGTCTCGGCCATCCTTTCGGGCGTGGCCATCAAGTTGGGCATCTACGGCATCGTGCGGTTCAGCGGGTGGCTGCCGGTGCCGCCGGGGGCTGGGTGGGTGGTGGCGGGCTTGGGTGTGGTGAGCGCGGTGCTGGGCGTAGCGTTTGCGCTGGGACAGCACGATCTCAAGCGGCTGTTGGCCTATCACAGCGTCGAGAACATCGGCATCATTCTGATGGGCGTCGGCTTCGCGCTCGTAGCGGCGGCGCACGGGCATCCGGCTTGGGGCGCGCTGGCGCTCGCGGGCGGCCTTCTGCACGTATGGAACCATGGCTTGTTCAAGGCGCTGTTGTTCCTCGGCGCCGGTTCGGTGCTGCACGCCACTGGCACGCGAGAGATGAGCCGCCTTGGCGGACTGTGGCGGGCCATGCCTTGGACGGCGTCGCTGTTCGCGCTGGGCGCGGCGGCAATTTCTGGCCTGCCACCGTTGAACGGGTTCGTGAGCGAATGGCTCGTTTATCTGGGACTTTTCGATGCCGTCAATCAACCCGGCGCGGCCGTGGTCGGAGCGATTCCGGCCATCGTTTTGCTGGCGATGACTGGCGCGCTGGCGCTGGCCTGTTTCGTCAAAGTGTGCGGCGTGGTGTTCCTCGGCGCGCCGCGATCGCACGAGGCCGAACATGCGCATGAGTGCGGCCGGTGGATGCGCGGCCCGATGCTGGTTTTGGCGGCGGGTTGCGTGGCCATCGGCCTGGCACCGTTCGTCTTTTGGCCGGCCGTGCATACGGCGGTGGTCTCGTGGCGGGAAACTTGGGCGGACGCCCCAGTGCCGGAATCCTTGGCGACACTGGGTCTTGTTCACCTGGCATTGGCTGCGTCGGGGGTGGCTGGCGCCATCTGGTTGTGGCGGCGGGCGCACCGGCACGGCTGGGTCCGCGGACTGACTTGGGATTGCGGTTACGCGGTGCCGACGGCGCGTATGCAATACACGGCGGGGTCATTTGCGGGCATCATTACCGAATGGTTCGCGTGGATTCTGTTGCCGGAACGGCACGAGCATCGGCCGGTCGAGGAGTTTCCCCGGCACGCCAAGTTTGAAGAGCACACGCCGGAAACCGTGCTGGAGCGGGTGATCGAGCCGTTCGCACGGCTGGTGATGTGGGTTTCCGACGTGGCCCGACGGCTACAGCACGGGCGAACTCACGCCTACATACTTTACTTGATTCTCGGCCTGATCGCGGTGGCAGTCATGACGGTGTCGTGGAGCCGGTGAGCGGAAACCACCCCAGGTCGTGCAAAAAGAAATTACTGACAAGACATGTATCTAAACTTGGTTGAGCTTGCTGAATCGTTCGGCGTTTCGGAGAAAGTCGTTGATGACTGGATTCGCGATGAAGGGCTGCCGTATGTGCAGGACCGTGGCCGACTGCTGTTTGATCGGGCGCGCGTGGCCCACTGGGCGGCCGGGCACGGACTGACGGCGCGGGCCGGGTTTTTGGCACCCGAGAACGGGGCCTTCACCACCGGCTTGGAACTGGCACCGATGTTGCGGATTGGAGGAATCTGGCGCGATGTTCCGTCGTCGGGCGCGGTCGAAGTTCTGGAACGGATGATCGTTTCATTGTCGAGCATTCCCCAGCCGGTTCGCGCGTTGCTGGCGCAACGATTGCGAGCCAAGAGTGGTGTCAATTGGGCGCCGATAGGTGATGGCTTCGCGTTGCCGCATTTTAGCGCGCGGGTGACGCTGGGCCGGGACGCCGGCGTGATTACGCTGCTCTTGTTGCGCGACGTCCTGCCGTTGACGGAACCCCCAGCCGACGGCGTGCCAGTGACGCGGTTGTTCTTCTTCATTCCGCCTTCGCCGCGCGCGCACCTCGACACGCTGGCCCGGCTCAGCCGTGCGATAGCCCACGGACCGCTGCGGGATGTGGTCGAGCGGGGCGCGCCGGACGAGGAACTTTTCCAAGCACTTGCGGCAGCCGACTCTTCCGGCGGAGCCGAGCTGAAACACGAGAGCCACTCATGATGATGGATTGGCTCATAGCTGGCGCAGTAATAATGCTGGTGGCCGCCGCGTTGAGCGGCGCGCGCTTCCCACGCGTTTGGCTGGCGCTGACGCTTGCCGGCACGGCGACTTTGCTCGCTACTGCCTTCTGGACGCTTGGCGGAGGCGCGGAGTGGGATTGGCGGAGCAGCTTCGCGGTCGGCGGCGAACGGATACATCTGCGTCTCGACGCGCTGAGCGCATGGTTTCTCGCGCTGGTGGCGGTGGTCGGCGGCGGCGGGGCGGTGTATGCCCGCGGGTATTGGCCGGATTGCGAGCATCCTGCGTCGGCCGGACGGGGCCGAACTTGGTGGAGCATGTTGGTCCTGTGCATGAGCCTCGTGCTGCTCTGCGCCAACGGACTCCATTTCCTCATGGCGTGGGAAGCCTTCGCCTTGTCGGCCTTTTTCCTGATCACGCTGGAACGGGAACGACGCGAGACGCGCGCGGCGGGCTGGCTTTACCTCGCGGCGTCGCACGCCGGGACGCTGGGGTTATTCGCTTTCTTTTCGCTGCTGGCGACGAAGACCGGAAGCTGGGAACTCGGTCCCATGCGCGACCACGCCGAGTTGGCGCCGTTGTTCTGGGTGGCACTGTTCGGGTTCGGCGTGAAGGCCGGCATGTTCCCGCTGCACATCTGGCTGCCATCGGCGCACGCAAACGCGCCCAGCCACGTCTCGGCCATCATGTCAGGCGTAGCCATCAAGATGGGACTTTACGGCTTGGTGCGTTTCAGCGGTTGGCTGCCGCTGCCGGCGGGCGCGGGGTGGGTGGTGCTCGCGTTGGGGGCTGTGAGCGCGGTGTTGGGCGCAGCGTTCGCGCTCGCGCAAAACGATCTCAAGCGGCTGCTGGCCTATTGCTCGGTGGAAAACATGGGCGTCATCCTGATTGGCTTGGGCGTGGCGCTGCTGGGCACGGCGAACGGCGACACCGCCTGGGGCCGCCTCGCGATGGCGGGAGCGCTCCTGCATGTGTGGAATCACGGCGCATTCAAAGCCCTGCTCTTCTTCGGCGCCGGCTCGGTGCTGCATGCGACAGGCACGCGGGAAATGAGCCGGCTCGGCGGATTGTGGCGCGCGATGCCGTGGACGGCCAGCTTGTTCGCCTTTGGTTCTGCGGCCATCTCGGCCCTGCCACCGCTCAACGGATTCGTCAGCGAATGGCTCGTGTATCTGGGGCTGTTTGATGCAGCGGCAAGTCACACGCGAGTCGCCGTCGCCATTGTGCCGGCGACGATTGCGCTAGGCGTGACAGGCGCGCTCGCGTTGGCCGGGTTTGTAAAGGCGTCGGCTGTGGTGTTTCTCGGCGCGCCCCGCACCCAGGTCGCGGTGCACGCCCATGAATGTGGCTGGTGGATGCGCGCGCCGATGCTGGCCTTGGCGGGCATTTGTGCGTGCCTCGCTCTGGCACCGGCGGCCGTCTGGCCTTTCATCTCGCGGGTGTTGGTGGGGTGGAGATCCGCGTGGAGTGGTGGCAAACCGCCGGCCTCGCTTATCACTCTGGGTTACACGCATCTGGCGTTGGCTGCATCACTCACAGTGGCGGCTATCGCGCTTTGGTTCCGCTCGCGAACGAATGGCGTGCGCCGGGCACTTACGTGGGATTGTGGTTACGCGCTTCCGACGGCCCGGATGCAATACACCGGCGGGTCGTTCGCCGCCTTGGCGTCTGGCTGGTTCGGCTGGGTGCTGCGGCCCGAGCGCAGGTTGCACTGGCCGCGCGGGCCGTTTCCGCGTCAGGCGGATTTTGTTGAGCGGATTCCGGAGACCGTCCTGGAGCGGGTGATTGGCCCGGTGGGCGATGCCGTGATGGTCGCTTCAGCGTGGGTGCGACAGCGTCAGCAGGGGAGCCTGCCGGATTACATCTTGTATTTGGTGGCCGCACTTGCGGCCATGGGAGCATTGGTTCTTTTTGGGAGTATATAAGTGATCTCGATTCTAGAGTTTTTAGCGCGGTTGGCGGTGTGGTTGTTTCTGGCACCGCTGCTGCCGGGCGTCATCAACAAAGTGAAAGCGTGGGTGGCTGGGCGACGCGGGCCGCCGGTGCTGCAACTTTACTACGATCTGGCGCGACTGTGGCACAAGGGCGTAGTCGTGAGCACGTTCGCGTCTCCGGGTTTCATCGCCGGGCCGGCGGTTGCCTGGGTGGCGGTGCTGGCCGCGGCGCTGCTCTTGCCGCTTGGACCACTGGGAACGTCGCTGAGCTTTCGCGGCGACGTAATCCTGTTGATCTATCTGCTCGCGTTGGCGCGTTTCTGCACGGCTTGGGCGGCGCTGGAAACCGGCTCGGCCTTTGAAGGCATGGGCGCGGCGCGGGAAGTGAGCTACGCCGTGCTCGCGGAGGCGGCTGTGATCACAGCCGTGCTCACCTTGAGCATGCAAAGCGGGAGCGTGTCGTTGAGCGCGATGCTCACGCCGTCGGTTGGCCCGGGCGCGGTGCTGCTGGCGGTTGGCTTGTTTGCAGTGTTGCTGGCGGAGAACTGCCGCGTGCCGTTCGATGATCCCAACACCCACCTCGAACTGACTATGATTCACGAAGTGATGGTGCTGGACCATAGCGGGCCGCCGTTGGCTGCGGTGCTGCACGGCGCGGCGATGAAGCTCCTCTTGTTCTCCGTCCTGCTGGTGCAGGCGGTGTTGCCAATCGGTGAACTGTCAGTCGCTGCCGCGTCAGGAGCAATGATCGGCGGCGTGCTGCTGGTGACCGTGGCGGTTGGATTCACGGAGTCGCTGACGGCCCGTGTCGCGTTCCGCCGGGTGCCGTTGCTGCTGACGACGGCGTTTCTGCTCTGTGTCTTCGCCCTGTTGATCGCGTGGAAAGGAGGCGCAGCGTGAACGACTGGCTGAACCTCCTCATTGGTCTGGCGATGGGTTTGAACCTCGTCGCGTTGGGCACCAGCCGGCTGCCGTCGCTGATCCGCGTCGCCGCGCTGCAGGGCATGGTGCTGGGCATCATGCCGCTCGTGATTGAGCACGAACTGCGCCTGTTAGCGGTGGCGGTGGCGATTGCCACGGTGGCGATAAAAGGGCTGGTGATTCCCGCGCTACTGCGCCGGGCCATGCGCACCGCCAACATTGACCGCGATCTCCATCCCTTGATCGGGTTCCTGCCGTCGTTGCTGCTTGGCGCGGCGGGGATGATTGGCGCCGTGGTGCTGGCGAGCCGGCTGCCTTTGCTGCCGGAGCATCACGAATCCCTGTTGGTGGCGGGATCGCTGGCGTCCGTGCTTGCGGGCCTGTTGCTGCTGATCGGTCGCTCCAAGGCCATCTCACAAGTTTGCGGCTACCTGATTCTGGAAAACGGCATTTACCTCTTCGGTCTGTTGCTCATCCATTCCGTCCCGTTGTTGGTTGAGGGCGGCATCCTGCTGGATCTGACGGTGGCGGTGTTTGTCACCGGCATCATCGTGGACCGCATCCAACGCGCGTTCGATTCGCTCGACACGCGAAAGCTGACTGTGCTTAGAGAATGAAAGAACTCCTTCTGATTATTGTGCCTCTGGTGGCGGCGGCGTTGGCGGCCCTTTGGCCGAACAACCGCACGCGCCCGTGGTTTTTGCCGGTGGCAGCGCTGATGCACACGCTACTGTCCTTCGGGTTGTTGCTGTATCCGCCCGAAGCTCCGTTTCACGCGTGGTTCGGCTACGATCCGCTGGCTCGGGCGATGTTGCCGGCGGTTTCGCTGCTGTTCCTAGGCTGCGCGGCCTATGGCGTGCCATATCTGCAACTGCGGTCGGAACGATCGAACCGCGTTTTCGTGCCGGCGTTCCTCGCAGCGCTGGGCTTGATGAGCGCGGCGCACATGGCGCGTCATCTCGGCTTGCTGTGGATCGCGACGGAAGCGGTGACGTTGTCGTCCGTGCCGCTCCTGCATTTCAACAACACCCCACGCGCCTTCGAAGCGACTTGGAAATACCTGCTCGTGGGCGGCACGGGCATCGCGCTCTCGTTGCTGGGATCATTCTGTTTGGGCTACGCCTCGCTGCACGGCGGCGGCACCGGCGACTTGACGTTCGCGGGGTTGGTGGCGCAGGGCGCCTCTTTGTCCCGACCGTGGGTGTTGATTGCCTGGGTGCTGCTCTTGGTCGGCTATGGCACCAAGATGGGCTTGGCGCCGATGCACACTTGGAAACCGGATGCGTATGGCGAAGCGTCGGGCATTGTCGGCGCGATGCTCGCCGGCGGCGTGACCACCGTGGCCTTCACCGCCGTCCTGCGCGTGCGCGCGGTTGTCGAGGCCGCGGGCGCGGGCGTGGTGGCCAACCGGACGCTGCTGGTCATCGGCTTGTTTTCCATGCTGGTGGCCGCGCTGTTCCTGCTGTCCGCGCGCGACTTCAAACGGATGCTGGCCTATTCGAGCGTCGAGCACATGGGCATTCTCAGCTTCGGCGCGGCGCTGGGCGGCGCCGGCCTGTGGGCGGCGTTCTTCCATGTCTGGAACAACAGCATGACCAAAGGCGCGCTCTTCCTCAGCGCGGGCAACATTCGCCGCGCGGCCGGCGGCCGGACCGTTGACGAAGTCAGCGGCATGTCGGTCATCACACCGCGCTCGGCGGCGCTGTTCGTCATGGGGTTGTTCGCTGTGACGGCCTGTCCGCCGTTCGGGCCGTTCTTCAGCGAACTGCTCATCGTGAAGAGCGCCTTTGGCACTGGGCACGGGTGGGCGGCGGCCTTTTTTCTAGGATGCCTGCTCCTGGCGTTCTTCGGTCTGACCCGCGTTGTGTTCGCCATCGTGTATGGCCGGCCGCGCCAAGCTGCGCGCGAGATGGACCCGAAGTTCCGGGAAACTCTCGCCGTGATTGTGCCGCCGGTGCTGTTGTTGCTGCTGTCGCTGTGGCTGGGATTGTTCACCCCGGAGGTGCTGCGCCAGTCCTGGACGGCGGCCGTCCAACAACTTTCTCCCACGCCATGAAACGAGACACTCCTTTTACCCTGCTGACCAACGGCACCGCGCTCTCGTGGGCCGACGTGCCTGAGTGGCCACTGGCTGAGTTCCTTCGTAATGTCGGTGCCGAGTTGGGTCGCGGTGAACGTCTGAGCAGTTTCTTCGGCGTGCCGGAAGGCGACGCGCTGCGGCTTGTCGCCGTGCTGGCCTTCGACGCCGGCAACACACTGGCCGTCGGGCGCAGCCAGTCGTTCTCCGGCTCCTTTCCGGCGCTGACTGCCACCCACGCACAAGCGCATCTGTTCGAGCGCGAGATTTGGGAACAACACGGCGTCGTTCCTGAAAATCATCCGTGGCTGAAGCCGGTGCGGAAAGACCACGGAGCCGGCCCCGCGGTGGGCGATTTCTTCCGCGTGGATGGCCGCGAGATTCATGAAGTAGCCGTCGGACCGGTGCATGCGGGCATCATCGAGCCGGGACATTTCCGTTTTCAGTGTGCGGGTGAGGAGGTGCTGCACCTGGAGATCGCGCTCGGTTTCCAGCACCGCGGTGTTGAGGAAGCGATCGCTGGCGGACCGCACCGCGCCACGGTCTATCAAATGGAGACGGTGGCAGGCGACACGACCATCGGCCACGCCACCGCTTATGCCAACGCGCTCGAAGCGCTGGCCGGGACCGAAGCGCCGTTGCGGGCGCAATGGCTGCGCGCCATTGCCCTCGAACTCGAACGATTGGCCAACCACACCGGTGATCTCGGCGCGCTGGCCGGCGACGTCGCGTTTCTGCCGACGGCCTCGGCCTGCGGCAAGATTCGCGGTGACTTCCTCAATCTGACCGCGCTGCTCTGCGGCAACCGCTTCGGGCGCGGCCTCGTCCGACCCGGCGGCTGCCTGTTGGATGGTGACACGGAACGCCTGAGCCAGTTGCGCAAGCGCCTCGAAACCGCGCTGGCCGAAGTCCAGCAGGCTGCGGCTTGGCTGTGGGACGCGGCGTCGGTGCGAACACGCTTTGAGCACACCGGCCACCTGCACGCGAAACAGGCGGCGGCAATTGGATTGGTTGGTCCGGCGGCACGCGCGTGCGGACTGGTGCGCGACGTGCGTTTCGATCACCCCACCGGATGGCATCGCTTCGCCCAGGTGCCGGTGTCCGTCTGGCCGGATGGCGACGTGTTTGCCCGCGCCCGGGTGCGCTGGCTGGAGATCCAACGCTCCGGTGACTTTCTGCGCGAGCAGTTGGACGCTGTCCCCGAAGGCGAAACGATGTCGTCGCTGCCCGCGCTCGCGCCAAACTCGCTCGCGGTGGCGCTCGTCGAAGGTTGGCGGGGCGAGGTGTGCCACGTCGCGCTGACGGGCGCGGATGGCAAACTGCGACGCTACAAGATCACCGACCCGTCCTTCCACAACTGGACCGGACTGGCGCTGGCCTTGCGAGGGCAGGCCATCTCGGATTTCCCGTTGTGTAACAAGAGTTTTAATCTAAGCTATTGCGGCTTTGACTTGTGAGGTCGCACTGAACCCATGTCTGTCCACGACACACTCCTGAATCGTTTGAAACGCGGTTGCGAAACGATGGCCTATCCGAAAGGGCCGGCACCCGCATTGCCCGACCGCCACGGCGGCGCGCTGAAGGTGGAGGCCGCCAAATGCGACGCCAGTTGCTCCGCCTGCGTGACCGTGTGCCCGACGGAAGCCATCGCCCGACCGGCGGGCAAGCCCGTTGCGCTTGATCTCGGCCGCTGCATCTTCTGCGCCGAGTGCGTCACGGTTTGTCCCACCAAGGCCATTACCCAGAGCAACGACCACCGCATGGCGGTGCGCCAGCGCGAAGACCTCGTGCTCGGCGACACGGGCAAGGAACAGGTTCGCCTGGCGCAGGCGCTCGACGAAAAACTGCGGCGGCTTTTCGGCCGCTCGCTGAAGCTGCGGCAAGTCAGTGCCGCCGGCTGCAACGCCTGCGAGGCCGACACGAACGTGCTCGGCACCATCGGCTGGGACCTTGGCCGGTTCGGCATTCAGTTCGTGGCCTCGCCGCGCCATGCCGACGGTCTGTTGATCACCGGCCCGGTTTCGAAAAACATGGAACTGGCGCTGAAGAAAACCTACATCGCCTTGCCGGAACCCAGGATCGTGATCGCGCTGGGAGCTTGTGCCATCGCCGGCGGGCCGTTCATCGGCCATCCACAACATCACAACGGCGCTTCCGGCCTCGTGCCGGTGGATCTCTTCATTCCCGGCTGTCCGCCGCATCCGCTGACCATCCTGGACGGTCTGTTGAGATTGCTGGACCGGTTGGGCGAATCGGACGCAAGAAGGTAAGAGACCATGATGGAATCTTCCGCCATGCTGCTGACCTTCGCCCTCTGGGCGTATGTGGCAGGGATGGCGGGGGCGCTCGTGTTGCAACGCGCCGAGCGGTTGGCGAACGTCCTTGGATTCGGTCTGGCTGCGCTCGGTGGCGTTTGCGGCGTTGTCTTCAGCGTGTCTTCTTTGGCGGCGGGCCGGGCGGTGACGATTGCACCGGTAACGCTGTGGTCGGGGCCGATTCCCGACGTGCGACTCGTCGTTGAGGCGGATGCGCTGTCATGTTTCTTCGTGCTGATTGTTTCGTTGGTCGGGCTGGCCATTTCGGTTTTCTCCCTTGGTTACGCCCGAACCTACTACGGGCGCAAGAATGTCGGCGTGCTGGCGGCCGTCTTCAACGCCCTGTTGCTGGTCACGACGCTGGTCTTCATCGCGGGCAACCTCTGGATGTTTCTCATCGCTTGGGAACTAATGGCCTTGCTGGCCTACGGGATGGTGAGCTTTGAGCACGAGGACCGCGAGGCGCGCCAAGCCGGAGTGCTCTACTTCATCATGTCACATCTGGACGCTGCGTGTATCCTGCTCGGTTTCCTGATGCTGGCCCAAGCGGCGGGGGATTTCAGCTTCGCCAGCCTGCGGGGCATCGGGGCGAAGCTTTCACCGCAGCAGCGAGACGCCGCATTCATGCTCTTCGTGATCGGCTTTGGCATCAAGGCGGGCGCCGTGCCGCTACACATCTGGCTGCCGGTGGCGCATCCGGTGGCGCCGAGTAATATCTCGGCGCTGATGTCCGGTGTGCTCATCAAGACCGGCATCTACGGCTTGGTGCGGGTGTGCTTCGAGTTTCTTGGGCCGCCGCCGATGTGGTGGGGCGCTTCGTTGCTGGCGGCAGGCACGGTGTCGGCGGTGTTGGGAGTGTTGTATGCGTTGATGGAACACGACCTCAAACGGTTGCTGGCCTATCACAGCATCGAGAACATCGGCATCATTCTCATGGGCATCGGCGCGGCGCTGATGTTCCTGCACACCGGGCATGCGGTGCTTGCGTCGTTGGCGCTCATCGCCGGTTTGTATCACACCATCAACCACGCAGTGTTCAAGGCGCTGCTCTTCCTTGGTGCGGGTGCGGTGCTGCACGCCACGCACACACGCAACATGGAAGAAATGGGCGGCCTCGCCAAACGCATGCGCTGGACGTCGCTTTTCTTTCTCGTCGGCGCGGTGGCGATTTCCGCGCTGCCGCCGCTCAATGGCTTCGTCAGCGAATGGCTCACCTACCAATCGTTGCTCCAGGGGTTCGGCACCACCACCAGCCTCGTCCGGCTCATGTTCCCGTTGGGCGGCGCGATGCTGGCGCTGACGGGCGCGCTGGCCGCGGCGTGCTTCGTGAAGGCGTTCGGCATCACGTTTCTGGCGCAGCCACGCAGCGACCACGCCCGCAACGCGCATGAAGCCTCGCTCCCGGTGCTGATCGGCCAGGGCGTCTTGACGGCGGCCTGCGTCTTCCTGGGTTTGTTTCCGACTGCGTTTCTGAAACTCCTCGATCCGCTCACACAGCAACTGACCGGTCACCAACTCAGCCAACAACTCACGCTGGCCAACGGCCTCGTGCTCTCGGACGCGACGGCGCAGGGCGGGACCGTTTCGACCCTCGGCATCACGCTGATGGCCGTGTATCTTCTGCCCGTGCCTCTGGCGCTCTGGGCGATGTTCGGGCGCAAGGCTCGAACCCGAATCGCGCCGACGTGGGATTGCGGCCAGCGCGGTCTGACGCCGCAGATGGAATACACCGCCACCGGTTTCTCGAAACCGCTGCGCATGATTTTCAAAGCGCTGTTCCGTCCGCGTCGCGAAGTGCAGCGGGAATACGATTTCTCGCCTTACTTCGCCACGACGCTCCGTTTCGAGAGCCACATGGAGGAAGTTTTCCAGACCCGCTTTTACCGTCCGGTAAACCTTTGGCTGCTGCGGCTGTCGCGCCGGCTGCGCGCGCTTCAGGCGGGCAGCCTCCAGGCTTACCTCATCTACGTCTTCATCACGCTGGTGGCGCTGCTCCTGTTTGCGTCATGAACCTCGACCCGCTCAACTTCCTGGGGCAAACGCTGGCGCTGCTGCTGCTCGCGCCGCTGTTGAGCGGCTGCATCAAGAACTGGAAGGCCAAGCTCCAGAACCGCCGCGGCCCGCGCCCGTGGCAGGTCTATTTCGACATCGCCAAGTTCCTGCGCAAGGACATGGTCATCTCCGAGCACGCGTCGTGGGTCTTTTCATTTGCGCCTTACGTAGTCTTCCTGACGGCGCTGCTGGCGGGCCTGATGGTGCCGATGATCAACGCGCCCGCGCCGTTGCGCCTCTTCGGCGGCGTGCTGGCGGTGGTCGGGTTGCTGGCGCTGGGGCGCTTCTTCCTCGCGCTGGGCGGACTCGATCCGGCCAGTGCTTTTGGCGGTATGGGCAGCAGCCGCGAGATGACCATTTCCGCCATCGCCGAGCCTGCCATGATGCTGGCGATTTTCACCGTGGCCATCACCGCAGGTTCCACCGACCTGAGCCAGATTGCCCAAAGCACGCAGAGCGCAACTTGGAAACTCTTGAACCCGGCGCACGTCCTGGCGTTCGCGGCGATGTTCGTCGTGTTGCTGGCGGAGACGGGGCGCATCCCCGTGGACAATCCGGCCACACATCTGGAACTGACGATGATTCACGAGGCGATGCTGCTGGAATACTCAGGCCGTTACCTCGCATTCATGGAGTGGGGCGCGTCCATCAAACAACTGGTGCTGATGACGTTGCTGGTGAACGTGTTCTTCCCGGTGGGCTTGGCGGGGCCGCAGGCCTCGGTGGCCGCGCTGGGAATCAGTCTGGCGGCTTACTTGGCCAAACTGCTGGCCCTTTCGGCCGTGGTCGTGGTCGTGGAAACCACGAATGCCAAGATGCGGCTGTTCCGTGTTCCCGACCTGCTTAGCACGGCCTTCGTGCTGGCGGCATTGGCGTTGCTTTCCACTTTTTTGTTTCAGTGAACATGCACCCTCCCACCACTCTCGAAATCAGTTCGCAGGTCATCCCGCTGATGGCCACGCTGATGCTGGTCGTGCAACTGCTCCTGATCGCCCAGCGCATGCTGCTCACCAACATCCGGCTCTTTGCCATTCAATCGCTGTTGCTCTCCGGCATCGCTGCGGTCGTGGCGTTTAATTACAACGCCAGCCACGTCTATGTCGTCGCGGTGCTGACGTTCATTGGCAAAGTGGTCTTCCTGCCTTGGCTGTTGAACCGCCTGGTGCACCGCATCCAAATCCACCAAGATGTCGAGCCGCTGCTCAACGCCCCCTCCTCGATGTTGATTTGTGCGGCGCTGACGCTGCTGGGCTACAGCGTCACGCGGCCTTTCACCTCGCTTGAGAAGCTCGGCAACAACACCCTCGCCATCGCTCTGGCGCTTCTGTTGACCGGCTTCTTTCTTATGATCAACCGCCGCAAAGCCCTGACGCAGGTGTTGGCGCTGCTGACGGTGGAAAATGGTGTGATGCTCGCGGCGGTGGCTCTCACCACCTACGGCATGCCGCTGGTGGTCGAACTCGGCATCTTCTTCGATGTGATGGTGGCGGTGATGGTGCTGGGCATTCTGGTCTATCGCATCCGCGAGAACTTCGACTCGATGGACACCGGCAAGCTGGATCAGTTGAAAGGCTGACATGCTGCTGCTCACACCCATCCTGCTCGTCCCGCTCAGCGTGGCACTCTTGTGCCTCCTCGTGCCCTCGCGGCGCGTCATGGCTGCGCTGGGCGTGCTGGCCTTCGCGACGACGCTGGGACTGGGCATCGCGCTGCTGCACGAGGTTCTGGCGCGCGGCGTGGTGAGGGAGTGGAGCGAATTTCTTTCCGCGGACGCCTTGAGCGCATGGATGGTGCTGCTTATTTCGGTTGTTTCTCTTGCGACTTCGCTTTACGCCGGGCGCTACTTCGAGCGCGACATGGCGGCGGGTGTAATCACGATGGGACGGGTGCGCGAGTTCTTTGTGCTCACGCCGCTGTTCGGGACGGGCATGTTCCTGGTGGTGCTGGCCAACAACTTGGGCGTGATGTGGGCGGCGGTCGAGGGCACTGCGCTCTCCTCCGTGTTGCTGGTGGCGCTCTACAACCGCCGGAACTCCCTCGAAGCGGCTTGGAAATACGTCATCCTCGGCAGCTTGGGGTTGGCGCTGGCGTTGCTCGGCACCGTGTTTGTCTATGCCGCCGCCTGCAAGAGTCACCCGGATTCGCTGCCCAGTTTCAACTGGTCGTATTTGATGAGCGTGGCGCGCCAACTCGACCCGCTTCAGCTCAAGCTGGCGTTTGTGTTCGTCTTTGTCGGCTACGGCACGAAGGCCGGTTTTGCGCCCATGCACACGTGGCTGCCCGACGCGCACAGCGAAGCGCCGTCGCCCACCAGTGCCATGCTGTCGGGCGTGTCGCTCAAGATTGCGCTCTACGCGCTGCTGCGGTTTCACATTCTCACCACCGCGTGCCTCGACGGCGGCCCGGACGCCGGCTTCAGCGGGCACTTGCTGCTGGGCTTTGGCCTCTTCTCCATGCTGCTGGCGCCATCGTTCATTCTGGTGCAGAGGAATCTCAAACGGATGCTCGCCTATTCGAGCCTCGAACACATGGGTCTGATCTGCACCGGCATCGCCCTCAACTCACCGTTGACCATTTTCGGCGCGCTGCTGCACATGGGCTATCACGCGTTGACCAAGCCGGTGTTGTTCTTCGCAGCGGGCAACATCCATCAAACCTTTCACTCGCTTGAATTCCGCGTCATCGGGCCTGGCGTGGGGAAGGTGCTGCCCGTCACGGTTGTGTTGATGGGCCTGGCCGCGCTGTCCGCTGTAGGTCTGCCGCCGTTCGGGCTGTTCTTCAGCGAACTAACCATCATCAGCGGCGGCTTGGCGGCTCATCAAATTACCGTCAGCGTCGTCATCTTGGTGGCACTGCTGGCTTCGTTCTGCGGCATCCTCCAACAACTCACCCGCATCCTGTTGGGCGCTCGCAAGCCGGGCGACCATCCCACTGATGCGCGCCGGTCGGACGGCGTGCCGGCGATGACACTGTTGCTCGGCAGCCTGCTGCTCTTCAGCGTGTGGCTGCCCGCGCCGTTGCTGGAACTGATGCATCAGGCCGCGGCCATCATCGGAGGCAAACCATGAACCCGTCGGACGTTTTCCCCGAGCTTCAACCCATCCTCGAAGAAGTCACCAAACGCTTCAACGGGCGGATTGAATCCTCGTTCGCGCCGCGCCTCAACGAGGTCTATTTCCACGCCCGGATGGACTTCGTCTCCGGCTTCTGCGCTCATCTCTTTCGCAAGTGGGGCGGCCGCCTCGTCAGCGTGTTTGCCGACGACGCGCGCGCCGGCACTGGCGTGTTCCACCTCTACTACGTGATGGCGCTCGACGCGGCGCACGGTTTCTTCATCCTGCGCGTGCCGATCTCGCCCGAGACGCCGGAGTTCCTTTCGCTCACCGACGCCATGCCCGCGGTGAACTGGCAGGAGCGTGAAATTCAGGATCTGTTCGGCCTGAAACTGCGCGGTCATCCCAACGCGCGTCGTTGCGCCCTGCACGACGACTGGCCGGAAGTTTATCCGCTGCGCAAGGATTTCGACCTGCGAACGGTCCTGCCGCCATTCCAAGGTGTGCGGCACAAGTTCCGCGAGGTCGAGGGCGAAGGCGTCTTTCAAGTGCCGGTCGGGCCGGTCCACGCCGGCATCATCGAACCGGGCCATTTCCTCTTCAGCGTCGCGGGCGAGCCGGTGCTCTACTTGCAGCTCCGCATGTTCTACGTCCACAAAGGCACGGAGAAGCTGTTCGAGAGTCTCCCCATCCCGCACGGCGTCCGGCTCGCGGAAAGTATTTCCGGCGACTCGAGTTTCGCCCACGCGACAGCCTTCTGTCATGCGGTCGAGCGCGCCGCTGGTGTCGAGCCGCCGCCGCGCGCCCGCGCGCTCCGCACCGTTTGCCTCGAACTGGAACGGCTCTACAATCACATCGCCGATGTCGGCGCGATTTGCACCGATGTGGCGTTTGTCACCGCGCACATGCATGCAATGCGGCTCAAGGAGCGCATCCTGCGCGTCAACGAACAACTCACCGGCAACCGGCTGCTGCGCGGCATGGCCTGTTTGGGCGGCGTGCGGTTTGATTTCAACGCCGACCAACTTCGCGCCATCGGCCAGCTCGCGGATGAACTGGAGCGTGAGTTCAACGACCTGATCAAACTGACCAGCGACAACTCCGGCTTGCTCGACCGCCTGGAAGGCACCGGTGTGCTCACACCCAAAGTCGCCCGCGACCTCGGCGTGGTGGGCATTGCCGGCCGCGCCTCCGGCTTCGACCACGACCTGCGCCGCGATTTCCCGCACGCGTTTTACGATCAGGTGCAGTTCACAGTCCCCGTCTTCACTGACGGGGACGTGCAATGCCGGTTCGACGTGCGTCGCGATGAAGTGTTCCAGTCTCTCGCCATTCTCCGCCAAGTGATGGGGAAACTGCCCGCCGGCCCGATTGCCGTTCCGGTGGGCGAGGTGCCGCCGGACCGCGTCGCGCTCGGCTACGTCGAAGGTTGGCGGGGCGAGATCTTTCACTGGATCCACACCGCGCCGGGCAATCGCCTGTCGCGCTGCAAAATCAAAGACCCGTCGTTGCAGAACTGGCCGGCGCTGAGCGAGGCCATCCTGGGCAACATCATCCCGGATTTCCCGGTCGTGAACAAAAGCTTCAACCTGTCTTATTCCGGAACGGACCGCTGATCATGTTTGGAATCATTAGCAAGAGCTTGAAGACCGGCGTTGTCACGACCGGCTACCCGGACACGCCGGCGGAAGTGTCGAGTCACGCGCGCGGCAAGCCGCAGATTGACTGGGCTGGCTGGAAGGACGCCCGCCCCGCGGCAGCCGTTTGCCCCACCGGCGCCATCGAAACGCGGGACGAGTCCGGCGCCCGCGCGGTCACGCTCGATCTCGGCAAGTGCATCTTCTGCGGGTTGTGCGCCGACGTGGACCCGGCCATCCGCATGACGAACCAGCGCGCACTCGCCGCCCCCTCCCGCGAAAGCCTGCGGCAGACCGCCCGGTATGGGTTGAACGCCGACGGCACCCAGCAACCGTTGCTGGCAGCGCCCGCCGCGTCGGACGCGAAACCTGAGTCCCTCGAAACCGTCGGCCGGCAACTCCGCGCGCGCATTCAAGCGGTGCTGGGCCGCTCGCTTCACATCCGCGAAGTGGACGCCGGCTCCTGCAACGGCTGCGAAGTTGAAATCCACGGCCTCAACAGTCCGGTCTATGACATCGAGCGGTTCGGCATTCACTTCGTCGCCTCGCCGCGCCACGCCGACATGCTGCTCGTGACCGGTCCGGTAACGCGCAACATGGAGTTGGCGCTCAAGAAAACCTACGACGCCACGCCCGATCCGCGCCTCGTCGTCGCCGTGGGCGCGTGCGGTTGCAGCGCCGGCATCTTCGGCCGGAACTACGCCACTTGCGGCGCCGTGGACGCCGTCATCCCGGTGGACCTCTACATTCCCGGCTGCCCGCCGCATCCGTTGGTGATCCTCGACGGCCTGCTGCGCCTGCTCGGCAGGCTCGAAGACCGGCGCTGAGCCGGTAAAAACCGGTGCTGGCTTGCGCGTGGCGAATCGTGTTAAGGAACGCGGAGCATGGAACAAGCCGGACCACATCCAACGCACGACGGTTCGGACCAACTGCGACGGTTCGGTCCCGCGCTTTTGGTGGCGCTGGCGTTTCTGTTGCTCTTGCCCGCCAACAACATCATCCCGCTGATTGACCGCGACGAGCCGCGGTTCGCGCGGGCCACGCAGGAAATGACCGAGCGTGAGGACTGGATCGTGCCTTACTTCAACGGTGAATACCGCTTCGACAAACCGATCCTGATCTACTGGCTGATGCGGCCCTGCTACGCGTTGCTCGGTGCCAACGAATTCAGTGCGCGGCTGCCGTCGGTAATTTGCTCAGCGTTGCTGGTATGGCTGACGTTTCACGTCGGCGCACGCTGGTTTTCAGTGACAGTGGGATTCGCGGCCGGGTTCGCCTTGTTGACATGTCTGCAAATGTTGATCCACGGCCGGCTGGCAGTAGCGGACATGCCGATGGTGTTGTGTGTGCTGCTGGCACACTACGCAGTGTTTGAACTGCTGCACGAGGAATCGCCGCGCGACCAGCGACGGTGGTTTTGGTTGTTCTACGGCGCGATGGGTGTCGGCTTTCTCGCCAAAGGTCCGGTCGCGATCGCAATCCCTGCGCTGACGTTGCTCATCTATCGGTTTGTCTTCTGGCGTCACCCACTGCCGTGGCGATGGCTGAAGCTAGCGTGGGGAATTCCGTTGGTGCTGGCGATCATCGCGGTGTGGGGCATTCCCGCACTGGTGCGGACGCACGGCTTGTTCTGGCGCATCGGCATCGGCGAGCACATCGTCGCGCGCGGGCACGAGTCGTTCCAAGGCCACGGCTCGTGGGCGCCGTATTATTATCTGGTCGCCGGACTGTTCAGCCTGTTCCCGTGGATCATTTTTGCGGGCGACGGCGTGCAAGCTGTGCGCCGCGGCTGGAACGCGAAGAACGCGTTTCTACTTTCGTGGGCGGCGGGCACCTATGTGCTGTTCACCTGCTACCTGACGAAGCTGCCGCACTACGTGTTGCCGGCGTTTCCGGCGTTGTTCCTGATGCTCGGCCAAGCGTTTGAGCCGGGCGTAACGCTGGCGCGATGGTCGAAGGTGTGGTTTTACTTCGCAAGTTCATTGTTCTGGTTCGTGGGCGGCGCACTGCTCATGGCTGCACTGGGCGGCGAGTTTGAGGGAACTTTCGTCTGGTTGCGTTGGGGGTTGTATGGCGCGGCAGGCATTGTTTTTTCACTGATGTTCCTTGGGCTGCTCTGGCATCCAGTTCGTCGGGCCGCTTCGGCGTTGCCACTGATCTGTCTGGTTCTGAGCACGATGGTTCTCGGCATAAGTCTACGGCAAATCACGCCCGCCACCCAACTGCAACCGCTGTTCCAACAGTTGCCACGCGGCACGAAGTGCGCGTGCCTCGACTTCGGCGAACCGAGTCTCATCTTCTACGCCGCCCGGCGGTGGGAGATGGCCGCTGATGTCAATGCCCTCGCCGCGTTTCTTGCTGAGCCAGGCCCGCGCGTCGCAATCTGCCAGGAACGTGAGTTGCGACTGGGCGATTACGTCAAGCGGTTGCGGGGCAAGGAGGTGAAGTCGTTAGACGGGAGCGACTCCTCCAAACAACTGGCGGTTCTGGATGCCAGCGGTTGCCAGCGGCGCGACGTGCAAGGTTTCAACTCCGCTCGCGGGAGCTGGGTCTGGCTGCGGGTGTATTACCGGCTTTAGCTTCGTCTTCCCGCCGGCAGCGGCGCGCAGCGAAGCCTAAGACGACGCCGTTCAGCGAACCCACCCACGCGCCCACCCAGACATCGGAAGAATAATGGCTGCGCTGGCAAATCCGCGACCAGCCGACCCCGGCCGCGCCCGCCAGCAACGGCACGCCCACCGGCGGCAACGCCACCGCCAGCACGCCCGCTGTGGCAAACGCCGTCGTCGTGTGGGCCGAAGGGAAGCTGAAGTAATCGCGATGGAAATGCGGCCCGTATAAGCCATCCGGCAGTCCCACGCCCGGACGCGGCCGCCCCGTCGCGAAACGCACGATGTCCACCTCGATGCCCGCCACGCTTGCGCCCAGCAAGCACGCCAGCGCCGCTACGCGCCAGAACGGCCGCCGCAACGCCACACCCGCCAACCACAATGTTGCCGAGATAATGAGCGTGCCGGTCCAGTAATCGCCCCACTTGCTGAACAGCGTCGCGATCCTGTGCCAAGGCTCGTCGCAACCTGAGACAAGATTGCTCCACGCGCGATCATGCGGCAGGATCAGCGCGCAACCCACCGCCGTCACCACGAGCAGCAACGACAGCGTCACCCATCGCTCGTGCGCGATACGGCCAGCCTGTGCCAGGAGGCGTTGGACAGTCTTGAACATTGTTTGACGCGCACCATAGCCGTCCATGTCGGGCGAGACAACCGGGAACTGTCGCGAGGTTGAAATGAAAATTTTTGTGGCGAAGTCGTGGGTGTGGCACTAGTGTGCCAAATTCGACAAATTGCACAAATGGCCACCGATTGGATAGTCATAGGCGGAGCGAGGCAGCACAACCTCAAGAACATCTCGCTCAAAATCCCACGCAATAAGCTCGTGGTGATGACGGGCTTGTCCGGCAGCGGCAAGAGTTCGCTGGCGTTCGACACGCTTTACGCGGAAGGCCAGCGCAAATACGTCGAGAGCCTCTCGACTTACGCGCGGCAGTTTCTGGAGCAGATGCAGAAGCCGGACGTGGACTTCATTGACGGTCTCTCGCCGGCCATCGCCATCGAGCAACGCACCGCCTCCAGCAATCCGCGCTCGACCATCGCCACCACGACCGAGATTTACGACTACCTCCGGCTGCTCTACGCCAGCGTCGGCCACCTGCATTGCCCAAAGTGCGCCAAACCAGTGTCGCGCCAGACGGTCCAGCAGATCGTGGACACGGTGCTGGCCGCGCCGGGCGGCACGCGGTTGATAGTGCTCGCGACGATGGTGGACGGCGAGAAGGGCGAATTCCGCGACGTGCTCGACAAGATGAAGCGGCAGGGCTTCGCCCGGGCGCGGATTGACGGCGAGATGATCGAGCTGGCGCTGGACCCGCACAAGGGTGCCGAGCAGCCCGCGCCGTTGAAGCTCGACAAGGCTCGCAAGCACGTCATCGAAGCGGTAATCGACCGGCTGGTGATCCCGAGCGCGCAGTTCGGCGGGCCGGATAAGATTCGCGTGCGGCTGACAGACTCGATTGAGACGGCGTTGAAATGGGGCGAGAACGTCGTGCGCGTGCTCACCGCGCCGCCGCGGCAGATGCCGGTTGTCACGCCGGTGCCGGGTATGCCTGCGCCGGCCGAGAAGTGGAATGAGACGGTTTACTCGACGTTGAACGCGTGCGTGGAGTGCGGCATCAGCTTCGGCGACTTGACGCCGGCGCATTTCAGTTTCAACAGCCCGCACGGTGCCTGCCCGGAGTGCCACGGTCTCGGCACGAAGTTGGTGTTCGACCCGGAGCTGATCGTCACCGACCCGGAGAAGACGCTCGAAAACGGCGCGGTCGCCCCGTGGCGTCGCGGCGGTCGGCGGATGATCATCTACTACAAGATGCTGCTGCGGTCCGTGGCGAAGCATTACAATGTGCCGTTGGAAACACCGTGGAAGGACTTGAGCGATGAGTTCCGCAAAATGCTGTTTCACGGCAGTGGCAAGGAGGAAATTGAGTTTGGTTTCTTCCGCGGCGGCGCGTGGAAGACCGTGAAGCGGCCGTTTGAGGGAATCATCCCCAACCTGGAGCGGCTCTACGCCGAAACCGAAAGCGAGTTTACCAAGCAGCGCCTCTCCGGCTACATGGGCCGCATTCGTTGCCTGAACTGCCGCGGCGCGCGGTTGCGACCGGAGTCGCGCGCAGTCACTGTCGGCGGCAAGTCCGTCATCGCGATTTGCAAGCTCAGCATTGGCAAGGCGGCGCAGTTCTTCGAGAAGATCGAGTTGGTGCCGATGGAGGCCAAGATCGCCGAGGAAATCATCAAGGAGATCAAGAACCGGCTGAAGTTCCTGCGTGATGTCGGCCTCGATTACCTGACGCTCGACCGCGAGAGCGCCACGCTCAGTGGCGGCGAGGCCCAACGCATCCGGCTTGCGACGCAGATCGGCGCGGGGCTGGTCGGCTGTCTCTACATCCTCGACGAACCAAGCATTGGACTGCACCAGCGCGACAACGACCGGCTCATTACGTCGCTGGAGGGCTTGCGCAATCTCGGCAACACCGTCATCGTTGTCGAGCACGACGAGGACACCATCCGCAAGGCCGACTGGATTGTGGACCTCGGCCCCGGCGCAGGTGTGCGCGGCGGCCACATCGTCGCCAACGGTCCGGCAACGGAGGTGCTGGCGTCGCCAACATCGCTGACCTCGCGGTTCCTGCGCGGAGAATTGAAGATTGAGCTGCCGCGCAAACGTCGCGTGCCGCACGGCACCTGGCTCGAAGTGCAGGGCGCTCGCGAGAACAACCTCAAGTCCGTCAACGCAAAGATTCCACTCGGTTGCTTCGTCTGCGTCACCGGCGTCAGCGGCAGCGGCAAGTCCACCCTCGTGGACGAGATTCTCCGCAAGGCGCTGTTCCGGAAATTTTACGGCTCCAAGGAAAAGCCCGGTGAGCACGATGCCATCCTCGGTGTGGACGAACTCGACAAGGTCGTGGTCATTGACCAATCGCCCATCGGCCGCACGCCGCGCAGCAACCCAGCCACCTACACGGGCATGTTCAACCACATCCGCGACCTCTTCGCGCACCTGCCGACGGCGCGCGTGCGCGGCTACGGCGCGGGTCGGTTCAGCTTCAACGTCAAGGGCGGCCGTTGCGAGGTCTGCAAAGGCGACGGCCTCATCAAGATCGAGATGCACTTCCTGCCGGACGTCTATGTGACATGCGAAACCTGCCGCGGTCAGCGTTACAACCGCGACACGCTGGAGATCACCTACCACGGCAAGAACATCGCTGACGTGCTGGAAATGACCGTGGACGAGGCGCTGACGTTCTTCCGCGCCGTGCCGCAGATCGAGGAGAAACTCCGCGTCCTCGCCGAGGTCGGCCTCGGTTACATCAAGCTCGGCCAGCAGGCGACGACGCTCTCCGGCGGCGAGGCGCAGCGCGTGAAGCTCGCCGCCGAGTTAGCGCGCCACGCCACCGGCCGCACGCTCTACATCCTCGACGAGCCGACCACTGGTCTGCATTTTGCTGACATCGAGAAACTGTTGGAGGTCTTGAACAAGCTCCGCGACGCCGGCAACACCGTGCTGGTGGCACAACCTCGATGTCATCAAGTGCGCCGACTGGCTGATAGACCTCGGCCCCGAAGGCGGCGACGGCGGCGGCAAGATTGTCGCCGAAGGCTCGCCGGAAAAAGTCGCCGCCAACGCCAAGAGCTACACCGGCCACTTCCTGAAACGGATGCTCAACGGCACCGTGAGTAAACCGTCCACGCAAGAAACCGTCGTCGCTGCGAAGTAAACACGGTGGTTTCTTGCTACAGAATCCGCCGTCAGACTCGACACGCCCGCCTCGTTTCTGCCACAATCAACGCGTGCGATTGAGACTCCAATGGCTTCTCGCTGTCTGCGCCGCGTTGTTCGCGGCGTGGCCGGCGTGTGCCGCGGAGACGCGCTCGTCCGCGGAGTTGTGGCGGACCGGGAGCAACGCGTTTCGCGACGGCATCTACGATGTTGCGGAGCGGCAATTGCGCGAGTTGCTGACGGCGTATCCGAAGTTCTCCAATGCCGAGGAGGCGACGCTGCTGCTGGGAGAGACGCTGGTGCTCTCCGGCCAGACGGAGGCGGGGCTGCAATGGCTGACGGCGGCGGTGGCAAAGTTTTCGACGGGCCATTTCGCCGATGCGTTTGTCTTTTGGCATGCCGAGGCGCTCTCGCGCGTCGGCCGCTGGAAGGAGGCCGAGCAGCGTTACCGCGAGTTGCCGGAAAAGTTTTCGTCGAGCCGCTATGTGGCGCAGGCCCAATACGGACTCGGCTACGCGCTGTTCGTGCAAGGCAATTTCGCCGAAGCCGACACGACGTTCGGCACGATTTCGCCGAAGCTCGCCTCTCGCGAGGTGCTGGGCGACGCGGCCCTGATGCGGGGTCGGATCGCCTTGATGGCGAAGGATTATGGCGCGGCAGAGTCGCATTTCGAATCGGTGACGGAACGTTTCGCCAATACGCCCGTCGGTTTGCAGGCGTTCTACTGGCTGGGCCAGTTGCGCCGGGACCAGGGCAACCTTGAAGGCGCGGCCGCCGCGTTCGACAAGGCGCTGGCGGGCGGCCGCGTCGCGCCAGCCATGTCAGCGCTGGCGGCGCAAACGTGGCTCGCGCTGGGCGAGGTGCGGCTGGCGCAGCATCGCTGGACGGAGGCGGCGGCGGCGTTTCGCGGAGCGTTCGCGCGCAGCGCGAGCGAGGCAATCAAACGGTCGGCAGTGGCGCAGTTGAACGCACTGGCGCCGCGGATGGCGCGGAGCGAGGACGCCATCGGCCTGCTGCGGGTCTTTGTGAACGAACACATGCAAGACGCGCTGACGACACCGGTGTTATTGCGCTTGTCGCAAATGCTAGCGGCGGCGAAACGGCATGAGGAGGCGATCGAGTTCTTCCAGCGGCTGGCAACACAGTTCCCTCAAAGCGAGGAAGCGGCAGCCGCGCTCTCCGGCGCAGCGTGGTCGCAACTGGCGTTGGGTCACATGACCGAGGCGTCGGACGGGTTCGCGCAAGTGACGCGGATCGCGAAAGACCCGGCGCTGGTAGCGCAAGCGTGTTTCAAACTGGGCGATTTGGCGTTTGCGGCGAACGATTTTGTGAAGGCTGCCGACAACTACGAAAAAGCGCTGCACGCCGAACCTCGCGGGCCGCTCGCCGGCGAAGCGCTTTGGCAACTGGCACTGGCAGCCGGCCGCGCTGGCCAGGCTGATCGCAGTGCAGCAGCGCTTGAAAAGTTTCTCGCCACCTATCCGCAGCATCCGCATACCGACGAAGCGTGGCTGCAACTCGGCCAGGCATATGTCGCGCAATACCGGTATGAGAAGGCGTGGATGACGTTCGAGAAACTCTGGGTCGGCCGCGAACCGAGCAAGCTGGCAATGCAAGCGCGGCTGGCGGCGGCGGCGGCGCGCCAATCGGCGGGCCGTTGCTTGGAGGCGGCGCGGAGCTACGAGGAGGTGCTTACGCTGAAGCCGACGGAAGATGTGGCGGCGCAGGCGGCGTTCGAGCGCGCGCGCTGCCTGTCGCTGGCCGGTGACGAGGTTGGGGCGCGCCAAGGTTTCGAGCGGGTGCTAAAGGATTTTCCGAAGACGTCGCAAGCTGCCGAAGCGATGTTCAAGTTGGCGGAGCAAAAGTTCAACCGCAAGGAGTGGACCGAGGCGCAGAAACTTTTCGCCACCGTGCCGCAGCGATGGCCGGGCCACCGGGTGGCTGACAGCGCGCTGTTGTGGTCTGCGCGCGCGGCGTTGAACCGGCAGGCTTACAAAGAAGCGCGCGACATCCTGGAGGAGTTGTTGCAGAACCCGGCCTATCGCTCCAGCCCGTCGCGCGCCGAGGCGCGGCTGCTCGAAGCCGAATCACTGTCGGAAGAAGGCAAATTCGCCGAGGCGTTGCTGGTGTTTGAGAGCGTCACGCGCGACTTCCCCGACACGCAGCAGGCGGACGAGGCGCTGGGCCGCCAGGGCGATTGCCATTTCAATCTGGCCACGGAGATTCCGGCGAACCCGAAACTGGAGCGTTACCAGCAGGCCATCGTGACCTATCAGCAAGTGCTGAACAGTCTGCGCGCCAGTCAAGCGCTCAAGAGCCAGGCGCGTTACAAGATCGGCAAGTGTCAGGAGAAACTTGGCGAGACGACCAAGGCGCTGGAAAACTATCTGGCGATCATCTACGAGGCGGACGCGCAAGGGAAGATTCTGGCGGAGCCGGTGTGGTTCTCGCGGGCCGGTTTTGATGCGGGGGAGTTGCTGGAAAATCAGGGGCGATGGGCCGAGGCGGCAAAGGTGTATCTGCGGCTCATGAAGTCCGGCTTCCCGTGCAGCGAGCCAGCGCGGCAGCGATTGGAGAAACTCCGCACCGAACATCCCGAAGTGGTCAGCGGCGTGAAGTGACCGTCTTTCTCTGCATAGACAATCTACCTGTGCGAGGTTCAGGTTTTCCCTAACTGGACAGGTTCTGGCTGCAAGCCGAGGCGCAACTCAAGATTGACCACCAAGAAGATTCGCTGTGCTCCATCCGAGAAGTCATCGCGGCAGCACTGGCTGCAAACAGGGTCAGACAGTTGCCCGTTTTCCGGAAGAGCCGAGCGGAGGTTGAGACCGCTCTCGTTTGAAAATGCGGGATGTGCAGGCCGAGTGATTTCACGCCATCGTCTTCAAAACCCCTCCATGCGCTGACACCCGGCACGCTTGCTTTGACCTGTGGCACTGAGTAGTCTTCGTTGCTAATCAAAACAATCTTATGAAGACTCGATCGCTCTCATGCGCTGTGTTCGCCATCGTTGTCGTGTTGCTCACCGGGACTGTTGACCTCAGGGCCGCGCAAGCAGCCAAACCATCAACCAAGCCGGCCGAAGATTCCATCAAACGCCTCGACAAGGCCGGGGTGGACAAATATCTCAAATCGCTGAAAGGCAAAGTGGTGATCGTGGATTTCTGGGCCACATGGTGCCCACCGTGCCGCCAGGAAATCCCCGGCTTCATCGAGTTGCAGAAGAAACACGGCGACAAGGGCCTTGTGGTGGTGGGGTTGTCGTTGGACGATGAGACAGAGGCGGTCAAGGAGTTCTGCAAGACCGAGAAGGTCAATTACCCCATCTTCGTCGTCGGTCAGGACACGACCACCGCATGGGGAAACATCGAGGCCATTCCAACGACGTTCATCTTCGACAAGGCCGGCAAGAAGGCGGGCGCACCGCGCATCGGCTACCACTCCAAAGAGGCATTCGAGAAGGAAATCGTGCCGTTGCTGAAGTGACGGCAGAACCGGAGCTACAAAGCGACGGACAAGTGGCAGCGGCTCCCATGATTCTGACATCGCCCATCAAGGACTTTATTTCATGCCATTGAAAGCTGTGATTCTGGCCGCGGGCAAAGGCACGCGGATGAAGGAGTTGACCCAGCAAATGCCCAAGCCGATGCTGGACGTGGCCGGACGGCCAGTGCTGGAACATATCCTGACCGGCTTGCGCGATGCCGGCGTGACGGAGGCTTGCGTCATTGTCGGTTATCGCGGCGACGCGATCCGCGAATATTTTGGTGACGGCTTGCGATTGGGGATGCATTTGATCTACGTGGAACAAGCTGTCCAAAACGGCACAGGCAAGGCTCCGGAGCTTGCGAAGGATTTCGTAGGCCGAGACAGTTTTGTGCTCAGCTATGGCGACATCCTGGTCACTCCCGAAAACTACCGGCGAATGAGAGACCTGTTCGACAAGTCGAAGCCAGACGCTTTGCAGACCGTCAAGCGCGGCGAGGATGTCACCAAAGGCGCGGTGGTCTGCTTCGACGAGGCTTTTTTCATGACCGATCTCATCGAGAAACCGAAGCCGGAACAAGTCGAGGCGCTCATCCGCGCAGGCAAACTCCAACCCGGCGCGCCCGCTTGGTATAACGCTGGCATCTACATCTTCACGCCGCAAGTATTTGAGTTCATCGCCCGGCTGCAAAAATCAGTTCGTGGTGAATACGAATTGACCGATGCGCTCATTGCCATGTGCCGGGCGGGTCTGCGCATACGCGGCTGCGAACTGATGGGGCAATGGGCCGACGTGCGCGATCCCGAAGTGTTGGCCGAACTGCGGCAAACCTTGGGCAAATCTTGAGGTAACATGCTTGCGATTCGCGGGGATTTTTGATGCCGAGCCGGTGTAAATAGATTCGGGCGGTGCATGCCAAGGAGGTGGGGGTGGGGAACCCCGCATGAAGAACACGCACACGCCCGAATCAAAGAACTCTGACTTTCATCACTTCCTTAGACCGGCAGAATATAGCAACTGTTCAAGCAAGAGTAAAGATTTTTTGCCGCAACCCTTTCCACCCTAACACCCTACCGACCAATATCTTGCATCGCCAGATCTTCGCCGGCTTTCTTACTTGCGCGCAACAACCTCGATGGTTCCACTGTTGCCCAGCAGAGCCAGCAGACAGGCGAGAGGCATGAAGACAACTTGCAAGGGCAGCAGCGATACTTTCAGCCAGAAGGGCAGCGGAACCCCCAGAGCGCTCAACACCGAGTAGAGCAAGGTCTGACGATACTCCGTTACGGCATGACTGATTTGCACGTTGCGAAAGCCGCATGTTTGCAGCAGCCGCGTCACCGCACGCGGTGAATAGTGCGCTATGTGAAATGGGTAATCGAAATGATACCATCGCTCACCGGCGAGTTTCGCCTCCCACGACGCGAGGTTTGGAATCCGCAGCAGAAGAACTCCGTCCTCCCTCAAAATGCGGCGCGCCTCCGTCGCAAAAGCGACGGGATCCTCAACGTGCTCCAACACATGCACGGCTACGGCGGCGTCGAAGAAGCCTGTCTCGAATTTCGCCGACGCTAGCGTGCCACACCTTAGATGCGAGGGATCCACCTTCCCAGCCGCCAGTGCAATCGCCGCCTTGGACGTATCCACGCCGTAAGCTTCCGCGCCGTGTCGCTGCAACCACTCCGCCATCCAACCCGACCCGCAACCGATGTCCAGCACGCGGTGGCAGCCTTTCACCACCGAGAGGATACGTCTTTGTTCCAAGACCGTAAACACCCGGAACATCCAATCAAGCAGGCAGGAACCTCGCTTATAGTAATCGGCCCCGTAACCCGCGTCGTCACCGGGGGCAGGCAACGCGCTCCGGTCCGCGAAATGTAAGTCGCAATCCGGACAATAAAAAAAACGGCCGCCGAACCGGCGGCGATCTGTGTGGCTGTTGCAAATGAGACAGTGCGCCATCGAACTCCAGTTGTATTGGTCTTCGCGGATTATTTCACGCCGTTTGTCAGGCAAATCGTTCGAACGGCGGACGCTTCCTTCTACCCTGCTCGCAACCGAAGACAAGTTAAATCCAGCCAGCTTGCCTTTATTTCAATACCGGCGGGTATTGTCGTTTCTACCTCTGCGGGCCGTTGACTCGCTCAAGGTAGCGTGATACCGTCCGCCGCTTAATTCCCAACCGAAATGGCTACCGATTATAAATCAACGCTGAACCTGCCTCAGACGGACTTCCCGATGAAGGCCGATCTGGTCACGCGTGAGCCGCAGATGCTGGCGCGTTGGGAGGCGATGAAGCTTTACGAGACGCTTCAGGACGCGCGACGCGACGCCCCGCTGTTCGTGTTGCACGACGGCCCGCCCTACGCCAACGGTAATGTCCACATCGGCACGGCGCTCAACAAGATTCTCAAGGATGTTGTCGTCAAAGCCGCTTCGATGGCCGGCCATCGGGCGCCTTACGTGCCAGGCTGGGATTGTCACGGGCTGCCGATCGAACTGAAAGTGCAGAAGGAGCTTGAGAAGAGCCGCGAGCAGCTTACGTCGGCGCAGATGCGCGATCGTTGCCGCAAATACGCCGAGCATTTCGTGGACCTGCAGCGCAAGCAGTTCAAGCGGCTCGGCGTGTTCGGCGATTGGGAGCGCCCCTACCTGACGATGTCGCCGGACTACGAAGCCGCCATCGTCGCCACGTTTTTCGACATGTGGCACCAAGGCTACATCTATCGCGACACGAAGCCGGTTTACTGGTGCGTCACCTGCCGCACCGCGCTCGCCGCGGCCACGGCCGAGGCGGAATACGCCGACCACAAGTCCACATCGGTCTATGTGAAGTTCCCCGTCAAAAGCAAGCCGGGCAACTTCGTGATCATTTGGACCACGACGCCGTGGACGCTGCCGGCGAACCTCGCCATCGCGGTGCATCCCGAGTTCGATTACGTCTGGGCGCGCGTCGGCAACGAAACGTGGCTCGTGGCGGAGGCGTTGCTGCCGGTCGTAGCGCAGAAGGCTGGCGTCGCGAACTACGAGGTGATCTCGAAACACAAAGGTCGCGAGCTGGAAGCCAACAACGGCAACGGCGTCGTGGCGCGGCATCCGTTCATCGAGCGCGACTCGCCCGTCGTGCTCGCCACCTACGTCACGCTCGACACCGGCACCGGTTGCGTCCACACCGCACCGGGTCACGGTCTCGAGGACCACGACACCGGCCGACGCTACGGCCTGCCGACGTTGTCACCGGTGGACGATTCTGGCGTGTTGACAGCGGACGCCGGCATCTTCGCCAACCAGCACGTGTTCAAGGCGAACCGGCCGATTGTCGAGCACCTGAAACAAATCGGCGCGCTCGTGGCCGAGGAGGAGATTGCGCACAGCTATCCGCACTGCTGGCGCTGCAAGAATCCGATCATCTTCCGCGCGACGGAGCAGTGGTTCATCAACGTGGACCACAAGAACCTCCGCGACAAGGCGCTGCACGAGATTGAGAAGGTCCAGTGGGTGCCGGCGTGGGGCTTCAATCGTATCCAAGGCATGATCGAGGAGCGGCCCGACTGGTGCATCAGCCGGCAGCGCGACTGGGGCGTGCCAATCCCGGTCATCAAGTGCGAGGCGTGCGGTTTCGTGTTCGAGGAAAAACAATACACCGACCAGCTCGTCGCGCTCGTGGCGCGGGAGGGCGTGGACGCGTGGTTCAAGCGCAGCGCCAACGATCTGCTCGCCGGCGTCCAATGCCCGCGCTGCAAACGGCCGACGGAATTTCACAAGGCCGCCGACATCCTCGACGTGTGGTTCGAGAGCGGCGTCAGCCATCGCGCGGTGCTGCGGCTGCGGCCGGAGTTGAAGTATCCGGCGGATCTTTACCTCGAAGGCAGCGACCAGCATCGCGGTTGGTTCCAGAGCGCGCTCTGGACCGCGCTCGCCACCGAGGGCCACGCGCCGTTCAAGGCGGTGGTCACGCATGGCTTCTTGATGGACCTGGAGACGAAGAAGAAGGTCTCGAAGTCTTATGGCAAGCCGCAGGACAGCGATGTCTATGTGAACCGGTTCGGCGCGGATGTGCTGCGGCTCTGGACGATCAGCGAGGACTACCGCAACGACGTGCCGCTGAGCGAGGAGATCATCGAACGCGTCGCTGGCACGTATCGCAAGATCCGCAACACCTTCCGCTTCCTTCTTGGCAACCTGAACGATTTTGATCCCGCGAAGGACGCCGTGCCGCCTGCCAAGCTGGAGGAACTCGACCGCTGGGCGCTGAGCCGGTTGCAGGGGTTGATCAAGACCTGCCACGAAGCTTACGCGAGCTACGAGTTCCACCGCGTTTATCACAGCGTCAACCAGTTCTGCACGGCGGACCTGTCGTCGTTCTACCTCGACATCTTGAAGGACCGGCTCTACACGCTCGGCAAGTTCTCGCACGAGCGCCGCAGCAGCCAGACGGTGATGCACACGATGGCGGCGGCGCTGGCCAAGCTGCTCGCGCCGGCAGTGCCCTTTACGGCGGACGAGGTCTGGCAATGCCTGCGCCCCGGCGGCGGGCGCGAGGCGCTGGACTCCGTGCATCTGGCGCTGCTGCCGAACCACGACGACCATCTGTTCGACGGCGAGCTTGAAGCGCGTTGGGAACGATTGCAGACGTTGCGGCAGGTAGTCGCGGTCGAATTGGAAAAGGCGCGCGCGAAGGGCACCATCGGCAAGTCGCTGGAGGCGTCCGTGACGCTGGGCGGCGGCGACGCGGAGACGAAGGCGATGCTGAAGTATTTTGAGCCCCAGTTGCCGGCGCTGCTGATCGTGTCGCAGGTGGCAATCGAGCTTGACCGCGGGGAGTCGTTTAGCGTAAAAGTCGCGCCCGCTTTGGGCCAGAAATGCGCCCGATGCTGGCGGTGGGAGCCGTCCGTGGGCCAACACACCGGACATCCGGCGATTTGCTCGCGATGCGTTAGCGTGGTAGAGACGCTGGAGAAGTTAAACTGAAAGATTGCATGAAAAAGAAACTGACGAAGAAGGCGAAGCCGACCAAACACGCAGTGAAGAAGGCAACGAAGCCGGCGAAAAAGAAAATGCCGCCGACCGTCATCAAGTCGCTCGATACCACGGGCGGTGTGAAAAAGGCGCACGGCGAGATGGCGAAGTATCAGCGGCTGCTGTTGAACCTACGCGATCACGTAATTGACCAGATCAGCGGCCTCGCCGGCGAAAACCTCCGTCACAACCCCCGCGAGACGGCTGGTGACCTCTCTGGCTACAGTTTTCACATGGCCGACACCGGCACCGATAATTTCGACCGCGAGTTTGCTCTGAGCCTCGTCTCTAGCGAACAAGAAGCGCTCTATGAAGTCGAGGGAGCGCTCAAGCGCATTGACCTCGGCACTTTCGGCAAGTGTGAATCCTGCGAGAAGACAATTGCCAAGGAGCGTCTGATGGCCGTCCCGTTCGCGCGGATGTGCGTCCGCTGCCAGTCTGAAGCGGAGCGCAATCGCAAGCGCGTCGCGGTGCAAACCGCCACTTTCTCCGAAATCACTGACGAGTCCGGCGAAGAAGAAGAGGAAGAATAGTCGGACCCGCGGATTGCGGATCACAATTCGCGCTTTGCAATGGCTATGAACGTGCTGGCGTTGACCGCTGCGTTGGTGCTCGCCCTAGACCAAGTCACGAAGTGGCTGGTCCTCCATCATATTCATCCTCACCAAGAAATTCCCGTCATCGGCAAATTCTTCAGCCTCACGCATGTCCTCAACCGCGGTGCGGCGTGGGGCATGTTCGCGCACTTCCCTCACAGCAATGTCATCCTTGCCACGTTTTCCATTCTCACCGTGCTTGGCCTCTGGATGATGCGCCACTCGCTGGCGGTCGTCAGCCTCCCGCACCGTATTGCGTTTGGCATGATCGTCGGCGGCATCTTCGGCAACCTCACCGACCGCATTGTGCACGGTAGCGTTGTGGACTTCCTCGATTTCTACCTCGGCGAGGCCATCGGTCGCTGGCCGGCGTTCAACATCGCCGACAGCGCCATCTGCGTCGGCGTCCTCTTCTACCTGGTGGTGACGTTCTGGCCTGTCAAATCGAAGACTCCAGTTCCCGAATTGCCGTCGCACCGGAAATTCGGCACGCCGCCAACCAAGTAGCCGCTCCGTTATGAGCGACGGCACGCATCACGCTCCGTTCTTCCTCATCGGCCCTACCGCCGTCGGCAAGACCGCCGTCGCGCTCGAATTCGCCCACCGCCTTGACGCCGAGATCGTCTCCGCCGACTCCATGCAGGTCTATCGTGGCATGGACATCGGCACCGCCAAACCCGACGCCGCCGAACGCGCCGTCGTGACGCATCATCTGATTGACGTTGTCGAAGTCACCGAACGGTTCGACGTGGCTCGCTACGTCGCGCTCGCCAACGCCGCCATCGCCGATGTTCAGCGTCGCGGGAAAATGCCGCTCATCGTCGGCGGCACCGGCCTCTACCTGCGCGCCCTCACCGAAGGTCTCAGTAAAGCGCCCGACGCCGATCCCGCCCTTCGCGCCGAACTCGAGGCGATGGGCCACGAGCGCGTGTTGGAAGAACTCCGTCGCGTGGATTCCGAAGCCGCCGAACGCATCGATCCGCATAACCTCCGCCGCCTCGTCCGCGCGCTGGAAATCTGCCGTCTCACCGGCCGCAAGAGTTCCGACCTGCGCCGCGAGTGGGACTGCAGCCGCATGCCGCTCATGCACGGCCTGGAGCGCGACCGCGCCGACCTCTACGCCCGCTGCGACATGCGCGTTGAGGCGATGTTCCGCGCCGGTCTCGTGGACGAAGTCCGCTCACTCCTGCCGCACGGCCTCGCCGAAAACACCACCGCCCGCCAAGCGCTCGGCTACAAGGAAGTCATCACCCACCTTGGCGGTGAAGCGACGTTGAAAGAAACCATCACACTGGTGAAAACGCGCACGCGACAGTTTGCCAAACGCCAGCTTACGTGGTTCCGTCACCAAGCACGGGTAGAGTGGATTCACGTCGCGGCAAACGAAGACACAAAGACTATTGTCGAACATCTCGCAGGCCGTCGGCAAGACCAAGCGCATCCCATAGCCAGCAGGAGCGCAACCGCCGGCATCACTTGTGACGGAAGGTGATGCGGCCTTTGGTCAGGTCGTAGGGGGAAACTTCAACTGTAACTTTGTCGCCAAGGGAGATGCGGATAAAGTTTTGCCGCATCTTGCCTGAGATGTGGCAGAGGACAGTGTGGCCGTTCTCCAACTCGACACGATACATCGTGCCGGCGAGCAACTCCTTCACCGTGCCTTCTACCTGGACAGCATCTCCTTTGGGCATAATTGTCTTGTTCCGCAAATGGTCCCACCGCAATCGGCTTCCGGCGACAACCGGCAAACACTCTACGGGAAACGGCGGGGAAGTAAATGGATTTTTACTACCACCAAACGGTCACGACTGTCGGCGGTAACATCTGTGCCTTCCATCTCGCGAACTCCACGGTCTTTGGGAATCAGGGCACCCGGGTCAACTCATACTTCCGCGCGACAGGCTGGTTGGTCTGATAAATCTGGTCCTCGAACTGTTTGGCCAGCGTAATCTTCTCGGCGACCGCGGGCTTGAATTCCGCTTGGAACCTCTCGATCTCTACGCGTTTGGCGGCGGCTGCGTCCTTATTGCCTTGTTGTTCCAACACGGCTGCTTGGCGGCGCAGCATCTTCGGCTTGACCCACAGATCGCGCAATGGATGGACGGCTTTGTCGTTGCGCTCCTTGTTCAGCATCGCCACCTTCAGCGCCTGCTGATACTGCGGCGTCTTGTCGTTGCATTCCAGTTCCACGCCGAAAGCAAGCTGGCTGTCGGCGTAGGCACCGACCAGTTCGCCGTCAATGCGCAGTTCGTATTTGCCAGGCTTGAGGTTGCCGACGGTGATCTTCTCGTTGCTGTAGCGATGGCCGGCAGAGGTGAGCTTGTAGCCGTCGGCTGCGTCGGGCGGCAGCACCCACGGCAGCGCGTTCGCCTTAAAGGTGAAGCTGATCTTGTCGTCAGCGGTCTGAAGGTCGGCGGCCTTGCCGTTTGCGCCAATGACGGTGAACTTGCCGGTCTTCGGCTGCTGGCGAACAAAAATGCCAGAGACCGTGCTGCGGGGAATCATGTCGCTGATGATTGCCGTGGCCATGATGACCTGGCCGGGCGCATCGGGATGAACGGCGTCCTTGATGAGGGTGAAGTTAGGATTCTTTTTCCGCTCCTGCATCGTCAGGTCGTTGAGCGGCGCCCACATGTTCACGAAGCCTAGCCCGCGCTGGCCGGCCATCTCGCGCAGCCATGTGCCGTAGAAGGCGAGCACGGCGTTGTAATATGTGTCGCGTGGTTCGGCTGGCTTGCGCATCCGTGCGGCGCGCGAGTCGTGCATCGTCGGCGTCATCGGCACTGCCGTCGCGCCGAGGGCGGCGATCTTGTCGAGCAGTTCGGTCATGCCTTTCTCGTAGGTCTCAAAGATTTGCGGCTCAAACTTCGTGTAGCTGCCGTCGTTCATGCCAAGGAGGATCGTCACGTATTTCGGCTTGAACGCGGCCACGTCGTCGTCGAAACGCGCCAGCGCGTCCGCCGCGCGGTCGCCGCCGACGCCACTGTTGTGGAAGCGGATGCGCCGCTCCGGATAGCGCGTGTAAAAGAAATCCTCGACATACTGCGTGTAAAGACACTGGTGCGTAATGCTGTCGCCGAGGAAAACCAGTGTATCGCCGTCTTTCAGATCCATCCCGGCGAGGATCGGCTTGAACTCCGATGCGGGCGCGGGCTGTTGAGCTTGCTGCGCCATGAGCGGCGCAAGGGTGGTAAAGAGGACGAGAAGGACTGTGCTGAATGTTTTCATGTTGGTTTGGAATTACGGGTTGACGCTGCAACAAAGTTTGGCTGAACGGGCCGCGGCTTGCCAGTAGATTTTGCATCTGTAAGAGACGTGAATCCGGCGGTCATGGTTGCGGATTTCGGCAGGCAACTCGAAAACTTTTTGCGTTGACGGGCCTAGACCGCGATGTAGGATGCAGCTATGGTATGCGCGATGCAGGCAGTTTAGCAGCCAGATTCTAACCACGGAGACACAGATGAAACCCATAATTAAAGCTCTTGCCGCCATTATCCTTTGTGCCGCAGTGGCCGGTGCCGCAGAAAAAGGAAAGAAGAGAACCTCTGAGAAAACGACTACGGAGGATCCCGCCAAGAAAGATTTCAGACAGTGCGATACTAATCGCGACGGCTTTGTCAGTCTCGCCGAGTGGAAGGCCGCAAGCAAAAATGACGGGACAAAGAGCGAGACATTGTTCAAGGCGAAGGACAAGAACAACGACGGCAAGCTGAGCCGCGACGAATTCATGGCGGAAGCCCCAGCCGGAACAGAGGTGCGCAAATATACCAGGCAGGTGGCCGACCAGCAGTTGAGGAGACTTAAGAGACTTCTCGAAGATGGATTGATAAAAAAGGATATGTATGACCGGAAGATCGCGGAAATCGAATCCAACATTGACGATAAGCCAGCGACTCCCGCTAAAAAGTAACCGCTGATTATCCTGAAAACCTAGGTTGAACCAGCAAGAATGCCGGCACTGCGATCAAGTTCGGTTTGCGGGATTATTTCTTCTTGCCCTTCTTCCCTCCCCTTCGGGGAGCGGTGGCTTCTTGGTTCCCATGAACGGAGGCCACGAATTCCTTTGCAGGGACAAGATGTGTCCAGAGGAACGCCTGCATACGATCTTCGCAAGGCTCGGCTTCGCGGGAAACCTGCTTGCCGTTGATGGTGGCGCGGCCTTCGATGGAGAGGCTGACGGGTTCTTCCGTGGAATCCAATGAAGTAGACAGTGTCAGTTGCGCCACTCGCTGGGTGCTAGATATAGTGGCGCCATACGATGAGAACCCTTTCGGCGCGTCTTTCAGACCCAGCGTAATATCACCCTCGAAACCGTCCTTGCGGATGGCGTAAACGCTGACGGAAGAACTGCCGCCGCTGCTGCGGAAACCAGCGCTGGAGGGCGCGACGCGCAACGCGAAGTCGGGTTGCGGCTCACTGATGCGCAGACGGTAGGCATACTCCTCGCCGCCGGCACGGTCGGCAGCGCCGAGATGAACGTAGTAGGTCCCGTCCGCGGGCAGTGTGATGCGAATGTAGGAGTCCGCGTGGTGGGTGTTCACGCCCCAGTCTACATCTTTCAGGTTCGAGATGGTATCCGTGTTGTTGTCGTCGTTATACGCCAGTTGTTTGCCGGAGGCGTCGGTGATTTTGAGCACGGAATCCAACGGGGAATCCAGCCGGCGCGCAGAAACCTCTGTGACGACCGTCTGGCCGGCGCGGCCTTCAAACTGGAATACGTCCCAATCGCCCGGCACGTCAATACGGCCGTTGATGATGATAGGTAACGTCACCTTTTGCGCGGTTGCTGGCGTGTTGTTCGGCTCGCGTTCCAAGCAATCTGGCAACGAGTCCAGAGCCAGAAGCACGCGGTTGGAATAAAAGCCCTCCTTGCGCACGCCGATCGGATAAATCCCCGGCTCGACGTCCTTGGTGTTGGGCGTCAACCTGGTGGACGGAAGGTTCCAGCCCTTCATTTCAACGGTCAACGCAGTGTCTATCCTGCCGCCCAGCGGGAAGATGCTCTTCACAAACGGCAGTTCACCAATGGTGACGCGATAAACGAAATCCTCGCGACCGCGGTAGATGCCGTCGTAGATGGCGAACGCATACTCACCATCCCTTGGCACATCGAAAAAGACGACCGGATCGGGCTTGAAACGGAAATCGTCGTCATACGCGACTTCTTTCCCGTTCGCGTCGTAAACCACCAACACCGGCTGGAACCAGCCCGGCACGGCGTCGGCGATATATGGAATCAGTTGCCGTCCCAAGGCCGTGATGACAAGGCGCTGGCCTTTCCGCGCTGAGAACCGGTAGCGGTTGATTTCGCCGGAGCCGATCTGACCGTTCACAGTGCATGGCACCTGGATGCGCGCCTCGGTTTCGGAAATGCTACCGTGCGACTCCGAGCCGCCCGTCATCATGTCGGAACTGCCGGTATTGGCGCGCGCCGCCAGGGTGCGTCTTCGCTTGCGCAGGCTCTCCTCTTCCTTGCCGAGCACTTGCAACTGGCTGGTGGACATCGGCTCCGCGCTGATTTCCGGCAGTTGGCCCACGTAGAAGACCAGCGGGTTCGAATACCCGCGCGGCGTGCCCAACCTCAGCTCCCGCTCGCTGGGTTTTGCATCGGAAGATATCGTGACTTCGGCAATAACCATGTTGGAGATGGCGACGCTTTGCGGCCTTAGAACGTAGTCGGCTATTCTCTTCTCCAGCTTTGCGATGAGTTGTTTCGTCTCAGCATCCTTCGATGCACCTTTTTTCAGATCATCCAGTTGTTCCCTCAAAAGCATGATATCCTGGGGACTCAGACGCCTGTTGTATTCGACAATCTTGACCTTCACGCCCTCACCGGACACGATCGCAGTGTCCACACCATCCAGGAACTGCCCGCCGAGTGTGACCTGAAACGTCTGGCCCTGCTGGCCGCCTGCGGGATAGACGAAGCCGATATACGGTGTCTGCTGTGCCTGCGCGCCTGACGTGAATGCCAGCAACGCGACCAACCCCAGAACTGCCTGCCATCGAGATGTGCTCATGAGGAACTCCGTTTCAAGGATTACACTCGCCGACGCAAGGATTCGTGAGCGGTCTTGCGCTTCGCTGTCCTTGCGTCGGCGGTTACGATCTGACTTCTTACATGATCTCTTTAAGGATGCCGTTGGATTTCACGCCTTCTTCGCCAAGCGGCAACACTTTGGCTTCAATGCCCAGAGGATGCGGCAACAGACCATTGGGGTCTATGCCCGCCAGCGCGTAGATGCTGCCGAGGAAGTCCACCGGATACACCGGCCTGTCCTTCGGCTCTTCAGCCTTCGCGTCCGAGGAGCCGACCACCTGGCCGCCCTTGAAACCGCCGCCGCCAGCCAGCACGGTGAAGACGTTGCCATAGTGACCACGGCCACCATTCCAAGGCGGCTGCCAGTCCACCTTCGGCGTCCGGCCGAACTCGCCGCTGCACCACACGATGGTGCTCTCCAACAGGCCGTGATCGTGCAAGTCTTGGAACAGCATCGCCAGACCCTGGTCCAGTTGCGGACATTGCCGGCGCATGGTCTGGAAGTGATCCTTGTGCGAATCCCAGCCTGCGGGATAGTTGATGACGATGTAGGGGACGCCGGCCTCAACCAATCGGCGCGCGACCAGACACTCCTGTCCGAACGTGTTCCGACCGAACTTGTCTCTCAGCTCCGACTTCTCCTTGGAGAGGTCGAACACGTCCTTGCCTTCGCCGAGGATCAGGTTATAGGCCTGCTTCTCAGCATCGGCTGAAGCCGCGACTTGCGGATTCTGCGCCATGGAGTTCCCGAGCGTGTTCATCTTCTGGAGGAATTCCCGCCGCGCCTTTTGCCGCTCGTCTGTGATGCCTCTGGCAACAACGCCTTCCACTTCGAACCGGGCTGCGTTCGGGTCGCCGCCCGTGGCAAAGGGCTTATACTTGCCGGGCAAAAAGCCTGCTTCCGAGAACCGGCCAGCCGGCTGAGTCATCACTACAAAGGGCGGAATCAGGCCTTTGTAGGTCGCGTTCTTGGAGAGCGCGAATACGGCACCGACGCTCGGATAAGCCAGCCGCTCGCCAGGCGTGTGGCCAGTCTGCATCAGGTAGGCCGCCGTTTCGTGACCGAAGTTGCGGTGGGTCATGCTGCGAATGAGAGAGAACTTGTCGGTCTGTTTCGCCAGTTCGGGGAACAGCTCGCCCAGTTGTATCCCATCCACTTTGGTCGGAATCGCCGTTTTCAACGCGCCGGTGTAATCGTAGCCGGAGTCCGGTTTCGGATCCCACGTGTCGTTGTGCGACATGCCACCCCAGAGGAAGATCTGGATAACCGACTTGGCCTTGACCTTAACAGCGGGCGCGGCGGCTTTGGCGGCGGGCTGTGTGACCGCTGCCAAGATGCCGGGAGCCAGACGATCCGTCAGCCATAATCCTGCCGTGCCGATCAGGCCGCGACGCATTGCTTCACGCCTAGAGACCGGTTTGCAGATACCGGTCGTTTCCAGACCCAGTGACTTCGATTTCCCATTACGTTCTGTGCTCATGCGCTTACTTCCTTTCTTTTCTCCCGGCCAAGCCGGCGCTCTGTATAATTTCGAACTCTATTCCGCTAAAGTCAATGCCGATAAAGGAACTCTATGCTGTTCATCAAGGCCCATGCGACGTCTATCCATCCCTCCTGTCCCTTAACGACCTTGGAGTTGGCGTGTGCCTCTGCCAACCTTGCCTCGTCCCCGTTGGGGAAACGTGACAGGATCGTCAGGTAGAGGTCGTCCGCGATCTCTCGCGCCTTGCGCTTCCCCTCGAACATCGCTTTCATCTTGGGGCCTTCTTCGATCTTGCGCTGGATATGGCTCGAATTCAGCATGTGCAGCCGCTGCGAGGGAAGCGGCTTGTAAACCCGCTCGTTCTCCATGCCAGTGGCGCGCGGCGAACGGCCAAACAATTCCAGAAATGAACTGCTGATGCTGCCGTCCGGCAACGCCACCGCCGGCTTGTTATCGGGAATAAAGGTGAACGGCTCCGGAATGGCGCTGGTGTATAAATCCGACGTGCCGGTGATCTTGTTGATGACGTCAATCAACACCTCCGCATCCAGACGGCGCAGCGGATAGCTTCCAAAATTGGCTTCAGCCTGCGCGCTGTTATACCTAACCACGGAAGTGATCTGGTATGTTCTGGAATTCAGAATCAGCCGGAAGATGTGCTTCATGTCGTAGCGGGACGCGACCAACTCCTTCTGCAAGTAGGCCAGCAACGCCGGATTGCTCGGCGGGTTGTTCGACCGGATGTCGTCCGGCTCGTGAATGATGCCGCGCCCCAGCAACCAAGACCACATGCGGTTCACGATGTTGAGGGTGAACCACGGATTCTCCGGCTTGATCAACCAATCAGCGAAGACTTCCCGCGGATCCCGGTCCGCCGGCAACTGAACCTGCGTGCCATCCGGGAATGTCGCCATTTGCGGCACGTTGTTGGTGATCTTGCTGGGATCCCAAAAAACGACCTCCTCTTTCCACTCGCGCGTGGGCTTGAAACCGATCTGCGTGAAAAACATCTTCATGCCTGGCAGATAATGCTTCGGCCAGAACTCGGCCCGGGATCCCATGAACACCATGGCCGTCGCGATGGCGATGCCTTCCGGCGTCTTGTTTTGCACGGCTCGGTAAAAGTTGACCGGCCCCACACGGTAGTTGCTGCCGCTTGACGTGAGCATCTCCCGCACGAACTTGTCATACGGCTTGTTCTCCGCCATGGACGCCCGAATCCACCGATGATACGCTTGAGCCGCGTTGGGCCACAGGTTGACGGGAAACTCCGCCTTCACCCGCAGGATGTCGCTCCACTTCATCGCCCAGTAGTCGGCATACTCATCCCGCTGCAGCACGCGTTCAACCAACGCACGCCGCTTGTTCCGATCCTGGTCCAAAATGAACTCCCTAGCTTCCTTGGCAGTAGGCACCGTGCCGAGCATATCCAGGAAAACCCGACGGATGAACACCGCATCGGAACACATGGCGGGATGCGCGCCTAACTGCGCCAGTTTGGGAAAAACAAACTTGTCAATCTGCGTTTCCGGCACCCCGCCGCCGAGGCCAATAAAAGGGTCTTGTGCCTGTCCCGGCGCCACAGCGCCGCTCAAGACCGTCACGAAAACAACCGCCGAGATCAATGGTGCCTTCATCCTATTTCCTGCGCGTATATACGTTTATCAAAACGATCGTGGTTTGAACACTAGCATAAACATGCTATCCCCTGACTTCATACATCAAGACAAACGAGAGCAAAAGCTTTTCGTTGACGGATCAAGCACCACCCGGTTGGAAGCCGCGCGCCACGGTTGCAGAAGACGACGCTCCTGAAACAATAGGTGACATGGGCGAAGCCCACCCTTACTGATTCGTCGCGGTTTCTGAACCGCTCGAAATGTTCGACTGCAACCGGCTTATGAACGGCCGCGGCAGCCTCTACGCCATCCACGCCCGCGGACGGCCCTTTTGCGTGACGGCTGCGAGCGCCTTCACGGCGATGTCGGAGTTCTCGACGATCTGGAAATCGAACATGCCGACGCAGAGAAAGTCCGCGCCATTCTCGAAACACCACTGGAACGCGCTGCGCGGATGGATCGCGCCAGCAGCGAGCGTCTTGAAGGCGATCCACGGTTTCTTCAGCGTGGCCATGTAGGCGATGGTCTCCTGCGCGTTGCTGCACCACATGTTGTCGTGAGGCAATCCGTGCTCCCTCTTGGAACCGCTGATCTCGTCAAAAGCGCGGCGGCTGTCCTTCGGCGTTGCCGACCAGTAGTCGTCCTTGTGGAGCGTCTTGACCCAAAAATCCGGCTCGAATCCGGCCTTGACGCACTGGCGCACCGTCTCCAACTCATGCGCGCCGAGGCCGCACGGCACGAGCTGATCCTTCATGAAGCTCATCACCTGCTCCAGCGCTTTCATCTGGCCGTCCTTGACCATCTTGTCGCACTTGCCGCCCTGCACATAGACCGCGTCGGCGCCGTTATCTATGGAGCTTTTGATAGAATCCTTGAGGTCGCCCGCGGCGCAATCGGAGATCCACTGCATCTTGCCGCCTTCCTTGCGGTAGGTGTTGATGACGCGGTTGGAAACGGGATTGGTCAGCGCCGTGTTGATGCCGCGCTTCTCGGCCAGCCGGAATGTTTCCAGAATCTTCTCGTCGGTGTGATACGCCTTGATGAGCGGCGAGACGTAAATCAGGTCGCGGCTGTGCGCCCAACCGCCGATGAGGTTGCCACCGCAAATCACGCGGCTGATTTCGAGATTCTTGATCTTCCCTTTCGGAATCTCCAACGGTGCAACGGTCGAGGCGGCCGGGGCCGACGGCTTGCCCGCCGTGCTTTCGGCGCTCAAGACTTTTTCCTCGATGCTGCGAAACGCCAACGCTGCGCCGCCAACCGCCAACGAGTTCTTCAGAAATCCGCGCCGACCGATGTTCTTCGCCATAAACTTGTCTCCGCTCAATACGTTCTCACTGCCGTCCCAGTTTGTTCTCTCGGACACGAGGCAAAAAGTAGCGCGAGTTCACTACTGAAACAAGTTTCTTTGTCAGCCAGTTGCCATAACCTTTCAGCTTGTGTTGCGTCCGCTCTCGGACTAAACGACAGCACGATGACAACCAACCATGCCTTGTCAGCCGCCTTCCTGTTCACCTGTCTTGCGGCGGCTCTTATGTTCGCTGACGACGTGACGGCAGCAGAGCAGCCACTCGTCACCACCCCCCGCGCCACATCCGGAGACACCGTTGTCGAACCCAAATGGGAGCAGCGACTCACCGTCACCGTCGGCCCAGAAAAAGCGGACTTAATCGGCACGTCGGATCGTGTGTTGCAAGCGGCGGTAGATTACGTCGCGCGGCTCGGCGGCGGCACGGTCCGGGTGTTGCCAGGCACTTACCGGATGCGGAACGCCGTTTATCTCCAGTCCAAGACTCGGATCGTAGGTTCCGGTGCGGACAGCGTCCTGATCAAGGAGTCGTCAGTCACAACGAAACTCGCCGCCGACACGGATTGGTATGACCAGGAGATCACGCTCACCGACGCCGCCGGTTTCGAGGTGGGCGACGGCATCGCGCTTTTCGCGAAGGACAAACCCAAAGCCGGCAGGACCGTCGTCAAACGGACGCTGGTCGCGCGAAGCGGCAGCCGGTTCAAGCTCGACCGCGCGCCGCGGGAAAACTTCTGGCAAATCGGCGAGGCGAAAGTATCCACGCTGTTTCCGTTGCTGAGCGGCGAAAACGTCTCTGACATCGTCATCGAGAACCTCACGCTCGACGGCAATCGGGCGAAGAACGAAAACCTCGACGGTAACTACGCCGGCTGCATCTTCCTCCAAGACTGCAACCGCATCACGATCCACGGCGTCACAGCCCGCAACTACAACGGCGACGGCATTAGTTGGCAGATCTGCCACGACGTCGCGGTGGAAAACTGCGCCAGCCTCAACAACGCCGGCCTTGGCCTGCACCCCGGCTCCGGCTCACAGCGCCCCGTCATCCGCAACAACCGGATCGAGGAAAACGATATCGGCATCTTCTTCTGCTGGGGCGTAAAATACGGCCTCGCGGAGAAGAACCACCTCATCGGCAACCGCGTCGGCATCTCCATCGGCCACCGCGACACCGACAACCTCGTTTGCCACAACGAAATCCTACACAGCAAGAGCGTCGGCGTGCTGTTCCGGCCCGAACGCGGCAAAGATTTTGCCGGTCATCGCAACCGGATCGAGCATAACCGCATCATGGACAGCGGCGACGAAAAAGGCATCGCGATTGACGTGCAAGGCGCCACCGAGTCCATCGTGATCACCGGAAACGAGATCATCGAAACGCGCGAGCCAGCCCAACGCAGTGCCGTGCGGTTGGGCAAGGAAACGCGCGACATCAAGTTGTTGAACAACACGATCAAAGGCTTTGCCGCGCAAACTGATAAGTAGCGATCCCATTTGGAAGGTTCCCCATGACGAAAACGAAAATCGTTTGCACACTCGGTCCCGCGTCGGACAAGGAAGGCGTTCTCCGTCAGATGATGCGCGCCGGAATGGACGTGGCGCGACTTAACTTCTCTCATGGGACGCTCGAAGAGCACTTTGCAAAGATCCGCTTGGTGAGAGAGCTAAACAGGAAATACCGCCGGCACATTCGCATCCTGGGCGACCTTGAAGGTTATCGCATGAGAATCGGCTCGCTGAAGAACAAGAAGCCAGTCTTGGTCAAGAAACGACAAACCTTGTGGCTTACGACCGAAGATATCCTGGGCGAAGGTGATCGCATTCCGTTTGACTGGGCAGGGTCGCTGAAGCCAATCAAGCCCGGCCAGCACGTCTTTATTGACGACGGCAACATCGCGCTGGTGGTCGAAGCCAGAAGCACGACAGCCCTCAAGACCCGCGTCATCGTCGGCGGCGCCATCAAGGAACACAAGGGCATCAACATTCCCGGCGTGAAGCTGGACGTCCAGGGTTTGACTACCAAGGACAAGGAGGACATCCATTTCTGCATCGAGCACGAAGTAGATTACATTGCGCAGTCGTTCGTTCGCGACAAGCAGGACATTCTCGACCTGCGGGACCACCTGAGCAGCCATTCGCATTCCTGCGGTGTCGTCGCAAAGATCGAGAGCCGGGAGGGAATTCGGAACATTGACGAGATCATATCGGTTTGCGAAGGCATCATGGTGGCGCGCGGGGACATGGGCATTTCCATTCCCATTTACGAGGTGCCGTTCGTCCAGAAGCGAATCATCAGCAAATGCAACAGGGCTAAGAAGTTCGTGATCACAGCAACGCAGATGCTCGAAAGCATGACTGAGCATCCGATCCCGACCCGCGCCGAGGTGTGCGATGTGGCCAACGCAATCCTGGACGGCACCGATCACGTGATGCTTTCCGCCGAGTCTGCCTCCGGCCATTACCCCGTCCAGTGCGTGGAAATGATGAATCAGATCATCAAATTCACCGAGGCACAGCGCGCTTCTTTCCCGGCTAGCTAGAGTCGCCCGTCGAACAAGACTTTCAGGCGCGGTTCCAACGCATCAGCCCACATCTCGTAGCCCTTGGGCGAAAGGTGCAGCAGGTCCCTCATGACTTCTTTTGTGATGGAACCGTCCTTTTCCAAAAACACATTTCCGATGTCCGCGAAATAGACGCTCTTCGAGTCGGCCAGGTTCTTGATCTGGTCGTTGACTGCCTTGACCTTGCCCCTGATTGGGTCGTCAGGTTTCGAGTGACAGGGAAAGATTCCAAGAACGAGCACCCTAGAATCAGGAAGAACCTTTCTCAAATAGTTGACCACGGCTCTGATTCCTGCGGTCGTGTCTTCCGGCGTGTCGCCTTGAAGGAGGTTGTTAATGCCAATCAAGAGGACAATGTATTTGGGCGTGTAGCCCTCAAGGGATTTGCCTTCGGTCAATCGCCACAGCACGGTCTGTGTCTTGTCCCCGGTTATGCCAAAGTTCGTGGCGATCTCTTTGTAGCGCCTGTTCCATGTGTTCAGGCCTCCGGGATATCGGTGGTTGGCCGGATATGTCCAGAGATCGGTGATGGAGTCGCCTATGAAGAGCAGGTCTTTCCTAGGCTGTTTCAGTTTGTTGTGAAAGTAGGGAATCCACCACGAGTCATTCTTTCCTCGTGTGTCCGGGATGCACGTCTTCAACTCGCTCTTGGAAAGGCCGTATTGGCTCCATTTCCAGTCGTCCGCCTTTGCAGCCGAAGATGCCAGGGACGCGATCATCAACAATAAGGCCAGAATCCCTCTCTTGGCTGCCATTTCATTGTTCATATCAACAGTCCAACCCGCATTTTTCGCGGAAAAAATGGTGGAGGCGGTGGGAATTGAACCCACGTCCTCAGCCAGATCATCGAGCGTGACTACGTGCGTAGCTTGCGCTTGAGTCTCGTCCGCGGAGCCGTCGGCAAGCAGGCAACTCCACAGACCAGCCGCCACGAGTTTATTTCGGCCTCTGCCCGGCGACCCAGCTTTGGCCTACACCTGCTGATGGCGTTACGTCCCCTTAGCAGGCGTCAAGGGCGCAACGTCGCGGGGCTTAAGCCGCGAGGGCCAACTCTTCGTTAGCTCTTATTTTTTTGTCAGTTTTTTATCGAGGCCAACTGACGTCCTCGGCACGCCACCCTCGACTCTCCACCTGAGTCGAAACCAATCGCCCCCACAGGGAGGAACCGCAGAACACGAGTTAAAAATCGCGAACCGCGGCAGTTTCGGAGCAGGCGCGAGTCCAAGTGCGGACTCCGCGTCTCAAAGAACCAGCGCACTGTAACCGAGCCGCCCGCCCGCTGCAACCTTATCTCCGACCTTCAGCGCAAGCGTTCGTTATGGCAGCGTGGTCTGAGCGGAAAACTTGTGTTTTTCCTGCCAGTTGTGGCTAGAATGGCTTGATGACCTTACAATTCACCAAGATGAACGGTGCGGGCAATGACTTCGTCATGCTCGACAACCGGGATTTGAAGCTGCGCCTGACGACGGCGCAGGTCACGCGGTTGTGCAACCGCCATCGCGGCGTTGGTGCGGACGGGCTGTTGCTGGCCGAGCCTGGCGCGAACGGCAAGGCCGATTTTCGGATGCACTACTTCAACGCCGACGGCAGCGAAGCCGAGATGTGCGGCAACGGCGCGCGCTGTTTCGCACGCTTCGTTCAGAAACTCGGCTGGCAAAAACCCGCGGTGTCGTTCGAGACGCTCGCGGGTGTCATTCACGCCGAGTATCACGGCGCGCTGGTCAAGCTCGGCATGAGCGCGCCGCATGGGCTGCGTCTTCATGACAAGGTCAAGACCACGCACGGCGAGATGGCTGTTTCCAGCATCAACACCGGCGTGCCACACGCTGTCGTGTTCGTCGAGAACGCCGACCAAGCGATGGTCGGGCCGCTCGGTCGCGAGTTGCGCTACCACGACCATTTCAAACCGAAAGGCACGAACGTCAACTTTGTGCAGCCTCTCGACGCGCACACGATCCGCGTTCGCACCTACGAACGCGGCGTCGAAGACGAGACGCTCGCCTGCGGCACCGGCGTCTGCGCCAGCGCGATCATCACACACCTCATCCACTTCACGCACGCGCCCGTCAAGGTCCGCGTGCAGGGCGGCGACACGCTGGAGGTGGATTTCAAGGTCCACGGCAGCGAAATCCGTGACGTGACGCTGAAAGGCCCGGCGGACTTCGCGTTTGAAGGCGTCATCGAACTTTAGGAATCAACGACGCCCATGAACGCGAAGGCAGAAATAATTAGCGACATTCGCCCAGTTCGCGGCTACTAATCCCACACGCTTATGTTTACCGGCGCATACACCGCAATCGTCACCCCCTTCCACAACGGCAAGGTGGATGAGAAGAAACTGGCATGGCTCGTCGAACGGCAGATCGAGGCCGGCATTGACGGCATCGTGCCCGTCGGCACCACCGGCGAATCGCCGACGCTCGACCACGAGGAACACGTCCGCGTCATCGAGATTGTCGTCAGCGCGGTGAAGAGCCGCTGCAAGGTCATTGCCGGCACCGGCTCGAACAGCACTGACGAAGCGATCTCGCTCACCAAAAAAGCCGAGAAGGCTGGCGCGAACGCCGTGCTCCAGGTCAATCCCTACTACAACAAGCCAACGCAGGAAGGTTTGTTCCAACATTTCAGCGCCGTCGCCAAAGCGACCAAGCTGCCGGTGATCCTTTACAACATCCCCGGTCGCTGCGGCGTGGACTGCACCGCTGAGACCGTGGCGCGGCTCGTCGAGGCAAATAACAACATCGCCGGCATGAAAGAAGCCAGTGGCTCGTGCGACCGTGTCGCACAGCTCAAGGCGCTCTGCGGCGACCGGCTGACGGTCCTGAGCGGCGACGACTCGCTGACGCTGCCGTTCATGTCGGTCGGCGCGCGCGGCGTCATCAGCGTTGCCTCGAACATCATCCCGCGCGACGTGACGGAAATGGTGCATGCGTTCCTGGACGGCGACATCCGCGCGGCGGCGGCGTTGCACACGAAATACGTCGCGCTGTTCAAAGACCTGTTCATCGAAACCAACCCGATTCCGGTCAAGACGGCGATGGCAATGATGGGCCAAGTCGAGGAAGAGTTCCGCCTGCCGCTCTGCCGGATGGGCGAGAAAAACAAAGCGGTGCTGAAAGCGACGTTGCAGAAAGCAGGGCTGCTATGATCAAGCTCGTCATTAACGGTTCCAAGGGCCGTATGGGCCAAGCGATCATCGTCTTGGCGAAACAAGATGCGGATTTCAGTGTTGTTGGCGAAGTGGACCTCGGCAACGACATCAACGCCGCCGCCGCGAAGGCCAACGTCATCATTGACTTCAGTCTCCACGATGCCACGCTCGCCGCAGCGCGGGCGGCGGCGAAAAGCAAGACCGCGCTCGTCATTGGCACGACCGGTCACACCGCGGACGAGAAGAAGCAGGTGCTCGGCGTCACGCGCGACATCCCGGTCGTCTGGGCCGCAAACTACTCCACCGGCGTCAACACGCTTTTCTACATTACGCGCAAGGTCGCCGAGATTCTCGGCCCCGGTTTCGACCAGGAAATCGTCGAGATGCACCACCGCCTGAAAAAAGACGCGCCGAGCGGCACCGCCGAGCGGCTCGCGCAGATCCTCGCTGAGGTGAAGCAGAAACAGCTCAAAGAACTCGCCCGCCACGGCCGCGTTGGCATCGTCGGCGAGCGCAGTAACGACGAGATTGGCATCCACGCCGTCCGCGGCGGCGATGTCGTTGGCGACCACACCGTCATCTTCGCTGCGCCCGGCGAGCGCGTGGAATTGGCTCACAAGGCCAGCAGCCGCGAGACGTTCGCGCGAGGCTCGCTGCGCGCCGCGAAATGGATCGTCGGCAAACCGGCCGGGCTTTACGATATGCAGGATGTGCTGGGGCTGAAGTGAGGCGCATTACGTATTGCGTAACGTGAAATGAAAGCTGGTGTTTCAATCGGTTCGAACCTCGGCAACCGGCTGAAGAACGTGTCGCAGGCCTGCGACTTCCTGTGCGAACTTTCCACCGACCAGAAGGTCGTCGCAGCGTCCATTTACGAAACCGAGCCGGTTGGTTGCGCGCCGGAAACTCCGTCGTTTCTCAACACGGTCGTCGAGATCGAGACAGACCTGTCGCCACTGAGCCTCTTGGAACAACTTCAGCAGTTTGAGCAATCTCTTGGCCGGCCGCGCGAGCATAGCCACAACGCGCCGCGCACGATTGACCTCGACTTGCTCTACTGCGGCGACGTGGTGATGAAGGAGCCGACGCTGACGTTGCCGCACCCACGCCTCCACGAGCGGCGCTTTGTCCTGCAACCTCTGGCGGAAATCCGGTCCGAGTTGGTCATCCCCGGCCTCGGCAAAACGGTGACGCAGCTTCTGGCGGCTTTGGGCAAGGCCCAGCCGACGAAGCTGGCGGCGAAGGGTTGGTAAACATGAGCGTCAACGCCTCACGCAAGAAGACCACGACCGCTACAATCCGCGCCATGAAAGGCCGCGAGAAAATCGTCTCGCTGACGGCTTACGATTTCGTCACCGCCAAGCTGGTGGACGAAGCGGGCGTCCATCTCATCCTCGTCGGCGACTCGCTCGGCATGGTCGTGCTCGGTTACGACAGCACGCTGCCAGTAACGATGGCCGACATGCTCCATCACACCGCCGCCGTCGCGCGCTCCAAGCCGAAGGCCCTGCTCATCACCGACATGCCGTTCATGAGCTACCAACGCGGCGTGGACCACGCGGTCAAGAACGCCGGCCGTTTCGTGCAGGAAGCCGGCGCGGAAGGCGTGAAGCTCGAAGGCGGCAGCCCGCGCATGGCGGAAAAGATCACCGCCATCGTCGAGGCCGGCATTCCCGTTCTCGGCCACATCGGCCTGACACCCCAGAGCGTGCTGGAACTCGGCGGTTACAAGATTCAGGGAAAAACCGAAGAAACGGCCAAGCGATTGCTCGACGAAGCCAAGCGCGTGGAAAATGCCGGCGCGTTTGCGATCGTGCTGGAGTGCGTGCCGGCAGAGTTGGCGAAGACAATCAGCGAGGCGCTTCGCATCCCGACCATCGGCATCGGCGCCGGGCCGCACTGTGACGGACAGATTCAGGTCATCAATGACATGCTCGGCCTCGCGACGTGGCCGACCTTCAAGCACGTCAAACGCTTCGCCTCCGTCGGTGACGCCATGCGCACAGCCGTCGCCGCCTACCACGACGAAGTGCAAAGCGGGAAGTTTCCGACGGCGGAACAGTCGTTTTGATGGATGGAGTGGTGGAGCAATGGAGTATTGGAGTATTGGAGTGTTGAGGAGGATTCCCATCACTCCAATACTCCACCGCTCCATTACTCCAATCGGCTAAAACTCCAGCTTCACATCGCCCAGCCGCCGCTCAATCTCGCCGACCACGCGCGCTTCGTCAGCAGTGCCTTTGGCGAGGAACGTGACGCTCCAGCGAACGTAGGCGCCGGCGTCATCCCACGGCACCGTGGAAATGAGCTTCTCGGTGATGAGCCACTGGCTGAAGTCTTCAGCTTTCGCGAACTCCACCGCGTTGTCGCCGACCACGGCGCGTTTCGGGCTGCGCGTGTAGAGGAAAAACGAGCCTTTCGGTTTCTTCGCTTTGAAGCCGAAGCGGTTCAGCACGCGCACGAGGCGGTTCATGCGGCGCGAGTATTTTGCGGTGATCTTCGCGGTGATCTCCGGGTGATCGAGCGAGACAGCGCAGGCTTTTTGGACGGCGAGGAACTGGCCACTGTCGGTGTTGTCCTTCACGTCGCCGTAGGCTTTCACGATGAGCGGGTTGCCGACGACGAAACCGAGCCGCCAGCCGGTCATGTTGAAGCCTTTGCTCATCGAGTGCAGCTCGACACCGATATCTTTCGCGCCGGGCGTGGCCAGGAACGAGAGCGGACGCGCCGGCACGCCGCGTTTCTCGGCGAACACGAGCGCGGCATAGGCGGCGTCGTGGATGACGATGATGTTGTTGGCTTTGGCGAACTCGACAACTTTCGCGAAAAACTCCGGCGTGGCGCTCGCGCCGGTCGGGTTGTTCGGGTAGTTGATGACCAGCGTCTTGGCGCGGCGCAGCACATCGGCCGGGATGCTATGGAGGTCGGGCAGAAAGTTGTTCTCCGCCGTCAGCGGCAGGTTATAGACCTCGCCGCCGAGATATTTCGAGTGCGTGCCAAAAACCGGATAGCCGGGCACGGTCATCAACGCCACGTCGCCAGGATTGATGAAGCAAGCCGGCAGGATCGAGAGCGCGGCTTTGCTGCCGATGCTGTGGACGACTTCCGACTCCGAGTTGATACCAGTCACGCCGCAAACGCGCTCCATCCAGCGCGCGGCGGCCTGTTTGAACTCTGCGCCGCCGTTGTCGGCGTAGCCGCGGTTTTCTGGATTGCGCGCCTCGGCACAGAGCGCTTTCACCGATAACGAAAACGCCATCTCGTCCGGCTCGCCAACGCCGAGGTCGAGCAGTTCGACGTCCGGATGCGCGACGGTGGCGGCGCGTTTGGCGCGTTTGATCTTCTCGAACTTGTAAATGGCGGTGCTTTTGCCGTAGTTCGCCCCGCCGATCCGCTCGGCAAAAAGGTTCTGGATGTAAGATTCGCTCATAGTTCAACCTGCTTTCAGAAAATCAAGGCTGTGGAGATTATTCAGACTGCCGCAGCGATGCAAGCGCGGTTCCGTCAGTTCGTCCGCCTCTCGCCTTGACCCCCACCCCACACGGGCTACACTGCCGGCAGCTTCGGAGGAAGCTCCAATGACAAATCTGGTCGGCCAAACGCTTGGCGGCTACGCTGTGCTCGAACAGTTGGGCGCGGGCGGCATGGGGGCGGTGTTCAAGGCCCGCCAGCCGGTGCTCGACCGTGTCGTTGCGCTCAAGGTCATCACGCCACAGGTGGCGCAGGATCCAAGCTTCATTGCCCGTTTCCAGCATGAGGCCAAGTCCGCCGCGCGGTTGAACCATCCCAACATCGTCCAGGTCTACGCCGCCGGCGAAGACACCGGCACGCACTTCATGGTCTCGGAGTTTGTCGAAGGCGAATCGCTCCATCAGCGGCTCAGCCGCGAAGGGCGCATGGACCCACAGGAGGCGCTGGCCATCTGCGTCTTCGTGGCCGAGGGGCTGAAGTATGCGTGGGATGAGGCGCAAATCATCCACCGCGACATCAAGCCGGCGAACATTTTCCTCTCCAACAAAGGCGCGGTGAAGGTCGGCGACCTCGGCCTGGCCAAGAGCGTCGGCAGCAACGCGGGTTCGGCGCTGACCCAGAGCGGCATGACGATGGGCACGCCGCACTATTGCAGCCCGGAGCAGGCACAGGCGGAGAAGAACATAGATTTTCGCGCCGACATTTACAGCCTCGGCTGCACGCTCTACCACATGCTCAGCGGCAAGAAGCCTTACGAGGGAGAGACGGAGCAGTCACCGATGTCGGTGATGGTGAAGCAGATTCACGATCCGCCGCCTGCCATCCTGCAAGTGCTGCCAACCTGCCCGATGCCGGTGGTGTTGTTGCTGAGCAAAATGCTGGTCAAACATCCCAGCGGCCGGCACGCCAGCTACGACGAGTTGATCACCGACATGCGCCGCGTGCATGACATGCTCGGTCAGCCACAGTCGGTCACGCCGGCCAGTCCATCGTCTGCAGGTGTGGTCACAAAGAAGAAATCACCAGCGATGATTTGGGCGGCAACAGCGACCGTTGCCGTGTTGTTGGCGGCGGGGTTGTTCATGTGGGCGCCGTGGAAAGATCGTAGCGCCGGCATCCTGCCAGCGCAGCCTCGCGAGGTGGTTGAACAGCGCCGGCAAGATGCCGGCGGCACGCCGCCGCCCGCCGCCGAGCAAAAGCCGGAGCGAAGAGAAGATCCGAAGCCTCCTGTCGCCGTCCAACCAACAGTCGAGACTGTTCCAGCCAAGCCATCGGAGAAGAAACCCGAAGCCGTCGCCGAAACCGCGAAGTCTGACGTTCCTGTCACACCATCGGCAACCATGACGACAGCGACAACGCCCGTTGAGGAAAAGGCTGCTACCCCTGCGCCAAAAGCTGAGGACACGTTCGTCAAGGATGTCGCTGCACTGCCGCCGGAGCAGCAAGTCGCGCGCGTGGTTGGCAGACTGAAGGAACTCAACCCGGGCTTCGACGGCAAGGAGACGCACAAAATTGAGAGTGGCGCGGTGACGGAACTGGCGTTCTCCACTGTCGCCGCCACAGACATCAGTCCGCTCAAGGCGCTGAAGTGGCTGAAGAAACTCGTCATCACTCCGCCAACGGTGAACCAAAAAGGCGCGCTGGCCGACCTCGCTCCACTGCAAGGTCTGCCGCTGACGTGGCTCTGGTGCCACAACAACCCCATCGCCGACCTGACGCCGCTGCGGGGAATGCCGCTGACCGTGATGAGTTGCGGCGGCACCCAAGTGCGCGACCTTGCGCCGCTGGCCGGCATGAAACTGACCGTGCTCAGCTTTAACGACACCGAGGTCAGCGACCTGTCGCCGCTACAAGACATGCCGTTGACGGTGCTCTGGTGCAACAACACTAAAGTCACCGATCTCTCACCGCTTCAAGCCATGCCGTTGCAGGAACTGAAGTGCGATTTCGTTCCCGCCCGCGACGCCACCGGACTGCGCAGCATTAAGACGTTGGCGAAAATCAACGACATGGCGACGGGTGCGTTTTGGATTCGGGTCGGGCCGATTGCCGCGACGGCTGCAAGCCGGCAGCCTTCTGCCGGAACCGCCACGACATCCGGTGCGCAAAGAACCATGACCACCTCCACCGGTATCGAACTGGTCTGGATTCCGCCGGGGGAGTTCACGATGGGCAGCACCCCAGAGGAAAAGGCTTGGGCCGTGGCTAATGGATGTGATGAGAAATTCGCGAAGCGTGAAGGCGAACAACGCAAGGTGACAACCAACCAAGGTTTCTGGTTGGGACGGACAGAAGTGACGGTTGGTCAGTGGAAGAAGTTCACGGATGCCACCGGTTACAAAACCGATGCGGAGAGAGGAGGTCAAGCTGACAAACGAGAGAACGGCAATTGGCGCGAGCCTGGTTTCGGCTTCAAGCCCAAGGACAACCATCCCGTGAGCTGCATCAGTTGGAACGATGCGGTGGCTTTTTGTGAGTGGCTGACCGAGAACGAGAAGAAGGCAGGAAGATTGCCCGTCGGAATGATCTATCGGCTGCCAGCGGAAGCAGAGTGGGACCACGCATGTCGTGGGGATGCGCCGACGAAGTTTTGGTGGGGCGACACGCCTGAAGGTGGTGCCCGGCGGTTGAATTGGGCAGGCGCGGGAGGTGGTGTGGTTCCAGTGGACCACTATGGCGCCCGCGGCCGTAATAGGTTTGGCTTGGCCGACATGCTGGGTAATGTTCGCGAGTGGTGTCTCGATGACATGGATACAACAACAGCCCATGAGAATCGCTGGGTCGGCGATCCATCCGCACACCAACTGCGTGGTGGCTCCTGCGCCTCATCTCCGGCCACGGCTCGTTGTGCCTACCGCGCATTTCTAGCTCCTGATGTCTCGCAGTCATCCAACGGTTTCCGCTTGTGTTGCGGCGTGCCAGAAGGCGGCGGGCAGGCGGTTGGGACTTCGACGACAATTCCCACAGCAACAAAAGCGTCACCGCCATCGTCCGCATCCTCGACCATTGGCGCTCAAACAAGCCCCCCGTGGGTCACCTCCACCGGCATGGAACTGGTCTGGATTCCGCCGGGCGAGTTCATGCTCGGCAGCACGCCGGAAGAACGGGCATGGGCAGTGTCCAACGGATGTTCGCAGGATTACGTGAGCCGCGAAGGACAATCGAAGGCAACGAATCGTCAGGCTTTCTGGCTTGGGCGCACGGAAGTGACGGTAGGACAGTGGAAGCGGTTTGTGAATGCCACCGGTTATGTGACGGATGCAGAGAAGACCGGTTCGTCCATCGCCCCGGATGAAAGAATCGCAGGAGCCAATTGGCGTGATCCGAAATTTGGTTTCATTCCTGACGACAATCATCCGGTGTGTTGTGTGAGTTGGAACGATGCGGTTGCATTCTGCGAGTGGCTGACAGAGAACGAGAAAAAGGCAAACAGGTTGCCGGCGGGGATGGTCTGCCGGCTACCAACCGAAGCAGAGTGGGAATACGCGTGCCGCGCTGGCAAACACACAAAGTTCTGGTGGGGCGATACCGTGGATGGTGGCGAGAAGCGGCTGAACTGGAAGGGAAATGGTGATGGATTTGAGTTTGTATCACCGGTGGATCACTACGGCGCGCGCGGGCGGAATAAGTTTGGATTGGCAGACATGTTGGGAAACGTCCGCGAATGGTGTCTGGACGGTTACGACCCGGCGGGCGCGCATGAAACATTATACAAGGAGAACACAGCGCGGCGGATGCTGCGGGGTGGTTCATTCAATCATCCCCCCGGTGTCACACGCTGCGCCGTTCGTGAACATATCAGCCCCACCTTCTCTTACAGCACCCTTGGCTTCCGAGTGTGTTGCGGCGTGCCGGAAGGCAACGCACAAACGGTTGCAACTTCGACGACAGTTCCCACAACAACAAGAATTTCGCCGCCGACCACCCCACTTCAGGGATCGCTGGCTGGTTCCGGCAAAGCGATTGTCATCGAAGGGCGTGATCTGGACGCCGGTTTTGAGTTCACCAACACGTCAGCGCCCTACGAACTCCAGGGCACGCTGGCCGTGCCCACCAAGAAAGATTCCCATCTGCTTGAGGCGCAAGTAATCACCGTCGCTGCCGGTGTTGAGATTCGAGGTGGGACCATTGACATCGGCCGGCGTGGCCAGATCAGCATCGAGGGCGCCGCAGGCAAGCCCGCAGTGTTTCGTTCGGTGACGTTTGCGCAGAATCTGAATGGCCACGGCTTCAAGGCCAGAAATGCTGTGTTCGACCGCTGCAAGTTCGTGAAGACGGGAGGATGGATGAGCTATGCGTCGTCGAAGTGGGAACTCGATTCCTGCCTGCTTTACAAGTGCGCGTTCGCCAGCCTCAACGGCGTGAACTACGGGCTGAAGTTCAGTCAGTCGGCGTTTGTCGGGATGAACTTCCCGGAACTGGAACATCGTCGCGAGAAAGGCAAATCGTTCGACCACATGGATCACTTGCGGACGACGTGGAACAAGATTGTCCGGTGTCAATTCGTGGACTGCGAGATTCCACCGACGCTGGTTTGGTGTGCGGAGGAATCGAACCACCTCGGCTGCCGTTTTGTCGTCGGCGAGACTTTTGAGTCGCAGCACAAGACCACGGTCGCAGCCTATGTTGCGGACACGGTCGGCAGAACGCCCGACGCAGCGACCCTCATCGCGCCAGCCGCGAGGGCGAGCGTGGCATTCAACTACGTCAGGCAACCCTTCAGCACGTATCTCCAAGGAAATCACTGCCCGTTGGCCGACCTTGCTCGCGACATCAAGCTGATGAACTGGCTCTCGTCCCGACCCGCCTCACCTTTCACGGTCCTCTCCGGCGTCAAGACCGTTGCCGGAGCGAGGACCGGGCCATAGTAGAGTGCGGTATTCCCACACAGCCGCCGGATTCCAACCTGACATTTCCGCGCTGGTTCTGTAATGTGGCGGCGTGGACATCATTCAAACAGTTTCGGCGATGCGAGCGTGGTCGCGCATTGCGCGCGCGGCAGGCGAGCGCGTTGGCTTCGTGCCGACGATGGGCTACCTGCACGAAGGGCATCTGAGCCTGATGCGCGAGGCAAAGCGGCGCGCGGATTTATGCGTCGTCTCGATCTACGTAAACCCGACGCAGTTCGGGCCGAAGGAGGATTTCTCCAAATACCCGCGCGACTTCGAACGCGACCGGAAACTATGCGAGTCGGTCGGCGTGGACGCGATTTTCGCGCCAACGAACGAGGAAATGTATCCAGCGGGCGCGGCGACGACCTGGGTGGAGGAGACTGCGGTGTCGGAGCGTTGGGAAGGCATGTCGCGGCCGGGGCATTTCCGCGGCGTCTGCACGGTGGTGGCGAAGCTTTTCAACTGCGTGCTGCCGGACGTGGCTTGCTTCGGCCAGAAGGACGCGCAGCAGTGCGCGGTGCTGCGGCGGATGGTGCGCGACCTAAACTTCCCGCTGGAGTTTGTCGTCTGCCCGACGGTGCGCGAGCCAGACGGGCTGGCGATGAGTTCGCGCAACGTCTATCTCAGCCCGACGGAGCGGCAGGAGGCGCTGGCGCTAAAGCAATCGCTGGATCTGGCGCGGCGCGAACTGGCGGCGGGCCGGACGATTGACGAGGTGAGCGCGGCAATGACGAAGCTGATCACCAGCAAGCCGTCGGCACGGATTGATTACATCGCGTTTGTGGATTCGGAGACGCTGCTGCCGGTGAATCGCTACGAGCCGGGCCGGTTGCTGGTGGCGATGGCGGTGTTTGTCGGCAAAACACGGTTGATTGATAACATGGTGTTATGAACGGTATGGCTCACGCCAAGACGCCAAGACAGCAAAGAAGTTTTGCGCCTTGGCACCTTCGTGTGAGAAACTCCGGCTTGTCATGATTGAAACTGATTTTCTCATCCTCGGCAGCGGCATCGGCGGCCTGTCATTCGCGCTGAAAGCCGCCGCGCACGGGCGCGTGGCGGTGGTCACGAAGAAAGAAAGCGCGGAATCGAACACGAACCGCGCGCAGGGCGGCATCGCTTGCGTGATGGCAGAGGGCGACTCGTTCGAGGCGCACGTGCGGGACACGCTGGTGTGCGGCGACGGCTTGTGCAAGGAGGATGCAGTGCGCACGATCGTTACCGAAGGGCCGGCGCGCGTGAAAGAATTGATGAAACTCGGCGTGGAGTTCGCGCACTCGAAGAACGGCAAACTGGACCTCGGCCGCGAGGGCGGCCACTCGGCACGGCGGGTATTGCACGCAACGGACATCACCGGCCGCGAAATCGAACGGGCGCTGTTGGCAGCAGCGGCGCGGCATCCGAACATCAAGATTTACGAAAACCATCATGCGGTGGACCTGATCACCACGCGGAAGCTCGGCCAGGAGGAATCGAATCGTTGTGTTGGCGCTTACGTGCTCGACAAGCAGGGTGGACGGGTCGAGGTGTTCAGCGCGCGTGTGACGATGCTGGCGACGGGTGGTTGCGGAAAGGTTTATCTCTACACGTCGAACCCGGACATTGCGACCGGTGACGGCGTGGCGATGGCCTATCGCGCTGGCGCGCGCGTGGCGAACATGGAGTTCATCCAGTTTCACCCGACGTGCCTCCATCACCCGAAGGCGCGGACGTTTCTCATCAGCGAGGCGGTGCGCGGCGAGGGGGCGCTGCTGGTGGACAAGGACGGCCACGAGTTCATGGCGAAGTATCATCCGCAAGGCGCGCTCGCTCCGCGCGACATCGTGGCACGGGCGATTGACGCCGAAATGAAAAAGACCGGCGCCGATTGCGTGTATCTCGATATCACGCACAAGCCGGCGAAGTTCATCATCCATCGCTTTCCGAACATCTATGAGATGCTGCTGCGCTACGGCATTGACATGACGAAGGAGTCGGTGCCGGTGGTGCCGGCGGCGCATTACATGTGCGGCGGCGTGCTGTCGGACGTGGACGGCGGGACGGACGTGGAGGGGTTGTTCGCGGTCGGCGAGGTTGCATGCACCGGGTTGCACGGCGCGAACCGGCTGGCGAGCAACTCGCTGCTTGAGGCCGTCGTGATGGCGCATCGCGCGGCGATCAAAGGGGCGGCGGCGTTGGAGCGACTGCCCCGCAACCAGATCGCGATTCCGCCGTGGCAAAGCGGCGAGGCGCATGACGTGGACGAATTGGTGGTGGTGTCGCATCTCTGGGATGAAATCCGCCGCCTGATGTGGGACTACGTCGGCATCGTGCGAACCGACAAGCGGCTACAACGGGCCAAGACGCGCATTGAAAACTTGCAGCGAGAGATTTTGGATTACTACTGGGACTTCATCGTGACGGCCGACTTGTTGGAGTTGCGCAACATCGCTACGGTAGCGTGGCTGATCGTCGAGAGCGCGCTCCAACGCAAGGAAAGCCGCGGTCTGCATTACACGCTCGATCACCCGAACCGCGACGACGCCGGCTCGTTAAAAGACACGGTGTTGCGGCGGGGTGAGGCGGGGAGGGTGTGATGCGTAACGCGTAATACGTAATCAAGCAGTTACGTATTAGGGCGCCGTCACCCGCAGCGCCGTCTCAAACCACAGGTCATTGAACACAAGCTGCATCATCTCGCCGGGCACGAGCTTGACGAGGTGAAGCGAGTTGGAACCACTGGCCAACGCGAGCAGTTCGGGGATGAAGCCGGGGTCGAACGTCAGCAGCCGGACGCGGCTGAGCCGCCGGATGTTGCGTTGAGCCTGTTCGACGGTCTTGGCCACATCGCGGGCGCTTTTCTTGACGATCCAGATGTCGGCATCACCGAGCTTCAGCGTTAGCTTCTCCAGCTTGTGGAGCGACACCTCGCCGCACTCGATCCACAACTCCGGCCGACCGTCCAACGCGAGCGTGATGAGATCCGGCACGAACGGCACGCCTGGCAATTCCACGTCCACTTCCAACCGCAGCCGGTCGCTGTGGAAGATCACAAACGCCAGCGCCTTGAGCAGCACGTGATCCAGCGTCTCGTTCTGGCTCTGGCTGATGACGATCTTGGACGGCAACTTGCGGCTTTTCTCGTCGGAGCCGAGCGCGAAGGTGAGCTTGGTGGAGAGCGGCGGCATGGGAGGAATGCGTATTGCGCAGGGAAGTGACTGCTCCCTCGAAGTCCCCTTAGACGCCCAACTCCCGCTTCACTTCGCCGAACGCGCGGATGGCGAACTCCAGGTCTTCGCGCGAGTGCGCCGCCGAGATTTGCGTGCGGATGCGTGCCTTGCCTTGCGGCACGACCGGGTAGGAAAAGGCGATGACATAGACGCCCTTGGCCAACATTGCCTCCGCCACGCGCCCGGCGAGCGTGGCGTCGCCGAACATGATCGGCACGATCGGATGCGCGCCGGGCAGGATGTTGAAGCCGAGTCCCGCCATGCCGTCGCGGAAGAACTTTGTGTTTGTCTCCAGCTTGTCGCGGAGCGCGGTGGACTCGGAGAGCAGTTCGAGCGCCTTGATGGAGCCGGAAACAATCGGCGGCGCGACGGTGTTGGAGAAGAGATACGGCCGCGAGCGTTGGCGCAGGAACTCGACGATCTCCTTGCGGCCGCTGGTATAACCACCGCTGGCGCCGCCGAGCGCCTTGCCAAGCGTGCCAGTGATGATGTCCACGCGCCCCATGACACCATGATGCTCGTGCGAGCCGCGCCCGTGCCGGCCGAGGACGCCGACGGCGTGCGAATCGTCCACCATCACGAGCGCGCCATGTTTCTCGGCGAGATCGCAGATGGCCGGCAGGTTGGCGATGGAGCCGTCCATCGAAAACACGCCATCGGTAGCGACCAGCCGGAACCGCGCGGAGGCCGTCTCGCGCAGCTTCGCTTCGAGGTCGCCCATGTCGTTGTTGCGGTAGCGGAACCGCTGCGCCTTGCAGAGCCGGATGCCGTCAATGATGCTCGCGTGGTTCAACTCGTCAGAGATGACCGCGTCCTCTTCGCTGAGCAGCGTCTCGAAGAGGCCGCCGTTGGCGTCGAAGCAGGACGAGTAGAGGATCGTGTCCTCCGTGCCGAGAAACTCCGCCAGCTTCGCTTCGAGCTGCTTGTGGATGCTCTGTGTGCCGCAGATGAACCGCACCGACGCCAGTCCGTAACCCCACCGTTCCAGCGCCTCGCGCGCCGCAAATGTCACCGCCGGATGTTGCGCGAGGCCGAGGTAGTTGTTGGCGCAGAGGTTCAGCACCGGCTGGCCGTTGGCGACGCGGACGCGCGTGCCCTGCGGCGTGGCGAGCACGCGCTCGCGTTTGCAGGTGCCGGCGGCACTGATGTCGGCGAGTTGCCGCTGGAGATGTTGTTGGAAGGAGCGAAGCATGGGCGTGACCGGGTTTAAGTTGCAGTTGTCGCCGTCATTTGACACCGCGCTTCCGGCGGCCGCAAGCTAAACTTCCGGTCGCTTGCGACAACCGCCAACGCCACACCCAAATGCTTGACCGATTGGAACCGCTGGGGGATGATTCGTGCCCAACAGGGAGTTGCGTATGAGTTCACTGGCGGGACAAACATTCGCCGGCTACGAGATCATTTGTGAACTCGGCCGGGGCGGCATGGGCGCAGTCTATAAGGCCCGCCAGCCGAGGCTCGACCGCCTCGTCGCCCTCAAGGTCATGTCCTCCGACCTCGCCAGCGATCCCGATTTCGTCGCCCGGTTCAAGCGAGAAGCCAACGCTGCCGCATCCCTGAATCATGAGAACATCGTGCAGGTGTTCTCTGCCGGTGAGTTCGAGGGCGGCCACTTCATCGCAATGGAGTTTGTCGAGGGCACCACCCTGCGACATCACATCCAAAACCAAGGCCGGCTCGACCCGCGCGAGGCCGTCGCCATCACCATTCTCGTTGCCCAAGCCCTCCAATACGCTTGGAACAAAGCCCGGCTCATCCACCGCGACATCAAGCCGGAGAATATCTTCCTCTCCAACGTCGGCGAGGTAAAGGTCGGCGACCTCGGGCTGGCGAAGACCGTCGGCGGCGGCACCACGAGCCTGACGCAGACGGGCATGATGATGGGCAGCCCGCATTACATCAGCCCGGAGCAGGCGCGAGGCCTGAGCGACATAGATTTCCGGACGGACGTTTACAGTCTGGGCTGCACGCTCTACCACATGCTCACGGGCCGGCCGCCTTACGAGGGTAGCGATCCGTTGGTGGTGATCAACAAACACGTCAATGAGCCACCGCCGGCGATCTTCAAAGTGTGGCCAACCTGTCCGATACCGCTGGCGTTGGCGGCGGGCAAGATGCTGGCGAAGAACCGGAATGACCGGCCGGCGAGCTATGAGGACCTCATCGAGCAGTTGCGGGAGGTGCACGGCAAACTGAAACCCGCTACGGCGGTCGCGCCCGTGAGCGCGAGCGAGCCGACACAGGTGTTGCCCGCGCCCGCGCCCAAACCAGTTGTCGCGAGAACGTCCACGCCGCGTCCGACACCGGCAGCGAAGAGGAAATCGGTGATTAGTGATTGGAGATTTGTGATTGGTGGGGCTGCAGCCGTTGCGCTGATTGCAGGCGCGGTGTGGTGGTTTGCGGGTCGCGGGGGCGAAGGAGCTGGCGGAACGAAGGTGTTGGACTTGGGAGGCGGCGTGAAGATGGAACTGGTCGCCATCCCGCCCGGCGAGTTCTTGTTCGGCAACAACCCGTCGCACAAGGCGGCGATCCGGGACGAGTTCTGGCTGGGGCGCACCGAGGTTACCGTAGGCCAGTGGAAGCAGTTTGTGGCGGCAACCGGCTATGAAACCAGAGCGGAGAAGAGCAACGGCGCGGCTCACTGGTGCCCGCAAGGCCCAGGAAAGGGAACGGTCGGGGCCGGCAGCAAAGGGACCTACTGGCGGACCTTGAATGTTGGCTTCCCGCTTCAAGACAACCATCCGGTGGCGTGCATCACTTGGAACGATGCGATGGCGTTCTGCGAGTGGCTGACGGAGCGGGAACGGAAAGCCGGCCGTTTGCGGGCGGACTATGTGTTGCGGTTGCCGACGGAGGCGGAGTGGGAATACGCCTGCCGTGCCGGCACGACAACGAAGTTCTGGTGGGGCGATGACGTCAACGACGGCGAAGGCCGTGTGAATTGGGGCGGCACCGAGGATGGATTTGAGTTCATGTCGCCCGTGGATCATTTCGGCGAACGGGGCCGGAATCGGCTCGGGTTGGCCGACATGTTGGGCAACGTCGCCGAGTTGTGTCTGGATTGTTTCGATGCCGCAGGAACGGATGGACAACCTTCGGGTGGCACTCCTCGATGCGCGCCTCGGGGCGGGAGTTTTTCTCCGGGTCGCGGCGATTGCTCCACGCGTAATCCCCACGCGCGTTCCGAGCTTCCTTACGGCACAGAAGGCTTCCGTGTCTGTCTCGGTCCGGACGCGCTCGGGTCTGCGGCGTCGGCCGCTGCCGTTCCAGCCGCGCCTGCCACAGCCCGGCAACTACGCCAGACCCTTGACCTGCTCGCGCTCACGGACCCGGTCAAGGATCGGGTCCAAGCGGTCGGCGGCACTATTCCATCAAAGGCCAACGTTTGGGAGCGGCGGGACGGGGCGTTGGTTTATGTGAGCGATGGCAGTTCGGGCAAACTCGTGCCGCCCGTGGCTATTCACGCCCGTAGTTACGAGATTGAAATCCTCTACGAACGGTTGTCTGGCTCGGGAGGCTTTCTTGTGGATCTTCCGATTGAGGGATCGCAGCTTGTTTCCATCTATGTTGACGTGCCGGGATTCAGGACGATCAACAGCAGGATAGGTCGCCCGTGGCCGTCAAATACTGCCAAACGTGGCTGCGTCGTCGTCCGAATGGATCGCGGCGAAAGCGGCTCCAACGACCGCATCACTGTCCATCTGGATGGCGAACTGTGGGAAGACTGGAAAGGGGATCTTCACGCTCTCGAATCGCGGAAAGGTGAACCGCACCCCGATTTCGCCGGCCAGCTGATGTTTTCGCTCTTCGCACGCAAAGACAACTACAAGTTCACCACATGGACGCTGCGTGTGTTCGATGGCGAGGCGACCGTGCTGCGCGGTGGCGACACGGCACCCACCGCCGACGTTGGCTGGCAGAACGCCATCAACCTGCTGCCGCTGATTGATCCGGCGAAGGACGCGGTGGAGGGGACCTGGACGATCGAGAATGGTGAACTCATCGGTGATAACAATGGGTTCGCTCGCATCGAGATTCCTTACCAGCCGCCTTCTGAATACGACTTCCTCGTGGAGTTCAAACAACTACGCAAAGGCATCGGCGGCTGCCAGCATCTGGCCAAGGCGGGCCGGAACTTCACGTGGAACTTCTTTGGCGCGTCGGGTAGCGAGCTTTTTGCATTTGAAAAAGTCGGCGGTCAAGGCATGCAAGGCAATCCAACCACGGCGAGACTTTCGCGGATCGAGTTGGGTCGCGTGTATGCTTCCATGGTCCAGGTCCGCAACGGCCAAGTGACGGCCTTTCTGGATGGCAAACAGGTTTCCTCCTGGAAGACCAACTACACCGACATGGACGCTTACGCCGGTTGGAAGCTGCGCAACCCCTCTCTCTTGGGAGTTGGATCCCAGAGCCGACTTGCTTTCCGCCGCATCGAAATCCGCGAGGTCACCGGCAAAGGCACCTTCACGCGCGGCGCGCCAGCCGCTCAATCCAACACTCCAACACTCCAGCACTCCAATCCTCCCGCCGCTCTCTCCGCTTTCTGCGCCGAAGTCGCCGCGCTGCCGGCGGAGCAGCAAGTCGCGCGCGTCGTGGCGAAGTTGAAGGAACTCAATCCGAGGTTTGGCGGGAAGGCGACGCACAAGATCGTTGACGGCCAAGTGGAAGAACTGCACTTCGGCACTGCGGTCCTATCCGACATCTCCCCCATCCGTGCGCTTGCCCAATTGAAAAAACTGACATGCTCGGGATTCCCTGACCGGATTTGTCCCCTCTCCGACATCTCGCCGTTGCGAGATTTGCATCTGGATGGCTTCAGGCTGGTTAATACCCGGGTGTCTGATTTCTCTCCATTGGCGGGGATGCCATTGAAACAGTTCTACTGCGACCCTGCTGTGGCCGCCCAACCCGCCAACAGGGCCATCCTGCGCTCCATCAGGACGCTGGAGAAAATCAACAACCTGCCCACCGCCGAATTTTGGAAGAAGGTGGAGGCCGGCGATCTGCCGAAGCCGTAGTGCGCCTTGACCCGTTGGCGTGAACTGTTAGCGTGGAACGGTGCAAACGATGAAGACCTTGGTGCTCGGTTTGGGCAACGACATCCTCGCCGACGACGCCGTCGGCATTCTGGCGGCGCGCGCGCTGAAGGAACGACTGGGCGGTGTGGCGGACGTGCAGGAAACCTCGTGGCATGGCGTGGCGCTGCTGGAGTTGTTCATCGGCTACGAGCGCGCCATCCTGCTCGACGCCGTCATGACCGGCAAACATGCGCCCGGCACGGTCATTGAGATCAACCCCGATGACCTCGCCCCCATCCAAGGCGCCTCGCCGCATTTCACCGGTCTGCCAGAGATGATCGCGATGGCCAAGGAACTCGAACTGGAGTTTCCGAAGAACTTCCGCATCTTCGCCGTCGAGGTGGCCGACCCTCACACCATTGGCGGCGAGATGACGCCCGCCGTTCGTGACGCCATCCCCGCGCTCTGCGACCGCGTCTGTGCTGCGCTCGCTGAGCCGCCGGCATCCAAGGAGAAATGATATGCGCTTGCCTTGTTGGTTGTTCGCCGTGGCGATGACGTTGATCGCTGGAATCGCGCCCGGCTCGTCACAGGAAGATGCCAGTCTCGTCCGCAACGCCGGATTCGAGGATGGCAAGACTCATTGGAGCCTACCAAAGACGTTCAGCGTTGTTGACGATGCCGCGCACTCCGGCACGCACAGCCTGCGGCTGGTCAACACGAACAAAGCGGCCTACCTGCTCGCCTCGCAAACGATTCCGTTCAAGCCCGGCATGAAGTATCGCTACAGCGCGTGGATCAAAACCCGCGGCGTGCAAGGCGAGGACACCGGCGCGACGATCTGCATGGAATGGAGTGGCGCCAAAGGCTGGCTCGGCGGCAGCTACGCGTCCGGCAAGAAAGGCGACCGGGATTGGTTCCGCGTCGAGGATGTCACCGCACCGATTCCGAAAGAGGCGACCAGCGTCCGCGTCCAACTTTACCTGCGCAAAGGCATGACCGGCACCGCATGGTTCGACGACATCAACGTGACCGAGTCCTATCCGCCCGCGCTCGACGCAGCGTTGCTGAAGCCGAACTACCGCGGGCGGCTGCCGAAGAACGCCACCGACCAGCGCGTGATCGTGCGCGCCAAGCTCGCCGACTACATGAAGGATTCGCTGAAACCGGAGCAGACGACGCTCGTCTGCTCGCTACTCGCCGGCGACAAGACCGTGCGCGAACAACGCGTCAAACAGCCGAAAGCCGGCTACAACGATGTGACGTTCGACGCGAAGCCGCTGGCGGTTGGCGATTACATCGCGCGCGTCGAGTTACTCGCGCCGGATGGAACGTCGCTGGGCCGGCAGGAATTCGAGTTGCACAAGCTCCCAGCCGGCGCGCCACAGCCGACGGTATTTCTTGACGCGCATAACCGCACCCTCGTCAACGGCAAGCCATTCTTCCCTCTCGGCTGGTATTTCGGGCCAGGGCCAACGACGAAGAACTTCGAGGAGCACCTCGACCGCGTTGCCGCCAGCCCATTCAACACGATCATGTGTTACGGCATCAACGTCGGCGGCGTAGAGAAGGTCCGCACCTATCTCGACGCTCTCGCCGCGCGTAAGCTGAAGATCATCTACTCGATCAAGGACGTTTACGCCGGCACGGAGGGTTATTACGAGCCGGTGCTTGGCCTCCGCGGCGAGGACGCCATCGTGCGTGGCATCGTCCCGCTCTTCCGCGATCATCCGGCGGTGCTGGCGTGGTATTTGAACGACGAACTGCCACTGACGATGCGCGACCGGCTCGACGCGCGCCAGCGGCTCGTGCGGCAACTCGACCCGAATCACCCAACG
>JAPLTX010000013.1 GCA_026397915.1 Verrucomicrobiota bacterium
CTCGAACTCCGGCACGGGGCCGCCGCCGCCCGAGCGGGACCATTTGCCGCTGCGCAACACGTCGAGCACCTGCGCCTCCCATTCCTGCCGCCACTCCGGCCACTTCGGCCAGCCGCCCGTGTGGGCGGGCTTGCCGCCGAGGACGGCGGGTTTGCCGGCGTCGGCTGCGAAGACATTCGGGCCGCTACGCGCGCTGAGAGCCACGGCACCGGCGGCGGCGGTTTGGATGAAGCTGCGGCGGGTGAGTTGGTTTTTCATGGGAGTGATTTCCTTGGGTTCTCTATCGGTCATGCCTTCTTTGCCAACTCCGCGCTGTGAGTTTGGATTTTGCGGATGGCGTCGAGGATGTAGTCCATGACTCTCCGATCGGCCAAGAGCATATTCTGGCCAGTGCCTACGGTTCCAGATTTCAAACAGAAGTCTTCTATGCCTTCTTCGCCAACTCGGCGCTGTGGGCTTGGATCTTGCGGACGGCATCGAGGAGGTGGTCCATGGCGCTGCGGTCGGCCAACAGCATGCTTTGATAGATCGCGACGGTCTCGGCGCAGGCGCGCGCGTTGCCCTTGAGATCCTTGAAGCTCTCGCGATACGCCTTGAGCCGGTCGGCGCTCCAGAGGCGCTTGTAGCCGGTGGAGTTGATCGTCTCGTCGAAGATGCCGTCGTTATACTGCTCGCTGTAGCCGCCGCCGCAGGAGATGCCCTCGGCGCCCATCGCGTGGCAGAACTGGCCTTTGGACAGGCCGTTGAATCCCTCCGGGTTGTAGCGCCACGGATAGAGGTGCCACACGGCGCGGCTGTTCTCCGGCAGGCGCACGGGCGTGATGCCGGGGATTTGCGCGAGGCCGGCGGTGAGGTAGTCGGCGTTGGCGCGGCGAACCTCGGTCTCCTTGACGAGCTTGTCTATTTGTTGCAGGAGGAGGGCGGCCTGGAAGTGCTGCATGCGGAAGTTGCCGCCGCGGGTGAAGAGGCCGCGGCCCTTGAACGTGCCGGTGGCGCGGCCGCAGTTGTGATACGCGAAGCAACGGTCGAGCAGCTCGTCGCTCATGCCGGTGACGGCGCCGCCTTCGCCGGCGGGGATGTGCTTGGAGTTCTGGAAACTGAACGCGCCCAGATCGCCGAGCGTGCCGCACTTGCGGCCTTTGTATTCGGCCAGCCACCCTTGGCAGGAGTCCTCGACGACGGCGAGCTTGTGTTTCCTGGCGATGGCGTTGATCGGGTCCATGTCGCAGGGCATGCCGTAGATGTGGACCGGCAGGATGGCCTTGGTGCGCTCGGTGATGCGGCACTCGATGGACTTCGGGTCCATCGTGAGCGTGGCCGGGTCGGTGTCGGCGAAGACGGGCAGTGCCTTGTGGGCGAGGATGGCGAAGTAGGTGGCGCTGAAGGTGAAAGGCGAGCAGATGACTTCGTCACCCGCGTCCACGCCCATGACGTGGAGGCTGGTGATGAGCGCGGTGGTGCCGCTGGCCGTGGCGAGAGCGCGCTTGGCGCCGAGGAGCTTGGCCCACGCCTCTTCGAACTCAGGCACTTTGCCAGCACCGCCGCCCGCACGGCACCATTTGCCGCTGCGCAGCACGTCGAGAATTTGCGCTTCCCATTCCTGGTGCCAATTGGGCCAACCGGGCCAGCCGCCTTTGTGGGCGGGCGTGCCGCCGAGGAGCGCGGGTTTGGCGGCGTCGGCCGCGAAGACGTTCGGCCCGCTGCGGGCGCTGAGCCAGGTGAGAGCGGCGGAGCTTGCGGCGGCGGACTGGATGAAGTTGCGGCGGGTGATTTGGTTTTTCATGGGAGTGGGTTCCTTAAAGATAGCAGTCATCACTCTTCGCGTGATGGTTTCCTCTGGTGATGTCCATTGCGACCTTGGCGGCAGTGTAGCTCTTGCCGTGCGCGACACAACAGCAAAGTCAGCAAAGTCACGGGTTACCCACTTCAAATCAGAGCCGCAAGCGTGAAGTGATTCCGAATCGCGACGACTGGTTCAACGCCGCGGGATCACCGGCAGCACCACATGCGACGGATACTCAACGGTGTGCATGATCTTCTGTTCGGCCACGACGGAGTTGGTTTCGAGACCGATGTTGTCCGCGCCGGTGTTGAGGTTCCGCAGGTAGTAGGGGAAGTAGCTGCTCGAAATCTCGACGCGAATGCGATGGCCCTTCTCAAAGACGTTGCCGGTGGCCCGCCAGAATTCGATCGTGTATTCGTAAACCCGGTTCGGCTCGATGACGCTCAGCTTGTCCGGGTTGAAGGCCCCGCCGCGCTTGGGGTCGCGGTGGCGTGCGCGCATGATGCCTTCGCAGAGCATGGCAGAGTAGCCGTCCGGTCGCACATCCACAAGCCGCACCATCCAGTCCGTGTCGCGGGCGGAGGTAGCGGCGTAGAGTCTGGCCGTGATCGGGCCGGTGACCTCGACCTCCTCGTCCAGCGGCGGCGTGGTATAGACGAGCACGTCCGGTCCGCTGGAAGACTTGCGCGTGTCGGCCGCACCGTCCTCCAAGTGGCCGCCGGTGAATGGCGAGCGGGTCGGTTTGGCGGGATCGTAGGTGTAGGTGTCGAACTCCGCCGCTCCGGATGGCGACGTGCTCAGCAAACCGTTACCGTTGATCGAGTTCGCTTGGCCGCCGCTGTGCAGGAAATACTTCGTCCAGCGCGTCTGCGGCAGCGGCCAGTCCTGCTCGGCATGCCAGCGGTTGCGGCCCATCACGAAGACGTGCACGGGCGGATCGTCGGTCACGCCGTTGGCGACTCCTTTCAGGTAATGGTCGAACCAACGGCAGACGTAACCGTCCCAGTTGATGATGGCATCGGCACCGTAGTCGAACGCGCCCAGTTTACGGCTGGTGTTGATGATGTGCTGCCACGGACCGATGACCATTCGCGGCCGGCGAGACTCGGCGGTCGCGCCGTGCTTTTTCATCGCCGAGTAGTTCATCGGCGAGCCGGGGAAATCGGCGTCGAACCATCCGGTCACGGCAAGCGACGGCACCCGGACCTTCGCATAGGACTGCGGCGTCTGGTAGGCGATGCCGCGCCAATACGGGTCGCTGGCCACGTTGCCGCGGATCCATTTCTCGAACCACGGCGAGTCGAGCGCCCCGCGGAGTTCGTTCAGCTTGAGGTAGGGCAACTGCATGTAGTCGTTCGTTCGCCGGTCGGCTGCCGCGAATCCGCCGTAAGGACCGGTGCCCAAGATTTGTCCCACGCGCCCGGCCATGTTCCCGGCCCAGTCCAGCATCACGCCCACGAGCACGCCGTTCTGATAGGGGACGTTGTAGAACTGATCCGGCGGCGCAACTTCCGGCACGATCGCCCGCAACGACGGCGGCGCCTGCGTGGCGGTCCACCATTGCGCCCAGCCCATGTAGGAGAGGCCCATCATCCCGATCTTGCCGTCGCACCACGGCTGCGCTGCCAGCCACTCGACCAGGTCATAGCCGTCGGTCTTGTGTTTCGGATCGAACGGGTCCCACACGCCTTCCGAATCGAAACGGCCGCGCGAGTCCGCCACCGCCACCGCGTAGCCCCGCTGCGCGAACCAACTGCCCCGCTTCTGATAGCCGGGGTTGTTGCTATAGGGCGTGATGATCAGGATCGCGGGAAACCGCCCGTCAGCCTTCGGTTGAAACACATCCACCGAGAGCCGCACACCGTCCCGCATCGCCGCCTTGTGTCCCCGAGTGGCCTTCACCTCGAACTGCTCCGCCGAGTATTTCCCCGGATCGGGTGCCTGGCCGTGTGACTGCGCGGCGTAACAGGCCCACCCGAAAAAGACGATGACAGCCAACGTGCGGTTCGTTTTCATAGAGTGACGACGCTCACTTCACTGCTTCGGCTAGCTTGCCCGGCTCGCGCACACCGCTGCCTTTGCGCTTGGTCAGCGTGTCACCAAGGTCGGCGCGCATTTTCTCGGCGAACGCCTCCAGCCGTTTTACGACATCGGGATGGTCGGCGATGACGTTCTTGGCCTCGCCGATGTCGGTCTGGAGATCGTAAAGCTCCGGTTGCTCAAGTTTGCGCCACTCGTATTTGGCCGGGATACCATCCTTGCCGCCGGGCCGGCCGCCGAGCGTCCAGTAGGTGTGCGGCAATTGCAGCTTCCAGCGTCCATCGCCGGTCCCCACACTCTGCAACTGATTGTTCGCGTAGTAGAACGCGTAGGCCTCGTGCGGATTCTTCGCGCCTTTCCTGTCCGCGATGACCGGCCACACGTCGAGGCCATCAATCTTGTGCTTCGGCAACTGCGCGCCGATAAGCTTCGCGATGGTCGGCAGCAGATCTATCGTCATCAGCATCGCGTCGCTCGACTTGCCGGCGGCGAGCTTCCCCGGCCAGCGCATGATGCACGGCACGCGGGTGCCGCCTTCCCATTCGGTGCCTTTGCCCTCGCGCAACGGCCCGGCCGAACCGGCGTGGTCCCCGTAGGAGAGCCACGGCCCGTTGTCGCTGGTGAAGATGACCCAAGTGTTGTCAGCAACGCCGCAACGCTTCAGCGCGTCGAGCACCTGGCCGACCGACCAGTCAATCTCCGAGATCACGTCGCCGAACAGGCCGCGCTCGGTCTTGCCGCGGAACTTGTCACTGACGTGCAACGGCACGTGCGGCATCGAGTGCGCGAGGTAGAAGAAAAACGGCCGGTCCTTGTTCTTCTCGATGAACCGGACCGCGCGCTCGGTGTATTGCGTGGTGAGTTGCTCCTGATCCTTGTGGTCGAGGCCGACCTTGATGGCTTTGTCTCCTTCGATGAGCGGCAGCGGCGGCCACGCGCCCGGCTTGGTTTCCGGATGCAGCGGCCACATGTCGTTGGAGTAAGGCAGGCCGAGATACTCGTCGAAGCCGTGGTGCGTTGGCAGGAACCGCGGGTGATGGCCGAGGTGCCATTTTCCTGCCATGCCCGTCGCGTAGCCCTTTTGCTTCACAACCTGTGCAATCGTCATTTCGCTGTCGGCGATGCCGTGGTTGGTTTTCGGCACAAGCGCGCCGTGAATGCCAATACGATTGGGGTAGCAACCCGTCATCAAACCCGCCCGTGAAGCCGAACAGACGGCCTGCGGGACGTGGAAGTTGGTGAAGCGAACGCCCTGCGTCGCCATGCCATCAAGGTGCGGCGTGGCGTAACCCTTCGCGCCAAAGCACCCGACGTCCGCGTAGCCCATGTCATCGCAGAAGATGATGACGATGTTGGGCAGTCGTTTGGCGGAGTCTGCCGCCGCGCACAGGACCGCAGAGCACAGCGACGCTGTTGCCACGACAGTCCAGAGGATGGAGCGGAAACAGTGAGCAAACATACGAACAAGAGTTCTGGTCATCATGATGATGGTTTCCTTCTTGCCGCCATACTACCGCGGGTGCCGGCTTCGTCCACACCAAATCTCCCGAGAGCACCCTGTGCTTGAAGCTGGATTCCGTCGGAGTTGGATGATAAGAGTCGCGCGGTCGGAGGCGTCATTATGAAACTGATTCGCTCGTTGCTGGTCCCGTTGGGTGTGGTTCTCCTCCTCTGCTTCGCCGGAAACGCCGGCGCGGCTGACGGGAAAAAGAAAATCGTCTTCCTCGCCGGCGCCGGTAGTCACGGCTTCGGCTCGCACGCGCACAATGCCGGCTGTCAGCTCCTCGCAAAGGCGCTGAACGAGGCGATGCCCGACAAGCTTTGCGCCGTCGTCTCGCGCGGCTGGCCGTCCGACGCGGCGATGCTCGACGGCGCCGATGCCATTGTCATCTACTGCGACGGCGGCCGGCTGCTCAACGAGCACATCTCCGAACTCGATGCGCTGATGAAGAAAGGCGCGGGTCTCGCATGCCTCCACTACACGGTGGACCCCGGCAAGAAGGAAACGATGGATAAGATGCGCGATTGGATCGGCGGCTGTTACGAACAGCACTGGTCCATCAATCCATCGTGGATCGCGAAGTTCGACAAACTCCCGCAGCACGCGATCGCGCGCGGTGTGAAGCCGTTCCGGATTCACGACGAGTGGTATTGCCACATGCGGTTCCGCGAGAACATGGACGGCATAACGCCGATCCTCAGCGCCGTGCCGCCCGACAGCACACGCAAGCGCCCCGACGGCCCGCATAGTGGCAATCCCGCCGTCCGTGCGCGCATAGGCATGCCGGAAGACGTGGGCTGGGCTTATCAACGGCCCGACGGCGCGCGCGGCTTCGGCTTCACCGGTGGCCACGTCCACTGGAACTGGGCGCACAACGATTTCCGCAAGGTCGTGCTCAACGCCATCGTCTGGATCGCGCGGTTGGAAGTTCCATCCGACGGCGTGCCATCGAAACAGCCAACGGTGGACGACCTCATCGCAAACCAGGACAGCCCGATGCCGGGCAACTGGAACGCCGAACTGATCCAGCGGTTCATTGACGACTTCAACAAACCGTCCGAGCCGGCAAAATAACCGCGCGGAGTTCGCCGTCGCCTCAGTTTGCGTTGTTGCGCAGCAGCCCCAACTCCGACAGCACCGTCCTCACCTCTCCTACACCTTGCGAACGATGAGCGGTGAAACCCAGAAGCTTCGCCGCCTCCACGCACTCCGGGTTATCGTCGAAAAAAAGGATGTGCTCCGGTCTGGTTCCGAGGTCGCGAACCACGTGGTTGAACGATTCCCGGTCGGGCTTCATCAAACCGATCTCGTGCGACAAGTAGCACCGGTGAAACTTCTCCGGCAGTTTTGTCTCCTCGCGGAGCCTGTTCCAGTGCAGTTCGTTGTTGTTGCTGAGGCACGCGAGAAGAAAGTGCGGCTTGAGCGCATCCAGCAGGTCGAGCGCACCATCCATCGGCCCGCGGTCCCAGCTCACAAACTGCCGCAGGAAAACGTCCGGCGCCATTGTGAGGCCTAGCTCGGCGACGGCACGGTGAGCGAACTCCTCCGCGCCGCACTTGCCGGTCTCGAACTTGCGAACCGACGGCGACGTGAGCCAGAAGCGACGCGCGCCCTCCTTGTCCAGTTTGTTGCCGGCCAGGGCGATCAGCGGCGCGATGCCGTCGAACTCCACGAGCACGCCGCCCAGATCGAAGAGGATCACTTGAATCGTGTGGTTCACAATGAGTTCGTTCATTTCAACGGCGGGTCGGCTTGGGTCGGAGCGGGCAGACGCCTGTTCCTACTCCAATCCGCGCTCCCTCAGTTCGTCCTCGTTCAGGCCGAGATAGTGGCCGATTTCGTGGAGCAGAGTCGTGCGGATTTCGACTTCGAGTTCTTCGCGGTCGGCAACGACCTTCTCCAGGTTTTTGCGGAAGATCATGATGGCGGTCGGCACGGGCTGGCGTTCGTTGTGCGTGTTGCCGGTGAACAAACCGAGGATTTGCGGGCCGAGTGTTGGGTTTTCCATCACGAACTCGCGCGTCGGAAAATCGTCCACGATCACCGGCACGTCGTGGATGGCGTCGCGGAAATCGTCCGGCAGTTCCGCCAGCGTCCGCAGCGCGATGCGCTCGGCATCTTTCGCCGAAATGGGCACCGGCAGCGGGAAATCCTCCGGATCCAGTTCGTGCGCCCGCTCGAACGCCCGGCGCGTGGCGGCCTCGTCGCCAAGCTTCTCGACCACCAGACCGTAGTCCCACCAAATGCCAGGATCGTCGCTGTCGAGTTGCAGGCATTTCTCGTGGACGAGCTTCGATTTTTCGTAATGGCCGCTCTCAAAAAGCACGTGTGCTTTCCAGCTCAGTAGTTCGATGTCGCCGGGCGCGTCGCGCAACGCGGTGTCGAGCAGGGCCAGCGCCTTGGCGTCGTTGCCAAGGCGAAAGTGCGCCTTGGCGGCGAAATAACACGCGTCGCGCACGTCGTTTCGTTTGAGTTTGCGGCGGCTGAGGTCCTCGCAAATGGCGACCGTTTCCTGATGGCGTTCAAGCACGTCGGTGAGCAGCGCGGCGCGGTTGATAGCGATGCCGGCGTTTTCGGGGTCACACTTCTGCGCGGTGTTCAGCGCCTGGAGCGCGTCACGGTGGCGCTCCATCGCCCAGAGGCTCAAACCGAGTCCCTCGTAGCCTTCGGGCGCGTCCGGCTCCATCTCGATGTGTTTCCGATAAAGCTCCATGGACTTCTCGAACTGGCCGGCGTCGTAGGCGGCGTCGGCGCGTTCGAGGTAGCCTGGTTCGCGCGGCATGATCATACGTCTTGCTCGTTCCTGTTTTGTTCCATAACGTGGGCTGGAGAATCTAGGACAACGGTTTTGTGACTGCAAGATGAGACGCGATGAGTAATTCAATCAATAGCTTTCGACTGACACTGGCGCCCGGCGCGTCCGTGGAGCTGCCGGTGCTCTACGAAGACGACGCGCTGCTGGTGGTGGACAAACCGAGCGGGCTGATGGTTTCGCCCGACACTTACGACCCGGCAAAACCGAACCTCATGTCCGGCGTCCGGCGCGCGATTGATACCGGCGCGGCGTGGGCGCGAGAGCGCGGGCTGGCGACGCTTGCCAACGTCCACCGGCTCGACGCCGACACGAGCGGTGTGTTGCTGCTGGCGAAAACACTCGAGGCGCTACGCGCGCTGACGAAGCAGTTCAACGACCGGACCGTCGGCAAGTCCTACGTGGCGCTGGTGGAAGGCGAGCCGGCGGAGGATGCATTTGAGGTGGAGTTGAAGCTCGGCCCGCATCCGTCGCGGCCGTGGGTGCAGATCGAGCGCCGGCACGACGGCAAGCTGACGCTGACGCGGTTCCGCGTGCTGGAGCGATTCCGCCTGCGGGCGTTGCGCGGGCAGCGGGAGAGCATGCCGTTCCTGAGCTGCTCGCTGGTCGCTTGCGAGCCAGAGACGGGACGGACGCACCAGATTCGTGTTCATCTGCGGCACGCGGGGTATCCGATCCTGTGCGACAAGGTTTACGGCGACGGCGAGCGGAGCGCGTTGTATTTGTCGCAGCTCAAGCCCGGCTACAAGCTGCGCGCAGAGACGACGGAACGTCCATTGCTGGGGCGGTTGGCGTTGCACGCGGAACGGTTGACGGTGACACATCCGGTCACCGGCCAGCGTCTCGAACTGGCGGCGCCGTTGCCGAAGGATTTCGAGGTGGCGCTGAAGTATCTGCGAAAGTTCACGCCCCCGCTTCCGGGCGTGGCCGATCGCTGATATTTCCCGAATCCTCGCCCGCCAGATACGCGCACGAAGCAATGTTGAAGTGGATGCCGGTCGCGCTTTCCCGCTCGAAGGTGAGCAGCGTGGAACCGACGCGCAGTTGGTCGCCCTGACGCAAATAGGCTTCCGTGATTGGCTGCTCGTTGACAAACGAGCCGTTGCTGGAACCAAGGTCGCGCACGCGCAAACCCTGCGGCGTGACGGAGAACTCAACGTGGCGGCGTGACAGCATCGCGTCCGCGATCAGAATGTCGGCCGGCGCATCGCGTCCGATGACGAGCGGCTTGGTCATCAGGAACGCGCGCTCCTTCGGCTCGCCGGGGAACCGGATCCAGAGCGCCATTATCGCCTGCGCCTTGCTGCGCGGCGGCTCGGTGGCCACGGCTTGGCCGCCGTCTTCCATCGTGCGGACGCGCAGACGCGGCCCGACAAACGACGCCGGCGGCTGAACCACGGTCTTGACCGACAACCGATCCAGCATCGGTGCGATCGCCTGCCAGCGTTCGGAGGGATTCTTGACCAACGCCGCATTGATCAACGCCTCCAGATCCTGCCGCACATCAGGGCAATACTGACGCAACGGCGGCGGCTTGGCCGACTGGTGCTTCTCGGCCCATTCCTCGTAGGTCTCGGCCGCAAACGGCGAGCGACCGGCGACCAATTCGTAGAGCATGATGCCCAGGTTGTAGAAATCCGCGGCCGGGTCGCCGCGTTCGCCGGCGAAGATCTCCGGAGCGCCGTAGCGTGGTGAGATGGCTACACCGCCGAGGTCCACCGTGGGGCCGCTGACGGGCACGGCGATGCCGAAGTCCATGAGTTTTACGACGCCGTCTTGGCGCAACATGATGTTGTCCGGCTTCACGTCGCGGTGAATGACGCCGCGGGCATGGGCGGCGCGCAGGGCCTGCGTGACGCTGCAGGCGATGTCCCACACATCGTCGGAGGAAAGCTTGCCGCGACTTTCCACCCAGTCGCGCAGGCTGCGGCCCTGCACGTATTCCAGCACGAGGAACATGGTGCCGTAGGTTTCGATGGTTTCGTAGAGCGAGACGATGTTCTCGTGTCGAAGGCCGGTCATGACGCTGGCCTCCTGGCGGAACTGTTCGAGGAAGCCGGATCTGGTCACGAGCGAGTGCGGGAGCATCTTCAACGCCACCACACGGCGCTCCGGTTCGTCCGCCGGGGCGGTGTTGCAAACAGCGCGATAAACCCACGCCATGCCGCCTTCGCCGATCGGTGCGATGACGGTGTAGGAACCGATGCGCCGCGCCAGCACGTCACTGCCGGACCAGCTCAGCCGATGCGCCACCAGCCGCGTGAGGACCAGTTTCAGCACGGGCATCCGGGCGCAGAGCGACTCGTAATCCACCGCCGACAGCCGGTCCAGTTCGCAATCGGTGGCGGCGATGACGTCGGCGTTGCGCGGCTCGCGGTTCAGCAGCGCCATTTCTCCGACGACGTGGCCGGGGCCGAGCCGGGCGAGCACTTTTCGCCCGCCGCCGGCGGCCGACGACGCAGCGCACACTTCGACCTCGCCGCGGCGGACGATGTAAAGACACTCGCCGGGTTCACCGGCGTGGATGAACAGCCCGCGGGCCTTGATGGAAAGGGTGGTGAGTTTGGAGCAAAGCAACGCCGCCTGTTCGGCGGTGAAGCCTTCCAGCAGATCGAACGGCGCGGGCGGCGCGACGCTCGAATCGTCCGGCGTTCCTGTCGGCGTCTGCATGGCTTTGTTCCCAGTTGCTCGAAAAACTTCTCGCACAGCGGCGGCGCGCCATTCCTGCTTGTGTTGGACCCCGGCTCCGCCGCGCCGGAGGACTTCCAAATTAGAACTTGTCTGTCTTGTCAAAGCGGTCAATCGCTTTGAGTTTCTCGTTGTGGCGCTTGTCCTGCATCGGGCTGTAACCTTCCACGTCGCGGATCGGCATGGTGCGCAGGTCCTTGTTCTTCTCAATACGGCCCCAAGTGTATCGCTGCGCTTCTTCGACGGTGCGAATCACCTTGGGGCGCATGAAAAACACCAGCTCGGTCTTCGCTTCAATCCACTCCGTCCTCTTAAAGAGGTAGCCCAGCAGCGGGATATCGCCAACAATCGGCACCTGGCTGACTATTTGCTTGCGGCCGTTGGTGGTCAACCCGCCGAGGATGATGATCTGCCCATCCTTGCAGGTTACCGCCACCGCTTCGGCTTCGCGGCGGCTCAGGACCGGCACTTGGTTGCCATCAATGACTTGGTATGACTTCACGTCGTCCACCGTCTGATAGATGTTGAACGTGACAACGCCGTCCGGATTGATCAACGGTGTGACTTCCAGGCCGACGCCAATATCCACGTTCTCATAATTCGAACGCGTCTGGTCGCTGTTGATGGTTGTTTGGGTGGCCGTGACAACGGGGCGCGATTCACCAACAAACACACGCGCGCGCTGGTTGTTGGAGGTGTAAAGGTGCGGCGTCTGGAGCACTTTGAAGCTGCTGTTCGCCGACAGCGCGGTGACGACGGCGCGCAAATCGTTGCCAAAGAAACTGGCAAAGTAGGTCAGCCCACCCGTCAAACCGGCACCCGCCAACGCTTGCGGACTGGTGATGGCGCGCGGATCGAGCAACCGCGAGAGAACGTTGGTGCCACTGCCACCTGGAATTCCGCCGCCGTCCGGCGACGAAACGCCGGCGCCTGCGCGGGAAGGGCTGGTCAGCGCTTTCTGGAACAGGTCCATGCCGAACGATGTGTCCTTGTCCAGGCTCACCTCGGCTACGACCACATCAATGGCCACCTGCGGTGGGAAAACGTCGAGCTGCTTGATGACATCGGCAAGGGATTCCAGATCCTGCTCCGGCGCGAAGACGACCAGCGCGTTGTTGCGCACGTCAGGAATGATCTCAATCAACTGCTGCGGCACGTTCGCGCCGGTAGCGCCGGTCGTTCCCGGCACGGAAGGGGTCGTGGGTCGGGTGGCGGTGGCGGCGGTCGAGGTCCGCGAGGTTCTGGAGCTGGCAGTGCTTCGCGAAGTGCCTGACCGGGAGCTGGTGCTGCCGCGCGCCCCGGTGGTGCCGCTGCGCGAACCGCTGCTCGCCCCGCTGGTGCTGCCACCCAAGCCGGTTGTGCGGCCACCGGTGGCGGTGCCGGCACGGCTGGTGTAAGGCGAGCCGGCCGTTCCACCCGACCGACCGCCAACGGCCGTCGGCGCTGAGCCCTGAACCAACTGGTAGAGCATGTTGGCCATGTCCGCGGCGTCGGCGTAGTTGAGGAAGAAGACGCGCGTCTTGAAATCCTGATTGGTCTTCACGTCCAGCGCCTTGATGATCTTCTCGAAAAACGTGAAGTTCGTCTCCTGCGTGATGAGGATGAGGGCATTGGTGCGCAGGTCGTAATTGATGAGAACACGGCCCATGATGACGGTCTCTTCGATGGAGGCGACGCTGGGCCGGCTGCGGCCCAAGGAGATGCCCATCGCTCCCGACGTCGGCATGATCTGGCCCGTCTGGCCCGGTGTGCCCGTGCCCTGGTCGGCAGCAATCAGTTGCTGGAGAATGCCATAGACGGCGGTGGCGTCGGCGTTCTCCAAAACATAAACGCGTGTTTCCATCTTCGTCTCGTTGGTGGTGTCCATGTATTCGATAATCTGCTTCAGGCGCGAGACGTTCAACGCGGTGTCAATCAACAGGAGAGCGCTGGAGCGCGGCAACGGAATGATCTGGCCGTAGGGATGCATGAAAACGCGGCCGCTGCCGGCAGCGCCACCAGGCTGTTGCGGGGCGCCCGGCATAGGCGCGCCGCCTCCGCTGCTGCTGCCGCCAAGCGCGCGTGCCACGTCGCTGGGGTCGAGGAATTTGACGCGCACCACCTGCGCCACCAGCCGGTCGAACTGCTGCATCTTCGCGTCCTCGGTGAAGACCGGCAAACCTTCCTGCGGGCCGTAGGGCGCCGGCACGAGTTTGAAGAACTTCTCGCCCATCGGGACGATGGCGTAGCCGTTGACGAGCAAAACGCTCTCCAACGCGCCGATGGCTTCCTCGACGCTGAGCGGACCGGAGGAGCGGAAGGTGATCATGCCCTGCATACCTTGCTGCATGATCGCGCTGCGATGGGTCAGCTCGCTGTATTTGCTGAGCACCTGCGAAAGATCGGCGTTCATCCAGTCGAATTCAATCGGCTCATCGCCGGTAAGTGTGCTTTGTTGGAACGTCTGCTTTACGTTGGGATCAGGTGCAGCAACGGTGTTCGGGGCGGCCATGGACGCAGGCGGTGGCGCCGAGACAGAAGCCGGACCCGGCGGTGGTGGCGGCGTTCCCGGGACGGGAGCCGGACCTGGAGGCGGTGTGGCGGTGGCAATTGGCGGCGGTGGCGTGGCCGGGGATGCCGACAACGGCGCAGCCGGCGCAGCGGCCGTTTGCGGAGCGGCGGCAACGACGACGGTGTTGCTGCCTTGGGGAGATTGCCGCAGCAAGTCGCTGGCGCGAATGCGGATCATCGCCTTGGCGGCTTCCGCGCCCGGAGTCTGCTGCGCCCGGGCGCTGACGGCGCACAGGAACGCGAGCGCTATTAACAACCCTGTTTTCATGACCAGACTTCTCCCTCAATTGACCCGGCAACGCGGCTGGAGGCTACCGGATGAGTTGCCGGCTTCCAAGCGTGTTGTTTCGTTTTCATTTTTCGATTTTGATCCGGTGACGCCAACCTACTCTTGAGTATTGGCTTTCTCCAACATCTGGATGTAATTCTGCAACCGCTGCTTGGCGGCCGGGTCGGTGGTGCTTTGCAGCATCTGTTGCAATCGCGTGATGGTTTGCTGGCGCTGTTCTCTGCGCGACGCCTGCCGGTTTGAGTCGCCGGAACCACTGGCGGCAACAGCCACTGGCGCAGTTCTGGAGGTGGTGACGCTGGTTCGAGAGCTGGGGGGCATGCCGGGTTGCGGCGGCATGCCGGGCCGCTGCATCTGCGGCTGGCCTGGCACGGTGGGCATTCCCGGAGCACCGGGTTTTCCGGCCGTGGGCGCCGGCATGGCTTCGCTTTCGTATTCGAGCCGGCCTTCCTCGTCGCCTTTTTTCAGCAACACGGTGCGGCCACGCAGGTCGAAGCCGACGACTTTGATCTCCGTGTCGGCAATCATATCGCCCGCCTTGACGAACATCTTCTTGTCCGGCTCGTTGCGGTCTTCGAGGCTGGCTTCGATGACGTTGCCGCGGACCCAAAAACCGGTCACGCGCAAACCGCCGGCGAAGGACGGGCCGAGATCGCTCGCGCCACTGCTGCCGCCGATTTCGGAAGCCGGGACGAAGAGCGAGTGTTCGAGAAGGTTGGTGTAAGACTGGAACGCCGAATCGGCCTGGATCGCATCAATCAGCGAGACGGTATTTGTGTCGGCTGGCGTTGTCGCGGTCTGGCTGATGACGTTGGTCTGCGAGACCGCGGCGGGAGCGATGTTGGTTGCCGGCGCCACGACCGTCGGGGCGTTGGTCTGCGCCGAGGCGGCGATCGCAAGCGCGGCGAGCAGTCCACCGCAAGCGGCTGCCAGCCATCGCGTCGCGATCTTGCGCATCCGTTGTTGTTTCGCCGGATCAGTCATGTTTTGCAGCGACGTTCACGGTTTATCCTGTCGTTCCGGCGCGGGAGTGTCCACGGGTTTCTTTCGCGCCGCGCCGGATTCATTGACGGCCAGATAGTAGGTGACGATGTTCATGTCGCCGGCAAGCTGGGTCGGATCCTTGACCTCGGCGCGCAGCCGCAGCGAAGTGACGCGGTATATCTCCGGTTGCTTGGTCAGCGCGAACAGGAACCTGACCAGGCCCGGCCACTGGCCCTGGAAGGTGAACGTCGCCGATTTCTCCGTGTAACGATCGCGATCCACCGGGGCCGCCGGCGCGCGCTGGTTGAAGTTGAAGCCCAACTGACTGCCGACCCCTTCGATGCGTGTAATGATGTCAGCGCCGCTCTGGCCGGGATCGCTCCGTTGGAGGCGCGTCCGCAATTCGCCAAGCTGGGCTTTCCACTGCGGCTCCATCGCCAGCGTGGTTTGGCAGCCTTTGATCTTCAGCTTGGTCTGGGAAAGTTTGTCCTGCGTCTCCCTCCAGGTGTCCAAGACCGGGCCGATGGCAAACCAGTTCAGGCACACGAACACCACGGCCGCCGATGCGCCGGCCAGGATTTTTTCTCGTTGAGAAAGCGCCATGGTTTTTCCGTGTTGGTGTGTTATCGCGGACGACGGCGCCCGCCGGGCGTCTCGTGTTTCTGCGGTTTCTTGATCTTGCACTGGATGGTGAACCGCACCACCACGTTGCCGGCCATCTTCTGGTTGGTCAGCGGTGAGAGCACGGTGCCGCCGGGGAAGAAGGCCGATTTCTGCAACTTCGCCTCGAACTCGCTAACTACCGAGGCTGACGACGCGTAACCGCTAATCCCCGCCTGTTCGCCGTCGGTAAAATGAAACTCCGTCAGACATACCGCGTCCGGTTTCAGCTTCTGCAACTCCGCGAGAATCTCCAGCGGCATGCTGCGGTTGCTGACGTATTCCTGCAACACGCGCAGGTCGGCCTGCAACGCGCTGGCGCGATCATAGGGGGCCTTCAGGTCGTCAGCTTCGCCTTCCAAACTGCCAAGTTGGTTGAACTGATAGGCGAATCCAGCCACGGCGGCGGCGATGACCAAGCCGTAAAGCGCCGCCAGCGCAATCCCCGCCAGCTTGAGCCGTTGCTTGCGCGCGAGGTGGCGGCGCTCCGCCAAATACTCGGCAGGCACGAGGTTCATACGCGCGCGACCTGATGCGCCGCGCACGCAAAGGCCGACTGCGCCAAGACCGGTGCGCTGCCGGTCGCTCAATTCCAACGGCTCGCATTTTGTTCCGAGCCGGTCGGTCAGCGCGACGGCAAGAGCTTGCAGGTCCAGTTTGGCGCCCGCCGTGCCTTCGGCGGAACGCTGCAACAGGTGCACCACCGGCCAGGCCGCTTCGGGCTGCGACGCCTGCACGGCGGTTTGCGCCAGATGCAGCCCGCCGCCGATCTGCGTGGCCGCATCCGCCACCGATGTGTCGCCGTCCAGCGGCACCGCTATGATCGAATGCGGCTGGTTGTCGTAAACCAGCAACAGCGTCGCCGAGTCTCCTTCCAAAATCACCAGCGCAAGCCCGGCCAGCTCCTTGTCGTGCAACGGTTTCTCGTAGCCGAGGAAATCCAACAGCGCCAGCGCGTCGAGGTCGAGTGTCTCGACGGCAAAGCCCGCCTGGCGGAGCAGCTCGAGCCGCTCCACCACCGCGTCGCGCCGTGCGATGGCCACCAGCAGGTCCGATTGCTTTTCCGTCTTGCGAATGACCTCAAAGCCGAATACCACCTGCTCCGTCGGCAACGGCGACAGGTTTTCCAGTTGCATCTCCAACATCGGCCGCAGCTCCGTTTCGGTGGCGGTCGGCAGCGTCACAAGCCGGCAAAACGCGTCGGCTGAGCGCAAGCCGACGGACACCGGCGCGCCGCGCGCCGCGACCGGGCGAAACGGCTTCAACTTCTCGACCGGCCAGGCCGGGCCGGCTGCGGCGGCCTTGTCGCCATTGGCCGCCGCCGGAGCAGCGAACGTCTCGCAGCGCACGACGCGCAACCGACCGCCCTCGTGCGCCACTTCGGCGACGTCGAGTCCCGCGGGACCGAACGCGATGCCAAGACGATGTAGAGCTTTTGGTTTCATCAGTGCGTGTCAGCGCGGCGTCAGTTCGTTCCAGCTTATGGTCTGGAAACTCCCGTCGGTGTTGCGGAAGAGCGTGGTCACGATCATCCGGCGGACGTTGCCGACGGCGCCGGTGGAGTAGATGGTGAAGAAGGAGCTCGACACGTCGAGGTAGTTGGCGAGCGCGCGCATTTCGTTGCGCGACATGGTGCCGCTCCAGACATTGGCCACAGCGCCCGCGTCCTGAAGCGGTTTGTCGTCATCGGTGCCGTCTATGCCATCGTCGCCCTGCCGATAACGGATGAGTTGTTCGGCCAGTTGGGCGGTGACGCCGGGAATGCATTGGAGCACCTGGCTGGAGGCGGTGTTCACGTTGATCTTGATGAAAGGCATGGTGGTCAGGAACTGTGCGAGGCCGGTGTAGGTCGTCTCGCTCGGCGATTGCCCTGGATGACCGTAAAAAATGTCCGGGGTCATGCCTCGAATCAGCAGCAGTTCTTCAATCTTGTCCAGTGACGCATTTTTGCAATGATACGGCCCGCCCTGGTCGGACGACAATCCCATATAGTATTCGTCTTCGGCTCCATTCAATTTGGTCGAGCTGTCTTTGTCTATCCAGTCGCCGATGGAGTCAACAATCATGTTGGATGTTTCTGTGTCCACGCCGCTCAGCCGCAACAGCGTCTTCCACTGTTCCGGCGCGATGACATTCGCGTTCAGCTTGGACTGCTCGTCCACCACTTGCACGGTAAAAGTGCCGTCGTCCGGATTGCCGGTGATGGCGTGATCGGCCAGGTCCGGGTTGTTGTGCCACGGCTCCGAGTAGTAATCGGCGGTGGTCGAGGAAAACTGGCGCACCGAGCCGTCGGAGCTGTTGACCTGCCCGGCCTTCTTAACTTTCGCCGCCAGTAACGCCTTCTCGAATTCGATGCCTGCCATCGCCAGCGATTTTGCCCTCAACTCGCGGTTGTGATAGCTCGTCAGCCGCGTTTCGATGTGCATGGTGAACGCAAACGTGCTGACCATCAGCGACAGAAGCAGGACGACCCAGAGCACGACGATCAGGATCGCGCCGCGCGGCCGTCCCGCATCCCGCTGAAGTTTGGAGCCGCTGCTGTTCATCGTCACATCTCAACTGCCGCTGCTGCGTCCGCCGCCCGTGCTGCCGCCGGACCCGCCGGACTGGCCACCCGTCGAAGATCGGCCTGATTGTCCGCTTTGGCCCGTCCGGCTGCTCGACCCCATCGGCACCGTGCCGATCTGCGCCGCGGCGTTGCAGGGAATATCCATGCTCTTTACCAGTGTTACATCTGCTTGATTTGGATTGGAACTGGCCATGGTGATGGTCAGTTCCAATGATCCCGGCATGGTGGTGGCGTCGTCCCATGTGTCCAGCCATTGGTCGTTGGGCGCGTCGTAGTAGCGCATGTTGAAGCTCTTCACCCAGTTGGCCAGCCGGATGGTCTTGCCCGCGCTGTCCACGTCCGCGGCCAGAAAGTTCTTCGCGCGCGCAATCAACGCCGTTTCGCCGTTCTCGTCCGGCTCCAGCGAAAACTGGATGCGTTGCGGCACGCCGCCCGCTTGCGCCGGCCCGCCAACCGACGGCACGTCCGTGGCCACGAAGCTGACGGAGTCGGCGTCGCCGTTGTCCTGAGTGTCCCACGCATACCATGCGGCGTTTTCCTGCGAGAAGATCGCGGTGCGGAATGATCGCGACACGATATCCATGAGTGAGCGTTGGCGTTGGAGATTCTCCGTCAGGTCGCGGCTGCGCTTTAACGCCGTCAGCCCCGTGTTCCACGTCAACAACACCGCCGCCAGGATACTCGCCATGATCGCCGTCGCCAGCAGCAGCTCGATGAGCGTGAAACCGCGGCGGAGGGAAGTCGGAGTATTGGAGTGATGGAGTATTGGAGTATTGGGCTGGAGGGACAACGTCCGCCCCCGGAGTTCCCAACACTCCAATACTCCATCACTCCAATACTCCAGTCCGTTTCCGCTCATCAGCTTCCTCCGGCGGCGGCCCTGCCGCTGTTGCTGGGGCCAAGCGCGTTGCCCATGGTGTTGGAGGTGGCGCTTGGATTGTAGAGAACCGTGTTCAGCGTCACATCGTATTCGCGGTTGCGCTCGTGCCATTTGATGGTGAGCGTCTGTTTGTAGAGCGACTCAAGTTGGCTCTCGTCCACGACAATCTCGCGCTGCCACTGGAAGTTGGGAAAGCCGTCGCCGAAGTCGCCGGTGGTGATGCCTTCCGTGAAGTTGGTCGGGTTGCTGAACTCCAGCAACTTCATCTCCGCCAGATCGTGTGCGACGGTATAGTTGCTCGCGTTCTTGGCCGAGTCCATGCAACGGCCGATGGCCATCGCAATGGTGAACAGAGCCGTGCCGACGATCGCCACCGCCAGCATCACTTCCAGCAGCGTGAAGCCGGAGCGAAAAACGTGAAATGTGAAACGTGAAGCGCGACGCATGGGCGTGTCATCTCATTGGCGCATTGGGCAACAGTTTCGATAGCGACGTGAGTGGATCCAGTTCGATGGCGACCGTGTCGTCGTTGGCGTTGCCGAGGAGGATGGTGCCGCCCTGGCAGGCGCCGTTGGGGTAAAACGAAATCGAAGCGACGCCGCTGGCGGTGGCGGTGCTGTCCACAGCCTGCAATTGCAGGAGGCGGGCCGGTGAAACCATCTCGTGGCGAGTGGAGGTAGGCAGCGCAACGATGACGGCGTTGGTGGAGAGGTCGTCAGCCTGTGGCGCGGTGTCAGGAGCGGTGCCGTCGGTGAAGGCCAGCGCGTTGGTGCTGAGGCTCAACACTTGCAGCACCAAGTTGGTTTCGACAATGTCCGGCATTTCGATCCAGTAAGTTTGCTGTGAGAAATCCATGTTCAACGACATCGCGTGCTGGCGGACGATCGCCTGGTAGCGCGCGTGCTGGATGGTGGACCGCAGCACGCTCGTCTCGCTTCGCAGTATCTCGCTGCGATAGGTCCGCAGAAACGTCGGCATGCCTACGCCGACCGCCAGCATGATGATCACGATCACGGCTATCGTTTCGATCAGGGTGAAGCCGGAACGCTGCGAGCGGCGAGTGACGAGTGATGAGTGATGAGTGGCGGGTGACGAAAGGCGCAAAGCGGGGGACGAACGCGACGTCAGGAAAATCTGCCGACGCGCGCAATAAGCTGGCTGCCGCCGTCCACTTTGTCCCGCTTCACTCATCACGTTTCACGCATTACGTCTCCCCCCTCACCGCCAACTCACGACATCGTCGTCGGTGTTCGGGCGGCCGTCGGGGCCCACGCTGTAGAGGTCGAAGCCTTCGGGGTCGGGGTTCTGTTGCGGGGGGCAGACATAGATGTAAGGCCGGTTCCATGAATCAGGTTTGATGACAGCCGGTTCGAGATAGGGGCCGTGCCACTTCGTCGGCACCGGTTCGCTGGTGGGCGGCGAAATCAGCGCCTGCAAGCCCTGATCAGTGGTGGGGTAGATGCCGCTGTCGAGGCTGTAGGTTTGCAGCGCCATCTTGTAGGAGTTGATCTGATTCTGCGTGGCGGTGACGTATGCCTTTTTCCGCTGCGGACCGATGTTGACGATCACCGTGCCCACGAGCAGGGCAATGATGGCAATTACCAGCATGATCTCAATGAGGGTGAAGCCCGAACACCTGTTCAATCGCAATTTCATTTCTGTTTTCTCCTGTTTACCGATTCAATCCGGACGTGATGCTCATGACGGCGCTGAGCACGCTGAACACGATGAAGCCGACCACCAGAGCAATCATGACGATGACGGCCGGCTCCAACAATGTGGTGAAGCGTTTGACATCCTGTGTCAATTCTTGTTCATACAAAGCGGCGACGTTATTGAGGGCCGTCGGCATGTCTCCGGTTTGCTCGCCGATCGCCAGCATGTCGATCAGCAGCGGTGGAAAAATCTGGCCCGCCGCCAGCGGCGCGGAGATGGTGGTGCCGTCGGTAACGCGCTCGCGGGCTTTGGCGATTTCGCGGGCAATGACGAGGTTGGTCATCGTATCCTCGGCGATTTTTAACGCAGTGAGCACCGGCACGCCGTTGCCCAGCAGCGTCGCCAGCGTGCGGCTGAATTGCGCGAAGAACGCGGCTTTCAGCGTGTTGCCGGCCAGCGGGATGCGCAGTTTCCACCGATCCAACATCAGCCGGCCCTCGATGGTTCGCATGGTGCGTTTGTAAGCGAACACAATAAGAGTAATGACCGTCGCAAGCCCGATCAGGAACCACGGGTTGCCGGCGAGATTGCCAACGGAGATCAGCATCCGCGTCGGCAACGGCAACGTCGTGCCGAGGTCCTGGAACATTTGTGTGAACTTCGGCAGCAAGAACACCATGAACACGAACACGACGCCGATGCCGACGACGAGCACGATGGCTGGATACAACAGCGCGGAGGTGACCTTCTCGCGAATGTCCGCGAGCCGCTCGTAGTGTTCGGTCAGCCGCTTCAGCACCTCCGGCAACGTGCCGCTCTGTTCGCCGGAGCGGATCATGTTGGTGTAGAAACGGGTGAAGATTTTCGGATTCCGCGCCAGCGCATCGGAGAGGTTGGCGCCTTGCATGATTTCCTCGCCAACCTGCTCCAGAATCGGGCCGAGTGACTTGGACTTCTGTTGCCGCGTCAAACTTTCCAGCGCCTGCTTCAGGCTCATGCCGCTCTTGAGGAGGTTGGCGAGTTGCTGCGTGAACAGCATCACCTGCCGGGAATTGACGCGGGCTTTTTTTACCGCACCAGCAGCGGGCACGGCACCTTTTTGTTTCGACGGCCCGCCGAGGCCGCTTCTCTTTTGTGCCGCGGCGTCCACCGCGATGGGGAAGTAGCCTTGCGCAACCAGTTGCGACAACGCTGCCTTGCGGTCCGGTGCGGTCAACAGACCACTGACCGCCTCGCCGCTCTTACTGCGCGCACTGTAGGAGAAATCTGGCATCGGAGAAAAAAGTCGCGGCCGCGAAGTGCTACTCGTCCGAGTAAGCCTCGTCTTCCTGCGTGATGCGGAGCACTTCCTCCAGCGACGTGACCCCCAGCGCCGCCTTGCGCATGCCATCATCGCGCAGCGTTCTCATGCCATGCGCGACGGCCATCTTCTTCAGCTCAGCCGCGGGACGGCGGTCCACCACCAACGGCCGCAGCGCCTCGCTCATCAGCATGATTTCGTAGATGGCGGTCCGGCCCTGGTAACCGGTGCGGCGGCATTCCTCGCAGCCAACACCGCGATAAAATTTTGTGTGCTGGTATTTCTCGTTCTCGCCGCCGAGCCGCTCCATCAGGTCCTCGCTCGGCTTGTCCTCGACCTTGCAGACGGGGCAGAGCGTGCGCAACAACCGCTGGGCGACGATGGCTTCGATGGACGATGTGATGAGGAACGGCTCGATGCCCATGTCAATGAGCCGCGTGAAGCCGCTCGGCGCGTCGTTGGTGTGGAGCGTGGCGAAAACGAGGTGGCCCGTCAGCGACGCGCGCACGGCGATCTCGGCCGTCTCCAAGTCGCGCACCTCGCCGATCATGATCACGTCCGGGTCCTGGCGGAGCAGGTGGCGCAGGCCACGCGCGAATGTCAGCTCGATGTCCGGCCGCACCTGCATCTGGATGATGCCGCGAAGCTGGTTTTCCACCGGATCCTCGACGGTCATGATGCGCTGGTCAATCGTGTTGATTGTGCTGAGGCAGGCATAGAGCGTCGTGCTCTTGCCGCTGCCGGTCGGGCCGGTGACCAGAATGATGCCGTGCGGACGTTCGATCAGCCGGCGGAAAATCTTTTCGTCCACGGCCGCCATGCCGAGCTTGTCGAGGCCCAGCAGCATCGTGCTGCGGCTCAGCAAGCGGAGGCTGACGCTCTCGCCGTGGATGCTGGGGATGGTGGAGACACGGATATCCACCTCTTCGCCGCCGACGCGGAGGTTGATTGCACCGTCCTGCGGCAGCCGCTTCTCGGCAATGTCCATGTTCGCCATGACCTTCACGCGGCTGATGATGGAGGCTTGGAACCGTTTCAGCACCGCCGGCACCGGCACCTGCACCAGCACGCCATCAATGCGGTAGCGGATGCGCAGGTCTTCCTCCATCGGCTCGATGTGAATGTCGGTGGCGCGGTCGCGCTTGGCTTCGGCAATGATCTGGTTGACGAACTTCACCACGCTCGCCTCCTGCGAGGCTTCGTCAATGTCGCCGATGTTGATCCGCTCGTTGGCGGGAATATCAATGACGCCGCCGGCGGCGAGCATCTGGTCGAGCGTGTCGGCGCCGACGCCGTAATAACGCTTCTGCGCCTTCTCGATCTCCTCGCGCGTGGCGAGAGCCAGTTCCACGCGCTGGCCGGTGAGCCAGCCGATGGCGCTACGAGCGGCTTCGTTGAACGGGTCGCAGGTGGCGACGCAAATTGTGCCGTTCTCGGCCTTGATCGGCACGACCACGTGCTGGAAGACGACCTTCGGCTGGAGCTTAGAGGTGACGGCGAGGTCCAATTCCATGTCCGCCAGGCGGACGAACGGCAGACCGAGCTTCTCGCCGATCGCGCGCAGTAGCGGCTCCTCCTTCACCTTGTGCGTGGCGACGATGATCTCGATGAGCGACTTGCCCGGCTGTTGCTGGCGCTCGGTAAAAATGCGGTCGAGTTCTTCCGGCGTGAGGGGCGCCAGTGACTGGAGCAGTTCGCGCAAGTTCAACGCCGCGGGTTTGGTCGCAACTTTATCCACAACAGCCAGCCAGTATAACCGGTTCGGAAATTCGGGTCAAAGCGTTACCACTAACTAACGCCGGCCTCCCAGAAAAGTTTCGCTGTGAACAGCGCGGATCACTGCTTCGCTGGCGCGGAGGCCGGCGGCTTCGCGGCCGGAGTCGCCGGAGCCGCAGGAGTGGCCGGCAACAAAACCTGCGGGATCGTCGCCGGAGTGCTGCTCGGGCGGGCCGGCGGCGCCAACGACTCCCCGCGCGCGCGGGCTTCGCGGTCCAAGGTGATGATGCGGTTACGCGCCCGCTCGGCCCATGAGGAATTCGGCGAGGCGGCGATGATATCTTCGTAGCCTTGGCGTGCCTTCTTCCACTGCTGGGTGGCCTCCAGGCAACGGCCGATGGCCATCCGGGCGTCGAACATGTGCGTAGCGTTGGGTGTCTCCGTCACGCGCTGATAGGCGTTGATGGCGCCGGCGTAGTCGCCCTGGCTCTCGCGGGCGGCGCCTTTGCCGTAGAACGCCGAATCGAGCATCGCGTGCTTCGGATACTCGTCGGCAAACCGCTGGTAGGTTTTCTCAGCGTCGCTGTATTTGCCGTCCTGGTATTGCTGGTCCGCCAGCAGCAACAGCGCAAACGCGCCGACGTTCTCGCCCTTGAACTGGCTGGCCACCGCCGTAAAATCCTTGGCTTCCTTCGCGCCGGCCAGCGCGCGGCCTTGCTCCTCGCGCTGTTGTTCCAGCCACCAATCCACGGCCAGATAAATGCTCACGCCGGCCACGACGGCGCAAGCGGCGGCGATGACGAGCTTCTTGTTCTTGTCCCAGAAATCCAGGAGCTGGAGGTCCAATGGCAACTCCTCCGGCTCGGCGGGCGTTTCCGGCGCCGGCGCGGGCTTGCCGTTGGCGAGCTTGATCTTGTCGTTCGATTTGTCGGCGTTGGGCTTCATCGCTTGTTCCACACAAAGGGCCGCGATGATTTGCGACCGGCGCGCGAAACGCAAGAGGGAAATGTGGCTGAATTAGACGTTAACGCGGCTTGACTCCGGCGGACGTTGGAATTATCACTCGGCGGAACCAAGCAAGGAGCTACACATGGATACCAATGTCAATTCCACCAGTCGGCGTCAGTTTTTGAAAACCTCAAGCGCGGCAGTCGTCACCAGCGCGGCGGCGGCACCGTTCATCCTTTCCAGCGAGGCCCGCGCGGCGGGCACCAGCGAGAAGCTCAAGATCGGCTTCATCGGCTGCGGCGGACGCGGCTCCGGCGCCGCCAAACAGGCGCTCAAGGCCGACAGCAATGTCGAGCTTTACGCGATGGCCGACGTGTTTGAGGAGAAAATCACCAAGAGCCTGGAGCAGTTGAAAAAGACCGCGCCGGAGCAGATCAACTGCCCGGCGGAGCGGCAGTTCGTCGGTCTGGACGCCTACAAGAAGGTCATCGGCAGCGGCGTGGACGTGGTGTTGCTGACGACCCCGCCGGGATTCCGGCCGCAGCAGTTCAAAGCCGCCGTCGAGGCGGGCAAGCACGTGTTTCTGGAGAAACCGATGGCCACCGACGCGCCTGGCGTGCGGTCGGTGCTGGAATCGGTGAGGCTCGCCAAGCAGAAGAAACTCGCCGTGGTCGCCGGGTTTTGCTGGCGCTACGATTACGCGCGGCGCGAGTTCTTTAAGCGCATCCTCGACGGGGCGATCGGCGACCTGCGCGCCCTCTACGGCTGCTACTGGGCCGGGCCGGTGAAGCCGATGCCGGCGCCGGAGACGCGTCCGGCGGGCATGGGCGACGTGGAGTGGCAGTTGCGCAACTGGTATAACTTCGTCTGGACCTGCGGCGACGGCTTGGTGGAACAAGGCTGCCACACGCTCGACAAAATCCTCTGGGCCATGAAGGACGAGCCGCCGCAAAAGTGCGTCGCGGTCGGCGGCAGGCAGGTTTCCAATCCCGGCGGCAACATCTACGACCACGTAGAGGTCAACTACGTCTGGCCCAACGGCGTGCGCGCGTTCTTCGGCCACCGCCAGTTGCCCAAGTCGTATAGCAAGGTCGCCGACTATCTCATGGGCACGAAGGGCGTCGGCACCATCGGCGAAGGCGCGCAGCCGGAGATCACCGGCGAGACGAAGTGGGCCTACGCCGGCGACAAGAACGACATGTATCAGACCGAGCACGACGAGTTCTTCGCTTCCATCCGCAAAGGCGAGCCGATCAACAATGGCGAGCGGATGGCCACCAGCACCATGGCCTCCATCATGGGCCGCATGGCCGCCTACACCGGCCAGGAGATCACGTGGGAAAAGGCGCTCGCCTCCGAGGAACGGCTTGTGCCGGAAGTGCTTGATTGGAAACAGGAACTCCCTGTTGCGCCGATGGCCGTGCCGGGGACAACGAAGTTCTTCTAATCGCCAGGCCGCAGCCGGTGGATTGCAGTGTGGAACGCGATGCGTCATGGACGTTGAACGCATGACGGACTACCCATCGCGTTTCACGTTTCGTCCACAGCCTTCCGACTTGTCCCCTGCACGCCCGTCCCGCCCACGCCATCGCCAGCAGCAGCAGGTTTCGGCTGACCGTTTTCAGTCTTCCCTCATTCCTTTCGCGTCCGGCTTCGGGACCATTCTCCGTCTGGCTATCTCGCGGGTTGGGTTTCTGTGCCGCGTGTGACGATGATGTTCTTGTATTTTACTTTGCCCTTGGACCAATTGTCGCCCGCGCAGAAAAGCAATTGTTCCGCCTTGTCTTTTACTCCGGGCGCAGTGGGTATTAAGGTGCCGTCAATTTTAAGTTGGACTGCCTCGGTGGTAACCGAGATCGCAATCTGATATTCTTTGTTCAAGTGGTAGTCAAAAAGCTTCAGTGGTTTTGCGGGTGGATAGATGCCAAAGGTTTTGTCGTAACCCTCATTGGCGAACTTCATGCGGCCGAATTTCACGCGAGGGCGCATGCCCTCCAACACAGTGATGCTGAAACGAAGCGTAAAGGGCGGAGAGAACATCTCCCGATACGCGATTTGGCTTGAACCGCTTCCAATAAGCGCATCGTTTTGAAAAGCCCAGTCGCCGGACTCAATCTCCCACTTCTTTTGGTTTTCCTTGCCCAGCAGCGCGACAGTTTTCGGTAATGTTGCTGGCGGGACAATCGGAACAGCGCCAGCCTTTTCAACTTTACGAGGCGCAGCCGTCTTTCCGGACAAAGGAAGTTCAGTTTCTCCGGGTTTACCTGCTTTTTGAAGCACAGCCTTGAGCACTGTCTTTGACTTGATGTCTATCGTAGCTTTGGCGGTGTAGATTTCGTTTGGGCTTTTCATCTCCAGTTGGACGTCCTCGCGGCCAACTTGAATGCGAAGTATTTTAACCTTCGTGGAATCCTCCGTCTTGAAGTTGATGAACGGACGCTTAAACAATGAACGACTCATATCCGTGTCTTTTGAACCAAACCACCAAGCTCCGTTCAGTGCGAAAACGTCAACCTCCCTTTCAAACCGATCCACCACATTGTCTATAGTGCATTTCTCGCCTCCTTGCTGCGCCAGCAAGCTGTCGCACCATTGAATCCACGCACCTCCACCCTTTGGAGGCTTGAAACCTAAGACACTTTGGTTGCTCTCGACGTAAAAGTTCTGCTCAGGCCCCGCCCACACTTTGCCCTTGGCGGTCACGAAAACGGTGATGGGGATTGTTTCAGGGCCGGACGGATTCAATTCGCAGAGGAACTTCGCGCGCTTCCCATCCACCTTTTCCGGGGAGGAGCCTCCTTCCGTGTTCACTTGGCCTGCCCAAGGTTCCCATGCCAACTTCCCAATGATCAAATCCTTCTCTCGCCTCAATTCGGTCATGTGGCGAGTGTTCATCATGTCGAGCATGTAAAATTTCTTCCCGACCATGAAGATGTAATTGGGCAGGCCCCCGCTCTGCCTGCCGAACGCTAAGATTTTGTTGGAGACCACTCGCCATGTGCCGCGGCAGACGCGCTTGGGCGCAAAGGGATCGTCCGCGGCCTGATAGGTGTGATCGGCGTTGAACTGGACCCACGGCTTAACCAGACACAAGTCGCTGCCGCTCTCGGCGGCCATCTCGATCCATTTGCCGGTCAGGTGACGGAGCACATCCGCCTCGGTGAGCGGGGCCAGCTTTGGCTCTTTGAGTGGTTTGCCGTGAGACGGGACCTTCCACATTTCTTTCCAAATGAGGTTGATCTCGCTGTCCTTTAGATCTCTTGGCAGGTCTCTAGGTTTCTCCTCCTGGCTCATACCAGCGTTCACCGCGAGGAAAATCACTGCGGCAGCAAATGATCGGTAACGTGAATTCATGCCGTCTTCTTTCCTCCATCGGCCGGCTTCATTGCACATTCAGCATCGGGCCAAGGTCGTGCCACTTGGTGTCGCCGCGACCCGTGTTTCGATACAAGTGATGCATCGTTGCGCTGCCTTTGTCGGGGATGAACGCCTGAAGACCGCCTTCGTTGTCAGTTCCCGTCAGGCTTTCGGTGCCGGAGACCTTGATCACGATCGTGCCTTCGATGCCATTGACGGTGGCGTGACCGAGAACTTTGAAGGTGCTCTTGATGCCGCTCGGATAAGTCTCGCTCCACATCTTCTCGGTCATGCGCTTCCAGTAACGGCGGCCCGGGTCAGGATCGGCTTTGTATTCAAAGCAATAGGAATACGGGAGCTTGGTATTGAGTTGCCGCACCGTCAGCGGTGTCACCTGTTCGGGAATGTTGACGCCCGCTTTCCAGGCGGCTTGGTCAGCGGCAATTGCGGCGCTTGTCGCCAAGAGCACAAACGCAAACGTGATGAAGATTCGAGTGAACGTTTTTAATGCCTTCCATTGGGGAGTGTTCATGGTTTTCCTTCCTTTCTTGCGACCGTTGATTATCCCACTCGCGTTTATGCGCGTCCATTGATGATTTCATCCATTCGACAGGCTCAGGACGCCAGCGTTGTTCCAGAGCGCGCCGGGGACGCGCGGGTCGGTGGTGGGCGGGATGAATGTCGCGCTGACGTTGCCGGCGGGGTCCACGTGGAGGAAGTTGATCGGCGAGCTGGTCAGCCGGAAATCCACGCTGCCGTCCGGATGGGCCGCGATTTGGAACTGCGCCGCGTCGGCGTTGATGCGCAACGAGCCGTCCTCGCCGCTCGGGGCGTTGATGACGCCGCCGTCGTGGCTGGCGGGCAAAAAGATACAGGCTGAGCTTCAGAATTTCGGTTTTAGCGGCTTTTCGTGTGATTCGTGGACAAAATCTACGCAAACTGCGTCTTTGTGGCACAGTTAGGGGGCTTGTCTGGAACTTCCAGACATTTGTCTGAACGTTCCGGACAAATGTCCCAAGGTTCCGGACAAATGTCCCAAGGTTCCGGACAAATGTCCCAAGGTTCCGGACATTTGTCCGAAGCTTTCGGACGTTTGTCCCAAGGTTCCGTGCGTTTGTCCGGAACTTCCGGACAACTGCCCGAAGCTTCCGTGCGTTTGGACGGACTTCCCGGACAATTGCACGGACCCTCGGTCCGTTTGAACGAAACCTCCGTGCAACTGGACGAAGACTCCGTGCGTTTGGACGAAGGGTCCGTCCATTTGCCCCAAACGTCCGTTCGTTTGCCGGAACGGTCCGCGCGCTCCACGTGACGCGAGCCGGCGGCGTTCAAGCGCCGGGACTGCGGCGGTTGACGGCGGCGAGACGGAGCAGATGCAGCGCGACGACCGCGGTCAGGACGATCGCGCTGTAGCGATGAAGCGATGCCAGCGTCCGCTGCCCGTCGGTGCCGCAGAGCGGCGTCATGGGCACGACGCCGGTGAGCAGGACCATCCATCCGCCGGCGAGCACCAGCCAGAACAGCAGGCCGCCCGCGCCCGCGCCGGAGCGGCCCGCCCACGTCAGCGCGACCAGGGCCAGGCCGACAGCAAACAAAGGCGCGGACCCCACGTGCAGCATCAGCACCCAGCCGGTGATGGCCGCTTTGCCGAAGAGAAGCCATCCCAGTCCGGTGACGGCCAGCGCGGCCGCGCCGAGCAGCATCATGAGGTAGGCCAGATTCCGCCCGGTGGCGAGCGCGAGCCAGTTCCGGGCGGGTGTTCGTGAAGTGTGTTGGGTTGTGCTCATTGCGTTCTCCAGAAGCTCGCGTGGTTCGTTTACGGCTTGCGGTTGTTCAGCCGCGTGTAAAGTGCTCCGAGGCCAAAAGCCAGCAGGACCGCCAGAATGGCCAGCGCCGAACTGAAGCAGACGCATTTGAGCATCGGGCGGAACAGGAACGTGAAGGCGAACGTTGAGGCCAGTGTCTTGTTGTCGCCGCGCAACGTCCACATCGGCTTGGCCGTCACGTGGCTGGCCTCCACCGGGCCGCGCGGCGTCACCGTGCCGAAGTAGATCGGCGAGTCGAGCGAGTGACAATCGGCGCAGCCGCGCACGCCGAGCGCCTGGCCAGCCGGACGAACGTCGTGCGCCAGCGGCCACGCGTAGGGTTTGGCGGCGGCGTGTTCCTCGGAGATTAACTTGCCGTTGTCGAGGCGATACAGTTTGCCGGCGGCGACAAACACCGCCTGGCCCTTCGAAGCCTCGCCCGAGAGCGCGCCCAGCACGTCGCTGATTTGCTGGTTTGTCAGCGGCTTGCTGTTGTAGGGATCGCGCATCATGTCGGCCGACGTCAGCATGGGGAACTTGGCGCGCGCCAGCTTGGAAACTTCCGCCGGCAGCAGCGGCGTCATCTTGCCTTGGTTGAGATGCCCCCAATAAGCCGGCCAGACCATCCGGTGTGGCGCGATGCGGCCGTCCTGGCCTCGCAGGAACACCGGCTGGACGATGACCGGCGGCGTGTTGTCCGTGCGCGCAGGCGCCGGCAAGCCGAGCTTGTGCGCCAACGACGTGTGCACAGCGCCCGCAGCCGCGCCGGGGAACGGCCCGGAGTGGCACGCGGTGCATGAGAGTTTCTCAAGGTGGACCGGCGGCAATCCTTTGTGGACCGGCGCGGGCGCGCCGAGCCGTCCGCCCATGCGCGCCGTCGCCTGCTTGGCGCTCTCGGAGCCGTAATGGCAGCCGCGGCAGGTGAGCGTTTCGACCATGCCCATCTCGTCCTTGACCTGTTGTTCCGCGAGGCGTTTCGCGTCGGCTTCGCTGACCGCAGCGTCGTTGCGGCGGATCAGTTTTGCTCGCCACTCCACCATGCCCGCGTTGACGGCCCGGTTGCCGAGTTCGCCTTCGTAACCACGAACGACCATGTGGTCCAGGCTGTTCCGATGGCAGTCCACGCAACTCATGCCAGCGCGGATGTGCACGTCGCCGTCCGAATGCCAGCGCGCATCGCCGGTTCGCGACTCGGCTGTGTGGCAGTAGTAACAACTGCTGGCCAGCCGCTGGCGCGCGACGTTGAAGGTGGTGTGGTTTTCCATGCCCTGCCTGGCCCGGTCGTATTTCAGCAGCGGTGGATCGGCCGGGACGGGATTGGGCGGTCGCCATTGATCGGCTGCCGCCTTGCCGCTCTTGGCAAAACCCAGGGTGCCCAAGCCCGCCGCGATGGATGGCGCCCAGCGGATGTTCTCCATGCCCATCGCTCGGAAACGGGAATCGTGGTCGTAATGACCGCTCGAATCGTGACAGATGAGGCAGTCAACCTCCATCACACCGGTCACCAGAAAGCGCCGCATCCGGACGTCGTTGGCATCTATTTTGTCCTTGGGCGGTTCGCCCACGCCGCCGCCGGGCAAGTGCCGCGCGAAGGTCGTGATGAAATCAAAGTCGCTCATGCCGATCTCCGCCGGCTTGAACGTGCCCGCCCAGCCGCGATACGAAAGCGGAACCTGCGTGCGCGTGACTGGGTCGGTCAGAATCCACGGTTCGCCCGGCCGGCCGGGCTTGATGTCCTCTTTGGCCGAGTTGAAATGCCAGCCACGACCGATGATGTCATACTCGTGGCACTTGCCGCAGGTTTGGGCTGTTGAGTAGGGATTGGCGGCGGCCTCTTGCGGCTTGCCTTGCGCGTCGAACAACGGCGGCAACGAAATCATGCGGCCCTCCGCGTCGCGCAGCGGAATGTGGTGCAGAAATGGCATCCGGCTTTCGGTCTTCAGATTCTCTGCAGCCGTGCCCGATGGCGCAGACGCCAGCATCAACGCCAAGACGACGGCGCAGGGAGCTTTCTTTCTCCAAAAGGTGGAATCATTCTGGACAGGAACGCGGGTTTCAACGCCGAAAGTTTCTGCTTTCATTGGAACTCCAAGAGTATGGAATCGGGCGCTTGTTTCAAGCTGCTTTTTTGCTTGGACTTGGTTTCTGACGCAGCAACAGTTTCCGAGTGATACTTTGGGACCATGCCGGAGTGAAAAACGGTGGTTGACTGTAGGGGCCTGAATTCCCAAAATGCATTTGCTCGTTGTTGTTTTCGAAAATCAAAACTTTGAAGAAGATACGAACTGAACTATGAAACCATCGAATCTCTTGATTGCGTCCGTATCCTTGGTGTTTGCGATGGCCACTGGCTACGGCCAGCCGGACGAAAAGGCCGTGGCCATCACTGAGGCGATCCACAAGAATATCACGTCCAAGTCCGACGTGAAAGATGCCGCGCAGATGAAGGAATACAGCGTCACCATTCCCGGCTCGGAAGAGAAGTTTACGATGGCGCCGATCGCCGCCGGCGAGTTCACCATGGGCAGTCCCGACAGCGAGCCCGGCCATAAACCGGAGGAAGGTCCGCAGCACACCGCAAAGATCAGCCCGTTCTGGATGGGGAAACACTTGGTCACTTGGAACGAATACGAGCTGTTCATGCTGCCGGAGGAAGAGAAGAAGACACGCGCCGCGCACAAAACCGACGCCGAGGCTGACAAGGTGGCGGATGCCATTGCGCGTCCCTCGCAGCCCTATGTGGACATGACGTTCGGCATGGGCCGCGACGGTTTTCCAGCGCTCAGCATGACGCAGCACGCGGCGTCACAGTATTGCAAATGGCTTAGCGCCAAGACCGGCCAGTTCTACCGGCTGCCGACCGAAGCGGAGTGGGAGTATGCCTGCCGCGCTGGCACCAAGACCGCGTATTTCTTCGGCAACGATCCGTCCAAGCTCGATGAGTATGCGTGGTGTGCCAAGAACTGCGGTGGCGCCACCAAGAAAGTCGGCCAGAAGAAACCGAACCCGTGGGGTCTTTACGACATGCACGGCCTGCTCTGGCAGTGGACGCTCGATCAACAGGTGCCTTACACCAAAGACGCCCAGACCGATCCGTGGGTCAAGCCCACCAAGCCCTATCCGCACGCCACTCGCGGCGGTTCCTGGCAAGACGAACCGGAAATCCTCCGCAGCGCCGCGCGCCGCGGATCTGATCCGATGTGGAAGGTTCAAGACCCGCAGTTGCCCAAGAGTATCTGGTATTTCACTGACGCGCAGTTCGTCGGCTTCCGCATCGTCCGTCCGCTGGCTGTGCCGCCGGCAAAAGAGATACACCACTACTGGCACAGTGGCGTCGAGAACGGCGACTAGGAAAACACCAGCCGCGATTACGGCCTTTCGCAAAACTTCGCAAAGCCGGGCGACTCGAAGGTCTCGACCTTGTCGCCGGGCTTGCGCGCGATGAAAACCTCCGCGCCGGGCGTTGATTTCACCAACTTCAGCCCCGCTTTTGGTCCGAGCACGCTGACGGAAGTGGACAAGCCATCGGCGGTGATGCCGTCAGGCGCGATCACAAGCACCTGACAGTGATCGGTCAGGCCAATGCCGGTGCGCGGATTCACAACGTGCGAGTAGCGTTTGCCGCCGATTTCCAGAAACTGGAAGAAGTCGCCGGACGTTGACAACGCCGCGCGCGACAGGATGACGTAGCGGGTTGGTTCCTTCGCCGCGTCGAATGACTCCAGCGGCGGCACGGCAATGCGCCAGCCGGGCTTGCCGGGCGGCGGATCGCTCATGGCCATGTTGCCACCGCCAACCACCAATGCGCTGACGATGCCGCGTTCGCGCAACACCTCGACCGCTTCGCCAACCGCGTAGCCTTTCGCGATCGCGCCGAGATCGAGCCGCATGTTCGGCACAAGCAGCTTCGCCGTGTGGCGCTTCGGATCGAGCAGGATATTCTTGTAACCGACAGCCCTTCTCGCTTCCGCCAGCGCTGCCGGATCAGGCAGTCGGTGCTCGCGCCGCGCCTTGCGCCACAGCCAGACGCACGGGCCAACCGTCACGTCGAACGCACCGTTGCTTCGCCTGGAAAATTCCTGCGCCCGCGACAGCACGAACCACAACCGTTCGCTCAACGCCACCGCCTGTCCGCTGCCCGACGTGCGCGCGAGCCGGCTCAACTCGCTGTCCGGCTCATAGTCGCTCATGATGGCGTTGATTTCCTTGATCCGGCGGAACGCCGCGTTCACGGCTTCCTCGGCCGTCTTCTCGTCCGCCGCATACAACACGATCTGGAACCGCATCCCCATCTGCGGCCGGGAGAACTCAAATCGCTCCAGAGCTACCACCGCAGACGGCGCGAGGCACAGCAGCGCGAGCAGCAAACTGAAAAAACGGGCTTGTCTCATGAGCAGCTTTAGTTTCGACTTCCCGCGTCGCGCTGCAAGGGCGAAATTATCGCCGTAGTTCAAATTGTAGGAGAACGCATCATGCCTATTCGATTCGGCGGTCCCGTGTTTCTGAAATCCAAAGACCCGGCGGAGCTGGCGCGCGAGCATCGGCGGTTGGGCTATCGCGCAGCGTATTGTCCGCGGCCAGCCTTCGACGATCCGAGTTGCGACAATCTCAAGAAGGTTGCCGAGGCGTTCGCGAAAGAGGATGTCGTCATCGCTGAGGTTGGCGCGTGGTGCAATGCCATGCATCCTGACACGGCTACGCGAGAGAAGAACATCAATCTCATCATCGGCCGGCTCGATCTGGCCGATCGGCTCGGCGCGCTGTGCGCGGTGGACTACTCCGGTTCGTTCAGCCCGGACCATCCGGCCGGGCCGCATCCCGACGACCTGACCGAAAAAGCGTTCACCCTCGTCGTCGCAAACACGCGGCGGATCATAGACACCGTCAAACCAAAGCGGGCGAAGTTCTGCCTGGAGATGATGCAGTGGGCGTGGCCCGACTCGCCCGACGCGTATTTGCGGCTCATCAAGGCCGTGGACCGCCCGGCGTTTGGCGTGCATCTGGACGCAACCAACATCATCAACTGCCCGCGCGCTTACTACGACACCGCCGCGGTCATCAACGACTGCATCCGCAAGCTGGGCCCGCACATCGTCAGCGCGCACGCGAAGGACGTGACGATGACGCCGGAGATGCTGGTGACGCTACGTGAGACGCGGCCCGGCACCGGCCGGCTCGACTACCGCGCATATCTGAAAGGGTTGGCGTCGCTATCCCACGATGTGCCGTTGATGCTGGAGCACTTGAAGACGGCAGAGGAATATGCCGCGGCGGCGGAACACATCCGCGGCGTAGCTAAAGAGTGCAGCGTGGCGCTGTGACGTGGCGCAGGCAACACCCTGCCGCCGCTCTTACGAACCAGCCGACACGGAGAGTTGGACCAAGGCCCCGTTGTCCTCTTTGGCGACGACCACCGCGCACTGGCGGCCGGCCTTATTGGCTGTGACCATGCTCGTGTCGCCCATGTTCATGGTGGTGCCAATCTCCCACCCCTGGCTTTTCAACTGGTCCTGATAGAACTTGGCGGCGTCGGCAATAGAAGCGGCCACATGGAGATGCACGACGAGTTGCGCGCCTTGCGAGGCGGCCATTTTCACGACGGCACCTTTGTAGATGGGCACGTCCTTCGGAAAGTTGTCAGGCAGCGCGACGCCTTTGTCGCCTGTCGCCATCTTGAGTTTTCCTTCCTTGGTGGTCACCTCGTAGGTGGCTTGGCCGCTTTTCTCCTCGATCTTCACTTTGCCGTCTTTGGTTTCGTAGGTGGAACTCTTGCCGCAGCCGAACGAGAGCGCAAGCAGGACAGTCAGACTCACGACGATTTTCTGTGACATAAACTGGGCTCCTATATTGAGTTGGTTCAGGTCGTTGCCGGACAATCTACACGCAGTTTCCGTCGCGAGCTAATGGATTCGGGCAATCAAACCGGTCGCCTCGCAAGGGTGCCAATTGGTCTTGCTGAGGTGTGACCATACCAGCCGGCGTCGCACGACAGCCATTTTTCGACTATTCTTCGTTCTTCACTCGCCGGGGTTCTCCCGCTAGGCTGCGGTTGTGCGATTGACGGACCGCTATATCCTTCGGGAGTTTCTGACGGCGTTCGGCTACTGCCTGCTGGCGTTTGTGCTGATGCAGGTGGTGTTCGACATGTTCCAATCGCTGCGCGAGTTTCTTGATTGCGGTTCTCCGACACTGACGATCGTGACGTATTACTTGCTGATCCTGCCGAGCGCGGTCGCCTCAACGCTGCCGGCGGCGATTTTCTTCGGGTTGGTCTTCGCGCTCGTCACCATGTCCAAGAACAACGAACTGACCGCGATGCGCGCCGCGGGCCAGAGCCTGTTGCGGAGCAGCCTGGGAGTGATCACAGTCGCGCTGGCGATGGGCGTGGGTCTGTTCGTGATCAATGAAGTGCTGGTGCCGACCTCCGCGGAACGGGCGGCGGAATTGCTCAGCCAGCAAAAAGTTCTCTCGATGGTTGGCCGCGGCTCGGTCAGCGAGGCGGACGCCTTCACGATGACCAATCTCACCTACGTGAACAACCGCGAGGAACGCAAATGGTTGTTCCGCGTCTTCAACACCAAGACGCTGTCAGGCGAGAATGTGGATCTTCACTGCCAGACCCGCGGCCAGCCCGAACAGGCCATCAATGCCGGGTTCGCCTACTGGCTGGGTGACCACTGGTTGTTCCAAGACGTGAAGGTCATCTCTTACCCGGCGGACAATTCGCAAGGCACGGGCATCATCCAGAAGTTTTATCCGCGGTGGGAGAGTCCCGCGATCAACGACCTGCCGGAAGATATGATGCTGTTCTCCAAGAAAGAGCCGGAGTTCATGACCATCCGTCAGGTGCGCCGCTACCTGGAGTTGCACCCCAAGGAGGAATTGGCCAAGTTTCGCGTCAGCCTCCAGCAACGCCACGCTTTTCCCTGGTCGTGCGTCGTCGCGTGCCTGATGGCCATCCCGCTCGGCGCGGGCACCAGCCGGCGCAGCGCGCTCGCGGGCGTCGCCTCGGCGATGGCGCGTTTCGTCCTTTATTTCATCCTTTATTATATAGGCGTGAAGCTCGGAAAAACCGGCAGGCTGGACCCGGTCGTTGCCGTCTGGGCGGCCAACGGGGTCTTCACCGTCGTCGGCGCGTTCATGATGTGGCGCATACGGTGACGGCGCGTGACAAACGCTCACGCCACCGGTTGACTTGGAACGCAGTTCCGAAAGCCTTCGACCACCTCCGCAAGCAGTGGAACGAGGCGAAGATTTGAGAAGCTAGCCCGCCCGTTGACGCAGGCCAACGACCGGCAGGATCAGATCTTCTCGCCGCCGCTCGCGATCTTCTGGAGACGCGTGCGGTTGAGGATGCGGATTGCGTTGCCGCGGTAGGTGAGGATGCGATGTTCCGCCAGCCGGTGCAGCAGCCGCGAGAGCGTCTCCTTCGTTGTGCCAAGAATCTGCGCCAGCATCGTCTTGCTGATGCCAGTCTTGATCGGCTTGCCCGGCTCGGCGGGCAGACTCAGCACGTAACCGGCGAACCGCGCCGGCACTTCCTTTAGTGTCAGGTCGGTCAGCGCGTCGCGCATCCGGGCCAGCCACTTCACCATGGTGCCCATGATCCTGAAACTTAGCCGCGGATCGCGCGCGAGCAGTTGCTTGAAGCCGTTCTTGTCTATCGCCACCACCGTCGTGGGCGACGTCAGCGCCTCAGCCGCCGCCGGATACGTCTCCATGAACATCGCCGCCTCCGCAAACACCTCGCCACCCGGCACGACGTGAATAACCTGCTCCCGCCCGTCCGGCGCGACGCGATAGACTTTCACCGAGCCGGTCACGACGAGAAAAAACCCGCGCGACGACTCGCCTTCGTTGAAAATGGTTTGTCCTTTCCGGTATTCCTTCGACACAGCGATTCGTTGCACCGCGTCCAAGTCCACTCCCTCCAGGTCAGAGAACAACCGACAGCTTCGCAGCAGGTAGGTGAGGTTCATCGTTGGCCGCACGGTCTATCACGAACTTGGCACCACGAAAACCAAATTCGACGTGGCCACCTCGTGCTGGACAAGCGAGTTTTTCAAGCGATAGTAGGCCGCTAAAAGCAAATCGAACAAACGGATGAATCAGGAAGCTCATAACGAAAACGAACTGCGGCTGCTGTTCTGGGAAACGACAGCGGGCTGCAACCTCGAATGTGTCCATTGCCGCCGCCTCGACGTCGCTCAACAGCTCATGCAGAGCGACATGCAAACCGAGCGCGCGCTCCAGTTCGTCCGCGAGCTGGCGAGCTTCGCCAAACCCATCCTCGTGCTTTCCGGCGGTGAACCGCTCTTCCGGCCCGACATCTTCCAAATTGCCACCGAGGCGAAGAGCAACGGCTTGGCTGTGGCGCTCGCCACCAACGGCACACTCATTGACGAGCACATGGCCGGGCGCATCGTGGACGCCGGCATCCGCCGCGTCTCCATCAGCATTGACGGCGCGGACGAGACGACGCACGACGATTTCCGCCGTCAGCCAGGCTCACTCGCCGCGGCGCTGCGCGGGTTCAAGAACCTCAAGCGTCTCGGCATGAGCATGCAGATCAACTGCACGATCACCCGCCACAACGTCCATCAGACCGAGAAGCTCTACGCGATGGCGCTGGAACTTGGCGCCGACGCGCTGCACCTGTTCATGCTCGTGCCGGTCGGCTGCGGCGTGCAAATCGCCGAGTCGAACACGCTGCCCGCCGCGGAATACGAGCGGGTGCTGCACTGGCTCTACGACAAGAGCCAGCTCCGCCAGATGCATGTAAAAGCGACGTGCGCGCCGCATTACTTCCGCGTCGTCCGCCAGCGCGCCGTCGCCGACGGCATCCGTGTCGAGCCGGGCCACGGCCACGGCAAGCCGCGCCACGACATGGCCGCCATGACCAAGGGATGTCTCGCCGGCAGCGCGATCTGCTTCGTGTCCCACACCGGTGAGGTTTTCCCGTGCGGCTACCTGCCATTGAGCGCCGGCAACGTCACCAAGCAGCACATCCGCGACATCTGGGGGCAATCGGAACTGTTCGCCAAGCTGCGCGACCCGGATCAGCTCGAAGGCAAGTGCGGTTGTTGCGAGTTCAAGCGCATCTGTCTCGGCTGCCGCGCCCGCGCCTACTACGCCGATGGCAATTACATGGCCGAGGAACCTTTCTGCGTTTACGAGCCGAAGAAGTTGCGCAACGAGAAGCCGTCCGTCAGTTGAGATGGCATCGCCGGCGGCGGCATTGTAGAATTCCGCGCAGTTGAAATCGTCAACCACACAAGGAAAGACGCCATGAACTTGAACAGGATCAACCGCCGCCAGTTCCTCCACCGCAGCACCGCACTCGCCAGCGCTGCGCTGTTGCCGCCGTCGTTGCTGCACGCCGCGGAGGTCGCAGCGAAGCGCACCGCCACGGACCAAGTCGCGCTCGGCAGGACTGGACTCAAGATCAGCCGGCTTGGTTTCGGCGCAGGCTCCAACAGCGGCAATGTCCAGCGCAACCTCGGCCAGGAGACGTTCAACAAACTCATCCGCTACGCCCACGAGCGCGGTATCACCTACATTGACTGCGCGCAGAGCTACAAGACGTTCGAGTGGGTCGGCGACGCCATCAAGGGCCTGCCGCGCGAGAAGGTTTTCCTCCAGTCGAAGATCGGCGGCAAGCCAGAGGACGTGCTCGCCACCATTGACAAGCACCGCAAGGTCTATAATACCGACTACATTGACTCCGTGCTCATCCACTGCATGGTCAAGAACGGCTGGACCGACGAATGGAAGCGCATCATGGACGGCTTCGACGAGGCCAAGTCGCGCAAGTGGATTCGCGCCAAGGGCGTTTCGTGCCACAGCCTGCCCGCGCTCCAGACCGCTGCCGCGTCCAACTGGACCGAGGTGCATCTGGTCCGCATCAACCCGCAGGGCCACGTCGTGGACACGCCGGAGCAGAAGTGGAACGCCACGAGCGACGCCACTCGCGTCGGCCCGGTGATGACGGAAATCAAGAAGATGCACGCCAACGGCCACGGTGTCATTGGCATGAAGATCATCGGCAACGGCGACTTCACCAACGCCGAGGACCGCGAGAAGTCCATCCGCTTCGCCATGTCGCAGCCGGAAATCCACGCCGTCGTCATCGGCTTCAAGAGCACCGCCGAGATAGACGAAGCCATCGAACGCATCAACCGCGCGCTGGCGGCGGCGTGATGTTTGGCGTAATGCCGACGGTGGATTGCGACCGCCGGGCGCGATTCGGCCGTTTGACTTTGCGGTGAACTGTGGTTTGTTTGCGCACACCGTTAAGGACCAGGATGGTGTTGGGTAGTTCAAACTGAAAACACTAATTGGAGGCTAAACACAATGAGCGATAGTTGTTGCGAAGAAGTAGTGAAAGTGGGTCGTGACGTTCCTGATTTCGAGATGGAAACCTACGATCCGGCGGAGAGCGGATTCGGCAAGATCTCGCTGGCCGAATTGAAGAAGGCGAAGAAGTGGACGATCCTGGTGTTCTATCCGGCGGACTTCACGTTCGTCTGCCCGACGGAGCTGTCCGATCTCGCCGACAAATACGAGACGCTGAAGAAGCTCGGCGCGGAGGACGTCTCGGTTTCGACCGACACGAAGTTCTCGCATCTGGCATGGAGAAATTCCGAGAAGCTGATGGAGAACGTCAAATACCCGATGGGCGCCGACCCGACGGGCAAGGTCTCGAAGTTGTTCGGCGTGTATGACTGCGGCTCCGGCCTTGCGCTGCGCGGCACGTTCATCATCAGCCCCGAAGGCAAGCTCGTTTCGTCCGAGGTGAACTTCTACAACTGCGGCCGCAACATGGACGAGCTGGCGCGCAAGATGGAGGCGAACGC
>JAPLTX010000012.1 GCA_026397915.1 Verrucomicrobiota bacterium
CTGCACGTGCTCGAAGGGCTGACCGACGACGGCCACACCTGCTGCCCGCACAACGAGCTTTGCCAGCAGACCGCCGCACTGCTGACCGTGGGCGACGACAAAGTGAAAGTCGAAGTCCTATCGCTCGCCGCCGACCGCGACATCGCCATCGAGGACGACCTAATCTTCCTGAGCCGCATGTTGCGCGCAGAAACCGATCTGGCCGCGCGGCTGCTCGCGTTGACGCAAGCGCCGCTCGGTTTGCCGGAAATCAAGCTCGACCTCGCACTGAAATGGTTCGAGGAGAAGAACGATATTGCGCTTGCGTCGGCCCAGCGCGAGGCGATCAAGACCGCGCTCACCTCCAAGCTCACCGTCATCACCGGCGGCCCGGGCGTCGGCAAGACCACCATCACCCGCGCCATCGTGAAAATTCTTCACGCGAAGGAATGCCGCGTCCTGCTCGCCTCGCCGACCGGCCGCGCCGCCAAGCGCCTCAGCGAAAGCACCGGTGCGACCGCGCAGACGATCCACCGCCTGTTGAAATACGACGCCGCCACGCACGGCTTCGTCCACAACGAACGCAAGGCGCTCAACTGCGACCTGCTCATCGTGGACGAAGCCTCCATGCTCGACCTGCCGCTCGCCTGCCAGCTCATGAAGGCCGTTCCGATGTCGGCGTCGCTGGTGCTTGTCGGCGACGTGGACCAGTTGCCGTCCGTCGGCCCCGGCAACGTCCTACGCGACATCATCGAGAGCCGCGCCGGCCGCACCGTGCGGCTCACGGAAATTTACCGGCAGGACAAGGCCAGCCACATCGTCGTCAACGCCCACCTCGTCAACTCCGGCCAAATGCCGGACGTAACCCGCGACTCCGTCGCGGACAGTCCGCCACGGAGTGGCGGGCTACAGGACTTCTACTTCATCGAGCAGGACGACCCGGAGAAAGTTCTTCAGACGATCATCGCGCTGGTGAGCGAACGCATTGCGAAACGGTTCGATCTCAATCCGTTCGACGACATCCAAGTGCTTGCGCCGATGCACCGCGGCGTCTGCGGCGTCGAGAACATCAACCGCCAGCTTCAAGGCGCGCTGAATCCGGTCGGCGCGAAGTTCTCGCTGAAGCTCAACGAGCAGCAGGTCGAGCGTTACGGCCGCGTCTATCGAGTCCGAGATAAGGTGATGCAGATCCGGAACAACTACGACAAGGATGTCTTCAATGGCGACCTCGGCCGCATCGAGGCGATTGACCCCGTCGAGCAGACGCTGACGGTCACGATGGACGACCGCGCCGTGATCTACGATTTCACCGACCTCGACGAACTTCTGCCCGCCTACTGCATCAGCATCCACAAGAGTCAGGGCAGCGAGTATCCCGCCGTCATCGTGCCGGTGCTGACGCAGCACTACGTGATGCTCCAACGCAACCTCCTCTACACCGCCATCACGCGCGCGCGGAAACTCGTCGTCCTGATCGGTTCCAAGAAGGCCCTTTCCATCGCCGTCCGCAACAACAACACTGCCGCCCGCTACACGCGCCTGCGACACCGGTTGCAGGCGGGCTAGCAGGACGGGTTTCCAAGCCCGCCCGTCGCTGTTGACGCGACACGGTTGCTCGATCTTGGGACCTTACGGAACGTGGGTGGATGTCGCGGACGGAACCGGCGGATTGGCGGTGGGGTTTTCGCAGCGTTTCAACAGGGCGGCCGCGACGCCATCGGCCGGCCGGCGTTTCAGCAGGTCGCGGTAAGCGGCGGCGGCGGCGGCGTAATCGCCGCGCTGGTAATGGGTGAAGGCTTCCTCGGTCTGGTGTTTCAACTCGGCCTGCTCCGGCGTTTCGGCTTCGGCTTCGCAAAGAAGTTCATAGACGGTCACAGCGATGGTCTTGCCTTTTACACTGGCGCGGTCCACGGGGCGCGCGCTGATGGCAGCGCCAGCAGCGGCACGGGTGGTCTCGCTGATGAGGATGCGCGTGCCATAGATTTTGTTCAAGTTCTCCAGCCGGCTGGCGAGGTTCACACTGTCGCCGATGACAGTGTAATTCATCCGGTGCTCACTGCCGATGTTGCCGACAACGACCGGGCCGGTGTGGAGGCCAATGCGGGTGTGAAAGACGGGTTTGCCGGCGGCTCGCCATTGTTCGTTGAGGCGATCAAGCTGGCGCTGGTTGGCGAGGGCGGCGCGGCAGGCGTCGGCGGCGTGCGCGGGGTTGGGGCGCGGTGCGTTCCAGAACGCCATGACGGCGTCGCCGATGTATTTGTCCACGGTGCCACCATGCTGCGCGACGCCATCGCTCATGGCCTGAAGGTAGACGCCGAGATGTTCGACGATTTCTTCGGGGCGGAGTTGTTCCGCAACCGGAGTGAAGCCGGCGATGTCGGAGAAATAGATGGTGGCGCTGATGCGCTCACCGCCGAGCACGGCCTCGCGTCCACTGCGGACGAGGTCGCCGACGAGGTCGGCGGGAACGTATTTGCGGAACGAGCGGAGGTTGGTCTTCATCAGCGCCATCGCATGGCCCAGCTCGCGGATCTCGCGGATGTGCGAGAGCGGCGGATCGGACGGCGCGAGTTCGAGCCGGCCCACGGCGTGCGCCTCGCGTTGCAGTTCGACGAGCGGGCGGGAGGCGCGGCGCGCAAACCAGAAGATGCCGATGACCGACGCACCCAGCACGACGACGAACGTGGCGAAAAACCATGTGGCGTTCTGTTTCACGCGTCCCATTACTTCGTTTTTGTCGAGCACCATGCCAATGAGCAGATGATTGTTGCGCCCCGTTACAAAACAGCCGCCCAGATAGTTTGTTCCGCGGTCAGTAAATTCAAGGGTTTTCGTGCGCGCCGCCACGGAACTTGGCGCAAGTTCCGCCAGCATCAACGGGCCAGCGTGCGGAGCCACACGGCCGGCGTGCGCCGCGAACCGTCCGGGAATCTGCCGCAAGAACGCCTTCACCGCCTCGTCGTGGATTTCGTTGGCGTCGCGGAACAACATGCCGGTCCTTGCGTCAATCACCATGTTCCGGTCGGGATGCGCGATCACCCGGCGCGTCCCGTCGGTTTTCTCCTCGACGATGAAGGGATAGCCCGGCACTTCGGGATTGACCACCGCGAGATAGTCGCAAAGCGAGAGCGTATCGAGGTCCACGCCCCAGACGCCCTGCAATTGCCCTGCATCGTCATAGACCGGTGTCGCGCAGGTCACGCCGGTGATCTGGCGTTCGCCAGGATGGTCTTTCCAAAATTCGTAAGTCGGAGTCCAGATCGTGGAGCGGGCCGTCTTGGCGGTTTGATAGAACGGCCGCTTTCGCGGGTCATAGTTGTCCCAAGGGAATTCCCGTTCGAACTGCCAGCCCGTTTCGTTCCAGCGAAAGAGCCGGCGGTGACGCTGACCGTCCTGATCCAATGTGCGTTCCTGCAGATTGACGACCTTGTTGGTCTCGCGAAGCAGGGAGAAGAACTCGCCGGTGGCCTCGACCGCGTAGTAAATACCGTCCAACTCCTCGTTCACCTCGAACGACGGCGTCAGCGCGGCGGCCAGGCGTTTGAAATCACCGGCGCGCGGCGGCTGGCTTGCCATGACCTTCAGGTTCAGCCTGTTCTGGTCCTGCGCGATATCCTGCAACTGCTTCATCTGGGCGCCCACGCGGGCCACCGTCTGTTGGACGATCGTCCGCGTCAGTTCCCCCACCGAAAGCTGTCCCAGATACAAGGTCGCGACGCCCACCACTGCCATGGAAACCAGCAGCGGCGTCAGAATCGCCAGTGCCAACAGGAGCCGGAAATTGTGGGTGTGTCCGTCGCGTTTCATGTTGCCGCCAAACGACCGTTGCGCTGCTGGCTCAATCATTACGCCGTTTGCGGGTCTTGGCGCAATGGTTTTCAAAGCAGGACGGGCGTCTCGCCTATCCGGTTTTCAGAATGGTGTTGGAAACGATGCCCTGCCGGTGGACTCATCGGAATCACGAGAGCAATCAGGTAATCCTGTTCCCTCTCAATTGTTATACACTCTTTTCTGCGGGTTTTGCGGGAAGACAGACAAATTGCTTCCGCGGACTATGTTCTTAGGCTGGATTCTTGGTTTGACGGGCCAGAGCATCAGCGTAGGATGCGCGCCGGTAGGTTCACGAAGACGGAGAGTTTATCGGACGGAGCGGGTAGGTTCGTTTGGCCGCGCAAACAACAAGAAGAAGAGGAAGCGGGAAAAGAATAATGAGTATCGGATGCACCTTTGGCATACATGCTTGGGAAGGTTGCGGCTGCCTCAAGTGCGGGAAGATTCGAAACGAACAACATGATTGGAGCGATGACTGCAACAAGTGCTCAATCTGTGGAACCACTCGACGGGATGGTCACAAGTGGAGAGGATGCAAATGCCCAAAGTGTGGGAAGAGGCGGAACGAACAGCACGACTGGTCCAAGGATTGCAAACGGTGCGCGATATGCGGTGTGACGCGAGACGAGGGGCACGACTGGGGCAAGGACTGCGAGAGGTGCTCCCGTTGCGAATCAGAGCGAAAGGCCGCACACCAATGGAGTGGTTGCAAGTGTTCTGTGTGCGGCAAGACGCGGGATGAACAGCACGACTGGAGCAAGGACTGCGGGAGGTGCGCGATATGCGGCGTGACGCGAGACGAGGGGCACGACTGGGGCAAGGATTGCGAGCGGTGCTCCCGTTGCGGATCAGAACGAAAGGGTGCACACCAATGGAACGGCTGCAAATGTTCTGTGTGCGGCGCACCGCGAGACGAGGGGCATGACTGGGGCAAGGACTGCGAGCGGTGCTCTCGCTGCGGACTAGAACGAAGGGATGCGCACCAATGGAGCGGTTGCAAGTGTTCTGCGTGCGGCAAGACGCGAGGTGAGGGACACGACTGGGGCAAGGACTGCGAGAAATGTTCCCGTTGCGGATCAGAACGAAAGGCCGCACACCAATGGAGCGGTTGCAAATGTTCCAGATGCGGCGCACCGCGAGACGAGGGGCACGACTGGGGCAAGGACTGCAAGAGATGTTCCCGCTGTGGGTCCGAACGAAAGGGTGCACACCAATGGAGCGGCTGCAAGTGTTCTGCGTGCGGCGTGATGCGAGATGAGCAGCATGATTGGTCCAGGGATTGCGGGCGGTGCGCGACATGCGGTGTAACGCGGGACGAGGAGCACGACTGGTCCAAGGACTGCGAGCGGTGCTCTGGCTGCGGACTAGAGCGAAGGGGTGCACACCAATGGAGCGGTTGCAAATGCTCTGTGTGCAGCGCGACGCGAGATGAGCAGCATGACTGGTCCAGGGATTGCGGGCGGTGCGCGACATGCGGCAAGACCCGGGACGGGGGACACGACTGGTCCAAGGACTGCAGGGAGTGCGTGATATGTGGCAAGACGCGAGACGAGGGACACGACTGGAGCAAGGACTGCGAGAAATGCTCCCGCTGCGGAACAAAACGGAAGGACGCGCACCAATGGAGCGGCTGCAAATGTGCTGCGTGCGGCAAGACGCGGGATGAACAGCACGATTGGAGCAAGGGCTGCGAGAAGTGCTCCTGTTGCGGAATGGAACGGAAGGATGCCCACCAATGGAACGGCTGCAAATGTTCTGTGTGCGGCAAGACGCGAGACGAGGGACACGACTGGTCCAAGGATTGCGGGCGGTGTGCGATATGCGACAAGATTCAAGATGAAGGGCACGACTGGGGCAAAAACTGCGAGAAGTGCTCCCGCTGCGGATCGGAACGAAAGGATGCCCACCAATGGAGCGGCTGCAAATGTTCCGTGTGCGGCAAGACGCGAGACGAGGAACATGACTGGTCCAAGGACTGCGAGAAATGGAGCGGCTGTAAGTGTTCTGCGTGCGGCAAGACGCGAGATGAGGGACACGACTGGAGCAAGGACTGCGAGAAGTGCTCCTGTTGCGGAATGGAACGGAAGGATGCCCACCAATGGAACGGCTGCAAATGTTCTGTGTGCGGTGTATCGCGAGACGAGGGACACGACTGGTCCAAGGACTGCAAGCGATGCGCGATATGCGACAAGACTCAAAATGAAGGGCACGACTGGGGCAAAGACTGCGAGAGGTGCTCTCGCTGCGGATCGGAACGGAAGGAAGCGCATCAATGGAGCGGCTGCAAATGTTCCGTGTGCGGCAAGACGCGAGACGAGGAACATGACTGGTCCAAGGACTGCGAGAAGTGCTCCCGTTGTGGGTCCGAACGAAAGGCCGCGCACCAACGGAGCGGTTGCAAGTGTTCTGTGTGCGGCGTGGCGCGAGATGAGGGACACGACTGGAGCCAAGATTGCGAGAAATGCTGCCATTGCGGATCAGAACGGAAGGATGCCCACCAATGGAACGGCTGCAAATGCGCTAAGTGTAGCAAGACGCGAGATGAACAGCACAACTGGTCCAAGGACTGCGGGAGGTGCGCGATATGCGGTGTGACGCGAAATGAGAAGCACGACTGGGGCAAAGACTGCGAGAGGTGCGCGATATGCGGCGTGACGCGAGACGAAGGGCACGATTGGAGCAAGGACTGTGAGAGGTGCTCCCGTTGTGGATCCGAACGAAAGGCCGCGCACCAATGGAGCGGCTGCAAGTGTTCCGTGTGCGACAAGACGCGAGATGAGGAACACGACTGGAGCAAGGACTGCGAGAAATGCTCCCGCTGCGGAACAGGACGAACAACCCCAACGCCTCCGTGGCCCACGCGTTGGCTGACCGCACACTCGGGGTCGAAACAAAAGGCCGCGCATCAATGGAGCGGCTGCAAGTGTTCCGTGTGCGACAAGACGCGGGACGAGGAACACGACTGGAGCAAGGACTGCGAGAAGTGCTCCCGTTGCGGAACAGAACGGAAAGATGCTCACCGATGGAGCGGCTGCAAGTGTTCCGTGTGCGACAAGACGCGAGATGAGAAACACGACTGGTCCAAGGACTGCAAGAGGTGCGTGATATGCGGTGTAACGCGAGACGAGGAGCACGATTGGGGCAAGGACTGCGAGAAGTGCTCCCGTTGCGGAACAGAACGGAAAGATGCTCACCGATGGAGCGGCTGCAAATGTTCTGCGTGCGGCAAGACGCGAGATGAGGGACACGACTGGTCCAAGGATTGCAGGAGGTGCGCGCTATGCGATGTGACGCGGGATGAACAGCACGACTGGGGCAAAGACTGCGAGAAGTGCTCCCGTTGCGAATCAAAACGGAAAGACACGCATCAATGGAGCGGCGGCAAATGTTCTGTGTGCGGCAAGACGCAAGATGCGCAGCACGACTCGAGCAAGAACCGCGAAACCCGCGTGCAGTTCGGGGGCGTGATCGAGATCGCCACGCTAGCGGATCTTCAGGCAATCCAGAATGAGCTGAGCGGACATTATTGTCTGGTGGCAGACATTGATGCCTCCGAGACGAAGAACTGGAACGACGATAAAGGTTTCGCGCCTATAGGTTCAGCGAATCAACCCTTTGCGGGTATTCTTGACGGCAATGGCTACGCCATCCGCAATCTATTCATCAACCGTGGGTGGGAAGACGACGTTGGCCTTCTAGGAGTTCTGAGTCGTTCGGGGCAGGTTCGCAACTTGAAGTTGGTGGACGTAAGTGTGTCGGGCAACAAATATGTCGGCGGGTTGGCGGGGGCGTCCAGAGGCAGCATCACTGCATGCCAAGCCTCCGGCCAGGTGTCGAGCAACGACCAATCCGTCGGTGGTCTGGTGGGATCGAATTTTAGCAGCATCACCAAATGCCATGCTTCTGGCGGGGTGTCAGGCAACAAAGTCGTTGGCGGCTTGGTGGGGTCGAACTTTGGCAGCATCACTGAATGCGAAGCCTCCGGCGAAGTGTCGGGGAAGGTTAATGTCGGTGGCTTGGTGGGGTATAATGAGGGCAACATCACCGAATGTCAGGCCTCCGGTGGGGTGTCGGGCAACAATAGTGAATTGATCGGCGGCTTGGTGGGGTGCAACGAGGGCGACATCACTGAATGCCAGGCCTCCGGCGAGGTGTTGGGCAACAAATTGGTCGGTGGCTTGGTGGGCTATAACAAAGCCACTGTCACCAAATCGTATTGGGACATCCAGACTACAGGCCAGCGGGACTCTCGTGGTAACGGTGAAGGCAAGACATCGTCCGAGATGAAGCAGCGCGCCGTCTTTGTTGACTGGGATTTTGAAGAGGTCTGGCAGATTGAGGAGGGCAAGAGCTATCCCACGCTACGATGCTTTGCGAACAAGCGGCTCTAACCAGCCGCAGACACAACGCGAAATACTGCTGCGTTTGCAACTGAAAACAGGGAAATCCTCGGTAAGGATGTGCGATTCCATCTCGATCGGGCGATGGGAGCCTCGAAGATATCTCGCGTCTTCTACGAAGGTTGGCTGGTGCCTTTCAGCGAGGGTAGCGGTTAGATTTCCTGTTCGTCAGTGCGCCTCTTGACTTCCGCAAGCCAACGCTCCAACCTCTTTTCCAGAACAATAATGAAAGTTGACGATTTCATCAAAGAGATCCGGGAAGCGGTCAAGGCTTACGATCTATACGTCGTTTGCATCGCCAAGACGCCGGACGAGTTTACGGATAGTGTGCGCTCGCTCATGACCAAGGCCATCAAGGTGTATGAGAACCGCGCCCCCGGCCTCAAGCACGGCATCGCACTCGACCCCCAACTCACCATCATTCTCAGCGAACCGCCCGACGCGCAGGAGGGCCGCCCGTTCTGCGGCATCTACTTCAACCTGCACTCGCCGTATCGCAAGAAGAGCGCGCCGGCGAAGTCGAAGGCGTAGCAGCGAAGCTGGCAGTTATCAGCCGCTCGTATTACACCGCCTCGGTAAACGCTTCCGCCAGCACCGCTAGGCTCTCGTCGAGTTGCGCGGCGCTAATAACGAGCGGCGGGGCGATCTTCACCGTGGCACCGCCGAAGCCGACCGGCGCGAACATCAGCAGGCCCTTCTTGCAGCACAGGTCCACGACGCGGAACGCGAGGTCGCCGTCGGGTTCTTCGCCGCCGGCCTTGACACACTGCACGCCGGCGACGAGGCCCTTGCCATGGACAACGGCGATGCGCGTCGGGAACTGTTGCTGGAGCTTCGCGAGACCGGCAAAGAGACGGTCGCCCATCTTCTTTGCGTTCTGCACGAGCCGCTCGCGGTCAATGAGTTGGAGGTTGGCGATGGCGGCGGCGCAGCAGATCGGGTTGGCCGAGTGCGTCGAGGTCATCGAGCCGGGCGGATACATGTCCAGCACCTCACCGTTGCCGAGCAGGCAGGCCACCGGCAGCGAACTGCTGATGCCTTTGCCGCAACAGATCAGGTCGGGCCGCACGTTGTAGTGCTGGAACGCCCAGTATTTCCCGGTGCGCCCGAAACCAGCCTGCACCTCGTCGCACACCAGCAACGCGCCGTGCCGGTCGCACCACGCGCGAAGCTTCTGCATGTAATCCACCGGCGCGAAACTCGCCCCGCCGCCTTGGTAGCTCTCCATAATAACGCCGCAGACGAGCCGCGGGTCCACGCCGGCACTGGCGAGTTTTTTCTCGAAAAACTCGAAACTGGTGTCCTTGCAACGGAAACCATCGGGGAACTCGACCTGCACGAAACCGGGATCGAGGTTGCCGATCCACGACTTGAGACCGGGGATGCCGCCCACCTGCTGCGCGCCGAGCGTGCGGCCGTGAAACCCTCGCGCGAAACTGACCATGATCAGCTTCTTCGGGTCCGTGAGCCGGCCGCGGGTGCGGCAGAGTTTGATGGCACACTCGACGGCCTCGCTGCCGGTGGAGAGCAGGAAACACTTGTCCATCTTTTCCGGCGCGCGCTCAACCAGCATTCGCGCCAGCTTGCCGCGGAGCTTGTGCGGGAAGAGATAATTATGGAGCAGGCCGCTCTTCGCCTGTTTGACGACGGCGTCCACGATGGGCTTGCGGCCGTGGCCGGCGTTGGTGACGAGCACACCGCTGGACCAGTCAATCCACCGGTTGCCCCACCAATCCTCCACGATCGTGCCGTCGCCGCGCTTCCAGACCACGGGCGGCATGCCCTGCATGGACTGCGGCTCGTAGCGGCGCATCTCTTCGAGGATCGGCACCGACTGCGGCACCGGTATTTTCGTCCGGATGCGGCGGAAACGTGTGGAAACTTTTGGAACGGCGACGGGTGTGAGAGAGAATTGTGGCATGGCTTCCGTATTGCGTATTTTGTGTTGCGCGATTCTGTTTCTTCGTCTTGCGTCGCTTCTGTTGAGCGACAACAGCCCGTAAGAATAGGACGGACTCGCGGCGCAGACAACAAAATCAATTTTAGCGGCCCCCGAATCTTCTTGCGCCAGCCCCGTGCCTGTGATGTGTTGACTGTCATCGCATGGGAGCGACCTGCATTCGCATCTTCCTGACAGTGGCGCTGACCGTTGGATCCGGTCTGGCGGCCGCCGCCGAAAAAACGGAGTCGCTCATTCCCTTCAACAAGCTCGACGCGACGGCATTGGCGCGCGTGCGGCAGGTAGTGCCGGGCTACACGTTTCACCGGAAGCTGCGCACGCCCTACGGTGAGTTTTGCGCGCGGCGCGAGCTATTCGAGTATCTGGGCGATCACCTCGACGTGACCACGATTCTCGGCCAGCGCCTCGGTGTGGTGAAGTTCCGCTGCGAACGCCTGCCGGACGGGGCGTTTTGGGCGGACAACGGCGCGGGCGCGCGGGGATTTCTCTGGCCGTTGTATGCCGCGCCCGGCGAGCGGCTGTTTTTCGTGCGCGGCAGCGACCGCAGCGGCGAGGCAGTGGAAGGTGACTCGGTGGTGCTGGTGCGCTTCCATGAGCCGGAGCCAGGCCTCATCCGCTGCGAGGTGCATGCGTTCGTCAGATTGAAGACCTTCTTCAGAAAGTTTCTGGCCAGCTTGTTTCTGCCGTTCGTCACCGGCACCGTGGACCGCCGTTTCGGCGACGTTATTTCCATTCCCGTGCTGGTCAGCGAAGAGGCCACGCTCGATCCGGAAAAAGTGCTGGCCGTGATAGACGCGCTGCCGCCGGAAGACGCAGCGAAGTTGAGGGAGTTCCGCGCGCTGCTGGCCCGGCCGACGCCGAAGCCCCATTGACCGTGTTCGTTCGCGCAGAATCATCCGCGCGAAATCTTCTTGCCGCGCTTCGGCCGCTGTGGTGTCTTGACCGGCATGCTCGTGCGATCTATTTGCGTCCGCGTCTTCCTGGCTGTGGCGCTGACCGTTGGGGCCGGCCTCGCGCTCGCGGCTGAGAAGCCCGAGTCGCTGGTCCCCTTCGACAAGCTCGACGCGGCGGCGCAAGCGCGTGTGCGGCAGGTCGTGCCGGGCCACACGTTCTACCGGAATGTCCGCCTGCCAAAGCCGACGGTCCGCGCGCGCTACGACGTCTTCGAGTATCTCATCAACAACCTCGACCAATGCTCCATCGCGGCGCAGCTGCTGAAGATCATCAAGTATCGCAGCGAGCGGCGGCCGGATGGCTCCTATTTCGCCGACGACCGCAAGGGCGCTGCCGGCTATCTCTGGCCGCTGCTGGACACGCCAGGTGAGCGGCTCTTCTTCGCGCAAGGCGTGGACAAGCGAGGCGAGCGGGTGTCGGGCAGCGCCGTGATCCTGTTCCGCTACCGCGAGAAACAGCCCGGCTCCATCGAGTGCGAGCTTCATGGTTTCGTGAAGGTGGATAGCTGGATGCAACGGCTGTGCGCGCTGCTGTTCCTGCCGTTCATCACGTCCACGGTGGACCAGCGGTTCGGTGAGGTGGTGGACGTGCCGGTGCAGGTCAGCGAAACCGCCACCGCCGACCCCGCCAAGGTGCTGAAGCTGCTGGACACGCTCTCGCCTGAAGACACGGCCATGATGAAAGAATTCCGCGCGCTGGTGGCCAAGCCGGAGGCGAAGCCATGAGTGCCGTCGCACTGCCGTTTGCCGGGAACGAGACGCTGTTCGGGCGCGACCGAACTGAAGGCATCGTCGCGGTCGAACTGGTGCCGGGCGATGACAGCGCGATGCGCGTGTTCCTGCGCGAAGACAGCCAGCTCAAGAGCGTGGCGCAACCGTTCCAGCCGTTCCTGTGGCTCACTGACGCGGCGTTTCTGAACACATGGTCCGGCAAGGCGGAGATCGAGCCGCTCGCCGATGCTGGCGAGTTCCGCGCGCTTGCGACGTTCCGGTCGTGGTCGGATTTTCAATCGGCGCGCAAACATCTGCTCGACGAAACCGGCGCGACTGCCGCCAGCCCGGAAGCGCCGTTCTATTTCCTCAACGACCCAGTCGCGCAACACCTGATGCGGACGGGCCAGACATCGTTCAAGGGCATGCGCCTCGACCAGCTTCGCCGGCTCCAGCTGGACATTGAGACCTACACAGGCAAAGGCTACGAATTCTCTAGTGCCGAGCGCGCCGAGGATCGCATCTTGTTGATCTCGCTCTCCGACAGCACCGGCTGGGAAATGACGCTCGCCGGCGACGAGAAGAAGATGCTCCAGCAACTCGTCGAGGTTGTCCGCGAGCGCGACCCGGATGTGATCGAAGGGCACAACCTCTTCAAGTTTGACTTGCCCTACCTGGCGGCGCGCGCCAAGCGCCACAAGGTGAAGCTCGCGCTCGGCCGTGACGACTCGGCGCTCAGCTCGTATCCGTCGCGCGTGCAGATCGCGGAGCGGACGATCAACTATCCGAAGTTTGAAATCTACGGCCGGCACATCGTGGACACGTTCCTGTTGGTGCAGTTCTACGACGTGAGCACGCGGGAGCTGGAGAGCTTTGGCCTCAAGGACGTGGCGCGGCATTTCGGCCTCGCGCCGAAGGACCGCACCTATCTCGACCCGAAGGAAATCCCCGCGCTCGCCGATGCTGGCGCGGCGGGCATGGAGAAGCTGGCGCGCTACTCGCTCGACGATGTGCGCGAGACGCGGGCGCTGGCGGCGTTGCTGTCGCCCAGCTACTTCGTGCAGGCGCAGATGTTCCCCTACGGCTACCAGGACGTGGTCGTGCGCGGCAACGCGACGAAGATTGACACGCTCTTCGTCCGCGAATACCTCCACCAGCGCCGCGCGCTGCCGCGGCCGGAGTCGGCGAGGCAGTTCGAGGGCGGCTACACCGACATTTTTCACGAGGGTGTTGCTGAGAACGTCTGGCATTGCGACGTCGCCTCGCTCTATCCGAGCGTGATGCTTGCGTTCAACATTGTGCCGAAGAAGGATGAGCTGGCGATCTTCAGGTCGCTGCTCTCGGAACTGCGCGACTTCCGCTTCCGCGCCAAGTCGCTGCTGCGCGAGGCAAAGGACGAGGCGGCGCGCAACCATTTCAACGCGCTTCAGCAGACGTTCAAGATCGTCATCAATAGCTTCTACGGCTACCTCGGCTTCGCGCAGGCTCATTTCGGCGACTTCGACGCAGCGTCGGCGGTGACGGCGAAGGGGCGGGAGATCTTGCAGGCGATGATCGCCTGGCTGCGCCAGCGCGGCGCGCACATCATCGAGATTGACACCGACGGCATCTACTTCCAGCCGCCGAAGGACGTGGCCGGCGAGCCGGAGCGCGGGATGAAGCTGCTCGACGAAGAACTGACCGCGACGCTGCCGAAGGGGATCGAGGTGGAGTTCGACGCGCGCTACCGGGCGATGTTCAGCTACAAGATGAAGAACTACGCGCTGCTCGACGACGATGGCCATGTGACGATCAAGGGCGCGGCGCTGAAGTCGCGCGGGCTGGAGCGGTTCCAGCGCGAGTTTCTGGAGGATCTGCTGCGGCTGTTGCTGGAGGGCCGGCGGCGCAAGGACATTCTCGACAAGTTGGAGGATTATCGCAGCGCCATCGAGCGGCGGCGCTGGCCGATCGAGATGTTGATGAAGACCGAGACGCTCAGCGACTCGCTCGACGTTTACAAAAAGAAGATCACCGCCGGCTCCGGCAAGGGCGGTCGCAATCGCTCCGCCGCCTACGAACTGGCCGTGCGCAGCGGCAAGCCGTATCAGCCGGGCGACCAGTTGTCGTTTTACATCGTCGGCGACACCGCAAAGGTGACGGCTTACGAGGCGTGCAAGCCGGTGAGCGACTGGGACTCGCAGCGGCGCGATGAGAATGTTGAGTATTATGTGGACAAACTCGTCGCACTCTATAAAAAGTTCTCTAGTTTCATCCCCACATGAACGGAACCTGGAGCCATATCGAGAACACGGCGATCTATGTTGGCGTCGCCGTGCTGACCTATCTTCCGCTGTTGGCCGTGGCGCATCTGGTGAAGAAGCGGTTGCGTGTGCCGCTGGGGTTTTCCTTTCACATTTTCGCCCTGCTCTCGGCGACGCTGGTGGCTTGGGTTGTCCATGAGGCGCATGCCGCGCCACATGTGGACCCGCCGTGGGTGCTGTCGGTGCGTAACGCCCTTATCAGCACGTGGGCGGTGTTTCTGGCGTTGCAGGTTAACAACGTGTTGGCGAGATTCGTTTGGCAGTTCGCGCTGGAGGAGCAACGTCGGGTCAAGGTGCCCAAGCTGTTACGCGACCTCGCGAAGGCCCTGCTGTTGCTGGCCGCCGTCCTCTGCGTGATGAAGTTTGTCTATGGCCAGCAACTTGGCACGATCATCACCGCTTCGGGCATCGTGGCCGTCGTGCTGGGCTTCGCGCTCCAAAACCTCCTGGGCGATGTCGTGGCCGGCATCGCGCTAAACCTGGAGAAGCCGTTCGACATCGGCGACTGGATATGGGTGGGTGAAACCGATGGCGAGGTCATCGAAATTAACTGGCGCGCCACGCGCCTGCGCACTCGGGACAACAATTACCTCATCATCCCCAACGGCAACATCACCAAGCAGAACATCACCAATTTCCACTACCCGGACCGCGTGCATGCGCTGAAGTGCTCCGTCGGCGTCGAATACGGCGCCGCGCCCAACGACGTGAAAAACGTCCTGCGCCAAGCCGTGCGGCACACCTCCGGAGTCCTCCCACAGGAACCGCGCATCCGGTTGAAGCAGTTCGGCGACTCCGCCATCAACTACGAGATCAAGTTCTGGGTGGAAAACCGCGCGGCCTCCGACGACATCCTCAGCGACGTGATGACCAACATCTGGTATGCGCTGCGCCGGGCGCGCATGAGCATTCCGTTCCCGATTCGCGACGTGTTCATGCACCAGCCCGCTGAAGCGGACAGCGTGGAGCAGCAGCGTCGGGCCGACGCCGAACACGCGCTGCGGGCGGTGGACTTGTTCAAACCGCTCGACCATGACCAGATCGTGGCGCTGGCCGGGCGCGGCCGGCTGGTGCGCTTCGGCCGCGGCGAGACTGTCATCAGCAAAGGCGATGCGGGCGATTCGTTGTTCCTGATCGTCAGCGGCCAAGCGTCGGTGAAACTCGCACGCGAGGGTGGCGGCGAGGTGATTGCCGGCGCTTTGAAGACAGGTAACACATTTGGCGAGATGTCGCTGCTGACCGGCGCGCCGCGCAACGCGACCGTTGTGGCCGAGAGCGACCTGCGCTTGCTGGAGATCGGCAAGGACGCGCTTGGCCCGATGTTGCAGGAGAATCCAGCCGTCGCTGAGGCGTTGAGCCGGTTGATGGCGGATCGCCAGCTTGCCACCGACGATTTTCACAAACAGCAACAGAACACCGTCGGAGCGGCCGCAAGGCGCGAGGACTACGCCACCACCCTGTTGCGCAACATTCGTGATTTCTTCAGTATCTAGACCGTTGGAGCAAAACTTGACATGAAAAACCGCATTCTATTGTTCGTTCTCGCTGCGATCGTCGCTCCGACCTCGCTCGTCTGCGGCGCAGAGATCACAGCCCAAGGCGGCGCCGTGTTGGTGCCGGCCGGCGAATACCGTGTCGGCGCGCGCACAGTGAAGGTCGTGCAGGCCGCCACGCTGGCGGTCGCGCCGGCGCCGGTTCTCGCGATCACCAACGAGCCAGTGAAGCTTTCCGCTGACAAACCCGCCGGCTGGTCCAAGGGCACGCGGCTGCGCGGCTGCAACGCGAAGGATGTGAATGCCTGCGGCTCGTTCGTGCCCGGCTCACTGGAAATTCGTCGGACCAAAGCTGGCCCGCTACTCAAGGTAGGCGACGATTACCTCGCCGACACCGCGTGGGGCCACGTCGGCATCGGGACAAATAGTTGCGTGACCATCAAGGATGTCGTTGTTGCGAATTACCGCTACTCGTTGCTGCGGATGGACACCATCCAGGTTTCCGCCGACGGCAAGGCGTCGCTCAAGGCCAGCGAGCCGCACATCAGCGCGCCTATGCCGCCGGTTGCCGACGCGGGCTGCATCGCCATTGCCCACGTCTTCGTCAACTACAGCGACACCGAACCGAAGACCGGCCAGATTTATCCGGTCCTCGAAACCGCCGCGCAAGCCGTCACGCGCACCACAGCGGGCCGCATCCCAAAGACGCTGGCGAAACTCAAGGCCGGCGGCCCTGTGAAGATCGTCTGCTGGGGCGACTCGGTTACCGCCGGCGGCAACGCATCGAAGCCGGAGTTCCGCTACCCAGACGTCTTCGCCGCCGGACTGCGCGAGCGGTTTCCACAGGCGAAGATTGAGATGGAAAATATCAGCGCCGGCGGCTCGCACAGCCGGCAGTGGCTCTTCCCCGACAAGTTTCCCTACCGCGGCAAGCCGTGGCAAGAGACGGGCGTGACGTGGCAGCGCATCGCCGACGCGAAGCCGGACCTCGTGACGCTGGAGTTCGTCAACGACGCCGGGATGACACCGGCTGTGGTGGAAGAAGTTTACAGTGACATCCTCAGCCGCGTGCAGGGTATCGGCGCGGAGTTGATCCTCATCACACCGCACTTCACGATGTGGAAGATGATGGGCTTCAAGAGCATGAATGAAGTGGAGCGCCGGCCCTACGTGCTGGCGCTGCGCGAGTTTGCCAACAAGCACAACATCGCGCTCGCCGATGCCGCCGCGCGTTGGGAGCATCTCTGGAAGGAAGGCCTGCCCTACCTGACGCTGCTGCACAACACCATCAACCACCCCGACGACCGCGGCCAGCGCCTGTTCGCTGAGGAGTTGTGGAAGTGTTTTCGGTAACCCGTAGCGCCGGCATCCTTGCCGGCGACCCTTCGCGCCCATGAACAACGCCGGCAGGGATGCCGGCGCTACTTTCCTTCCGGCAACTGTCGCAACGCCGTGTCGGCGGGTTTGATCTCCGGCAACTCCGCCTCGGCCAGGCCGCCGGCGAGTTTGATCAGCTTCTCGCCGCTGGGCCGCACGCGACGCTCATACGAGCCGAGCGCGTTGTCGAACGCCTTGCCGGCCTTCTCCAGCCCCTCGCGAATGCCGGCGAAATGCTCGATGAACTTCATCACGCGCTCGAACAACTCCTTGCCTGCCTCGCCAATCTCGCGCGCGTTCCGCGTCTGCGCGTCCTGCTGCCAACTCATCGCCACGGCATAGAGCAGCGCGATCAACGACGACGGCGTTGCGAGCAGGATGCCGAGGCCCGCCGCGTCCACGATCAGGTTCGGGTCGCCTTCCAACGCCGCGCTAAGCAGCGACTCCGCCGGCACGAACAACACCACCTTGTCGAGCGCGTTCGGAAACTGCTTCGGGTAGTTGCGCGCCGCGAGGTCGCGGACGGTGCCCTTCAGCTTCGCTGCGTGCGCCGCCAGCTTTTCGCGCCGCGTCGTTTCGTCCGCGACACCGAGCGCGGTGAGGAAATCGAGGTCTGGCACCTTCGAGTCCACGATGATCACGCGGTCGCCCGGCAGCTTCACCAGCATGTCGGGCCGCGTGTCGCCCGCCGCCGTCTGTTCGACGAAGTCGCAATGCGCGCTCATCCCAGCCGCCTCGACGACACGCCGCAGCGTTTCCTCGCCCCAACGGCCGCGCGCCTGGCTGGAACTGAGGACGCGCCGGAGTTGGTTGGTCTCGCTGGCGAGCGACTGGCTCTGGTTCTGGAGTGCCTCGAGCTGCTGGCGGACCGCGCCAAGCGTCTCCGTCTGCTTCTGCTCGCTGGCTTGAAGTCGCTTCTGGTAGGCGTCGAGCTGCTCCTTCAGCGGCGCGACAATGCCAGAGATGGCCTCTTGCCGCGCCTTGAGGTCGCCCTTGGCCGTCTCCGCCAGCTTCGCAAACGTCTCGTTAGCGAGCCGCAGGAATTCCGGCTGCGTTTCCTTCAGCGCCCTGACCGACAGCGCGGTGAAGGCTTCGCGCAAATCCACCAGCGCCTTCTCTTGGGCGAGTTTCAGATCGCCGAGCGCCTGCGCCTGTTGCTGTTGCTGCTCCGCCAGCCGCGCGGCGGCGTTCGTCTCCTTCGTCTCGGCGGCAACGCGCGCCTGTTGCTCGGCGGAAAGTTTCTCGCGTGTGGTGACCAACTCGGCGTCGCGCTGCTGAATCTGTCCGCGCAGTTCGGCCTCGATGCGCCCGGCCGCGTCAGCGCGGGCCTGCGCCTCGCGGCCTTTGCGTGCGGCGATGATGAACCCGATCAGACCGCCGACGACCAAGCCGGCGAGAAGAAGGATGATAGGTAAAGCGTCCGTCATGGTAGTAGCGTGACTGGCCGGATGTTGTCCGCAGCGCGTCGCAGTGTCGAGCGCGATTTCGCCAGCGGCGGCGGGCTTGACGGCTCCACCGCCACCGCCCAGAATGCCGGCGGAGGTGCAATATGACTGAATCATCTACTGACAAAGCCCGCAGCAAGGATCGCCTGCCGGAATACGCCATCTACAAACCCAACGCCCGCGGCAGCGGCGGCGTGGTGCGGTTCGAGCTGAACCGCGAGAAGGGTGCGGTGTTCGTGGACGGCGCCAACCAGTCGGGCGAGAAGCAGTTCGACTGGGAGAAGAAGATCACTATGAAGTGGGGGCTGCATGATCTCGGCGCGGTGCTGGCCGTGCTGGAGCGGCGGGCGCCGGACGCGAAGCTGTTTCACAAGACGGAGAAGTTCAACAGCGCGTTCGAGCTGGCGTCGCAGGACTCGCCGGACCGCGCGCCGTATTTTATCCACATGTCCCATCAAGACGCGGCGACCAAGCAGGTGAAGAAGGTTGGCATTCCGCTGACGCACGGCGAGGCGGCGGTGCTGGAGACGCTGTTGAAGACGGCGGTAGCACGGCTGATGGGATGGTGAACGGATCGTTGAGCGTGGAGCGTGAAGTGTTTGAATACACGTGGCTCCGCTTCGACGCCCTACGCCTCACGCTTCACGTCTTACGTTTCAAGTCTTCGCCTCCACTTCACGATCCCCGGCAGGTCGTGGCGCTGAGGCTCCACACGTTCCGCACGTTGAACGCGGGGTGATTTCCGTGCTAAGGTCGCGCAACCGACAACACGGAAAGAACGCTTCATGAAATCCATCGGGACAATCGGCGCTGGCAAACACTGGTTTGTGGCATTGGCGGCGGTCGTCATAGGCAGCTTGCGGATCGCGGCGGCCGACATTGTGTGGCTCGAAACCGAGCAATTCGAAGAGTTTGGCGGCTGGGTCAACGACTCACAGTTCGTGGACCAGATGGGTTCGCCGTATCTGCTCGCGGATGGTATCGGCACCCCGGCGAAGGATGCGGTGACGCACGTTGACCTGCCGCGCGCGGACCGTTGGCGACTCTGGGCGCGCGCGCGCGATTGGGAGCCGAAGCATCATCCGGGACGGTTCCAAATCCTGCTGAACGGCAAACCGGTGGGACGCGAGTTCGGCGCGAGCGGCAAGAACGGCTGGAGTTGGGAAGATGGCGGCTCGCACGAACTCTCCGGCAAGATCGAGCTCCGTTTGCGCGACCTCACAGGCTACTACGGCCGCTGCGACGTGATCGTGCTGACGACGGACTTCGACTGGACGCCGCCCGACGGCAAGGACGCCATCGCCGCGTTGCGCGAGAAGTTCGGTGGCGTGAGCCGCGAGGTCAGGAATGCCGGCGATTACGACGTGGTCGTGGTCGGCGGCGGGCTGGCGGGTTGCATGGCAGCGGTGTCGTCGGCGCGGATGGGCGCACGCACGGCATTGATCCAGAACCGACCGGTGCTCGGCGGCAATGGCAGCACGGAAATCCTCGTGCCGCCCGTAGGCGTCTGGCCCGGCGGACGATGGGATGCGCGCGACCCGCGCGAAACCGGTTTGATCGAGGAGGTGCGCACGATTGGCAATCAGCGTGCGGTGGAGACGCGCTATTACTCCGGCCGACTCCAACGTCTCTGCACAGCCGAGCCAAACCTGACGCTGCGGTTGAACACGCACGTTACCGGCGTCCAAACCCGGCCCAATGCGACAAACACCATCGCCGCCGTGTTCGCCCTCGACGTGAAGACGGGCGAGCGCCTCCGTTTCACCGGCCGCATTTTCGTGGATTGCACTGGTGACGGCATCGTGGGCAAGGACGCGGGCGCGGTCTGCCGCCGCGGCCGGGAATCTCGTTCGATGCACAACGAATCACTCGCGCCGGAGAAAGCCGACGAGACCACGATGGGCAACTCGCTCAAATACTTCAGCCAGTCCACCGGCACGAAGCAGACGTTTGTGACGCCGCCGTGGGCGGTGAAGTTCGCCTCGTGCGACGATTTCCCCGAGCGCCGTCATCCGCCGCACCTGACCGCGGAGATGGGCTGGCAATGGATGCTCGAACTCGGCGGCATGCGCGACACGTATCGCGACAAGGAGGAAATCCGCGACGACTTGCTCAAGCTCATCTACGGCATCTGGGACCACGTGAAGAACGGTTGCCCGAAGCTCAAGGACGAAGCCGCCGACCACAAACTCGTCTGGGTCGGCAGCGTCGCCGGCGTGCGCGAAAGCTGGCGGCTGATCGGCGACTGTATCTTCACCGAGAACAACATGGCCGAGCAGACGCTGTTTCCGGACCGCGTTGCCTACGGCGCGTGGGGACTCGACGATCATTACTCGGAAGGGTTCTTCCATCGCGGGCTGCCGTCGCATCATCCTTACACGGGCCGTCTCCACTCGATTCCGTATCGGAGCCTCTACTCGACGAACGTCGTCAACTTGCTCATGGCCGGTCGCGACATTTCCGCCACGCACATCGGCATGGGCACGACGCGCGTGCAGTTGACGTGCGCCGTCATGGGTCAGGCCGCGGGCACCGCCGCCGGGATGTGCGTCGAGCGCGGTGCGACACCGCGCGAGATTTACCGGAGCTATCTCGACAAACTTCAGCAGCAGTTGCTCAAGGACGGCGCTTACATCATTGACCTGCCGAACCACGACCCCGCCGACCTCGCCCGCGCTGCGCATGTTACCGCCTCCAGCGAGGGCATCGGCACGAAAGGCGAACCGATGCCCGCCACGAACGTCATCAACGGCATCGCCCGCGTAGTCGGCCACAACGGCAACGCGTGGATGCCCAACCGGAACGTCGCGCCGCCGCATTGGATTGAACTGGCTTGGCGCGAGCCGCAGAAGTTCAACGTCGTTCATGTGACGTTCTTCACAAAGCGGCACACCCCGAAACATTTTGCCGTGGAAGCGTGGGTGAACGGTAGTTGGAAGAAGCTCGCGGAAGTCGGTGACAAACCACTGCGCCGCCATGTGCTCGGTTTGGAACGTGTCACCGCCTCCAAGTTGCGCGTGGTCCTCTCCGACGCCGTCGGCATCTGCGAGATTCGCGTCTATGACGAACCGGAGCGCGTCGTGGAGATCGCCCGCCGCGCCGCGAACAACCAGAGGTTGCCCGACGTAAGCGCGCGCCTGCCGTGGGAAACGAGCGATGTGCCGGAGGATGCGACGATCACGTCCGGCGCAAAATCTTCGCCCGGCATGCCGCTGGAGGAAGCCGTGAAAAAGTTTGGCGGCATCCTGCTAGATGACTCAGAAGCCGAAACCACCGGCGACTGGGGCCGTTCGACCTACTCAAAGCCGTTCATCAGCGACGGATATCTGACTGACGGCAACGGCGGCAAAGGCGCGAAGAGCGCCAGCTTCCGCCCGAACCTGCCGAAGGCCGGCGCTTACGAAGTGCGGCTGGCCTACGCCGCCGAGAACAATCGCGCGACCAACACGCCCGTGACCATCCGAACCTCGCGTGGCGAGAAGACGATGGTCGTGAACCAACGCCGCGCGCCGGAGATCGCCGGCTTGTTCCACTCGCTTGGCCGCTTCGACCTCGACGCCGGCTCCGCCACCGCCATCGTCATCTCCAATACCGGCACCGACGGCTATGTGGTGGTGGACGCGGTTCAAATCGTGCCGTGAAAGCAGCGAGCCGAGTTTCTGGCCTCGTCATCATATTGACAGTCGCATTGCTGCCAGTTTGCGGCGCAGAGTCGAAATCTGTCGCGGTTGAACTCGGCCTGCCGGAAACATTGCTGGCCGACGGGCAGCACGGGTTGCGATATTTCCCTGACGAGCGGACCGTCATTGTCCGCACCAATCCGAACTACCGCGTGCTGCTGGCGGCGGGCATCAAGACGGTGCTGCTTGAAGGCGAGGTGATGACGCGCCTCGCTTCGCCAAGGGACGTGCTGCTGCCGGGCAAGGCGGGCGAGTTCGACAACGGTTACGCGGGCATCAGCGGCGCGTGGCGCGCGCCGTCGGGCGAACTGCTTGCGATCTACCACGCCGAAGACCAGGAAGGGATGCCGCGCAACAAGGAAGGGATTCCGGGATTCTATTGCTGTGTCGGACTGGCCGTTTCGCGCGATGACGGCACGACGTTCGAGAAGCGCGGCCCAATCCTCACCGGTCATTTGGCGAAGGTCGCTGGTGGACGGTTCGATCAAGGTGTCGGCGAGCCGTGCCTGCTCGCAGAACCGGGCAGGAAGTTCCTCTACTGCTACTACACGTCGCACGAGCCGGTCGGCGGTCGTGGCGTGACGATCTGCATGGCGCGTTGCCCGGTGGCGGATGCGATGAGGCCGGACGCGTGGGGGAAGTTCTTTGATGGCGGCTTCACCGAGCTGGGTCTTGGAGGACACGACACGCCGGTTGTGACGAGCGGCTTGCGCGACGCTTGCGCCCTGATTCCGCATGTAACCTACGTGCCGGCACTGCGGCAGTTCGTGATGTTGTTTTGCGTGAGCGCGTGGTTGGAAAGTGAGAAGAAAGGACGCTCCGGCGTCTATGTTGCGTTTTCCGACGACGGCATCCTCTGGCCTCGCGAACGGATGCAACAAATCTGGAAAGTGCCAACGATTCCTGTCATCGGCCGCGAATTGGCGTGGCAGCCGACGCTGGTGCTCGACGAGCCTGCGGGTTCCTCGCTCACCGGCTGGCTCTACTACAGCTACAGCGAAAACTGGGGCCACAAACCACCGCACAAGCCGCACTACTTCATGCGGCGGCGGATCGAGTTCAAAGCAGCGCCCGGCGTCGGTCACAGCGACTGACGCCGCGAACTTTCGGAGAAGTTCCAGCTTTTCAGTCTTGGAGAAAGAACAAAACGTTCTCAGTTTCCCCGGCCGCGCAGGAACTCTTCCTCGAACGACACCCACGCCGCGAGCCGCTGTCGCAACCGGCGGCAACGCTCCGGTTCGGCCGTCGCCATGTTGCGCTGCTCGTCGGGATCATGCGCCAAGTCAAAAAGCATCTCCCGCCCGCGCGTCGTGTTGAGGATGTATTTCCACTGTTCCTCGCGAATGCCGAACTGATAATCGCCGACGCTGGCGACGAAATACGCGCGGGGCGGACGTGCCGGCTCGAAGAGGCTGCGTCCCTGCCACTCGCCCGCCGGCTCCGCGCCCAGGATGTCGGTGATCGTCGGGTTGAGGTCCATGTGCGAGCCGATGGTTGCCACGCGCCGGCCCGCCGGAAACAGCCGGGGGTTCCACAGCATCAACGGCACGTGCACGTCCTCCTGGTAAACCGTGAAACCGTGCCCGCGTTGCTTGTGTGGCTCGCGGAACGCCTCGCCGTGGTCGCCGGTCACCACTACCAGCGTGTCGTCCGCCAAGCCGCGCTCGCGCAGCGCCGCAAATAATCTCCCAAGCTGCCGGTCCGTCTCACGCAGCGCATTCAGGTAGCGCGACAGGTCTGCGCTCCGCGTATCGCCCGGTTTGCGGGACAGAAACTCCATCGGTTTCGCACCCGGGCTTGGCGTGTAGGGATCATGCGTCTGGTCGGTCCAGCACAACGCCAGAAACGGCTGACCGCGCTTTGCGTCAATCCACCGCAGCAGCCGGTCAACCAGATAACGCTCCTCCGCGCTCTCCGACGACAGCCGAGGGCAGCCAAACTCGCGGTAATCGTGCGCCTCGTCAAAACCAAAGCCTTTGATCCACGACTCGCCGCCGTTCCAATCCATGTCGCCGCTCTGCAAATACACCGTGCGCCGGCCGCGCGCGCGCAGCACCGACGCCAGCGATGGCGGCGGCGGCCGCTCGGTCGTCGGCGCGTAACACCACGGCAGTCCCGGATAGATCGAAGAACTGATCGCCATGAACGAGCAGAACGTATAGCCGAGATGCGAATAGAAGTCGTCGAACACCATTGCGTGCGCCGATTCTGCGATCAGGCTCGGCGTGGTCTCGTAACGGCTGCCGTAGAGGCTCAGATACCTCGTCCCCACTGATTCGAGCACAACCACGATCACGTTGCGCGGGCGGGCTGTTCCGGCGGGCGGTTTGAACCAACCCGGCGGCGTGCCACGCGACTTCAGCGGACGAAACTCCGCCAAGTCTTCCTGCGGAAAATCCTTCGGGAACGTCACCTGCCGCGCGCCGCTTAACCCCACCGCCGTCGAGCGGACTAGTTCCACATGCGGACAGAGCGCCAACTGACCGTATTCCCAATCGTCCGCCTGTGGCGCGTATTCCCACAGGCCTGCCGCAATCCAGAGACCAGCAACCGCGAGCGCCCACACCGGCACGCTCCGACGACGGCAGGCCCAGAGCGCAACGCCGAGATAACCCACCGGCACGGCGATGAATGCCGCCACAATCGGCACGGTGAGCCGTTCGCTGACAGATGACTGGATGGTCGCAGCGTTGCGGACAAGGCTCAGCAGGTCGTAGGTTAGCGGCCGGGAAAAATATTGGAATATGCCGACAGCCAGCACAACGTAGAAAGCGCACAGCATGAAGAACGCCAGCGACGCGCCTCGGACGATGTGCGCCAGCATGGGCCGCCGCGCCGCCATGCGCGCCACGATTTCCGCAACCACTCCCAGCGTCACCGCGAACAACACGTCCTGAAATGACACCACTGCGAAATCAAGCAACCAGCGCGGAGACCGTGGCGGCTCGAGCAACACCGCCTTCGCTCCGACCAACACCACCGCGAGCCACAACGCTGCGCGCAGTGGCGAGACTAGCGCGCGCCCTGGTTTCGGGGCCGACGTATTGCTTGACGAACTAGTTTCGAGCATCGCGCGAAAGATGCGGCGGAAACCAGTGGCAACGCAAGCGGGAACTCGGCTCTACCGAGCGCTGTTCGCCCGCGCTACTTCTTCGCCGCCGGCTTGGGGCGCGTCTGGCCGAGCGCTTTGCGGGCGCGACGGAGGATGCCTTGGTTTTGCGTCGCCTTCACAACTTTCCGCATAGCATCGGCGACGACGGCGGGGTTGGAGGCGACCAGACGCTCGGAGATGGAGACGGCGGCGAGGCAGGCTTCGTCCTTGATCGCCGGGTTTTCGAGATGCGACATCACCATCGCGAGCGAATCGGCGTCGCTGGCGTTGCTGAGCGCGCTCAGCAGCAGCCGCTTCTCGGCGTCGCCCTGGATCAGCGCGGTCGCTTCCTTGCACATCGCCTGGCGCTTGGCGGCGTCAAGATTGGCGTCGCCGATGGCGCGGATGTAGCCGCGCAGGGCCAGCACCTTGTAGGTCTTGTTCGGCGAGGTCTTCGCCAGCGCGAGTTGTTCGTCAGCGGCCTCGGCAGTCGTCCAGTCGCACAGGACGCGCGTGGCGGTGTCCTTGATTTCCGCGTTCGCGTCGTTGGTGGCAGTGCGCACGACGGCGAGGGCCTTCGGACCGCCGGCCGAGCGGAGGATGCGCAGCAACGCCTGCTTCGCGGGCACCGGCGCTTGCGCCATCGCGCCGCACAGCGCGTCCACGCATGCCGGCGATGCCGTCACGGCCGTAAACGTGATCGTCTCGCCCTCGGCGACGGTCTTGCTGGCCGCGACGCCGTTGACAACGTAGTCCACGCTCAGCTTCTTGGGCTTCTTCGGAGCGGGATCGCCAAAGTTGCCGTTGGTCGCTTCGAGAGACAACGTGCCGGACTTCACCAGCTCGGCGGCTTTCTTCGTTACCTCTGCCGACGGACCTTCGGGCAACGCGCCATAAACAGCTTTCTTGATGACGACGCTGCCCGCCGCCGGCTCAGCTTGCCGGGCGCAGACCGCTGACAGCGCGTTCTCGGCCGACGCCGATTGCGTCTTGGTGAGCAGAGCGATCATCGCCGGGATTTCCTTCGCGCCAGCCATGTCGCCAAGGACTTTGAAGCTGGCGACGGAAACTTGCTTGTCGGCGTCTTCGGCAGCCTTTAGCAACGCCGGCATCGCGTTAGCTACGCGCCGCTGGCCGACCAAATCAATGGCCGTGCAACGTGTCTTCGCGTCCTGAGCGCTCATCAGGTTAGCGATGGTCGCGTCCGCTTCCTTGCCGGGGAAGCCGGCGAGCGCGGCTTGCGCGGTGGCTGCGACATCGGCGTCAGCGTCGGAAGCCATCGTGACCAGCGACGCCAGGCACGAGGGGCAACCGATCTGCGGCAACGCGCGGATGGCGGCGACGCGGACGTTCGCGGGGCCGGTCTTGGCGGCAGCGAGCACGGCCGGAACCGTGGCAGTGTCTTTGCGGTCGCCGAGGGCTTGCAGGACGACGATTTGTTTCTCCGGCGCGAGCTTGCCGACTTCGGCGGCGAGAGCTTGCGTCAGCTTCGCATCGCGCATCTCGTGCGCGAGGCGCATCGCGACGGCGAACATAGCGTTGTCGTCGCCCTTGACCTGCTCCATGAGCATCGCGACGCCGGCGGGGCCACGGGCGAGGATCGCGCCGCGCGTGGCGGCCATGCGAATGTGGCGTGGCGCCTTGGCGGCGCGCACACAGTCGTAGAGGGCGGTCGCCTTGTCGCGCTTGCCGGCAGCCAGCAGCGCGTCGGCGGCGCGGATGCAGCCGTCGGCGATGACGTTGAGGTTCGCGCCGGAAGCACTGGCGAGCGCCTTCTCCAGCGCAGCGGCGGCAGCGAGGTTGCCGATGCGGCCAAGCGAAGCTGCGGCGGCGCAAACGACATCGGCGTCGGCGTCGCAGAGTAGCTTGGCTAGCGGCTCGACGGCCTTGGCGTCGCGGCGAACGCCGATGGAACTAATCACGCCGGCCAAGAGGCGGCCTTTGACCTTGCCGAGCGCGTCGCGAAGCGCGGCGTCCACTGACGGATCCGGATTCGGCTCGAGACCGTAGCGCGCCATGTGCGACATCTTCTCGTCGGTCAGGAGCGCGGCGAGGACCGGCACAGCGTTCTTATCGCCGAGAACGGACAGCTCGCGGCAGGCGGCGAACCGCTCGATCAGCGGCGCGTCGGCTTTCTGCGCCGTCGCGAGCAGCTTGGCGACGTATTCCTTCTTGGCCGCAGGATCGGCGGGAATGTTCCACTGCGCTTGCGAGGGCAGCGTCATCAACCCGGCGGCAGCCACGGTGACCAGCATCCATTTCATGTTCTTCATTTTCATTCTCTCCATTTCAGATTCGGAACAGCTTCGCTTCTTTCGTCAGCGGAAAAATCACACGGTCCACGGCGCGCGCATCGGGCGGGACCGCAACCGGTTCGCTTCGGCGTCGCCGACAAACTCGCCCTTGATCAGGTCGAACTTCAGGTTTCGCTTCAACTGCTCGCAGATATCAGCCACCAGGCAAATACTCATGGACCGATACATGACTTCGGGATTCGCCACCGTGAGCCGGCGCGACCGGATGCAATCAAAGAAATCCCGCACGTGGTTCATCGGCCGTCGCGTCCGGGCCGCGTATTCGGCCATCACTTTCCTGTATTCGCGCAACAGCGCCGGAGATGAGGCATCGGGCATTTCATAACCATCGGCGGCCCCCAGCCAGCCTTCCGGGCCATCAAACCGCTCGCCACAGGAGCCATGCCAAAGATTACACTTTTGCCAAACATCGCCGACCACCCGGAACAGAACCAGCTTCACCCCGTTGGATAGACGCGTCACCATCGTCTCATCCGGCCCGGCATACTCAAACTCGATGAAGGAAACGTTCGACATGTCGAACGCAGCCAAAGCCTGGGTAACCGTGTGCGCGCCCCACATCGCAACATCGGTCGCGGTATCGTAAAAGTGATACCATCCTCCTCCACTTACATAGCCGTGGTTGTAAGGCCGCCAGGGAGACGGGCCGAGCCAGACATCCCAGTCCAGTTCCTCCTTGGGCGGTTCCGGTTCAGCCGGCAGCCAGTCGTGACGCATCCCGTCGCGCCAGCGGCAGTCGGCGTAAGCGGTATGAACCGGGCCAAGCTGTCCGGTGCGCGCCATCTCGATGCAGAAGACGTGATTCGGCTCGCTGAGCCGCTGCGCGCCAGTCTGATAGACCCGAGCATACCGGCGGGCGGTTTCCACGACCATCCGGCCCTGCGCCATCGAGAGGCAGGCCGGCTTCTCGCAATAGACATCCTTGCCCGCCCGCATCGCCATGATCGAAGCCAGCGCGTGCCAGCGGTCGCCGGTCGCGATGAGAACCGCATCCACATCCGTCCGCTCAGCGAGGAACTGGCGAATATCGCCATACACGGCGCAATCGGTATTGCCGTATCTCTTGTCTATGGTGTTTTTCGCCGCCTCGCGACGTTTCTTTTGGACTTCGCAGATGGCGACAAACTGCACGTCCGGTTCGCCAATCATCCAACCCAGATCGTGAGTCCCGCGTCCGCCGATGCCGATGCCACCCATCACGATCCGCTCGCTCGGCGCCACCGCGCCATCGCGGCCGAGCGCGGAAGCGGGAATCACGTTCGGCGCAGCCAGCAATGCAGCCGCCTTCAGAAATTGGCGACGCGAAACCAAGTGGGGTGAACCTTTCGGTTCGCCCCGGTTGGTTTGCGTTCTCTCAATTCCGTTCACGCTGTATTCCTCTTCTTCAATTTTTCAGCACCGTGTTTTGAACTGCGCTTTCCGATTCTGCAACTTGAAACTCGCGATTTGTAATCTCTAGACGTGCCACGGCTCGCGCGTTGCGCGGGTCCGCATCCGGTTGGCTTCGGCGTCGCCGATGAATTCCTCCTTTGCCGGGTCCCACCGCATGTTTCGTTTAAGCAACATGCAGATGTTCGTGACGTGATTGGTGCTCATCGCGCGGTGCATCACCATTTCGTTGGCGACGCACGGGCGACGCGTCCGCACGCCACGCAGAAAATCGCGGATATGATGCAGCGGCCGGCCGGATTGCTCCTGATAACCGCGCACCAACTTGTCGAACTCCCTCAACAGCGCCGGCGAGGAAACTTCGGGCCGCTGATAGCCGTCGGCGACGGACACCCAGCCTTCCGTGCCCTCGTAGCGCACGCCACACGAGCCATGCCACATGCCGCGCACGCCGGGCTTCGACCAGCCTTCCGTGTTGAGCACCAGCGTGATACCGTTGGCGAAACGGCAAGTGAAGAAGTCGAAATCCTCGCGGCCGGGATACTCGTAGGCGACGGGCGAAGAGTCGAGCGCATCAACGCCGGACTGACACTGGCAAATCGTGTGGCTTCCCCAGCCCGCCACGCCGGTGCCGAAATCGTAATAGTTGAGCCATGCGCCGCAGCCGCCGAGGTAACCGCGGTTGTATGGCCGCCACGGCGCGGGACCGAGCCAGAGGTTCCAGTTGAGCTCGTTCGGGTCCGGCTCCGGTTCGGCCGGCAGCCAGTCGGTCTTCATCTGGAATGGCAGCAGATGCGCATAGACGGTGTGAACCTTGCCGAGCCGGCCGGTGCGCGCGAGCTGGTCGGCGAAGACGAAGTTGGCTTCGCTGAGCCGCTGGATGCCGCTCTGGAAAATGCGGCCGTAGCGGCGCGCGGTCGCGACGAGCGCCTGGCCTTCGGCAACGCTCATTGCGGACGGCTTTTCGCAGAAGACATCGAGGCCCGCCTGCATCGCCAAAATCGAAGCCGGCGTGTGCCAGCGGTCGCCGGTCGCGATCAGCATTGCGTCGAGGTCGCGGCGCTGGGCAATGAACTCGCGCATGTCGCGGAACGTCGCGCAACCCTGGTTGTTGTAGGTTTGATCCACCAACTGCTTGACCGCGTCGCGTCGTGCCTTCTTCACCTCGCAGACGGCGACGAACTGCACCTCCGGCTCCTGCAACAGCACGCTCAAGTCATAACCGCCGCGCCCGCCGATGCCGATGCCACCCATCACGATCCGCTCGCTCGGCGCCACCGCGCCATCGCGGCCGAGCGCGGAAGCGGGGATGAGGTTCGGCGCAGCAACCGAAGCAGACGCCAGCAGCGTCTGTTTCAGAAAGTCGCGACGGTTGATCTTCATGGCTCTGCTTTTCTACTTCAGCGTCTTCAACACGATGTTCTTGAACTGCACTTTCATCGGCGGGCCGGGATGCATCTGAAGGCCGATGACACCGCTCGGCGTGGCAATGGCGGGACGATGATCCGTCACGCGGCTCATCAACACGCCGTTCACGTAATACGTGATCTCCGGTCCGCGGCAGACGATGCGGCAGGTGTTCCAGCCTTCCTTCTTGAAAACCTTGAGCAGTTCCGCGGCGTCGCCGATCTTCTCTGTCTCTTTCTTGCCGTCGACGGCGAAGACCGTCTTCTCACCGCGTGCGACGACCAAGCCGCCCTTGTGATGATAAATGAAACCGACCAGCCCGCCGTTGCCGGTCATGTCGGCCTGATAGCCCATCGTGTCCCATTCGCCCCGGCGCGCGGAGCGAATCTGGATGCCAGAGTTGGCTTTCGCGCTCAGCCGGAAATCCGCCGTCAACTCAAAGTCCGCCGGCTCGCCGCCTTTCCAGATGAGGTAGTTGCATTTCTTGCACGGCTTCTCCGGCGTGCTCTCCGCCGTGAGCGCGCCGTCCTCGACGTGCCACCAGCCGGGCGCGGCGTCCCAACCGTCGAGGTCCTTGCCGTTGAAAAGCTGCTGCTCGCCCGCGCGCGCGGCGAAAGCGACCAGACAGACTGCGGAAAGTGTGGCGAGATTCTTCATGCAACTACTTCTTCTTCGCCTTCGGCGCAGCACCTTTCGCTTGCGCCAGCAACCGCTTCGCTTGCTGCGCGAGTTTCTTGTCGGAGGTCGTCACCTGCTGCATGGCGGCAGCGACCTGCGCCGGGTTCTTGCCAACGATCCTTGCGGAGATGGCAACTGCGGCGATACTCGCTTCGCCCTTGAGGTTGCCGGCGGCCAGATACGGCGTCACCAGCGCCAGCGATTCGGCGGTGGGAATCTCACCAAGAGCTGCCAGCCCAAGGCGGCGTTCCTCGTCGCGCTCGATCAACGCCATCGCTTCCTTCAACGAGGCGAATTTCTGCTCGATGGAAGCGTCCTGCAACGGAATCAGCCGGAGCTGGCCGCGGAGCGCGAGGACTTTGAACTTCTTGTCCGTCGCGGTCTTTGCGATCTGCATCACATCGGGCAACGCGTCCGCCGTCTGCCAGTCGCAGAGCGTGCGCTGGGCGGTTTCCTTGATCTCGGCGTTGGCGTCCGAAGCGGCGGCGCGGACGGCGGCGAGCGCCTTCGGGCCGCCGGCCGAGCGCAACACGCGCAGCAACGCAACCTTCGCGGGCACCGGCGCCTGCGCCATCGGCGCGCAAAGCGCGTCCACAAGCGCCGGTGGCACGGCCGTCGCGGTAAACGCGATGGTGTCGTTCTCGCGGACCGTCTTGACGCTTGGCACACCGTTCACCGTGTATTCGACGCGCAGTCTCTTGACCTTGCCGCCGGCGGTGTCGCCGAAATGTTTGTTGGACGCCTGCACTGTGGGGGAAGCTTTCACAAGCTCGGCGAGCTTGGCGGTGACATCGGCCAAGGGACCTTCGGGCAGCGCGCCATAGATCGCCTTCTGGATAACGACGTTGCCGCTGACGGGCCGGTTCAACCGCGCGCAGACGGCCGACAGCGCGTTCTCGGCCGGTTCCGTATCTTTCGCTTTCATCAGCGCACCGAGCAGCATCGGCACTTCGTCAATGCCGGCCAGTTCGCCGAGTGCCTTGAAGCTTGCGCCGGAAACGGCGGCGTTGGAATCCTCGGCGACCTTCAGCAGCTCCGGAATCGCGCTCATGATGCGGCGCTGGGCGATCAACTCGATCGCGGCGCGGCGGGCGTTCTCCTCCGGTTGCTTGAGCATCGCAACGATGGCTGATTCAACCTCCGCGCCCGGCATCTTGGCCACCGCCAGCCTGGCGGACATTGCGACCTTCGAGTCGCCGCCGGCAGCAATGGAGAGCAGAGCCGGGGCGGATTTGGGGTTGCTCAGGCGGTCGAGCACACTGATCGCGATAAGTTGTTGCGGCTCTGGCGCGCTCTTCGCAGCCTTGAGCGCCACGTCGAGCGTCTCGGCGTCGCCGCGGTCAGCGAGCGCGAGCAACAGATACGATTGCCGCTCCGGCGTCACGCGTTCCATCTCGGCCAGCAACGCCTGTGTCACCTCGCGGCCGGGCAGATCGCGCACCGTGCGCATGGCGCTGTTGAAACAATCCTTGTCCTTCGAGCGCAGTTGCTCGACCAACATCGGCACGCCAGCGGCTCCGCGGGCAAGGATCGCGCCCCGCGTCGCCTCAGCGGTCTTCTGCTTCGAGATGTTCGCGCTACGGACGGCGTCAAACAGCTTTGCAGCTGCTTCAGCCTTTCCTTCGGCGAGTGATTGTTCCGCGCAGAGGATGCAGCCTTCGGCAACGGCAGGGCGAACCGCGGCGGGCGCGCCGACGAGCAGAGGTTGCAACGTCTTGGCGGCCGTCCCACCGCCGATGCGACCCAGCGCCGCGGCGGCAGCCGAGGCCACGTCAGCATCGGAATCCTTGAGCTTCTCGGAGAGAGCGCCGACGGAGTTGGCGTCGCGGCGGACGCCGAGGGTGTTGATCACGCCGATCAGGAGCTTGCCGTGCAGTTTGCCGAGCGCCTCGCGCAACGCGTCATCGGCGGCAGAATCGGGAATGGCCTGGAGGGCAATGCGCGCCCACGAGGCGAGGTGCTCGTCGGCAAGGAACGGCGCGAGCACCGACACCGCTTCGCTGGTGCCGTAGATGGCGAGCCGTTTGCACGCGATCGCTTTTTCCGCGGGCGGCGCGCCGGACTTGAGGATGGCGATGAGTTCGCGCTGCTTTTCGGCGGCCTTGGCGGCGTCGGGACCGGCGGCTTGAAGCTGGCCGGCAAGCGCGAGGGCTGCGACCAACGCGGCGTTACGGATGATGAAGTTCAGTTTCATGTTCTCGTGATTTGTAATACGTGATTCGTGATTCGTCCGTAATGGCCGTTAAAAGCGCCACGGTTCGCGCAGGGCTTCACCGCGAAGACGGTTGGCTTCCTCGTCGCCGATGAACTCGTTCTTCTTCGGGTCGTAGGCGAGCTTGCGGTCCAGGAAGAGCGCGATGTTGCCGGCGTTGCAGGCGATGTGCGTATTGCAGGCCGCGTCGGCGTTGGCCAGCCGGTTTCGCCTTCAAAGCGCACCGGGCAGGAGCCGATGCTGGGAAGCCAGCCTTCGTTGCGCATGACGAGCTTGACGCCGTTGGCGTAGCGCGCGTGCAACTGCCCATCCTGCGGCCAGTATTCCACCGGCACCGTCTTGTCGGCATCGTTGGCCCACTGGCATTGGTCCACGCAATGCGAACCCCACTCCAGACATCCGCCGCCGCCGGGGCCGCCGACGAAGCCGCCGCCCTTCTCGAAGCTGCCAGCGCGAGAGAACAGCGCCTTGTTGAATGGCCGCCACGCCGCCGGGCCGAGGTAAAGGTTCCAGTCGTCTTCCTCCTTGGACGGCTCCGGATCGGGTTCGGGCCAGCCGCTGGTGACGGCTTTCAACCCCATCGGATGCGCGTGGAGCGTCGTGAGTTTACCGAGCTTGCCGCTGCGGGCGAGTTCGACGGCAAATTGAAAATTGGGCAGGCTGCGCCGCTGTGTGCCGGCTTGGAACACGCGGCCGGTGCGATGAAACGCCTCGGCCAGCGAGAGACTGTCCAAGATCGTCTTGGCGCACGGTTTCTCGCAGTAAACATCCTTGCCCGCCTTCGCGGCCGTGACGGACGCCAGCGCGTGCCAGTTTGGTCCGGTGGCGATAAGCACGGCGTCAATGTCGGGGCGGGCGAGCAGTTCGCGCAGATCACGATACGTAGCGCAATTGGTGTTGCCGTATTTGGCGTCAGCGCGCTCCTTGACGGCTTGGCGGCGCGCGGCCTTGACCTCGGCGATGGCCACGAACTGCACGTCGGCTTCCTCCAAGAAGCAGCCGAGCACGTAGGTCCCGCGGCCACCGATGCCGATGGCGCCAAGCACGACGCGCTCACTCGGTGCGACCGTGCCATCGAGACCCAGCGCGGAAGCGGGGATGACGTTGGGCAGCGCGCTGGCTGCCGCAGTGGCGAAACTGGTCTTCAAGAAATCACGACGATTCATTTTCATGTTCTGTTTTACTTCGTTTTGTTTTCAAACCAAACCGGGCCGCCGAATTTGCCGGTGACGACGATGTCGAGATCGCCGTCGCCGTCCATGTCCTTCAGACAAATGTTCAATCCGGAGCCGACGCCTTGATTGTAGGAGATAACGTGCTTGGTCCACTTGACCGAGTGGTTGAGGCCGCGGTGCAGCTTGTAATAATAAAGTCCGAGCGGCGCGTCTTCCTCCGGGTCGTGACCGTTGTGCGCCATGAACCGTTTGCCCGCCACCAGCTCCGGCACGCCGTCGCCGTCGAGGTCGCCGAGCACGAGGCTGTGCGCCTGTGTCCACGTGTCGTCAATCAAGTGCTGCTTGAATTTGATCTCGCCACCTTCGCGGAACTGCTCATACCAGTAGATGCCGTAGCGGTGCGCGGAACTGCAGATGAGGTCGTTGAGGCCATCGCCGTTCACGTCGAAGACCAAAATCTGCGCGGTGTGTTCGGACTTCGCGCCATCCTTGCTGCCGAGCACGAGCGGATGCTCGATCCACTTGCCGTTGCGCGGGTCGGCGGGTGCTTCGAACCACGCGTCGGGTCGGATGATGTCGGGCCGGCCGTCGCCATTGATGTCGCCAACGCCGTTGCCGAAGTTCATCGGCTTCTCGCTGACGACGTGGACGTCGAACTTGCCTTTGCCGACCAGCTCATACCAAACCGTGCGCTTCACGTCGGGCAACACGCAGTCGGCTTTGCCGTGGCCAAGCACGTCAGCGAGTTGGCCCGTCTCAAAGTTGCCGTTCTGCTCGATCAAGGTCATCGGCCATTCGCCGCTCGTGCCGGTGTTCTTGAACCAGGTCGAACTCTTGCTGAACCAGTCCACGCTGATGATGTCGGGCTTGCCGTCGCCGTCCACGTCGAGCGCCAGGTTGGCGAAATCGTTGCGATAGCCCTTGCCGTTCTCATCCACGCTGCCGGCGATGGTGCGAACCTTCACTGGCTTGAAGTCGGGGGCGAGGTAGAGGAACTCGCCCGCGAAGATGTCGGGCCGGCCGTCGCAGTTGAAGTCGGCGACTGCGCAGGCTTCGCTGCGAAACTTGTCCACGCGGTGCATCACGAACTTGATGCCGCCGGGCGTGACGTTCTTCGGTTCCGGCGCATCGGCGCCGAAGCTCTGGACCGCCAGCGCGCAAAACGCTGCCGCAGCCGATAAACCAAGGGAAATCCTGATCGTCTTCATAGTTGTCTCCTTTTGCTTCCGCCACGCTTACGCATGCCACGGCGCGCGCATGGCGCGGGTGAGTAGGCGGTTCGCCTCTTCGTCGCCGATGAATTTTTCCTTCACCGGGTCGAACTTCATATTGCGCTTGAGCCACATGCAGATGTTGGCGCAATGGACGGTGGTCATCGAGCGGTGCATCACCACCGGGTTGGCAACAGTGATGTCGCGCGACTTCACGCAATCGAGGAAGTTCCGCATGTGATCAAGCGAGCGGCCGGTGCGGGCGGCGTATTCGCCGATGACGCGCTTCATTTGCGTCAGCAACACCGGCGAGGAAACGTCCGGCCGCGAGTAGCCGTCGGCGGCGGAAGCCCAGCCTTCGGTGCCGTCGAACCGTTCGCCACAGGAGCCGTGCCAATATCGCTTGTTGAGGTCACGCGCGAGAATCATCTTCACGCCGTTGGCGAAGTGCGTAACCATCCCGTCGCCGCTCTCGTTGTTGACGTATTCGTATTCCACCGCCGAGGTGTGCGACGCGCCGATGCCGGCCTGCGCCTGCGCGAATGTGTGCGCGCCCCACTCGCCGATGCAGCTCGTGTGGAAATCGTAGTTCCCGCGCCAGGCGCCGCGGACGTAGGCGGAGTTGAACGGCCGCCACGGACACGGGCCGAGCCACGCGTCCCAGTCCAACTCTTCTTTCGGCGGCTCCGGCTCGGCGGGCAGCCAGTCGGTTTTCATCGCGGCGGCGTCCCACGGCGCGATGTGCGCGTAGGCGGTGTGAATCTTGCCAAGACCGCCGGTGCGGGCCATCTCGATGCAGAAAATGTGGTTCGGCTCGCTGAGCCGCTGCGTGCCGGTCTGATAGACGCGGTTGAAGCGTTTCGCCGTCTCGACGACCATGCGGCCTTCCGCAACGGTCATGGACGACGGCTTCTCGGAATAGACGTCCTTGCCGGCGCGCATGGCCACGGTGGCCGCCATCGCGTGCCAGCGGTCGCCGGTGGCGATGAGCACCGCGTCAATATCCGTCCGCGTCGCCAGGAACTCGCGCATCTCCGGATACATCTTGCAGTCGCTGTTGCCGTATTTGGTGTCCACGGTCTTCTTGACGCGCTCGCGGGTCTCGCGCCAAAGGTCACAGATGGCGACGAACTGCACGTCGTTCTCGCGCAACGCCCAGTTGAGATCGTGGCCGCCGCGGTTGCGCAGACCGATGCCGCCCATGATGATGCGCTCGCTCGGCGCGACCCAGCCGTCACGGCCGAGCGCGGACGCGGGAATGAGATTTGGCGCAGCGGCCGCTCCCAAAACGGCGGTGGTGGTTTTCAGAAACTGGCGGCGGCTGAAGGATGGCTGCGTGGGCAGAGTGGAAGCGTGCATGACTCCGGTGCTCCTGTTTGATGTTTGCATCAGGTGACCTTTTTCCAAAGCGAATAATGGCGGGACAGCGTAAGGCGGAGCCGCACGTCGGCCAAGATAAAAATCCTGGCGCGGCGATACTACCTTTGGCGCACGACGCCTGACGGGTATTGGAATCCCGCGGCTGCGGGCGTGCCTCGCTGCACGAAGTCATGCCAATGATTGAGATGCGCCCGTTTTCGTTTTCGGAGAAACTCCCGGTCGAAAATGTCTTGGCTCGATTGCGGTTTTCTTCTATAAGAAGAGGAGTAGGTTTGATGAAAGCCGCTTCAACACTGCAGAGCATCTTACCATCGGCGTTTCCGGCGGAGCTTTGGGGTGGAGGACGGGGGAGTGAGTTCCTGCCATGAACACAGCGACAGCCACGACATCGCCAACGCGGTTGAATGATGTCTTAGTGAATTGCTGCGGTGCCTCGCCCAGCCACAAGCATCAAGACCCGCATCCTTGAACCCGCGATAACACAGAAGAAAAGCTATGAACAAAAAACCGAGAAAAAACAAATCAGGAATCTCACGGCGAGACTCATTCAAACTTTCCGGGCTGGCCTTGGGAGGGCTGGCCCTGGGAGGAATGACCGGCAAAATCTACGGGCAGTCGGGAGGTTCGGATCCGACGCAGCAATTCACCGATTTCTCGAACTTGACTCCCTTCACCCCGCCCGAAACTCTGGCCGCGGATCAGATGCGGATCTGGTTTTTCGGGACTTCCTGCATCCCGCGCCTGACACAAGAGTGCAACAGCATCTTCGTCGAGGTGGGACAGGGCAGCAACGGCCTGCCTTTGGACCAGTTCGTTTTTGACTGCGGCTCGGGCGTCGTCGCCAAATACAATGCCGCGAAGATTCCCAACGCCAGAATGAACAAAGTCTTCCTGACCCATCTGCACGGGGACCACATCAGCGATCTGTGCCATCTTTATTGTTTCGGGCCTTCCACCGATCGCAAGTCGCCCTTCTACATCTGGGGACCGGGGCCTTCGGGCGTGATCAACCCCATGCCTCCACCGGTGTATTACAATGACGGGACCAAAGCCTTCTGTGCGAACTTCAGGGAAGCCATGCGCTGGCATACGGAGAGTTTCAGTTTTGAAAACACACGCTACTCCGGCTACAGGCCTCCCACCCGCCAAAGCTGGGGGCTTCCCGTCAATCCCATCCCCGTCGGGAACGATGATCCCCGTGATGGCTATGCCGTCGTCCCCATCGAGCTCCCGGCGCCGATCTCGACAGCGCCGAATATTGCCTACAACAACGCCTCCACCGGCGTGAAAATCACCTACTTCCCGGCCATTCATTGCCGAAAAGGCTCGGTGAGCTACAAGCTGGAATGGAACGGCCTCTCGATGATCTTCTCGGGCGACACCAAGCCCAATTATGACATGATGGCGCAGGCGAGCAATCTGGGCAAAGGCGTGGACGTGCTTATCCACGAGATGGTCATGCCGGCCAGTGTGTGGGCCATGAAGAATCTGGGCATCACCGACCCTAGTCAGGTCTCTCCCAATATCTGGAATGCCGCGCTGAACAACGCCACGGCGGTCCAAAACAGTTCCCACACGCCGCAGGGGGCTTTTGGCTACCTCCTCAGCCAGATCAGTCCTTATCCACGACTGACGGTCGCCACCCATTTCCAAGCTGAGGACGACACCGTTGACTCCGCCAAGAGCAGCGTCAACGCGCACTTCCCGCCGACGAACGTGTATCCCGGCAATATCGTCTGGGCCGCGGATTTCATGGTGATCAACGTCTCCAGAACCGGAATCCAAGTGAGGCAAGCCGCCGTGAGCGGCTACGCTTTCTACCCGTTCCCGACGCTTTATTCGGGCCTGATGCCGCCCAAGTATCACAATGCCGATGGCAGCGGGAATGCCTACGCCCAGATTGATACGACAAGGGCGATCCCGGCAACAGACCCAAATACGGGCGCGGTGAACTACCGCAGCGACGGGTTTTAATCGCACCCCGGGATGCGCCAGGGAAGATTCACAGGAACGTTCCCGCGTCAGAGTTGTCAGAAGCTGAAGCGGACGCCGGCGCTGACGTTCTGGACGGAGTAGTTGTTGCGCATCAGTTCGGTGCCGTAGGTGACGTAGGTGGCCAGGTTCTTCGACCACTGCACGGTCAATCCCAATCCCACCACCGCCGAGTCGCGCCCCAGCGGCACGCCTTGGGACGAGAAGATGTTCCCGGAACCATTCGCAAACTGCGCGTTCACCGACGTGACACTGTCCATGGACTCGTGCTGCCAGCCCAGACTCAGGTCCGGTATCCACAAGGTCTTTTCCACGGCGAACGGGTGCGACACATGCATGCCCATTTGCGTCAGCAGTGAGTCAAAGCTCTGCGAACCGATGGTCAGCGGGGCCAGCGAACCGCTCTCGGTGAAGCCGTCAATGTCCACCGTCGTATATTGCACGCTCGCGCGCGGGCCGAACGTCCATTGGCCCACCCTGCAGTCGTAGCCGCCGCCCAACATGCCCTGGAGATCGCTGCCCTGGGTGTTGCCGTTGGCGTCTATTCCCAGCACCTGCCGCTTGGTGTCGTAAACATTGGCGCCGCCGCCGCCCAGGGCTTCCGCGTGCCAGCCGTCCTTGAACCACAGCCCATACACGTTGCCCTGCGCGCCGTTGACGCCCACGCGGCCGTTATTGGCCAGGTAGGAACTGCTATTGGCGTAGCCCAGCGCCGCGCCGACCACGAGCTGGTCGTGCGGATAGATCGTGGGGTCGAGCACCTGGCGGTCCAAGCCCACCGTCAAGCCCGCCGAGGTCACGTGGTAACCGCTGGCGTTCTGGTTGGCATCCACGCCCACGAACTGTCCCGCGCCCTCCGCCCACACGCCCCAGGGATTGTCCGAAGACCGGCGCATGATGCCCGAGGTAAGCGTCTCCTTGGTCATGGCCAGTTCCTGCTCCATCGGCAGCATAGAGGCAAAGCGCGGCTGCTGGTTCACCCAATCCATGACGCCGCTCGGATCAAACAGACTGAAGCCGCCGTTGAAGCCGCCGCCGCCGCCGCCGAGCACCGTGCCCAAGTGGGCGAGCAGATTGCCTGCCTGGGTGTTGGCCATGCCCGCGCCCATCTGCGACATGGCCGTCAACGCCTGCGGCGAGAGCGAATCGAACGCCACCGGCAACTGACCCGTTGGCAGCCCGCTCAAGTAGGTGACCAGCGGGGCCATGTTCGGGTTGTTCAACTCCATGTTCAAGACGTTGGCCACCGCCGATTGGTTCGGCGTTAACGCATACGGCGTAAACGTAATGTTCCACTTCACCGCCGCGTCGTTGGCATCCGGATAGATCAAACTCGCCGTCAACGCCGTCTGCGTCGTCAGATTGGTGAAACTGGAGAATCCGTTCGTCCAGCCGCCGGCCGCGTGCAGGAAGGTGAGTTGCATGCCGTTGGTGGGCGTGAAGCCGTTGAAGCCGACCGCCTGCACCATGCCCGTGAGGCTGGCCGTGCCGGCGATGTCCAGATAGCCATACTGGCCCGGGGCCGAGCCGCCAAATCCCACCACCAGCGTGCCGCCAAGGTTCTGGGTGAAGTTGCCGCCGACGTTCACGGTGTTGAAGATCGTCAGCGTGGCGTTGTTGCGGACCACCAGATCGTTGGCAAAGGAGCTGGCGCCGCTCCGCAACGACAACGCCGCCGCCGATACGCCATCGCCGATGAGGAACGGCACGCTGTTGGAGACGGTGGCCGCACCGACGCTTAACGTGCCGCCGTTGAGATTGACCACGCTGTTGGTGTCGTTGTTGGCGTAGAAGAGGTCCGCCGTGACCGTGCCGCTGTTGAGAGTGAGGGTGCCGTTGCGCACGTCCAGCGCGCCGGTGCCGGCCCCGTTGGTGGCGTAAAGGAAACCGCCGGAGACGGTGATGAAGTTGCCGGTGGATGGATTGTTGCCGATGACGGCGTTGGTGGCCATCACCGTGCCGCTGTTGGCGATGGTCAGGTTGTTGCTGGAGCCAGCGAAGCCGACATAAAGATCGCTGCTGTTGTTCCAAGCCGAGCCGGGGCCTGTCACCAACACGCTGTTGTTACTGGCGCTCGCGTTGAGGCCGATGTAGCCGCTGGGATTGATGACTTGGCCGCCGTTGGTAATCGTCAGGCTATTGCCGGAGCCGGAGGCGCCGACGAAGAGACTGGTGCCGTTGCTCCAAACCGAGCCGGGGCCTGTCACCAACACGCTGTTGTTACTGGCGCTCGCGTTGAGGCCGATGTAGCCGTTGCCGCTGAAGATCTGGCCGCCGTTGGCAAGGGTCAGGGTGTTGCTGGAACCGAACTTGCCCACATAGAGGCCGCCGTCGGCCAGCACCACGCCGCCGTTGGTCACGGTCAGGCTGTTGCGGTCGGAGTTGGGCGGGCCGTAACCGTCTGCGTCACCCACCACCACATCGTAAGCGTTGCTCCAGAGCGAACCGCTGCCGGTGACCAGCACCGAGTTGTTGCCGCCACCGAAGCTGCCGTCGTAACCGATGTAGCCGTTGCCGTTGAAGACCCGGCCGCCGCCGGAGATGGTCAGGGTGTTGCTGGAACCATACATGCCCACATAGAGATCACCGCCGGCCAGCACCATGCCGCCGTTGGTTACGGTCAGGCTGTTGCGGTCGGAGTTGGGCGGGCCATTGCCATTGTAGCCGCCCACAACCACATCGGCAGCGTTACTCCAGAGCGAGCCGCTGCCCGTCACCAGCACCGAGTTGCCGCCGCCACCGAGGTTGCCGTTCAAACCGACGTAGCCAATGTTGTCCATCACCACGCCGCCGCTGGCAATGGTCAGGGTGTTGCTGGAACCGTAGTAGCCCACATAGAGATTGCCGCCGGCCAGCACCACGCCACCGTTGGTCACCGTCAGGCTGTTGCCGCCGGAGTTGGGCGGGCCGTAGCCGAGGTAGTCCCCCAGAATCACATCGTAAGCGTTGCTCCAGAGCGAGCCGGGGCCGGCGACCAGCACCGAATTGCCGCCGCCGCCGTAGCTGCCGTCGTAGCCAACATAGCCGTAGCTGTTGAGGACTTTGCCGCCGCTGGCAATGGTCAGCGTGTTGCTGGAACCATAGTAACCCACATAGAGATCGCCACCGGCCAGCACCATGCCGCTGTTGGTCACCGTCAGGCTGTTGCCGCTGGAGTTGGGCGGGCCGAAGCCGGCCGCGTCGCCTACGATCACATCGTAAGCGTTGCTCCAGAGCGAGCCGCTGCCCGTCACCAGCACCGAGTTGCCGCCGCCGCCGGCGCTGCCGTCGTAGCCGACATAGCCGTAGCCGTTGAGGACTTTGCCGCCGTTGGCGATGACCAAGTTGTTGCTGGTGCCATAGTTGCCGACATACAAATCACTGCTGTTGTTCCAGACCGAGCCGGCACCGGTCACCTTCACATTGTTGTAGGTGGCGGAAGCGCCATTACCGATGATGCCGCCGGCGCTGAATACCTGGCCGCCGTTAGTGATGGTGAGACTGTTGCCGGAGCCATTCAAGCCGACATACAGATCGCTGCTGTTGTTCCAGACCGAGCCGGCGCCGGTCACCAACACGCTGTTGTTGCTGGCGCTTGCGTTGTTGCCGATGATACCGGAGGCGTTGACGACTTGGCCGCCGTTGGCGATCATCAGGGTATTGCTGGCGCCATTGAAACCGACAACCAGATTGCCGCTGTTGCTCCAGAGCGAGCCGGGGCCGGTGACGAGGGCGGCGTTGTTGCTGGACGTGGCTGAATTGCCAAGAATAACGATGCTGTCGCCGAGGACCCTGCCGCCGTTGGTGATGAAGAGTTGATTAAATGAACCCGTGTCGCCCACCGTCACGGCGCCGTTGAGGACGCCGCTGCCGCTCACCGTCAGCGTCCCGCCGTTGTTGATGAAGTTCGTCAGGTTGGCCACGGCGGAGCCGGAGATGTTCCACGCACCGAAGTTGGTGGCGACGCTGACATCGTGCTCGCCGCCGCTGTGGTTGACGGTGCCGCTGGCTCGGTTGAGGAACACCGTGTCCTGGTTGGTGCCGCTCAGGAGCGTGAACGTGCCGGTGTTGTCGTAAAACGCCGGGTCGAAGATGCCGCCGTTTTGAATGAACGCGCCGCCATTGGTCACGACGTTCACCACCATCAGGCCGCCATTCATGTTGAACAGGCTGGAGCCGCTGATGGTCAGCGTGGGCGTGTTTAGCGTGGTGGAGTTGGTCAATGTCGCATGGGCCGAGAGGATCAGCCCGTTGGCAAAAGTCTGGGTTCCCGAGGGGAGATTCAACACCGCCGCGTTGGTGCCGTCGCCGATGATGAACGGCAAACCGTTGGAAACGATGGAGCCGTGAGTGATAAGCGACCCGCTGTTGAAGGTGAAGGCGCCGCTCGAAGCATTCGTCAGGATAAGTCGAGTAATAGTGCCCGTTCCGCCGTTAAATGTCACAATGCCATTCCCGCCATTGAAGATGACGTTGGAGGTGGTGGCCTGCAGAACTCTTCCCGTCAGGTTGAGCGTGACGAAGGACATGTTGGTGAGAACGCCATGATTCATCACGGAAAGGTTGGTGTATAACAGGGAGCCATTCGCCAGTCCGTTGCTGATGAGGGAGCCATTGCCACTGTTCCAGAGCTGGCCGCCACCCATCGAAATCACGCCGTTGGTGAAGAAGGCCAGAGAGTTGGTGCCAAAGACCGGGGCGGCCAGGATGGTGTAATTCGTGCGCATGAGATTTTGAACGCCGAGTTGGAGGGTGCCGGCATTATCAATGACCGTTCCCGCCGATCCGCTCACAATCATCGTGCTTCCGGAATCTTGCGCGCGGGCGCCGCCGCTGAAGAAAACGCCAAGCAAAGCGGCGAGCAGCCAGACGGCGCAAGACCGGCGGCGCAAAAAGCGCGACGGCAGATTCCGGGGTGTTTTGATGCTCCTGTTTGATGTCTTCATCGGGTGACCATTGTATCTAAACGAACAATGGCGGGCCAGCGTAGAACGGAGCCGCGCGCCAACCAAGACAAAAATCCCGGCGCGCGATATTACCTTTGACGCACGTCACCTGTTTGGGATTCCGCCGACGCAGCGCAGCGCGCCTCCGTCGCTACGCGACCGGCGTCAGGCGAGGCTCTTCAGCATCGCGATCTCTTTCTTGACCACACCCGCTTGTTGCTCCGGCGGAAAGTGTTTCAAGCACTCGTTCTCCAGACAGAGGTCGGCCTGATAGCCCGCCTTGCGCAGGATCGCCACGACGCGCTTGTAGTCAATGTCGCCGTCGTAGATCGGCGCGGAGTATTTGGCGTATTCCCAGCCGATGGTGCGGCGGACGTTCCGCTGGTCCTCCGGGTAGCGGACGCTTTTGCAATGCGTGTGGACGACACGCGGCGCAAACTTCTCGATGATGCCGTAGAGCGATTCCAGCGGATGGCCGAACCAGTAGAGGTTCAGCGAATCGAGCGTGAGGCCGAGCTGCGACGATCCGACGCCGTCGAAGAGTTTATCGAGCACGGTGGGGTCGTTGGTGAACCGGCCGTGGTTCTCAATGCCGTAGCGGACCGGCTTGCCCTCGGCGATTTCGCAGATGGCTTTACAAGCTTTGATGGCGACCGGCAGGAACTGGTCTATCGGCGTCTTGCGCGGCACCACATCAATGCGGATGACCTTGACCTTGAGCTCCTGCGCGGCCGGCACGAGCTTGCGCATCCAAGCAATCTCCTCGTCCAGCTTGTCATCGAACTTGTTGTGCATGCAGAACGCCGTGATCGTCGCGCGGTTGGCGGCGAGATCAGCGGCGAGCATCTTGATGCCGTCGGCGTCGGCGAGACTGTATTTCTTGTCGGGATGGAAGAGGCTGGGGCAGGCCAGCTCCGGGGTGATGTCCACCTCCAAACAGGAAACACCCAGTTCTTTCATGGCAGCCCAGCAGTTGGGCTTACCGGCGGTCTTGAGCAGAACATCGCGACAGGCGACCGCGAGGCGACGGCGTTTCTCCGCGCCGTGACAGAGGCTGCTCGCGGCCAGCGCGAGGCCGGCGGTGGTATGAAGGAAATGACGACGTGAAATAGGGCGATTCGTGTTCATGGCAAGATTTCTCATTCTTATGGTTTGAGTGACGCGCGCATCCTATGCCGGTCGGCGTCCGCGGCGCTACACGAAAGCCTACGCCCACTGGTATTTTCCCGACGCGGGCAACGAGCGCTCCTTGCTTGTCGCCAAAAAACCGGTATCATGGCGCCGATGAGTGGCATCAACTGCATGGCTGTGTTGAAGGCGCTGGGCGAACCGACGCGAATGCGCATCGTCCGGCTGCTGTTGAAACAACCGCTTGGCGTGAACGACATCTCCGAACGCCTCGGCGTCTCGCAATACAACACCTCCAAGCATTTGCGCATCCTGCGCGAGGCCGGCCTGCTGCAGACCGAGAAACAAGGCAAGCTCCGGCTTTACGGGCTCGCCGTCGAACTTGCCAGTCGACTGGCAGCAAATAAGAACGTGCTCGAACTCGATTGCTGCACGTTTCGGTTCGACAAGTTGCCAAAGTGATTCTCTGCGAAGTTTTCTCTTGCCTCGCACCGCTGATATATGCCAGTTAAGGCATACGTTTAAGACAAGCACTGCATGAAACCATCCGCCCCTTCCGGCGCCAGCCAATCCAAAGCCCGTTACATCATGATCGGTGGCTTCCTCGGCGCCGGCAAGACCACCGCCGTTGGCAAGCTCGCGCGGCAGCTCACCGACCGCGGCTTGCGCGTCGGCCTCATCACCAACGACCAGGGCCGCGAACTGGTGGACACGCTGACGTTGCGCGCGCAGGGTTTCGACACGGCGGAAATCCTCGGCGGCTGCTTCTGCTGCCGGTTCAACTCGCTCGTCGAGGCGTCGCAGAAACTCTCGGTCAAGACGCGGCCGGACGTGTTCATCGCCGAACCGGTGGGCAGTTGCACTGACCTCGTGGCCACCGTTACCTATCCGCTGCGGCGGCTCTACGGCAATGATTTCGTCGTCGCGCCCGTCAGCGTGATGGTGGACCCGGTCCGTGCCGCGCGCGTGCTCGGTGTTGAAAAGGGCGGCGGTTTCTCCGAGAAGGTCGCCTACATCTACGCCAAGCAGCTTGAGGAAGCCGACCTGATCGTCATCAACAAGTGCGACCTCCTCGACTCGGCGCGACTGAAGGTGTTGCGCGAGGCGCTGGCCAAGAAGTTTCCGCGCACCGACATCCTCACAGTTTCGTCGCGCACTGGCATGAATCTCGACGCGTGGTTCGCGCGGCTCGCGAGCGAGACCCAGACCGCGCGGCGGGCGATGGAAGTGGACTACGACCTCTACGCCGACGGTGAGGCACTGATGGGCTGGCTCAACTGCACCGTCCAGTTCGCCGCCGCGCAGTTGTTCGACGCCGACAGTCTCCTGCAGCAGTTCGCGGGCGAAATTCAGAAACGGCTGCAAGCGCAGCAAGCGGAGATCGCGCACCTGAAGATGACCTTCAGCGCCGACGGCGGTTCCGACCACGTGGCAGTGGCAAACCTGGTGCGCAACGATTTCGTGCCGGAGCTGTCGCTGAAACTGGGCGAGCCGGTCAAGGGCGGCGAGCTGATCCTCAATCTGCGCGCCGAGGCATCGCCGGACGTGCTCGCCGCAACGGTCAAGGAATCGGTGCCGGCGGTGGCCGCGAGGTTCCCAACGCTGCAAGCGAAGCTGGATCATCTGGAACATTTCCGACCCGGCCGGCCGAACCCGACGCACCGCGACAAGGAAGCCGTCGCTTGAGCAAGCTTCCGAAGTGGTGGACGGGAGAGTTTTTCGGCACGTTCCTGCTCGTGTTCTTCGGCTGCGGCAGCGTCTGCGCCGCGGTGACGACCGGCACGCCGGTCGGCGTGGCTCAAGTCGCCATCGTGTGGGGTCTCGGTATCGCGACTGCCATCTACCTGACGGGCGCATTGAGCGGCGCTCACCTGAATCCTGCGGTGACGGTGAGCATGGCGGTGTGGTCGGACTTCCCAAAGGCGCGCGTGCTGCCCTACATCGTCACGCAGATGCTCGGCGCATTCGTGGCATCGGCGGTTCTCTACTTCGTCTTCGGCGATGCGTTGCGCGCCTATGAGCAAACGAACAAGATCGTGCGCGGCGCGCCGGGCAGCGAAGCGAGCGCGATGGCATTCGGCGAGTTCTTCCCATCGCCCGCCGGCAAACCGCTCACCGCCGAAGCGCGGGCGCGCATGAGCGCGCCGGCAGCGTTTGGCGCGGAGGTCATCGGCACGGCGGTGCTGCTGCTGGTTATCTTCTGCGTCACGGACGAGCGCAATAAAGCGCGCCCCCAAATCCTCACCGCAGCGGCCATCGGTCTGACGGTGACATTGCTGATCTCGTTGCTGGGGACGTTGACGATGGCATGTTTCAACCCGGCGCGTGATTTTGCGCCGCGTGTGTTCTCGTCGCTGGCGGGATGGGGCGGCGTGCCGTTCCAGACCAACGGCCACGGCTGGTTCACAGTTTACATCGTTGCGCCCGTGCTTGGCGGATTGCTCGGCGGCGGCATTTATCGCGCCTTTTTCAAGCGCGCTTACGGCAATTGAAGAACTCCGGCAGGTCGTCGCCGGGGAAAATGTGTCGTGAATTGAGGGGCACTTCTCTACAGTGTCGGTTCCAGCGGGAACTGATCGCGTGACATCGCTCGAAGGACAACAATTTCATGATTACGAAGTGCTGACCTTGCTCGGACGGGGAAGCGTGGGCGCTGTCTATAAGGCGCACCAGGTTTCGCTGGACCGGCCGGTGTCGTTGAAGGTGTTGTTGCCGGGGCTGTCGCGGGACCGCGAGTTCATCGCACGGTTCAAGCAGGAAGCCATTGCCGCGGCGAAACTCAATCACCCCAATCTCGTGCAGATGTATTCCGCCGGCGAATGTGACGGCGCGTTTTATCTTTCGATGGAGTTTATCGAGGGCGACTCGTTGCAAAAGCGGCTCGAACGCGCGGGCCGGCTGGACGTGGAGCAATCGCTGGCAACTTGCTACTACCTGGCCCACGCGCTCAACCACGCGTGGCAGCGTGGCTCGTTGATTCACCGCGCGATCAAGCCGAGCAACATCTACCTCTCGCAACACGGCGAGGTGAAGCTGGGCGACCTCGGCGTGGCGAGGCCGGCTGGAGCCGCGCTCATCGGGGGCAGCGGCAAGCCGTTTTACGCCAGCCCGGAACAAGCCCGCGGTGAAACAAACCTCGATCTGCGCTCCGACATCTACAGTCTGGGTTGTGTGCTCTATCACATGCTCGCCGGCCAGCCGCCTTATGACGGGGCGACGGCGAAGGCCGTGATGTTCAAACACCTCAACGATCCGCCGCCAACGATCACGAAAACATGGCCGCAATGCCCGGCGCAGGTGGCGCTGCTCCTGAACAAAATGCTGGCGAAGGAACCGGCCGCGCGGCACCAGGACTACGCGGAGTTGATCACCGACCTCGTGCGCATCAGCGAACAGTTGGGCATGGCCGCGGCCGGCTCGGCGCAGCTTGTGGCACCGAAAACATCGCCGCCCATGAAGCCCGCCACGGCGCGGGTCGCCGTCGGCGCGCCCAGGCAATCATCGTCGGCCGTTTTCATGGTGGCCGGCGTCGTTGTCATCGCGGCGGCTGTCGCGATGATCTGGGCGCCGTGGAAAGATCGTGGAGCGCCGGGCGTGAAGCGTGAAGCGTCGAGAATGGAACCTCTGCGGAAAACCGGCAGCGAAAACGCGAAGGCGCGAAGTGAAGTTCCCAAGGTCGAGACGGAACCGCCGAAGCCGGCACTACCGCCCGCTCCCGCATCACCAATCACCCGTCACCCATTACCAGCCACCGCCGCTCCCGTTGCCGACGCGTGGACCGCTTCGGTCGCCTCGCTCGCGCCGGAGGAACAAGTGCAGCGCGTGGTCGCGAGGTTGCAGGAACTGAATCCCGGCTACGACGGCGAGGAGCGGCACAAAATCTCCGGCGGCCGCGTGACGGAACTGACGCTCTCTTCCGAAGCGATCAAGGACCTCTCGCCCATCCGCGCGCTGGCCAACTTGCAAACCCTCTATTGCGGCGGCTCGCGGACCAAGGGCGCGCTCAGCGACCTGTCGCCGTTGCGCGGCATGGCGCTGACAAAGCTGTCGTGTATCAACACCCAAGTGGCGGACCTCTCACCATTGCGCGGCATGCCGCTGGAGTTTTTGAGCATCGTTGGCAGTCCCGTGAGCGATCTCCAGCCGCTGGCCGGCGCGCCGCTAACGCGGGTGTTTCTCGCCGGCACACAGATAAGCACGCTGTCGCCACTGCGCGGCATGGCGCTGACCGAGTTCCACGCGGAAAGCACCCAGATCGCCGACCTCTCGCCCCTGCAAGGCATGCCCCTCTCGCGGTTGGGGCTGCGCCAGACGCCGGTGGCCGACCTGACGCCCGTCCAGGACGCGCCGCTGACCTCTCTGGACATCGCCGGCACGGCCGTCAAAGACCTTTCGCCGCTGGCCAAGATGCCGTTGCGTTACCTGACCTGCGACGTTGCCGCCGCCGGGAACAAACTCGCCGTGCAGACGCTGATGGCCATCTCCACGTTGCAAAAGGTCAACGGCAAGCCCGTCAACGATTTCATCCAAGCCGTGAACGCCGCGGCGGCCGCAGCGGCTTCGGCGCCCCGGCCGGAGCCAGCCGCGGGAGCCGCGCCGGAAAAATCTGCCGATCCCTTCGTGCTCGCCGTCGCCGCGTTGCCCGCCGAAAAACAGCTCGCCGCCGTCATCGCCAAACTGCGCGAACTCAATCCTTACTTCGACGGCCGCGAGCAACACCGCATCGCCGGCGGCGTGGTAACGGACCTGAACATCTCCACGGCGGCCATCACCGACCTCTCCCCCGTCCGCGCGCTGGCCAAGCTCCAGCGGTTGACCCTCGCCCCGTGGACCGGCCCGGCGCGCGGCACGTTGGCGGACCTCTCGCCGCTGAAGGGGCTGCAACTCTACGGCCTGTCGTGCCACAACACCCAGGTGGCCGACCTTTCGCCCCTGCGCGACATGCCGCTGACGCTGTTGACGTGCGACAGCACCGCCGTGAGCGACCTCGCACCGTTGAAAGGCATGCGGCTCACCGTCTTCGGTTGCAGCAACACCGCCGTGGGCGACCTCGCCCCGCTGGACGGCATGCCCCTGACCGTCCTCTGGTGCAACAACACCAAGGTCACCGACCTCTCCCCGTTGAAAGGCATGCCCCTGAAGGAACTCCGTTGCGACTTCGACAAGGAGCGCGACGCCCTCATCCTCGACGGCATCGCCACGCTGGAGAAAATCAACGACATCCCCGCCGCCTCCTTCTGGACCAAGGTCGGCCCCATCGTCCTCAAGTCCGGCGGCAGACGATGAGCCGCTCCGAACTATCGCCTGATCGCGATTAAGCGGCAAGTATCAGCAAGCTGATGCGAGTTGGAAGTTGGAAAATGGAAGATAGGGAACACTGTCAGCTTTTCCCCGCCCCCTCCACAATCGCAATTTCCTCCGCCGTGAGTCCGTAAAGCTGATACACGAGCGCGTCAATCTGCCGATCCAGTGCCGCGCACTTGGCTTCGTAGTAGTTCCGATCTTTGTCTGTCTGCGCCTTCGCCACCGTCGCCTTCGCTTCCAGCATCGTCTCCACAAACTTCACCATTTCGTCGCGACACGACCTCTCGGCGCTCTTGGAAAGATCGAGAACTCGTATCGGAACCTGCGCCAAACTGAAAATGGTCACTTGCGGGAACGATGTCTTGAAGTCTGCAAACATCGTGCGCCAGAAGAAACCAGTGAGGCGCGAGTTGATGATGCCAAGCAGGTAGAGTTCTGTTTCCACACTGTCAGCCCGAGCCGTAAAAATATTGCCCGTCACCGCGAGCGGCGTCCTCAGAATGCTCGCCGTCGGTTCTTCACAAATCTGACGGACAACAAGTTTATGCGGCGCGAAATGCACTTCCTTATCCCAACAGCCGCCTGCGGTATTTGGACGCTTGAACAGAACAAACTCGGACGGGCGCTCGGTGTGATAGCGATGCACGTCGCTTCCGGCAACAATGGGGACGTGTTGTGCGGTTTTCTTTGTCTTTGCGAAATACTTTTCCCGGTCGCCAGTAATCAAGCCTCTATTGATAATTGCGACCTTCTCAAGTGGTGCGAAGTCTTTGGTTAAACGTGAAATTAGGGAGGCATTCACCTCATTGACTAAAATGTTCCACACTCGGCCCGGTAATTCCGAGAAGGTTGACTGTCGAGTTCGCGTGTTGAATGCAGGATTCGCGGCGAATGCTTCATCAAGTTCGGCCGTTGTCTGCACCTGATTTGCCTGTCTAGTTTCTCTCCTATACTCACTCCGCAAGACCAATACGGAAGTGTGGACATCCGCATCAGCAAAGACCCGGCCACGAGCCACAGCGATTTGCTGGATGACACACCTATCCATCAGCCAGCCGCGTAGGGTCTCAGCATATACGTTATTCAAAATCGTTGTCGGGATGATGTAGCTGAGATACCCGCCATCCTTGAGTAGCGCAACGGCGCGCTGAAGGAACAGGTGGAAGAGATCAATCTTGAACTCAGCCGCAACGAAATGGTTTCGCAGGTAGGCGAGCACTTCATTGCTCGTGTTGTGCGGTTGCAGCATTCGATAGGGCGGATTGCCAACAATTGCGTCGAAGCCGCGAGTTTGTATTGGTTCGCCAGGATGAACGCGCCGTCCTCCTTCACGCATGAAAGTGCGGCCAACCTCGTAAGCTGGTTCGGCTTCGCGGACCATCCCTTGCGTGTCCTTCGCCGCAAAGATATGCGGAAAGGCATCCCCGAAGTTCATTGGGTTGAGCTTGCGCTCTTCGTCGTTGGCGAAAAGCTGGCCTTCGGAAATATCCCTGCCAATGAGCGAGTTACCACAGACGATGTTCTTGCTGAGATCGGGCAGCAGTCGTTTCATCTGCGTGACATGCTCGAAGTCCATCAGGTATTGGTGGGCGCTGACGGTGGTTTCGTCCTTCAGGAGCTTCAGGTAGAGCGAGAGCTGGCAGACCTCGACGGCCTGCGCGTCAATGTCCACGCCGTAGATGTTGTTGACGAGGATTTCGCGTTTCTTGCGGAGCGAGAGGTAGAGATCGCCGTCGCGCTCGACGCAGTCGCCTCGTTTGATGGCGCGGGCGCGCTCGGTGTCTGAAAGACTGTTATAGTAGCTGCCGTGGTGTTGCAGGAGCAGGTCGAAGACGCCGAGCAGGAAGCTGCCGCTGCCGCAGGCAATATCGGCAAAGTGCATTTCCGCAATCTGCTCCGGCTTCTTGCTGGCGATGAGTTTGCCGACGGTGTTCTCGACGATGTAGCGGACGATATACTCCGGCGTGTAATAGACGCCGCCCGCCTTGCGCACCTCCGGCTTCTCCTCTACGCGAACGCGCTTGTCGGTGGCAACAATGACCTTGCCGAGAAAGCGTTCATAGATCGAGCCGAGGATGTGGATAGGGATGAAGTTAAAATCGTAGGGTGTCGTGGCCGCCGTTAGCCGTTCGCAGATGCCGCCGAAGATATCCTCGTCCACGCGGAAGCCGGGCTTGTCGAGAATTGCATGCTCTTTGAAGACGATGCCGTTGTAGATGCCGTCGAGCCGCCGCGAGGCGGCTACGAAGTCTTCCCAAGCCTTGCCCTTGGCTCCGAATCTCTCCACGAGCCGCTGCGCCTCGATGCCTTTGTCTTCGAGGAAGCGGAGGAAGACAAGCCGGTCGAGTGTGCGCTGGGCGAGTTCCGTCAGCGACTCGCTGTCGAGGCGCGGGTTCTTGCTCTTGAAGGCTCGCGCCAAGTCGGTGCGGTGTTCGTCAAGTGTCTCCAAGAAATCTTCATCCACGGGCTTGGCGGCGGATGGAAACATGCCACGTTTGGCACCTATGCCACGAGGCTTGGGCAGTTCGGCGGCACGCTTCTCCAACGAACCGCCCGCGACAGCTTCACGGGAGAAGAGCCAGTAGATTTGTTTGAACTTCTCCGGGTTCGCGTAATCGCTGAAGTGATAGGTGGCGACGGCGCGGTTGAGCGCGGTATCCACGTCGGGCTTGTAGCGGCAATCGAGAACGTGGAACTGCTCGAAGTCGTGAACGACGGCGAGCGGCGTGTTGCTACTCCAACCGTAGCGGATGACTTGGAAATAAACTTCTTTCGAGGCGAGTTCCACTGACGGTTTCTTGGCCTCGACGTAGAAACGGACGTCAGCTTCGCGGAAATTCGGCTTCAGGTAAAAAGCGTAATCGGCTCTGCGCGATCCCGCTGCCATGTTCACGCCCCGCTCGACCTTAACTTCTTGCTCGTATGGGTTCGTCTGGAAGTCATGGTTCACGTCCCAACCGAGGGCAAACCAGAACTTGTCGATGAAATCTTTGCGGACTTCCGCTTCTTGGTAATCGCTTGCGAGGTAACGTCTCTCGTTGGCCTTGAAATCCGCAGCGAGATGTTGGACACGCTTAAACGCCTCCTCGAATGTTCGCGGAATCTGCTCTGGCATGGCGGCGAGTGTAGGCAAAGCGTCCGATTGCGTCAACGGCGGCAAGCGGGGGAGAGGGCTTGTTTCAGTCACCGTTTGACTTCGCAGCGACGGCCGCTATGATGGGCGCGTCTCCCATAATGAAGCCAGACGACCAGATTCTCTCGAGACTCGCTGAAGACGAGTTGGAACCGCTGCCGGCCGACGGCGGCGAGGGCCGCCCGCGCGACGCGTGCGGCGTGTTCGGCGTGTATAACCATCCCAGCGCGGCGGAGCTGACCTACTTCGGCCTCTACGCGCTGCAACATCGCGGCCAGGAATCCGCCGGCATCGTGAGCCACGACGGCGAGCGGATGATCGAGCACCGGGACATGGGCCTGGTGTTCCAGGTTTTCAAGGACCACATCCTGCGGACGCTCAAGGGCAGCATGTCGGTCGGCCACGTGCGTTACTCAACCACCGGCTCGTCCTCGCTGGCCAACGTCCAGCCGCTGATTGCACGCACCGGCCGCGGCCAGATCGCCGTGGCCCACAACGGCAATCTCGTCAACGCCGACCTGCTGCGCGACGAGATGGAGAACCAGGGTTCCATTTTCCAGACGAGCACGGACAGCGAAGTCATCCTGCATCTGATGGCGCATGGCATGAAGAACGACGCGCAGACCAACCTCTGCGAATCGTTGCGGAGGTTGCAGGGCGCGTTCTCGCTCGTCATCATGACGGAGACGGAGTTGATCGGCGTGCGCGATCCGCTCGGCTTCCGGCCGCTCTGCCTTGGCAAGATGAAGTCGCCGGGGCCGACGGGCGGCGACGCGTGGATTCTCTCCAGCGAAACCTGCGCGCTCGACCAGATTCAGGCCGAGTTCGTCCGCGACATCGAGCCGGGCGAGATCGTCATCATTGACGCCAACGGCGTGCGTAGCGTCAAACCGTTCGACCCGCCGCCGTGCCACTCGTTGTGCATCTTCGAGTTCGTTTACTTCGCACGGCCCGACTCGACCATCAGCGGCCAGACCGTCCACCGCGTCCGCGTGCGGCTCGGCCAGCAGATGGCCCGCGAGCATCCCGTGGACGCCGACATCGTGGTGCCGGTGCCCGACAGCGGCAACTCCGCCGCGCTCGGCTACAGCCAGCAAAGCGGCATCCCGCTGGAGCTGGCGTTCGTCCGCAACCACTACATCGGCCGCTCGTTCCTCCAGCCGAGCCAGCTCATCCGCGACTTTTCCGTGCGCGTGAAGCTCAACCTGATGAAGGATGTCGTTCGCGGCAAGCGCGTCGTGGTCGTGGACGACTCGATCGTGCGTGGCACCACCAGCCGCGCGCGTGTCGTCAGCCTCCGCGAGGCCGGCGCGAAGGAGGTCCACATGCGCGTCTCCTGTCCGCCGCACAAGTGGCCGTGCTTCTACGGCATTGATTTTCCGCAGCGCAAGAAACTCATGGCGGCCAACTACTCCATCGAGGAGATCAAGCGGTTCCTCGGCGCCGACAGCCTTGGCTACCTGTCGCTCGATGGCATGATCGCCTCCACCTGCCTGCCCGCCAATGAGTTTTGCACCGCGTGCTACACCGGCAACTATCCCGTGAAGAGCGATCCCGAAATGGACAAGCTCGTGTTGGAAAAACGCCATGCGCGGCCCGCCAAAGTCGGCGACCTCATCGGCGAAGACCTGCAGAGACGGCTGCTATGAAGAACACCTCCGCTTACGCCGCCGCCGGCGTCAACATCGCGCTCGGCGACGCTCTCAAATCCAAGCTCCCCCAACTCGTCGCCCGCACGCGCCAGCCCGGCTGCCTTGGCAAGATCGGCGGCTTTGGCGGACTGTTCGAGTTGGACACGAAAAAATACCGCCGCCCTGTGCTCGTCAGCAGCGCCGACGGCGTCGGGACCAAGCTCAAGATCGCCATCATGACCGGCCGGCACGACACTGTCGGCCAGGATCTCGTCAACCACTGCGTCAACGACATCGCCGTGCTCGGCTCCAAGCCGATCTATTTCCTCGACTACATCGGCATGGGCAAGCTGGAACCGCCCGTGTTTTATGCGATCATCGCCGGCCTCGCGAAAGCCTGCGCCGAGGCGAAGTGCGCGCTCATCGGCGGCGAGACGGCGCAGTTGCCCGACATGTATGCGCCCGGCGAATACGACCTCGCCGGCACCATCGTCGGCGTCATCGAGCGCGACCGCATTCTCGATGGCAGCCGCATTCGCCCCGGCGACGCCATCATCGGCCTGCCCAGCAACGGCCTGCACACCAACGGCTACACGCTCGCCCGGAAAGTGTTGTTCGGCGAGATGGGCTACGATCCGGAAGACCGGTTGGAGGAACTCGGCGGCACCCTCGCCGACGAACTGCTCAAGGTCCATCGCAACTACGGCCCGCGCATCCTGAAACTGCGCGACAAGAAATCGCCGCTGGCCGATGCGCTCAAAGGCTGCGCCCACATCACCGGTGGCGGCTTTACCGGCAACATCCCGCGCATCCTGCCGAAGAACGCGGACGCCATCATCCGCCGCGGCTCGTGGCCCGTGCCGCCGATCTTCTCCATCCTCCAGAGCGGCGGCAACGTCAGTGACGAGGAGATGCACGAAGTTTTCAACATGGGCATCGGCATGGTCTTCGTCGTCGCTGCCGGCAAGGCCGACGCCGTCCGCCGTGCCTGCGGCAAAGGCGCGCTGTTCGTCGGCGAGATCGTGAAGGGCAAAGGCGTCTGCCAGTTGCAATAAGTAGGACAGGCATCTTGCCTGTCGCCTCGGCGGCTGACTCAGGCCGTCGCAGGCAAGGGTGCCTGCGCTACGACACAGGAGAAACCCAATGAAACGAAAACTCTGGCTGGCGACATCGCTTCTTATCCTTGCAACCATCGCCGTCGCTCCCGCGCAGGAGAAGGACAAGCGGCTTCACTCCGGCGGCCCGAAGGGCTGGGGCGTGCAAAAGGCGGAAATCAAAGACCCGAAACTGCCGCGCGTGCTGCTCATTGGCGACTCGATCCTCAACGGCTATCGCGCGACGGTCGCCAAAACGCTCGAAGGCAAGGCGAACGTGGACGCGTGGGTCAACCCGCTCCATCAAGCCTCCGGCGGCCTGCACGAACAGCTCAAAGGTGTGCTTGCCGAGGGACCATACGCCGTCGTCCATTTCAACATGGGCTTGCACGGCTGGCCGAAGGGACGCATCCCGGACGGCCAGTTCACCCCGCTCACGCGCAAGCTCGTCCACACGATCCGCGACAACGCGCCCAACGCTGCGCTCATCTGGGCCAGCAGCACACCCGTGACGGTGAAAGGCGAGCCGACCAAGCTCGATCCGGAAATCAACGCGACCATCGTCGAACACAACCGGATGGCGGCGGCAGTGATGAAGGAGGAGAATGTTCCGGTCAACGATCTCTACGCACTGATGATATCGAAACTGGATCTGGCGCGCGGCGATCAGTTTCACTGGAAAGGTGAAGGCAGTGTGCTCCAAGGCAAAGCCGTTGCTGAGATCGTCGCGAAGCATCTCGCTGCGAAGAAATAGACGCGCCATGAGTGCCGGCCACCACAAACCGCTGGTTACCTATCCCTGCCGCTGGGATTACAAGATCATCGGCGTTGACGCCGGGCGGATTCGCGTGGTCATCGCCGCGGCGGTCGCGGAAGCCGAGCACACCGTGGCCGACTCCAACCGCAGCCCCGCCGGCAAGTATTGTTCCGTCGCTCTGACGGTGGCCGTCCGCGACGAGGAGCATCGCAACCGGATCTTCATGGCGCTGCGCGGCCACAAAGACGTGATCATGGTGCTGTGAGCAAGAAGGACAACATGACAAGAACCCTGAGGCTTCTCCTGGTTGGTGCGGTCTTTTGTTTGCTCGCGCTGGCTGGCGCGGCAGCCGAACTCAAATCTCCCGACGGCAATGTCGCCGTCACGTTTGCGGTGCGCGATGTTGACGGCGAGAAAACATGTCTTTTCTACAGTGTATCCTACCGTGGCAAGCCGATCCTTGCTGAGTCGAGGCTCGGCTTCACACTCAAGGAAGGGCCGGCGCTCACTGGCGGGTTCAAGATCATCCAGATCGACCGCAGCAGCCACGACGAAACGTGGAAACCGGTCTATGGCGAGCGCAGCAGTTACCGCGACCACTACAACCAGCTCGTCGTTGAGTTGCAGGAAGCCGAGGCCCCGCGTCGGCTGCTGAACCTGACCTTCCGCGCCTACAGCGAAGGCGCGGCGTTCTGCTACACGCTGCCGAAACAGCCGGCAATGGAGCGCGTCAGCATCGCGAAGGAGAACACCGAGTTCTGTTTCACCGCCGACCACACAACTTGGGTGGTCTATTCTGCGCAAGGTAATTACGCGAAGGTCGCGCTCAGCCAAGTCAAGCCCGGCTGCGAACGGCCGCTGCCAGTGCAAATCGCGGACGATTGTTACGCCGCCATCGGCGAGGCGAAGCTGGTGGATTACGCACGCATGAAGCTCGCGCCGCTGAAAGGCGTGGCGAACGCTCTCGTCAGCGACCTGACCGGCGGTGTGGAGGCGGCGCTGCCGCTGACGACGCCGTGGCGGTTCGTGATGACCGCTGATTCGCCGGGTCGGTTACTGGAGAACAACTTCCTTCTCTTGAACCTCAACGACCCGTGCGCCATCGCCGACACGTCATGGATCAAGCCCGGCAAGGTCATCCGCGAGGTGACACTCACCACGACGGGCGGCAAGGCGTGCGTGGATTTTGCCGTGAAGCGCGGCCTGCAATACGTCGAGTTCGACGCCGGCTGGTATGGCCACGAATACGACGACGCCTCCGACGCCAGCGCCGTCAACGTGGACCCGAAGCGTTCCAAAGGCCCGCTCGATTTGCAGGCGGTGATTGATTACGGCAAGCAACGCGGCATTGGCATCATCCTCTACGTCAACCGCCGCGCGTTGGAGAAGCAGCTCGACCAGATTCTGCCGCTCTATCGGAAATGGGGCGTGGCGGGCGTCAAGTATGGCTTCGTGAACGTCGGCACCCAACAGTGGACGACCTGGCTGCACGACGCCGTCCGCAAAGCGGCAGCGCATCAGTTGATGGTGGACATCCACGACGAATACCGCCCCACCGGCTACAGCCGCACCTACCCGAACCTCCTGACGCAGGAAGGCATCGCCGGCGACGAAACCAGCCCGCTCAATACCAACACGCTCACCATCCTCTTCTCGCGTTTTCTTTGCGGAGCGGCGGACAACACGGTTTGCTACTACGCCCCGCGCGTGGACAAGAACGCCACGCACGCTTACCAGCTTGCGAAGGCTGTCTGCCTCTACAGCCCGTGGCAGTTCCTCTTCTGGTATGACCGCCCGCCCAGCGCGCCGCAGAAAGTCGGCGGTGCCGGCAATGCCGAGACTCAGATCGGCAACGAGCCGGAACTGGAATTCTACAGTGTCATCCCGACCGTCTGGGATGACACGCGCGTGATTCATGGTCGCATCGGCGAGTTTGCCGTCCTCGCGCGGCGCAGCGGCGCGGAGTGGTTTGTCGCCGGCATGAACAGCGGCGAAGCGCGCACGCTCGACGTGCCATTGAATTTCCTGGCGCGCGACAAGAAATATGTCGCCCACATTTACAGCGACGATCCGTCGGTGCCGACGCGGACACACGTGAAGGTCTCGCGCCAGCCCGTGGACGCCAGCACGACGCTGAAACTGACGATGTCAGCACAGGGCGGCCAGGCCATCCGCATCGCGCCGGCGACTAAGCCGTAACAGTGCAATCGAAACAGCCCCTCACCCCGGCCCTCTCCCCGTCAAACGGGGAGAGGGAGAGGTTTCATTCGCCGCTGTGCGGCTCGCTGGATAGTATCCGCGCTCGCAACAGAGTGAAACGGTTCCCTCTCCCCATCCGATGGGGAGAGGGCAAGGGTGAGGGGCGGCGGCGACTGCATGGATACGGCTAAGTCAAGGATCGTCATCCTCCGGTCAATTCTGGCTATTCACGCCCAGCGGAGGCTGGCTCATGCTGGCGGTGTGGTGATAGACTCCGCGCCAGAAGCGATGAAACGAAAAAACGCCGCCGACATGAGCACGCTCAAAGCCAGACTCGCTTACGAGCCGCAGGTGCTAAAGTTTGGCACCAGCGGACGCCGGGGCGAGGTGGTTCATCTCACGCAGCTCGAAATCTACATCAACGCCTTCGCGGAACTGGAATACCTCCAGTCGTTGCCGCGCGCTGACGGCGGCATCGTCCGCGGCGAGGAGTTCTTCTTCGCGTGCGACCTCCGGCCCAGCTCCACGCGCTTCGTGCCGGAGGAGAAGGGCCGCGGCGAGATCGCGCAGGCCATCGTGCACGCCATCCGCGACGCCGGCATGAAACCGGTGAACCTCGGCCTGATCCCGACGCCGGCGTTGGCGTGCCACGCCATCGTGCGCGGCAAGGGGAGTATGATGATCACCGGCAGCCACATCCCGTTTGAGCGGAACGGCTACAAGACCAACACCGCGCGCGGCGAGCTGCTGAAGAAGGACGAAGCGCCGATCAACGCGCGGGTCGAGCAGGTGCGCGAGCGGCTCTACAACCAGCCGTTCGCCGAGTCGCTCTTCAACGAGCAGGGGCTTTTCAAATCAGGCAGCCAATCGCTGCCGCCGGAAGACCCGGCTGGGCGTGCAGGATATATCCGGCGCTATACGGAGTTCTTTGCCGGGCGCAGCTTGAAAGGCAAACGGCTGCTGACTGACCAGCACTCGGCGGTGGGGCGCGACATGCTGGTGGAGATTCTGCGGCAGCTTGGTGCGGAGGTGATTCCTGCCGGCCGCAGTGAGACGTTTGTGCCGATTGACACCGAGAACATTGACGAGGAGCAACTCGCCAAAATCCAAGCGCTGGCCGACGAAGTCGCGGCAAAGCACGGGCCGCTCGATGCTGTGGTCTCCACCGACGGCGACAGCGACCGACCGTTGATCCTCGGCGTCGAACCGGGTAGGGCGCGACCGCCGGGCGCGCCGTTGGCTTCCGCTCGCGTGAAGTTCTTCGGTGGCGACTTGGTCGGCATGATCGTGGCGGAGTTTCTCGGCGCGGACGCGGTGGTGGTGCCGATCAGTTGCAACGACGCGATTGACCGCGGCCCGCTGAAGGACGCCTGCGAGCCGAAGACGCGCATCGGCTCGCCGTTTGTCGTCGCCGGCATGGAGAAGGCGCGCGCCAAGGGCCGCAAGGCCGTCTGCGGATGGGAAGCCAACGGTGGTTTCCTGACCGGCTCTGACATCGAGCGCGGCGGCAAGCGGCTGCGCGCGCTGCCGACGCGCGACGCGATGCTGCCGATTCTCGGCGTGCTCTTCAGCATGGTGGAGAAGGACGTGACGATGACCGCGCTGTTCGAGCGGCTGCCGAAACGTTTCAGCCGCGCGGCGCTGCTGAAGAAGTTTCCGCGCCCCGTCAGCCTGCGGATCGTCGAGCGGTTCTCGCCGACGGATGGAAAGATCAAGGAAGTCGTTCTTGAGAAAGGTGGCGTGAAGCTGCTCGATGAGGACCGGCACGAGTTGCCGGCGTCGGGGGCGTTGACGCAAACGATGCTCGGCATTGGCGAGACGCTCGGCAGGTTTTTCGCGCCGGCGGCGGGCTTCGGAACGATTGCGCGCATCAACTACACCGATGGCGTGCGTATTTATTTCAGCAACGGCGACGTGGCGCACGTCCGCCCGTCGGGCAACGCCGACGAGTTGCGCATCTACGCTGTCGCCGACACGCAGACTCGCGCAGACGCCATCACGAAGATGGGCGTGGCCGAGCCGGACGGAATCTTGCGGCGGTTGGAAAAGGCAGTGACGGCGTGATGCCGTCGTTTTGGAAGGAAAGAACCCATGAACAAAATCTTAACGACACTCACATTGATTGCTTTCGCCCTGTTTGGCGGCGGCTGCGCTGACCAAGCCGCAGACGGCACGAAAGCAGCCCCGGCGGCAGGCCCAGCACCGACAGCGGCGCCGGCCGTTGCGCAGGAGAAGTTCCAGCCGACGCTCGACTCGCTCAAGCAATACGAGTGCCCCGACTGGTTCCGCGACGCGAAGTTCGGCATCTGGGCGCACTGGGGGCCGCAGGCCGTGCCGATGGACGGCGACTGGTATGCGCGCGGCATGTATGAGCCGGGCAACAAGCATTACAAGTATCACCTCGAGCACTACGGCCATCCCTCGGAGTTCGGCTACAAGGACATCATCCCGCTCTGGAAGGCTGAGAAGTGGAACCCCGACCGCCTGATGGCGCTCTACAAGAAAGCCGGCGCGAAGTATTTCGTCAGCATGGGGACGCATCACGACAACTTCTTCCTCTGGAAATCCAAGCTCCACAAGTGGAACGCCGCCAACATGGGGCCGCACCGCGACGTCGTCGGCGACTGGCAGAAGGCGGCGAAGAAACACGGCCTGCGCTTTGGCGTCTCGGAGCATCTCGGCGCGAGCTTCACGTGGTTCCAGAGCAGCCACCGCGCGGACAAGGATGGGCCGAAGGCGGGCGTGCCTTACGATGGCGCGAACCCGAAGTTCTGGGACCTCTACCATTTCCCCGCCGAGCCGGACGACAAGGCGTGGTATAGCACCAACCCCAAGTGGCACCAGCAGTGGACCACCGCGATCCGGGAACTGGTGGACAACTACAAGCCCGACCTGCTCTACACCGACGGCGTCGTTCCGTTCGGCACCAACCACGCCGTCGGCCTCAGCATGATCGCCCACCTCTACAACAGCAGCGCCGCGCGCAACAAAGGCAAGGTCGAGGTCATCTACAACTGCAAACAAAAATCCGACGGCCGCTGGGTCGAGGACCTCGAACGCGGCATCATGCCGAAGATCGAGCCTTACCCGTGGCAGACCGACACCTCCATCGGCGACTGGTTCTACAACCGCAACTGGAAGTTCCGCCCGCTGAGCTGGGTCGTCCACACCCTCGTGGACAACGTCAGCAAGAACGGCAACCTCCTCCTCAACGTCGTCCAGCGCCCCGACGGCTCGCTCGATGCCGAGGTCGAGCAGATGCTCAAGGACATGGCCGACTGGACCGCCATCCACGGCGAAGCCATCTTCGGCTCGCGGCCGTGGCTCGTCTATGGCGAAGGCCCCGTCCGCGCCAAGGGCGGCCACTTCAAGGAAGACTTCAAGTATTCCTCCAAGGACATCCGCTTCACCACCAAGGGCGCCACCCTCTACGCCACCGCCCTCGGCTGGCCGCAGGACGGCCGCATCACCATCCGCTCCCTCGCCAAGCCCGCGGGCCGGATCGTTCAAATCACATCGGGCGGCGGAGCAACTACTACTGTTGCCATTGATCTCGGCAACAACATCACCGCCGTCAGCCTCCTCGGCTCCTACGCGCAGCTCGGCTGGAAACAAACCGCCGACGGCCTCGTCGTCACCCTCCCCGCGCAGAAGGTCTCCGAACTCACCGTCACCCTGAAGATCACCGGCACCAACCTCAGGCCCGTGCCGTTCGAGCAGGTCTTCGAGCCGATCCACGCCGACGACAAGGGCAACTTCAGCCTCCGCGCCGACGATGCCGACCTCCACGGCAGCCGCATCAAACAGGAAACCAAGGGCGTCCACACCCACATCGGCTTCTGGGACAAGAGCAGCGAATGGGTCTCGTGGAAGGTGAAGTTCGACGCCCCCGGCAAGTTCAAGGTCAGCGCCCAATGCGCCACCGTCCACGACGGCGCGGAGTTTGCCGTCGAGCTGGCCGGCAAACGCCTCGCCGCCAAGGCCCCCAAGACCGCCGCCTGGGACGAGTTCAAGAACATCAGCCTCGGCCAGATCGAGATCACCCAGCCCGGCGAACAACTCGTCGCCGTCCGCGCCAAGGACCCGGCCAAGTGGAAGGCCATCAACCTCCGCGCCGTCCGCCTCCAAGCCGCGCAGTGAGCGGCAAGGTGGAGCGCGACCTCCGGGCGCGCTAGTCGTGGCTGCGGCGGGAAAGCCAGCGTGAACTACGGCTTGAGGTTCTTCGGCATGACCGAGTAGTTCGTTCCGTTGACTGTTATCACCAGCGGCAGTTTCTTGATTGTGTCTAGCTCTCTTGCCAACGAAACATCACCGAAGGTGTATCCTTCAAAACCCTTCGCATAAGCAGCGTGGCGCACGGCATACGGCAAGAGTCTTTCGGTGGCGTAACAATGCAATTTGCAATACATATCCCACTGCTGATCCAACCAGTCCGGTCTGCACCAAGGTTCTTCACTGAACATCGGAAATTTGGAGGCGAAACAAGAAACTCCTTTGGTTGCCAATTCGTCCAGTAGCTTTTCGATTTCGGGGTTTACGGGCTCGTTGACCCGAGTTGTGTCAATTACCCCTAAAACCCCCAAGGGAATATCAGGCTCGATGACGATGTCTGATCTCTCAGCTTTCGTGATCTTCACTGGCAACCGAAGTCGGTCATTCTCCCCGCCGATAGCGATGCCAGGCAAACCAAGTGGACTATCATATTGGAGAGACACTCGCCAATCCTCCGTGACCCAATACACTTCATAATCATAAAGCGGTTTCCAGCCACTCGCTGGCTTCGATGGTTCACAAGGGTAGGCAACAATTGCCCTGACGGCACGGCTGTTATTCCAAACAGGTAGTATCTTCTCCACCTCCGCGCGGGTCATGCCCACCTTCACCGTCGCGGCTCGGGCCGGCCAATCTATCGGCGCTTCTTTCTCCGCCGCGCCCGCCGCCCCGCCCGCCGCGAGCAGCACCGCCGCAACCGCCATCACCATGAATCGGTTCATACGACACCTTTCGGTTGTGTTGTAGGCCCGGTGCCCTCACCGGGCGGATGAATGGATGTTCGCCGCGTGTGGGCACGCAGCCTACATCATTCATCTCTGCGGGGATTTTGCGCCGCGAGGGCGCGGGGCGCAAGGGGGAAAGAGGCGGGGGAGAGAAGCTCTCAGCGGTCAGCTTTCAGTTGTCAGCCGGGCAGCCATTTTCCGCGCCTCGGCGGGCGTTCACTCCCGCCGAGGCGTGGTGATTCTACTGCGCGGCGTTTACGGCACCAGGCAGAGGGCGATGTCGCTCCACTCGCCCGTGTCGTTGGCGCCGACGGCGCGGACGCGCCAGACGATGAAGGCGCCGGAGGTCTTGCCGCCGATGGTGGTCTTGGAGCCTTTGCAGGACTGTTCGTTCTGCCAGACGCGCGGCATCACGTCGGGGCTGCTCTGGGGTTCGTAGAACTGCACGTTCTTGCCCTGGCCGTGCCAGCCCAGGTCCGTCTCGCCCGCGTGGTCGCCCATGGTCGCGTTCAGGGCCTCGACCTTCACCATGTGGGAGGGCGCGGGCGCGGTGCGCAACTGATAGACCTTGGCGAGCTTGATGGGGTCTTCGGTGACGCCTTCGCCCCACTCGCCCAGCGCGTTCATGTCGTCGCGCACGAGGGCGGCGGTGTCCTTGATCTGCTGCCGCTTGGAATCCACCTGGCCTTCGAGGGTCGCCATCTCGCCAAACTGGGCGACCAACTGCCCTTTGTGCGTCGTCAGGTCGGTGACGGGCGGCGTGGGAAAGTCCACCGCGTTATCGGCGAGTTTGTCCAGCAGGCCTTGGCCTTCGAGGACCAGTTGGGCGGGCGTCATGGTGGCTACCGGCATCCGAATGATTTTCATCGTTCTCCATATCTGAACGGGAGAAGGCGTGGCACGCCAGTAGGCTCCGCCCCAAGAGGATTGGCCCCATTGAAAGGTGGTTGGCATGGAACTCCTTGGTCGTTCGGCCGGAGCCTCTGCGCATTGTTCACACAACACAAGCACCAATCCGCCGCCGCCAGCCGTCTCGCCTTTGCCCCCGGGCGTATGGCCCGCGCCGACCGGCACCCGCCCGTTCCCGACAGGCACACCGCCCGCGCCGACGGGCGGATGGCCGGCGGCGACCCATCCATGGCCGTGGCCGGCGGGCGGTGGGCCGCGGCGGACGGGTGGTTGACCGCTGCCGACGAGGGTATGGCCGGCGGCGACAGGCATATCGCCGATGCCGCGAGACGACTTGGCGGCCGCCAAGACGACTCGCCGATGCGCCAAGACCCTGGACGCACTCGCGAGACGACTCCACGCGCCGACAAGGCATCTTGACGCCCCGCCGGGATGCCTCGCCGCGCCTCCAAGTGTCTAAACGCACCGCCGAGACGACTCCACGACCCCGCGATATGCCTGTCCGACGCCGCGAGGGACCCAAAAACCACGATTTTCCATTGAAAACCCCCTTGCCACCGCCCCTGCGCCGCGCGAGACTGCCGCCCGTCCACCTCCGCCACCATCAACGAAAAACTGGAGCCTCCCTATGCCCTTCAACGCCAACATTCCGGTCAACGACACCCTCGGCAACGCCGACCCCATCCGCGAGAACTTCAACGCACTCAAACAACAAATAGATGCCGCCCCCACCGCCGAACAAGTCGCCGAGTCCATCAACAACGCCGTGGCCGACAAACCGACCAACGACGCGATGAACAGCGCCATCAGCGGCGCCATCAACGGCACGCCGCGCAACGTGGACGGCTTCAGCCAGCTCTACTACGCCATCAGCGACCCGCCGACCCAGAGCGAGGTGCAGCAACTCCTCGACAGCTACAACGCCCTCATCCTCGCCCTGCGCCGGAACGTCTGAGGCGATGGGGAAGTTGAAGCCACGGATGCACACGGATGCGCACGGATGGGAAACCGGAAGTGTCACGCCAAGAACGCCAAGACGCGAAGGGAAGTCCCCGTTGCGGCTTCGCGGCTTTGCGTGAGCTTCCTCAACTCTTAATTTTTCATTCTTCATTCTTCATTCGTTCCCGTGCTATCCTTCCCCCGCCATGCGCTTGGGAAAATCATCCGCTGTGAAAGGACGCGCGCCATGAACATCCTCTGCCGCCCACTGGTTCCGCTCTTGCTCCTCGCGTTGACTGTTTTGGATGCGGCGGCTCAATCTGACAAGGAAGCTGGCGTTACGGTTTGGAAAACCAAGGAACACTTCCGTCCCCCAAACAGAATCACCGGTCACTCGGAGTGGAAGCCTGTGACGATTAAGATCCATTCAACTATGCAAGCAGCCGTGGTTCGAGTCGAAGGGAAGAAATCATTGTGGGGACTGGAGGTTGCTTGGCCTCTTGCCGTAAAGGGGATATTTGCCCCGAGCACCCCTAAAGACCCAGTCGTTGGATTTATTACTCCAAGAGGAAACATTTGGGTGGGGAGAGAAAAACACTTTTATATCGAGAGTTCGGCAGGCGTGGTCGGTGCAGATTATAAGAATGGGATAGTCTGGTTTGAAAGCATGGTTGCCAGGAAGGGCCAAGACAAGACAACCTTGGATGACTGCCTTAAGCTTTTTGAACGCGAGATAGATGGAGACACGCTCGCCCTATTTGGCAGTGACATCGAGATGGCCGCCGACGGGACGCGAACGCTTTGTCCGCTAACCCACTTCACAGGCTTGATCCCGCCTCTGGACCCGGAAATTCTGAGGGAGCCCATGCCTCTCGAACCCACCTCTCCACCCGGTGATGTTCATTTGAATGGCATCCAAGTAACGGGAAACACACTCCGATTGGATTTGAAATCAAGGCGTGACGGTTTGTTCCAATTGAATGAAGCAGTGTTGAATCCAAATAAATTGCAGAACTTCTCACCCAAAGGGTGGAGAGGGCAATATGTGGCGAGCGTATGGATTGATATTCCGACAAGAAAAGTCATCAACGCAAAAGAAAACGCCAGATCTACGTGGCCATGACAATAGAGGCAGAAGCCGACGGCGAACCACTGGAAACTCCATCGCTCAACCATGAACTCCACCCATTCTCTCCATCGAAGAATCAACAGCCTGTCACTGACCGCGGCGCTGGCCCTGAGTCTCGCGGCCGGCGCGGTCGCGGCGTTGGCGGCGGACGCGCCCGACGCCAAGGGTATCCCGCTCCTCGTTTCGCAGGGCGCCGATGGCGAGATCGCCGGCTGGCGTTCGTTCCACGAGAAGGCCGGCACGAAGACCGCCGAGGTCTGGCGCTTGCAGGCCGACGGCGTGCTGGTCTGCGCCGGCCTGCCGCGCGGTTATCTCTACACGGAGAAGGACTACGGCGACTTTGAGCTGAAGGTGGAGTGGCGCTATCCGCGCGGCGCGGCCAAGAGCAACGGCGGCGTGCTCGTGCGGATGACCGGCGAGCACTGCATCTGGCCGAAGTGCCTCGAACTCCAGCTCAACATGGGCCAGGCGGGCGATTTCTGGGGACTCCGCGGCTACGCGCTCTCCGGCCCGGCCGAGCGGATGAAGACGATGGAGCACAAGCTCTTCGGCACCTGCCGCAATCTCAAGCGGCTGAGCGACCTGGAAAAGCCCGCCGGCGAATGGAACCTGCACGAGGCGTTGGTGGAAGGCGGGACGGTGACGCAGAAGCTCAACGGCCAGCTCGTCAACCGCGCGACCGGTTGCGAAATGGCCGCCGGGAAGATTCTCCTCACCGCCGAGGGGCAGGAGATTCATTTCCGCAACGTCCGCCTCCTCCCGCGCTAGAATGGAAAAACTTAGGTTTGCCAATGCGTTCAGTGGCCGATACAAGATGTGGCGTCCGAGTTTTGATCAAAGGGCGCAATGCCGCCAATCGAACAAGGTCGCAACACAAGCAAGCCACTTCACCTCCTGATCGTCGAGGATTGCGATGACGAAGCGCAGTTGGTGGTCAGCCTGCTGAGCGAAGGCGGCTACGCTGTGGTGTCGAAACGCGTGGAAACGGCCGAGGCCATGCGCGCGGCGCTGGATCGCGGGCCGTGGGACATCGTCATCTCGGACTACTACATGCCGCAATTTGACGGACTCGCCGCGCTGCGGCTGCTCCGGAAAAATGCGCCAAACATCCCGTTCATCATGGTCACCGGCACCCTCGGTGAGGAAGTGGCCGCCGGCATCATGAAAGCGGGCACCGACGACTTCTTGTTGAAAGACAGACTGGCGCGGCTCGGGCCGGTGGTGGAGCGCGTGTTGCGCGAGGCCGAGGAACGCCGGCAGCGCAAGAGGACGGAGGAAGCGTTGCGAGTAAGCGAGGAGCGCTTCCGCCAAATCGCGGAAAACATCCGCGAAGTGTTCTGGATGGCCGACCCGCAGATCCAGAGAATGCTCTACATCAGCCCGGCATACGAAGAAATCTGGGGGCGTTCCTGGACCGACCTCTATGAGAACCCGGGTTCGTCCCTTGAAGCCGTCCATCCGGAAGATCGAGAGCGAGTGATTAAGAATCTGGCCGTCAAAAAAGACGGCCTGCCCTTCGACCACGAATACCGCATCGTTCGGCCCGATGGGGCCATCCGGTGGGTTCGGGATCGCGGCTTTCCCGTGAAAGACAAGGCCGGCCAGGTTACCCAATACGTCGGCGTCGCCTGGGACATCACCGATCGCAAGCAGGCTGAAGAGAAGGTTCGAAATCTCAACGCCGAACTGGAGCAGCGTGTCGTCCAGCGCACGGCCGAACTGGAGGCCACCAACCAGGAACTCGAAGCGTTCAGCTACTCGGTGTCACACGACTTGCGCGCGCCGCTGCGCGCCATCAGCGGTTACGTGAACATGCTGATCGAAGACAATGAGAAGCAACTCGACGAGGAAGGCCGGCGCAAGTTGGGCCTCGTGCGCAAGGAAGCCGCGCACATGAGCCAGTTGATTGATGATTTGCTGGCATTCTCGCGCACCGGGCGACAATCCATGCAATCGGCAGAGATTGATATGTGCGCGCTGGCACAGCAGGCGTTCGACGAATGCGCGGCACAGACACCGGGGCGCAACATTCAGTTCAAACTGCATCCGCTGCCGCTGGCGCAAGGCGACTTTGCCTTGCTGCACCAGGTGTGGGTGAACCTCATTTCCAACGCCATCAAATACACCCGTCCGAAGGGCGTGGCGGTCATCGAGATTGGAGGCCGCACGGAAGGCGGGGAACTTCTCTACTACGTGAAAGACAACGGGGTTGGGTTTGACATGGACTATGCGCAGAAACTGTTTGGGGTCTTTCAGCGGCTGCACTCCTCGGAAGAGTTTGAAGGGACGGGCGTAGGGTTGGCCCTGCTCCAGCGCATCATCCACCGTCATGACGGGCGTGTTTGGGCCGAAGGAAAGCTCAACGAAGGCGCCACCTTCTTTTTCACACTGCCCCGCTCCGTCGCGGCAGGCTCCTGATTCTGCCGGCACCGTCGCCGCCGGATTCATTCCCATGCCGTGCAGCGCAAAAGCACGAGCGTGGCTCGATCACGCCGACAGGAAAGCTGTTTGATTCCGCTCTTACGCCACCGGCGGCTCAGTCGGGGCCGTCGGTGGTTCGGCTGGCGCAGCCGGCGGTTCCGGCGCGGGCGGGACGACGGGCTCGGGCAGCGGGGCCGCGACTGGAACGGGCGGAGGCGGTGCGGTGACGGGGGCGACGACGATGCGGCGGAGCAACTCGATGCCTTGGCGCACGTCGGCGATTTGTTGGTCGCCGACTATCTCGCGCTCTATGCAAAGCGGTCCCTCGTAGCCAATCTCGCGGAGCTTGGCGATGAAGCGCTCGAAGCCCACTTCGCCTTGGCCGAGCGGAACCTCCGTGCCGAGCTTGCCCGGTGCGGCGGGCGACTTGCCGTCCTTACAGTGGACGGTGGCGACGTGCGGGGCGAGTTTGCCGAGCGCCTCGATAGGATCGCCGGAACCGTAGAGGACCATGTTGGCCGGGTCGAAGTTGACCTTGACGTTGGTTTCCTTGGTATCGGCGATGAGCCGCAGCAGCGAGTCGGCGCTTTCCTGGCCGGTCTCGAAGCAGAGCTGCTGGCCGTTGAAGCGGCAATGGTCGGCCAACCGCCGCAACATGCGCACGATGGGCATGTAGTCCGGGTCGTCGGGATTCTCCGGCACACAGCCGACGTGGAAGGCAAAGCGCTTGATACCCACCTCGCAGCCGAAGTCGCTGATTTTCCTGGCGATCTCGAACCGCGCGGCGCGCACGTCCAGCGGCACGAGGCCGACGGTGTTGCGCACGGCGGCGATATCGGCGTAGCTCTCGCCGTCGAACGCGGCGAAGAGCGTCACCCACTCGATGCCGGAGCCTTGGAGCTGCTTCATCAGCGTGCGGCGCTTGGCGGGGTTGTCAATGTCGCGCCAAACGACGCCGACCTGTCCGACGCCGAGACCGAAGGCTCTGATGGTGTTAATCTTGGCTTCAGCTTCGTTGGCCCAAATCATGAGGCCGATTTCAAATGGTTTCATTCTTTTCCTTTTGGTTCGAGGTCAGGCGCGGCAGCGTTCCGTCCATTGGCGCGTTCGATACTTCTCCGAACTGAGTTGTTCTGCCAAGTCAAATAACGCCGGTGTCGGATGGAATTCCTCAAACGCCGCGTCGAGTTCGCGCTCGAAACCGAGCCGCAACGCACCGTCCAGCGCCGGCGGCTGGCCGGAGGCGGTCGCGGCTGGCGGCAAGAGGATGGAGCCTTGATGCAGCAGTCCACGCTTGAGCCGGCGCTGCGCGGCGCCGGCAACTTTGCCGCCCGCGACGACGACGTCGTATTGCACCGGCCCGGCGAAGCAGACGTTGCGGTCGTTCGGTCCGCAACATGGGGCCAGCTCGGCGGCGATCCCGGCAAGTTTCAACGCCGTCGTCACCGCGCCATGAAGCAACCGGTAGCATTCCGGCGTCGGCAGGCGGTAAAGCGAATGTGTCGGTGGCGCCACGACCGTGTAGGTGAAGTCCCGCGCGTGGTCCACCAGCCCGCCGCCGGTTGGCCGGCGCACCACGGGCCGCCCCGGCGCCAGTTTCGGCGAAAATCTCTGGAGCAGTCCGATGCTCACCGCCGGCGAGTCCCAGCGATAAACGCGCAGCAACGGCCGGCCGCGCTCGGGCGCGGTGCGCAGCAATGCCTCGTCCAGCGCCATGTTCATGGCCGGATCGCGCGTTCCATCGAGCCAAAAGTGCCAAGGTTCGCTCATGTCGGAGCCGGTGCTTCTAACACGGCACAGCGCGGAGTCAAGTCGCGGGTGGATCGCGGCTTCCAGACGCGATGGTCGGCGCGGCGGAAGAATCGCGTTTGGAGGTCGCAATCCACCGAAATAAAGACAGCAAACCACGGAGTCGGGACTGCGAGAAGCGTGTGACGAAGCGTTCGGGAAAATCGAGGCTTTAGCGTTGACGCCATTGGGGGGCGTCCATATTATCCCGCGTTCCAATTCCGGAGAAACCGGGCGCACGGGTGTGCGCACATTGGGTCCGGCAGCCGTTGGGCGCCCGGAAACGAAACCTAAAGGCAGGCGGCGGCGTTGTGGTATCGCGTCGTCCACCTGCGGTCAGGAACCTATGAACAAACTTTCTATTGTTGACCTGAAAGACTTGCGCGGGAAGCGCGTGTTGGTGCGTGCGGACTACAACGTCCCCCTCGACGAAAAATGCGCGATTACCGACGAGACGCGCATCAAGGAAACGCTGCCGACCATCAATTTCCTGACCCAGCGCGGCGCTATCGTCATCCTTTGCAGCCACCTCGGCCGGCCCGACGGCAAGCGCGTCGAGAGCATGAGCCTCAAGCCGGTCGCCGTGCGGCTGGCGGAGTTGCTCAAGCAGCCGGTGCCGTTCGCCAGCGATTGCGTTGGCGAGGAGGTTACCAAGAAAGTCGCCGCCATGAAGGCCGGCAACATCCTCCTGCTGGAAAACACCCGTTATCACGCCGAGGAAGAGGACAATGACCCGAAGTTCGCCGAGCAACTGGCGAGCATTGCCGATGTCTTCGTCAACGACGCCTTTGGCACGGCCCATCGCGCCCACGCATCCACCGCCGGCGTCTGCAAGTTCATCAAGACCAGCGCCGCCGGCTTTCTGCTGGAGAAAGAGCTGCGCTACCTCGGCGAAGAGCTGGCGAATCCAACACGGCCGTCCTTGGTCATCCTCGGCGGCGCAAAGGTCAGCGACAAGATCGGCGTCATCACCAACCTGATGGGCAAGACTGACGCATTTATGATCGGTGGCGCGATGGCTTACACGTTCCTGAAGGCCCAGGGTGTGGCGGTCGGCAGCTCGCTCGTCGAGGAAGACAAGCTCGGCATCGCCAAGGAAACACTCGCCAAGGTCCAGGCCACCGGCGTGAAGTTTCTATTGCCGACGGATCACGTCATCGCGCAGAAGGTCGAGACACCCGTATCTGGCGCGAAGAAGCCGAAAATCGAATTCAAGAACCCGCAACAGAGCGCCGACGCCACGATCGAGGTCGGTTACTGCGGCGTGGACATCGGCCCGAAGACCATCGAGCGTTACCGCGCCGAAATCGCGCGGGCCAAGACCATCGTCTGGAACGGACCGATGGGCATCTTCGAGGTGCCGGAGTATGCCACCGGCACATTCGAGGTTGCCAAGGCCGTCGCGGCGGCGACGCAGGCTGGAGCCAAGAGCATCATCGGCGGCGGCGACAGCGTGAAGGCCGTCAAGAAAGCCAAAGTCGGCGACAAGGTCACCTTCATCAGCACCGGCGGCGGCGCGAGCCTCGAATTCCTCGAAGGCCGCGAACTGCCCGGCGTCGCCGCGTTGACAGACAAGTAAAAACAACCTACCCCTTATTCACGACCATGGACAAAGCACGCAAACTCTTCATCGCAGGCAACTGGAAAATGAACAAGACGGTCGCCGAGGCGCTCGACCTCGTGAAAGTGCTCAAGCGCGACCTCGCCGACGTGCGCGACGTGGACATCGCGGTCTGCCCGCCGTTCACCGCGCTGCATCCGGTCGGCCAGTTGCTCGACAATACCGTCGTCAAACTCGGCGGCCAGGATATGTATTGGGACAAGTTCGGCGCGTTCACCGGCGAGGTGAATGCCGCGATGCTCAAGGACGTGCTTTGCACCTACGTCATCATCGGCCACAGCGAGCGCCGGCAGTTCTTCGGCGAGACGAACGAGACGGTGAACAAGAAGACCAAGGCCGCGCTCGCCGCGCGCCTGAAGCCAATCGTTTGCGTCGGCGAGATGCTCGCCGAGCGCGAGTCCAACCGCACGGAAGCCGTTGTGACCGACCATGTGCTCAACGGCCTCGCCGGCTTGAAAGCGGAGGAGTTGCTCGAAGTCACGATTGCTTACGAGCCGGTCTGGGCCATCGGCACCGGCAAGACCGCCAGCGCGCAACAAGCGCAGGAAGTCCATGTGTTGATTCGCCGGCTGCTGGCGCAGCTTAGCGACGCCAAGACTGCCGCGCGCATCCGTATCCAATACGGCGGCAGCGTCAAGCCGTCGAACGCGCGCGAGTTGATGGGCCAGCCCGACGTGGACGGCGCGCTGGTGGGTGGCGCGAGCTTGCAAGCGCGCGACTTTGTCGAGATGATCCAGAATGTGAGGAACTGATATGACGTTTGTAATAGGTTTACTGTTGACGGTGCAGGCGCTGACCTGCCTTTTTCTAATCCTGATCGTCCTCATGCAGCCGTCGAAAGCCGACGGCGGCCTCGGCGCCGCGTTTGGCGGCGGCACCACCGACACGCTCTTCGGCGCGCGCACCGGCAACGTGCTCACCAAGGGCACCATCTGGGGCGCCACGATCCTGTTCGTCACGTCGGTGTTGCTGGCGATTCTGATCGCGCATCAGAAGCCCACTTCCCTCGTGCTGGACAAGGTGGTGACCACGCAGAAATCCGCTGAAAAGACCGCCGCAACGCCTGCGTCGGAAAAGACAGCGGCTCCAGCCAAGAGCGCCGCGCCCGCTGAGAAGGCTGCTGAAAAACCCGCCACCACTCCCGTGCCGGCGAAGAAGTAGCGCGGCGCGAACAGGGTTCCTGTTGAAAACGGCAGTCTCAATCCAATGCGGATTGGGATTGATGCTTATCGTTCTGGCGTTCCACGCGACCGGTTGCGGTTCCTCCGCCACGCCCGGCGGCAGGCCCGGCGAGATGGTCTATTACGGCGAGGGCGGCGACATCAAGGGCTTCGATCCGGTCCGCGCCAGCGACGTGGACAGCGCGCTGGCGCTCTGCAAAATCTACGAGGGTCTCGTCGAATACGACTACCTCGCCCGGCCTTATCGCGTCGTGCCGTGCCTCGCCGAGTCGCTGCCGGAGATCTCCGCTGACGGCTTGACCTACACCTTCCGCATCAAGAAGGGCATCCTCTTCCAGGACGATCCCTGCTTCCCCGGCGGCAAAGGCCGCGAAGTAACAACCGGGGATTTCATCTACACGTTCAAGCGGTTGATGGACACGAAGAACTATGCCACCGGCTCGTGGATTTTTGCCGGCCACGTTGTCGGCGTGGACGAGTGGGCGAAGGCCAGCGAGGACCGCAGCAAGCCGACCGACTACTCGCGGCCGATTCCCGGCTTCGAGGCGCCCGACCGTTACACGCTGCGCATCCGGTTGCGCGAGCCGTATCCGCAACTGCTCTGGGCGCTGACGATGCAATACACCTTCGCCACGGCGCACGAGGCGGTCGAGTTCTACAAGGACGATTTCCTCAACCATCCCGTCGGCACCGGCCCGTATCGGCTCAAGCGTTGGCAGCGCAATTACCGGATGGAGTTCGAGCGCAACCCGACGTTCCACGGCCAGCTTTACCCGAGCGAGGGCGCGCCGGGCGACCGCGAGAAGGGCCTGCTCGCCGACGCTGGCAAACCGCTGCCGTTCATTGACCGCATCATCCTCTATAACGTCCGTGAGTATTACACATGGTGGCAGATGTTCCTGCAGGGCCAGATTTTCACCGTCGGTATCAGCAAGGACTACTTCAACAAAGTCGTTAACGCCGACCTCGAACTGACGCCCGACATGGTGAAGCGCGGCATCGTGCTCCGCAAAGAACCGCAGATGGATGTCTATTACCTCGGCTTCAACATGGAAGACCCCGTCGGCGGCGGCGGCAAGACGCCTGAGGAGGCTGAGCGCCATCGCAAGCTGCGTCGCGCCATCACCTGCTCGTTCAACCAGGAACAAATCCGCGAAACCTACGCAGGCCGGCTCATTCCCGCCAGCGGTCCCATCACGCCCGGCACGACGGGCTACGACCCGAAAAAAATTTATCCGTGGCGATTCAACCTCGACCTCGCGCGCAAGCTCATCGCCGAGGCCGGCTACCCCGACGGTAAAGACGCCCGCACCGGCAAGCGCCTGCGTCTGTCGCTCGACATGGGCGGCGCCGGTGACGCCGAGACGCGCCAGTTGGGCGAGATGTATGTAGGCTTCGTGCGTCAGATCGGCATCGAGATGACGCTCAACTTCTCGCTCCAGCCCGAGCATTGGCGCAAGCTCGAGCGCAAGGAGACGCAGATGTTCAGCGCCGGCTGGGTGATGGACTATCCCGACGCGCAGAATGTGCTGCAGCTTTGGTATGGCCCGAACGAGTCGCCCGGCGTCAACCACTGCAACTACAAGAACCCGGAGTTTGACAAGCTTTACCAGCGCATCCTGACGATGCAGGACTCGCCCGAGCGGACAGCGATCTACCAGAAGATGGCCGATATGATCGTGGAGGACTGCCCCGGCGCCTTCATGTTCCACCGCCTGATCTACGCGCTGCTGCGCGACTGGGTGGTCAATTTCAAGCCGCACGATTTTCCGTATGCGAACATGAAGTTCTATAAGGTCCGCCCGCACTAACGCGCCATGACTGCCTACATCATCCGCCGACTCTTCTCCGTGATTCCGATCACGATGGGCGTGTTGCTGTTGGTGTTCGTGATCTATCGGGTGATTGGCGGTGACCCGGCGGTCCGACTGGCGGGAAAGAACGCGACGCCGCAGAAGATCGAGCAGATTCGAAAGACGTTCGGCTATGATAAGCCGAAGTTCTTCAACTGGCAGGAAGCGTGGCAAAACACCAAGCCGGCTTTCGCGCAGTTTCGTATGGAGTTCGCCCGTTACCGAAGCAAGGAAGTGGGTGTCGGCACGGTGTTTCAAGCGGGGTTTCGGTTGCTTCGTGCTCCGATGGCCGTTTTCGACTCCCAGTTCTGGCAGATCGTCCGTCAGTTCGCCCAACTTGACTTCGGAAAATCGCTCCAGAGCAACCAGCGCATCTCGCGCATGATGGCCGACGGCGTCGTGCCGTCGCTCTGCATCACCACGCCGATCTTTGTCATCGAACTTTTCGTCGCCATCGCGCTGGCGCTGCTATGCGCGTTCTACCGGAACACGTGGCTCGACCGGACGTTTGTCGTTATCTCTATCGTCGGCATGAGCATCAGCGGGCTGGTCTATATCATGCTCGGCCAGTATTTCTTCTCCTTCGAGCTTGGCTGGTTTCCGGTATGGGGATTCGAGGGCGTCAACTACGTGCTCCTGCCGGTAGCCATCGGTGTCATCGCCGGCATCGGCGGCAGCCTGCGGTTCTACCGCACCATCATGCTAGACGAGATGTATCAGGACTACGTTCGCACGGCGTTTGCCAAGGGCGCCTCGCACAAACAGGTGCTCTTCAAACACGTCCTTAAGAACGCCGCCATCCCGATCCTGACCAACGTCGTCGTCGCCATCCCGTTCCTCTACACTGGCTCGCTGATGCTGGAGAGCTTCTTTGGCATCCCCGGCCTCGGTCGCATGACCGTGGACGCCATCTACACCGGCGATGAGCCGGTCCTGTTTGCGATGGTGTTCATCGGCTCGGTCATCTTCGTCATCGCGAACCTGATCACCGACCTCTGCTACACTTGGGCCGACCCGCGCATCCGACTGCAATGACCGACACCGCCGCCAACTCAGCCGCGCTCGCCGCGAAGCCCCAGACCCTCTGGAGCACAGCGTGGCGGCAGTTCCGCCGCAACCGGCTGGCGATGATCTGCCTCGGCATCGTCGCTATCTACGTCGGTGTCTTCCTCTACGCCGAATCGGTTTATTGGTTTGCACGCCTCCGCGACGTGGTCCCGTCCTACAAAGTCGCCGATTTCGCCGCCCGCAATGCGCATCCGTCCACCGCCCACTGGTTCGGCACCGACTTCGCCGGCCGCGACAACCTCGCGCAACTCATCCAAGGCGTTCGCATCGCGTTCGAGATCGCGTTCCTCACAAGCGCCATCCTCATCCCGCTTGGTTTCCTGCTCGGCGCGCTCGCGGGCTACTTCGGACGATGGGTGGACACCTTCATCATCTGGCTCTACTCGGTTGTGGATTCCGTGCCGAGCATCCTCTCCATCATCTCCATCAGCTACGTCGTCGGCCGCGGCATGAAAGGCATCGTCATCGGCATGGGCCTCGTCGCGTGGGTTGGCCTCTGCCGGCTCATTCGCGGCGAGTATCTCAAGCATAAACAGCGCGCCTACGTCGCAGCCGCACGCGCGCTCGGCGCTGGCCACCTCACCGTCATGCTGCGCCACATCGCGCCGAACGTGCTGCACATCATCATCATCGTGTTCACGCTCGCCTTCCCGCGGTTCATCCTCACCGAAGTCATCCTGAGCTACCTCGGCGTCGGCATCACCGGCGAGCCGAGCTGGGGCGTGATGATCAACGACGCCAAGCAGCGCCTCTGGCTGGGCGTCTGGTGGGAACTCGGCGGCGCCACCGCGGCGATGTTCTTCCTGGTGCTCGCCCTCAACATCGTCGGCGACGCCCTGCGCGACGCGCTCGATCCAAAACTGAAGACGGCGGAGGGTTCAAAGGCGTGATGCAAACCACGAACAACACACTTTTGTCTGTCCGCGACCTTCGCATCAGCTTCTTCAGCGATGAAGGTGAAGTGCGCGCCGTGGACAACATTAGCTTCTCGATGAAAGCTGGCGAGACGCTGGCCGTTGTCGGCGAGAGCGGCAGTGGCAAAAGCGTGACGGCGATGGCGCTGACGCGGCTCGTGCCGGCGCCGCCCGCGCGTTACGTCGGCGGCGAGATCATCTTCAAGGGCCACGACACGCTGAAGATGTCGGGCGAGGAACTTCGCAAGGTCCGCGGCGCGCAGATCAGCTACATCTTCCAGGAGCCGAGCACATCGCTGAACCCGGTGTTCACCATCCGCTCGCAGGTAGCCGAGGCCCTCGAACTGCACCGGCGAGACATCGGCAACGTGGACGCCGAGGTCGAGCGGCTCTTGGTGCTGGTGGGAATCCGCGACGCGCGGTTGCGGATGGGCGACTACCCGCACCAGCTCAGCGGCGGCATGCAACAGCGCGTGATGATCGCGATGGCACTGGCGTGCAACCCGTCGCTATTGGTGGCCGACGAGCCAACGACCGCGCTCGACGTGACCATCCAGGCGCAGATCATGGCGCTGCTGAAGGAACTAAAACTGAAGCTCGGCATGGCGATCATGCTCATCACACACAACTTCAGCATCATCGCCGACATCGCCGACAACGTCGCAGTCATGTTCCGTGGCAAGATCGTGGAATACGGCCCGACCCAACGCGTGTTGCGCGAGCCGCAGCATCCTTACACGAAGGCGCTGCTGGAGTGCATCCCGCGGCTCGGCGCGCACAAGGACCGGCTGAAAACCATCAACCACGCCGAGATTGAAGCGGCTTTGAAACGTTAACCGTCATGGCCTTGCTCGAAGTCAAAAACCTCAAAGTCTATTTCCCGATCATGGGCGGTGTCATCCGCCACAAGGTCGGCGAGGTGAAGGCTGTGGACGATGTGAGCTTCACCATCGAGCCGGGAGAGACCGTCGGCCTAGTCGGCGAGAGCGGCAGCGGCAAGACGACCATCGGCCGTGCCATCCTGCGGCTGTTGGAACCGACAGATGGGCAGATCGTTTTCGACGGTCACGACATCACGCGGATGGGCGACGGCGAACTGCGGCCGTTGCGCAAGCAGATGCAGATGGTTTTCCAGGATCCGTTCGGCTCGCTCAACCCGCGCATGACCATTGCCTCCATCGTCGGCGAGGCGCTGACGATTCATTTCCCGCAGATGGACCGCGCCGCCCGCCGCGACCGCATTGCCGAACTGCTGCGCCGCGTCGGCTTGAAGGCGGAGCACATGAACCGTTACCCGCACGAGTTCAGCGGCGGCCAGCGGCAGCGCATCGGCATTGCCCGTGCGCTGGCGGTGGAGCCGAAGTTCATCGTCTGCGACGAGCCGGTGAGCGCGCTGGACGTGTCCGTGCAGGCAGCGATCATCAACCTGCTGCAAGACCTTCAGGAACAATACAAGCTCACCTACCTCTTCATTGCGCACGACTTGGCCGTCGTCGAACACATCAGCGACCATGTGTTGGTGATGACGCAAGGCAAGATCGTCGAGGCGGCAAGCGCGGATGAGATTTACCAACGGCCGCAACACGCTTACACTCAGAAGCTCATCGCTGCGGTGCCAAAGGCGTTCTAAGCGTAGCCGCGGTTGAATATCCACGGTGTCGGACCGTCAAAGCGGTGAATTTGTAGGGCTAATTTGAGCATCCGGACAAACAATCGAAGCTTGCGCTTGCCCGCTGCGGTCGCGGGGGGCATGGCGTTTCTTCTCTGCGTGGCGATGGCGATGGCGGCCGACGCGCCGCCGTTTGCATTTCAGCCGAACACACCGGCGCCGGGCCACGGAGTTGTCCACGTGACGGGTGTCGGATTGCCGCCGCGCATCTACGGCCCGCGAGGACAAATGCACCTGATGGCTGAACGCGCCGCTGTGGTGTCGGCCTACCGCAACCTGGCGCTCGCGCTGGGGCAAGGTTCGCTGATCGTCGCCGACGGCTCGCGTTACATCACGACCTCGGGATATGTTCAGGGTGCACAGATCACACAAACGCGCTATTATCCCGATGGGCGAGTCGAGGTGGACATGACGTTGGCGGTGGAACATCCGCCGGTGGCGCCGGCGATCATGCCGCCGTCGCCGCCGCTTCAGCCGCCGCAGAAAGTGGAAACGCAGAAACGACAGATTTCCGAAAAGGAATGGCTGGAACTTTACAAGCAGCCGAAAGAGAATAAGCTGCAAGTTGAAAAGGAGAAACTATGAAACCAAATCATCGTTGGATCGCGTGGTCGGTGGGAGCGTTGCTTTGCGCGGCGATTACGCCGGCATGGTCGCAGCAATTCCATTCCGGCCAGGAGAAACTGCTGGCCAAAAACGCGGCGCTCCGCGACGGCCAGCGCAACCTGCTGGAGCAGATCAAGGGACTCCGGATTGACGGCAACAGCACGGTCCGGGATTTCGTCACCCAGAGCGACCAGATCAATACGGCGATGATGCACGAACTGCGCGGCGCGACCATCGTGCCCGGCTCCGAGACGTGGGACGGCGAACTTTACCGGCTGGAAGTGCAGGTGACACTGGAGCAGGTCCGTGCCGCCATCGAGCAGGTCCAGCGGACTTATCCCAGCGGCCGCACTTACGTCACCGAGAACATGATTACGCTGAACAGGGAAGTCGTCATCAAGGCGCAGGGCCAGGGTTCCACGCGCGCCGCAGCGATGGGTGGTCAACCCGCGGGTGCCCCGCCCGTCTATGGCGGCGTGGCGGCCATCGTGCCGAGACAGGTTCCGCCGGGTTGGGAGAACGTCACGGTTCAGGGTCGCTTGCTTGCCGAGCGCGCGGCCAAGGCCGACGCCATGCGGAAGCTCGCCGAGCGCATTCGCGGCGTGCACATCAGCGCCAATACCACTGTTCGCGACTTCGTCACGCAGGCGGACGTTATCAATGCACAACTAGAAGCGCGGCTCGTTGGCGCGCGCCAAGTCTCCCCAACGCGCTTCCTGCCGGATCAAACCTGCGAAGTGGACCTTGAGGTGAGCATCCAGGATGTCACCAGATGGCTGACGGAAGTGCAGGACTGGGCCGTGCATCCCGGCGCGCATCACCTCGATCATCCGATCCGCACCTATCAGTTCGAGCGCATCATGGACTTCAGCCCGGAGCGCGTGTTGCGCGAAACCGGCGCGGGCGCGCCCCGAGGCGACACAATCCGCGGCGCGCCGGCGGCGGGCAGTTCGTTCGCGCCGCCACCAGCGCCCATGCCGGTCGCGGTGGTTTCCGCCAAAGGCACCGGTGTTCCCAGAACAGGCGAAGATGGCGCCGCCGCGCGGCTCTCCGCCGAGCGCGCCGCCGAAGTGGAAGCGCGCCGCAATCTGCTGGAGAAGGTCCAAGGCGTGCTGATCGAGGGGCAGACGACGGTAAGAGACTTCATGACGCAGAACGACCAGATTCGCGCGAGCGTCCAGAGCATGCTGCAAGGCTCGGACATCAGCGAGCCGAAGTATCTGAGCGACGGCAGCGTTGAGGTCATCGCCTCGGTGCCGATGGACCGGATTTACGGCATCGTGCGGCCGGCCGGACCGCCGCCGGTCGTCCGCGCGCAGCCGGCACAGTAAAGATGATGATTGGTGGTTCTTGTGCGAACCGTCAGTCACCAATCACGGCACCACCACGCGCAACGCGCCCGTCTCCACAGAAAACTCAGCCGGACAGTTCTTCCACAGTTCGCCGTCAAGCTCCGTCGGCACCGGCTGGCGTGATTCCACGCGCACCTGTTTGGCTCTGAAGTAATGAACGTCCGCCAGCTTCGGATGCGAAGCGGCCAGCACGCAGGGCAGGTAGCGCAACACGTCGAGCACGCGCCCGCCTTCGAAGACGCACACCTCCAACATCCCATCATCCAGCCGCGCTTCCGGGAACATGCGATATGACCCGCCGTAAAACCGTCCGTTGCCGATAAATACGAAGCGGCCTTCGCAGCGCCGATCGTCGGCCGTGACCGTCAACCGCGGCAAGCCGCGCGCCACGGTGCGGAACCCGCTGATGACGTAGGAAAGCCAGTTGATCTTTTTCTTCAATCGCATGTCGAGCGCCGTGATCGCCAGCGCGTCGAAGCCCGCGCCGGCCAGTTGGGCGAAGTATCGCTGCTCTCCCCCTGCTGCGCGCGCCACGCCCACGTCCACGCGTCGTTCTCGGCCCGCTGCGATCACCCGCCACGTCGCGTCCACGGACAACGGTAAACCCAGCTCACGCGCGTAAACGTTCGCCGTGCCCAACGGCACCACGCCCAGCCGGGGCCGCGCGTCCGCCGGCATGCGCATCAGACCGTTGACCACTTCGTTGATCGTGCCGTCGCCACCAGCGGCCACCACCGTGCCGCTGCCCTCGCGAGCCGCCTGCTCCGCAAGCGCGACCGCGTGGCCGGCCTCCGCCGTCGGCAGAAATCTCGCGTCGCCCGCCCGCTCACGCAATTGGCGCAGCCGCGCCTGCGCGCGTTCGCCGCGAGCCGTGGGATTGAAGATAATACAAGTGCTGGCCACAGTTTGAGGCATTGTATCGGCGCGCGACGTGATTACAATGGTCTCATGCGAATCATTGCAGGTCTTGCTGGAAGTATTCCACTCGCCATGCCACGCGGCGCGGGCGACGTGCGCCCCACGCCTGACAAGGTCAAGGGCGCGGTTTTCTCCAGCCTCGGCGAGCTTGTCATCGGCGCGCGCGTGCTCGACCTCTACGCCGGCAGTGGCGCGCTCGGCATCGAGGCGCTTAGCCGCGGCGCGTCCTGCGCAACGCTGGTGGACCGGTCACGCTCTTGCGTCGCAGCCATCGAGAAGAATCTGGCGGCGGCACGATTGGAAGAAACAGCAACGGTTGTCGAGTCCGACATCAACCGCGCGCTGCGGCGGCTGGGCGGCGGGCCACGCTTCACACTCGTCCTCGCCGATCCACCTTATGCAAAAACGCCGGGCCGGTCATCGTTGGCGCAGGAGCTTCTCGACAACGCCGACCTGGCCGTCGTGACAGAGGCGGGCGGCTGGTTGGTCTTGGAGCACTACCGGTCGGACACGCTGACACCGCCGGCCGCGTGGCGATTCAACCGCCAACAGCGACACGGCGACACACTTGTGAGTTTCTTCGTGCGAGCAGAGGGTTGACGCCCCGTTGTCAACGCGTCGCGCCGGTGCGCCACCAACCGTGGACGTGCGGCGAGATTTCCTTTTCCGCCGCGATGAAGTCAACCAACGCCTGCCGCACCGGATTGTCTATCTCCACCAGTTTCGCTTCCGGCGCGTCGGCAATGGCGCGCAGACGCGCCTTGCGCGTGCCGGCACTGGCGAGATCGAAGCTGTTCACTGCCACGCGGAGCCGACGGTTGGGCGCGAACGGTTGGTCGTCACGGTCGGCGAGGGAAACGACTCGCTGGTCGCGCGGCGCAGTGACCCGTAGCGCGAGCTTCATGCCGTAAACGCCGGTAAAATGATCGCGCGAGTAATGCGCGGCGTTTTCCTCCAGAATCTCCCGCAGTTGCACTGGGGTGACTTCGAAGACGCCGATGAAATTCTCGAACGGCACCAACGACCAGCAGTCGCCGGCGGTGATCGGGCCTTTCTTCAAGCTCGCGTGCTCGTTGAGGACGCCATGAATGACGATGTCCGCCGGATGACCCGCGCGCCGGCAACGGTCGAGGATCGCCTCGCAAAGCAGGTTGTGCACCGGCGTCTCGCGAGCTGGCGCGCCTGCAATGGGAAAGTCCGCCGTAGCCGTGCCAATGACGCGCGCCAACGCGTGCTCGGCGGCGGCGAGGTCCGGTTTGGCGAGCGCGAGGATTTCGGAATCCTGCGGCACGCTGGCGTCCATCCTGATGAGGCGCGATTTGCGACTCATAACCTGGCGCCTGTCGGTGTCGTAGATGAAGTCCAGCCGGCCGAGGCTGCTACCCCAGTGGCCGGCCTGACTGTAGAGAATGTCGCGCATCATCAACTCCGGCACCGCGCGATGAGTGTGGCCGCCGATGATCGCGGCGAGCTCCGGAAACCAGGATGTGATGGAGAAGATTTCGTTGGCGTGATCATCCGCCGCGTTCCGGTGGCCTTGGTGCGCCGCCAGCACGATAACGTCGGGCTTCTGGTGTTTCAGTTCCGGCAACACGCGTTGCAGCGCCTCCACGGACGGCTCGAATGTCATCCCTCGAATCAACCGCGGCCGGCTCCAGTTCGGAACGCCCGGCGTGGTCAGCCCGACAATCGCCACGCGCACGCCGTCCACTTCCTTGACGATGAATGGCTGCACCTTGTCGGCAATGGCTTTCGACGCGGTGGCATCGCAGCGGAGGTTGGCGGCGAGGACAGGCGCTTGTGACGCCTCGACGCAACGCGCGAGCTTCTCCCGGCCCCAGTCGAAATCGTGGTTCCCCAACACCCACGCGTCGTAGCGCAGATGGTTCAGCGCGCGGACCATCATCAGGCCGTCACTCGTGAAGCTGGCCGCCGTTCCCTGAATGGTGTCGCCGTCGTCCACCAACAGGCAGTTCGGTGTCTCGGCGCGGATGCGCTTGATGGCCGTCGCGCAACGCGCCAGACCGCCGAGGTCGTTGCCGACTTCCTCTTTGGGATAAAAGATGTCGGCGGGCCGGATGTGGCCATGCAGGTCGGTCGTGTGAAGAATCGTGATGGAAACTTCGCGTGCCGCGAGACCCGCCATCCCTCCCAGCAGGAGCGACAAGCCGAGCGCGCAGCGGAGGAACCATGACCGTCGGCTGTGTTTCACGTGAGCAATCCGCACCTTTCCGCCAGTAGGCCGAATCGCAATCCCCGCGTGCTGACGGTGAGCCGATCGATGCCGGCAAGTTCCATCGCTACGACATACATCACCAACCCCGCGACGATGATGTCAGCGCGCTTCGGCGGCAGGCCAGACACATTGCGCCGCTCGGCCAGCGGCAAACTGCGCAGGCGCTCCAGCATTTCGGTTAGCCGCTGCCGCGTCAGCGAGTAACGGTTGACCTTCTCGATGGAAAACCGTGCGAGCGATTGGTCAATGGCCGCCGCGGTCGTCACCGTGCCGCCCGTGCCGACCATGACGCGGCCGTCCAGCAAACACTGCGCCAACTCCAACTGCAACAGTTCCCGTCCATGCTGGAGCATCGCGTTCAAATCGGCCGGAGAGACTGGATCGCTGTGAAGAAACCGTTCCGTCAACCGCACCGCGCCTGCGGGGACCGACACGCGCCGTTCGATGCGACCGCTTTGGCCGGTGATGATCTCCGCGCTGCCGCCGCCAACATCCATCACCAGCAACCGCTGGTCGCGAAGGCCGGCGTCGGTGCTGACGCCGGCGAAGATCAGTTCTGCTTCGCGCTCGCCCTCGATGATTTCGACATCGAGGCCAGTCACCTCCCGCACGCGCACAAGAAAGCGGCCGGTGTTTTCGGCTTCGCGCGCGCCGCTGGTAGCGACGGCGAGAATCTTCGTCACGCCCATCTTACGCGCCTTGCCGGTGAATGCCGCCAAGCCAGCCGCTGTGCGCTCGATGGCTTCCAGCGTGAGTCGTTTCGTTGCTGCCACGCCTTCGCCCAGCCGCGTTGTCTGGCTGTCCTCGTGGAGCGCGGCAAGCGCGCCGCCTTCGACAACGGCGATAAGCAGTTTGATCGTGTTAGTGCCGATGTCTATCGCGGCAAGGCGGTCGGAAGTCATAGTGGTGATCTGGACGAGCGGCGATGATAGTCCCGCGCCGCCGCCGGTCAACCCCGGACTCCACGGACTGTGGCGTCTTCTACCACTCCAGCATCTCGGCCCGACCCGTGAGTTGGTCGAACCGCCGCTGGATCATCTCGTCGCGCTTGGCCTTGCGCTTCTCCAACGATTCGCGCAACTCCTTCACCTCACGCTCCAGTTGCTGGAGGCTCTTCTCGCGCTCCTGCTGGCGCAGATCGAAGAGCTTGCTTAGAATCTCCTTCAACTCCGTCGTCGCCGATTTCTTTGCGTCCTCATCCGTGACGCGGCGGATTTTCTGGCCCAGTTCCACCGACCGCCGCTCCATCTCGGCCATCTGCTGCTGTTGTTTGAAACGCTCCGGGTCGCGCTGTTTCAGTTCGCGCATCTCGCGCGCCTGCGCCGCTATTCCGCGCATCATGTCGCGGCCTTCCTCGAACCGCCGCTCCTGGAACAGCCGCCGCGCTTGCTCGATCCGTTCCTTCAGCGGCTCGGCGAATTCCTTGAACGCTTCCGCATGCGGGCCGATCTCGCGGCGGAGGGCTGCCTCAAAATCCATCGGTGCGTTGTTGGCCATCGGCAGACGCCGCTCCACATTGCGTCCTTCAGGCCCCACTCGCTCTCCCTCGCGTGGCGGCAACGGCCGGCGCACATCGCCGCGTTCGCCTTCACGCGGTGGTAGTGGCGGGCGCACGTTCCCGCGTTCACCCTCGCGTGGCGGTAATGGCGGACGCACGTCGCCACGATCGCCTTCACGCGGCGGCAGCGGCTCGCGGCGCGTTTCGTCTGGTTTCGACGGCGGCGGGTTGGGCTGCTCTTGAGCCAATGCCAGGCCCGCGCTCATCAGTGCAATCAGTATCCATTGTGCTTTCATATTTCTTGTCTCCTAAAAACTGCTCGAACCGGCGCGCAGATCGCTCAGCGCATCGCGCAAACCGGAGATGCGGTTGTCCAGCGAGGAGCCGATAGTCACGTCCGCCTGCGCCAGCCGGATGTGTTCCGACAACGCCGCGCTGTCGGTATCCCACGATGTTTCGGTGGTGGCGGGTTGAGTCACCGCCGAAGAAGTTTCGGCAGCCAGTTGGACCGGCGACTGCGGCCAGAACTTGACGGCGACGGACACGGTCAAGGCGATGGCCACAACCGCCGCCGCCTGCCACAAGGCGGGGCGCAACTGCGCGAAGACGCCGCCAAGGAACGGCCGGGGCTGAGCGGCTGCGATCACTGCCTCGACGGTCTCCCGCGATGGCCGCGGCGTTGCCTCGCGACGAAACTCCGCGAGCGCCTCACGCGACGCTTCCGCGGCGCGGCGGCAGGTGGCACAGCCGGCCAGATGCGTCTTCAACTCCGCGACATCGGCCGCGGCGGCCTCGCCGTAGAGGTCGAGCATCATCACTTCGTTGGCTCGTTCGCAGTTCACTTTGCCGTTGCTCCGTCTATTCCGTCCGCTTCCAATTCCTTCCGCAGATGTTTCAGCGCCGCCGACATCCGCCACAGCACTGTGCCGAGCGGGGCATCGGTCATCGCGGCGATCTCTTTGAAACTCACGCCGCTGTGCTCGCGAAGCAGGAACACCTGCCGCAGCGACGGCTGCATCGTTGCCAGCGCCGCCTCGATTCGGCTCAGCGTCCGGCGCCGCTCCGTCTCATCCGCCGCGCTCGGACCGTTTGCGGGCAGCTCCACCGTCGTCTCCTCATCGTCCACCGACACCGTTCTCCAGCGCTTGCGCCGCCGCAGTTCGTCAATCGCCAGGCGGTTCGCGATGGTGAACAGCCATCGGCTGAACTTCTGCTCGGCCCGGTAGCGCCGCGCCTCGCGCACCACCCGCATCCAGGTTTCCTGGAACAGGTCTTCCGCCAGCGCGCGGTCGCCGGCCATCCGGATCAAGAACCCAAACAACGCCGACTGGTGCCGCGCCAGCAGCGTCTCGAACGCCGCCGCGTCACCATTGCGATACCGTTCAAAGAGCGCGTCATCGGTTTGCTCCACGTTGCTCGCTGGTAATAACGGTTGGTCGGGCATTTTATTGGCGGAGATTATTGTAATGGGTTGCCCGCGAAAACCGAGACGGATTCCAGCCGCTGCGGAAACCTCCTCCGTGGCGAGAACCGTTGCGATTGCATCCGCCAAGTGCTAATCATTTGACTATGCGCACCGAGACTGCCAGTGACGCCAGCGGCTTGCAAGCGCGCGAACTAACGCGCGACTACCCGACGCGCGCCGAGCCGTTGCGCATCTTGCGCGGCGTTAATCTCTCGCTCGCCCGCGGCGACGCGCTGGCCGTCACCGGACCGTCCGGTTCCGGCAAGAGCACGCTGCTGCATATCTTCGGCGCGCTCGACCGGCCGAGCGGCGGCGAAGTGCTCATCAACGGCCGCAATCCCTTCGCGTTGACGGAGCCGGAGCTGGCCGCGTTCCGCAACCGTGAGATTGGTTTCGTTTTCCAGGAGCACTACCTGCTGCCGCAATGTTCCGTGTTGGAGAACGTCCTCGTGCCGACCATCGTCGCATCCGACGCCACTGGCGTCGCGGAACGCGCGCGGATGTTGCTCGACCGCATCGGCCTCGCCAACCGGCTCGACCATCGTCCGGCGGAACTCTCCGGCGGCGAGCGCCAGCGCGTCGCCATCGCCCGCGCGCTCATCAACCGGCCGACGTTGTTGCTCTGCGACGAGCCGACCGGCAATCTCGACCGCATCACCGCCCGTTCCGTGGCTGACGTGATTCTCGAGATGGCGAAAGCCGAAAACGCCACGCTCATCGTCGTGACGCACAGTGCCGAGCTGGCCGCGCGGCTGCCGAGGAGAATGGAACTCGTGGAAGGGAAGCTCGAAGCGGCGGAGTAATGGAGTGTTGGAGTGTTGGAGTAATGAGATGACACAAATTGCTGCCCAATGCTCCGACACTCCAGCACTCCATTGCCTCACGTCGCCATGAACCTCCGCACGCTTCTCCTCCGCAGCCTCCGCCACCACTGGCGTAGCCTGCTCGCCGTCAGCCTTGGCGCGGCCGTCGGCACCGCCGTGCTCACCGGCTCGCTCATCGTCGGCGATTCCATGCGCGCCAGCCTGCGCAACCTGACGTTGGAACGGCTCGGCCGCGTGGACCACGCGCTCGTGGCGTCGCGGCTCTTCCGGGAACAACTTGCCGCCGACCTCGACGCCGCGCCGGCCATCATGCTCCGCGGCAGCGCGATGACCGATAACGCGCGCGCCGGGCGGGTCAACGTGCTCGGCGTAGATGATCGCTTCTGGAAGCTCGCCAGTAGTCCGCCCGCGACGCTTCCGCGCGATGGCGAAGTGCTGCTGAACGACACGCTCGCACACGAATTGAACGCCAAGGCCGGCGACCGCGTGCTGTTGCGATTCGAGAAACCGTCCGCCGTGCCGCGCGATTCCGTCATGGGCCGGCGCAGCGAAGTGGTGGCCACGGTGCCGTTGACGGTGGCGGCGGTGATCCCGTCGCGCGGTGTCGGCCGGTTCGGCTTGCAGGCAAACCAGCAACTCCCGCGCAACGCCTTCGTGCCGCTGGCCACGCTCCAGCGCGCGCTCAAACTTGCCGGCCGCGCCAACGCCCTGTTCGTCGCCGGCCAGAGCGAGCCGGCCGCGCTCCAAGCACGGCTTCGCCAATCGCTCACGCTCGCCGATCTCGACCTGCAATTGCGCGTCCACGCGGCGCGCGGCTGCGTCTCGCTTGAAAGCAGCCGGATGATTCTGGAGCCGGCCGTCGCCAGCGCCGCGCTCGCCGTCGCCGCCGAACTCGGCATCCCCGCCGTGCCGACGCTGACGTATCTGGCGAACACCATCGCCATCGGCGGACGCGAGATTCCGTATTCGACCGTCACGGCGTTTGATTTCAAATCTCAAATTCCAAATTCCAAACTGCAAAATCCGCTGGGCGCGTTGCTCCTGACGAGCGGCGAGCCGACCCCGGCGCTTGGTAACGACGAGGTTTTCCTGAACGAATGGGCGGCGACGGACCTTGCGACGAAGCGCGGCGACACGGTGCGACTCGCCTACTATACGGTGGACGCGCAGGGGCAACTGCACACGGCGGAACACGTGTTCAAGCTTGCTGGCGTCGTCGCGCTCAGCGGCGCGGCAGCCGACCCGACGCTCACGCCGGAGTATCCCGGCATCTCGGACGCGAAAACGATGGCGGACTGGAATCCACCGTTTCCGGTGGACCTCAAGCGAGTGCGGGCGAAGGACGAAGATTACTGGGAGGAACACCGCGCGACGCCGAAGGCGTTCGTGTCGCTCGCCACCGGCCAGCGGTTGTGGTCGAGTCGCTTCGGCAATCTCACCGCCATCCGCCTCGCGCCGGCCGGGAGCGCGGGCGTCCCATCCGCCGAAGCCGACCTGAAGAAGACAGCGGCGCTCTTCGAGAAGAAGCTCCTTGCTCAACTCTCTCCCGACCAACTTGGCATGGTCTTCCAACCCGTTAAAGAGCAGGGCCTGCGCTCGTCCGGCGGCGCGACTGACTTTGGCCAGTTGTTTTTCGGCTTCAGCTTCTTCCTGATCATCTCGGCGGCGATGCTCGTGGCGCTGCTGTTCCGGCTCGGCGTGGAGCGACGCGCAAAGGAGATCGGCATCCTGCTGGCAACCGGATTTCCCGTGCGCGTCGTGCGGCGGCTGTTGTTGTTGGAAGGCGGAGCCATCGCTGTCGTGGGTGGCGCGCTCGGTTTGATCGGCGCGGTGGCTTACGGCGCGCTGATGATCGCCGGGCTGCGCACGTGGTGGCTGCCGGCAGTCGGCACGCCGTTTTTGAATCTCGCGCTGACCGGCAACTCGCTCGCCGCGGGCGGCGCGGGCGGCGTGATCGTGGCGCTGGCGTCGGTGTGGCGCACGGCGCGTTCGTTGCGACGACGCGAGCCAGTGATGCTGCTCGCGGGAAGATTCGCCGGTGAGGAAACGCCCGCGGCCGGCGTGCGTGCGGTGCGGCGGCGCTGGTTCGTGGCGGGCGTGGCAACCGTCATTGCGGCGGCGGCGCTCGTGGCGTCGTCTTTCGGCGGCGCGGAGCAGGCGGCGATGGGATTTCTCGGCAGCGGCGCGGCGCTGCTGGTGGCCACGCTGGCGTTCGTGGATGGCTGGTTCCGACGCGCGCCGAAGTCGCACACCGCAGGCAGCGAGACGCGCCCGCGGCGCGTGGTGTGGCTCGGCGTCCGCAATGGCGCGCGGCATCCGGGCCGCAGCGTGCTGACGGCGGGGTTGGTGGCTTCGGCGACGTTTCTCATCATGGCGGTGACGGCGTTCCATCACGCGCCGGGTGGCGGCGCGCCGGAGAAGGCTTCCGGTGACGGCGGCTTCCTGCTCGTGGCGGAATCGGACGTGCCGCTGCATCACGACCTGAACTCACCGAAAGGCCGCGAGGCGCTCGGCGTGTCGTCCGCGGCGGCGGCGAAGCTTGGCGGGGTGGGCGTGACGCCGTTCCGGCTGCGGCCGGGCGACGACACGAGCTGCCTGAACCTCTACGCGCCGGAGAAGCCACGTATCCTCGGCGCGACCGATGCGATGATCGGGCGTGGCGGGTTCCGGTTCGCGGCGACGCTGGCCGAAACCGCTGCCGAGAAAGCAAATCCGTGGCTGTTGCTGCGGCGCGATTTCGGTTCCGGTGTGGTGCCGGTGTTCGGCGACGCCAACACGGTGCAGTGGATCCTGCACAGCGGCCTCGGCCAGGACCTCGTCATCACCGACGAGCACGGCGCGACAGTGCGGCTCCGCTTTGTCGGACTGCTGAGCGGCAGCATTTTCCAAAGCGAGCTGGTGATGGCAGAGTCGCGTTTCCTGAAACTGTTTCCAAGCCAGAGCGGCTACGGTTTCTTCCTGATCGAAGCGCCGGTCGAACGTGGCCGGCAGGTGTCGCAATTGCTGGCAGAAGCGCTGAGCGATTACGGTTTCAACGTCACGCCGACGGCGGAGCGGCTGGCGTCGTTCGCAGTGGTCGAGAACACCTACCTCGCAACGTTCCAGATGCTCGGCGGGCTGGGCCTCGTGCTAGGCACGCTGGGGCTGGGTGCGATCCTGCTGCGCAACGTGCTGGAGCGGCGCGGCGAGTTGGCGCTGCTGCGCGCGCTCGGCTTCCCGCAACGGGCGCTGGCTGTGCTGGTGCTGGCGGAAAACGGTTTCCTGCTGTTGACCGGACTGCTCTGCGGCGTGACGTGCGCGTTACTGGCGGTGGCGCCGCATCTGGCGGCGAACGCCGGCGAGATGCCGTGGGGACAGCTTATCGCAATGCTGGTGCTGGTTGCGGCGGCTGGGCTTGGTTCGAGCGCGCTGGCTGTCCGGGCAGCGTGGCGCGTGCCGATGCTCAGCGCGCTGCGCGAGGAATGAGCTGGAAACCGCGCCGAAACAGACATGCGGCACTGTTGATGCGGGTCAACGCGGGAAATGTCGGTCCATGCGAGAGTTCTCCCAAGATTGGAGAACGAAAACATGAAACCGACAGACATACTGAGCAGTGAACATCGGGTGATCGAGCAGGTGCTGGATTGCCTCGAACGCATCATCGCGGAAGCCAACACCAACGGCAGGCTCGACGCGGCGTCCGCCAGGGACGCGGTCAGCTTCTTCCGCACCTTCGCCGACCAGTGCCATCACGGCAAGGAAGAGACCCATCTGTTTCCTGCGATGGAAGCCAAAGGCTTTCCGCGCGACGGCGGCCCGACGGGCGTGATGATGGCTGAGCACGAAGCGGGACGCGGGTGCGTTCGCACGATGAGCGAGGCGATTGACGCGGCGGCAGCCGGCGACAGCGCGGCGTTGCGGCGGTTCGCGGAGGCGGGCGAGGGATACATCGGCCTGCTTCGGCAGCACATCGAGAAGGAAGACCATTGCCTGTTCTCGATGGCCAACCAAGCGCTCACCGACGAGGACCAAGCGGAATTGATGGCGAAGTTCGAGAAGGTCGAGGCGGAAGAGATGGGCCACGGCACGCACGAGAAGTTCCTGGTGATCGCCGAGGCGCTGGCGGAGAAATACGGTGTGCCGCAGAAGGCCGCTGCCTGCGCCGGACACGGCGTGGCTTGCTGCCATCACTAAGCCGTAACCATTCAGTTGCCGCGGCCCCTCACCCTGGCCCTTTCCCCATCGGATGGGGAGAGGGTGGGCGAAGGCCGGGTGAGGAGGTTCCTCGCGCATTTCTTTCTTGGTGCGTGCGCCGAGTTGCGCCCGAACCGCACCTGCCGCCGCCTGTCTTGTTGCCCTGCGGCGGGGTTTCGTGCAATGATGAACGCCAGTCGGCAAACGTCATGCGCGCCTTTTCTTCAATCACACTCGCGGCGCTCGCGGTGGTTTTCATCGCCGCGTCCGGCGTGGCGGCGGAGAGGATCGCGCCGAGGACGCTTCAGTTTCTCCAGGATACGACGCTCAGCGGCCATATCCAGTCGGCTTACCAGCACACGTTCGTCACGCGCGACTCACCGGGTCAGGCCGGCGCGCGGCAACTCAACAACACCGGCGACGGTTTCTCCCTCAACCAAGCCAAGCTGACGCTCGAACACCCCCTCGACGAGGGCGAGTTCGCGACGGGCTATCGCGTGGATTTTCTCGCCGGGCAGGATGCGGAGCGGATTCATTCGTTCGGGCTGTTTTCGTCGAACGCGAATGAGCTGACGCGGCGGCAGGGAACCGGCTCCAACGGAGCGGTGGATCTCGAGCAAGCCTACGTCACGTTTCGACTCCCGATCGGCAGCGGGCTGGACGTGAAATTCGGCAAGTTTGTGTCGCTGGCGGGCGCGGAGACGATTGACGCGCCGGGCAACTGGTTTTTCAGCCGCAGCTACATCTTTGGTTTCGGCGAACCGTTCACGCATACCGGCGCGCTGCTCAGCTACCAGTGGAACGACTGGCTCGACACGCAGGTCGGCGTCGTCAACGGCTGGGACGCGGTGCAGGACAACAACAGCGGCAAGACGGTGGTCGGCCGCGCCGGCGTGACGCTGTTCGACGGCAAGCTGAAGAACGCGGTGACGGTGATCGGCGGGCCGGAGCAAACGGGCAATAATTCGAACTATCGTTGGATGGTGGACGACGTGCTAACGTGGCAGCCGCCGATGGAGAACCTGTTGCTGACGCTGAACGGTCTCTATGGCAACGAGGATGGCTCGGTGGACAGCGCGGGCGTTTTCCATGCGGGCAACGTCTCATGGTGGGGCGCGCTGGCGTCAGCGCGCTACCAATGGACGCCGTTCGTGACGATGGGGTTGCGTTACGAATTCTTCAGCGACACCGATGGTGCGCGGACGGACGGCGCGGGCGGCATTGGGCCGCAGCCTCTCAGTCCGATGGCGCGCGGCGTGGATTATCAGGCGGTGAGCTGGTCGGTGTGGCTGGAGCGGCTGATGCCCAATCTGACGCCGCGCGTGGAGGTGCGATGGGACCGGGCCAACGAGCCGGTGTTCCAAGCGCAACCTACCGGCGGCGACGGCACACGCACGCAGGTGAGTGTGTCGTTGGACATGGTTTACGTTTTCTGAAGCGGAGTAAGGGCGTGAGACGAACTTTGACCGCATTGCTCAAAAGAGGGCAGCAACATGGTTAGTTTGTCACGTTTTCGCGGCTAAAAACGGCGAATTTATGTGTTATTCGCGTGGCACAAGCGTTGCTATTCCATCAAGCACATGAACATAGAGAAAACTCTAACCATGAGAAAAACGTGCGCAGTGATCGGTCTTATCGGCTCGAATCTGTTGGGCGGCACTTCGTCGGCGATGGCCGCGGAGAAGATCGCTCCGAAAACCCTTCAATTTCTGGAAGCAACGACGATCAGTGGTTATGTGCAGTCCTCCTACCAAAAGTCATGGGGCGCCAACGGCACGCCCGGCGACCCCGGCTCGACACCGGCTCGCACGTTTAACCTCAACCGAAACGGTTTCGATGTGGATCAAGCGAAGCTGACCCTTGAGAAACCGATCGGCGATGGCGATGCCGGAGCGGGCTATCGCGTGGATTTGCTCTATGGCATGAACGCGTCAAGAATAGCCGGCAACAACAACAGCTTCTTCCTGGAGCAAGCCTATGTGCAATTCCGGCTCCCGGTCGGCACCGGAGTGGACGTGAAGATGGGCCGGTTCGTGACGCTGTTGGGCAACGAGGTGATTGACGCCCCGGCCAACTGGAACTACAGCCGCAGCTTCATCTTCAGCAGCGAACCCTATACGCACACCGGCGCGCTGCTGAGTTACAAGTGGAACGACATCGTGGACACGCAATTCGGCGTGGTCAACGGCTACTCGGACACAGCCGGCGTCAACGGCCCTGCGGACAACAACTCCGGCAAGTCTGTCACGGGCCGGTTGGGTGTGACCTTGCTCGGCGGGCAACTGGTCCTGTCCACCATCGGCATCGCGGGCGCGGAGCATACCGGCAACAACAACGGCACACGCTGGGTTGCCAACGAGGTCATCACCTACAACCCGAAGTGGAACGAGAAGTGGACGTTTGCCCTGGAGGGCATCTACGGTCGCGACACACGGATGGATACAGCCACGGGCGTCGCGGGCACGCCGGAAGCCATGTGGTGGGGCGCGGCGGGTTATACGAAGTATCAATGGCTGCCGCACTTCTCGACCGCGTTGCGCGCCGAGAGCCTCAGCTACAACGGCAGTGCCCTGAGCATCTTTGGCTGGGGCGGCACGGCCCCGCTCGCCACCGCTGCCGACTACAGCGGCAAGGGCCACGTGGAAGACGTGACGCTGAGCTGCTCCTTTGACAATATTTGGAAAAACCTGACCCCGCGGTTGGAAGTGCGTTACGACCGCGTCAATCCTTCCATGTTCGGCAACGGGACGGACGGGTTTAATCACAACGGTATTTTCACGGCGTCGATGGACATCATCTACGCGTTCTAAACTGGATGTGGGACGCGCAGATAGCGGTGATGTAAGTTGTGCCGTGAGTGGCTCCGGGTTGAGCGCGGTTCGATTCCGCGTTCAACCCGAAATGTGCTTGTAAGAATGATGGCAAGCCGGGCAGAGTCGCCGGCTTGACAGCGCCAGGATGGACTCAATTGTAAGATCGTAAGGAAGAAGAAAACAAGAAAGGCAAGCAATGACACCGAAAGACGTATTGGATTTGATCAAGAAGAAGGACGTGAAGATCGTGGACTTCAAGTTCAGCGACCTCCACGGCACGTGGCAGCATTTCTCCATGCCGATCAGCGAGTTCAGCGAGGAGATGTTTGACGAGGAATGGGTCGGCTTCGACGGCAGCTCGATCCGCGGCTGGAAAGGCATCGAATCGAGTGACATGTTGCTCAAGCCTGAGCCGAACAGCGCGATGATTGACCCCTTCTGCGCCGTGCCGACGCTGAGCCTGCTCTGCACCGCTCACGACACCGCCACCAAGGAAGTTTACAGCCGCGACCCCCGTGGCGTCGCCGAAAAGGCCGAGGCTTATCTGAGGAGCACCGGCATCGCCGACCAGGCGTTCTTCGGCCCCGAGGCGGAGTTCTTCATCTTCGACGACGTCCGCTACGACTCGAAGAGCAACGGCACCTTCTACAGCGTGGATTCCAACGAAGGCATCTGGAACACCGGCCGCGAGGAAATGCCCAACACCGGCTACAAGATCCGCCACAAGGAAGGCTACTTCCCCGTCTCGCCCGCCGACACCCAGCAGGACATCCGCACCGAGATGATCATGCTGATGGAAGAGTGCGGCGTGCGCATCGAGCGCCAGCATCACGAGGTGGCCACCGCGGGCCAGGCGGAGATTGACATCCGCTTCGACACGCTGGTCAACACCGGCGACAAGATGCAGATCTACAAATACGTGGTGAAGAACGTCGCGCACAAGCACGGCAAGACCGCCACGTTCATGCCCAAGCCGCTTTTCGGCGACAACGGCTCCGGCATGCACTGCCACCAGTCACTGTGGAAAAAGGGCAAGCCGCTGTTCCCCGGCAAGGGCTACGCCGGCCTCAGCGATATGGCCATTTACTACATCGGCGGCCTCCTCAAGCACGCCAAGGCCCTCTGCGCCATCCTCAGCCCGACCACCAACAGCTACAAGCGGTTGGTGCCCGGCTACGAGGCGCCGGTGAACCTGGCCTACAGCGCCCGCAACCGCAGCGCGGCCGTCCGCATCCCGACCTACTCGGAGAACCCGAAGGCCAAGCGCATCGAGTATCGTCCGCCCGATCCCGCGGCGAACATCTACCTCGCTTGCGCCGCGATGCTCATGGCGGGCCTCGACGGCATCCAGAACCGCATTGATCCCGGCGAACCGCTCGACAAGAACATCTACGAGCTGCCGCCGGAGGAATTGGCGAAGGTGCCGACCGTGCCGGACAACCTGCTCGGCGCGCTGCGCGAGCTGGAGGCCGATCACGAGTTCCTGCTCAAGGGTGACGTGTTCACCAAGGACCTCATCGAGACCTACATTGAGCTCAAGCGCAAGGAATACGACGCGGTCCGGTTGCGCCCGCATCCGTATGAGTTCCACCTCTATTACGACGTATAAGTCAGTCGCTCCCTAACAACGAGAGGCCGGCCCGGTTCATCCGCGGTCGGCCTTTTCGTTTTCAGCGCTTGCGTTGGCGCGCGCCTCTTGGGATGTTGTCGTCGTGAAATACGAGGATGAAAGTTTGTCGAAAACTTCTTCGTCTTTTTTCTTGCGATGCGCGTCCGGCGCGACTACGCTCCGCGCCTGTTCGCGGCAAGCGAAAGAGGTGAATCGAGCAGTGTGAATAAGGTGTGAATAACTTGTCCGGTTTGTGCTCGGTTGCTGGTCAATGAGTTGTAATGTTTTTTGGCAGGTGAGCCGGTTTGGCGCCAATGAAGGGCACGAACCGGCCATCGGAAGTGGTTCAAGGAGGCTAAAACAGGTGTTTTTGCAGGGTTTTGAAGCTTTCGGATCCGGTCGTGTCGTATGGGCCCGCGCCGGTGGCGCGGCCAAAATGGCGGTGAATAACTTTCTAGTTTTTGAACTTTAGCGCGGTTTTACCGAGGGTTTTTCGATGAACTTCGATGCAGCGCCGCTGTGGCAACGCGCCACGGATTTGCTACGGTCCCGTGTCAGTCCGCAGTTGTTTAATCTCTGGTTTGCGCCGCTCAAGGTGCATTCGTTGTCAACGGACGCGCTGACGCTGGCCACGCCGAATGATTTCTATGTGGACTGGCTTCAGGAGAACTACGCGCCCCTGCTCCGCGACGTGATCGCAGCCGTCACGGGTGAAACACTCGCGGTGAAGTTCGTGCCGCTGCCCGCCGAAACCGCCGTCCCGGGTGAACCCAATCCGCCGCCGGCGCCCGTGCCGGCACTACAACCGGTGCGTTCCGCCTCCGCGCCGACTTTCAATCGCCGCTATACCTTCGACACCTTCGTGGTCGGCCCCAACAACGAGATGGCGCACGCCGCGGCGAAATCGGTGGCGGAGTCGCCGGGCCGCGCCTACAACCCGTTGTTCATCTACGGCGCGACAGGCCTTGGCAAAACGCACCTGCTCCAGGCGGTCGGCCATTACGTTTTGAGCCGCCGCAACAGGATGCGCGTCGTTTATGTCACCTGCGAATATTTCCTGAATCACTTCATCGAGTCGCTCGGCTCGAAGCAGATGCACAACTTCCGCAAGCACTACCGCAATGCGGACATCCTGTTGATTGACGACATCCACTCGCTGGCCGGCAAGCAAGGCACGCAGGAGGAGTTCTTCCACACGTTCAATTCGCTCTTCGACGCGCACAAGCAGATCGTGCTTTCGTGCGACAGGCCCGCGACGGAAATCGCCGGTTTGGAGGAACGGCTCATCTCCCGCTTCGAGTGGGGCCAGACGGTGGACCTGCAACCGCCCGACCTTGAGACGCGCATCGCCATCCTTCGCAAGAAGCAACATCTGCTCGGCTTCCATCTGCCCGATGAGGTGCTGTCGTTCCTGGCCGAGAAGATCCGCACCAATATCCGCCGTCTCGAAGGCGCGCTGATCCGTGTCGCTTCCTATGGATCACTGCCCGGCCGCGAACTGGACATCGCGGCGGTGGAAAAACTCCTCAACGACGTCCTCACCGAGGAAGCGCGTCACGCGCTGACCATCGAAGGCATCCAGAAGTGCGTCGCGACTCATTTCGACATCCGGCTGGCGGACATGACCAGCAAACGCCGCCCCAACTCCATCGCCTTCCCGCGCATGGTGGCGATGTATCTGTCGCGGCAACTGACCAACCATTCGCTGGCACAGATCGGCGAGGCGTTTGGCGGGCGCGATCACGGCACGGTCATCAACGCGTGCAAGCAAATCACCAAGGCGATCCATGCCGACGCCGCCTTGCGTCAAACCGTCGGGTTTCTTCAGCAACAACTGAAGCGTTAATAACCTGCCCAATAACGTGTGCCGAACCTGCCAATTGCATGTGAAGAACCTCGACCCGGTCGGAAACTGTGAACAACCACTGGGTTTCGGACAGGAGTCACCGTCGTTGTTCACGGCGGCGCGTCGTCGCAAGTGCCGTTGCCTGACCTTGACAGCGCATTTTGTTTCCAGTATTCACACCCTCTACTACGACGACTTTTCTTAAGGTTTATATATGAAAATAACAGTCAGCAAAGATCAAATGTTGGAAGCGCTCCAACAAGTGCAAACCGTCGTCAGCACTCGCACCACATTGCCCATCCTTTCCAATGTCTTGCTTCGTGCCACAGGCGAGACGTTGGAATTGACCACCACCGATCTGGATGTGGGCATCCAACGCAAAATCAGCGCGGATATCGCCAAGCCTGGCGCAACCAGTTTGCCGGCGCGGCGATTGTTTGGCATTTTCAGGGAACTCCCCGCGGGAGAGGCGGAAATTGAGGTGGATGACAAGAATATTGCCTCAATTCGTTGCGGTTCATCGTTCTTCAAGATCATGGGTTTGCCAGCGGAAGAATTCCCTCCCTTGCCGAAGTTCGATGGAGGCAAGCATTTCAAGATAGCCCAAGCCAGCCTGCGGGACATGTTCCGCAAGACGTCGTATGCGATCTCCAATGATGAGACGCGCTACGTGCTCAACGGCGCCTTCATGCAATTCAAGGCCGACAAACTCACCATGGTGGCCACAGACGGCCGCCGATTGGCGCTTGTGGAACAAGACCTGGAGTTCCCGAAGGCCAATGAGGTGGAAGGCATCCTTCCGACGAAAGCCGTCAATGAACTCATGCATCTCCTGGGAGACAAGGGTGAAGTCCATGCGATCGTGACTGAAAACCAGATGGCTTTTGAGATGCAAGTGTCAGCGGTGCCCGCGGCAACAGCGACGCAACCGGAAAAAGGAAAAGAGGAAAAGCCCAAGAGCGACAGCCCGAACCTGATGATCGTGTCGAAGTTGATCGAGGGTAACTATCCCAATTACCGGCAGGTGATTCCCAGCGAGTGCAAGGAGCGCGTGACGCTTGAGCGCGAAAGCCTCCTGACAGCTCTTCGCCGCGCCTCGTTGCTCTGCACGGAAAAATCCAACTCTGTCAAACTCCAGTTCTCCAAAAACAACCTCGCAGTCATCGCCAAAAGCCCCGACGTGGGCGAGGCGCGCGAGTCATTGGCCATCAACTACAAGGGCAAAGATGTGGCGGTTGCGTTCAATCCAGAATACATGATGGACCCGTTGCGCAACCTCGACAGCGACGAAGTCCACTTGGAGCTGATTGACGAGCTGTCGCCCGGCGTCATCAAGGTCAACGCCCCGTTCCTCTACGTGCTCATGCCGATGCGGATGAGTTGAGAGGCATCACGGGCTAACCAGCCATCAGTTCGTGTCGGAGGATGCTCAGGGCATAGAGCGCGGCAGTCTCCGCGCGTAACACCAGCGGTCCCAGAGACAACGGCGAGCAACCCGCCGACTTGGCATCATTGATTTCCGCAGGGGTGAAATCGCCTTCCGGACCGATCAAGACCAGCACCGAAGAGGCCGCGGAAACACGGGGAGAATCCGCGAGAATCTTCTTCAACGGCCGTGAATCGGGCTGGAGTGAGGCGACCAGTTTCAGGGCGTAACTGTTTTTCTGTTCCGCAAGTCCGCTCAAGAAAGCCCTAGCCTTTTGTGGCGGATGCAGCTCCGGCAGCCAGTTGTTGCCACTTTGTTTGCAGGCTTCAAGGCAGATGGCATTCCAGCGCTCGATCTTCTTGATGTCTTCCTCGTCAAGTTGGACAATGGTGCGCTCTGAGATAAGCGGGATGATGGACGCGACGCCCAGCTCGGTAGCCTTCTGGAGAATCAGATCCATGTTCTTCTTCGGCACCGCCTGAGCGAGCGTGATGCGACACGGCAGCGGGGCCGCGTTGCTCTGCGCGAGCAACTTGAGGGTGACTGAATCGCCGGAGATCTCACGGACCGCGCATTGCGCCTCGTGGCCGCGGCCGTCGAAGACGTTGACCGTGTCGCCCGGCTTCAGACGCAAGACGTGAACCGCGTGATGCGCCTCGGCGGCGGAGAGGACGAGTTGCTGCAAGTTTGGCAGATAAAATCGGTGCATGGGTTGATTGTGGGGGAACCGTAAGGACGATTCCAGCCGGGAGTTTGCGCCAGAGCCAGCTAGGCTCGCGCGTAATCCGGCTTGTTATAGGCGAGCATCACGTCGCTGTCGTTGAGAGCCATCTGCATGGAGTGGCGCTCCTGATTGTTCATAGGCTTGAAATTGTAGCAAACCTCCAGATTCTGCCGTAGGTGGGCGTAGCTGGACATGCCGCTGGAGGCGGAGTGAATCGGCAGCGACAACGCATATCGCAGCAGCGTGTCGGCGGCCGCCTTGCCTTTGCCGTCGCCGACGAGCACGCCCAGCGTCCCGGTCGTGCTCTTGTTGTTATACTTGGTCGTGCCGCCCATGATCTTCATCGCAACAAGGCCGAGATTCTGCTTCCGGCAGACCGGCAGCACCAGCTCCTCGTATTCGCGGCGTTCCTTGGTCGGGTTGAACGTCGTCAGGACCGTGTCGAACTCGTAAGTTTCAATCGCTTTCTTCAAACACGCCGCGCCCATGTGGGTCGTGACGCCAATGAACCGGATGACCTTCTGGTCTCTCAGCTTCCGCAGCAACGTATAGACGCCGTCGGGCTTGCCCAGCCGCGCGAGGTCTTCCTTGGGGTCTATGCGGTGAATCTGCAGGCAGTCGAGGTAATCGGTTTGCAGCAGCTTGAGGCTGGTTTCGATGTCGCGCATGGCCTTGTCGGCGTCGCGTTCCATGGTCTTGGTGTTGAGGTAAATCTGCTTGCGCCGCTTGCCGATGGCCTTGCCGTAACGCCGTTCGCCGTTGCGCGGGTCGTCCGTGTGGCCGTAGAGCGGGGCGGCGTCGAGGTAGTTGATGCCGGCGTCCATGCAGTCCTGGATGAACTTCACGGCCAGTTCGTCGCTTGGGAAATCCGTGATGCTGCTGTAGCCGCCCGACGCAAGGATGCCCACCTCGACGCCGGTCTTGCCGAGCACGCGCGTCGGCATCTTGCCCGCCGGCGGTTTGAACTCCGCCGCTTCCGCCTCCAGCCGCGCCAACGTCGCGCCCGCAACACCCGCCGCGCTGAGTTTCAAGAACCCGCGTCGTGAAATAGAAGTGCTCATGGTTTTGAGGCGGAAACTAAGCATACCAACCGCCCCGTGTCCAATGGCCCCGCAGCTTGGGATGCAAACGGACTGGACGCCGGCGAAGGCATGTCGCACGATGCGGAAAACGAAATGAACTACCGCCTGATTTCCATCCTCCACATCGCTTGCGCGCTGTTGATCGCCGCGCTCACGTCATCCACTGCTGCCGAAACCGCTGCGGACGTATTGAAAACGCTGCGGCACGGCCACCCGCGCCTGCTGGTGCTCGACGCGGACCTGGCGCGGGCCAAGCAAGCCGTCGAGAACGATCCGGTCGCGCGCCAGTGGCACGAGCGGCTGTTACGCGATGCGGAGAAGATGCTGAAGGAGAAACCGATCGAGCGCAAACTCATCGGCCCTAGGCTCCTCGACAAGAGCCGCACCGCGCTGCATCGCATCAGCACGCTCGCCGGACTTTACCGGCTCGATGGCGACAGGCGGTTCGCCGAGCGGGCGCGCAAGGAGATGCTTACCGCCGCGGCGTTCGAGGACTGGAATCCGAAGCACTTCCTCGATGTGGCCGAGATGACCAACGCGCTGGCCATCGGCTACGACTGGCTGTTTGGGTTTTTGTCGGCGGAGGACCGCGCCACGATTCGCGCCGCCATCGTCGAGAAAGGGCTGAAGCAATCGCTGCCGGTTTACGAAAAACAACGCTGGTGGTCGAAGTGCGAGCACAACTGGAATCAGGTCTGCAACGGCGGCATGACCGTTGGCGCGCTCGCCATCGCCGACGAAGAGCCGGCTCTGGCCGCGCAGATCGTCGCCGACGGACGCGCCTCCATCGTTCTGGCCATGAAGACGTTCGCGCCCGATGGCGGCTGGCCGGAGGGGCCGGGCTATTGGAACTACGCCACCGCCTACAACGTCTTCTACCTCGCCGCGCTGAAGACGGCACTCGGCACGGAGTTCGGTTTGAAGAACACGCCGGGTTTTGCCGAAACCGGCCTGTTTCGCATCCATTTCACGGGGCCGGCGGGCCGCACGTTCAACTACGCCGATGCGGGCGAGAAGGCCGGCACGGCGGCGCAGATGCTCTGGTTCGCCCGCGAGTTCAACCAGACGATCTACGCCGGCCACGAGCGGGCGATGGCGAATAGCCGTCCTAACATCTTGCACCTGTTGTGGTTCGACAACCTAGGACGCGCGCCACAGGATGATGATCTGTCGCGCGCCGCCATCTTCCGCGGCGTGGACGTGGCCTTCCTCCGGAGCGCTTGGGGCGACTCGAACGCCATCTTCGTCGGCTTCAAAGGCGGCGACAACAAGGCCAATCACAGCCATCTCGATCTCGGATCGTTTGTGCTCGACGCGCTCGGCGAGCGCTGGGCGTTCGACCTCGGTGGCGACGACTACAATCTCCCCGGCTACTTCGGCAAGCATCGCTGGACCTACTACCGTCTTCGCACCGAGAGCCACAACACGCTCACGCTCGACGGCGGGAACCAGGACCCACGCGGCGCGGCGCCTCTCGTCGCGTTTGGCTCGACGCCGCAGCGGTCGTTTGCCGTCGCTGACATGACCGCCGCCTACAAATCAAAAACGACGCGCGCCCACCGCGGCATCGCGTTACTCGACCGCAAGCAGGTGTTGGTGCAGGACGAACTTGAAGCCACGCAGCCGGTCGAGGTTGTCTGGAACTTCCTGACGAAGGCGAAGATCGAAACCAACGGCGATCGCGCCACGCTGACGCGCGGCCGGGCGAAACTCGAAGCGCGCATCCTGTCGCCGGCGGGAGCGAAGTTCGAAGTCATCTCCGCGAATCCGCCGCCACCGCAGCACCAGCAGCCCGATGTTCACAACCTCACCGTGCGTCTGCCCGCGAAGACAACGCAAACGCGCATCGCCGTGTTGCTTTCATTTGCCGGCGCCGGAGCCGCGCCAAAGCTGGAGTCGCTGGAAACATGGATCGCCGCCGGCAAACTGTCACCGCGCTAAAGGCATGCCCTTACTGTCGCTGGTGTTGCAGGAACCACTCGTAGAGCTTGGGGTTGTTATAGGTCTCCGACCACGAGTCATGCTGCGCTTCGGGATAAACCGTCAGTTCCACCTCGCGACAGCCCGCCTTCTTCACCGCCTCCACCATCCGCTCCGACTCCGAGAGCTTCACCACCGGGTCTTTGCCGCCGTGAAACGCCCAAATGCCCATTGACGCGAGCGCCTCGGCTTTTTTCGGGTCCGTCAGCCGCGCTGAAATCCAATCGCCGCCGCCGCAGATCGGCGCCATCGCCGCGAACCGCTCCGGATACGCCAGCCCCAGACTCCATGTGCCGAAGCCACCCATGCTCAGCCCGGTGAGATAAACACGACTCTTGTCCACCCGGTATTTTCGCGTCACGTCGTCGAGCAACGCGATCAATGTCTCGTTGTCCCATCGCTGCCCCACTGGGCACTGCGGCGAGAGCACGATGAACGGGAAGTCGGTTTGCTCGCGCACGATCTTCGGCGGCCCGTGGACGCCAACTTTCCAGACATTGGTGCCGCGCTCGCCCGCGCCGTGCAGGAAGAAGATAAGAGGATACTTTTTTTTCGCGTTTGCCTGCGCGGCGTAGTCCTTCGGCAGGAACAGCAGGTAATTGGCGCTGACCGTGCGTGTGATCTGTTTCTTGAACGATTTGGCGCTCTGCACCGAATCAGGCCCAGGCTCGGTTGTCGCGGCACCAGCGCTGCCAAACCCGATCAAGAAGGCGAGCAGAAGGAGGATCTTGTTGGAAAGAAGCGTGGCGTGTTGCATGGGGCCGATTATGCAGATTGCGCGCAAGCCGACAACAGATTTGCAAACTTGGTTCGTGGGGCAGTCATGTCGAATGACTATTCCTCACTGAATTCAAATGGGACGGCGTTTCCGCGATGCGACGTAGAAAAAGACGCCAAGTCGCGAGGGGCAACATAAGAATCAGCACAACGCGGGGCAAAGATACCACGGTCGAAGCAAAGGCCTACACATGAACATTACCACACAATTATAAGTCATAATATGTTCAACTACAAATACTTACAATTCACTCAATCGAAAGTGTATCAAGACGACATTGCGTCTGACTCCTGTCGGATCACAACTCGATTGGCCGGCTGATGACACCGTCAGGTATGGACCAGAATTCAAAATCAGCAGATTCATGAGTGCGACTGGAGATTGATATCCTGACAGTCGTCGGCAGCTCGCGTGATGAGCACCATGCGAGCGTTGTTTCAACTCAAGGACAGATTCAGGTTCCAGGCCAAGGTTGAGCCTGAGGACCGGATTTGACCGTAGCACTGGCACTCTTCCAGACTAAGTTTATGTTCCCAACTTGGACAGGCGTCACCAATGTAAAAACACCTGGCAGATCAAAGATGCTGCACCATGACATGATTCAGAATAAGAACGATGGATCGCGCCCAAGAATCTATTTTCTGGAGTGATTTGAATAACAAGGCAGAAGTTGATCAGATAAACATGCAGCATTCATAGTCGAATTCAACTTTTCCGTTCGTGCAGACAAGTCCATCTCCGTTGTAGCGTTGGGCGTCTCGCCCAATCAATTTGACTTTCCCATTTGTTCAAACACGTCCATCCTGGTTATGCCATACCAATATGGATCCATAGCGACATCACTGTATTACTTGTATGCCGGCACATGTTCCATGTGGAACATAGAGGTAGCACCTCAATATATCGCTCAAATCACGAATCGAGACGATCTGTGGGGCATATTATCTGTTTTACAGGTTAAATACCTGATTCGCCGTTTGTATGTTCCACGTGGAACGTAATCCAGCGCAGTCTGCAATCAAATGCGGAAGCCTGCTCCTTGTGATCAGCCAAACGATCAAACTGCAGCGCATCATCAATGGCTGACGTCTTTGATGGTTCCGTTTGGATTCTCGAGTTCAATGCAATTTGAGATGATCCTGATATCCGCGTCGTGCTGATGGTGTGGCTGGGAATTGGCATTTCAAATAATCAATGGTGACTGTTTGTGATCCAAGTAGGGAATAGATTCGTGTCCTTTGAATCTAATCCATTTGACATCTGACTCCATGCGCGCGTCCGGCGCTTGATTTCAATGCACAGCTCACCGCCAGCTTCATGCTCTTGAGAATGATTCTTGCGTTGCATTACAGCGATATCGTAAATACTTGTATAGCAGTAATATATAAGCATTTACTGCCTGTAGTTTTTTTGGTTTTCTGACAGAGGATCTCGCTGTCTATGACTGCCGTGCCCGGCCCGCCGCCACGCTGCTGGCAACACCGCCACAGTCCGAAGTTCCAAAAGCAAGCGCGACGCCCGCCTGGCCGAATTGCAAAAGCAAATCGCCCCGTTGAAAAAGGAACGCCTCGACCACCATGTCCTCATCTATCGCCTCAGGTTCGAGGAAGTGATTGCCGCTTCTTCCTCCCTCGCCCCATCCGATGGGGAGAGGGCCGGGGTGAGGGGCAATTCCGCACTCCGCATTCCGCATTCCACATTGGAACGGGCCGAATCTGAACTCGCCGAACTCCAATCCGTATCGCTCCGCTGGAAAGGGAAATCAACCATCTCACCCGCCAGTTCTGGGTGACGAAAAAATGCTTCTGAAACCATGACATTTTCAGCCTTCAGCCTTCAGCCTTCAGCCTTTGCCTTTGCCTTTGCCTTTCCTGCTCTCCCGTTGCTGTGGAGTAGCGACGGATATTCTGGCTAGACTAGCCAGTTTGCCAGTGATAGGGTTCTGGCGTGAACACCGTCTGGCAATTGCAGGAAGCGAAGAACCGATTGAGCGAAGTGGTGGAGCGCGCCATCCGCCAGGGCGCGCAAACCATCACACGCCATGGCCGGCCCGTGGTCGTGGTGCTTGCCGCCAAGGCTTACGACCAGCTCCACCCGCGGAAGAAAACCGTGGATGTGCTGCGCGCCTGCCCGACGAGCGGTCTGAAAATGGAGCGCCTGAGCGACAAGCCGCGCTTGCTGGAACTCTGAGCGCCAGTGACACAGGCCGCCAACCCTCATCATGAGCTACCTCGTTGATGTGAATGTGCTTTGCGAAGCCACCCGTCCGCAACCGGACGCGAAGGTTCTTGTGTGGTTGGACCGCTACGATGCGGAATTGCATGTTTCCACGCTCACGCTCGCCGAAATCGTCAAAGGCATCCACCTCCTCGCTCAGGGCGCGAAACGGCGAAAGCTGGAGACATGGTTTGATGAGTTGGTGGCGAGTTTCGCCGGCCGCGTGTTGCCGGTGGACGAAGCTGTGGCCCGCGCTTGGGGCGCGTTCTACGCGAAGCATCAGCGGCAGGGGCGTTTGCTTTCGTCTTTTGACAGTTTGCTTGCGGCCACAGCGCTGGCTCATGATCTGACGCTCGCCACGCGCAATACAACGGACTTTCCCAACGACGTGCCCGTGGTCAATCCGTGGCAGTGAGCTTTAGCCTTCAGCCTTTAGCCCTTAGCCTTCCCGCGTCAGGTTCCCACTTGCCCCTTTCCGACTCACGCCCTACACTCCGTCCCACGATGTTTGCAAACATCCGGGATTCACTCCGCCAGCTTTACCAGCGGATGATGGTGCAAGGACTTAGAATCAATGCCTGAGCTGACTTGGATCGGAAAGCAAGCGGTGGTGAAACACCATGCGGAGGTGCCGTTCCGGTTGCTGGAGGAGGTGCCGGAACTTTCCTGCCCGCCCGCCGAGGGCGACACCGAAAACCTCATCGTCCAGGGCGACAATCTCACGGCCCTCAAGGCGCTCCTGCCCCGCTACGCCGGCCAAGTCAAGTGCATCTACATTGACCCGCCTTACAACACCGGCAACGAAGGCTGGGTCTATAACGATGCCGTCAACTCACCCGAAATCCGCCAGTGGCTCGGCCACGCCGTCGGCAAGGAGGCCGAAGACCTCTCCCGCCACGACAAATGGCTCTGCATGATGTATCCACGCCTTATGTTGCTGAAGGGATTTCTGCATGAGAAAGGTGCGATCTTCGTCTCCATTGACGACGAAGAAGTCCACCACCTTCGTGCCATCATGGATGAGATTTTCGGCGTGAGCAAACGTCTCGCAACATTCGTTTGGCGAACGGATGGCAATTTCGATAACCAAGCGAAGGTCAAGAACTGCCACGAATACGTGCTTGCTTATGCTTCTTCGCCTGACGCCTACGAACACCCAAAAGTTATTGATCCAGCCGTAGGCCAAAACAGCAAGCTGAGGCGTGATTTCATCCGAAACACAATCGTTAAGAATGGTCCCAAGAATCCCATTAGTGCAGTTCTGTTGCCTGCCGGTTTTCCCGCTGATCTTGACGAAGCTCGAATTCATGCCCGAACCAATGCGTGGCCCCATTACGAAAGTGACTTGGTTATACGAGGCGGGCGCTTGGAGAACGCTGTGTCAGCCATCAGCGGCTGGAGTTCCCGGGACCTGCTTGTTGAATTCATTGATTCGGGTTTTCAACCGGTCAAAGACTCAAAAGGGCAAGCGACGCGTTTCGTGCTGACACGCACAGGGGCAATAGAGTTAATCAAAGGGCGCGAACACGCGAGCCACGTCATAACTGTTCTCAGCGGAGTTGGGAGCACACAAACCCAATCTGCCGAGCTTGCACAAATGGGCTTCAAGTTCCCATTCCCTAAGCCTGTTGATTTAGTTTCCTACATCGTCTCGTTGCAAAACGATAAAGACTGTCTGGTCCTCGATTCGTTTGCCGGAAGCGGAACAACGGGACATGCCGTGTTGGATCTTAACAACAAAGACGGAGGAAACCGGCGTTTCATCCTCGTCGAGATTCTGGAAAACATTGCACGGGACACGACTCGCGAGCGGGTAGCCCGTGCCGCGCAAGGCTACAAGAACGTGAAAAGCGAAGCCGTGCCGGCCTTGGGCGGTGGCTTCCAGTTCGCGCGATTGGGCAAACCGCTCTTCGATGAGACCGGCGCGATTCGCGAGGACGTGAAGTTTGGCGAATTGGCGGAGTTTGTTTTCTTCAAGGAGACGGGAAGGCCATTGCCGAAAGGTAGGGACGGCGCGCTGCGCCGTCCGTCCGGATCGGAAAGGAAAGGAAACGGCGCGCCCGGCGGTCGCGCCCTACCGACGCCTTTGCTTGGCGTTCACGAGGGGCGGGCGGTCTATCTTCTTTTCAACGGGATACTCGGCGACAAGACGGTGAATGGCGGCAATGTGTTGACCGGGCCGGTGCTGGCGAAGCTGCCGCCGCACGACGGGCCAAAAGTTATCTATGCCGCTGCCTGCCGGTTGGGCCGGGCGCGACAGGACGCGGAGCAAATCAAGTTCAAGCAAACGCCCTACGATTTGCACGTGCCATGAAGACGCTTTCGCCAAAGAATTATCAGAATGCGCTCCTGGCAAGCGTGGAAAAGTATTTCCGCGCGTGCCGCGAAACGAATGATGCGCGAAAGGCTTTCCACGACACGATGTATTCGTTGTGGCATGAGCCGGGCAGTTTCACGCCGATTGCGGGTTTCGAGGAAGGGATGCCGTATTTCTGCCTGCGGGTGCCGACTGGCGGCGGCAAAACACGGCTCGGGGCGCGTTGCGTGCCGCTGGTGAACCGCTTCCTGCTGCAAAGCGAGCACAGCGTCATTCTCTGGCTGGTGCCGAGCAATGCCATCCGCGAGCAGACGCTGAAAGCGTTTCGCGATCTTGACCATCCCTACCATGCCGACCTTGCGGAGGCGGGAGCGATCACCGTGCTGAACTTGGAAGATGCGCGCGGGCTGACGCGGGCAACGCTGGACACTTCGACGGTCGTCATCGTGGCTACGGCGCAGTCCTTTCGCCAACAGGACATGGACAAGCTGAAGGTGTATGAAAGCAGCGGGAGTTTGCAGCATCACTTTAGCAACGTGACACCGGAGCAGCGGGAGAAACTGCTCAAGGGGCCGGAGAACACGGTGCCGTATTCGTTTGCGAACGTGCTGCGGATGCGGCGGCCGTTCATCGTCGTGGACGAAGCGCACAACGCGCGAACGGAACTTCAATTCGAGACGCTGGCGCGGTTCCGGCCGTCGGGGATTCTGGAACTGACGGCGACGCCGGACTTGGAGATAACGCCGAGCAACGTGCTGCACAGTGTTTCGGCGGCGGAGTTGAAGGCGGAAGCGATGATCAAGCTGCCCATTGTGCTTGAGACGGAGCCGGATTGGCAAAAGGTGCTGGCCTACGCGATAGACAAGCGCAACCAGCTTCAAATCCTTGCCGACCGCGAGCAAATGACGGGGGCGTCGTATCTGCGCCCGCTGGTCTTGATCCAAGCGCAACCGCGCAGCCAGAAACAGGAGACGCTGCACGCGGAGAAGCTGAAGGAAGAATTGATCAAGAACCATAACGTGCCGGAGCAGGAAATCGCCATTGCCACAGGCGACGACCGCGGCATTGAAGGCAAGGACCTGTTCGCGAAGGAATGCCCCATCAAATACATCATCACCCAGCAGGCATTGGTTGAAGGCTGGGATTGTTCGTTTGCCTACGTGCTGGCAAGCGTTGCGGAACTGCGAAGCGAGACGCGGGTGGAGCAAATCCTTGGCCGCATCCTGCGGCAGCCGGAAGCGAAGAAACGGGTTGCGGAGGAATTGAACCGCTCGTATGCCTTCGTCGCGTCGCGGGATTTCGGCGCGACGGCGAATGCGTTGCGCGACAGGCTGGTGGAGGGCGCGGGCTTTGAGAAAGAGGATGCGTGGCAGTTTGTGGCGGCCGGGAAGACGGAGCAGGAACCGCTCGGGTTGCCGCCTTCGCGCCGGGCGCAGATTCAACCGGTCGTGGTTCAATTGCCTGAGAAGCCCGACCTGGCGAAACTCGACGCCGCGACGCGGCAGAAGCTGGAATGGAACGCGAAGAGCCAGACGTTGACGATCCTCAAGCCCCTCGCGCCGGAGGAAGGCGTTGCGATTGCCAAGACGGTGGTATGGGAAGGCTCGCAAAAGGCGCTCACAGAGGCGGCGCAGAAGAGCCGGACGGAAGCGGTGGAGATTTTCAAAACGCCGAGCGAGCGCGGCATCCTTTTCCGCGTGCCGCAACTGGCGGTGCTCGTGAACGGCGAGCTGCAACTGTTCGACGACCCGGAGGTGCTCGACTATCCGTGGGACTTGCCGGTCTATTCGGCGTCGCCGACGGATAACGAACTCAGCCAGCTTTTCGGTGCTGATCATGTCGCGGAGGCGGGAACGATAGATGTCGAAGAGAAGGGGAAGATTCGGGTTTCGTTCCTGCCGGAACTGGCGCGTGACATGGTGTTGAGCTACACGCCGGAAAACTGGACGGAAGCGAAACTGGCGGCGTGGTTCTGCCGCAATGTGCGGGAGATTTATATCACGCAGCAAAGCTTGATGGTCTTCGTCAGCACGTTTCTTTCCTCGCTGCTTGCGAAGCCGAAATTCGATCTTGCTCGCGCGAACCGGCAGAAGTTTCTATTGCGGGACATTCTCGAAGCAAAGATTCGTGACTTGCGCAGAGAGGCTGCGGCGAAAGCTTATCAGCAGTTCCTCTTCACAGACGGAGCCACCGAGCGGGTGAAAGTCGGTGGCGGCTTCGACTTCACGTTTCACCCCGATGGATACGCGCCGAGTCAGGATTACGCGCGGGCGAGGGAATTCGAGAGGCACTATTATCCGCGCGTTGGCGCTTTGGATAGCGGCGAAGAAGAGGCGTGTGCATGGGAACTCGAACGGCTGGCGCGGGCAGGCAAGATCGAGTATTGGGTGCGCAATCTCGTGCGCAAACCGACGTGTTCATTCTATCTGCCGACAGAGAGCGACCGTTTCTATCCTGATTTCGTCTGCCGTTTGCCCGGCGGGAAGACGCTTGTCGTGGAATACAAGGGTGCGGATCGCTGGGATGCCGCCGAGCCGAGCCGGAAAATCGGCGAACTCTGGGAGGAACTGAGCGGCGGCAAATGTTTGTTTGTGATGGTGAAGGAAAAGCGGTGGGATTGGATCGCGAAGAAGTTGAAGATGTGAAAAGGGCGCGCCGCCGAGGAAGAAAAAGCCGTGAAGACGCAACGCGAGAAACGAGAAGATGTGATGGCATGAACGTCCCTCTCGCCCAACTCCTCGCCCTGAACCAGGAAGTCGCCGCGAAGATCGAGCGCGGCGAACCTGTCACCGCCCCCGGTGTGCCGAAAGGCTATCCCGATCCGGCGAAGCTGGTGACGGAGGATTGTATAAGGGCGGCGGAGGCGAGCGTTTGAACCTTTCTGCCGGCTTGTCAGCGGCGCGCGAAAACGGTAGATTCGGCCCATGAGCAAAGCTGAAATCCTTCAAGAACTGCCGAAGCTCAAACGCGAAGAGCGGCGGGAAGTCCTTGACCAACTGTGGCAGATCGAGGAGCAAGACCTGTTGCACGGGGGCGGCGAGCCGACGGTCGAGGAGAAGGCTCTGCTTGATCAGGCTCTGGAGGAATACCAGCGCAATCCAAACGCCGGCCGGCCGTGGCGCGAAGCCATGACCGACCTGGAGCGCAAGGCCAAGCCGTGAAATGGCAGGTTCGCACCCATCCGCGGGCCGAGGCGGATGTGGCGGAAGCGCGCGATTGGTATGACCAGCAGCGGCCGGGTTTGGGACGCGAATTCCTGCAAGTAGTCCGGCAGGCACTGATGGAACTCGAGCAACATCCCCAACGGCACGCCGTCTATTACCGGGGCATCCGGCGGATTCTGACGCAGCGTTTCCCCTACAAGCTCTTCTACACCATTCAGGACGATCGCGTGGAAGTCTTGCGCGTCCTCCACAGCCGCCGGGACCACCGCCGGCTCTTGCGATGAAACCAAACTTCCCCCAACAAGACATCAAAGTCGCCGCGAAGATTGAGAAGGGCGAACCCGTCACCGCCCCCGGGGTGCCGCAAGGTTATCCGGAGCCGGCGAAGCTGGTGACGGAGGATTGCATCAGGGCGGCGGAAGAGGAGAACCGGATCGTGGAAGGCGCGGCGAAATGAAAACGTCTTCAACCTCTGTTGCGAAATCCACGAAGGGGAGGAAACCCAGCCGCGACGCCATTCTGGCGGCAATCAAGGCGCACGCGGCCAGCAAGAGTTACACGGAAATCGCCGCGATGCTGGGCGTGACGCTGTCAATGGTGTCGAGCATCGGCCGCCAGGCCGGGTTTGCGAAACCCTATACCAGCAGCAGGCGTTGCGCCCGCAACAAGCGGTTGCGGGAACTCATCCAGGCTCATGCTGCGACTCACTCATTGAAGGCCATCGGCCAAATGCTGGGCCTGACCGGGGAGCGCGTGCGCCAGATTTGCGAGAAATGGGGGATCGAAAGGCAGAACTTCTCGCTCTCGCCGTTGCGCGGGATGAGCAGCCGCGAATTGCGCAAACTGGCCCGGCAGCCCGAACGGACGTTGAAAGAGATCGCGGCGGATGCCGGCGTGGAGGCCGAGACCCTGGCGGAGGAGTTGCGCCGCCGGGGCATCGAGCGGTTCACCCGGCTTGAGCGCGGTGCGATGCTGCTGAAGCAAGGGAAGCGCATCTGCTGCCGTTGCCGGCGCGTCAAACCGCTGGAGCAGTTTACCCGCACCGCCAGCCATCCGACCGGTCATACCCACCGCTGTCTGGAGTGTGGCGCGGCCTACGTCAAAGAGCAGCGGCAGCGCAAAAAGGGTGTGAAGTAAATGAACCCGCGCGCTGGAGCGACGGACGCGGAGATAAACCGCCAAGGCGATGCCCTCCACGACCTGACAGAGGAAGAGATCAAGATTGTGGAAGGCGCGGCAGGAGTGTAAACCGATGCGCCGTCACACCGCATCCGGCCAAGCCAAGGCTTATTCGCTGGTTTACTCTTTTCCGGAATCATTACATCAGGACGGCCAAATCGGTGCTGCCGAGCCTGATTTCCAGAAATGGATGGACAACGTGCTCTTCGCCGACGTGGGCACGGCCTCTGATGAGTGTGATAATGACAGTCTGAGTGACGCGGAGCGGAAAGCGTGGCGGCTTTTTCATGATGCCATTCAAGCCACAAGCAATCTGTTGGAACTCTACAAAACAGACCCCGGACTGTTTCATGATGTTGCAAGCCAGTTGTCTTTTCTTCCATGTCTCATGTCATGGCATCCCGATGCGGAGCGGTTCAACCGGCGGCTTTTCGAAGCTTCCTGCCTCGGTTGGCAAAGCCTCTATGGCGAGTTGAGAGAGAACGCCGGGCATCTTGTGCGGCAGACTTGGCCCGTCCGGTATGCCTACGCGATCATCTCGCTCATTGGATTGACGTTAGACAGCTACAGCGACCAGTTGCCGATTTGGGCCGAGAGCTACGGACACGGCGTCAAACACCCATTCACACGCGAAGAAATTGAAGCTGCGCTCGCTAGAATGAACTGGAGCGCGGAAAAGAAACGGCGCATCCGTCGCGAGAATCAAGGGGCCTATCGAATCCTTCCGGCTTGGACCAAAGGTCTGGAAAAGATTCCCAGACCATTCGACAAGGACCACGTTCTCGACTACTGGCGCAAGGGCAAAGAAATCATCCTCGAAGAGATGCCGGATTTCCACATGCGGCCGGAATGGCGGGTTTATCACAGGCGGACATACAAGCTGGGGGTGAAAACAGGAGCCATCCAGCACGCGATCTTCAAAGACATCCTCCTAGCATTGAAAACAATTGCGGGAGCGAATAAGAAGCAGCGATCGAATTCGTAGCCACTGATAAGGGCGGGCGTTTGGGGAAAGACAGCGCACATTTTTCCCGAAAAGCGTGTTTTGATTTGCGTGTCCTTAAGGGTTAGACCGTCGCCATGAGCATATTGGCTTTTGCCTCAACCGGCATGGTGGCGGTGAATTCGACCGACCTACGGGCCGTCAGGTATGATGAGTGGAGCGGCACGCTGGTGATCGCGTTCCACAGCGGTGGTGTTTACGAATACTACAACGTTCCGTATTCGGAATACGCCGGCCTGATGCGGGCTGATTCTCACGGCAGATATTTCCACGCGCACATCAAGGGCCATTATGACTACCGCCGGATCGGATGATTCGCCACGCGAGCCGAACGGATGGTTTGCGGAAGCGATGTCCGCTGTCCGCGAACTGGCGGCGGAAGCCGCTAAACTGAAAGAAGTCAACGAGGAGCCTTTGACAGATGCGCTGGCGCAGTTGTTGACGGCCCACTACGCGCTGGCCATCAAGAACGCCATCCGACAAGCCGGCGGGAAACCGCTGGATTTCAATACGCTGCGGGCGCTGTGCGAGGATGTGGCCACTCTGCGGCACGGCGATTACAGGGCGGCGCGGCTGAGGTTGGACCAGGAGAAGCTGCAATTGGCCCAGGAAGTGACTCGGGAGCGTGTGAAGAACGCTTTCGAAAAGTGGCTGAACGATCCGGAGGTTCGAAAGAGCTTTCGCCCCAAGATCAACGAGGATCGGGCACGCACGCTCATACTCGACCTTGTGGATCACGTGCTGTTAGGCACGCCGCGGCCGGATCTCTCTCCCCTCTGGGAAGAAGAGGACAACCACTCCAAAGGGCTTAAGCCAGAGACCATCCGGAAAATCGAGCAGGAACTGCGGCTGCTTTGATAAACGTCAGACTCACCATGACTCCACAACTCCAATACTCCAACGCCCCATTCCCCTCATGAAAACACGCATCGGCAAAATCGCGCGGTTGCCGCGCGCCATCCGCAACCAACTCAACGCACGCTTGCACGACGGCGAGCAGGGCCAGCGGTTGATCGAGTGGCTCAACGCGCTGCCGGAGGTCCAGACGGTGCTGGCGGCCGAGTTCGAGGGCCGGCCCGTCAACGCGCAAAACTTCTCGGATTGGAAAAAGGGCGGCTACCGCGAATGGGTGCTTCAACAGGAGGCGCTGGAACTGGCCGAGCGTCTGGCCGAGGACGCGGTGGAGTTGCAGGCGGAGGGCCGTCCGCCGCTAACGGACACGCTGGCACTCTGGCTTGCGACGCGTTACGCCGTCGCTACGCGGGCCGTGTCCGCGCAGGATGGCCCGGAACAATGGCGGCAGTTGCGCGAGTTATGCGCGGACGTGGTGGATCTGCGCTGCGGCGACCACAGCGCGGAACGGCTGCGGTTGGAGCGCGAGCACTTGGAATTGCTGCGCGCGAAGGAACATGAAAGAACGGAAGAGGAGTTTTGGGAATGGGCGCGGAAAAATCGGGGGCAGATTTGCCAGGGGTTTGTCCCAGCCGAAGAGAGAATGAGGCGGATTCGGAAGAAACTATTCGGAACGTTGCCCGAAGATGCCGTTATTCCGGGCAACGGCCCGCTGCCCGCTGCTGTCGTCGGGCCGGCCGACCCGCCTCCGGCCGGAACGCCTGCTTCGATTCAAGGTGAATCAAGGTGAATCAAGGCAGAGAGGAAAAATGATTTCACGCCAGCGCCGCCCAATCGCAAAAGCCTCGCGACCGGTCAAGGTTTGCCGCAGCCTCGACCGCCGGTTCTCGAATTCCAATACCGCGCTAAACACCCCAAAGATTCCGCTTGCCATAGGGCGGCGCGCTTCGTTACATCTGTTCATGGCAGCGAAACAAGCGGACAACCTCGACGGACAGTTCTTCCAGCCGGCGGACGAATTCTTCCCGGCCAACGCCAAGCTCGGCCTCACGTTCGACGACGTGACTCTGGCCACGCAGTTCTCCGAAATCCTCCCGCGCGACACCGTGCTGGAGACGCGCCTCGCCGATGGACTGCACCTGAACATCCCCATCGTCTCGGCGGACATGGACACCGTCACCGAGTCGCGCATGGCCATCGGCATGGCGCTCAACGGCGGCCTCGGCCTCATCCATTATAATATGCCGGAGCGCCAGCAGATCTCCGAGGTCAGCCGCGTGAAGAACGCCGTGCACGGCCTCATCCAGGAACCGATCAAGGTCGCGCCGGACCAGTTGATCGGCGAGGTGCTGGAGTTGATCGAGACGAAGCGGTTCGGCTTCCGCACATTCCCGGTGGTGGACACCAACGAAAAACTCATCGGCCTGCTCTCCGGCCACGTCGTCAAGCCGCGCTACGCGAAGCGCAAGGCCATCGAGGTGTTGACGCCGCGCGCCCAGGTCCAGACGATCAACAAGAAGCAGCTCGGCCGCGACCCGATCGCCGCCGCGGACAAGTTTTTCACGGAACATCCCGGCATCCACAAACTGCTCGTGGTGGACGACGACGACCACCTGCGCGGGCTGTTCACGCTGGCCGATGTCGAGCGCATCATGCAGGAGCGCATCGCGCAGTTCAAACCGGCCCGTGACGCGAACCACCGTCTCATCTGCGGCGCGGCGGTTTCCGCCACGCGCAACGCCTTCGGCGAACTCGACCGCGAGCGCATCCTCAACCACGTCGGCGGGTTGGTCGAGCGCGGCGTGGACGCCGTCGCGGTTTCCACGGCGCACGGTTTCAGCAAAGGCGTCGGCGACGCGGTGCGGATGCTACGCGACGCGTTTCCAAAACTGGCGATCATCGCCGGCAACGTCACCAGCGCCGCGGGCGTGGAGTTTTTGGCGAAGGCCGGCGCGAGCATCGTCAAGGTCGGCCAGGGCCCCGGCTCCATCTGCACGACGCGGCTCGTGGCGGGCGTCGGCATCCCGCAGCTCACCGCGCTCTACATCACCTCGCGCGCCGCGAAGAAACTCGGCGTCACCATCATCGCCGATGGCGGCATCACCAAGTCCGGCGACATCGTCAAGGCGCTCACGCTGGCCAACGTCGTCATGTGCGGCGGGTTGCTGGCCGGTTGCAGCGAAGCGCCCGGCGAGATCGTCGAGATCGGCGGCAAGCTCTACAAACAATACCGCGGCATGGGCAGTTTCGCGGCGATGAAGGCCGGCTCCGCCGCGCGTTACGGCCACGAGAAAGACACGGTCCGCAAGATCGCCGCCGAAGGCATCGAGGCGCTCAAGGAATCCGCCGGCTCCGTGGATCGCGTGCTGGCGACTCTCATCGGCGGCATCCAGTCCGGCCTCGGCTACCTCGGCGCCGCGAACCTCGCCCAGCTCAGCGAAAAGGCGCGTTACATCCGCGTCAGCCCCGCCGGCATGAGAGAAGCCGCCCCGCACGACGTCGTGGAACTCAAGACCGGAGCTTGAAACAGCCGCGTCATTTCGTGACGCGGGCACTCTTCAACCAACACGCCTTTTGGCGCGGTCCGTGCTCGGCGACGCGCCATAGACGCGGCGGTAGAGACGGTTGAAGTGGGAGAGATGATTGAAGCCGGCGGCGTAGGCGATGGCGCTGATGGATTCGCCGCCACCCAACAACAGCCGCCGCGCGTGGTCGAGCCGCACGCGGTTCAGAAACTCCGTGAGAGTGCAACCCGTGTAGCGCGGAAACTGCCGCTCGAAGGTCGCCTTGCTCATCGCCGCCAGTTGCAGCGCGTCGCGCAGCGGCAGCGGCTCGGCGTATTTCTCCAACACGCGCCGGATGACGCGCTCGATGCCGGGTTGGTGGCGTTCGCCTTCGCGCACGCTGAACTGCATCCGCGAGAGCACGTGAGACTGCGACGACGGCAGCGCGGCGAGTTCCGACAGAACTTGCAGCAACATCCCCAATCGTCCGGCAGCGGACAGCCGCGGCATCTCCAGCAGCCGCGGCCCGATCCGCTTGCAGATCGCCGGCCCGAACACCAGCCCGCGCCGTGCGCGATCCCACAGCGGCGCGAGCAGCGCAAACTCAGGCAGCGCGCGCAGCGGATGGTCCAGCGGCCAGTGGAATTGCATCGAGATGCCCGTGGAGCGCCGCAGCCCTTGGACGCAATGCGGCAGGTGCGGCCCGAGCAGTTCCAGTTCCGGCCCGTTGAACCGCTCGATGTGGTCGCCCACAAGCCGCAGCCCGCTGCCGCGTTCGATGAACGTCAGCTCCATCTCGCGGTGCAGATGCCAGTAGTCGCCCGCGCCCTCGAACGGCACCACGCGCCCGTCGGCCGTGAACTGCTCCACCTCACGGAGATTGTCGCGCCAGCGATGCAGTCGGAACGACAGGCCCGCCAGCGGCGTGATGGTTTCGACGTGGATGGGCATGATGGCGCTTCGGAATCAGAGCGTCGGGTAGTGGTGCGCTCCGCGGAGCAACTCTTTACACGCGGCGACCACGTCCGTCTGCAACCCGCGCTGCCACTCCTCCCAACGAGCCGCGTGCCGGTAGAGCGCCATTGCAGCCAGCTTCTTGGTCACGATGGCGTCGCGATAAGCCTTCAACTCCGGCGTGTTCAACGTCCGGAGAATCTTCGCCATGCCGAGATGCTCCACAAGAACCGCCGGGATGTAAGCTCGCAACGCGCCGCTCACGATCTCCTTGTGGGCCAGGAGCAGTTGGAGTCTTCCTTGCAAGGCCGCCTGCAATGCAAACAACTCCTCGCTTGTGCGAGCCGAGAGCTTGTGGAGCGGTGTCTTTTCCTTGGCGTGGAGCGCCAGCAACATCCGCGTCTCGGCGACGGCGTTGGCCGCGACGAGGTCGAGCACTTCGCGGATCAGCCGCGTCCGCGTCTTCGGGTTCTCGACTAGCACGCGCTCGTAGTCGTCGCCGAGCAGGAACGCCGTGAGCACTTCCGCGATGGCGCTGGAGGTCACACCGCCTTTGTTCGCGCTGGAGTCCTTGATTTGCAGGATCGCACTCTCGCGGGCGATGACGTCGCGCGCCGTGTCGTCGAAGAACACGTTGGCGCCCTCGACGATCACGCGCAGTTCGCGGAAGACCGCCAGGAAGTTCCGGACGTTGACGGCGTTGACGGTGTCCCTCAGCCCGCCACACGGCACGAAGGCCTGGATGTTCGCCGTGGCGACGCAATGGCGGCTGCGCGGGTCGGTAAGGAAGTTGCGATGGAAGAAGTTGCCGTCCTCGACGCGCGTCCCGTCCGGCAGCGTGAAGCGGCCCGGCGCGCGCAGCACGCGAAAGCCCCGCCGGCTGAGTTTCGCGGCGGGATACGCGAGGCTGTTGAGGCGCGGCTGCGTGTGCCGCGCGAAGGCGAGCTTCATCAGCTCCTTCTTGTCGAGGCCCTCCGGGTCGAACAGCACCGAGCCACCGTCCACGAGCAGGCAGATGCGGCCTTTGAACGACTGAATCTGGTTCGCGCCGAGGTCGCCGTCCGGGCCGCCGGTCATCATCAGGTTGACGTGTTCTTCCTTCAGACCGACATGGTCGAGCAACGTGCGCAGGCAGGCCATCACGCCCATCGTGGTCATGCCGCTCGTGCCGATCTTGTCGCCGAGCCGCGCGTAGATTTTCGCCGGGTCGCTGGTGACCAGTTTGGAAACGCCTTCGATCTGAAGTTCGGTGCCTTTTTCCCCGTGCGGCAGCAGGCCGAAGACGTGCCTGTCGCGCGTCAGCCCGTAAACGTCGTGTGGGATGCCGATGCTCTTGCCGGTGGTGATCGTCCGCCAGTGTTTGTAGCCGCGCTCGCGGGCGCGTTGCGCGACGGCGTCCATGAACGACGCGGTGCCTTCATCGGGGCCGAAGAAAATCATCTCCGGCTTGTCGAGGTAATCCACGATCTCCGCGGACGGCTGCACGAGGTCCATCACGCCCTCGGTGAAATCGAACGTGGCGCTGAGGCCGTCACGGGCGTATTCGGGGTGCGGGACGATAACGGCCTTGGCGCCGCTCTCGGCGATGTCCTTGTGTTTGAGCCGCTGCGCCACCGGACCGAGCGCGTAGTTGAGCATGGGCATGTTGTCCAGCTCGGTGTCGTAGTTGCCTGGCGTGACGCGCACGAGCCGCACGCCGCCGCGGGCGATGTCCTCGGCGCGCATGTGGGTGCCGACGGCGTAGAAGCCGACGACGAAGAACACGCCGTAAACCTTGCTGAGAAACGCGAGCGGGTCGAGGACGGTCGGCGCGAGGTCTTGAGCGTGTCGGTGACCAGCCGGCCCATGAACGTGAAGATGTCGCAGGCCGTCTTGTCGTCGAGAAACGCAATCGCCGCGCGGCGGTTGAACGCCTCCAGCGCCCTTGTCACGGTCCGGCCACTCGCGGCGGCCCGGCGGCGCGGGTTGAAGCGACGGCTGAAGAGTTCGTGAAGCTGCTTCAACAGGTCCGGTTGGCCAAGCATGGTGTTGAGGATGACCTTGCGGGTGTATTCGGCGCGATTGGAGTCGAAGACGCGCTTGGCCATCGCGTCGCGCAGGTCCGGCCGGCCCAATCCCTCCATGATGTCGCGGTCGGCGGGCAGGTCCTTGTGGATGAAGCTGTGGATGAACGCAAACGCGTTCAGCGAGAAGAAATATTCGTCCAGAGTCAGCACGCCGCCGACGTAGAGCTGATCCAACTCGTTCGGCTGGATCGCCAGCAACGACTGTAATTGGTCCAGCGCCTGCCGCAATCGCGCCGCCGCCGGTTTGCCTTGCAGATAAAGTGAGCAGATGGACTCCATGCGGCCTACGGGATTGCGGAACGTTTCCCAATACGCCCGCCCCAACGTGATGCCGAGGTCGCCCATCATCCTGCGGATCACCGGCACGGTGGAGCGGTTGAAGTCCTCCCGGAACATGATCCGAGTCTCGCGCGTCCGTTCCGACTCCGTGACTTCGATCAGCGGAACCACGCTGTCGAGAGCGCGCCGGAGGAAATTTTCGTAGCGTTTGCGTGTCACCGGCGGCATCTGCTCGCTCGCCGTCGGCCCGGCAAACGCGAACGCCGACACGCCTGGTTCCAGTTCTGCGGTTTTCGGGCACGGATCGGGTCGGATGATGTAGGTGTAATACTGGTGATCGGGGCCGAAGTAATACTCCACACGGTGGCCGGCCATGACGGGATTGAGCACGACTTCCATGCGGTCGCGAGTCTGCGCGGTGGCGATGCGCACCTGCACGCCGCCGTCCACATCGAACTGCACCTCCGAGACTGCCCCGCGCAGGACGAACTCGCCGTTCTCGCGCTGCATGTTCGTGCCGATGGCGCGAAGCACGCGCTTGAGGGCGTCCTTCGAGATGTGCCGGAAAAAATACGCCGGCAGCCCGAGCTGGGTCAGCAGGATGCGTGCGGCGTGGTTGACGCAGCCGGCGGTGAGCAGCCCTTCGTTGGACAACTCGATCACCGCCTCGTAGAGCAGATTCGGGTCCAAGCTGGTTTGTTGGGCGATCCGAAGGACCGAGTTCGGCTCCGGGTCGGCGGACACGGCCGGCCCGATGGTGGGGTTTGGGCTTCCAGACATTTTCAACTCTCCGTGATGCTCGCGACTCTAACCGCGCGCAGGAACCCAAACAAGCTCGCATTCCACGCCGCCAGCGTGTGAAATCACCGCCCGTGACCGCGACGCGCCACTCGCCAACTCGCATCCGCTTCATCGAAGTGGAGCCGCTCGACATTCCATTGATCGCGCCGTTTGGCATTTCGAGCGGTGTGCAAGTGACGGCTAAAAACGTCCTCGTGACCGTCGAGTTGGCCGACGGCACGCGCGGCCACGGCGAGGCTGCGCCGTTCGCCGCCTACAATGGCGAGACGCAGGCCGGCGCGTTGCGTGTGCTCCGTCAGGCGCGCAATTGGTTGCCCGGCTGCAACGCCCGCACGTGGCGCTCGCTGGCTGCCGAGTTTCGCAGACGTGGAGGGCGGAATTGCGGCGCGGCGCAGTGCGCGTTCGAGACAGCGTTGCTTGATGCGCTCAAACGCCATGAGCGCGTGCCGCTCTGGCGTTATTTTGGCGGTGCCGGCACAACTCTCGAAACCGACATGACCGTGACCACCGGCTCGCCTGCCGAGGCCGCCGTCGCGGCGCGCGCCATCGTCGGGCGCGGCATCCGTTCCATCAAAATGAAAATCGGCGGCCAGCGCGGTCCCGCTCATGATCTCGCGCGCATCGCAGCGGTGCACGAGGTCTCACCGGAATCGCCGCTCATCCTCGACGGCAACGCCGCCATCTCCCGTGCTGAAGCGCGGGAATTGGCACGTGGCATGAAGAAACTCCAGATCGTCCCCGCGTTGCTGGAGCAATGGCTCGCGAAGGAAGACCTCGACGGCATGCGCACGCTCGGCGAGGAAACCGGCTGGCTCGTCGCCGCCGACGAAAGCTGTTGTTCGGCGCGCGACGCTCAACGCATCGCCCGGAAACGGGCCGCACAGGTCATCAACATCAAATTCATGAAGGCCGGGATCGTCGCCGCGCTCGACATCGCCCGTGTCGCTCGCGCACACGACCTCAGCCTGATGATGGGCGGCAACATCGAGTCCATCCTCGCGATGACCGTCTCGGCCTGTTTTGCCACGGGGCTGGGTGGCTTCCGATTTGCGGACCTCGACACGCCGCTGTTTATGGCGGAGAACCCCTTCCGCGGCGGCTACAAGTTGGATGGCGCGCGCATCTCCGTCGCCCGCATCACCGCCGGCCACGGTGTCACGCCGCGTTAGTCAGCGTTAGCGAAGGTATTTTGCCAGTCCGATGACGCCCACGCCGATAACCGTGACCAAGACGGCGAGGCGGAAGTTGCGCTCGTTGATCCGATCCTTCAGCCACACACCTAGATGCCCCGCCGCCAAAGCCGGCAGCAGTCCCGCCGCCGACAGCATTAGCAGGTGACTTTTCACCATACCAAGCGAGGTGTAGCTCACAGCGGCAGTTGCCGCGAGACAGAGGAAGTAAGCCAGCAGTGAACTGCGGAAGACGTCTTTCGGCCACTCGCGCGACAGGCCATAAATGACCACCGGCGGGCCGGACTCGGAAATGCCACCACCGAGCACGCCGCTGAACAGGCCAATCGTCGGCTCGGTCAGCGGATGCGCCGGAAACCGCACGCGCACGCGCGAGAGGAACAGGATGCCAAACACCAGTGTGATGATGCTGATGGCAGCGCCAATGAAGTGGACGGGCAGATGTTTGAGAGCGTATGCGCCGATCGGCACGCCAGGCAGGCCACCGATGAGCAAGCCGCGCACGGAACGCCACTCGACGTGGCGGCGGCCTTCGCACACGAGGAAGATGTTCACCGCCAGCATCGTAAAGCAATACGCCGGCACCGCCTCGCGCGGCGACATGAAGAGCGCAAACAACGGGATGGCCACCAGCGAGCCGGCAAAGCCCACCGTGGACTGCACCAGCATCCCGAGGCTCGCAATGGCCGCGAAGACGGCAAACTCCGTCATGGCTTCTTAAGAAACTCCAATTCGCGCGCGCTAGCGTCCGTGCCGCGGGCCATCAGCTCATCCCGCGCTTCGCGCCAGAACGTGCGCACCGGCTCTGGCACAGCCGGCGCGTCCTGGAAACGCGCCTCCACGAAAACCTCGGCCATCCGACAGGCCACCTCTAGCGTGACGACATCCTCGCCCATGCACAGGCAGTTGGCGTCGTTGACCACGCGCGCCAGCCGCGCGGTCTTCTCGGACTCGCAGCTCACCGCGCAAACGCCTTTGAACTTGCCTGCGGAGATGCTCGCGCCCGTGCCGCTGCCACAACAGTTAATGGCCAGTTCGGCTTCGCCGGAGTTCAGCGCGCGCGCGATGCGCTCGCCGACGGCGGGGAACTTGCAGAACTGCGCCGTGTCCGGACAGCCGACTTCGATGACGGTATGGCCGCGCGACTGCAAATGCGCCTTGATCGCCTCCTTGAGCTTGAAACCTTTCACAACCGATCCAATGGCGATTTTCATTTCGTTTTCCTTTCTGCCGCAATCCGCCGGCAGGCGTCGGCGATCTGTTTCGGGCCGAAGCCGTGTTTGTCGAACAGGTATTGCTCGCTCGCCACTTCGCCGAACTGGTTCGGGACGCCAAGCCGGATGACCCGCGTCGGGCATTGCTCGGACAACACCTCGCACACCGCGCCGCCAAGGCCGCCAATGATGTTCTGGTTCTCCACCGTCACCACGCCGCGCGTCTTTTGTGCTGACGTGACGAGTGTGGCTGCATCGAACGGCTTGACGGACGGATAGTGAAGCAGTTCGACCGACACACCTGCGCGCGCCAGCTCGTCCACGACCGCGACGGCAAACTGCGTCATGTAGCCGGTCGAGACGAGCGTCACGTTGCGACCCTCGCGCAGAACGACGGCTGTCTCCGGGTTGAACGCGTATTCGGCGTCGAACACCTTCGGCACCTTGGAGCGGATAAGCTGCATGTAGGTCGGCTGGCGGCTCGCGGCCATGTGGCGCATCACCGAGCGCAACTCCAGCGCGTCGCACGGGCTATAGACGTGCATGTTCGGCATCGCGCGCATGATCGCCAAGTCTTGGAAACACATGTGCGTGCCGCCGTTCGGGCCGGCGGTGATGCCCGGCGCGGTGCCGACGATCTTCACGTTCATGTTCGCGTAAGCCACGCTGATGGTGACCTGGTCATACACGCGCCGTGTCGCGAAGCAGGTGAAGCTCGCGCAGAACGGCACCTTCCCCTCCGACGCGAGGCCCGCGCCGATGCCGATCATGTTCGCCTCCGCCACGCCGATGTTCAGGAAGTTGGCCGGATGGCGGCTCGACACCGTCGGGTTGGTGCCGGAGGCTTTGCTCAGGTCGGCTTCGAGGCACATAACGTTCGGGTTTTGCTCGATCAGTTCGTTCAGCGTCTCGCCATAGACGAAACGCATTTCCATGCTGTGAAAATCTTTTCCCATGTTCGTATCCTCAGTAGGGCAGCGTCGCCTTCGCCGTCAGCGAGTTCAGGAATTTGTCGTAGGTCGCCTGGTCGGGGACTTTGATGTTGTGGCTCTCCGGCTTGTTCTCGACGAGACAGCAGCCCTTGGCTTTGATCGTGTGCGCGATGATCATCGCCGGCTTGCCGCGCACGGCGATGGCGGCGTTGATCGTCTTGTAGATCACGTCCCAATCATGCCCGTCCATCTCGAACACCTCCCAGCCGAACGCACGCCATTTGTCGCAGAGCGGCTCCAGCGTGAGCAGCTTGTCGGTGAAGTCGTCAATCTGCAGCTTGTTGTAGTCGGTGATGGCGACGAGGTTGTCGAGCTTGTGGTGCCCGGCGAACATCGCGGCCTCCCAGTTCTGGCCCTCGTTGCTCTCGCCGTCGCCAATGATGCAGAACACGTTGTGTTTCTTCCCATCAAGCCGCGCGGCATGTGCAGCGCCACAAGCGCACGAGAGGCCCTGGCCCAATGAGCCGGTGGTCATGTCAATCCCCGGCACATAGCGCGCGTCTGCGTGGCTCGGCAGCCGCGTGCCGTCGGCGTTGAGCGTCTTCAACCACGCCATCGGGAAAAACCCTTGGTAGGCGAGCGCCAGATAAAGAACCGGCGCGGCGTGGCCCTTGGAGAGCACGAGCCGGTCGCGCTCGTCCCAGCGCGGGTTCGCCGGGTCCGTGCGCATGATCCGGTAGTAGAGCGTCATGACTATTTCCACGAGGCTGAACGCCCCGCCGAGGTGGCCCGAACCGGCGCGGCAGATCATGTCAGTCATGATGTAGCGCCACTCGTCCGCCATCCGGTCGAACTCGGCGCGATCAAACGCCGGTTGTGTTGTTGTCTTGTCCATCGTTGTTCCTTTCATCTCTTCAAGCCAGCCGCTCATACATCGCGACGAGATCGGCTTCGGTCATCGCGCGCGGATTGTTCCGCATAAGCGGGTGAAAACTTTCTTTGGCAAGATTCGGGATATCCGTCGTCGCGATGCCCGCGTCGCGCAGCGTGCAGGGCAAACCGCCGAGATGCTTTAGTTCGCGGACCAGCGCGATCAGTTCCTCTGTGCTGCCGACGCCGGCTCCTTGCAGGAACGCCGTCATGCGCTCGCCCATGACCGGGGCGTTAAAGCAAATGGCCTCCTCCAGCGTGAACGCGCACGCTGTGCCGTGGGCCATGTGATAGCGCGCCGACAGCGGGAACGAACACGCGTGCACCATCGCGTTTTTCGGCAACTGGAACGCCGCGCCCGCCAGCGTCGCGGCATAGCTCATCGCGGAGCGCGCGTCGGCGTCGCTGGGCTGTTGCGCCGCGGGCTTCAGGTTGGCGCAGATGAGCCGCGCCGCTTCGATGGCCATCACGTCGCAAATCGGTTGATGGTTCCGCGACCAGTAACCTTCAATGGCGTGGCACAAAGCATCCAAGCCGGTCACGACCGTCACTTTCAGCGGCAGCGAGTGCGTCAACTCCGGGTCCACGACCGCGTGGACCGGATAGAGGGCGTCGCCTGCAATCGGCCCTTTGACCTGTTTCTCGGTGTCGCTCAGCACCGCGAAGGGTGTGACCTCCGAGCCGGTTCCCGCCGTCGTCGGCACCGCAATGAGCGGCAGTCGGGCCGGACCGAGTGGGACACCTTCGGAGTGAACTGCGCGGATGCTCGGCAAATTGCCAGCAGCGAGACACGCCGCCGCTTTCGCGCAATCCATCGCGCTACCGCCGCCGACAGCAATCACGACGTCATGTTGCTCGGCTCGCAGCCGTGCCGCCAACGCGTCAACGGAGGCTACTGTTGGGTCTGGCGTCACGTCAGAGAAGACGGGAATTCCTGGCAGCACTTCCTGCACACGTGCGAATGGCGGCAGCTTCACCAAGTCGCGGTCGGCCACCAACAACGGCCGGGCGCCGCGAGCAGCGGCGATTTGCGGAAGCTGCTGCACGCAGCCGTTGCCGAACGTCACGGTGGTTGGCAACTTGAAAGTCCAGAAGTTCGCGGCACTCATCGTTTTGGTTTCCATTGATGTAGCGCCAGCGCGGCTGCGCCGACAGCGCCGTTGTATTGGCCGAGCGTGGAGTTCGCGATGACAAGATCACGTCCGGCGTCGCCGAGTTCGCGGGCGGTTTCGTGAACGGTCGCGAGGAAGAGATCACCAAGGTCTGCCAGCGGGCCGGCGAAGATAATCTTCTCCGGGTTGAACAACTCGTTGATCTGGTGCGCCACCCATCCATGCACCCGTCCGACAGCCCGCACGAGCGACAAGGCGAACTCGTCGCCGTCGTGCGCTGCGGCGAGAACGTTGTCAATCGTCAGTTCGCCTTTCACATCGGCCAGTGCGGTCTTCTGCCTGCGTTCCAGCCCGCGCTGCGCCGCAGCCACAATCGCGGAGAGTGACGCGACCTGTTCCAACTTCGCGCCGGCCTGCCAGCGCCATTCGCCGTTGCGGCGCGCCGACGCGGTTTCGGCCAGTTCCGCCGGCACGGGGCAGACCCAATGGCCGATCTCGCCAGCACGATGCTGGGCACCGTGCAACAGTTGGCCGTTCACCACCACGCCCGCCGCGATGCCGGAGCGGATGCCAATACAGACAAAGTTCCGCAGACCGCGCCCAGCACCAAACCACAGCTCGGCCAGCGCCATCGAGCGGATGTTGTTCTCCAGGAAGACCGGCACGCCGAACCGCTCGCCCAGCCGCGCGCCGAGCGGCACGTCGCTCCATCCCGTGATGAAATCGTAGTGGACCGCGACGTTCGTCACCGGGTCAATTGCGCCCGGCACGCCCACGCCGATGCCGAGCACCGGCCGCGAATCGCGCACCATCATCTCGTCAATCGCCAGCTCGATCTTCGCGAGAATCTGCGCCGCCGAGTCCGTCGGCCGGAGCGTCTTGTGGACCTGCCGGATCGGCTGCTGCGAAAAATCCACGACCGTCGCCATCAGGTTGCGCGCCTCGAAATCCACGCCGATGAAACGCCCGCCATCGGGGTTCGGCACGAGCGATGTCGGCGGCCGGCCGGCGGTTTCGCGCCCTGCGTTTTCGGTTTCGAGTAGGAAGCCTTCGCGCACGAGCCGGTCCACGTAGATGCCTGCCGTGGAGGGCGCGAGCTTCAGGTCACGGGCCAGTTGCACGCGCGAGAGGCCGCCGTGCGCCCGCACGCGCCGCAGCAACTCGGCTTCGAGACTGGCGACGTGCTGATGTTTGGATTTGATGCGACGCGGCATGTTCAGAACTTCACCAGCGCGCCCTTATCCACGCTCTCTTGCGCTTTCAGGCACATTGCCACCGACCAACGGCCGTCCTCACCGGTCACGCGCGGTGGTTTCCCGGTTCGAACCGCCTCGGCCAGGCCGGCGATTTGGTCGGCCAGTTCATAGACCTCGCCGGTCGCCTTCGGAATCTCTACATCCACGACCTTCTCACCGTCGAAGTGCTTCAAGAAGAACGTCGGATGAAATGTGCGGTCCATCGCGCCGCTCCAACTCGCCCAAATCGCGCCCTTCGAGCCGGTCAGCTTCGCGACCTGATGATGCTCAAACGCGCTCAGCGTCTGCGAGATCACCGCGTAGCGCCCGTCGGGGAAGTTCACAATGGCGCTGAAGTTGTCCTGCAATTCCGGCCGCTTCGGGTCGCGCGCGTTGGCGCTCGCATAGACCGACACCGGGTTGCCGCTGCCCGACAGATACCAGCGCGCGAGGTCGAAGAAGTGGATTGGCTCCTCTAGGATCCAGTTGCCAACACGCTTGATGTCGTAGCGCCAGCCGTCCGAGCCGAGGCGGTAGGGGTTGCGCCACAACTCGATGAGCGCGTATTGCGGCTGGCCGATCGCGCCGGCGTCCACCAGTTCCTTGACCTTGCCCCAGAGCGCGGAGTAGCGGAACTCGTGGCCCACGGCGATCTGAAGACCCTTCGCGCGCGCGAGTTGGACGAGGTCGTCGCAGTCGGCAATGGAGATGGCCATCGGCTTCTCCATCAACAAGTGCTTGCCCGCCTCCAGCACGGCGCGGCCGACCTCGTGGTGTAGGTGCGACGGAAGCGCCACGTCCACGACCTCGATGTCCGGCCGGCGCAGCAGTTCGCGGTAATCCGTTGTCACGGCGGCCTGCGGATGCTTGGCCTGCGCCTCGGCGCGGTTCTTGTCCGAGCGCTCGGCGATGGCGGCCAGATGCGTGCTCGCCCCGTCGGCGATGACCCGCGCATGGTGGCTGCCCCACGCGCCATACCCAATGAGACCAAAAGAGACTTTACTCATGATTCACCTTGGGGGTATTATTTTGAAATCGAAATTACTGTCAAGCTTGCAAACGAGGTCCTCATGAGAAACCTGCTTCATCCGACAAAGTTTTGGGCGGCGACGGCGGCTCTATGCGTCGCTCTATTCGGCACCGAGCCGCTCAGCGCACAGGACGCCGACGGGTTCGTGCCGCTGTTCAACGGCAACAACCTGGACGGTTGGCAGGGAGCCACCGAGGTCTATGCCGTCGAAGATGGCAGGCTGGTGTGCAGGAAACACGGCCCCGGCGAGAAGGAGAGCACCGACAAGAACCTCTTCACCACGAAAGAGTATGCCGATTTCGTCCTCCGTTTTGAATTCAAGTTGGAGCCTGGCGCGAACAACGGCGTTGCCGTGCGTTCTCCCTTGAAGGGGCGCATCTCCGAAGTGGGCATGGAAATTCAAATCCTCGACGACTATGCCGAGCAATACAAGAACCTGCAGCCGCATCAGTATCACGGTTCAATTTACTTGCTGGCGCCGGCCAAGCGGGGGCACTTGAAACCGGTGGGCCAGTGGAACAGCGAGGAGATCATGTTCCAAGGCCGCCGCGCCAAGGTCACGCTCAACGGCGTCGTGATCGTGGATGTAGACCTCGACAACCTGGAATACAAGAAATACCTCGACAAGAACACCGGCCGGATGCGAACCAAAGGCCACATCGGATTTCTGGGACACGGCAGCCGCGTCGAGTTCCGCAATATCCGCATCAAAGAACTTTAAATTCTTTGAGAGGAGTGCGAAAACTCGGCAGAAGAAGGAAGAAGGACGAAACGAAAAATGAAATTGATTCACCTCATACTGACTGGCGTCTGGTGCGGCATTCTCGCAGGCACGTCATTTATGGCGGACGGCGCAGAGCCGAACACCCTGACCGATGCCGAGAAGACATCCGGCTGGAGGCTGCTCTTTGACGGCCAGACGCTCGCTGGCTGGAAAGCCAGCGAAGACCCCGCGTCGTTCTCGGTCCGCGAGGGCATGATAGTGGCCCACGCCTGCGGCACGGCGATCAAGGGACAGGCCCCGCATCCCAAGTGCCACCTGTTCTACGTCGGACCGGACGGCCACGCCTCATTCACCAACTTCGAGTTCCAGGCCGACGTCAAGGCCGAACCCAATTCCAACAGCGGCATCTATTTCCACACGGAGTTTGTGGAAAACGCCTGGCCACAGAAAGGCTTCGAGATTCAGATTGACGCTGATCCTTCGCATCCGAAAAAGACCGGCAGCCTCTACGCCGTGGCGGATATCACCGAAGCGCTGGTGCGGGACAATGCGTGGTTCCATCTGCACGTGATCGTGCGCGGCAAGCAGGTGGTCATCGAGGTGGACGGCAAGACCGTGGTAAATTGGACGCAGCCGGAAGGCTTCATCGTTCGCCACCCGCCATGGTTCTCCGAGCGAAAGCTCTCCCGCGGCACGTTCGCACTGCAAGCGCACGACGCGAAAAGCGTGGTCTGTTTCAAGAACATCCGCGTCAAGCCGCTGGACAAGTGATGCTCCACAATCCACCTCGTATGAAGAATAGTGCGCTATGGGGTGCGTTGGTCTTGTTCGGCTTTGCCAGCCACCTGCAGTCTGTCGCGGCGGCTGAGGTGGTGGTTTCCGGCTCGCCGGCAAAAGAGAGCGTCTTTGCGGGGGCCTATAAATCGCTCCGGCTTGGAAGACTGGATGTGGACCTGCGCTGGTTTCACGACCCGGTGTGGCGCCAGCGCATGACGGACCTTTTCAAGAGCTACGGCTTCCGCGTGTTCCGCCTGCACTTCAATCCATATCAACACTGGAAATCGCCGGTCATAGAATGGGGTCACTTGGCGCCCCTCTGGGGAGGAACAGTCAAGGATGTCCTGGGTGATGAAGAGTTTCTGGCATGGCTCGCGGAGAACGATTTCAAGGGCATCGTTCAAGTAAACGCGGACAACTTCTACGATCCGCGCCGGAAAGGAATCTTTGAGCTGCGCAAGCATCCCGAGTATGTGGACGCGGCGGCAGCCGAACAAGCCGAACTGGTGGCCTTGGCCAAACGGCGTGGGTATGCCGACCGCATCTACTATTGGGAACTTGGGAACGAGGATTGGCAAACCACGCCGCCGGAATTCTTCGCCAACGTGTGCGCCCGGTTCATGCGCGCGATGAAGAAGGCCGATCCCGCCATCCGGCTTGGTGTGGTGGCTCAGGCGCCCGATTGGGATTACCGGCCGCCCAAACTGGAGGGGATCGTAGGTCCATTCATGGGCTTGACAGACCCGGAGACGAATAGTCGGCCGCCCAACAAGGAGTGGAGCGTTGGTGATACCGCACAGCAGCCTGGCTGGACCACGCGCTTTCTTACCGAACTGAAGCGGCTGGGCATCCCCGCGGAGTGGGTCGATTTTGCGGTGCACCATGCCTACGCGGATGGGCCGCCCGACCTTGCGACCGGCACGCGCAAGTCGCCCACGGACATACCGCCGATTGAAGCAGATTGGGCGCGCTACCAGCGCCCCTTCGGGAACGCGTGTGGATCTCTTGGGGCGCTGGCTGCGCTGTTAGACAGGCTCGGCTACGCTCGCACACGCGTCGATGTCAACGAGTTCCGGCGAGGCGGATACAATAGCTTTTACAACCGTTCGTTCATGAACGCCCTGGCCAACGCCGATGCGTGGATGAGTCTCGTCCAGCATCCGCGTGTTTCGGGCGCCCTGATCTGGGATAGTTTCAATGACGGCGATTTTGGCGAGGATGGCAAGAGAGTGTGGAGCCGCGATCAAGGCTGGGGCATTTTCATCCGCGTGGGCGACCGATTTCTTGCTTCCCCCGTGGCAGAGATGTATCAGCTTTTCGACCGCCTGCTTGCAGACGGAGACGATGTGCTGACTTGCCGTGCCGACAGTAGTGTGTATGCCCTCGCCACTCGCGGCAGCCGGGGCATAAAAGTGCTGGTGCTGAACAAAGGCGACGAATGCGATGTGGGTATTCGCTTTGATGGCGTTGCCTTGTCGCCCCAAGGCCGCGCCACCGTGTGCGAGTTGCAGTGCGACGACCTGGGGGCGTTCACCGTGCATCCATCGACCGGTGAAGTCCGAAGTTTTGCCGTTGTTGATCGCCCGCCCGCCGTGATGGGTGGCAACCATCTGACTTATCGCCTGCGCCGGCACTCCCTGACACTATTCGAGATTTCCCCGTAACAAAATGGTCCGCTCAGCGTGCACTCCAAGTTGCATCAACGACCACTTCACAGCCGCACCGGTCAATCTCGCGGACAGCGCGTATCTGTTGTGTGGTGGACAGAACAGGACAGTCATTGTGGCATTACTTCGGCTGTGCCAACGCGCGTTGCTTCGGCGGCGGCGACGGCCAGATTTGAGTTGCGGCCATTCGCGCGCGAAGAGGCGAATAAGATGACGGTCGCGCGAAAAAGAGTTGGCGCTCCTCAGTAGCGTCGTGCTCGCGCAAGTGTTGCCAAACCGGAAGTTGAATTTCGAGGCGTTCCCCGACAAACTCGGCGCAGATGAAACTTGGATTGCACTTTTTCCTCGTGTCGCTTGTCGCCCTGACGAATGTAGCCGGCGCAGAACAACCATCATCTGCCGTTGGCAAACTCCGTCGCATTCCCGACACCCGCTATGAACTGCACGGTGTGGCGCGCGAATACATCGCGGCAATCACGGCGAACTGGCTGCTGACAATGCCGGACAGGAATCCGGCGATCTTGCAGATGTTTGCCGACCGGGACAAGCAACCGCATCGCAATCTGCTGCGGTGGTCAGGGGAGTTCGCTGGCAAGTATCTCACCGGCGCTACTCAGGTGCTGCGGCTGACGCACGATCCGAAACTGAAGGACTATCTTGCCAAATTTGTGGCGAACCTGGTGCGGCTTCAGGCGGAGGATGGCTATCTGGGGCCGTTTCCATCGATCAACCGGCTGGAAGGAAAGGGCGGCACTTGGGATGCCTGGGGGCATTACCACATCATGCTCGGTTTGCTGCTCTGGTATGAGGAGACGGGCGACCCGCAGGCGCTCCAATGTGCGGTGAAGATCGGCGATCTTCTCTGCCGGAAGTTCCTCCACGCCGGGAAACGCATTGTGGACACCGGCAGTGCGGAAACGAACCACTCCGTGATCCACTCGTTGTGCCTGCTTTACAAGGTCACGAAAACGCCGGCCTACCTGGAACTGGCCCGCCAGATCGCGGACGAGGAGTTTCCGGCCAAAGGTGCGGGGGATTACGTGCTCGTGGCGCTGGCGGGCCGGGAGTTTTACCAAGGCCCGAAGCCGCGCTGGGAAAGCCTGCATTCGATCCAGGGGATCGTGGAGTTGTATTGGATCACGGGCGATGAGCACTACCGCAAGGCCTTCGAGCAGCTCTGGTGGAGCATTGCGAAACTCGACCGCCACAACAACGGCGGTTTTTCCTCCGGCGAACAGGCGCGGGGGAATCCGTATCACCAGGGTGCCATTGAGACCTGCTGCACCGTCGCATGGATCGCGATGGGGGTGGATATGCTGCGCCTCACCGACAACTCCGTGGTGGCCGATGAACTGGAGCTTTCCACGCTCAATCAGGTGTTGGGATACCAGCATCGTTCCGGCAAGTGGTGCACCTACAACACGCCGATGGACGGCGTGCGCGGCAACAGCATGAAGCAGATCGCCTTTCAGGTTCGCCCTGGGAGCGAGGAGATCAACTGTTGCAGCGCCAATGCGCCGCGCGGCTTCGGCATGATCAGCGACTGGGCGTTGATGACCGATGGGCAAGGCCTGGTCCTGAATTGGTATGGCCCGTCCACCTTGAGCGCCAGGCTGAACGGCACGGCGGTGGCGATCAAACAACAGACGGACTATCCGCGCGACGGCCGGGTCGTGCTCAACGTTTTACCGGAGCGCGACCTGCGGTTCCCGTTGAAACTGCGCATCCCGCACTGGTCGGCCACGAGCCGCGTGCAGGTGAACGGCCAGCCGGTTCGCGATGTAAAACCGGGCGCCTATCTCGTTTTGGATCGCGAGTGGAAACCCGGCGACACCGTGCAGGTGGATCTCGACATGTCATTGCATTACTGGGCGGGCGAACGGGAGTGCGCTGACGCCACATCCATCTACCGCGGCCCGCTGTTGCTGGTTTATGAACTGGATCACCAGTGGCCGACTCACAATCCAGCCATCCACTTCAGCGCCGGGTGGAAGCATCTCGGCCATTCGTCGGTAACGAAGGAAATCGGTGCGTCCCTCGAAGCCACGTTTGAAGGCACGGTTGTTACCTGGAAAGGCAGCAAGTTTGACGATGCCGGAAAGGCGCGCGTGACTATCGACGGCAACGAAATCGCCGTCGTGGATCAATACGGCCCGAAACGCGGCGATCCTTTCAAATGGGAATGTCGCGACCTCCAAGCCGGCAAACACACCATCAAGCTTACGGTTCTCGACGAAAAGAATCCCGACTCCAAAGAGCATTGGCTCAATGTTGGCAGCATTGATCCACCCGTCTATGCCGGGCCGGTGTTCGACGCCGCCACGATGGACGGAAGCATCGTGTCCGCCGACGGGGCGATGGCGCCGTTGCTGATGATGGAGTTCACGAACACCGATGGAAAGAAAGTGCGGCTGCGTGACTACGGCACCGCTGGCGAAGGCGGCGTCCATTACCTTTCATGGCTGAAAGTGCAGCACGTCAAGCCGGCGCCGTTTTCCGAAGCGAACCCATTACGCAGCAGCCATTCCACGCGATGAAGGGATGGAAGGTCTGAGGGCGCACGTTTTGCATTCGACAAGTGACTTGACGTCAAAGGCTTCACCAGCGCACGAAGTGATTTGCCAGGGCAGATCAAGGATGAACAGAAAATGAAAACATACAAAGCTTCCACCCTTTCCGCGGCCTGCGCCGCTCTCGCTCTCATCTTTTCACTCAGCGCCAGTCCGCTCCGCGCCGAGGACGCCAACGGATTCGTGCCGCTCTTCAACGGACGCGACCTTACCGGCTGGGTGCCGTTGAACGTCGCGGCGGACACGTTCTTCGTGCGCGACGGGATGATCATTGACACGGGCTTGCCGATCGGGCTGATGCGCACGGCACGGATGTATGAGAACTTCATCCTCGAACTGGAGTGGCGGCACATGAAGGAGGCCGGCAACAGCGGCGTGTTTACGTGGGCGGACGGGCTGCCGTCAGTCGGCGGGCCGTTCCCGCGCGGCATCGAGGTGCAGGTGCTCGACCCCGGCTACGCGAAGCGGCCGGGCGCGAACGAGTGGTTCACAACCCACGGCGATATCTTTCCTGTGCGCGGCGCGACCATGACGCCGACGGGCCGGATCTCGAAGACCGGCGGGCGCAGTTTTCCTGTCGAGGACCGCACCAAGCCGTCGCCGGAGTGGAACCATTACCGGCTCGTCGCCAACCGCGGCGAGCTGCGGCTCTCGGTGAACGGCAAGGAAGTGACCGTCGGCAAGGATTGCGTGCCACGCAAAGGCTTCCTCTGCCTCGAAGCAGAGGGCAGTGAGTGCCAGTTCCGCAACTTGCGCATCAAGGAGCTGCCCACCTCGAACACGTCGCCGGAGCAGACCGCCAACCCTTACGAGGGTTTCCGCCAGCTTTTCAACGGCAAGGATTTCGGCGGATGGAAAACCAACGAGGCCGTGAACGCCGTCTGGAGCGCGCGCGGCTCGCATTTCGTAAGCAAGGGCGGCGTGAAGGGCCGCAAGCTCGACCTGTGGACGGACAAAAGCTACCGCGACTTCGTGCTCTACGTGGACTGGCGGCTCACGAAAAAGCCGGCGTTGAAAGCGCTGCCGACGTTCATGCCCGACGGCCTCTACGCGCGCGACGAGAAGCGCCAGATCATCCGCAAGGAAATCCCCGACGCCGGTGATAGCGGCATTTTCCTGCGCGGCGACGGACGCTACCAAGTGAACATCTGGAGCCAGCCGATGGGATCCGGCGACATCAACGAGCTGCACAAGGACGAGAAGCTGCCCGCCGACCTGCGCCGTCAGATGCTGCCGAAGGTAAAGGCCGACGCTCCGTTCGGAAAGTGGAACCGCTTCTTCATCACGCTCAAGGGCGACCGCGTGACCGTCGTCCTCAACGATCAGACCGTGATCGAGAATTGCCCGCTGCCCGGCATCGCGTCCGACGGTCCCATCGCGCTGCAATACCACGGCGACGACCTGGAGTTCACCAACATCTTCATCCGGGAATTGTAGCCGGCAGCCGGACGGAGGATTTCAGCTTTACTCGCAGGCGTCCGGTTGAGTATTATTTTGAAATCGAAATTAAGCCGTTTCATTCAATTCAAGGACTTGCTCATGAATGCATCTATTGATCGCCGGGAATTCATCCAAACAAGCGGACTTATCGCCGCAGGCATGGCGGTGGCGTTTCCGTCGGGGCGTGCGTCAGCGGCGGAAGCGGGCGGGCGCATGAAGAAGGCGGTCGGCTGGGGCATGATCGTCGAGCCGAAGCTGTCGGTGGAAGACAAGTTCCGCGTGGCGAAGGATGCCGGGTTCGAAGGCGTGGAGGTGTCGCGTTACGCCGCGAAGAAGGGCGCGACGGAGCCGAAGGAACTGACGCGAGCCAGCGAGAAGGTCGGCATTCCCATCCACGGCGTCTCGAACGGCAGCAACCCGGACCTCAAAGAGGCCATTGACGACGCGGCAATCTATGGCAGCGACACGGTCTTGCATGTCGTGCGCACGGATCCTGAAACGCCGTTCATGGAGAATTACAAGCGCACGCAGGAACTGATCCGCTCGGCGATTCCGCACGCCGAGAAAAAGCGCGTGAAGATTTGTGTCGAGAACGTTTGGGCGACATTCCTCATCGAGCCGTTGACGATGGCCCGATACATTGACGAGATCGGCAGCCCGTGGGTGAAAGCTTATTTCGATGTGGGCAACGTGATGCGTTGGGGCTGGCCGCAGCATTGGATCGAGGTGCTCGGCAAGCGCATCGAGAAGATTCACATCAAGGAATACAGCCTGAAAGTCGCGATGAAGGAAGGGATGGGCAAAGGCTTCGACTTCCCGATCGGCCAGGGCGACATCAACTGGAAGCGGGTCCGCGAGGAGTTGAAGAAGATCGGATTCCAAAGCTGGGCCACTTCCGAAGTGCGCGGCGGCGACCGCAAACGGCTGGCTGAAATTTCCGCCGAAATGGACCGCGTCCTTTACGCTTGAGGAGCCTCCGATGAAAACACGCCGCCAGTTCCTTCGCGCCGCCGCGATGACGGTGTTCGGCGCGCCTTTCATCCTTCCCGCCGGCCTGCGCGCCGCGTCGCCGAACAGCAAGCTTTCCCACGCCTGCATCGGCGTCACGCGGATGGGTCACAACGACCTCAAGAACTTCCAAGACCACGAGCGTCTCCAGATTGTCGCGCTATGCGACGTGGACACCAAGCATCTGGACACGGCAGCCAAAATCGTGCCGGGCGCGCGGCTCTACACCGACTGGCGCGAGTTGTTTGAGAAGGAGGGCGACAAGATTGATTCAGTGAACGTCACGGTGCCGGATCACATGCATTTCCCGATCGCCTACACGGCGGTCCAGCGCGGCAAGAACCTCTATTGCCAGAAACCGATGTGCCACGACTTGGCCGAGGTTCGGAAGCTGAGCGCGGAGGCCATCAAGAAAGGCATCGTTACGCAGCTCGGCACGCAGTTCGCTTCCAGCATTGCCGACCGCATGACCGTGCAGCTCATCAAGCGCGGCGCCATCGGGAAGATCAAGCACGTCTATCTTTGCTCCAACCGTCCCGCGCCGAACCGTCTCAAAGGCCCGCGACCGGCCACGAGCGAGGAACCGCCGCCGCATTTGAAGTGGGACCTCTGGATCGGCAATGCGCCGATGCGGCCGTTTGCACCCGACACGTATCATCCGGCGAAGTGGCGCGGTTGGCAGGATTTCGGCACGAGTTGGTGCGCTGACATGGGCTGCCACATCCTCGATGGGACGTGGCGCGGCCTCAACCTGAAGGCGCCGACGAGCGTCGTGGCCGAGGTGGAGGAGTCGTGGAGGAACTCGCCCGAGCGCCGTGCCGACAACTGGCCGCAGAACGAGCGCGTGACGTGGACGTTCCCCGGCAACGAGATGATCGCGGGCAAGGAACTGGTCGTGGAGTGGTTCGACGGGCCGGAATTCCTGCCGCCGAAAGAAGCGCAAGACCTCAATCCAACCGGCAAGTATCCGAAAGAGTCTGCGTTGCTGGTTGGCACCGAGGGCGCGATCCTTCACGAGCACCAGACGGGGCCGCAGTTGCTGCCGAAGGAGAAGTTCCAAGGCTACGAGCGCCCGAAGCCGCCGCCGCAAAATCACTATCATCATTATGTGGACGCGTGCCTCGGTGGTGAGAAGACGGAATCGCATTTCGCCCAAACCGGGCCGATGACCGAGACGATTCTGTTGGGCACCATCGCCATCCGTTGTCCCGACCAAAAACTGGCGTGGGACGCCGCCGCGATGAAATTTCCCAACTGCCCGGAAGCGAATCGTTATCTGAAGCGAACATATCGCGCTGGTTGGCAGGTTGGCTGAGCGCGAATCGAAGACTGTTCAAGGAGCCGCACCCATGAGCAACACCACCGCAGTCTCCACGCCGGCCCGCTGGTATCAAGGCGTGACGCGCTACCAGTGGCTCGTGCTGGTGATCGCGTCGGCGGGCTGGGTGTTCGATGCATTCGAGGGGCAGGTGTTCAACATCACCCGCAACGATCTGCTCACGGACATCCTGCGGGCGCAACACAACGCGCCGGAGGTGCGGCAATGGGGCGATATTTTCCTAGGCATCTTTCTGGCCGGCGGCGCGTTCGGCGGGATTCTGTTCGGATCGCTGGCTGACCGTTGGGGGCGCAAACCGATCATGGTAGCGACCATTTTGTTCTACTCCGTCTTCGCCGGGCTGACGTATTTTGCGACGGAACTCTGGCAGGTCGGCGTGCTACGGTTTTTCGTCGCTATGGGCGTCGGCGGCGAATGGGCAGTGGCGGCGACACTGGTGGCGGAAGTTTTTCCACAACATGCGCGGGCGCACGCCTCGGGGATTTTTCACGCCACGAGCACCATCGGCACGTGGGTGGCGGCGGGGGTGGGCCTCGCAGTCGGCGCGCAGTGGCGTTACGCGTATCTCATCAGCGTGCTGCCGGCGATGCTGGTGCTGTGGGTGTGGTCGAGTGTGAAGGAGCCGGAAAGCTGGACGAGCGCGCGCGACAAGGCCGCCACGGGCGAGGGCGGCAAGCTCGGCAGTTTTCGCGAACTGTTCCTCCATCGCGTCTGGGGGCCGCGCGCGCTGCTCGGCATGGTGCTCGCTGCGGTGGGCCTCGGAACGTTCTGGAGCGTGACCGTGGCCGGCCAGGACCTCGCGCTGGATCTGCTGCGGCGAAGTGGAGTGGACTCGGTCGAAGCGGCAGCGAATGCAAAGTTCGCTTATGGCGTCATTGAGACAATCGGCATGGCTGTTGGCTTGTTGTCGTTCGGGCCGCTTTGCGTGCGGCTGGGACGGAAGAAGACGTTCATCCTGCTACAGGTTCTCTCACTGATCATCGTCCCAATCACGTGCTATCTGCCGACGACTTACACGCAGTTGCTGCTGCTCCTGCCGCTGATGGGCTTCGCCACGCTCAGCATACACGCCGGGTTTGCGATCTACTTCCCAGAGCTGTTTCCCAACCATCTCCGATCAACGGCCGCGGGTTTCTGCTTCAACGCGGGCCGGCTGCTGGCGTCGCCCGTGCTGATCTTCTCCGGCTGGCTGAAGGCGCTGCCGGGGATGAACCTCCAGTTGGCCATCACGCTGATGGGGATGCTGTTTGTAATCGGCATCGTGGCGGTGCTCTTCCTGCCGGAAACCAAAGACCAACCTCTGCCCGAATGAACCTGCTTCCAGATTACTTGAAAGTTCCCGCTGCTGACCTCGGCAAAGGCACGCCCGTGAAGGTGCGTATCCTCGGCGACATAGCCTCCATCGGCCGCGACGTGGCCGAGGCGATGCACCGGGAAATCCTCAACGCGCGGGCGGAGGACCGTGGCGCGACGCTCATCGTGCCGGTCGGGCCGGTGGAACAGTTCCCGTTGCTCGCGAAGATGATCAACGACGAACGCATCAATTGTCGTGATGTCGTCCTCATCAACATGGACGAATACCTCACCGACGACGACCGTTTCATTCCTGCCGATCATCCGCTCAGCTTTCGCGGTTTCATGAATCGGCTGTTCTACGATCGGCTCGATCCTGTGTTCGCGCCGCTGCCGGAGAATCGCATCTTCCCTGACCCGCAGGATCCGGGCGCAGTGCCTCGTTTCATCGAACGTCGCGGCGGTGTGGACGCCTGTTTCGGCGGCATCGGGATCAACGGCCACTTTGCTTTCAACGAACCGCCAGAGCCGGGCGTGACGATGAGCGTAGAGCAATTCGCCGCGCTGCCGACGCGTGTGCTGTCACTGACGCGCGAGACGCGCACGATCAACTCCGTCACCGTCGGCGGCGAAATCGCGGTCATCCCACACCGCGCTGTGACGGTGGGCATGAAGGAATGCTTGGGCGCGCGTCGGCTGCGGCTTTACTGCAACCGCGTGTGGCAAAGCGCCGTGGCCCGCCGCGCGTTGCACGGGCCAATCACGGCGGCGTGTCCGGCGTCGCTGATGCGGCTGCATCTCGACGCGGTGTTGACCGTAGCCGACTACGTGGCCCAGCCGCCGAACATCATGCTCCGATGACGATATGAGACTCGACTTTACCAACGAACGCGTGCTGGCCGTGGTCGCGCATCCCGACGACGCGGAGTTGCTTTGTGCTGGGACTTTGGCGCGCGCGAAGAGCGACGGCGCGGCCATTGGCATCGCTGTGCTCTGCAACGGTGACGGCGGCCAGCCGCACAAACCCATCCGCAACCTCGCCGCCGTCCGTCGCCGCGAGATGGACGCCGCGGCGCGGTTGCTGGGCGCCGAGTTGTTCTGCGGCAACATCTCAGACGGCACGCTCGCTGACGACCGCCCGACACGGTTGCTGTTGACGGAGATCTACCGTCGCTTCCGCCCCTCGCTGATTCTGGCGCACTCGTTAGCGGACTACCACACCGATCATCGCGTAGCCGGTGTGCTCGCCGAGGTGGCATCGTGGTTCTGCGCATCGCGTGGCCAGAAGACGAAGTCCGCGCCGTTGCCGGCTTCGCCCGTGCTGTGGTGGATGGACACGGTGAACATGAGCGGCTTCGAGCCGGGCTTCTACGTGGACGTTTCCGGCTTCATGTCGCTGAAGGAGAAAATGCTGGCGTGCCATCGCAGCCAGATGGCGCGCAGCGCCGACAGCAGTTTCTCGCCGCTGCTGGACCTGATGCGCCTCCAAGCCCGCGCGCGCGGCACACAGGCCGGTGTCGCGGCAGCGGAGGCGTTCCGCGCGCACCACGCGTTCAAACGAGCGCGGGCGTGGTAAGCCATTTTTCTTGAAAAGAAAGAGCTATGAGTAATCCCAAACCAGCCACCTTTGTCCCAGCCGATGCCGCGACGTTTCGCTACATCGAGAAATCGAATCCGCAAAATTCCAACCTCCAGCTCCTAACCTACGGCATCTATGAACTGAGCAGGCATATCCAATCCAGCCCGCTGGTTCATTCGACCGAAGAATCGCTGCTGTTCTGCTGGAAAGGCGAAGTCACCGTGACACTCAGCGGTGCGAGCTATTTGTTGCGCAACTACGACGTGCTTTACATCCCGCGCGGTGCCGCCTACCAACTTGGCCAAAACGCGGGCGAGAGCCGCGTGGTCGTTTGCCGCGCGCCGGCGGAGAAGGCGCATCCGGCGTTTCACGCGAAGTGGAGCGAGTTTTCGCGCGACGAACGCCGCATCCGGCACCTGAATGGCAAGGACGTGTTTCTAATGTTCGACGTGAGCGAGCCGGCTGAGAAGCTCATCGCCGGCTACACGATCTTCCAGCCCGGCCAGCGCTCGTGGCCGCCGCACAACCATACTGATCAGGAGGAGGTCTATATCTTCATCAAGGGCCACGGCTCGATGGAGGTCTATGCCGACGAGGAGACCAAGAGTTTCGTGCGGTCGGTGGGCGAGGGCGACGCGGTAACAATTCCGTTGTTGAACTATCATCCTGTCTTCAGCCAGGAGGAGGAACTGCATTTCATCTGGTGCATCGCCGGCAACCGCTACTGGGTCGGCGACAAGAACAAGGATTTCATGAGCGGCAAGGTGGAGAAGTTGACGACCTGACGCAGGAGGAAACATGAATATGGAACGGCTCGTTGTCGGGCTGACGCTGCTGGCGTCGGCGTGGAGCGCGTTTGCGGAGTGGTCGTTGCACGAGCAGTTCGACCGCGTGCTCGTCTATGACGGCCAGTTCCTGCGCGAATACGCCTACAAGCCGCGCGACATCCGCGGGCCGCACAGCGGCATGTTCATCTGGGCGGTCTCCCCGCTGAAGGACGGCAAGCTGAAGCCGTATTCGAAAGGCATGGAGATCAAGGGCGAGTTGCGGGCGGGCCAGTTGCTGGTGTCGGGCGAGTCGGTGATGAATCCGACCGTGGTCGAGTTCGTTGTGAGCGGCGGCAGCCGACTGGAACTGGAGTTTGGCCTGTGCGACCTCGCGCTGGAGAAAGGCAACAAAGGCACGTTGTTGAAGATCGAGTTGCTTGCTGGCGGCAAGTCGTTCATTGAAACGGTGACGATCGCCGAGAACCGCTGGCAGAAGAAGACGGTAGTGCTGCCAAAAGCCGACCGCGTGCTCGTGCGGCTGATGGCGTCGCGCCGCGGCGGCGGCACGAACTGGACGGGGCTGGTCGTGCGCGGCGATGGCGAGGTTGGCACGCGCGAGCAGGCGCGTGCCCTGTCGCCGAAGCGCAATAGCATCGGTAAGCTCGACGTGACGTTGAAACCCTCGCCGCATCGCGTCACAGCGAAGCCCGGCTACGACATCCTGTTCTACCGCGACAAGCCGTTCCTGAGCTTCGCCACCAAAGGCAATCCTGCCGGCTCGGAGGAGATGCAGGGGAAGCTCGGCTTCAACACGTTCTACGTCGAAGGTATGGGGTTTGGGCGTTATTGGCCGGAAGGCGCGCCGGGCGTGGTCGTGCCGCCGGACTCGGTCATCCATCACGACCTGCGGCTCAGCCAGCAGTTCGACATGCCGTTCAAGGCCACCATCAGCATGGCGCATTGCTCGCCGTTCCTGCCGCCGTGGCTGGTGAAGAAGGAGAACCTCGGTCTCGAAGGCCATCAACTCCGTCGCGGCGGCGACACGCACACGTCGTTCATCAAGCCCGCCACGCTGCGATGGCACAAGACCGGCCTCGAAGGTTGGGTGAAACCGTTCCTCGACCAGCCGTCGCTGTTCGTGTTCGGCCAGGAAGATGACGCGAGCCTGTGGGACGATTATTCGGCCGATGCGGCGGCGAGTTGGCGCGTGTGGTTGCGGAAACGGTTCGCCGGCGACTTTAAGGCGTTCAGCGATTACGTCGGCGGTGTGCGCGGCTCCGACGGCTTCGACGGCGTGCCGCAACCGAAACGGTTCGAGCCGGACGAGCGTTTCGGTTTCCCGATGCGGCTGGCGTATCTGAAACTCCAGTGGATCACAGAGAGCTACGGCGATTATCTAGCGGAGTTGTTCGCGCACATGCGCAAGCTGGCGCCGGGCGTGCCGCTGACGCAGCGGTTCGTCAACTGGCCCGGCGGGCCGACTGTCTGCAAGCGCGTCGGGTTCGACTACAACTACACCTTCAGCCACCTGACCACGGAAGGCGTGCCGAACGGCTACGGCATCGGCAGGAAAATCTGGACCGGCATCTATGCGCACATGGGCACGCTGCCGTTGCCGCGCGGCGGCTCCATCGGCAAGGCATACAGCCGGACCATTCGCCGCGGGCCGATGACGCGCGCCGAGTGGGAACTCAACGCGTTCACCATCCTCGCCAATGGCGGCTGCGGCTTCGAGTATTCGACGCTGGTGCCGACGTGGGGGTTGCAGTGGGAGACATCGGCTCTCTACAACGCGGACGGCAAACTCACGCCGACCGGTGAGGCTAGCGCGCCGGTAATCAAAGAGGCGCTGGAGAACGCGCGCTACATGATGCATTACGAGCAGCATCCCGACGTGGCGGTGTTTCACGACGCGAGCTTCAACTCCACGCCGTTCGGTGGAGCGTGGGGCCAGTCGAAGGTCGGCATCTACACGCTCATCCGCGAGACCGGTTTCCACTTCGATCCGCTCTCCGAGAGCGACATGACCGCCGAGAAGCTCCGCGGTCGCAAGGTGCTCGTGCTTGCGGGCAGCCTCTCGCTGGCGCCGGAGGTCCAGTCGGCCATCCGCGATTACGTGCGCGGCGGAGGCACACTGGTGACGGTGTTCTGCTCCGACGGCGCGGGTTTCCCCGGCTGCAACAGCTACGACTACGCTTGCAAGGTGCGCGCGAGCGCCGCGCAGAAATCGTTCGACGAGCCGAAGGCGGCGGCGCATCTCGGCGACGTGCTCGGCATCCGCTCGGGCGGCGGCGTGACGTCGCGCGAGCGGATGAAGTCCGAGCGCCACGGCGTGATCCCGCTGAAAGACTTCAACGCGCTCTCCAAGGAAGGCCGCTGGGTGAAACAGGAGGCTTGCTGTGCAAGACTCACGCCGCGGCCGGAGGCGAAAGTTCTCGCGACCTTCGAAGACGGCTCGCCTGCCGCCATCGAACATCATTTCGGCAAAGGCCGCGCCATCACGTTCGCGTTCGACCTTGGCCTCATCGCCAACAACCTGACCGTCCCGCCGCTCTACACGTGGTGGTCGGATCTGCTGGCCTCGCTCGGCTGCCGCAAGGTCGTGGACACCGGCAACTGGTTTGTTGAGGCAGGCGCCTGGCACGATGACGACGGCAACCGCCTCATCATCCTCGTCAACCACGACTCCTCAAGTCCACAGGAAGCGAAGCTCCCCGATGGCAATACGGTCCGACTCGAACCCGGGCGTGCGAAGACAATCGTGTTGAGGAAGTGAAGCGAACCAAATTCGTGACACGCGGCAGGTGAAGTGCGAAGATGCACAGGTCGGCGCTGTGCGACAACCCCGCCGGAATGATCGCAAGTTCGTCCTCAACCCATAGGAGCCGTGTCATGACTGGAAAAAGAATCCCCATCCATCGGTCATTGTTTGTCGCGCTGTGTGTTGCCGCGTTGGCTGGGAGCGCCGTGGCGGGGTCGTTGGGCGCGCAGGAGCCGGCGGCTTGGAAGGCCGGCGTGGCGTCGGTGAAAATCACGCCGGAGGGGCCGGTTTGGATGGCGGGCTATGCGTCGCGCAAGAAACCTTCCGAAGGTGTGGCGGCCAATCTCTTCGCCAAAGCGCTCGCCATCGAAGACCCGCGTGGGACGCGGCTGGTCATCGTGACGATGGACCTCATTAGCGTGCCGCGACCGCTGCGCGACTGGCTGGAGAAACAGGTGAAAGAAAAGTTCGGCCTGCCGCAAGCGTCGCTGCTGATGAACGCCTCACACACGCACTGCGGGCCGGAACTGCGCGTGTCGCGGCTCGACGACGACATCAAAGCCGAATTCGTGCCCGCGGCGGAGAAGTATATGGCGCGCTTGCAGGAGCAACTCGTGACGCTCGTCGGCGACGCGCTCAAACGGCTCGCGCCGGCGAAGCTGGATTTCCAGCGCGCGCGCTGCGGCTTCGCCATGAACCGACGCCGGCCCGTTCCCACCGGCTACAACAACGCGCCGAACTCCGACGGGCCGGTGGACCACGAGGTGCCGGTGCTGCGCGTGCGCGATGCGCAGGGCAAGCTCGCGGCTGTGTTGTTCGGCTACGCCTGCCACAACACCACCTGTGGCGACCTCATGATACGCGGCGATTACGCCGGCTACGCGCAGCAGTATTTCGAGGAAGCGCACCCGGGCGTGACGGCGATGTTCATGACGGGCTGCGGTGCGGACCAGAATCCGTATCCCCGGCGCACCGAGGAGCTATGCAAGTATCACGGCCGCTCGCTGGCTGTGGCCGTGGACGCGGCGCTGGAGACCGTGCCGAAGCCGTTGCGCGGGCCGCTGAGCGTGGCGTTCGCGGACGTGACGCTCGATTTCGCGCCGGTGCCACCGCGCGAGGAGTTGGAGAAGACCGCCGCGACGGGCAAGGAGCCGCAACGCGGCCACGCCGCGCGTTTGCTGAAACAACTCAAAGAGGAAGGCAAGATTCGCTCGACGTATCCGTGCCCGGTGCAGGTGGCGCGCTTTGGCAACGATTTGACGCTCATTGCCATCGCTGGCGAGACGTGCGTGGATTTCTCGCTGCGCCTAAAGCGCGAGCTGGCCGGCCCGGCGGTCTGGGTGGCGGGTTACAGCAACGACGTGTTCGGCTACCTGCCGTCGCTGCGCGTGCTGCGTGAGGGCGGCTACGAGGCGGGCGGCGCGATGGTGTGGGGTTCGCTGCCGGGGCCGTTTACGGAGACGGTCGAGGAACGTGTCGTTTCCACGATTCTGAAGATGGCGCGCAAGCCGATTCATTCCGTGCCGGCCGCCGTGGATTTGAAGATCGGCGAGCAGGCGACGGTGAAAATGTGCGACGGCAAGGCCGCGACGGTGAAGCTGCTCGGCGTGGAAGAGAAGCGCGACAGTCTTCGCCACGCCATGCGCGGGGCGCTCGTGGCGGTGGAAGTAAATGGCCAGCAGGTCACGCTGAACTGCGCGACCTATCATCTGCCGGTCACGATGGGCGGCGTGCAGATAGATTGTCCCGTCGTCAAGGGCTACAACGAAGGCGGCGACCACTGGGGCCTCGACGCCGACGCGCGGCTGCGGCTCTGGCCGGCGGGTTACCCGTGGATCACGCCGGGCACGTTCCGCTATCCGCTTAACGAGCGATGGTTCGCCAGTCACACGTTGATGGCCAACCAGATCGCCGACGGCGAGCAGGTGAAGAAGAAGCCGGTCTATTATCATTGGGGTCTCGACTTCGGCGGCGCGGAGCGGATGGAGGATGTCTTGGCTGCCACCGACGGCGTGGTCGTGTCGGTCGCCAATGAGGTTTTGGAGAAGGGCAAGTATCCGCCGCTGGTGAAGCCGCGCTTGGACGTGATCTATCTGCGCGACGGGCGCGGCTGGTTTTATCGCTACAGCCATCTCGATTTGATTGACCCAGCCGTGAAGCTGGGCGCGAAGATCAAGATCGGCCAGAAAATCGGAGTGCTCGGCAAAAAAGGCGCCAGCGGCGGCTGGTCGCATCTGCATTTCGACATCGTCGCGCCGCAACCGAGCGGCCGATGGGGCATCCTGGAACCTTACGTGCTTGTCTGGCAGGCGTATCACGACACGCATCCGCTCGCCGTGTTGCAGGCCGTCGCGCGTCCGCATCAACTGGCCGCCGTGGGCGAGCCTGTCACGCTCGACGGCAGCCGCTCGTGGAGCCGCAGCGGCACGAACCACCTCGCCAGCTACTCGTGGGCTTTCAGCGACAGCAAGAGCGCGCGCGGCGCGAAGGGCCAGCGGCGTTTCACCAAGCCCGGCACCTACAGCGAGATTCTCAAGGTCGCCGACAAGGACGGCAACATCAGCTACGACTTCGCCGAGGTTCGAGTGCGCGACGCAACCCAGCCCGACCAGCAACCGCCGGGAATCCACGCCGCCTATTGGCCGACGTTCGGCATCAAGGCGGACGATGAGGTCACGTTCAAGGTCCGCTCTTTTTACGTCGCGCCCGATGAGGGCGAAGAGGAATGGGATTTTGGCGACGGCACGCCCGCCGTCCGCGTGCGCTCCGACGGCAACGCGCAGGCGCTGGCGCCCGACGGTTACGCGATCACGACGCACCGCTACCGCGACGCCGGCCATTACCTCGTCAAAGTCTCCCGCACGAACCGCCGCGGCGAGACCGCCACCGCCCGCCTGAACGTGGTGGTAGCGCCGAGATAGGCAGTCATGCCGATCTCGTTCGTCCAACTTCATCAGGTGGAACCGTCGCCGGCGGCGCGGCGGTTGTTGTGGCATGTCCTCTCCATCGGTTGCGTGTGGCGGGACGAACCGGAGGCGCATCCGGCGCTCGACAAGGCGGGCGTGTTCCTCTGCCGTGTCGTGTCGTGTCGGGGCGCGGCGCATTGGTGCTGCCGGGCCGGCGCTGGGAACTGTGCGCGGGACCGCGTTGCTGGTTGGTGGACATGGGGCAGCGGCGGACTTATCGGCCTGCGGCTGGCCAGCGGTTGGTGACAGCGGGATTCCGGTTTGCAGGCCCCGGCCTCGACGCGTGGCGCGAAGCGCTGAATGGCGGCGGCGAATTCCGTTTCGGGTCGCTGGCGGAGATGCTGTTTCTGCACCGGGCGCAAAGCCGGCTATTGCGGTTGGTCACGCGACGGCCGGCGGGCTACGAGTGGCAGGTGCATGAAACCATCACGGGCGTCCTCGGCCGTTTGCTGGCTGCGCGGCGGGTGTTCACGGCGTCGTCGCCAGCGACGCCGGCACCGGTCAGGCGCGTGCTCGATGAGGTGCTGGCCGACCCGGCGCGGGCATGGCGCGCGGCGGAACTGGCCGGCATCGCGCGAGTGAGCTACTCCGGGCTGCGGGCGCTTTTCAGGGAGACGCAGCACGAGAGTCTTCACGATTTCCTACGGCGCACACGGCTCGACCAGGCGCGACTGTTGCTCGCGGATGACCGGCCCGCGGTGAAGGAGATCGCGCTACGGCTGAACTTTTCCAGCGAGTTCTACTTCAGTCATTGGTTTCGGCGGAACACCGGCGTCAGCCCGTCGCAGTTCCGCCGCAGTGCCCGCGACTAACGCCGGCGGGGCAGAGTGACCCGCCACGGAGTGGCGGGCTACGAAGCTACACGTCGCACACCTTCGCTGCGTGGCGCAGCGCCTCGAGCTTGTCGGACCACGTCGGAATGAACTCCTGCGCAACGAAACCCTTGTAACCGATTTCCACGATCGTCTTCATCACGGCGGGATAATTGATCTCCTGCGTCTCGTCCAGTTCGGCGCGGCCGGGCACGCCGGCGGTGTGGATGTGTCCGATGACATCCTTGTATTGTCGCAGCCGGCGGATCACGTCGCCGTTCATGATTTGCACATGGTAGATGTCGAACAACAGCTTCATCCGCGGCGAATCCATCCGGCGGATCAACTCGACGCAGAAATCCACGTTGTCGCCGAAATAGCCGGGATGGCCCTTCATCGGGTGCGTGTTGTCGCGCGTGTTCAAATGCTCGAGACAGAGGTTCACCTTTTTCTCCTCCGCGTAAGCGATCACCTGCTTCCAGCACGCGATGCAGTTCTTCGCGGCCTGCTCGTCGGTGATGCCTTTTTCCCTCATGCCGGTGAAGGTGATGACGTTCTCGCAGCCGTTGGCGACGGCGAGGTCAATGCCCTCGCGCAGCTTCTGGAGGCAGAACTCATGGTTGGCCGGGTTGAGCGGCCCGCGCGAGAACCCGTGGCTGCCGACGAGGGAGATCTTCAGGCCGAGTTTGCGGATCATTGGGTAATGCTTCGCTCCGACGCCCTCCATCGCCTCCAGCCCGATGTCGCGGCAGTGCTTCGCCAGCTCCTCGGTTGGCATCGGGTTGAAACACCAGCCCATGATGGACTGCCGGATGCGGCGGTTGCGGATTTTGAAATTGCTCTCCACGCGCGGCGCGGCGGAGGTGGCGGTGGCAGTGGCGCACGCAGCCAGCGTGCCGAACAATTGGCGGCGGGTGAGGGTCGGGTTCATCAGTGGTTCCTTTAGCACTGCCGCACGGCTGAGTCTAGCGTGTGATGCACGTTTTCAGACACAGCGATATTGTGATGGCCCGGCCGGCCGTTACAAACGCAAGACCCGCCGGCACGGCTGGCAGTTTTCGCAAGGCGTTTGGCGGGTTTCGCATGTTGTCCGCGCGGCGGTTGTGGCATTCTGCGCGACAGCATGAGCACTTCTGATAAGCGCATCGGCATGATCGGCCTCGGCTTGATGGGAACGGCGCTCACGGAGCGGTTGCTCGAACATGGCTACCGCGTGTTGGTCTGGAACCGCACGCGCGAGAAGGCCGCGCCGCTCATCGCCCGCGGCGCGGAGTGGAGCGATAATCCGCTGGCGGCTTGCGAACGCATCATCATCAGCCTCTACACGAGCGATGTGGTGGAGGCGGTGCTCAAACAGATGCGCGATGGCTTGCGCGTCGGGCAGATCGTGCTCGATACCACGACTGGCGAGCCGGCACAGACCGCGGCGCTCAGCGCGCGGCTGGCAGCGAGCGGCGTGCGCTATCTCGACGCGCCAATCTCCGGTTCCAGCGAACAGACGCGGCGCGGGGAAGCGACGGTCATCGTCGGCGGCGAGCGCGAGGCGTTCGAGGCGTGCAGCGACTTATGGCCGGTGCTGGGACAAAAGGTGTTTCATGTCGGGCCGTGCGGCAGCGCGGCGAAGATGAAGCTGGTGAGCAATCTGGTGCTGGGTCTGAACCGCGTGGCGCTGGCTGAAGGACTCAGTTATGCCGAGGCGATTGGTGTCGCGCCTGCCGCCGCGTTGCAGGTGCTCATCGGCAGCATGGCTTACTCACGCGTGATGGACGTGAAGGGGCGGAAGATGGTCGAGGGCGACTTTGCGGTGCAGGCGCGGCTGTCGCAGCATCTCAAGGACGTGCGGTTGATTCTGGCGGGAGCCGCGGCAGCCGGGTTGCCGTTGCCGCTCTCGGAGACGCATCGCCGGCTTCTGGAGCAGGCGGAAGCGGCAGGTTTGGGCGAAATGGACAACAGCGCCATCATCAAAGTGATTCAGAAATCACAGAGGCCGGCTGCATCATGAACAATCTGGTCCTCTCACCACGCGCCCGTTATGCCGTTCTGGCTGCCGTGCTGGTGGGGTTGGTGTTCGATGGCGTGGAACTGGGGCTGATGCCGATTGCGTCGCTGTCGGTGTCGAAGAGTTTGTTGGGCGCGACCTACACACCGACGGTGGGCGGCGATTGGTTCGCGCGGTTCACGGCCGCGTTGATGCTCGGCGCGGCCATCGGCGGCATCGCGCTGGGAAACCTGGGCGACCGCATCGGACGCACGCGCGCGATGGGCGTGAGCGTTTTGTTCTACTCGGCGTTCGCCGGGCTGGGGGCGTTTGTGAAGACTCAGGAGCAGATGCTCGCGCTGCGGTTCCTCGTCGGGCTGGGCGTGGGCGGGATGTGGCCTAACGGCGTCGCGCTTGTGTCAGAGTGCTGGCCGAACGCCTCGCGACCGGTTGTGGCCGGTGTCATGGGCGCGGGGCTAAACGCCGGCATTCTGTTGCTGTCGCAACTGGCCCGTGTGTGGACGATCTCGCCGGACTCGTGGCGCTGGATTTTCAAACTGGCCGCCGTGCCCGCCGTGCTGGGGTTGGTCGTCCTCTTCGCGCTGCCGGAGTCGCCGAAGTGGCTGGCGTCGCGCGGCGCGACGAAAAAAACCGCGCCGCCTCTGCGCGAGTTGTTCCAGCCTCAGCTCCTGCGTCTGACCCTCGTGGGCATCTTTATCAGCGCGATTCCCATGATCGGCGCATGGGCGGCCAGCAAATGGATGATCCCGTGGGCCGACAAGGTCGCCGGCAGCACGCACGTGAGCTACAAGGCGGCGACGCAGGGCTGGTGGGCGCTCGGCGCCACGCTGGGCAGCTTCGTCGGCGCGCAGGTTGCCAGTTGGCTGGGGCGTCGCGTCAGCTATTTTCTCATCAGCGTTGGTGCCACGGTGCTGACGGTCGCGATGTTCCAACTGACCGCGCCGCTCCAACCGTCGTTCCACCCGGTCGTCTTCGCTCAAGGCTTCGTGGCGACGCTGTTCTTCGGCTGGCTGGCGCTCTATCTGCCGGAACTTTTCCCGACGCGCGTCCGCGCGACGGGCAGCGGGCTGGCCTACAACTCCGGCCGCTTCGCCACCGCGGCCGGCGTGATGGTGGCGGGGATGCTGTTCACGGCGCTCGGAGGCGATTACGCCAAGGTCGGCGCGCTGTGCGCGTTGATCTATGCGCTCGGCATGGTCACGATCTGGTGGGCGCCGGACACGAGCGGCAAGACGTTGGATGATTGATGCAATCAGCGGTCTGTGTTTGAGCGACTGACAAATGTGGCCGAAAAACGCGAGCTGCGATAGACTGCCGAGTCATGAAGACGATTCGCAGGATGTTTTTCCTCTTTGCGTGCTGCCTCATCACACAGGTTGCTGTCCCTCAACAGTCGCCGCCGCAACCAGCAATGGGCATCAAGAACGGTTACACCGAGTTAGCCATCGGCACGGATGGAAGCGACCTGCTCTTCACCGACCGTCGCGCGGGCGTTGATCACTGCGACCACAAGACGAAGACGCCTTTCGCCCGTGTTAAGAAGGGTGGCAAGGAGTTCGGCGCGACGACGGCGAGGTATGAGCGCGGCGTGTTGACGGCACAATTCAGCGAGGTTGGCGTTACGGCGACGATCAAGGTTGCGTCGAAGGCCCATTATTTTCTGTTCGAGGTGAAGGAATTGCAGGGCGATGGTGTGGAGGAGTTCACGTTCCTGGACATTCCGCTGACGCTCAAGGGCCAAGCGGACGAGCCGTTCGCCGCATGTGCGCTGGCGCTCAATCTCCAGACCAATGTGCGCGAACTGCCGGGGCCGAACCGGCGGCTGCGCGCGTCCTGCTATCCACGGTTTGGCTTTGCCGGAGCGAAGGTTGCGCTGGTCGCCTGCCCACAGAAGTCGTTGCGCGCGGTGATGAAGGAAGTCGTCAGCGCCGCGCCGGAACTGCCTCGCTCGCGCATCGGTGGACCTTGGGCGCTGGATTCGGTGAACAACTACGGCTCGTATCTCTTCAACATGGGCGACATGTCGGAGGAGAAGGTGGACAATTGGATCCGGCTCGCACAGAGCCTCGGCATCACGCAGATAGATTTCCACGGCGGTCAGTCGTTCCGCTTTGGCGACTGCCAGCCGAACCCGAAGACCTATCCGCGCGGCCGGGCGAGTTTCAAGGCGGTCATAGACAAGCTGCACAAGGCGGGCATCCTCGCGGGGCTGCACACGTATGCGTTCTTCATGGCGAAGAACTGTCCGTGGGTGACGCCGGTGCCGGACCCGCGACTCGCCAAGGACGCGACGTTCACGCTCACCGAGCCGCTGGCGGTCGAGGCGACGACCGTGCCGGTCGAGGAGAGCACGGAGAAGATGTCTAACGTGACCGGCTTTTTCGTGCGCAACAGCGTGACGTTGCAGATTGACAACGAGCTGGTCACTTACAGCGACGTGTCGCGCGCGCCGCCCTACGGTTTCACGAAGTGCAAACGCGGCGCGCACGGCACGCGCGTGGTGGCGCACGCCAAGGGCGCGAAGGTGCATCACCTCCGCGAGTGTTTCGGGCTGTTCGTGCCGGACGGCGACTCTACACTGCTCACCGACGTGGCGGCGAAGACGGCGGAGATGTTCAACGAGTGCGGCTTCGACATGATCTACCTCGACGCGCTCGACGGCGAGGACGTGATCGCCGGCGCGGCCAACGGCTGGCACTACGGCTCGAAGTTCACGTGGGAGATCTGCAAGCGGCTGAAGCGGCCGGCGATCATGGAGATGAGCACGTTCCATCATCACCTGTGGTTTGTGCGGTCGCGGATGGGCGCGTGGGACCACCCGACGCGCAGCCACAAGAAGTTCATTGACATCCACTGTGCCGGCAACGAATCGTGCCGCCGGATGTTCCTGCCGGCGCATCTGGGCTGGTGGGCGTTCAAGACGTGGACGGGGCCGCAGGGCGAGCCGACGTTTGCCGATGACATCGAGTATCTCTGTGGCAAAGCACTCGCCAATAACTGCGGCCTTTCGGTCATGGGCATCACACCGGAGAATGCGCCAAAGACGCCCGCGCTGCCGCGGCTGGCGGCGATTGTGAAACGCTACGAGGAATTGCGCCGCTCGAACCGTGTGCCGGAGGCAGTGAAGGAGAAACTGCGCGTGCCGGGCGACGAGTTCATGCTGGTCGAGCAACCCAAGGGCAAGCTCCAGTTCCGCCGCGTCCAATACGACAAGCACAAGGTCCTTGGTCTCGACGGCTGGAGCAACGAGTGGAAGATGACGAACAAATTCGACCGCCAGCCGCTCCAACTTCGCATCGAGGCACTCATGTCCGCCGGCCCCTACGATGCGCCCGGCAACATCACGCTGGCTGACTTCGCCGACACGAGCGGATTCGCGAAGCGCGCCCCCAACCCCGCCATCTCCGCCAAGCTCGAACCGTCGAGCCAATGCGTGAAGATCGGCAAGGTCAGCGGCTGCTATACCGCCACGAGCAAAATGACGACGCGGCAAGGCGCGTGGTCGAGTGCGGGCAAGACCTTCGCGCCTCTGGCGAACCTCACCGGCCATGAGGCGTTTGGCGTGTGGGTCCACGGCGACGGCAAGGGCGAGGTGTTGAACCTCCAGTTGAAAAGCCCGTCGAATCTCTCACATGCCGACGGCGATCATTACATCACCGTGGACTTCACGGGTTGGCGTTACTTCGAACTCATCGAGCCAGAGGGCCAGCGTCACGCCGACTACCAATGGCCCTACGGCAACATCTACTCCATCTATCGCGAATCCATCCGGCCCTCCAACGTCGAGAGCCTGAATCTCTATTTCAACAACCTGCCGCCAAAGGAAACTGCGACGTGTCACCTCAGTCCCATCCGCGCGCTGCCGACAGTGAAAGCCAAGCAGCGCAACCCATCCGTCACGCTCGGTAGCAAGACGATCACGTTCCCGGTCGAGATCGAAAGCGGACAGTATCTGGAGTTCCGTTCGCCATTGGACTGCAAGCTCTACGGCCCCGCGGGCGAAGTGCTCGGCGACGTGACACCGCAAGGCGACGCGCCCGTCCTCGAACCCGGTGACAATCAACTCAAGTTCACCTGCGAGCCACCCGCCGGCCTCAACCCCCGCGCCCACGTCTCGGTGATCAGCAATGGCGAGTTGGTGGGCGCGCGCTGAGACTCCTGTGCCAGCTTTTGAGACTGACAACCTGTGGCCAGAACGGGGGCGTTGCGCTAGACTGCCGAACCATGAAGACGATCCGCGGCTGTTTCCTCGTCGCGGCGGGCGTGCTGCTCGCCGGCTGGCTGTCGGCCCAGGCAGCCCCGTCGGCCACCACCTTCCGCGTCGGCGCGTTCGCGATAGATGTCACGCCGACGAACTTCCCCGTCATCGTCAACGGCGGTTTCCTCGCCAAGACCGCCGACAAGGTTCACGACCGCCTTCACATGCGCTGGCTTGTGCTCGATGACGGGCGGACGCGCGTCGCACTCGGCGTGCTCGACACGTGCGTCATCCCCAGAGAGTTTGCCGATGAGGTAAAGGCGCGAGCGACGAAGCTGACCGGCATCCCGGCGGAACGGATCATGCTCTCGGCCACACACACCCACAGCGCGCCATCGCTGATGCAGTGCCTCGGCACGCCGCCCGACCCGAATTATCCAGCGTTCGTGTTGCCGCGAATCGTGGAGGGCTTGCAGTGCGCTGTGAAGAACCTCGCTCCCGCCCGCGTCGGCTGGGCGGTCGCACAGGCGCCAAAGCACACGAACACGCGCGTCTGGATTCGCCGGCCCGACAAGATGCTGACCGATCCGTTCGGCGACGTGACCGTGCGCGCCATGATGCATCCCGGCTACCAGAATCCCGACGCCATCGGACCTGTGGGGCCTTCCGACCCGGCGCTGACATTGCTGGCGGCGCAGTCGCTCGACGGGCGGCCTATCGCGGTGCTGGCGAACTATTCAATGCACTACTTCGGCGCGCCGGCGGTGTCGGCGGACTATTATGGGGTGTTTGCCGAGAAAATCGGTCCGCTCATCGGCGCAGGGAATGGCTTCGTCGGCATCATGTCGCAAGGCACCAGCGGTGATCAACACTGGATGGACTACAGCCAGCCAAAGCGCGCGGTCACGATAGATGCTTACGCCAGCGAATTGGCGCAGATCGCAGCGAACGCTTACAAAACTATTGTGTTTCGCGACTCGGTGCCGTTGGAGATGCGCGAGAAGACGTTGCGGATCGCCACGCGCCAGCCGGATGCGAAACGGCTCGCGTGGGCGCGCGACCTCGTCAAGAAGATGGGCGAGCGCCCGCCAAAGTCGCAGCCGGAGGTTTATGCACGCGAGGCGCTCTGGCTGAAAGCGAATCCAACGCGCGCCGTGAAGCTGCAAACCGTGCGCGTCGGCGAACTCGGCATCGCGATCTGGCCGTGCGAGGTCTTCGCCATCAGCGGCATCAAGATCAAGGCCCAAAGCCCGCTCCAGCCGACGATGAACATCGAATTGGCTAACGCTGAGGAAGGCTACATCCCGCCACCGGAAATCTATCCGCTCGGCGGCTACAACACGTGGCCGTGCCGCAGCGCCGGTTTGGAGCCGAACGCCGAGCCGAAGATCGTGGACGCATTGCTCGGCCTGCTCGAAGATGTCAGTGGCAAGAGCCGACGCAAGGTCCCCGCCTCACTCGGCGCATACGCGGAAATCGTGCTGGCCTCAAAGCCGTTGGCCTACTGGCGGCTCGACGAATGGAGCGGTCCCATCGCGCGTGACGCCACGGGCGCAGGACGCCACGCGACGTATGAACCAGGCGTTGCGCGCTGGCTTGACGGGCCGAAGTTTGCGGGTGAGATCACGATCAATCGTTGCGCGCACTTCGCCGGCCATCGGTTGAACGCGACGCTCAAGGGGCTGGGAGACACCTACACGATCGAGTTGTGGTTCTGGGACGGCATGCCGGGAACGGGGCGTTTGCTCGAACTCGACGGCCATCCGGTTTCGCTCAAATCTGCCTCACCGAAGACTTGGCAACATCTTGTGTTGATCCGCGATGGCGACCGGGTCACGACGTATCTGGATGGCAATCTTGCACCTGATGCGATCACCGGCGCATTGCCGGCCGCACCGAAGAACATCACGCTTGCCGCCGGCTTCGAGGGCAAGCTCGACGAGGTCGCCATCTACGATCACGCGCTCACTGCCACGGACATCGCGACGCACTGGAGGGTGTCGGGCATTGAAGGCGTGCGCGGCGCGGTGGAGCGCGCCCAACCGCCGCCGTTCACAGGCGACTACGCCGGCGCGGTCCGCGCATTGAAGCCGCGTGTTTACCTGCCTGCCGTCGCGGCTGACGGCGGGGCGCGCTCAGAACAAGTTGGCGGACAATACAGCGTCGCATTCTGGTTCCGAAACATCCTGCCCAACGACGCCCGCCCCGTGACAGCGTATCTGTTCTCGCGCGGCCCCGCCGACGACCACGCCGCGCCCGGCGACCATCTCGGCATCGGCGGCACGCACAAGCAAAACGTCGGTCGGCTCTTCTTCTTCAACGGCAACCAGCGCGGCCAGACTCTCGCCAGCACGGCGACGATTCCGCCCGGCACATGGAACCACGTCGTATTCGTCCGCGCGGGCAAGCGCGTAACGGCGTATCTGAACGGCGCGAGCATGCCGGCATTCGACGGCGAGGCGGACGTGACGGCCGGCGACGCGGCCCCGTTTTTCGTCGGCGCGCGATGCGACCAATTTGCGCCGCTGGACGGACAGATCGCCGAGTTCGCGCTGTTTGACTGCGTGCTCAGCGCCGCCGACGCCGCGCAACTTTACCGTGCAGCAGGTTTGCCCACCCACCTGACCAAAGGAGATGCAAAATGAAGATGCAGATCAATCGCCGTGATTTCCTGAAGACCACCGTCGCTGCAGCCGGCGCGCTCGCGATGCCGAACCTCATCCCTGCGACCGCGTTCGGCGCGAACAACAAGATTGCGCTCGGCTGCATCGGCGTCGGCGGCATGGGCACGGGGAACATGCGGAACTTCCTCGGCCTCGATGGTTGCCGGGTCGTGGTCGTGTGCGATACCTACGAGGACCGTCGCCAGAAAGCCAAGGGGCTTGTGGACAAGGAATACGGCGACACCGGTTGCGCGATGTGCGGCGACTGGCGCGAGGTGCTGGCCCGCAAGGACATTGACGCGGTGAGCATCGCCACGCAGGACCACTGGCACGCGCTCATTGCCACGGCGGCCGCCGCGGCGAAGAAAGACATGTATCTCGAAAAGCCGACAGGTGTGTCGGTCGAGGAAAGCCAGAAGATCCTCGCGGCCATCCGCAAACACAAGCGCGTGTTCCAAGCTGGCACGTGGCAACGCTCGCAGCAAAAGTTCCGACTCATCTGCGAGCTGGCCCGCAACGGTTACGTAGGGAAACTTCGCGAGGTTCAGGTCTCCGCGCCCGGCCCGAGCTACCAGCCGAAGTATGACGGCCCGATGGATCCGCAGCCGGTGCCGGAGGGTTTTGACTGGGCCATGTGGCGCGGCCCGGCTCCGGACAAACCCTACAATCCCGGCCGCGTGTCGAAGCCGGACTGGTATCTCATCTGGGATTACTGCGCCGGGTTCATCTGCAACTGGGGTGTGCATTACCTCGACATCGCCAACTGGGGTTGCCCGTCCATCGCCAGGACGCCCTGCGAGATCGAATGCAAAGGCACTTACCGCAAGAGAGGTTTTACGGACAACATCGAGGGATGGAACGCGACGTTCACGTTCGCCGACGGCCTGAAGATGGTCTTCTGTGACCGGTCGGAGTCGGAGCAAACCGTCGGCACGCGGTTCATCGGCGACAAAGGCTGGGTGCATGTGAACCGCGCGGGCATGTGGGCCGAACCGGAGTCGTTGTTGCGCGTCAAACTCAAGGACAACGAAATCCATTTGCACGACTCCAAACATCATCAAAACGATTTCCTGCAAAGTGTCCGCAGCCGCAAAGATCCCGTCTCCAACATTGACGCCGTGCACGTCGCGAGCTGCCTCGGCCTCGTCGCCGAGATTGCCGCGCGGCTGGAGACGAAGCTGAAGTGGGATCCGAAGAAAGAGAAGTTTATCGGCAACGACGAGGCCAACCAGAGGCTGAAGCGGCCGATGTTCAATGGTTGGAAACTGTGAGCGATGCGGGCGCACGACCTCAGCCACTATGCTGCCATGAACCGACGCTTCGTTCTCCTGCTCGCCGCATCACTCGTGCTGGCGGGTGTCGCGTCCGCCGCCGAGCCATCGCGGCCGAACATCATCGTCATTCTTGCCGATGATATGGGGTTCTCGGATGCGGGCTGCTACGGGGGCGAAATCCAGACGCCGAACCTCGACCGGCTCGCGGCGGGTGGGCTGCGGTTCTCGCAGTTCTACAACTGTGCGTTGTGCGGGCCGTCGCGCTCGGCGTTGATGACGGGATTGCATCCGAGCCAGGTCGGGATGTTCAACTGGACGGGGAAGCTCAACAACCGGTGTGTGACGATGTTCGAGCTGCTCAAGCGCGCGGGCTACGCGACGTGTGCGGTGGGCCGGCTCGACATGACGACGGCGGAGGACTGGCATGATCCGGCTTGCATCGCGCGTTACGTGGACCGCTTTCTCGGCAACGCAGGTGGCAGCGGCGGGCCGGGGCATTACTTCAAGGCGGTCCGGACCCAGAAACACTTCATGAACGGCCAGCCCTTCACGCTGCCCGAGAACTGCTACAAGACCGACCTCATTACGGACTTCGCGGTGAAGTTCATTGCCGAGGCCGCGACGAAATCGCAGCCGTTCTTTCTCTATGTCGCCGAATACGCGTCGCACTGGCCGCTGCACGCGAAGCCGGAGGACATGGCCCGTTATCGTGACCTCTACCGGAAGCTTGGCTGGGACGAGGCGCGGGCGCGACGCCACAAGCGGCTGATCGAGATGGGCCTGATCAACAAGGACTGCCCATTGTCGCCCCGCGATGCGCGCGCGCCGTCGTGGCAGGACGCGCCGCACAAGGAATGGGAAGCCGAGCGCATGGCCGCGTTTGCCGCGCAGGTGGATTCGCTGGACCAGAGCGTGGGCCGCATCGTGGAGGCGTTGCGCCGCGCGGGCGCGGACAAGAACACGCTGGTGCTGTTCCTCTCCGACAACGGCGCGTCAGACCAAGCGTGGCCGCGGCCGTTGGACAAGCGGGGTGAAACGTGGCGGCTCGACGGCACGCCCACGCGCGTCGGGAACACGCCGGACATACCGCCTGGCGGGCCTGACACTTTTGTGACCGGCGGCCCGCCGTGGGCCAACGTGTCGAATGCGCCCTTCCGGCAGCACAAGGCCACGAACTTCGAAGGCGGCATTGCGACGCCGTTGATCGCGTGGTGGCCGGGCGTCATCAACCAAGGCGGCGCGGTCACACACGAACTCGGCCACATCACGGACATCACGGCCACATGCCTCGACGTGGCAGGCGCGGCGTATCCGGCTCAGTTCAACGGCCGGGACGTGCTGCCGATCGAGGGCAGGAGTCTGTTGCCCGTCCTGAAAGGCGGCGCGCGCGACGGCCACAAGACGCTTTGCTGGGCGACAGGGGGCAGCCGCGCCATCCGCGCAGGCCAGTGGAAGCTGGTCGCCGGCAAGAACGGCCCGTGGGAGCTTTACGACCTTGCCACCGACCGCGCGGAGTCGCAAAATCTTGCCGAGAAGTCTCCCGACATTGTGAAAGACCTCGCCGCCAAGTGGCAGCAGTGGGCCGGCCGTTGCGGCGTCAAACCGCGCGCGGCTTCTCCCAAACGTCCCGTTTCAAAAGCCAAGAAGTGACAATCAACCCTCATCAAGGAACCCAACCATGAGCCTGCATATCAACCGCCGTGATTTCCTGAAGACGACCGCCGCTGTAGCCAGCGCGCTTGCGGCCCCGAACATCATCCCCGCGACCGCCTTCGGCGCGAACAACAAGATCGCCATCGGCTGCATTGGCGTCGGCAGCCGGGGCCGCGCGGACATGAACGTCTTCCTCGGCCTCGACGACTGCCGTGTCGTCGCCGTGTGCGACACCTACAAGGACCGCCAAGAACGGGCCAAGGGTATGGCCGACGCAAAGTATGGTGACAAAGGCTGCACGATGTTCGGCGACTATCGCGAGTTGATCGCGCGCAAGGACATTGACGCGGTGATGATCGCCGCGCAGGACCACTGGCATTCGCTCATCGCCACGGCCGCCGCCGCCGCGGGCAAGGACATGTATTGCGAAAAGCCGCTCGGCGTTTCGGTTGAGGATTGTCAGGTGATCCGCAAGGCAATCCGCAAGCACAAGCGTGTGTTCCAAGCCGGCACATGGCAACGCGGGCAGGGCAAGTTCCGCCAAGCTGCTGCGCTGGTGCTGAACGGCTACATCGGCAAGCTGCGCGAAATCCAAGTCTCCGCGCCCGGCCCGCAATACCAGCCGAAGTATGACGGCCCGATGGACCCGCAACCGGTGCCGGAGGGTTTCGACTGGAACATGTGGCGCGGCCCCGCGCCGGGCAAGCCCTACAACCCCGGCCGCGTGGCGTGGCCCGACTGGTATCTCATCTGGGATTATTGCGCGGGGTTCATCTGCAACTGGGGCGTGCATCACCTCGACATCGCGAACTGGGGCTGCCCGGCCATCGGGAAGGAATCGTGCGAGATCGAATGCAAGGGCGTCTATCGCAAGAAAGGCTTCACCGACAACATCGAAAGCTGGAACGCGACGTTCAATTTCTCCAGCGGCCTGAAGATGGTCTTCACGGACCAGAAGCAGCAACAGGTTGGCACGAAGTTCATCGGCGACAAAGGATGGGTCCACGTGGACCGCGGCCCGGAAAACGGCAAGATCACGTCAGAGCCGGAGTCGTTGGTCAAGCTGCGGCTGAAGCCCGGCGAAACCAACGTCTATCAGTGCGCCGAGCCGGGTGATGACATCATCACCATCAAGAAGAAGAGCGGCGACGAGATCGCGTTCAGGTCGTTCAACCACGGCGACGACTTCTTGAGCTGCGTCCGCAGCCGCAAGGACCCCGTGTCGAGCATTGACGCGACGCACGTCGCCTCCTACCTCGGCCTTATTTCCGAAATCGCCGCGCGGCTGGAGACGAAACTGAAATGGGACCCGAAGAAGGAGAAGTTCATCGGTAACGACGAGGCCAATAAGAGGCTCACGCGACCGATGCATAACGGATGGAAGCTGTGAGCGACCATGAAAACACAAATGAACCGTCGTGATTTCCTGAGAAGCTCCGTCGCCGCTGCCGGCGCGTTGAGTTTACCGAACCTCATCTCCGCGTCCGCTTTCGGCGCGAACAACAAGGTTGTCATGGGCTGCATCGGCCTCGGCATTCAAGGGCGGGGCAACATGGGGGCGTTTCGCGGAAACTCGGACGTCCGCGTCGTGGCCGTGTGCGACGTCCACGAGACCCAGCGAAATGAAGGCAAGAACTCGGTGGATGAGTTCTACGGCAACAAGGATTGCGCCGCCTACAAGGACTTCCGCGAGTTGATGCAGCGCAAGGACATTGACGCTGTGCAGATCACGGCGCCGGACCATTGGCATGTGTTGATCGCGCTGGAGGCCGTCCGGCGAGGCAAGCACATGTATTGCGAGAAGCCCATCGGCTGGAGCGTCCGCGCCGCGCAGGCCCTGCGAAAGGCGGTGAAGGAGAGCAAGGTCGTGTTCCAATTTGGGACACAGCAGCGATCCACCGGCAGTTTCCGGCGCGCGTGCGAACTGGTCCGCAACGGGAGAATCGGCAAGTTGAAGACGATCCTCGTCGGCGTGCCGGGGAGCTGGACGTGTCCCAAGCAACCCACCGAGCCGGTGCCGAAGGAACTCGATTACGAACTGTGGCTCGGCCCCGCGCCGATGGCGCCTTACTGTTTTCAGCGCTGCCGGCCGTGGACGAAGGGACAGGGATGGGGCGGCTACAGCATCTGGTATTGCATCTCCGATTATTGCATGGGGATGATCGGCAACTGGGGCGTGCATCATCTCGACGTCGCCCAGTGGGGCAACGGCACAGACCTCAGCGGCCCGACGGAAATCGAAGGCACGGGCGAGTTTCCCAAAGACATGCTCACCGACTGCGCCACGAACTGGCAGGTCGAGAACCGCTACGCCAACGGCGTCACGTTGATCCACATGGACGACGCGACCGCCAAGAAGCACCCGTTGCAGAAGGGCGGTCACGGCCACGGCGTGCTGTTCCTCGGCACCGAGGGCTGGATTCATGTGGATCGCTCCGGCATGGACGCCGAGCCAAAATCGTTAATCAAAGCGCAGACCGCGCCGAACGAAATCCATCTCTTCAAGAGCACCAACCATCAGGCGAACTTCATTGACGCCGTGAAGGGCCAGACCAAGCCGGCCGCGCCGATTGATGTCGCGGTTTGCTCGGACATTCTGTGCAACCTTGAGCAGATCGCCATCAAGTTGAATCGAAAACTCCGCTGGGACCCGGCGCGTGAGGTCTTTGTCAACGACGACGAGGCGAACCGCATGCTGGACCGGCCGATGCGCAACGGTTGGAAGCTGTGAACAACGCGGACGCCAACCCGCCGCCACAGTGCCGCATGAAACGACGCGCGTTCATCAACTCCGTCGTGACCGGCGCTGCGCTCACAGTTTTTGGCGGCATGAGTCTGAGTGCCGCGCCGGCCAGAGGAAAGGGCAAGAGGAGCAAAGCCGGCCCGCTCCCTACTCCGGCGGGTTTCCGTGCTGGCGCAGCGACCAGCAACATCACCCCTGCGCTGGGGGTGATCCTGAACGGCACCATCATGCAGATTGGCCCCGCCAAGCACGTGCATGATGAATTGCATGCGCGCTGCCTGGTGCTGGACGACGGAGCCAAGCGCGTCGCGTTTGTCATCTGCGACACCACCATGATCTCGCGGGAGTTGGTGAATCGCGCCCGGCAACTGATCTCGCAAACGACCGGCATTCCACCCGCCCACATCCTCATCTCCGCGACGCACACGCACAGTTCGCCCCGCCTGATTGACCTGGGCTTGGGCGAAGCTAATCGGCGTTATGAGGATTTCGCGGTGCAGCGGATGGCGGACGGCGTTCAGCGCGCGATCAACAACCTCGCTCCGGCCCGCCTCGGTTGGGGCAGCGTGCAGAAGCCTGAGCACGTCTTCAATCGGCGCTGGCTGCTCAAGCCGGACCACTCGCTGGTCAATCCCTTCGGCGAAAAGACCGACCGCGCTTGGATGTATGCCCCCAAGGAAGTGGCGTTGGAGCCGGCGGGGCCGGTGGACCCGGAGGTGGCGTTTCTCGCCGTGCAACACAGCGACGGCCGTCCGCTGGCCGTGCTCGCCAACTACGCCTTGCACTACGTGGGCGGCATTCCGATGGGAACCATCAGCGCGGATTACTTCGGGGCTTTCTCGCGCCGGCTGGAGGAATTGCTCGGCGCGACTCCGCAGGACCCGTCCTTTGTGGCCATGATGTCAAACGGCACTTGTGGCGATGTCGGCAATATTCGGGTGGGAGACGCTGGCGCTCCCCGTCCCGCGCTGCCGGGGCCTTACGGCAAGATGCGCTTCGTCGGCCATGACGTCGCCGAGGCTGTGGCCGCCGCTTTCAAGGCGGTCCAATACCAAGACCGCCCGACGCTGGCCGCGGTCGAATCCGAGATTTCTATCGGCGTCCGCCGGCCCGAAGCGGCGCGGCTCGAATGGGCAAAGAAGACCGCGGTTCCCGGCTCGGCGACCAACAAGCTGACCCGCCCGCAAATCTACGCCCGCGAAGCCTTGCACCTCGCGAAGATGCCGGCGCAGGAACCGGTCCGCTTGCAGGCCATTCGCATCGGTGACATCGCCGTCGGCGCGATTCCTTGCGAGGTCTTTGCGGAAACCGGGCTGGCGATCAAGAAACAGAGCACCGCGCGCCACACCTTCGTCGTCGAGCTGGCCAACGGCTTTCACGGCTACCTGCCCACCCCGCGCCAGCACGAACTGGGCGGCTACGAAACCTGGCCTGCTCGCTCCAGCCGCTTGGAAGTGGCTGCCTCAGACAAGATTCAGGCCGAGATGCTGCGGCTGTTGGGCCGCGCCACCGGTGCTGCTGGTGTGCCATGATGAAACACACCCTCGCCATCAAAAAGGTATCGTCGTTCAAGCACACATTCATCACCGAACTGGCCAACGGCAGCATCGGCTACATCCCGAACCACGCCGCAAGGATCTCGTAAATAATCACTGAAAGGAAAGCATCGTAATGAAAATAGATCGTTTCATGACTAGACGGACGTTTGTCGAGCAGGCTGCGGGAGCGGCCGCGGTCCCGCTGCTGGCCGCCGCGTCCAGCGCGCTCGGCCAGGAAGCAGCCTCCAAGCCCGCGCCCAGCGCGCCGGTTGGGCGCAAGCTTCGCATCGGGATCGTGGGACTGGGCGGCCGGGGAAGCTGGATCGCCGGTTTGTTCAAACAACATCCGGGATACGAGATCGTGGCTGCGGTGGACTACTTCGAGGAAACCGCGAATGCGGTGGGCGACAAATTGGGTGTCCCGGCGGGAAAGCGGTTCAGCGGCCTTTCGGGCTACAAGCGGGCGCTCGACAGCGGTGTCGAGGCGCTGGTGCTCGAAGGCATCCCGTATTTTTATCCCGAGCAAGCCGCCGCGGCAATTGACGCCGGCTGCCACGTGTATATGGCCAAGCCGTTCGCAGTGGACGTGCCGGCCGTCTTCAAGATGCAGGCCCTCGCGAAGAAGGCGACGGAGAAGAAGCTGTGCTTCCGCGTGGATTACCAGTTGCCCACCGACCCCGCGAACCAGGAAGTGAAGAAACGCATCGCCGAAGACGCGCTGGGCTGCTTGGCGCACATCTATTCCGGCGGCACCTGCGGCAAGTTGCCGGACCCGCCGGTCGGCCCGACCATCGAGAACCTGTTCAAGAGGGCATGGTATTCGCACATTGCGATGAGCGGCGATTTGATGCTGCTGTATGACATCCACATCATAGATGGCATCACGTGGGTCACGGGCAAACGCGCGGTCGGCGCAAGCGGCTATGCGCGCATCGTCCGCCCGGACCCGCACGGCGACCGGACGGACTGCGGCGGGGTCGTGTTCCAACTCGCGGACGGAACCTGTTGGACCCACACGACCCAGCTTCTGCAAAACAACGCCGTCATGTATAACTTGGAGGCCGACCTCATGGGACGGGAGGCCACGGCGCACCTCGCTTACAACGGCAAAGTGTTTGTCCGCGGAGGCCCCAAGCACTACGTAGGAGAAGTGTCGAAGGGTATCTATGCTGACGGTGCCAAGGCCAACATCGCCGAGTTCTACCGTTGCGTCACCGAGAGCAGGTTCGACAACGAGACGGCCCACCGCTCGGTGGACAGCACTCTGACGGGCATTCTCGGTCGCGAGGCCATGTTGCGAAAAACGTGGCTGACGATGGATGAAGTGATCAAGGAGGCCAAGACACGCGAAGTCAATCTGCGTGGGCTGAAAGCGTGAGGCTGTCTCAACAAGGAATCGCCATGAAATCCGCTAGAATTCTGATAATTCTTGCCGCCGTTTTCGGGCTTGCCATAACGCACGCCGCCGAGCCGGCGAAAGGCGCGACGAAGCAGGTGGACCTGGGTCGCGGTGTGACGCTGGAAGCCGTCTTCATCCCGCCGGGTGAGTTCATGATGGGCAGCACGCCGGAGGAAAAGAAGTGGGCCACGGGAATCGAAGGCGGCGCGACGCCGGGGACGAATCGCGAGTCGTTCGAAGGCGAACAGCCGCGATTGACACGTGTGAAGAGCGGCTTCTGGATGGGGCGCACGGAGGTCAGCGTCGGGCAGTTCCGGCGGTTCGTCGAGGAGAGCGGTTATGTCAGCGACGCGGAAAAACCCGGCGGCGAGACTCAGGTGTTCGATCCAGAATGGGACGGCTATCACCTGACGACGAAGGTGGTGCATCCTTGGAAATCAATGAAGGGCAAGAGCTGGCGCGACCCGAATTGGGCGTTCCCGAACCGTGACGTCTTTCCGGTCGTGTGTGTGAGTTACAACGACATGAAAGCATTCTGCAAATGGCTGACAGAAAAGGAAAGCAAAGCGGGCCGGCTGCCCGAGGGCTTGAAATACCGGCTGCCCACCGAAGCTGAGTGGGAGTATGCGTGCCGTGGCGGCAGCAGGGAGAGCCATTATTTCTGGTGGGGAAACGAGATCGAGGAGGGCCAAGGCAGGCTGAACATCTCCGCCATAGATTTTTTGCCGGGCCGGAAGAAAACCTGGCCGCTGGCGAAGGCGCCGTGGAGCGACGGGTTTTCGTTTGTGTCGCCGGTGGATCATTACGGTGAAAAGGGCCGCAACGGTTTCGGCCTGGCCGACATGTGCGGCGGGGTATGGGAATTTGTCTTGGATCACTTTGATCCGAAGGGAGGGCATGAAGAGGTCTATTATGAAGACGCCGAACGGCGCACCGTGTCACGCCCCGTGTGCCGGGGAGGAAATTACTTTGATGTTCCGGGGAATGCGCGTTGTGCCGTTCGACTGGGAATCAGGAGCGTGACCTATTCGGACTCCCGCGACGGCTTCCGCATTTGTCTGGGTGTGCCGCAGAAGGATCCTGTGAACAATCGCTGAAAACATCGCAACGCGCAAGGCAAAGGCTCAACTAAGGAGACACTGACGTGAAATTGAGAACGCTCTGGAAGGATTTGTTGGGCTTCTGCCTCGTAGCCGGCACGACGGTTTTCGCGGCGGAGCGGCTGCGGCCGGACATTCACGGCTGCGGTGTCTATCAAACGAGCGGATACGGGGACGAGCCTGGCGCGTTGACCAACCCGCACCTCGATGGGCACAAACTGATGAAGTGGTGGTCGCAACTCGAACCGGAGGAGGGGAAATACAATTGGCCGGCGATTGAGAGGCCGATGAACAGGTGGCTCGCGGCGGGGAAACGGGTGATGTTAAGCCCCGTCACGATGCACTCAGGTCCGGTGAATGGATTCCCCGCGCAGGCGACGCCCGACTGGGTGTTCAAGGCCGGCGCAAAATGGGTGCTCCTGCCCTTGAAAGAAAGCAAGGACTCGATTCGCGTGCCCGTGTATTGGGATGCGATCTATCTGGAGAAGTATCGTAATTTCATCCGGGCGCTCGGCAAGCGGTTTGACGACCGGAAGGGAATCGAGGTCGTTTACTGCGGCACAGGAGTCTTCGGCGAGACGATCGTCTCAACGGAGCTTTGGGGAAGGAAGGAACATCAGCTCTGGAGCGAAGCCGGCCTGACCCCGGAGAACTGGATCAAGGCCGTCAATGCCGTGGTGGATGCCTACGTCGAGGCGTTTCCGAAGACGATTGTGGGGCTGCAAGTGACCAACCCCGGCTTGGTCTCCCACATGGAGAAGTGCACGCCGACGTATGCGCGCCATGCAGCCGAGAAGGGCGTCCTCTTGCAGTATTGCGGGATCACGGCGGAGCCTTTCAAATGGAGCGGACAGTTCTTTGTGGATTCCATCACGCGCTGGGCTGGTGTGACGAGCATTGGATTCGAAGCGTATAGCCCATCGAGCGGCGCCGCGCCGCCGAACTCTACGTTTGTATTCGAAGGCAGTTTGCAGACCCTGGTGGACGTGGCAATCAAGCATAAGGTCAACTACGTGTTGATGTGGTATCAGGATGCGGTGAAGGCCACATCCGGGAGCAAGACGCACGATCCCAAGTGGGAGGAGGCGATCAAACATGCGGCGGCCTCGCTCAAGCACGGACCTCTGGGTGGATCGAGATGAGGTTCGCTGCGCAATCCCACTGCCTTGCCTGAGACGGGAGTGCCAGCTTTTGAGACTGACTGCCAGTAGTCAGAACACGGGCCGTGCGCTAGACTGCCGGGCCATGAAGACGCTTCGCGGCTGGTTTGTTGTCGCGGCGGTGCTGCTGGCAGACGGCTTCGCATTTGCCGGTGAGCCGGCGGCCGGACAGTTGCACGCCGGTTGGGCGACGGTGGACATCACGCCGTCGGCCCGGGTGGTTCTGGACGGCAGCGGTTACAAGCGGGTCACCAAGGAAGTGGAAGACACGGTGACGGCCACGGTGCTGGCCTTGGAGACGCGGGACGGAGACCGGGCGATCGAGCAGGCGATCATGATCAACTTCGACCTGGTCCGGATGACGAAGGAGGTCCACGAAGGCTTGCAGCGCGAGGCCGCGAAGAGGCTCAAGGATTTCGACAGCAGCAAGTTGTTCTGCGGCGCGACGCACACCCATTGCGGACCGAGCATCTCCTACGAGAAGACCGGGCCGGGGCAGTTGTATGACATCAGCAAGGAAACCGACGTGATGACGCCGCAGCAGTATATCTTGCTGCTCTACGAGAGGGTCGGCGCGGGCATCGCGGAGGCGTGGCAGGGGCGGAAGCCCGCCGGCGTGAGCTGGGGATTGGGCCACGCGGCAGTCGGTTACAACCGGCGCCTGACCTATGCCGACGGCTCGGCGATCATGGGGTTTGACACGGCCCGACCCGACTTCTCGCACATCGAGGGTTCCGACGACCATGCGGTGGAGATGCTGTTCTTCTGGAACGCGGACAAGAAGCTCTCGGGGATGTTGCTAAACCTCGCCTGCCCATCGCAGGTCGGCCGCAAAGCGATCAGCGCCGATTTCTGGCATCCGATTCGCCAAGGC
>JAPLTX010000054.1 GCA_026397915.1 Verrucomicrobiota bacterium
ATAGGCTTCCTTCAAGTCGGGAATGGGCGCGTCCTGGCTCTGAGCGTTGTCATGGTTGCCACGCACGGGGTAGATCGGGATGCCGGTATTCGTGGCGTAGTCGAAGACCGGCTGCATCGCCAGCTTCCAATTCAGAAACTGGATCGAATAGTTCCAAAGAGGGGAACCTGCTCCCAGTTCATCGCCGCAACACAAGTCGCCGGCCACCAGCACCAGATCGGGTTTCAGAGTCAGCGAGGCTATCTTCTGCGCGATGATGGGCAACTCCTCGCTCACGCCCGTCGTGGTGTGGCCGCCTTCACCTTTCGTGTCGCCCATCATGACGAAAGACCAATCGGCTTGAAGCGCCGGCGCACACAGGAGAAATGCGGCCAGCCACATGACGGTTCTCAAAACCAGTTGGGTGTTCATGGCTGTCGAAGGTCAGCTTCTTCGCCGCACCCGGCAACGGCCGGCCATCACCGCGATCAAGGCCGGCGCGAGCAGAATGGCAGACGACGCTTCGGGGACGGCCTGGTTCGGCGAGATCGAAGTGACATAGCTGGCGACGGCCCAACTGCTGTCGTTCGTGTTGAGCAGATAGTATTGGATCGTCATGGCGTCGGCCTGCACCGTGGCCAGCGAGAAGCCGAAGAGGCTGTTGGTATAGAGCACCTCCACTCCCGGATCGTGCGTGTCACCGAGCGACTCCACAGGCGCTCCGCCATTGCCCGCCATCAGTTGGATGATGGTGTCCCCGTAATCATTCGTGGTCCGCGCAACGGTTTCGTTGTGAACGTGGCCAGTCACGTAAAGCTGGAGGCCGTTGGTGCCCAGCTCGTTCCAGAAATCCGTCCGGGTTTGTAGTCCGGCGGCATTGGAGCCGAAGAAATGCTCATCCGTCTCATGACCGGACGTCATGAAGAACGGCTCGTGGGCCATGAGAACCTTGTAGGGCGAGTTGATCTCCTGAAACTGCTGGGCGACCCACGCGCGGTCCAGTTCGTGGTATCCGTTCAGGCTTGGCGTCTGGTCGTAGTAAAAATACTGGTCGGCGGCGACGAAGGTGACGTTGTTGTGGGTAAAGGAGTAGGTGAAACCCTGCTGGTCACCGCTCGGAACGGTGTTTGGCCCATTGCCCGGCACGTAGGCGCTGAAAGCGTCGTAGTAAGCCTGCTTCAAGGCGGCAATCGGCGCGCCCTCGCTGTCGTTGTTCTCGTGGTTGCCGCGCACGGTGTAGATCGGGATGCCCGTGCCCGTGCCGTAGTTGAAGACCGGCTCCATCGCCGCCTTCCAACTGACAAACTGTTGTGCGAAAGAAACCTGAGAGGAAGTATTGGTGTCATTGCCGTTGCACAAGTCGCCGGCCACCAGCACCAGTTCGGGACTCAGCGTGGCGATCTTCTGCGCAATGGTGTTCAGGTAGGGGCTGACTCCATTGGTGGTGGTCGGGCCGTTACCCCGCGTGTCGCCCAGCATGGCGAAGGACCAGTCAGCCCGCAGCGACGACGCGCACAGGAGAATCGCTGACGCGCACACAACGACACTCGGAATCGGTTTCGTGTTCACGGCTATCAAGAGTCAATGTCTTCGCCGTCTTCGGAAACGGCCAGCCATCACCGCGATCACCGCCGGCGCGAGCAGGACGGCGGATGAAGCTTCAGGCACGACTTGGTTTGGCGCGATGTGGGTGACGTAGGTGTCCTTGGTCCAACTGTTGTCGCTGGTGTGGAGCGAGTAGTATTCGATCGTCATCTCGTCGGCCTTCACCGTGGCCATCGAAAAGCCGTAGAGGGCGTTGGTGTGAAGCAACTCTACTCCCGGATCAAGATCCACCGTGACTGGCCCCAGCGGCGCGCCGCCGTTGCCGGCCAGTAGCTGGATGATGGTGTCCCCGTAGTCGTTGGTGGTGCGGGCGACGGTTTCGTTGTGGAGATGGCCCGTCAGGTAAAGCTGGACGCCGGCCGTGCCCAAGTCGTTCCAGAAGTTGGTCCGGGTCTGGAATCCCTCGGCGTTGTCGCCGAAGAAATGCTCCGGTGTGTGCTGGCCCTGCGTCATGAAAATCGGCACGTGAGCCATGAAGACTTCGTAGGCCGAGTTCGCCTGCTGAAACTGCTGCGTGACCCACGCCCGGTCCAAGTCGTGGTATCCGTCCTGCCCTGGGGTCAGGTTGTAGTAAAAATACTGGTCGGCGCCGACGATGGTGACATTGTCGTGCGTGAAGGACCAGGTGAAACCGCGCTGGTCATTGGCTGCCCCATAGTTCGGACCGTTTAACGGCACATAGGCACTGAACGCGTCGTAGTAAGCCGCTTTCAATTCGGGGATGGGCGCCAGTTCACCGGTTTCGTTGTCATGGTTGCCGCGCACGGGATAGATCGGGATGCCCGTGTTCGAGGTGTAGTCGAAGACCGGATTCATCGCGTGCTTCCAACTGGCATACTGTTGCGCGAACGACACGTGGGCGGACGTGTTGGTGTCATTGCCGTTGATCAAATCGCCCGCCACCAGCACCAGTTCGGGACTTAGCGAAGCGATCTTCTCGGCAATGGTGTGCAGGTAGGTGCTGACGCCGTTGGTGGTCGAACTATGCTCGCCGCGCGTGTCGCCCAACATGGCGAAAGACCAGTCCGCCCGAAGCAATGGCGCGCACAGGAGAAACGCGGACACACATATGATGACTCTCGGCATCAGTTTCGTGTTCATGGACAAAAACCCTATTCCTTGACGAGCGCCAGACTACGCCGCACCCCGTGGTTGTTCCAGATAATTATCCCCGATCCAAAGCGCCGCTGTCATCGCAAACGCCGGCGACTCCGGCCCAACATCGTCGCCAAGCCGAGGGCTAGCAGCGTAATGCTCGAAGGCTCCGGGATCACCTCGCGCGAGAAGGAAACCGTCGAAAGACCGGGCAGGTTTACGCCGCCCAGTTGCGTCAGCGTCACCCAATTGCTTCCGCCGTCGGTGGTGCGATAGATGGCCCCATGCAGCCCCAAGGATACCGCCCAAGCCTGCTGGGAATCCACAGCGCTGATGCCCATGGTGTAGCATTGTGAACTGCTCCCATCCCAGCTCGCGCCGCCGTTGGTGGTCCGTTGGATCGTGTCGTCGGAGACCGCCCACACCGTCGAGGCGTCCACGGCATACACATTGTTGCCGTCCAAGCCGCCGTGGTTCTGCTCCGTCCAATTGACGCCACCGTCGGTGGTGCCCAGCACACTCCATCTCATGGAGCCGACGTCTGCCCCCATCGCCCAAGCGGTGTCCGCATCCACCGCGGAGATACCGAGGACATGATCCAGAAGGCCGATGTCACCCCCGCTCTGCCGCGTCCAGTTCAAGCCACCATCGCCACTCTTCAGGATCGTCGCGTAACCGCCCGAAGGCCCTCCGGTCGCCCACACGTTGACGCCGTCGGGCGTATAGACGCCTTGGAGATGAACGCTCTCATAGCCGGTGGGAATCTGGTTTATCCAAGTGGCTCCGCCGTCGCCGCTGTGCAGGATCGTGCCGGAGCCAACGGCCCAGACGTTATTATCCCCAAAGGTGGCGACCTTCAGCAACGAGGTGTCGGGCACTTGGGCCGCCGACCCTTTCCGATCCCATGTCAGGCCGCCGTCGGTCGTGTGGTAGATCGTTGCGTAGCCTGCATTCGCATCGCCCACCACCCAGGCCGTAAAAGGATCCACGGTGAACACGCCTCCCAGACTCGCATCAGCCACCTGTCCAATTCCCTGGCGCGTCCAGGAAACCCCGCTGTCGGTGGATCGTAGGATCGTGCCGTAGCCGTCCCAGATGTTGCCTACCGTCCACCCGGCATAGTCCGCGCCCTCGCTGACCAGAGTGAACGCCAAGGTTGTTCCAATCACCACGTGCCGCAAAGTTCTCATAACGACTCACTCACTCGACACGGTGCGATTTTGAACAAGACCGCCCGGAATGTAAAGCCCGCGACATGTCACTCCATCTGGCTCGACGACGGCGGTGCGGTTGTTACATGATGCGGCCGCAAACATGAAACACGCTCTTCTGATTCTCATCGCCTTAATGCTCGCGCCGCTGGCCGCGCTGCACGCCGCTTCCAAAGCCGCCCCAGAGGTGCCGGCGGAACAAGTGCAATACTCCGTCGGGTTGCTAGCCGAGCAGGGCATCATCCGCGCACCTGACTACTGGCTGGAGCATGTCGTCACGGGTGGGAAATGCGACGGCGCGAAGGTGGCTGCGTTGTTGGTGGAACTGGCGAAGGTGTTCAAGCCGGTGACGACGACGGAAGAGGCCATCGCGGTGATCGCGGAGCGCGGCGTCATCGGCCAGCCGCAGTATTGGAGGAAGAGCGCGGTGGCGGGCGAGGTGTGCGCGGCCCTCAGCGTGGCGACGGTGTTGAACGGCGTCGCCAGCCGGCTGCCAACGCCGCCGCCGAAGTCGGTGAACGCGAAGCCACTGGAGGCAGTCACGACCGCGCAGTTGAGGGACGGCTACGACATCATCGTCGCCGGCGCAGGCACGGGCGGCGTAGGGGCCGCAGTCCAGGCGGCGCGGATGGGTCGCTCGGTGTTGCTGTTGGAGGAAACGGACTGGGTCGGCGGCCAGATGAACGCGGCGGCCGTCACCTCGATGGACGAGGGCCGGACGCTCTGCCGCGAGCGCGGACTTTACCGGGAGCTGTGCGGGCTGATCGCGGCGCATTACCGGCCGCTGGGCATCAACTGGGAAACCGCCTACTGGCTGCGACACGTGTGCGTGGAGCCGCGCGTCGGGCAACGGTTGTTGCTAACGGTGCTGGGCGACGCTCGCGGCGCGGGCGTGCTCGACCTGTCGCTGCGCTCGCGGGTGACGAAGGTTTTGAAAGACGGCAACACCGTCACGGGTGCGGAGGTGGAGATTGTCACGGCGAAGGGCAAGGAGAAGCGCAGCATCAGGAGCGAGATTCTCATTGATGCCACCGAGTGGGGCGATGTCATCCCGCTTACCGGCGCGCGGTATCGCACGGGCAACTGCACCGACGACGCCATCAATCCAGCCCAGCGCGTGCAAGCCAACACCTGGACCGCCGTGGTGAAACAATATCCGCAAGGCGTGCCGCCGGAGTTGCTCATCACCCGCCCGCCGCCGGGCTACACGGACAAGGTTCACGCCGCGTTCGTGCGCTCGCTCGGCGACGGCGAGAAGATTGACATGAAGGCCAAGCCGTGGACTTGGGCCACCTTCATCGGCTACCGCGCCATGCCCGACAGTTCGCGCCCCGGCAACTCGCCGCCGATCACGCGCACGCACCTGAACTACAACAACGATTACTACTCGTCCGTCGCCGAAATCGAAAACCCCGCGCAACGCCACGCCACCGATCGCGAGATGCGGCTCAAGACGCTGCAACTCCTCTACTACATCCAGAACACGCTCGGCAAAAGGGACTGGGCCGTCGCCAATGACGAAGGCTACGACACGCCCTACAACCGCGCGGAGATTGACGCGTGGATCAAAGACCGGCCCGACCTCGCACCGTATCGTGCCATCCTCTACCACTTCTCCGTGATGCCCTACACGCGCGAAAGCCGGCGCATCATCGGCCTGCACACGCTCGTCGCGCGAGAGATCGAGCGGCATCCGGGCAAACCCACGCGCTTCCCGCACGCCGTCGCGCTGGGCGATTACGCGGTGGACCTGCACGGCTCGATGACGCCGAAGTATCTGGAGGCCGGCCTCGATCGCCCCGAAGACATCCCGACGGAGAAATTCGGCTCGCGCGGCGTCGGCCCGTTCCCGATTCCGTTCGAGTGTTTCATCCCCGAGAAAGTGGACGGCTTCCTGCCAGCGGAAAAGAACATCTCACAGTCCCGCATGGCCAACGGCGCGACCCGCCTCCAGCCTCACACGATGCTCATGGGCCAAGCCGCGGGCGCCATCGCCGCGCTGGCTGTGCAACGCCACATCCAGCCACGCCAGCTTGACCCCGTGCTCGTGCAACTGGCGTTGCTCAATGCCGGCGACGTGCTCTTCCTCACGCCGATCACCGACGTTCGCCGCGATAGCCCGAACTGGAAGCCCGTGCAACTCGTGCTCACACACGGCCTGTTGACGGATGAGAAAGGAAAGTTCAACCCGCGCGGTCGAATCACCGCCGCCGATCTCGCAACCATCATCGCAAAACTCTTTCCCTCAACCCCTGCGCCCGCTGCACAAGACGCGCCGGTCACAGGCGCTCGCTTCCTGCAAACACTCACCAGCGCCATTGCGGCGTCGGACCGGCCGTTCACATTGAAGGTCGCGCTCAAAGACCCAGCTCAGCCCGTCACTCGCGCCGAAGCCGCGCAGGTCTTGGCGAAGTTTCTGGAGCAACGCGCCGAATCGCGGGTGAAGTGAAGTTGTCCCGCGGCGCGAGTTTCCAAACTCGCCCGGCGCTGGAGATTCAAGAACGGGCGAGTTCGGAAACTCGCCCCACATACGAAAACACGGCTTTCCCCGTCACTGCATGGCGGCCTTGTTCATGGATTTGAGCGCCCGCAATTGCTGCACGTGGAATTCCCGGCGCTCGGGGTTGTCGTCGCGTTGCATGTGTTCTTTCACATGGTCCATGGTCGCCTGAATGCCGCCGTGCCGTTCCGCATACGACTCCATGTTCATCGCGCGGCCATTGGGAAACACCACATGCCAGCGGCCCTCGCTGTCGCGCATCGCGGTGGTCTTCTCAGGCGGGTTCGGCCACGATCCCTGGTTGTTGCCTTTGCCCTGCTGCTGCGGCGCCTCAACTACAGGACGGGGTGGCGCAGCCATGACATTCGCCACGCGCAGCGTCACGATGTCCTTGCCATCCGTCAACGTCACGTTGCGATGCGCGTAATCTATATCCAACACGATGATGTGGCCTGGCAAGGAATCACCCTCTCTCACAAATCGAAGCATCACCCCGGGCCGCTCGATGCTGGCTTGCTCGTGGACTCCCTGGCGCATGACGCCCGTCACGCGCATGTCGGCGGCCCACTGTGGCACATCCTTATTGTTCTTCGCGTCCTGCGCCCAGAGCGCCGGCATCACCACGCATAACAGCAACATCAGTTTTTTCACGCCCATAATTCCTCTGATTTCGCACGGCGTTTTACTCGAAACCGACGCGAAAGCAAGCCTGCGCTGATACAACCTTGGTTGTAGAGTCGGCCATCTCGGCCGACGAAGTCATTTTACACAACGTCGTGTCAAAACCCTGCAACATTGCGGCCGGGACGGCCACCACTACAACTCACTTCAACACTTCCGCCAACGTCACTTCGCGCTTCTCGGCCAGCGACCGTTTGCCGGCTTCGAGCACGGCGATGACTTCGACTTCCTCCTCGATTGGCACGCTCTCCTTCTTTGTGCGCACCAGTTCGATGAACTTCTGCAACAGATACCAGTAAAGGTCGGCGAGGTTCGGCGTCAGTGTGCGCCAACCTTTGGTGCCGTAGAGGTTGATCTGGTAGCCGGCGCGCATCCATTCCTTCTCGGCCACCATCAACATCAGGTCGCGGCCATTCTCAAACCGCACGCGAACGATGTTGCGGCCCGGCTGGCCGACGTTGAGGCACGAGACCGCGCCGCGGCCGAGGACCGCGTAGGCCATCTCCAGCGCGTGAATGCCGTAATAGACCAGCTCGTTGCCGCAGATGGTCGTTGCGAGATTGATATTACCGAGCGACGGCACTTCCTTGGCCAGCGCTAGCACGTCCGGCACGAACCGCAGCGAGCTGGCCGACATGAACGGCGTGCCCGCCTTGCGCGCGACCTCGGCGATCTCCTTCGCCTGTTTCGCGGTCATCGCCAGTGGCTTGTCGCAGAACGTCGGCACGCCCTTGCGTAACGGCGTGAGTGCGTATTTCCAATGCTCACCGGTGCCGTCGTCCGGAATGGCCACCGCATCCACGCCATCGGAGCATTCATCGGCGCTATCGCAAACTTTCGCGATGCCGCACACGTCCGCGAGCTTCTCCGCCGCCGATTTCACAGGATCCCAAATCTTCACCACCTGCACGTTCTCGATACGCTTCTTCGACGCCACGAACGTCCCCACGAACCCTTTGCGCTTGGCCTCGTCGAAGCCGTTGCAGCAAGTGGAGAACGCCGTGCCGTGGTTCGATCCCTGCACGCGCTCCGCGCCCATGTAGCCGTAAGTCGCCGCCGAGATGAGGCCGAGCCTGAGCTTCGGAAGCTCCGCCGCGCCAAGAATGGACGGCAGACCCAGCGGCGAAGCGAGCGCGCTGGCGATAACGGCGGTGGAGGATTGTTTCAAGAAAGTCCGGCGAGAGGTGCGGCTATCAGCATTTTGGTTCATCGTGCTCCTTATCATAACGCGGTTGCGGCGAATAAGTTGCCGTCCATCTTGCCGCCACCATTACCAGAGAGCAAGCGTTTGGATTCATGAAAGCTGAAGAACCCAATGTCGGCGGGCTACCCGCGCCCCGTTGTCGGAACAACCACGAAACACCGGCAGGAAGGCTTCCCAACCGCTGCACCGGACGCTAGAATATGTGCGTCACTGATTTAAGGAGTTCTCGCGTGAGCAAAAAGGTCATGTTGTTCTTCGGTTCCGGAATCTCGTTCGAAACGGGTTTGCCCACCGTTCAGCAAGTCACAGATCGGCTATTAAACGGATGGTGGTGGCGTCATACAGACGGGCGTTACTACGCCGAAGGAACTCCCGGCGTCGTCTCTGTGCCTCTTGTGCCACGTCTCCAGTCTTTCCTCAAGGTTTTGTTATCCCATGCCGACAGTTACGCGGCCCAGCGTTGTCTATCGACGGCAACGTATGAGGACCTTTATTTCCTTTGTCAGCAAATCCGGGATGAAGAGTCTGGAGAAATTGATAACCCGGCGATGCGCCCTTTCATCGATTTGATCCGCCCTCAGGTGGAGCCATTCTTCAAACCCTTCGAGCCGCCCGATGACACGGAGGAACTGAACCTAAAGAAGTTCGCCGACGAGTCCTGTCGGTTTATCGAATGCGCCGTGGAATACCTGTTGACGACGAAGAACTCTCCGAAAGGCCTTGGGCTTGTTAAGCAACTGGCCAAACAGCCAAACCTCACGCTTGACATCGTAACCTTGAATCACGACACCGTCCTCGAAACAATGTTTGACTCCGCTGGTATTCCCTATAGCGACGGTTTTGGGCCGTCAGAGAAAGACATTGCTTGGTTCGACCCACGACACTTGGATGCCACTGTCAGCAGCGTGACGCTCCTCAAACTTCATGGTTCGATCAACTGGCACCAACTTCTCGGAGATGATCGGTCGGGTTGGGTTAAGTCCCAGATAAGCTCCCCAATGCAGATAATGATCAACAGCCATTGCCACGTCGTCCCAAGATCGTGGTGTCTCATCGGCTCATACAACAAACTGTCTGGCTACAGCCTGGGAATTTTCGCCCAACTCCATCTGAAATTTTTCGTTCGCCTTCAAGGCCATTCAACGATCGTAATGTCAGGCTATGGTTGGAATGATCACTGGATGAACCTACGGCTCTTCGAGTGGCTCAACTCAGTGCCGCAGAACAAAATCGTGCTCCTGCATAAGCACACTGAGGAAGTGCGCCGCTCCCGAAGTGCAATGTGTTATGAATGGGATGATTTGAAAAAGGCCGGTAAACTCATCGTCATCGAAAAGTGGCTGTCGGAAACATGCCTGCAGGAAATTCTCCCGCATTTGCCTCAATAAGAATTGTTCCCTCGCACTCATCGCACTCCAGTCCTTGGTGATGCGCAGTTTGGTGAAAGTATCTGCGTGAATAGTTTAACTATTGCTCCTTGAAAGCTCAGTTTCCACCCACGCCTTGGTCTTCGACAACTCAGCGGGTTCGGGCTTGATGTGCTCGATGATGCAGGGCAGCGGGCGGTGGAGCTTGCGGATTTCGGAGATCAGCAGCGGGTAGTTCATCTCGCCGCCGCCGGGACCGGGATAGTCCACGCTGTCGCCGGTAGCGTTGATCTTTATGTCCTTGAAGTGGCCGAGGTGGATGCGGTCGCCGAGTTCGCGGAAGAGGCGGCGCATCTCCTCTTCGCGCTTCGGGTAGAGCGCGGGCGATATGAAGTTCGGCGGGTCGAGCAGGAGGCCGATGCGGTTGGCGGGGAACGGCGCGAACACTTCCTTCGCCAGTTCCAACGTGCCGACGACGTGGCGGAAGGTCGGCTCGAAGGCGACGCGGCCACCGATGGGTTCAAGGACCGGCAGGACGACCTCGCGGATGGCGCGATGCAGTTGCGCGACAGCCTCGGGCGTCTGGTTGCGCGGATCGGCGCCGCGGAACTGCGGCGAGTAGCTCGCGCTCCACGTGACGAACTGGCGGCAGTCGAACAGCTCTGCGTGCGCGGCAACGAGCTTCATGGTGGCGATGCTCGACCGCATGAAGCCGGTGTCGCCGGGACGGAAAAGGTTGAAGTAGGTGCCAAACGCAACGGTCTTCAGCTTCAATTCCTTGAGCGCGCCAGCGAGCGATTTGAGTTCGTCGGCAGTCGGCGGGAAGAAGAACGTAAGCTGTATCGTGTCGAAGCCGGCGGCGGCAATGGCCTTGGCGTTCTTGTGCAACTCGGCGGCGGAAGCGGCTTGCAGCATCATGCCGAGACGGATGTTGTCCTTCGCGGTTTCGGCGCCGAACACTTGCGTCGCACCAAGACCGGCGACGGTTGTTCCTAGCGTTCCAAGGAAATGGCGGCGTGTAATCATGGGAGTATCAACTGCACCAGGGACGTTGACGGTTGGGTTTGGCTTTCTCGATGGCTTCGCGGGCAAGGGCAATGTCCTCGGCAATCTGCCAATCGAACATGCCGACGAGGATGTGGTCACCGCCGCCCTCGAACGCCCACTGGAACGCCTTCTTCGGCGAGATAGCGCCGGCGGCCATGATCTTGAAGGCAATCCACGTCTTCTTGACGCTCTTCATCCGCTCGGCCACCGCCTTCCAGTCCTTGCACCAATAGCCCGGTAATTCGGCACACGGCTTCTTCATGTCGTCCGGCTTCGGCGCGGTGGGGTAGTCGAGGTGATGAAACGTCTTGATGTAAAAATCATTCGGGACGCCGGCCTTTTCGCACGCCTCGACGACGCCGAGATCGTGCGCGCCGACACCGCCGGGGACATTCTGGAGTTTGAAAATCTCGACGGCCTTGGCAATCAAGTCCACGCGACCCGCGGCCAGCAAGCTGTCGGACACGCCGCCGTGCATATAGACCGCGTCGGCTCCCTCGCCGACAAGCTTCTCGACCTCCTCGCGGTAAGCAGTCATCGAGTCATCGGGCTTGCTGATCGGGCAGATGATCCACTGCATCTTGCCGCCGCGCTCGTGGCGGTGGCGCTTGAGCAGGCCCAACGCACGGGCGCGATTGCTCATGGACATCGTGTTGACACCGTTCTCCTCGGCCACCGCCAGCGTTTGCAGGATGCGCTCGTCGGTGTGGTAGTGCGCGGCTAGTTGTTCGACGTAGCGCAAGTCGCGGCTGTGGGTGAAGAGGTTGACCAGATTGCCGCCGAGAATGACGCGGCTGACTTTCATGTCCGCGCCAATCTTGCCCATCGGCAGCGTTTGCGCCGGAGCCTTCGTTGCGGTGGGCGACGGAGCGTCAGCGGCCGATGCGGTTACCAGCGTGGCGGCTGGAGCGGCCAGCAGCGATTTCGCGATGAACTCCCGACGATTGATTTCCTGCGACATGGCGATGCTCCTGTGATTGGGTCTCAAACGGACGCTTCTGGCGCTACTCGGAACGGAACGCATATTAGAAGCATCCGCCGCCGTTTCAAGCAGGAAGCCTGCACGCCTACTTGACCGCGCCCGCCGGCTTAAACCGCGGGTCGTCGAAAACGAATGGCGGGCGCTCGCCGAAGAAGACTTTGTAGATGTCGTAGTTGGTCTTCATCATCTCGTCGAGCATCGCCTTCCACGGGCGGTCGGCGACGGAGATGAGGCCGGTGTTGGCGGCTTCGCCGTTGTATTTATCGAACCAACGGCCTGTTACCGCCTGGTCCACGAGCGTGAACCACTCGATCCCCACCACATAGCCAAGCGCGGCGGCTTGCTCGACGTAGTGCCGGTAGGCGAGGCCGCGCTCAAGCTGGGTGGACACGTCCTTCACTCCGCCAGAGAGGCCGCTGTCAGCGGTTGCGCTAAAATAGAACTCGCTGAAGAACATCGGCTTGTCGCCCATCCAGCCGCGGATGCGCGCGAGCAGGCCAGGGTCGAGGCCGTAGGTGTAGTAGTTGAACGAGACGACGTCCAAATACTTGCCGCTGAGCCGGCAGAGCGTCTCGTTGTTGATCGTGCCGGGCTGGAGCCGGTTGCCGATAAGCAGATGGTTCTTGTCGTATTTGCGGAACGTCTGTGTCACCACGCGGAAGTAAGCGTCGAGGAAGATACCGCTGAACTTCCGCATGTCCTCCTTGGCCGCCGCGGTCTTCACCGGCAGGCCGCGCACGGCGATGTCGCCGAACGACGCGAGCGACGTTTCCCACGCGCCGTTGAACGCCTCGACGGCCTTGTATTTCTCCTCCAGCATCTGCGCCAGCCGCCGCTTGCACGGATGCGAACCGTCGAGCGCCGCCACCGCACCGGGGATCTCCTCGTAGAGCGGCTCGTTGTTGAGGAAGTAACCGATGAGGAGCGGATCGTCGGCAACCGGCGGGAGTTTCTTCGCGAAGAGCTTGTCGCACAGTTCGCGGAGCTTGTTCGAGAACGGGTCGAACACGCCGTGCGTGCCGGGGATGTCGCGGAAACCCTCCCACGTCGCCAGCGGCAGGTGCGCCACGTGCGGGAACTTCGCCTGCTGCCGCGCGCCCGCATCGCCTGCGCCGAACGCGCCCGACGAATTGAAGCCCCACTTCCGCACGCGCTCGATCATCCGCGCGGTGTAGGCGGCCGCGTCGTAGGGCTGGCCGGTCTTGCGGATGGTGTTGACGAGATGGAACGAGAGGACGTTCGGCTTCCAATAGGCGTCTGGATGAAACGCGCTCTTGAACTCGCCATCGCGCGCGGGCAGCCACTCGAAGACACGCTCGCGACCGGCGAAGTAAGTATAGTCGTCCGACGGCCCGAAGCCGCACACGCCGAGATGAAAAAACGCGTTGCCATCCGGGCCCACCAGAATCCAGCGCGCTCCTTTCTTCTCAACATGGAAGAAGCCGGTCCGCTTAAGGCCGAGTTTCTCGCCGCTGCCGGGCAATCCACCGAACGTGTCGAACGTCGGCGGACACAAGCCCGCCAACCACGCTGCCTCGGTTTGCACATCCTGTTTGAGTTCCTCTTCCGACTTTACCTTGCCGGGAAACTCCGAGCGCGTGCTCTGGCCAAAACGGTCCACGAGCTTCGGCGCATCCGCCGCTGGCGCGCCGAACGCGATCTTCACGCGCATCGGTTCCGCGCCGGTCTGGCAGGGCGTGTTGAACTGCCACTGAAAAATCTTCCAGCCCCACTCGCGATTGTCGGTCAGTTCCTGGAAACTGTAGGGCGGCACCTGCAACGCCAGCGTCGCGTCGTCGAAGTTGCGCAGCGTCAGCGTCTCGGCGTTGCCTTGGAAGATGTGCGGCTTGGGCGGCTTCTGCGCGGGAAACGGTGTCTCTTTGCCATCACCGATCTTCCATGAACCGCCCGTGGCGTAGCTAAAATCAATCTGCATCGTCGCGCGCAGTGACTTCACGCCGGTGGGCACATTGATCGGCGTGAACGTCAGCGTCCCCTCCCCCGGCTGCAACGCCACCTCGATGCGCGTGTCGCCGTCGAACTTGAGCGTGGCATTGTTGCCCGAAATTTTCGTCTCAATCGCTTTGCGCACGTCATCCCATTTCTCACCGATGAAGACCGGATAGCTCAGCGTGAACTTCCCCGCGCTGCCCGCCTCGATTGTCAGTCCCTCCCGCGTCAGCCGCAACGACGTTGGACTCTCCGCGCCCGCCCCAACGTCGCACATGACCGCGAGAGAAACCGTCAGCACGTGAAGCGCGGCGCGAAAAAGAAAAATGTGTTTCATATCTTTCAACCGAGGGTGGAGAGCGTGGTCCGGAGCGTCGAGCCATCACTCCGGCTTGAGGTCCGCACGCGCCTTGACCTCCTTCACCATCGCCTCCCAATGGCGGCGGAGGAAGGGCGGGTCGTTCAGGCTGTCGAGCGCATAGCTGCGGTCGGCACGGGCGAGGTCGAGCACGGCGGTGATCATCTCCTCCTGATAGTATCCCGCCTCGGCCAACGGCATACCCGACGGCTCGCGGATGAACGACTGGCCGCTGGAGGTTTGCAGGCCGTCGGGCGACTGGCCTACCGTGTTGGCGACGCAATGGAACATCTTGCTGTTGGGGCCGACCGGCTGCTGCGCGCGGCCCGCCACGCGTTTCCACAGCACCGCCTCAATCTCGTCCGAGCTGCACGACGGGTGAAACAGCACCTGCGCCCCCGCCATCGCCGGCAAACGATACAGCTCCGGATGCCGCCCGTCTCGGCAGATCACCAGCGTGCACCGCACCCCGTCTATATCAAATAGCGACACCTTGTTGCCGCCGCGGCAGAACTTCCGCTCGTCGCGTCCGGCCATGTGAACCTTGGCGTATTCATGCACCACCGTGCCGGTCGGCGAGATTACGTGAGCAAGGTTGAGAAAACGGTCGGCAGTTTTCCGGACGCTGCCCGCGATGACCCAGATGCCGGCTTCCTTGGCCGCGCGGCGCGTTTTGTCGAGCGCGCGCTCCACGGCTGCCGGCGCGAGCCGGGCCACATACGGGAAGTAATAGCTCGTCAGGTTCGCCTCTGGAAACAACACCACGCGGCTGCCTTCCTCGGCGGCGAGGCGGATGTAGTGCAGCGTCCGCTCCAGGTTGCGTTCGAGGCTCTTGGCCCAATGGAGTTGCACGCAGGAAACTTGCAGGGCTTTGGTCGCGCTCATGGCCGACAGGTTAAACCAGAATGGGTGAGAATCCAGAACTATCAGGAAGCGTCCACTGGAGCAGCTACCGTGCTGAAGCTTCGGCCCGATTCTGAATCCGCCAGAGCTTGGAGAAGGTGCGGATCACGAGGCTGTCGCGCGCTACCGCCGGCGTCGCCAGCGTCATTTCGTCGAGGTGGTTGCTGCCGAGGAGCTTGAACTCCGAGCCGGCTTGCACGACAAACGTCTCGCCGTCTTCGCTCAGGCAGAAGATTTTCCCGTCACACGCCCACGGCGACGCGGTAAACGCAGTCGCGCTGACACTGAGCCGCTGGCGACCGTAAACCGGCTTGCCCGTCTTCGCGTCGTAGCAGGCAAGAAAACCTTTGTCATAGAGCACGTAGAGGTAGTCACCATAGAGCAACGGCGACGTGTTGTAAGGGCCGGCCTTGCGGTCGCACCACGCGATGAACTCGTTGCTCGTCTGGTCGTCCTTGAGCGAGATGTCGCCCGATGCGCCGGGGCGGATGGCATAGACGGGCCGCAGGGAGTTGCTGACGTAGCCGGAGCTGACGTAGAGCAGGCCGCGGCTGGCGACGGGCGTCGGGATGACGATGTCTGACATGCCGGAGAGTTCCCACAGCAGGTGGCCGTCGAGGTCGTAAGAGCGCACTTTACCGCGACCGGGGGTGACGATCTCGGTGCGGAGTTCGTTTTCCCAGACCAACGGCGTGGCCCAGTTGCTCGGCTCGTCGCGTTGGATGCGCCAGAGCTGCTTGCCCGTTCGCTTGTCGAACGCGGCGAGGAACGACGCCTTCTCGTTGTCATTCACCACATAGACGCGGTCGCCGTGCAACACGGGCGAGGCCGCCGGCCCCCAGCCGAGCCGCGTCGGGAAGAAACCCCATTTCTGCGACCACACTTCGCGCCCGTTCATGTCGTAGCAGAAGAGGCCGACGTTGCCGAAGCACGCGAACACGTGCTCGCCGTCGGTGGCGGGCGTCTCCGAGGCGTAGCTGTTCTTCATGTGGATCGCGCCTAGCGTCGGCCCGCGATGCGCGACGCGTTCCCACAAAACCTTGCCCGTGGTGAAGTCGAAGCAATAGAGGACGCAACGATACTCGTCGCTCTCGCGCGTGCCCCAGAACCGCCAGACATAAAGACCCTTGCGCGGCGGCTCGACGTCCCGCCCGCTCACCGCCGACGTGACGAAGACCTTATCGCCCCACACGACCGGCGACGACCACGCTTTGCCGGAAATGGCGGTCTTCCACGCGACGTTCGTGGTCGCGCTCCAGACGCCCGGCAGTTTCGCGCCGTCGGCAACGCCGCCACACCCGCCACGGAACTGCGGCCAGCTCTCCAGCTCGGCAGCGAGCGCGAGGTGCGCACCAATCAATAACACGGTGAGTTTAAGAAGAACGTGATGTCGGCAGCTCGTGTTGTGTTCCATTGCCGTGTTCTTTTTCGCACATTGTCGGGCACCTCGCCATGCCATTTTTCACGGCGGCTCCTCCGCGCCCCAAAAACGCTCGCTTGATTCCGGCGCGGCAGGTGATATGGATTGGCCCGCCAACAGCACTTCGCGCAAAGGAGAATCTATGAAACGACATCTCGCCGTCTGGAGCTTGGGCATCATGGTCTGCGCAGCAAACGCCCAAGACCTCAACGTCCTGCCACCATCGCCGCCGACCCCGAAAGGCACTAACGCGCCGCTCGCGATGCTTGACGCCTACCTGAAGTCCGCCGCGTTCGCCGCGCTCGACAAGCGCAAAAGCGATTACGAAAAGGTCAAGACGCCAGAGCAGGTCACCGCGTGGCAGCAGCAGCGGCGCGAGTTCTTTGTGCAACAACTCGGCGGTTTCCCGAAACGCACGCCGCTGAACGGAAAAGTCACCGGCACGATGGACGGCAGCGATTACCGCGTCGAGAAGGTCATCTTCGAGAGCGAGCCGAAGCACCACGTCACCGGCCTGCTCTATCTGCCCAAAACACCGCCGCCCTACCCCGGCGTGATTGTGCCGTGTGGCCACAGCACCAACGGCAAGGGCGCCGAGACTTACCAACGCGCCAGCATCCTGCTTGCGAAGAATGGGCTGGCTGCGTTCTGCTACGACCCCATCGGCCAGGGCGAGCGCGCGCAGGTGCTCAAGCCCGACGGCAAGGCCGCCCTCGGCAGCACCACCGAGCACACGCTGGTCGGCATCGGTGCGATTCTCGTCGGCCGCAACGTCGCCACCTACCGCATCTGGGACGGCATGAGGGCGATTGATTACCTCCAGAGCCGGCCGGAGATAGACCCGAAGCGCATCGGCTGCACCGGCAACTCCGGCGGTGGCACGCTCACCAGCTACCTCATGGCGCTCGACGACCGCATCGTCGCCGCCGCGCCGTCGTGCTACCTCACCTCGTTCCGCAAACTGCTCGAGCGCATCGGCGGCCAAGACGGCGAGCAAAACATCTTCGGCCAGATCGCGTTCGGCATGGAGCACGGCGACTATGTGATCATGCGTGCGCCGAAGCCGACGCTGATGTGCGTGGCGACGCGCGACATGTTCGACATCCTCGGCTCGTGGGATTCGTTCCGCGAGGCCAAGCGCATCTACGGCAAGCTCGGCTTCGCCAACCACGTGGACCTCGTCGAGGCCGACGAACCGCACGGCTTCAGCACGCACCTGCGCGTCGGCGCGGTGCGCTGGATGCGCCGCTGGTTGCTGAAGGTTGACGACGACATCATCGAGCCGGATTTCCCGATCCGCAAAGACCCGGAGATCCAATGCTCGGAGAAAGGCCAAGTCATGTTGATGCCTGGCGAGAAGTCGGTCTTCGACCTGAACGCCGACGCGGAAAAGAAACTGGCAGTCGAGCGGCGAGAACTCTGGTCAAAGTCGGCGAAGACCGATGCGTTGGCGAAAGTGCGCGAAGTCGCCGGCGTGCGCCCGCTCGACAAACTGCAGCCGGCGAAGTGTCGCGCCGCCGGCAGCGTTGAGCGCCGAGGTTATCGCATCGAGAAACTCGTATTGGAGCCGGAGGCTGGCATCGTGTTGCCCGCGCTCGCGTTTGTTCCGCCGAAGCCAAACGGCAACGCCTATCTTTATCTCAACGGTCAAGGCAAACAAGCCGATGCCGCGCCCGGCGGCCCGATCGAGCAACTCGTCACGCAAGGCCATCTCGTGCTCGCCGTGGACCTGCGCGGACTGGGCGAGACTGTGGAGAAGGCCAGAAAATGGTATAGCGGCTCGTTCGGGCCTGTGGCGGGCGACTTCTATCACTCATATCTGCTCGGCTGCTCGCTGGTTGGCATGTGGACCGAAGACGTGCTGGTCTGCGCGCGGTTCCTCGCCGGCTACGAAACGAAAGGCGCACCGCGCAAGGTTCATCTCGTCGGCGTCGGCGCGGTCGGCATCCCCGCGCTGCACGCGGCGGCGCTGGAACCGGAATTGATCGTGTCGCTGACACTGCGCCGGACGCTCGCGTCGTGGGCGAGCGTTCTCCGCGAACCTGCGGCCAAGGACCAGCTCATCACAACCATCCACGGCGCGCTGAAAGTCTATGACCTGCCCGACCTCGTCGCAGCGTTCGGAAAAGACAAAGTCCGCATCGAGGAGCCGATCAACACCGACGGCTCGGTCGTGGCATCTCCAAAGGCAACACCATGAGATCCATCCTGCTGTTGGTCTTCGCGCTGACGATCTGCGCTAGCCAAGGTTTCGCTGCGACTGTCGAGACCAACTACTTCTGGAAAGCAGGCGTGGCGTCCGCCGTCATCACGCCGCAGACCAACATGTGGATGTCCGGCTACGCAACGCGCAAGTCGCCCTCGCACGGCACGGCGCAGGACCTGTTCGCCAAGGCGCTCGCGCTGGAGGATGAAAAGGGCAAGCGGCTGGTGATCGTGACGATGGACATCATCGGCGTGCGGCCGTGGCTGCGCCAGTTCGTGGAGAAGCACGCCGCCGAGCGCCACAAGCTGCCGCCGGAGTGCCTGCTGATGAACGCCTCGCACACGCATTGCGGGCCGGAGTATCGCGAGATCAAGGAGGGTGAGAAGACAACCGGTCATTACACGGCGTTCCTGCAGGAGCGGCTCGCGCGCATCGTTGACGAAGCGATCAACAAGCTCGCCCCCGCGCGGCTCAGCCAGGCCCATGCTCGCTGCGGCTTCGCGATGAATCGTCGCCTCAACTACGCGCTCCCGAAAACCGACCCCAACTCCAAAAGAGCGCCGAACCCCGACGGCCCGGTGGACCACAACGTGCCGGTGTTGATGGTGCAGTCGCCCGGCACCAACCTCTGCGCCGTGCTCTTCAGCTACGCGTGCCACAACACCACGCTCAGTTCGACCTCGATGACCAACAACGTGCCGCGCTACGAGTTCAACGGCGATTATGCCGGCTTCGCGCAAGAGACGTTGCAAACCGGGCGGCCGGGGTTGACCGCGATGTTTATGCAAGGCTGCGGCGCCGACCAGAATCCCTACCCGCGACATTACATGGTGCCCTATGTGAAGCCGCTGGAGTTTGCGCAACAGCACGGCCGCACGCTGGCCTTCGCGGTCGAGGCCGCGATGGCCGCGCACGTGCGCCCGGTGCGCGGGCCGATTCGCAGCGCGCTCGAATACGTGACGCTGGAGCGCGAGCAGAAAGACCCACAGAAGCCCACGCCGAGCCGCCAGTATCCGGTGCAGGTCATCCGCCTCGGCGACGACCTGACGCTGGCGACGCTCGGCGCGGAAGTCGTGGTGGACTACTCTTTGAGGTTGAAGCGTGAACTGGCCGGCAAAGCGGTCGTGTGGGTTGCGGGCTACTCGAACGACTACGGCGGCTACATCCCCAGCTTGCGCGTGTTGAAGGAAGGCGGCTACGAAGCGCCTGACTACAAGCCCGACATTGAGGAGCGCATCGTCGGCAAGGTCCGCGAACTCTACGACCGCCTGAACCATTGAGGACATCATGAAGACACAAAGCTGCGCACTTCTGACAAGCATGCTCATCCTGACGACGGTTGGCTCGGCTGCGGAGTCGAACCTGCCGCCGCGGCTCGACCGCAACAACCTCCTGACCTACCGCGACGCGAGCGGCGAAGTCGTGCCGGTGAAAACCGTCGCCGACTGGCAAAAACGGCGCGCGGCGATTCTGGCCGGAATGCAGGAAGTCATGGGGCCGTTGCCCGGCAAGGCAAAGCGCTGTCCGCTCGACATGAAGGTGGAAGAGGAAACCGACTGCGGCACCTACGTCCGGCGGCTCATCACCTACGCTTCCGAACCCGGCGCGCGCGTGCCGGCATATCTGCTCATTCCGCATTCCGCGCTCCGCAATCCGAAATCAGAAGCCCCCGCTGTCCTTTGCCTCCATCCGACCGACAACACCATCGGCCACAAAGTCGTCGTCGGCCTCGGCGGCAAAGCGCACCGCCAATATGCGCAGGAACTCGCCGAACGCGGCTTCGTCACGCTCGCGCCGTCGTATCCGCTGCTTGCGAACTACCAACCCGACATCAAAGCGCTCGGCTGGCAAAGCGGCACAATGAAGGCGATCTGGGACAACATCCGCGGCCTGGACCTGTTGGAGTCACTGCCGTTCGTCAAACGCGGCAGCTTCGGCGTCATCGGCCACTCGCTCGGCGGGCACAACTCGGTTTACACCGCGGTCTTCGACCCGCGCATCAAAGTGATCGTATCGAGCTGCGGCCTGGATTCCTACCTCGACTACTACGGCGGAGACCCAAAGGTATGGCAGCCGGAGAAAGGCTGGTGCCAGACGCGCTACATGCTGAAGCTGGCGAACTATGCGGGCCGGCTCGCGGAGATTCCGTTCGACTTCCACGAGATGATCGGCGCGCTCGCGCCGCGCGTCTGCTTTATCAACGCGCCGCTGAAAGACTCGAACTTCAAATGGCAGAGCGTGGACCGCGTCATTGCGGCAGCGACGCAGGTTTACAAGCTTTACGGCAAGCCCGCGAACCTCCTCGTCGAGCATCCCGACTGCGACCACGATTTCCCCGACGCGATGCGGGAGAAGGCGTATCGGTTATTTGAGCAGAACTTGAAATGATCAACCTGGGAAGTAACGAACTTCGCATTTCCCCTGTTGATCTGCCGTTCTTGTCCCACCTTTCGCCACTTGACGCGCCCGCCGGAAACCGGAAAACTCCGCGCACTCAACTATGCGCCACAAACTATCTCTCATCGTTCTCTCACTCTCGCTTGCCACCGTCTTTGCCACGCCACCGCTGGAGACCAAGCCGAACGATCCGTTCTTCGCCAAGTTCGAGCCGGTCAAGGCGCCCGCGCCAGCTGGACTCTTGTTGAAGCCCGGCGACCGGCTCGCCATCTGCGGCGACTCCATCACCGAGCAGAAAATGTATTCGCGCGTCATGGAAACCTACCTGACCGTCTGCGTGCCGCAACTCGGCATCACCGTCCGCCAATACGGCTGGAGCGGTGAGCGAGCGCCTGGCTTCCTCGCGCGCATGACCAACGACTGCCTGCGCTTCTCGCCGACCATCGCCACGACCTGCTACGGCATGAACGACCACGAGTATCGTCCCTACGAGGAGCGCATCGGCAAAACCTACTGCGAGAAGACCACCGCCATTGTGCAGTCATTCAAACAGGCCGGCGCGCGCGTCGTGCTCGGCTCGCCTGGTTGCGTCGGCAAAATGCCCCACTGGGTCAAGACCGCCACCGGCACCGTCGAGGACTTGAACCTCAGCCTCTGTAAGCTGCGCAACATGGACATCAAAATCGCCGCGAAAGAGCAGGTCGCCTTCGCCGACGTCTTCTGGCCGATGTTCACCGCCGGCTTCGAGGCGCAGCGGAAATACGCGCCCGACTACGCCATCGCCGGCAAGGACGGCGTGCATCCCGGCTGGGCGGGCCAACTCGTGATGGCCTACGCCTATCTCAAGGCGATGGGCCTCGACGGCAACCTCGGCACGTTCACCGTGGACCTCGCCAGCGGCAAAGCCACCGCCACCGCCGGCCACAAGGTCGTCTCCAGCAAACCCGGCGAAGTCACCCTCACCAGCAGCCGCTATCCATTCTGCGCCGCCGGCGACGAGAAGAGCGATGGCAGCATCCGCTCGGCGATGACGCTCATCCCGTTCAACCAGCAACTGAACCGGCTGACGCTCGTCGTAAAACACACCAAGGCGAAGAGCTGCAAGGTGACATGGGGCAGTGAAACCCGCTCCTACTCCGCCGACCAGCTTGCGCGCGGCGTGAACCTCGCCGCGGACTTCGCCGTCAATCCGTTCTCCGACGCCTTCAAGACAGTGGAAGACGCCGTGTTACCGAAGCAGAGCTACGAGACCAAACAGGTGAAGCAGATCTTCAACGACCTGATGAAGGGCAAGTTCAAGTCAGCCGATGACATTAAAGACCCCGAGATCAAGGAACTGTTCGCCATGCGTGACGCCGTCGGCAAACTCGACCGCGATGCCATTGTGAAAGCCACCGAAGCCAAGCGCGCCCCGCTCGCCGCCGCCATCAAAGCCGCTTTCGTGCCGGTGACACACACGATTAGAATTGCCGTCGAATGATGTTGCCGTCTCGTCGCCATCGAAAGGAAGTCATGAACGAGTTGAATATGTTGTTACGCAAATTCATTGCTTTGTTTGCACTGAGTTCTTCGATTGCGGCGACGGCCGATGAGGTTCTCGTCGAAGCCGAGAGCTTCAAGGACCACGGCGGTTGGTCGCTCGACACGCAGTTCGTCGAGATCATGGGGTCACCGTATCTGCTCGCGCACGGCCTCGGCGAGCCGGTGAAGGACGCCACGACGACGGTGACTCTGCCTGGGGCAGGCACCTACAAAGTTTTCGTTCGCACGAAGGATTGGGTGGCGCGATGGAAAGCGCCGGGCGCACCGGGGAAGTTTCAGGTGCTGGTGAACGGCAAGCCGCTCGCAGCGACGTTCGGCACGAAGGCCGCGGACTGGTTCTGGCACGACGGCGGCACTGTGGAGATCGCGAAGACGCAGACGACGGTGGCGCTGCACGACCTCACCGGCTTTGCGGGACGTTGCGATGCGATTTTGTTCACGAAGGATTTGTCAGCGAAGCCGCCCAAGGACATCAAGACGATGGCGACATGGCGCAAGAAGCTGTTGGGCCTTTCGGAGAAGCCCGCCGATGCCGGCGCGTTCGACCTCGTTGTGATTGGCGGCGGCTACGGCGGCCTCGGCGCGGCGGTGTCCGCGGCGCGGATGGGTTGCAAGGTCGCGCTCATCCAGGACCGCCCGGTGCTTGGCGGCAACGGCAGTGCCGAGATTCGCGTCTGGCCGCAGGGCCGCACGCGCATCAACCTCTATCCGCACATCGGCGAGATCATCGAGGAACTCTCCGACCGTCCGAAGGAATCGCCCGGCACGGGACAGGAATTTGACGACGCGAAACGCGAGGCCATCGTCCGCGCCGAGAAGAACATTTCGCTGTTCCTCAATCATCGCGGCGCGGCGGTGGAGATGGACGGCAAGCGCATTGCGGCCGTCGTTGCAACGGACATGCGCACCAGCCAGGAGCGGCGATTCAAGGCGAAGCTGGTTGTGGATGGCACCGGCCACGGCACCATCGGCGTGCTGGCCGGCGCAGACCACACGATCAAGGAGCAAGGCCACATGGGTATGAGCAACATGTGGCGGTTCAAACAAGCCGACTCGCCGCAACCATTCCCCGATGTCCCGTGGGCGTTGCCGCTGGCGATGGAGGATTTCCCCTATCCGAAAAAGGGCGTCGGCCCGTGGTTTTGGGAGACCGGTTTCGACAAGCATCCGATCCACGACCTCGAATACATGCGCGACTGGAACTTCCGCGCGGTCTATGGCGCGTGGAACGCGATGAAGAACGGCGGCGGCAAAGCTGACCACGCCAACGCGAAGCTGGAATGGCTCGCCTACGTTGGCGGCCCGCGCGAATCGCGGCAGTTGCTGGGCGACGTGGTGCTCACGCGCGACGACGTCGCCAACAAGAAGGAGTTCACCGACGGCTGCGTGCCGACGACGTGGAGCATTGACCTGCATTATCCGGAGGAACGCTACGCCAAGAAGTTTCCCCAAGACCCGTTCATCTCACGCGCGGCGTTCGACCGTTCCGTGGATTCCAAGAAGGGCTACCCGGTCCCCTACCGTTGCTTCTACTCGCGCAACATCGAGAATCTCTTCATGGCCGGCCGCAATGTCAGCGTCACGCACGAGGCGCTCGGCACCATCCGTGTGATGAAGACCGGCGGCATGATGGGCGAGGTCGTCGGCAAAGCCGCCTCCGTCTGCCTCCGCCATAACTGCGCGCCGCGCGACGTGTATCATTCCTATCTCGACGAACTCAAAGGGCTGATGAACCAGCGTGGCTGGACCCGACGTGACACCGTGGAAGGCAAGTTCTACGACCCGCCAGGCGCGCCGGATTTTCTGCCCTCTGACATGAAATACTACAATCCCGCCAAACTGCCGGGGATCGTGGTTGACGATGACAAAGCCGAGTTGATCGGCACGTGGCAGGAAGGCACCGGCCTGATGAACTTCATCGGCACTTCCTACACCTACCACAGCCCGAAAGGCAAAGCCTTGGCCCGGTTCAAGTTCACCGTGCCCAAGACCGGCCGTTATGAAGTCCGCTTCGCCTACCAGCCGCACGAAAACCGCGCCTCCAACACCCCAGTTACCGTCCGCAGCGCCGACGGCGAGAAACTCATCCGCGTCAACGAGCGCGTCGCCCCGACGATTGAGCCAACATTCGTTTCACTCGGCATCTTCCAGTTTGACGCCGCCACACCCGGCATCGTCGAAGTCACCAACGACAAAGCCAATGGCAACGTCGCCATTGATGCAATTCAGGTTCTGCCGGCCAAGTGACGCGATCGGCAGCGGCGGTCAGATGCGAAGGGGCAACTGGTGAAACGTTTCTGCGCTGCGTTGTAGTGTCCGGCCGTCTCCGCCGACCCGACGCTGTGCTGTGAGCGGCACACTCGCGGGTCGAACCATTCCGTCGGCCGAGACGGCCGACACTACAACTGCCTCAGATCGTGATGACCTTCTGCGCGCGCCATTGGGCGGCGATGATGTCGGGCATCCCGCCGACAATGCCCACGCGGATCTTCTCGATCAGTCCGTAGTAGTTCAGGCACGTCTGGCAGACGAGCAACAGCACACCCTTGGCCTCCAGCGCGCGTAACTGTTCCAGCACCGGCGAGCCTTCCACTACCAGCTTCACGCCGTCGGCGTAAAAACAAACCGCTCCCGGCACGTGGCCGGTCTCGCCCAGTAGCCGCAGATAGGTCTGCATCAACTTGTGCTGCAACGCCGGTTCGGATTTCCCCATGCCGTCGTTGGTGACGAGAATGACGATGGAAGGTTTTTCGGGTTTGTCGCTCATGGTGTGGATGGTCCTCCGGTTTTGCCGCCATCTAGCTTCAGGATGCCGGCGAGTTTGAAAAAGTTTCGCAAGATTCTTTCGCCGTCGGGATGTTCGGCGTCGAAGTGTTCAGGGTGAAACTGCGTGCCGTAAAGCAGCCGCGACTTGTGCTTGATGGCCTGCACGCGGCAGGCGTCGGTGGAAGCCAGCAGGTCGAACTCGTCCAGCAGCCGCTTGATCTCGTAGGCGTGATACTCGCGCACAACCACCGTGTCGCCAAAGCCGTCAAAGAGCGGGTCGCGCCGGACGATCTTCACGGGCAGGAACGCCCACTCCTTGAACCAGCCCGTGTAGCGCGCCGGATTCGGATCCTTCTCGCCTGGAGCGAGTGGACGCATCTTCGCCACCTTGCCGCCGAAGGCTTGGGCGATGAGTTGGTGCCCGCCGCAGAAACCGAACGTCGGCAGGTTCGTCGCGCGGATCGTTGCGAGCAGCCGTGCGGTGTGGTTGGAGGAAATACCCTTGTCCATCATCGTGATGAGCACCGCCTTGATGCGCGTGCGGTCGAGGCTCTCGCCGCTGAGCTGAGAGTAGTGAACGACGGCGTATGGCAGGCCGGTTTTCTGCTCGACGGTCTTTTTTACCTTCGCCAGATATGCGATGTGGCCGGTCGCTGGCTTCTTCAACGCCTCGCGAACCGTGTCGGGATGATGGCAGTTGATGTGGCAGACCGTCGGTGGCCCATCGGCGAGACTACCGAGGTCGTCGAAGACTCCGTTGATGCCCGCAAGAAGGCCGCTGGTGAAGTTGGTCTTCTCGGCCCGCGCGCTGATGCAAGCGAGCAAAACCACCAGCAGGAGGTATATGCGGTTTCTCGTTACTCCTTTTCTTGGCAACACGTCCGGATTCTACACGACCTCTTGTCCAGGTCAAAGCGCGATGCACACGACACGCAATGGATTCGGGATTGTGTCGCCTCCGCCAACCGTTTACGTTGCCCGCCCATGAGCGACATTATGTGGCGTTGTGCCATCATCCTGCTAATACTCGCCAACGTGCGGCCCGCAGGTGCCGCCGAGTTGCCGGCGCTGTCGGATTCGACGAAGCCGTTCAGCTTCGTCGTGCTCGGCGACGTGCATTACACGCGGCCGAAATTCGAGGTCAGCAAGGTCATCGCCAGCATCGCCAGAAGCGTCAAGGAGAGCCAGCCACCCGTGGCGTTCGTCTGCCAGACCGGCGATATCGCCGAGGGCGGCACCTATGGAATGAAAGACGGCAAGCGCGTTTATCGTCAGGCCAGCCACGACGAGATGAAGGAGGAACTGACGTTCGCGATGAAGGATGTCACCGAACGCTTCCGGCTGCCATTGTTCGTCGCCGTAGGCAACCACGACAAGCACGCCGGCGGCAAGGCGTTTCCAGAGGTCGCGCTGCCGCTGTTGTCGCACGAACTGGGCGTGACGGTGGCGCAGAACTGCTACGGGTTTCGGCACGGCAACTCGTGCTTCATCTTCCTCGATTTCGCGGCGGCGAACTTCGACGCGCAGGCGAAGCTTGCCGGGGAGTTGCTCGCGATCGCCCGCGCGGCTGGCATCCGACATGCTTTCCTGTTCGCGCACTATCCGCTTTGGACGCTCATCCGGCCGGGATTCAGCAGCCAGCGTTTCACGGACTCGTTGCTGCCAATTTTCAAACAGTTTCCCGTGGATGCCTTCTTCTGTGGCCACACACACAACATCGCCGCGTGGGTGCGCCGGCTCGATGGCGCGACCATCACGCAAGTCCAAGGCGTCACGTGCCAGTCCAGCCCCGAATTGGTGCCGATGGAAGAGCGTCGCACGCTGATGATGCCGAGAGAGGAACTGAGCTACTACTGGGGTTATCTCTCAGGTCCGGCGGCAGGCTTGTTTCTCGTGACGGTGGACGGCGAGCGTGTGCGCGTGCAGCTCCGATCCGGGGCCAAGGTCCTCCGCGAGTTCGAGTGGCGGGAGCCAGGCCAGATCACCGACATCAAGAAGCCGGAGCCGCGCCCATCGGTGGCCGTGACCGAGGCGGCGCTCAAGAAAGCAACTGCCGCGACGCTGGCGCTGTGCTCGTGGGCCGAGGACGGGGCTGAAATCGGCGTCTTGCTCAACGGCGGACATGTCGCCACGGCTCAGCTTGGCCCGACGATGCGCAACAGCAACGCGTTCGCGAGCGAAAAGCGGATTCCGATTCCAAAAGAGAAGCTGAAGCTATTGCGGCTTGCCAACGAAGTAACGCTCGACAACCCAAACCGTGCCATCTTCGGCGTGGGCCACGCGTATCTGGAGATCAAACTCGCCGACGGCCGCACCGCCCGCACGGCTGTCTCGAACCGGTTCCTCTTCTCCGCGACCAAAGCCGAAGGCAATTCCAGCGGCAAGACCGAAGGATGGAAGATCATTCCGCCTGACGCACTCGTTTCCGTCAACCTCGGTCAGTCACTCGGTCCGATGCGGCTCAGCTTTTCCGCGAACGCGAAGTAGCGTTGGCGGTCACGCCTTCTGGCCGGTCAGCTTCTCTAAGAACATGCGCGCCTTCTTCGCCTCGGCGGCGAGGGCGGGCAGGTCGCCTTTCTCCAGGCACTCGACGATGAGTGGGCCGCGGGTGAAGCCGCCTTTCTTGAGATTGGCCATGACGGCCTTGAAGTTCACCTTGCCTGTGCCGGGTGTGAGCGCGACTTCGCCGGTGTAGAGGCTCTTCTTCTTGGCCGGCACGGCCGGGTCTTCCTTCATGGGCCGGTAATCCTTCACGCTCATGCCGACAACGAGACCGTTTACCTCCGCGGAATCCTTGGCCGGATCGAGCGCACCGTTGGAGTAGAAGAAAATGTTACCTGGGTCATACCAGAGGCCGAAGTTTTTCTTGCCGACCAACTCGACGATCTTGCGGCATTGCGCGCCGGTGGAGTTGCTGCCGCCGTGCGGTTTGACGCTGAGACCGACGCCTTTCGTGGCCGCGTAGTCGCAGGCTTCGGCGACGGCTTTGTAATAGACATCGTGGAGCTTCTCGCTGGTGCCGCCGACCATCAGTTGGGTCGTGCCGCAGGCGACGCAGTTGTCTATGAGCCGCTTCAGGTCGGCGATGCCGGCTTCGAGGGACTTGGCCACCGCGAAGCCACCGCCCCAGAGCGACGCCACTTTCAGCCCGCGCTTCTTGCATTCCTTGCCGACAGCGTGCGCCTCCTCGACAGTCGTCGCGGCGGAGATGATGAGGTGGTCCTTCGTATTAGTCGTCATCAGGCCGGCATGTTTGAAACCGGCCCCGGCCATGGCATCGAGCGCCACGCGCCAATCGTGCTCACCCCACGGCCGCGTGTAGCAGCCGATCTGATACGAGCCGGCCGACGCAGCCTCGGAGACGCGTAGCGCAGGGATGGCAAGCGCTGCGGCGGTGATGAATTGACGACGGGTGAGTTGATGTGGGGAAATTCGAGTTGTCTTCATAATTGCTCCTGCAAGGTTGTTGGTGACGCGCGCAGACTACGCCGTCGGCCGCGCCGAGCCAAGTCAAGACTACGGCCGCTTCTCGACAGCAGCGATGGATAGAGCCGGCGGATTCGCCAGCGTCATCGTCCGCCGCAACTCTTCCATCGTCTTGGCGATGTTCGCCTTGCCATCGAGCACGCCGCCGAAAACGACGAAGTGCCCCGCACCACTCGCACCTTCGACACCGACACCGCCCATGCCGCCACCAGGACCGGCGCGATGAGTGGCGGTTTCGTCGGGCGTGATGCAAGCGAGTGTCAGACCGTCGGAACGGGACTTCGCGGCCCATGTCGTCTTTGGCTCCCCTTCACTCAACTCGCCCGGCTTCGGCAAGCGGCCCGTCCTGCCATTGGAGAAACGGAACTGGCCGGGCGTCTTACTCGCGGCGGACATGAGGTCGGCGTTGTCGAAGTTCCAGCAATAGCTTGCAGGCTGGCTCAACTGCATTTCGCACCACGGCTGCTCGCCATAAAAGCTGACGACTTTGGTGAATCCGTCAGCCGCTTTCATGCGGTAGCGCACAAGCACCGGACCGCGCGCCTCGCAATCGAGCGCGAACGGCTCGCTGCGGTAGCCTTGCACATCGAGGAAGCCGGCCCAGCCGCGTTCGCCCGGCTGCGTGATGTCCAGACCGCCGAGCGTCTTCACCTGCCAGACGTAAGCATGGCCACCTTCCGCGCCGAGCCTCACCTTGATCGCTGGGTTTTCGATCCAGTTGTCGCGAGTTTGCAGGCCGGTGTAGCTCGCCGCCGGCTTCGGCGCGCTGTCAAAGTAGATATAGAAGAACCGTGGCGTCTTCGGCTGCGTCCGGCCGCGCGCGATCCAGACGACGTTGCCGGCAGCGTGCCGCTGCGCATCGAACTTCGCCGCTGGATCGAACTGACTTGGCACCTCGCCGATCACTGCGCCGTCGGCCGCATGCTCGACCACGCGAGCCGACTGAGGATCAAGAACAGCACCAGAAAGCAGCTTAGAGAAATCCAGTTTCGCCTCCACCGGATAATCCACACGATCAAACCTGCCGGCGTCCAGCTTCACCAGCACGCGGTATTTCCAATCGCTCCACCACTTGCACTGCGCGACGAAATCCTTTGGCGGCTCGAACGACTCGGGCGCGCGGCTCCGGCGGATCGCGCTGCGGTCGCAGAGGCCGAGCTTCTCCGGCTCTGGCAACAGGCCAGTCTGTTCGTAAGCCGCGAGCGTTGCGTCGAACTGTTTGGCCTTGGCTTCGAGTCGCTCCGCCAGCGCGTCGTAGCGCGCCGTGATGGTCTCCAGATAATACGGCCGGTTCTCGACGAGCCAAAGCCGGCGATACTCGTTGCGCAGGCGAATGATCTCTGTCGCCAGCGCCCGCAGACGTGCTGCTCCATCACGCAACGCGCCCTTGGCAAGCCTGCGGCTCTGCGGTTCGTCCGCGGCACGGCGGTAGGCGGCGGCGATTTCGTCCGCGATCAGGAACTTCCGCGCGAGGAGTCCCCAGCGGCCCGCAGCGAACACCATCGCGTCGAGGCTCGCCTCGTTGACGCGCACCTTCGACCGGCCTTGGCCGATGAGCGTCCGCGCGCGGCCAGACAATTCGACAATCTGCTGCAAGCGTTTGGCGAGATCAGCGCCTGCGGGCCGTCGTCCCGTGAACGGGTCTTCCCAAAAGGCAGTGTCGGAGGTCTGCTGCGCGTGCAACACGCGATGCAGCCCACCGAGCAGGTTGACCGCCTCCGTCAGTTCCGGCGCGTCGGCGCCGTAGAACGCCCGCGCGAACGCCGTGTCGAAGCGCGCGGTGTCGAACTTCTCCGGTTGCCACGCGCAATCGGCGGACCACAGGAAGCCATACCAGTTGTATTCCGTCAGGTTCTCGCCGTCGTCGTCCCATGCCGTGTTGAGCATCCCCTGCGCGCCCATCGCCGCGCCGTCACGGACGAAATAGGCGATGTTCGTCCGCGCCGTGACGCAGTCGGGAAAAATCTGGTTCCAGCAACTCACGCCGGGGCAAACCCACTGGTCGAGGCCGGCCGCCTTGAACGGCTCCAGCCGCGCGATGTAGTTCGTCGCGCCGCCGTAGGTCCAGTTCATCACGACGTAATCCTTCGGCAGCTTCGGGATCATGTCCTTGTGATGCAGCGCGATGTCGCCCCAGAACATCAATCGCTTGCCATAAGGTTTCAGGATTTCGCGCAACCGCCTCATGTGCTGGAGATAGAGGCCGTCCACGCCAATCTCGGCGGCTTTCTCCTTGCTGCGGCCCTTGCCCAACTCGAACGTCTCGTCGCAGCCGACGTGGAAGAACTTCATGTCGTGGACCGGCACGAATTCGGAGTAGAGGTCGCCAAGCAACTTGTAGGTGCCCTCGCTCAGCGGGCAGAACACATGGCCGCCTTCCGGCATCTCGCGCATCTCGGCGAACTCCGGATGCTTCAGGATGTGCGCCTGGTGCGCGAACGACTGGATTTGCGGCAGCAACTCGACATGATGCTTCTTGCCGTAGGCGATCAACTCGCGCGTCTGCTCGGCGGTGATTTCGCCGCCCTCCGGCGCGATCTGCGGATACTTTCGGAACTTGAAGACGTGCTCGGTGTAGAGGCAGAAGACGTTGATCTTGAACGCCGCCAGCGTGCGAATCTGCTTCTTGAAATACTCCATCGTCGGCACCGGCCCGCGGCTCACGTCGTCCTGACAGCCGCGATAGCGCAACCCTGGCCAGTCACGGATGCGCACGCCCTCGATGACCGCGCGACCGTCCGGCAACCGTTTGACAAGTTGCCTCATCGTCTGCACAGCGTAGAACACGCCCGCCGGCGCGTTGGCCGCCGCGACGACACCATCGGCGTTCACGTCGAGCACGTAGCCCTCGTCGCCGAGTTCCGGCGTCACCTTCAGGCTGCGCTGCTCACACGCTGTGTGCACCGCCGTGTCGCGGCTCGCGATGCCGATCAGGATTGGCCGCTTCGCCTTGCTGGCTATCTTCGTCTTCAACTCCTCGCACAGCATCCCAGCCGCAAAGCGGTCCTGCCCGTCGTTCGGTTTGCCAAGCACCACGGCAGCGTCCGCGCCGAGCACGAAGTCTGCACCGGTCGCGCTCACCTCACGCGGCTGCGGAATCATCTGCGCAGCAAACGAGCTGCTGACGAAGAGAACAAGAAGAGCAATGGAGCGGAGCATGGCCTTACCTTTCAAACGCCATCACCTCGACCAGATGGCGGCCGGTGTTGGCGGAGTTGTGGGATTGCGTGACGCGGATGTAACGGACGGGGCGCGGCGGGAAGGCGCAAGTGTAGCCTTCGTCGGTGGATGGTTCCTTGTTGTCGCGGCGGTCGGCGACCCTCTCCCATCGCTGGCCATCGTTGGAAACCTCGACGGTGAAGCCGTAGTGGCGATTGTCACCGTAAAAACAGACGACGACCACGCGGCCGACGGTCGTTGGTTTCTCCAAGTCCACCTGCCACCACGCCGCCGAGTCACGATTCACATCGGTAGCCCAGTAACGGTCGGTATCCGAGCGCATGCCGTCATTGGCCAGACGCGCGGGATACTGCGAGATGGCGCTGGAGCACGTCGTTGGCTTGCCGGTCGTCAGGCTGACGGCGTCCTGCGTGATCGGTTCGGGTTTGAACGCATCGGCGTATTTCGTCCAAAGCTTCCGCGCAACGGTGATACTGTCGCCGCGCGGCTTCGTCGGGAAGCTCTCGTGCCGGTCTGACCATTGCGCAGTCCACTTCAGCAACTCCTCGTTGTATCTCTTGCTGTCCAGGGGCTTGTTCTCGCGCAACGACGCGGCTGCCGCGTCGAGAAACCGTTTCCATCGCGGCGCGTAGTAGCCGTTGAGCATCCCGGACCACTGCCGGCGCGCGTAGTCGTTGATAGCGAAGGTCTCGCCCCAGAGCGTCAGCATGCGCCGGGCGTTCCACTCGCATTTCGCCCGCTCGGCGGGCGTCGCGCCCCAACGCTTGGCATCTTCGAGCCAGCCGCCCAGCAGGAACTCCTGCCGCGTGGCGAGCAGTTCGTCGAGGTCGAGGATCAACTCCAGAAAACGCTGCGAGGCTTTTTCAAGTCCGGCGACGTCTTTCGCGCGCCACGCCTTAACCATGTCGCTGTGGAGCTTGCTCGCGTGGTCGGCTAGCACCTGTCGTGCGACGTTCACGAGATCGAAGCGGAACGTGTCGGTCTTGCCAATTTCGTCCGCTGCCTGAAGCAGGTCGCGCCATGCTTCGGCGAGGCGAACCTGATCGCAGGGAGTCGTCCCGCGCGATTTCGCCAGCGCCGGCGCGGAAGTTATTGCCGATACGCTTCGGGTCGGAAAGTTGAGGACCGTGTCGAGTTGCGTCTGCCATGCGCGTTGCGCATCGGCGTTGGACTTACCGTAGCGATGCTGTGCGTAGTCTCCGACCCATGCTTTCAAGTCAACCGCTTCGTCGCGCCACGCGTTCTCGAACATCAGGTCGTAGGTGACTGGGTTGTAGCACAGCCCTTCGTTGACGAAGCCGAGGCCGATGAGTTGACCGCTTTTCGGGTCGCGCCGCGCGGCGAACAGGCCGTCGTTGTTGCGAGTCAGTGCCGCGCCGAGGCCGACGGTTCTCCCGAAACTCTGGACGTTACACCAAAGCCAGGGCTTGCCGCAGAACGCGTCGGTCTTGTCCCACATCGGCGTGGATTCGCAGTAGAGGTCGAGCACGACCATCCGCTCGTTCGGGATGGCGTCGAGGAATGCCTTGAAGCGCGGCTGCGTCCAGAACTTCCGCTGGTTCATGAACGCCCAGCCTTGCAGCACCCACACGGTCTGCGGATCGCTCGCGGCCATGCCGTCGTAGATGGCGCGGCCGAGGTCGGCGAGATACTTCGGGTCGCCACTCGGCGGCACCATCTCGATGAACGTGTCCGCCGCGTAAAGGTGGTCGGTTCCGAACCGCTTCGTTTGTTCCTCCAGGAACATTCGCGCAATTTTTGCGAACAGCGGGTCGAGCGGATCGAGCAGATGCGTTTCCCACTCGATCCACTTGATGCGTTGGAGGGGCGCTTTCGGGAAAAGCTGCGCGACGGCGGCGGGCACGTGGCCGGTGAAACCCTGCAGCACCGGCGTCATGCCCAGTTCGCGCTCACGGGCGAGAATTTTCTTCTCCAACTCCTCGTGCTGTGGAATCCAGCTTTTCGGCAACGGCCCGCCGAAGCCGTCGAGACAGCCCATCCACTGGAATGGCAGATACGGCGGCCCTGCGAGAAACTCCGTAATTTGCACGTCGCTCATGCCGAGCCGACGGCAGACCTCCTGCCACACCGCCTCTTGCCCCGTGACCGACAGCGGCATGTTCACGCCATTGAGCGCCATCCAGTCAATCAGCCGCTCCCACTGTTTCCAGTCCCACCACGGCAGCGAGTAGCCGAAGCAACAGTAGTTGAGGAAATAGCGGTGCTTCGCCCAACTCACCCGCCGGACCTTCGGCTCCACGCGCGGCAACGGCTGCGGCAGATTCAACTGGTCGCCATACCACGACACGTGACAGTGGCAGTTGTGCTTGAGAAACCAGTTCAGCCCCATCGCCATCGCCACGCCGTTGTTGCCGCGGATGACGATGCGCGAGCCGGCACTTTCGATTTCGAACACGTCCCCTGCCCCATCGCGCGGGATGACCTCGAAGACGAACTGCCCGGCGTGCGCGGGCACCAACCGCTTCAGCAGCCCCTCCATCGCCGCTCGCCCGTCGCTGCCGGCCGAGGCGAGCGTTGGCAGCCAGCACAAACTCCAACAAACCAGAAGCAGCAACGCGCGACGACTCGTGACTGACAGTGGGAGAAGAGTCGGCAGGACGGGTTTCATGCCGCCTGTGTATCACAATCATCGCCGCTGGCCAAGCACGCGCGACGACGTCAAGGTTGTGCAGCAGCTAGGTCATTAGGCGCCCGCTCGGCGTTGGCCGAGTCGCAATACTTGCCGCCGACGATCGCCTGTAGCTTCGCCTTCTTCGCGGGCCACGCGCCTTGCGCACCGGCCGGAAGAAAATCCACGTGACCGTCCATGTAAAGAACGTTGCCGCCTTCGTCACTGTGGTTGCCGCCAAAGCCCTGCTTCGCCCACCGTTGTGCGGACACCGAAGCGTCGGCGAGCTGGTCGCACGCCAGCGGCCATTCCTCCGTGCCCGGTCCGCCAAGTCCGAACGCATAGGCGTAGCAGTTCTCGCCCGCTTTCAACGTCTCGGCACGCGCGCCCGGCGACGGATCGGTGACACCGTCGGCGCGATAGCCGCGTGTGGCGGCGCTTCGACAAGTGAACACGACCTCGTTGTTGATCCATCGTGGGAACATCAGCGCAAAGTGCTTATTAGCGACGTCGCCCGCAGAACCCGTGAACGGATAGCGACCATCATTGTCTTGCGCATAGGCGCGTAGAGCCAGGCCAACCTGCCGTAAGTTGCTGCCGCACGCTGTGCGGTTCATCTTTTCCATTATTTTCGCGATCTGCGGCATCAACATGCCGGCCATAATGCTGATGATCGTTATCACCACTAGCAGTTCAACAAGCGTGAAGCCTCGGGTGCGTTGCCCGTGGCGCGTTGTGGGTTGAGTCGGGTTCAGTTTCATCGTCAGCTCCTTTCCGGTGGTTGTTGTTTCACCGCGACTCAACTTACCGGCAACGCGACGGCGGGAAAGTAAAAGGGCTGTAAAAGCTCGGCTACCGCCGATGAGGCGTGCGTTGCGTGCACCAACGCCGGCAGAGGATGACGGCGCTACTTGATGGGAAACTTTACCGTAAACACCGCGCCGCCGCCCGGCGCGTCGTCACAGCCAACCTTCGCGTCGTGAGCACGAGCCAGCGCCTGCACCAGCGCCAGTCCAAGACCAAGACCCACCGGTGAGTCCGCGTCGCCGCCGCGGGCGAACGGTCGGAAGAGCCGGCGGCGGATGGCCGCGGACACTCCCGGACCATGATCGGAGACGGCAAGCACCACCGTATTGCCGTCGCGGGCGAGTGTCACGCGGACGGCGCGGTTGGCCGATGTGCGCGAGTATTTTTCCGCGTTGTCGAGAAGGTTCTCGAGGATTTCGGCAACAGCATCGCGGTCGAAGCGCACTGGCGACAGATCGTCGGCAAGGGCGGTCTCCACTCGCGCGCCGGCCGCCTCCAGCGCAGCCTGCTGGCGGACGATACACTCGCGCACAACTGTAGCGAGGTCGCCCGGCTCCGGCCGCACTCGCAACGTGCCCCGCTCCAGCCGGGTGAAACCGAGCACGTTGGCCACGACACGGCCAAGCCGCTCGACCTCGCCGGCGATGCGGCGCGCATAATCCTTCGAACGCGTCGGATCACCGAGACCCTCGGCGAGCATCTCCGCATACATCCGCAGCCCCGTTAACGGCGTGCGCAACTCGTGCGCAGCCGCTGCTGCGAAATGCGACCGTTGCCGCGCCAGCCGGTCCGTCCACCATACCAGCGCCACAACGCACAGCCCGACGGCGGCTGCCCCTATCACGCCCTTGGTGAAGGACTCTATGAAACTCTCTTGTGCCTCGCGCCCGGTGTTGCGAGCCACCGCCATCGCGTGACCGGCAAACACCGACACATGCCAGACCGTTGGCGCGATGGGCACCGCCGCCTCGGTGGCACCCGACGGCGGTCCAGGCAAAAATTGTGTGGGAAACTTGGCGCCTCGCAGCAACTCAGTGATCGCGTCTTCGTCTATCACAAACCCCTGCGCCAACATCCCGTCGCGCGCCTGCACCTCGCGTAACGCCACGAGCATATCGGTTCCGCCAATTACGACCGTGTGCCAATGGAACGGCCCGACGCGAACCCGAACCTCGCCTACCTTCGTTGTTGCGGGCCGCTCGTCGGGCTTCCCGTTCTTGATGGACGCGTAAAGCCGGCTCGCGCGGAGATTCTGCTCATACGCCGCGGCACTCATGACTTCCATTCTCGTCTCATCCGTCCCGGCGGCGGACGTTGACGGCTGCGCCGAGCGAAGTTTCTCCAAACACGCTGCCGCAACAGGCTGTAGCTCAAGCTGAAGTGCGCGCCCGGCGTGTTCAACCTCGGCACTGGCTGTGTCCAGCAGTTCGTCGTTCAACGTCGGCAGCGTCAGCCGCCCGGCCGCGTCTATCTGGAAATGCGCGCGCACCAGCGGATCTGCCGGCCCCTGTGCCAGCGGCGACGGAATCACGGCAGCGCCTTCGTAAGCGCCTTTCGGGTCGTGGTAGAGGTTTTGATAATGGTAGAAGGGCCGGCGCGATTCGGCTTCGCGCAACGTTTCAAGTCGCGAGCCAAGCCTGTCGGCGAGACGCTCGGCCAGCACCTCGGCGGACCGGCGCGGCGCTTCTTCAAGTCGCGTCGCCTCCGTCGCCACCTCGCGCGAACCGACGATGAACCACGACACGCTCGGCACCGCCAACGCGACAGCGGTCAACACAAACGCGAGTGCGGTTTTGTTCACGCCGATCTTCATTGTCTGCCCCACGCGTAGCCAACGCCTTTGACCGAGACAACGATTCTGGGATCAGCCGCGTCGCGCTCGATCTTCTGACGCAGGTTGGCCACCGTCATGTCCACCGTGCGCGTCTCCATGTCGGCGCGAGCGCCCCAGACCTGCTCCAGTAACTCTGCGCGCGAGACGGCGCGGGCGCGATGGCGATGCAGCCAGCGCAACAAGCCGACCTCACGCGGCGTTAGCGCGATGATCTGTTTGCCGCGCTGCGCCTCGCAGCGACCGAAGTCAAAGTGGCAGTCGTCCGCCTCGGTAACGTCCGGGCTGGTTGGTGCCGCCTTCGCGCGGCGGCCCAACGCCTCGACGCGCGCCAGCAGTTCCTTCGCGCCGAAAGGTTTGGTGACGTAATCATCGGCGCCGGTGCGCAACCCACGCACCTTGTCATCTTCCGAACCGCGTGCCGTCAGCATCAAGATCGGCAAACCCGGCCGCGCTTTGCGCAATCGCTGGCAGACCTCGATGCCGTCAAGCTTCGGCAACATCAGGTCGAGCAGCACCAGATCGAAACTGGTCTCCAATCCCCACTGCACCGCGCTGAGGCCGTCGGACACCGCCTCGACGCTATGCCCCGCGCCCAACAGCAACTCCACCAACCCGTCGCGCAACACCGGCTCGTCTTCGACGACCAGAATCTTCATGCGCCAAGTTATGAGACGGCACGGAAGCAAGGGCAAGTAAAAGGTGCGTAAAACCGAAGCAAAAACGGCCGCCGCTGGTTCAATACGCCGCGATGGCTTCGATCTCGACCTGCGCGCCTTTGGGCAGCGCGGCAACCTGGACAGTGGAGCGGGCGGGCGGGTTGGCCGGAAAAGCCTTCGCGTAAACTTCGTTCATCGCCGCAAAGTCGGCGAGGTTGGTCATAAATACGGTCGTCTTCACGACGTGTTCGGGGCCGATGCCCTGCGAGGCGAGCACAGCCTTGATGTTGTTCAGCACTCGCTCGGTCTGTTCCTTGATGCCGCCGGGCACGATCTGGCCCGTGGCGGGATCGAGCGGAATCTGGCCGGCGCAGAACAGAAGCTCTCCGGCGCGGACAGCTTGTGAGTAGGGGCCGACGGCTTTCGGCGCTTTGTCGGTGACGACGATTTGGGGCTTCATGGCCCGCCTTTCTAGCAGGCTCGCCAATTATGGACAAGCTCCCATTCTGCGGGTAGGCTCCAAACGGTCATGAAACTGCTTTATCTCGACTGCGTCGGCGGCATCAGCGGCGACATGCTTCTCGGCGCGCTGATTGATCTCGGACTCGATCTCAAGGCGCTTCGCCACGAGCTGGCAAAGCTCGGCCTCGACGAGTTTGAGGTGACGGCCCGGCGCGGCGAGCGACAGGCCATCACCGGGACCAAGTTCGAGGTCGCCGTTCATGAACACGACCACCACCATCATCACCATGACGAGCACGAGCATCACGGCCGCAGCTTCAGTGACATCAAGCGACTGATCGAATCCTCCAAGCTCGCTGCCGAGGTGAAACAACACGCAATCGGCGCGTTCCGGCGGCTGGCGACGGCCGAGGGAAAAATCCACGGCGTCGCGCCGGAGAAGGTTCACTTTCACGAGGTCGGCGCGGTGGACAGCATCGTGGATTTCGTCGGCGCGTGCATCGGGCTTCAGAAACTTGGTGTTGAGAAGGTCATTGCCTCTGCGCCGCTGCGGACCGGTTTTGGTTTTGTGGATTGCGCGCACGGCCGGTTTCCTGTGCCGGGGCCGGCGACAGTGGAGCTGCTGAAAGGCGTGCCGACTTTCGCCGGCGATGAGGAGGCGGAACTGATCACGCCGACCGGCGCGGCGTTGCTGCGGGAGTTTGCGACGGAGTTTGGCCCGATGCCAGCGATGACGGTGCAGGCGATTGGCTACGGCCTTGGCTCGCGCAACCTGCCGAAGTCTCCGAACGTATTGCGCGCGCTGCTAGGCGATGCCGAGGACGAAGAAGCGCGTGAGACGGACCGCGTGGCGATACTGGAAACCAACCTTGACGACATCAGCCCGCAGGTGCTCGGCGACGTGATGGACAAGGCCCTCGCCGCCGGCGCGCTCGACGTGTTTCACACGCCAATCCAAATGAAGAAGAACCGGCCGGGCGTGATGTTGAGCGTGCTGTGCGCGCCCGCCGACGCCGACCGGCTGTCGCGGTTGTTGTTGGAAAGCACGACGGCCTTCGGCGTGCGGCGCACCGACGCGCAACGGCTGAAGCTCGACCGCGAGATTGTGACGCTGAAGACCGTGTTCGGCCGCGTCGAGGTGAAGATTGGCCGGCTCGGCGGTCGTGTGGTGTCGGCGTCGCCGGAATTTGAGTCCTGCAAGCGAGCCGCGGCGAAAGTGAAAGTGCCGTTGCGCCGCGTGTTAACGGCTGCGCTGGCGGAAGCGGAGAAGTTGTATGATTGAGAAGGCTTTGCTCGACATTCTTGTCTGCCCGAAGTGCAAGACGGCGGTGAAGCTGGAAGGTGACCGGCTGGTTTGCCAGAACGCGGCGTGCGGACTGCGCTACCCGATCCGCAATGACATTCCCGTCATGCTGGTTGACGAAGCCGAGAAGCCCGGACAACCGCCTCACCTCGCAGCCGGCGGCGTCAGCCAGAGCGTGTAACTGCGCGTGCGGATCAGTTCTGCAAACGGAACCGGGGCGGCTTTCAGGAACAGATCGCGCCTGTCCGTCGGGATGACGCAGAACACCCGCCGCCCCTGCCGCACCCACTCCCAGATTTGATCCACGTTCTTCAACAGGCGGTCCGGCGGTGGATGCTGCATCCCCTCTGGTGACTCGCCGAGCCGCGGTTTCGAGATGAGCCGGCGCGAATAGAAACAAATGCCGTGGCCGCGGTCCTGAGTCATCGCAAACGCCACCATGTCGTCCGGCTTCGCGTGCGCGCGCAATGCCAGCCCGATTGTCCGGAAGCTGTAGTTGCTCTCCATCAGGTCTTCAAAGTTCGCCAGCGCACCCATCGCCGCGATCAGAAACACCGGCAGCGCGACGACTCCCAAGCCCAGCAACCGCATCGCGGAGCGTCGCGCCCAAAACACTGCCAGCAATAACACCGCCACGCCCGCCCCGCCGGTGAGCTGCCAGACCCAGTGGTAGTCGGGCCGCGCCGGGCCGATCTTGCGGTAGAGCCAATACCACAAACATACCGGCACCAACGCTGTGAACAATACGCTGCTCCACGCTGCGACGCGACGCCATGCGCCCACCGCCGGCTGTTCTGTCGCTGTCAACATGTCCTCCCAAAACCGCGCCGCCAACAATCCCATCGGCACCATGACCGGCAGGATGTAGGTGGCCAGCTTCGTCCGGCCCATGCTAAAAAACACCAGGCACGCCACGACCCAGATCACCAGAAACACGCGTTGCGCGAGCGCCTGTGGCGACTGCGTTTCCTCGCGCCAACGCCAGCCCGCCGTTAGCGCGCATAGAGTCCACGGCAGCGCACCAACCAGCAGCAGCACGGCGTAATACCAAATCGGTTGCGGATGGCCTTGAGCGTCCTTGAAGTAATGGCCCGCCACCTGTTGGCCGAGGAAGAACCACCAGAGGTCAAACCGGATGCACGCCTGCAAATACCAACCCAGTCCCAGCACCACGAACAACGGCAGTCCCCACAGCCAGCCAAGCTCCAGCAACCGCCGTGGCTGGCGCAGCACCAGCAGCGTCGCGATGATCACCAGCAGCGGCACTGCCACGCCGACCGGCCCTTTAGTCATCATTGCACCAGACAACGCGAGCCAGAAAAATACCAGTGGTCGTCGTCCGCTACCCTCAAACCAAAACCAAAACGCCGCCAGCGCCGAGGTCATGAAGAACACCAAGATCATGTCCGTCGTGATGAGCCGGCCGACGATGAAGAACATCAGGCTCGTCGGCAAGATTACGCCCGCCAGCGCCGCCCAACGCTCGCCGCCCATCCGCCGCGCCAACGACATTGCCACCAGCACCGCGCCGAGTGCCGCCAGCGCCGCCGGCATTCGTGCGCCCCACTCGTTGAGGCCGAGCAGTTTCATCGTCACGCACGTGAGCCAGTTGGTGAGCGGCGGCTTGCTGTAGTAAGGTTCACCGTCGAGCGTCTCCTCCAGCCACGCGAGCGGGTCGGTCTGCAACCGTTCCAGCATCTCGCGCGCCTCCTCGGCATAGCGTCCCTCGTCCGGGTCATTCAGTCCGCGCGTGCCGAGACCGGCGAAAAGAACGATCATCGCATAAACAATAGCGAGCGCCAGCAGCAGCCGTGAATTCCGCGACGGCGCGGATTGATCGTCCGTTTTGTCAGTTGAGCTTTGCATGAACCGAGAACAACGCGGAGCTTGCCGCCTAGCTCAGCAGCTTCTGCAACTCCGCCTGCTGGCGCAGCAGTTCTTCGCGCTTGGTCCGCTGCTGAGCCACGACGGCGGGTGGGGCTTTGGCTACGAAATCCTGGTTGGCCAGTTTCCGGTCAATCGCTTCGATTTCCTTCGCCAGCTTCACAAGTTGCGCCTCGATCCGTTTCCGTTCGGCGGCGGGATCCACCAAGCCCTCGAGCGGCATGAAAATCGAGCCGAGTTCGGCGACAGCCGCAGGCGTGCCAGACGACGACTGAAAGTCCGCGCCAACGAACTCGATCTGCTCGGCATTGAGCAGAATGCGCAGCGTCGGCAGTTCCCGCTGCAAGCGCGCGGCGATGTCGGGCGTCTTGGCTTGAACCTTGAAGTTGGCTTTTTTGCCGGGTGCAATTTTCTTTTCCGCACGCAAGTTGCGGCCGGCGACGACCAGTGCGTATTTCTTCGACACCCAGTCCACCACCGACGCGTCACCCAGACCGGTTGGCACAGGCCACGGCGCAAACTGGATGGTCTTGTCCTGGGCGAAGCCGAGACCAAACCAAAGTTCCTCGGTGATGAACGGCGCGAACGGATGCAGCAGGCGCAACACGTTCGAGAGGACCGTGTCCATCACGGCGCATGCGTTGGCTTTCAGCGCGGCGTCGGTGCCTTGCAACGCAGCCTTCGAGACTTCGAGATACCAGTCGCAGTATTCGCCCCAGAAGAAACCGTAGAGCGTCTGCGCGGCTTCGTTGAACTTGTAGCCGTCAAGGCTCGCCGACACGTTACGGATGCAGTCGTCGAGCTTGGCAAGGATGTGGTGGTCGTCGGGCGAAAGGAGCTCCTTTTTCACCGCCCCGCTGGCGACGCCCTGCATCTGGCGCAGGCGGGCGGCGTTCCAGAGTTTGTTGCAGAAGTTGCGGCCGACCTCCATTCGCTCCTCGGCGAACAGGATGTCGGAGCCTTGCGGCGCGATGAGCATCAGGCCAAAGCGCAGGCCGTCGGCGCCGTATTTGGCGATGAGGTCGAGCGGGTCAGGCGAGTTGCCGAGGCTCTTGGACATCTTGCGGCCGATGGCGTCGCGGATGATGCCGGTGAAATAGACGTTCGAGAACGGCTTCTGGCCCATGAACTCGTAGCCGGCCATGATCATCCGCGCGACCCAGAAGAAGATGATGTCCGGCCCGGTGACGAGATCGCTGGTCGGGTAGAACTTCGCCAGCGTGTCGGACTTCTCCTCCGGCCAGCGTCCCATCGTCGCAAACGGCCACAGCCACGACGACGCCCACGTGTCGAGCACGTCGGGGTCTTGTTGAAAACTGTTTGCTTCGAGCCACCGAACTTGGCGCTCTGAAGAGGCGGCAACTTCGACGATAAACTCTCGTCCAACATTCCCCTCATGAATCCGGAAAGAAAATGATCCAACATCCGATTCCTCGAATGGCGCTTCCCAAAGGGGGTCTTCTGTTGAAACGCCTTGGCCTTCAGCAATCCCGCGCTTCCACTCGCCATCTTCCCATCTGCAATACAAATTCGAACCAATCAGGTTTCCAACCTCCTCTTTGGTCACAGCTTTTCTCCACACAGGAATCCGATGCCCCCACCAGAGTTGTCGGCTGATGGCCCAGTCGCGGATGTTCTTCATCCAGTGAGCGTAGGTCTTGGTCCACCGCTCCGGGTAGAACTTGATCTCGCCTTGGTCCACTGCCGCAAGCGACTTTTCGACCTGTGGATACTTCAGGAACCATTGCTCGCTGACGCGCGGCTCGATGGGCACGTCGGCGCGCTCGCTGTAGCCGACGCTGTGTTTGTAGGGTTCGGTCTTGAGCATCAGGCCGTTGACCCGCATCTGCTCAACGACGGCCTCGCGGCATTCGAGCCGGTCCATGCCGGCGAAGTCCTCGCCGGCCAGCTCGGTCATGCGACCGTCGGGGCCGATGACCTCGGTGAACGGCAGGTTGTGACGCAGGGCCATTTCGTAGTCGGCCAGATCGTGCGACGGCGTGACCTTCACGCAACCGGTGCCGAACTTCGGGTCCACCGCCTCGTCGGCGATGACAGGGATTTGTTTGTTCTGGATCGGCAGCAGGCATTTGTGGCCGACGAGATTCTTGTAGCGCGGGTCGTTCGGGTTGACCGCCACGGCCTCGTCGCCGAGCATCGTCTCGGGACGTGTGGTGGCCACGACGAGGAAATCCTTCGGGTGCGGTTTGCCGTGGACGTCGAGCAACGGATACTTGAAGTGCCACAGTTCGCCCTCGACCTCTTTCATGATGACTTCTTCGTCGCTGAGCGTGGTCTGTGAGACGGGGCACCAGTTGACCATGCGTTTGCCGCGGTAGATGAGACCCTTCTTGTAAAGCGCGACGAAGGCGTGGAGCACGGCCTTGTTGTAGCCGTCGTCCATCGTGAATCGCTCGCGCGACCAATCGCAGGAGCAGCCGAGCTTCTTGAGCTGCTGGATGATGATGCCGCCGTGCTTCTCCTTCCATTCCCAGATTTTCGCGACGAGTCCCTCGCGGCCCAAGTCGCGGCGCGGATGCTTGATGCCCTGCTTGCGCAACGTTCTCTCGACGACCGTTTGCGTGGCGATGCCGGCGTGATCGGTGCCAGGCAGCCAAAGCACCTCAAAGCCCTGCATGCGTTTGCGGCGGCAAAGGATGTCCTGAAGGGTGTTGTTGAGCACGTGACCCATCGTCAGCACACCGGTGACGTTTGGCGGCGGGATGACAATGCAGTAGGCCGGCTTGGGCGACTGTGGGTTGGGCGTGAAGACGCCTTGCTTCAGCCAAGCTTGATACCACTTATCTTCGACCAGCTTCGCTTCGTAGGCTTTGGGAATGTCAGTCATGGTAAACGTGAAACGTGAAACGTGAAACGTGAAGGAGGCACCTGCGTAATCACGTTTTACGTTTCACGTTTCATTTCCTCTTCTCGTCCTTGAAGAGTTTGTATTCGACGCTGTCCACGAGCGCTTCCCAGCTCGCCTCGATGATATTGTCGTTGACGCCGACGGTGCCCCAGATCGTCTCGCCGTCGGTGGATTCGATGATGACGCGTGTCTTGGCAGCGGTGCCGGTGCTGGAATCGAGGATGCGGACCTTGTAGTCCACGAGCCGCACTTTCTGGATAGCCGGGTAGAACTTCACCAGCGCGGCACGCAACGCCGTGTCCAGCGCGTTGACCGGGCCGTCGCCTTCCGCGACCGTGTGCTCCACCTTGTCGCCGACGCGCACCTTGACGCTGGCCTCGCAGATTTGCCGGCCGTCCTCGGCGTGACGATCCATGATGATGCGATAGCCGAGCAACTGGAAGAATGGCTTGTGCCGCTTAAGCATCTTCTGCAACAGCAACTGGAATGACGCGTCGGCCGCCTCGAATTCGTAGCCGCGGTGCTCCAGTTCCTTGAGTTGCTTGAGAATGTCACGCAGTTCGGGCGTCTCCTTGCCTATGTCGAAACCAAGCTCCTGCGCCTTGAGCAACACATTACTGCGACCGCTGAGTTCGCTCACAAGCACACGGCGGTGGTTGCCGACCAACTCCGGTTCGATGTGCTCATAACTGCGAGCCACCTTCTCGACAGCGTTGACGTGGATGCCGCCTTTGTGCGCGAACGCCGTCGCGCCAACGAACGGCTGGCGGATGTCAGGCCGAACGTTGGCCAGATCGTCCACGAACATGCTCAATTCGCGCAGGTGCTTCAGGTTCTCGCGCGGAATAGACGGGATGCCCATTTTCAAAACGAGGTTGGCCATCACCGAGTTGATGTTGCAGTTGCCGGCACGCTCACCGTAGCCGTTGATCGTTCCCTGAACCTGCGAGGCACCCTGCTCCACCGCCGCGAGCGCGTTGGCCACGGCGAGGCCACTGTCGTTGTGCGTGTGGATGCCGAGCGCCGCGCGAAGCTGCCGCTTCACCTCGGCGACTATGCGCGAAACTTCGCTGGGCATCGTGCCGCCGTTGGTATCGCAAAGCACCAGCACGTCAACCCCGGCGTCCTGCGCGGCGCGCAACGTCGCCAGCGCATAGGCCGGGTCGTCCTTGTAGCCGTCGAAGAAATGCTCCGCGTCGTAGAAAACCTCTTTGCCACGTTCCTTGAAATAGCGGACGCTGTCGCCGATCATCGCGAGGTTCTCCTCCGGCGTCGTGCGGATGACCTCGCGCACGTGCAGCGACCAGGTCTTGCCGACCATCGTTACGACCGGCGTGTGCGCCTCAACAAGCGCCTGGATGTTCGTGTCGCGTGAGCAGATTTCCTTCGCGCGGCGCGTGCTGCCGAACGCCGCGATCTTCGCTTGCTTGAACTTTCGTTTGCGGGCCTCGGCGAAGAACTCCATGTCCTTCGGGTTCGAGCCGGGCCAGCCGCCCTCGATGTAGTGCACACCAAACGCGTCGAGCCGCTCGGCGATCCGTAGCTTGTCGGCGCTGGACAACGAGATGCCTTCGCCTTGCGTGCCGTCACGCAGCGTCGTGTCGTAGATGGCGACTTTCGGGTTCATTTTTTGGTCAAACCGAATTTCTCGTGCAGCACGTTGACGGCCTTGTCGGCGTCCTTCAGGTCA
>JAPLTX010000033.1 GCA_026397915.1 Verrucomicrobiota bacterium
CCGACGGCCGGCGCGCGGTGTCGGGGGCTGGGAAAATACTCCGGGTCTGGGATCTGGAAAGCGGGGCGTGTTTGCGCAGCCTCGAAGGCCATAGCAGCGATGTCAAGTGCGTGAGCGTGACGCCCGACGGACGATGCGCGGTGTCTGGGAGTTGGGACAAGACGCTTCGGGTTTGGGACTTGGAGAGCGGGGCGTGCCTGCGCACGGTTGAAGGCTACTGCGTCAGTGTCGAGAGCGTGAGCGTGACGGCCGACGGCCGGCGCGCGGTGTCGTGTGGTAATTGGGAAGACAAAACGCTTCGGGTCTGGGATTTGGAGGGCGGGGTGTGCCTGCCCAATCTCGAAGGCCACAGTGCTGTGGTTTGGAGCGTGGGCGTGACGCCCGACGGCCGGCGCGCGGTGTCTGGGAGTATGGACAAAACGCTACGGATTTGGGACTTGGAGAAGATGGCGTGCCCGCGCACTCTCAAAGGTCTCTGCGACAGGGTCAGTAGCTTGAGCGTGACGCCCGACGGCCGGCGCGCGGTGTCCGGGAGTTGGGACAGCACGCTTCGGGTCTGGGATCTGGAGAGCGGGGCGTGCCTGTGCACTCTCAAAGGTCTCTGCGACAGAGTCAGTAGCGTGAGCGTAACGCCCGACGGACGACGCGCGGTGTCTGGGAGTTGGGACAAAACCCTTCAGGTTTGGGATTTGGAGAGCGGGGCTTGCCTGCGCACTCTCAAAGGCCACAGCGGTAGAGTCAGTAGCGTGAGCGTGACGCCCGACGGCCAGCGCGCGGTGTCGGGGAGTAGGGACAAGACACTACGGGTCTGGGACCTGGAAAGCGGGGCGTGTTTGCGCAGCCTCGAAGGCCATAGCAGCGATGTCAAGTGCGTGAGCGTGACGCCCGACGGACGATGCGCGGTGTCTGGGAGTTGGGACAAGACGCTTCGTGTCTGGGACCTGGAGAGCGGAGCGTGCTTGCGCACCCTCGAAGGCCACAGCGACAGTGTCTCGAGCGTGAACGTGATGGCCGACGGACGACGCGCGGTGTCGGCGAATGATGACAAAACGCTTCGGGTCTGGGACTTGGAAAACGGGGCGTGCTTAGCCATTGTTGTTGGCAACGCGCAGTGGTATGCCGTCGCCTATTCTGTCGCCCTCAACCGTCTGGTCGCCGGAACCTCCACCGGCGAGGTCGCGTTCTTCGATCTAGCCAACTTCGATTGAAGTCAGCCAACCGCCGACCCGAACCGATTGCGGATGGCGGAGTGCGGATTGCAGAATGGCGGACAGGAAGCAGGAAGCAGCAAGTGGGACCTACACCGCGGCAGCGATCTTCGCGTAGTCGCGCTGGTCGTAAGGCTTGGAGTATTCGGCGATCAGCGTTTGCATGAGGGGCGGATACGTCTGAAGTGAGAAGTTAAGAATTAAAAGTTAAGAGTGAAGAGTTGCGGCCAGGCACGGTGCAGGTGGTTTTGCCGGACGCGCCGAGACGGCCCACGCCGCCCAGTTCGCCGGCACGAGCGGCTTTGATGACGACGCCCAGACTGTCGCGGTCGAGCCAGCAGGCGAAGTGGCATTGGCGCGGCTCGACCTCGATCCAGTCGCCCGCCTTCAACACCTGTGCCGTCCACGCGCCGACGCCGCGCTGGTTCATCGGCTTGGACCACAGCATGAGCCGGCCGCGCAACACGTCGTAGATTTTCCACCGCGGGCATGCCGTGGACGTGAACGTCCTCGCTGCAAAGAAAACATCGAGAAAGGTATGAAGCCGAAAACAAAAGCCGTGCCGGCAAAGTAGGACAGGCATCCTGCCTGTCCATTGATGGATAGATGGATAACTGGACAGGCGGGACGCCTGTCCTACTCTACGCGGCTCGTTCTGCCTCGAAAATCCGCGAAGACCGCCGTTGAAGCAGGCGCATGGCGCCGAATCCATACGCAGAGTCAAGGCGGGCCTCTCGTGGCGCACGGGGAAAGCGTCATTGCCAAGCTATGGCGGCTATGATAGTTTTTGTCTAAATTGCGCCGGATAGCCGTAGCGCGAGCAACTCATATGTTTAATAAGAACGACAGCAACCGAAAACCTGTCCCGCCCGAAGGGCGCGATAGTCGTGTGAACGTGCGCGGGCTGGTGCTTTTCCTCTGCCTGCTGACGCTGACCGGCGCGCTCTGGAGCTTCCAGATGGGGCGGGAACGCACCGTGGTCGAGTTGAGCTACCCCGATTTCATGCAGAAACTCGAAGCCGGCGAGATTTCGGAGGGCGAGATCATTTACGGCACCGAACCGATGGTGCAGGACATCCGGGGCCAGATGCGCGTCAAGGCCGGTTCTGGCAAGGAACAAGGATTGACGCAGTTCCATCTCAAACATCGCGTGACCGACCGGCTGAGTGAAACACTGGCCCAAAAAGGCTTTGCCCAGCGCAGCAGCAACACCGCCGTCATGCAGGTGTTGATCGGCATGATTCCATTCGTCCTGTTCATCGCGCTGCTATGGTTTTTCTTCTGGCGGCAGTTCAAGTCCGCCGGCAAAGGCACGCTCAGTTTCGGCAAGAGCCGCGCCCGGATGCTCTCGCGCGATCGCAACAAGGTCACCTTCAAGGACGTCGCCGGCATCAAGGAAGCCAAGGAGGAAATTTCCGAGATCGTGGATTTCCTGAAAGATCCGAAGAAGTTCCAGCGTCTCGGTGGCCGTATCCCGAAAGGCGTGCTGATGACCGGCCCTCCCGGCACCGGTAAGACGTTGCTCGCCAAGGCCATCGCCGGCGAGGCGGACGTGCCGTTCTTCTCGATCAGCGGCAGCGATTTCGTGGAGATGTTCGTCGGCGTTGGCGCGAGCCGCGTGCGCGACATGTTTGAGCAGGGCCGCAAACACGCGCCGTGCCTGATTTTTATTGATGAGATTGACGCCGTCGGCCGTTCGCGTTTCTCCGGCATCGGCGGCGGTCACGATGAGCGCGAGCAGACGCTCAACCAGTTGCTCTCCGAGATGGACGGCTTCGATACCAGCGAGGGCGTCATCATCATTGCCGCGACCAACCGCCCCGACGTGCTCGACCCGGCGCTGCTGCGCCCCGGCCGCTTCGACCGCCGGGCCGCTTCGACCGCGAGATTGTCGTGGACATGCCCGACATCAACGAGCGCGAGCAGATCCTGAAGATTCACGTCCGCAGCGTGAAGCTCGCGAAGGAAGTGGACTTGGCGATCATTGCGCGCGGCACGCCTGGTTACAGCGGCGCCGATCTCGCCAACCTCGTCAACGAGGCCGCGCTTACTGCCGCGCGCGGCAACAAAAAGGCCATCGGCATGGAGGAGATGGAAGAGGCTCGCGACAAGGTGCGCTGGGGCCGCGAGCGCCGCAGCCGGTTGATGGATGAGAAGGAAAAGAAGTGCACCGCCTACCACGAGGCCGGCCACGCGCTGGTGCAGGCAGTGCTCGACGCCGGTGAGTATCCGGTTCACAAGGTCACGATCATCCCCCGCGGTCAGTCGCTCGGCTCGACGATGTATCTGCCGACGAAGGACAAATACACGCAGAGCAAGAAAGAGTTGCTCGTCCGCCTTGCCATGGTCATGGGCGGCCGCATTGCCGAGGAGACGATCCTGGGCGACATCACCAGCGGTGCTTACAGCGACATCCGCTATGCCACCGCCATCGCGCGGAAAATGGTGTGTGAGTGGGGCATGAGCGAAAAACTGGGCAACGTCCACTACGGCGTGGATGACGAACAACCCATCTTCCTCGGTCGCGAATTGGCCCGCCCGCAAAACGTCAGCGAAGCGACCACGCGCGTTATTGATGAGGAGGTCCGCCGCTTCATGGACGAGGCTATTGAGCAGGCCAGGAAAGTTCTCAATGACAACAAGGACAAGCTGATTGCGCTCGGCGAGGCGCTGTTGGAATTTGAGACACTTGACGGTGAGGAAGTGATGGAGATTGTGCGCACCGGCAAACTCAGCCGCCCGCCCGAAAATAAGAATGCTCCTCCGCCGGTTCTCCCGACTGCCTCGACGGAAAACAAAGCTGAACCTCCGCCGATGCCCGACGCGCCCGACATCGACAGCGCGCCGGCCAACGCGTAACCCAATTCCCCGGCCACTATCATGATCTGGCGCGGCCGGAATTTTTCCTTGGATTTTTCCGACGGCCGCAGCCGGCTGATGGGCATCCTGAACGTCACCCCGGACAGCTTCAGTGACGGTGGCAGTTTTACGGACCCGAAAGCGGCCGCGGCGCACGCTTTGGCGATGGTCGAGGCCGGCGCGGAAATCATTGACGTTGGTGGCGAGTCCAGCCGGCCCGGCTCCGCACCCGTGCCTCTCGACGAAGAACTCCGACGCGTCATCCCGGTCGTAGCAATGCTCCACGCCCGACGCCCGACGCTCCACGCTCCACATTTCCTCGTCTCCGTTGACACCACCAAGGCCGAAGTCGCCCGCCGTGCGCTCGAAGCCGGCGCTCACATCATCAATGACATCAGCGCCGGTCGCTTTGATCCGGCGATGTTCGACACCGTTGCTCACGCTGGCGCGGGCTTGGTGCTGATGCACATGCAGGGCACGCCGCAGACGATGCAGCTAGACCCGCGCTACAGCGACGTGACGAGTGATGTGTCCGGTTTCCTTCGCGAGCGGCTGGCTGCGGCGCAAGACGCCGGCATTACGGCGGAACAGATCGTGTTGGACCCCGGTATCGGTTTCGGAAAGACGGTCGAGCACAACCTTGCGCTGTTGGCGCGGTTGGACGCGCTGTGCGCCCTTGGCTGGCCCGTGCTTGTCGGTGTCTCGCGGAAAAGCTTCATCGCGAAATTGCTCGGCCCTGACGGCGCGAATCCCGACGCGTTGCGGCAAGGCTCCATTGCGGCGGCTGTCTGGGCTGTCACCCGCGGTGCGAGTATCGTTCGCGTCCACGACGTGGCAGAAACAGCGCGTGCGTTGCGCGTGATTGACGAACTCGGCCGAAAGTCGTAGGACAAATGGAACCATGAGCGATTCGACCCCCACGATGATGAAGCTTTTCGGCACCGACGGTGTTCGCGGCAAGGCGAACATCGAGCCGGTGACCGCCGAGACCGCGCTGAAGCTCGGTCGAGCTGCCGCGCACGTCTTTCGGAACCAGAACGCAGTGCCAGCCGAGCGCGGCTCGTCGCGGCACAGGATTGTCATCGGCAAGGACACGCGGCTCTCCGGCTACATGCTGGAGACGGCGCTGACGAGCGGCATTCTCTCGATGGGTGTGGACGTGCTGCTGGTCGGACCGCTGCCGACGCCGGGCGTGGCCTACATTGCCCGCTCGTTGCGCGCCGACGCCGCCGTTGTGTTGACCGCGTCGCACAATCCTTACGACGACAATGGCATCAAGTTTTTTGACCGCGACGGTTACAAACTCGACACCGAAGTTGAAAACCGGATCGAGGAACTGGTCTTCAGCGGCGCGATAGACAAGATCCGCCCCACCGCCGGCGCGGTCGGCAAGGCCACGCGCATTGACGATGCGTTGGGTCGCTATATCGAGTTCGTCAAGGCTAGCTTCCCCCGCGGCATGACGCTCGATGGCTTCCGCATCGCCGTGGACGCGGCCAACGGCGCGGGCTACAAGAGCACGCCGTGCGTCCTGCGCGAGCTGGGCGCGGAGTTGTTCATCTACAACAACACGCCCGATGGCGTGAACATCAACAAGGACTGCGGCAGTCTGCATCCGAGCGGCTTGAGGCAGGCGGTCATCGCCCATCGCGCCGACATCGGCATCGCCCACGATGGCGACGCCGACCGCGTCATCCTGTGCGACGAAAACGCGCGCCTCGTGGACGGCGACGAGATTCTCGCGGTGACGGGTGTGGACATGCTCAAGAAAGGCCAGCTTCGCAACAACACGCTGGTGGCGACGCTGATGAGCAACGGCGGTCTCGACGAAGCGATCGGCAAGGCTGGCGGCAAAGTGGTGCGCACACAGGTCGGTGACAAGTTCGTCATAGATGAGATGCGCCGGCTCGACGCCAACGTCGGCGGCGAACAAAGCGGCCACATGATTTTCCGCGACTTCACGACCACCGGTGATGGCATCGTCAGCGCCCTCCAGATGCTTCGCGTCATGCGCGAGACCGGCAAGCCGCTCAGCGAACTCTGCCGCGTCATGCAGCATTTCCCACAGGTGATGCTGAACATCAAGGTTAGGTCCAAGCCGCCGCTGGAGTCGGTGGCCGGCGTCCAAGGCACGATCAAGGAAGCGAAAGCCGCGATCAAAGAGACGGGCACCGTCATCGTGCGTTATTCCGGCACCGAGCAACTTTGCCGTGTGACGGTGGAGGGTCGCGACCGCGCGGTGATCGAGCAGCAAGCCCAGCGCATCGCCGACGTGATACAGAAACAGATTGGCGCGGCGTAGTCTTCTCCATTGCTTTTTGCGCACCGGCACGCTACGAAATCATTCCATGAAGAACATCAGATTCTCCTTGAGCGCGGTGCTGGCGTTGATTTGTGCTGCGGCAACTGTGATCCACGCGGCGGAAGCCTGCGGCAAACGCGTGTCTCTCTTCGACGGCAAGTCACTCGCGGGCTGGACGGTGCTGACTTGCGAGGCGACGGTGGACAACGGCGACATGTTCATCAAGGAAGGTAATGGCTTGGTTCAGTCCGTCCGAAAATACGCCGACTTCATTTTCGAGTTCGAGTGGAAGGCGCTCAAGTCCGAGAAGTGGGATAGCGGCATTTATTTCCGCTACGACACCATTCCCACAGGCAAGCCATGGCCAAAGCGCTATCAGGCAAATCTACGGCAAAGCGACGAAGGCAATGTGGGCGGTTTGAAAGGTGCCAAGAGCGAGGGACTGATCAAGCCTGGTGAATGGAACCGCTTCAAGCTGACCGTGCGCGGCACACAGGCCGGGATGGAGATCAACGGCAAGCCTGCGTGGAAGGCCGACGGCCTCGAAGGCCCCAAGGAAGGCTTCATTGCCGTGCAAGCCGAGGTTCCCGGCGGCGGCCAGCATCGCTTCCGCAACATCTACGTTACCGAGCTGAAGTAGATTGTTCGCGCCGGAAAAGTAGGACGGGCGTCCCGCCTGTCTCACTCATCATCAAAAGGGGACAGACAAGATGTCTGTCCTGCTTTGGTGGACAAGCAGGATGCGTGTCCTACTTTCAACCCGCAGTTGCATCAACGGCATTCTGCTACTAATGTCTCGGCAATTTATGTCTATGACACCGCACAACCTTTTCAACTCACTCCAAACCTTTGATGCTGGCGCTGGCCGCAAAGGACTCCTTTACTCTCTGCCGGCGTTGGAAGCCGCCGGGGTCGGGCCGGTCTCGAAGCTGCCCGTTTGCATCCGCATCGTGCTCGAATCTGTGCTGCGCAACGCGGACGGCAAGAAGGTCACCGAGCGCGACGTGTGCACGCTGGCCAACTGGAACGCGAAGTCGCCCGCGTCGGAGGAGATTCCGTTCATCGTCGCGCGCATCGTGCTGCAAGACTTTACGGGCGTGCCGTTGCTGGTGGACCTCGCGGCGATGCGCTCGGCCGTTGCGCGGCTCGGCAATAACCCGAAGATGATTGAGCCGCTCGTGCCGGTGGACCTTGTGGTGGATCACTCGGTGCAGGTGGACTACGCCGGCACGCCGCAGGCGTTTCGGTTGAACATGGACTTGGAGTTCAAGCGCAACCGCGAGCGTTACCAGTTTCTGAAATGGGGCCAGCAGGCGTTCGACACGTTCAAGGTCGTGCCGCCCGGCATCGGCATCATCCATCAGGTCAACCTGGAGTATCTCGCCAAAGGCGTGCTGCAAAGCGGCGGCGTCTATTATCCCGACACGCTCGTCGGCACCGACTCGCACACGACCATGATCAACGGTCTCGGCATCGTCGGCTGGGGCGTGGGCGGCATTGAGGCGGAGGCGGGCATGCTCGGCCAGCCGGTTTATTTCCTGACGCCGGAAGTCGTCGGCGTCCACATGACCGGCGCGTTGAGCGAGGGCGTCACGGCGACCGACGTGGCGCTTCACGTCACGCAGATGCTCCGCAAGGCGAAGGTCGTCGGCAAGTTCGTCGAATACTACGGACCCGGCGCCGCGAGCCTGCCGCTGGCCGACCGCGCCACCATCGCGAACATGTCTCCCGAATACGGCGCGACGATGGGCTTCTTCCCGATTGACCAGGAGACCATCGCCTTCATGCGCGCCACGGGCCGCAGTGAGGAAGCCTGCGCGGCGTTCGAGAACTACTACCGCGCGCAGCAGATGTTCGGCATCCCACGCAAGGGCGACATCGCCTACAGCGTGGACCTCGAACTCAACCTCGCCGAAGTCCGGCCGAGCGTCGCCGGCCCGAAGCGTCCGCAGGATCGGATTGAACTGCCGGCGTTGAAGCAAACCTTCACGACGCTCTTCCAGAAGCCAGTCACCGAGGGCGGCTACGGCAAGATCACCACCGATCTTGCCAAGCGCGTCCGCATCCAGCTCGACGCACCCGCGCCGGCTGGCGACAAGACTTACGGCGAGCGGAAAGCCAACGTCACGCCGAGCGAATCCGAGATGCGCGACCAGCATCCCGCACCGTGCGCCTCTCATTCCACGCAACCGCACGTGCAGGCCGAGATCGGCCACGGCAGCGTGCTCATCGCGTCCATCACGAGCTGCACGAACACGTCGAACCCGAGCGTCATGCTCGCCGCGGGCCTGCTTGCAAAGAAAGCCGTCGAGCGCGGTCTGCGCGTCAATCCTGCCGTCAAGACCTCGCTCGCACCTGGCTCGCGCGTTGTGACGGATTACCTCGCCAAAACCGGCCTGCAACCGTATCTCGACCAGATTGGGTTCAACCTCGTCGGCTACGGCTGCGCGACATGCATTGGCAACTCCGGCCCGCTCGCGCCGGCCATTGAGGACGCCGTCGTCAAAAACGACCTTGTGACCGCCAGCGTGCTCAGCGGCAACCGCAACTTCGAGGCGCGCATTCACCAGAACATCAAGGCCAACTTCCTGATGTCGCCGCCGCTGGTCGTCGCCTTCGCGCTCGCCGGCCGCGTGGACATTGACATGACGACCGAGCCGCTTGGCCAGGGCAAGAGTGGCCCCGTTTATCTCAAGGACCTCTGGCCGACGCTGGCTGAGATTCGCGGCCTCATGCAATCGGCGTTGGGAGCGGAGACGTTCCGCAAGCTCTACAAGGATTTTGTCTCGCTGAATCCGAAGTGGAACGAGATTCCGTCGTCGGTCGGGCAGGTTTATCAGTGGGACACGAAGAGCACCTACATCCAGGAACCGCCGTTTTTCGTGAACTTCTCGATGAAGCCCGGCAACATCGCGGAAATCCGCGGCGCGCGCCCGCTCGGCATCTTCGGCGACTCGGTGACCACCGACCACATCTCGCCCGCCGGCTCGATCAAGAAAACCTCACCCGCCGGCCAGTATCTCGTCGCCAACGGCGTCGCCCCAGAGGACTTCAACAGTTACGGCAGCCGCCGCGGCAATGACCGCGTCATGACGCGCGGCACGTTCGCCAACGTGCGCATCAAGAACCTAATGGTTCCCGGTGTCGAGGGCGGCGTTACCAAGCATCAGCCCGACGGCGAGCAAATGGCGATCTACGACGCCGCGATGAAGTATCAGCAAGAGGGCACGCCGCTTGTCGTGATTGCCGGCGCGGAATACGGCACCGGCAGCTCGCGCGACTGGGCTGCCAAGGGAACCAATCTGCTCGGCGTGCGCGCGGTGGTAGCCACCAGCTTCGAGCGCATCCACCGCAGCAACCTCGTCGGTATGGGCGTGCTGCCCTGCCAGTTCAAGGAAGGCACCAACGCCCAGACGCTGAAACTCAACGGCACCGAGACGTTTTCCATCGTCGGCCTCAACGATGCCATCAAGCCGCGTCAGGATCTGACGCTGGAGATCAAGCGCGCCAGTGGCGCAATCGAGCGCGTGCCGGTGACGTTGCGGATAGACACGCCCATCGAGGTGGACTACTACCGCCACGGCGGCATCCTGCCGTTCGTGCTGCGGCAATTGGTGGCGCAGGCGTAGAGCGGCGGCTCGGTGCTAGTTGCTGTTGCCGGTGCTGATCTGCGTTACGCGGTGCTGTGAACTACCGGGCTTCGAGTTGAAGTTCACGGTCACGGCGTCGCCCTTTTGCAGGTCTTTCAACTCGCACATCTTGCCATCGCGAAGAACCTTTGCATCGGGCTTGATCGCGAAGCTGACGGTGCGGCCACTGGACCTGCCGGCTGCTGCCTTGGAGGACTTAACGCTGACACTGTTGGCGGTCAAACTGACCACCACGCCTTGGAACGGACTGGAAATCCGGCCCACGGCGTTCGGGTCCATGCCTCACCCACCCACGGCCGGACGCGTGAACGCCCACAAGAGCGCCACCGCCGCGACCCATGCTGTTGCTACTGATGCTTTCATGCAACGTCTCCTGTTGTTGTTGGCCGTCGGCCAACGGCGCAAATACTACAGCACGACGGCCATTTCGGCAATCCCAACGATTTTCGGATTATGCGCGCGGTGCGTTTCGCCCTTCAAACGCGCCCTCGCAACAGGTCCATCAGAACCGCACGCGGAAACCGGGCCCGAATCATATCGCTTTCGCGCGTCCACGAGTAGTTGAAGGCCGGCGACGCAGCAGGTTGGTTTAACTCCGCGTCAGCCCACCACGTGTGCGCGTATTCGACGAAGATGGACGGCGCGCGAAGGAATCCCACGGGTCCACCAGTTTGGGCGGTCGTGATCATCCATTCGACGCCTGCGCCTGCGGTGAAACCGGGCGTGAACTTGTCCTCGTCGGTGGTCGCGCCGCCAAGGTTCATTTGGATGTGTTGGTCGGCCACGCTCACGCCGGTTAGGGCGTAGAGCAGCAGGTTTTGCATGACGAGATAGCCCGCCCGCGCTTGCACCAATCCGGCGAAGTCCACGGTGGACTTCAGGTAGGCGCCGGTGGCGAAGCTGTGCTGGACATCCTCGTCGGGGAAATCCGCGTCGAACCCGACGCCGACGAGGAACTTGTTGTGGCAGGGCAGCCAGTCATAGCCGCCGTTGATACCGCCGCCGAAGGGGTCGTGGTTATCGGCGAACTGGTTGGTGTTCAGGCCGGTGCCCGCCGATCTTTCCGTCGTCACCACGCGGCCGTTGCTCTTGACTATCTGGCCGCCGAAGTAGGGACCCGACCACGCGGTCTGGGTGGTCTTCGGTGCTTGCTCGACTGACGATGTCTTTGAGGGAGCGCGCGTGCGGGAAACGAACTTCCAATGATTGCCCTCCCAGATATAATTCTCTTTGCTCCCGTCTTTCTCGGTGACTTCCTTGGTGCTATGCCATCCTTCTTGGTAGTAAGCATCGGTTATGGCGTAGGAACTTCCTTTCGTGTCATTGTATGCCACCCAATGGTAGTTCCAGACTTGCCTCTCTCCTTTCGGATATTTCCTGATTTCCACGAGGCGCTTGCCTGAGGCGCCATTATAATAAGTCTTCGCGATATATCCGCCTCCGACGTCTGGTTCAGTGGTTTTTGAATAATCAGGGTTGCCGTGGGCAATCTCATTATCGTAGCTGGTGTTTGGCCCTTGCGCAGAGGCATATGGGCTGAGGAGGCACAACGCGGGGACAATGACCATGCATTTCTTGAGGACTGAGTTCAGCATAGACGAGTTCATAACCTTGGCTTGTTTCGTTCTCCTACTCGGCTTTGGCGAATAACCTTGCTTGGCGGGAAACTAATGCACGAAGAACAAAACGCAAGTGGCCGGGCGATTGGCGGGACAACGGTGATTTTTGGATTGTGCGCGCGGTGCGTTTCGCCGTTCAATGGCGGGAACTCTAAGCTGTGAAACAACGCGCACCCCATCATCATTTGCCGGCTCTCGTGGCCCGTGTCATCGCGGCGGCCAGTCGGACCAAGCCTGCGGACGCTGTGCTGCGCGAGACGTTGCGGACGGCGGGCGGGCTGACGGCGGCGGAGTCGCGCGAGGTGAGCCGCGCGGTGTTTGCCTACTATCGCTGGCTCGGCTTGCTGGATCGAAAACTGGCGGTTGGGGAGCAGGTGGAGCAGGCGCTGGAACTGGCGCAGCGTTTCGCCGACGAGCCAGAGCGGTTTTCCGACGACGAGCTGCTGGCGCGCGCGGTGCCGGCGTGGGCGCGCGAGGAACTCGATGTCACGCCGGAGTGGGCCGCCGTCATCCAGAGTGAGCCGGTGCTCTGGCTGCGGGCGCAGCGCGGGCGTGGCGAGAAACTAGCGAAGAAGCTCGGCGACGGCGCTGTTCATGCGCGGACCGCCGCGGCGGAATCGGGCGAGTCCACTCTGCCGGACGCGCTGTTCTACGATGGCGAGGAGGATTTGTTTCGGACGCCGGAGTTTCAGGCGGGGGAGTTTGAGATTCAGGACATCAGTTCCCAAGCGGTTGGGCTGCTGTGCGATCCGAAGCCGGGCGAGACGTGGTGGGATGCCTGCGCCGGCGAAGGCGGCAAGACGCTGCATCTGTCCGGCCTGATGCAGAACAAGGGCCAGATATGGGCCAGTGACCGCGCCGAGTGGCGGCTGAAGAAGCTGAAGTTGCGCGCGGGACGGGCGAAATGCTTCAACTATCGCGCGGTGTTGTGGGATGGCGGCGAGCGGTTGCCGACGAAGACAAAGTTCGACGGCGTGCTGGTGGACGCGCCGTGCAGCGGCACGGGCACGTGGCAGCGGAATCCGCACGCGCGTTGGACGACGACGCTGGAGGACGTGCGCGAACTGGCGGAGGTGCAGAAGCGGTTGCTGGCGAACGTTGCGCCCGCGGTGAAGCCCGGCGGCCGGCTCATTTATTCTGTCTGCACGCTGGCGCGGTCGGAGACAAGTGCGGTGGCGGAGCAGTTTTCCAAATCTCACCCGGAGTTCACGCTGCTGCCGCTGGCGAATCCATTCCAGCCGTCGGCGACAGCAACACCGCAACTTTGGTTATGGCCGCAGGACACGGGTGGCAACGGGATGTTCGTGGCGGCGTGGTGGCGTTTGTAGAACGGGCTTCCAAGCCCGTTGATGAACGGATGTGGACATCCGTTCTGCGATTGTCAACGGCCAAGCAACGCGTCCACGCGTTTGTCGAACTTTTGCTGAAGGGCGGTCTGGACTTCTCTTTCCTTCTTTGCCTCGAAGATGGCGTCAACGGACTCGAACTCGCCGGCCGGTTTCAGCAAGCGTTTGACCTCCTCGGCGTAGATCGCCCGGAGCATCTGGTCCACGGATTGTTTCTTGGCGTCAGCGGTAGCTTGAAGTTTCGGGCGTTCGCGGAGGCTGACGTTTGCGTTGGCAGTAAGGCGCTTCCGGTTCTTGGCGTCGAAGTTCACGCGCAGGTTCGCGCCGCCGGGAATGTCGAGCCACGCTTGCCGCGCCTTGGCGAGCTGCGCGTTGTCGAGGCCGAAGATGCGCAGGATGGTGGACGCCATCAACTGGTCGCCGTCGGGATTCATGTGGACGCCGTCAGAGGTCAGCAGGCGGCCCGACTTGCCGGTGGCGTCGCCGGCTACCTTGATGCGCTGCTGGAACGCGGCGTTGAGGTCGGCAAGCAGACATTTCTTCTCCTTCGCCAGCGTGCGCAGGAAGTTGTTGTAGGCGGCGAGTTTCTTGTTGTTGTCGTTATCGAGTTCCTCGCCAATCACGGTGGCGGTGAGGATCATGACTTTGACGCCGGCGGCATGGGCCTTGTCCACGATGGTAGTGATGTTGGCTTTGTAGGTGCCCTTGGCGGGTTCGCCCGGGCGCAGTTCGTATTTGCCGGCGGTGGCTTGGACGTCGTCGAGCGGCACGCCCTTGTCGCCGTGCCAGACATCGTTGACGCCGCAGCTCAGCGTCATCCAGTCGGGCTTCTTGCTCAGCACGTCGCGATCGAGGCGTTCGAGCATCTGGTTTGATTTGTGTCCACCGATTCCAGCGCCGACGCCTTCAACCTTTATCGCGTTTGCATCAAGCCCGGCGATGACGAGCCTGGAGTAACCGCCGGGATTTCCCCATCCGGCGGCGGTGATGGAGTCGCCGAGAAAGGCGAGTTTCTCTCCACTCTTGATGGCGATGTCCGCCGCGGGCAACGCGGTTGCGCCGACAAATGCCAGCGCTGCAATGAGGGCGACGACACGGGTAGCGTGGTGATTCTTCTTCATGGATTCCCTCTGGTTCAACTTACGGTTTCGGCAGGGCGGCTTCGATGCTGGCGACAACCTGCTTGGCGAGCACCTTGGAGCCTTCGTCAGTGAAGTGGACGTTGGCGGGGCGCTGGATGGTGGAGAGTTTCGGCAGGGCGAACGCGTAGAGGTTGTCAATGGCGATGCCGTTCTCAGTCATGATCTTCTTCGCAACGGCGTTGTAGGCGATCACGTCGGCGTTCTTGCGCGGCGGTTTCATTTCGGCGTCGGGCACCGGCGTGGTGGCACACCAGATCAGCTTCGCGCCGGTGGCTTTGAGTTGCTTGACCAGTTCGCGCAGGTTCTTTTCGTAGTCGGCCAGCGGCACCTGTTGTTTGCCGGTGTCCATGAACTTGAGATCGTGCAGGCCCCAGTTGAAATGGATGACGTCCCACTTGCCGTCGCCAATCCAACTCTTAAGCTTCTCCAAACCGGTGATCGTCGGCCCGCCGTTGGTTGGGATGCGGTGGAGGTTGGCCTTGCCCTTGAGCAGTTCGCGCACGGGTAGTGTGTAGCCGATGGAGATGGAGTCGCCGATGAGCAGCACGCGTGGCAGCTTCAAATCGTCGGTGATGGGGGCGAAAGCCGGGACGGGTTTCCTGGGTCTTGCAGGGCCAGCGGGTTGTTTTGTGTCGGCTGCGTCGGCGGCGACCAATCCCACGAGCAGCGCAACAATGATGAGATGCAGTTTCATTTCGTTTCCTCCGCCAATACTTTGTAAAGATAATCGCCGACCTTGTCCGCCCACATCTTGCCATGCGCGACGAGGCCCTTGCGGTTGAAGTGGATGCCTTTGCCCTCGTTGTTGCGGTAGCTGCCGGTGAGCGTGTCGGTGTCGGGGCCTTCCAGTGCGACGCCGAGGTTCCAGAGTTTTTTCTGCGGCGCGCGCGTCGTTTCGGAAGCTGGCCTCTCGGGGCTGAGATAAGAGACGCGGGCGACGAACCAGGGGAACTGCCAACCCGCCGCAACGGTCGAAGCGCGGATGATGGAGGTGAGGAGCAGGACGTAGTCTTCCGGTTTACCGCCGACATCGGCCTCGCCTTGATGCCAGAGCACGGCGCGGAATCCGCGGGGGCCGAGTTGACAGATGCGGGTCGTCATCCAGTTGTGCAGTTCACCGCCGGGTTTCCAGGCATACACGCTCGTGCCGCCGTGGCCGGTTGCAGCCACGCCGATGGGCACGCGGAATCTGACATACATCGCGTCGCCGAAGGTCGGCCAGAAGCTGCCCTGCTGCGTTTTATCATGCACGCCTGGTTGCGGGTCGTCTGCCAGTTGCCAGTGAGCGCCGCTGAACGAAGAGACCATGCCGGACGTTTGCGTGGTGCGTTCCTCGCCGCTGTTGGTGCTGTTGGACTGACCCGCGCCGACGAACACCTCACCGACGCCGAACTTATCCACGACGGCCTTGGCAACGACCTGGTTATCCTTCATTGCTCGGACCTGGAGGACATACCAGCCGCCTGCGGGCGTGGGCAACTCCGCATAGAAGCTTCGCGTCTGTTTCTCCAGCGGGATCGGGCACCACTCGTCCGGCAGGCGTTGTCCTTCCAGCGATTTACCGCTCAGTCGCGCCATGACGGTGTCGCATTCCAATTTCAGCCGGCCGCTGATAATGATCCGTCCGCGGAATCGTGAGAGGCGCTGAAAAACCTGAAAGTCCTTCGGTGATAGCAGCGTCAGGTCCTGTTCGACTTCCTCGACAACCGGGGTTGTTGTCAGGCCCATCTTGGCAGCTTCGACTTCCGAGGCCGTGCCGATCTTAAACGTGATCCGCCGTTTCTCGTGCGGTGCCAGGGCCGCATCCCACATCATGCAGCCGCGCCAAGGTCCCCAGAATCTCGTGCTGCCGTCAATCTCCAGCCGCGCCTTGTCGCGGAACCATGTGGATTTGGAACCTTCGTGAGACAGCACTGCGCCCCGGATTTCGGCGGCTTCGGGGCTGGCCTCCGGATCAAAGATGATAAAGAACTTCATAGGCTCGGCTGTGTTGTTCTCCACCAGCCACGTCATCGAGTCCGCGCCAAACTCGTAACGGATCGTCGCGCGATCGCTCTTGGCCACGACCACGTTTTCGGCGGGCTGCTCCATCGTTGGCAGCTTCAGCGGTTCGCCTTGGTGGAGATAGCTGCCGCGCGAGGAGCCGATGCCGGACTTGAAAAACTCCAGGCCGCCGATGAGCAGATTGGTCAGGCAACCATCGTCGGCGATGATCGCTTCATATTTGGCGGTGATGACGTGATAAGTCTTCCCTTCGCGTGCGACGGATATTTCTGCGGCGTCGGCAACGAATGTTGCAACGAACCAGAACAACAAGTGCAATGAGAAACGCCAACACATTTTCATTATTGCAACTCGAAGAATGGCCTCACAGTGTTCCGGGCGCAAGCTTTCTTGCGGCCGCTTGGCGCTGGCGGCACGGGCGTCGTATGGCTACACTTGGCGCGGCTCAATAACGTCATGCTGGAAAAGGTTCGTCAAATGATCCTAGAGCGGCGGCTGCTCGCGCGCGGCGAACGGCTGCTTGTCGGCGTGTCGGGCGGGCCGGACTCGGTTGTGCTGCTGGACGTGCTGTCGGCGCTCGCGCCAGAGTTTGGCTGGAAACTGCACGTCGCCCACTTCAACCATCGGTTGCGCGGCGCCGACGCGGACGCGGACGAGGCGTTCGTGCGCGAACTGGCCGCCGGCTACGGGCTGCCGTTCACAACGGGTAAAGGCGATGTGCGCGCTCTTGCTGCCAGCCAGAAACTTTCCATCGAAGACGCCGCGCGGCGGCTTCGGCACGGTTTCTTTCAGGGCACGGCTCGCGCGCTCAGCTTGGCGAAGCTGGCGCTCGGCCACACCGCCGACGATCAGGCGGAAACATTGTTGCAGCGATTGTTGCGCGGGGCCGGCACGCGCGGTTTGGCGGCGATTCACGTGTCGAACCGGCTCGGCGCCCTCACGGTCGTGCGACCGCTGCTCGATGTGTGGAAGAACGAAGTGCTCGGCTACATCCAGCAGCGCGGGTTGAGATTTCGCCAGGACGCAAGCAATTGGGATCCACAGTTCCAGCGCAACAAGATTCGCCACGAATTGATTCCGATGTTGGAGCGCGACTACAACCCGGCGCTCAAGACGCTGCTCCATCAAACCGCCGAAATGCTCGCCGCCGAGGACGAGTGGCTGGATGCGGAAGCGGCACGAGTGCTGAAGATCAGAGGGCAGAAAGCGAAAGGCACGGCGTTGGCGGTTGGGCGGTTGTTGCGGGAACACGTCGCGATTCAACGGCGGGCCATTTACCGCTGGCTGCTGGAAAACGGTGTTGGCGCGGCAGTGGACTTCGAAACAGTGGAGACGCTGCGCCGGATGGCCGGGAGCGGCCGGCCGAAGCGATTGACGCTGGCTGGCGACGCGAGGGTATCGCGAAAGGACGATTGGCTGGAGCTGGAAAAGACTAGGGGCAAAGGTCAGAGGTCAGAGGCCAGAGGTCAGTTGACGGAAGAACGGCTTGCGATTCCCGGCACAACGGAAGTCCCGGTGTTTGGCGTGGTCGTGGAGGTGGAGGAGGTCATGGGCAAACGCATTCCGAAAACGTTTGCGGGTAGTCGTCAGCGGTCGAGGAGTTTGCGCCTTCCGTATTCCACCGAGGAGTGGTTGGACGCCGACGCTGTCGGCGACGGGCTGACGTTGCGTCAATGGCGGCCGGGTGATCGGTTTCAGGCCATCGGGATGGTGGCGGCGAAGAAGTTACAGGATATTTTTGTGAACGAGAAGATCCCAGTGACACAGCGGTGGCGCACGCCGTTGCTAGTGGCAGCCAGCGGCGAAATTTGTTGGATCGCCAGCTACCGCATCGGCGAGAAATTCAAAATCACGACGGCCACACGCCGCGCGCTGCGTATTCACATTCGTCCACAAGGGTCATTTTTTGAGAAGGTGTAGTTGAAGGAGAACCAAACTATGACACGCGAACCAGTGGCTCAAGCAGGGAACCTGAACATCGCAGATTCCCACCTGCCCTTTTTCTTGACGGCGGTTTGGCACCTGACTACCCTTTGAGCGCAAGGTAGGCGAAAACATCAGGTTAATACTGGGAACGAATTGCAGATGATGGAGGCCTCATCATGTTTTTGGTCGAACGCCTCAGCGGAGAGATTTGCCTTCAAGGCATGTTTTGGAGTCGGGCAGGCCAGACGCCCATTCCAGCCGAGTTGTCGGTAATTCACTATGTATTCCCGCCATTCTGATTGGAACAATGACGGCACAGTTTTTTTTGGATTAGCGGGCAATCCCGAACGAAAGCACCCAGGCCAAAGCTGTTTATCCCGGATTCCAAGAACGCAGACCACGGATTTGGCGTGGTATTGCACGCGAACAAAGCCCAAGCACGAGCACATTGCAGCAGCGAATGTGAGCAGGAATCTTGGGTTGGAAGTATTCCAACCGCGACTGCAGGTTGAACGGCTGACTCAGCGCGGCATTATGCACGTCATTGAGCCGCTTTTCCCCTGTTATATTTTTGTCCGCTGTGTGCTCGATGAGCGACTGAACGAAATCCGATACACAACCGGAGTCAGCAGCCTCGTTCATTTTGGGGATAGGATTCCTCCCGTGCCGGACTCGGTGGTCAAGGAGTTGCGGGAGTATTTTGAGGCTGAAGAACCGATGACGATGGTGAACGATCGTCTTTCGCACGGCGCGAGGGTGGTGCTTGCAGACGGAGCTTTTGCCGGGATGAACGCTTTTGTCCTGCGGGCGTTGCCGGCAAGACATCGCGTCCAGGTTTTGTTGGATATTTTGGGTCGCGCCACGCTGGTTGAGGTTGACCGGAGTTCGATTGTGGTGGAGAAAGGCCGTGTGGCGGATCGAATACCGTTGTTGGCATTGGCGCATCAAGATGATGCTACGGGTCTAGTTTGAGGTTGAGGAAAATAATCAAACCTCTGGTTGTCATTTCCGGAGGCGGCAGTTGGGTTGGCGGCATGAAAACGCAGACGCGCCAGCAAGTGCGGAGCTTTATCGCGAAAGCGAATATGAACTTTTGGAACTTCATGTGCTGTGATGCAATGACCGTGGATTTGGTCCGCGTCAAATCGCGTGCTCCGTTTTTCCTGGTATGACTCAGCCTTCCAATGAAGCATTGTCGAAGGGGCCGCCTCCGGGTGATTCTGAAGGAGTTCCACATTGGAAGCGTGTGTTGGATGTGACATGCATCCTGATTGTGCTCCCGTTGCTGCTTCCATTGATGCTGCTGATCGCCCTCGTGGTGAAACTCGGTTCGCGCGGGCCGGTTCTTTTCAAGCAGGAGCGCGTCGGCTACCGGGGCCAGCGTTTCACGTGTCTGAAGTTTCGAACGATGTTTGTCGGCGCCGATGTGTCCATCCATCGGGGGCACTGGAATGAATTGATCGTCTCCAATCTCCCGATGGAAAAAATGGATTCGCGCGGCGACCCGCGGCTGATTCCTTTTGGCCGTATTCTTCGGGAGACTGCGCTGGACGAGTTGCCGCAGATCATCAACGTGCTGCGAGGAGAAATGAGTTTGGTCGGACCACGGCCTTGCATTCCTTACGAGTATGACAGATATCTTCCGTGGCAGAAAGAGCGATTCAACACCTTGCCGGGTCTTACGGGACTCTGGCAGGTGAGCGGCAAGAACAAGACCACCTTTGTCGAGATGATGCATCTGGATATTGACTACGTCCGGAAGAAGAGTTTGTGGCTGGACTTGAAAATAATCCTCATGACGATCCCGGCCCTGATCGTGCAGGTTCGGAGTATGCGAAAGAAGGAGATGTTAGCGGTGCATTCTGCTTCGATCGAGAGAAGTAGTTCTTTCCGGAAAAATAATCGGTGAATCTCAAATAGGAGTTGGCTGGCGGTTGTTTGAGGACACGGGAAAAGCGTTCAACGCAGGAAGAGACATGACGAAACAAATCAAAGTTGGTGTGGTGGGATGCGGATATTGGGGGCCGAACCTGATCCGGAACTTCAGATCACTTCCCGATTGCAGCTTGAAGACGATGTGCGACACCAGCGAGCATCGCTTGAAACATCTCAGGTCTTTGTATCCTGAAGTTGAGGGACTTACTGATTACGATCGCATGTTGGACGGCTCCAGCCTCGATGCCGTGGTCATAGCCACATCGGTCAAATTGCACTACCCGATGGCGAAGGCGAGTTTGCTGGCCGGCAAACACACCTTCATCGAAAAACCCATGGCCAGGTCGTCCCACGAATGTGAGGAGTTGATTGACATCGCGCACAAGAAGGGACTGGTGCTGATGATAGGGCATACGTTTCTGTATTCGCCGGCGGTGAAAAAGATCAGGGAGATTGTGGAGCACGGAGACATTGGGGAGATCCGATACATTTGTGCCCGGCGTCTTAATTTGGGACTTTTTCAAAGGGACATCAATGTGGCGTGGGATCTGGCTCCGCATGACATCTCCATCATTCTATACGTTATGGGAGAGTCGCCTATCGGCATCAACTGTCAGGGCACAGCCCACATCACGCCGGGCGTGGAGGATGTGACCATCATGAGCCTGCTCTTTCACAGGGAGCGCTCGGCCATCATTCACAGCAGTTGGCTTGATCCAAGGAAGATCAGAGAGATTACAATTGTCGGCAGCAAGAAGATGGTTGTTTATGACGACGTTGAGCAACAGGAGAAGATCAAGGTTTACGACGCGCGCGTCGAGAAGCCGCCTCATTACGACACGTTCGCCGAGTTTCATTACGCCTATCATTATGGCGACGTCTACGCCCCCTACGTCAAACAGGAGGAACCGCTGAAGTCCGAGTGTCAGCATTTCTTGGACTGCATTCAGCACGGTTCAACACCGCTGACGAGCGGTAAACGTGGGTTAGAACTGGTGCGGATTTTGGAAGCGTCGTCCGAATCCTTGAAAATGGGCGGTGGTCGCATTGATCTTGCTCACTGATACAGGCGATGTGCGAGTAGAGGTTTCTTAACAACCGCCAACGCTTTAGAAAAATATGGATTCATCACAACAAAACTTTCTGCGGATTGCACCGGATGTGAAGTTGGGCAAAGACGTTCGTATTTACGGTTTTGCCAATCTCTATGGTTGTGAGATCGGTGATGAGGTGAAGATCGGGACGTTTGTGGAGATTCAAAAGGGGGCCAAGATCGGCAACCGCTGTAAAATCTCCAGCCATACTTTTATCTGCGAAGGGGTGACGCTGGAAGATGAGGTTTTCATCGGGCACAACGTCACTTTTATCAACGATCGCTACCCACGAGCCACAACCGTGGGAGGGCAATTGCAGACCGAGGCGGACTGGAAGGTTGTCCGAACGCTGGTGAAGCGCGGCGCGTCCGTTGGATCCAGCGCGACCTTGCTTTGTGGGATTACCGTTGGCGAATACGCCGTGGTGGGCGCAGGCAGTGTTGTGACCAAAGATGTGCCGCCCGGCGCGGTCGTGGCAGGAAACCCTGCGCGCATCATAAAAACGTTTCCCAAAGATGGCAAGCATGCGGGCGGCGCTTCTTGAACTAAAGAAATATCCACAATGCTATCACCAGTCGGAACTTATGCCGACAGCGGCACTCTCCAGCGGGTTAATCCACTGGAAGAAACCGGTTGGAATGCGGCGTTGCAGTCCTTTCCTTCTTCTTCGATTTTTCATACGGCCGCTTGGGCCAAGGTCTTGCAAGCCACTTATGGTTACACGCCGGTTTATTTTACACTCCGCGAATCGGGCTGTCTTCGGGCGCTGTTGCCCTGACCGGACTCACCTTTTCGAGCCACTCGTAGGGTTAGTCTGTAGCTATAGTTGATGTTGCCTGCTCGTTTGCGTTTTGTCCATCCCCAGCGCAGGGAGGGCGTAGCCCGACCGAAGCTGGGGATGGACTGTGTTGAGAA
>JAPLTX010000003.1 GCA_026397915.1 Verrucomicrobiota bacterium
CCTCGCATCCATCGCTTCCCTCGCTCCGTGCGGTGTCTCATGCTCCCAGATTCTCAGCCATCTCTACAATCCCGTCGTCGAAATCATTCACACCGAAGTCTTCTGTGCCCCAGCCCCTTTAATCAGCGGTTCCCTAGGGCAGGGGGCTTGGATTTCGCGGTTTGGGGCATGTCTCCAACGATTCAGGACAAGTCCCGGACGGCAGAGGACATGTCTCGAACCGCGCAAGACATGTCCTAGATGGCGGAAGACATGTCCCGAATGATGCAGGACATGTCTCGGATGGCTTGGGACAAGTCCTGAACGATACAAGACATGTCTCGGATGGCGCAGGACATGTCCCAAACGGTTGAGGACACGTCCCAAATGGATCAAGACATGTCCTAAATCGTTGGAGACACGCCCCCAAAGCCGCGGTATCGCTGCGAAAACGCGCAAGAAACGCCCCAAAACCCAGCGTCAACGTCCCCCAAGCCGACGCAACCGCACCGGCGACGGGATGCACAGTCCCCATTGCTACACCAGCGCCGCTCCAACCCGCGCCAGCGTCGGCCAACCCAAGACTCTCGATCACCTTCATGGCAGTAACATGCTTGGAATATCGCACGCCGATCTATCCCCGCCGCGCAACACTGTCAACGCCAAAAGGGCCGATACGGAAGGCGGATGGCGGGCGGTGCTGGACAGGAAGATGGATACGGGCTAATGGAGCGAATCAACTGGGAGGGCTAGCTTTCTGCGCCAGATTATTGCTGTTCGGAGGATTCTTCTGAGTGCTCGCGTTGATGGCCTCAATCATGCCGATCGCGAGTCGCCTGCCACGCCGGGAACTTGTGAACATCACAAGGAATAGAAGTCCGATCCAAAAGACGAAATAGATTGTTGTAATGCCGATTATGCCGACGACTTCCCAAGACATGTAAATCGGTTGCGTTCTCGGATCATACCAAGCATCCAACAAAGCGGAGATAGATGTCCCTTTCCGAAGAGCAAGGTCATGGGTTGTGTTGATCATGAACATGATGCCAAATACGCACCCGATGAAACCAGTGAGCATGAAGAGTTCAACAAACTTGCCATAAGGTCCAGCGAGCCGTTTCAGATGCTTTTGGTCTTTATCGGTTAGCATACTATTCGCCTGAAAGTTTCTCAGCGGACGTTTGGCCGATCCGCTAATAGTGCGGACGTTGCGCCGGAGAACGGCGCGAGTAAAGGCGAAAGTGTTGCGGTCGGAGACCGCCGCTACAGGGGCGCGGACGGACTGCTACGCGAACCGTTTGGCGACGAGGGAGCAGTTGTGGCCGCCGAAGCCGAGGGCGTTATTGAGGATGGCGTCCACCTTCATCTCGCGCGCGGTGTTCGGCGTGTAGTTGAGGTCGCACTCGGGGTCGGGCGTCTGGTAGTTGATGGTCGGGGGGGCGATGCCACGGGTGATGGCCATGGCGCAGGCGATCATCTCGATGGCGCCGGCCGCGCCGAGCATGTGGCCGGTCATGCTCTTGGTGGAGCTGATGGCGACTTTGCGGGCGTGTTCGCCGAAGGCGCTCTTGATGGCGGCGGTCTCGAACTTGTCGTTCATCTCGGTCGAGGTGCCGTGGGCGTTGATGTAGGAAATCTGGTCGGGCCGCATGCCGGCGCTCTGGAGGGCGAGGGTCATGCAACGGGCCGCGCCTGCGCCGCCGGGGGCAGGGGAGGTGATATGGTGCGCGTCGGCGGTCTGGCCGTAGCCGACGACTTCGCAGTAGATGCGCGCGCCGCGTTTCTTGGCGTGCTCGAGTTCCTCCAGGACGACGACGGCGGAACCTTCGCCCATGACGAAGCCGTCGCGATCCTTGTCGAAGGGACGGCTGGCGTGCTTGGGGTCGCTGTTGCGGGTGCTCATGGCCTTCATGGCCGCGAAGCCGCCGATGCCGGTGGGCAGGATGGTGGCTTCGGTGCCGCCGGCGACCATGATGTCATCGTCGCCGAGGCGGATGTTGCTGGTGCTTTCGCCGATGGCGTGGTTGCTGGTGGCGCAGGCGCTGACGGGGGCGAAGTTCGGCCCGCGCAGGCCCATCCCCATCGAGACGATGCCGCTGGCCATGTTGCCGATCATCATCGGGATGGTGAAGGGCGACATGCGCGAGGGGCCTTTTTCGAGGAGGATCTTGTGCTGCTGCTCGAAGGTGGAGAGGCCGCCGACGCCGGAGCCGATGCAGCAGCCGGCGCGGTCGAGGTCTTCGTTGGGGAGGTCGAGGCCGGAGTCTTTGACTGCGAGCTTGGCGCCCGCGACGCCGAACTGGATGTTGCGGTCGCTGCGGCGGGCGTCCTTGGGCATGTTAAAGAACGGCGCGGCGTTGAAGTTGAGGACTTCAGCCGCGATCTGGCAGTCGTAGGCGGTGGGATCGAACGCGGTGATGCGGTCAACCTTGGTCTCGCCAGCGATCAGTGCGCGCCAGAAGTCCTCGATGGTTTGCCCCAGCGAGCAAACCACGCCCATGCCTGTGATGACTACCCGTCGTGCGTCCGCCATAAGTTTAGACAGTTGGGGCATTGGGTGCGGTTGTCAGGCGTCCTGTCGCGCCGCCACCAATGCCCCGTGTGAACCGCTTGAATCGAGGTCTTAGCTCTTGGGAGCCTTTTCCTCGATATACTTGACCGCGTTGCCGACGGTTTGCAGCTTCTCCGCATCCTCGTCGGGGATCTCGGTCCCGAACTCTTCTTCGAAAGCCATGACCAACTCGACCGTGTCCAGTGAATCGGCGCAGAGGTCCTCGATGAACCGCGCTTCCATTTTCACCTGGTCGGGGTTGACGCCGAGCTGCTCGACAATGATGTCTTTAACGCGCTCGAAGGTAGGTTTCTTGTTGTCTGCCATGTTATGTGTCTCCTGTTGGTTCTAGATGGTTGCTACTTACATCACCATTCCACCGTCCACTGTCAAGACCTGACCGGTGATGTAAGCGGCCTGGTCACTCGCCAGAAAATGAACTGCATTGGCCACGTCCTCGGGGGAGCCGAGCCGGCGCAGCGGGATATTGGCCATCATCTTTTGCCGTAATTCCTCGCTAAGCCCCGCAGTCATCTTGGTTTCGATGAAGCCGGGCGCGACGGCGTTGCAGGTGACGCTGCGGGAAGCCAGCTCGCGGGCGACGGATTTGGTGAAGCCGATGACGCCGGCCTTCGAAGCGCCGTAGTTGCACTGGCCGGCGTTGCCGACGAGGCCGATGACGGAAGCGATGTTAACAATCCGGCCGGAGCGCTGTTTGACGAACTCACGCGCCAAGGCCTTGGTGAAGAGGAACGTGCCCTTGAGGTTGATGTCCAGCACCGCGTCCCAGTCCGCCTCGCTCATGCGCATGAGGAGCGTGTCCTTGGTGATGCCGGCATTGTTGACCAGAATGTCCACCTTGCCGCAATCGGCGAGGACTTTGGCGACCGTTTCCTCCACCGAGGCGGCTTTGGACACGTCGGCACCATAAGCCCAAGCGCGGCGGCCCAGCGCGCGGACCTTCTCGCACGTCTCGGCGCAGAACTCAGGTTTGAGGTCCACGATGGCGGTGTCGGCGCCGTCTGCGGCCAGTTTCAGCGCGATAGCCTGCCCGATACCGCGACCCGCGCCGGTGATTAACGCAATTTTGTTGTTTAGATTACCCATAAAAAAGCCGCGCGTATCCTAGGAATCGCCCCAGACTTGTCAAACAATTCTTTGTGGATGCCGGCAAATCGGGTGCCGGGCGGCAAGACAAGTGCGGGACGAACGGAGTTTTGAGCCGCACTAACCGGCGACTTCGGAGAAGGAGAGATTCTTGACGCCGGAAGCCGCGCAGGCGTCGAGCACGTCAATCACGCGCTGATGCATGCTGTTCGGAGACGGCGCGATGTAAACGGGAAACTTGTCGCCAAACCGCTTGATCAGGGACTGGAGCTTGTCGCGCAACGGTTGCAGCTTGTCATCCATAGGCTGGCCGATGGGCGCTTCGTTGAACGTGACGGCGCCATCGGGCTGAATGCCGAGATAGACTTCCATTTCCACCACCGCGCCGCCTTCGCCGGACCCGGGCAGGGTGACGCCGATCTGGCCTTCGGGCTTGACCGTGGCCGCAGTGCACATGAAGAACATGATCAGCAGCGCGACGATGTCCACGATCGGCGTGATCTGGAAACCGATTTCCTGTTCTTCCGGAGTTTTTGTTCTCATGGCTTTTTGGCCGCCGCCGCTTTGGCTCCCGCTTTGGCTCCCGCTCCGCTGGAGTCGTAGGTTCCAAAGACGAGGTTGGGAATGCCCGCTTCGGCAATGACCTTTGTCAGGCGCGAAATGAACACGTATGGGCAATCCTTCTGGGCGCGGATGTAGGCGCTCTTGAGGTTGACGTCGTTCATGCGCTTGCTCAGGATCGGCGCGAGTTGCTCCGGTTCGGTATATTTTTTATCTTCAAACCAAGTCTCGGCAACGCGCTCAACCGGTTGCCAGACCACGTGGATGTAAGCCCAGCCTATGCGTTCTTTGATCTCACGCGCGCTGAGCGCGTCTGGCAACGTCACCTGCATTGTGGCGCGTTGGACGTCCAGCGAGCAAATGGACATGAAAAAGGTCAGGAGCACGAACAAACAGTCAGCCATGGCCGCGATACAAATATCGGGGTCCTCCATGTCGTTCATGAACTCGCTGGCTTTGGACTCTTTTTTCATGACTTATCGCGGTTCGCTATGAACTAAACCGTCACAACGGAGACGCCCATGCCCGCTCACTCCCACGCCAAGGTGGACTTGCAGTTCGGGCAGCTCGGGATACCTTGCGGAATCTGCGCGTTGCAATTAGGGCAGGGCACAATCACGGCACCCTCGGCGGGCGCGGCCTTTGGCATTTCCGAGCCGGGCGCCGCAGGAGTTTCGCCCGAAACGGGCGCAGAACTTGCCGCTGCACCGCTCAGTTCGGCTTCGAGTTGCGGGCCGATCTTGATGCCTTGGAGTTGCTCGTAGGGAACATCCTCCAGCAGGATGTTGATCACGTCTTCGACGGCGACGATAATCTCTTGGGTGCGGTTGCGGAAGAAGTAGAAACCCATGAAACCGGGCACGGCGACGAACAGACCGGCGGCGGTATTCACGAGCGCCTCGGAGATGGCGCCGGCCAGCTTCGTCGGATCGGCAATGATGCCGCCACCGGCGAGAGCGGCGAACGCGTGAATCATGCCCATGACTGTGCCCAGCAGACCGAACATGGGCGCGATGACACCGATCATCGAGAGGTAGCTGCAACGGGCGCGCCAGCCCATCGCTTCTTTCAAGGCGTGGTCGGCCAGAATCTCGCGCACGACTTCCTTGCCGCGGCCGACGCGTTGGATGGCAGGCTTGAGCACGTTAGTCAGAAAGCATGGATTCTTGTCACATACGCGCCATGCTTCCTGATAATTGCCATCGGCGACGGCCTTTTGCAGCAGTTCCGCGATCGTTTTTGGCGCGGCCTTGGGCACGCGCAACCGGAATGCGCACTCAAGTAGCAGGCCGACGGTGAGTATGGAGAGGACGCCGGTCAGGATGAGCATCGGGCCGCCCTCTTTCAGGGTCTGCCACAATGTTTCTGCCGCGGAGGCGTTGCTCGGGAACGCCGTTCCCAGAACCAGCAGCGCGATGACTGCCGTCCAGCGATGAGGCATTATGAAAAGGGTGTTGAGTTTGTTTCTCATATTCTTTGTTTCTCCTGCTCTGATACGATGCGCCTTTACTTCCACGATGAAAAGGTTTTACTGATCGGACGCTTTGGCTGTCTTGGGTTGCAGTTTCTTCTTCAACTCATCCGCCTTGGCCTGCGCCTGGCGGGCTATCGGCTCGTCCTGATAATAAAGAACCGTTGTCGTCAGATAACACTCCAGCGCCTTTTGCTCGTCGCCTTTGCCGGCGTAGCAGTCGCCCAGCGTCAAAAAAGCTTGGCCGAACATCCGGGCCTCGGCGGGTGTCAGAACCAGCTTGCCGACGGCAGTCTTGGCCACTTCGGTAAGCGCGGCGATGGCTTCGTCGTATTTCTTCTGGCCTGCCAGCGCGACGGCCAGGAATGGCTTTACGCGGTTCACCTGCGCCGGCTGATATTCCCCGAATTTCTTTGCCACCGCGTCTGCTTCTGCGAACTGCTGCAGTTCCGTGTGGCATCGAACGATCGCGACCACCACGTCCTGGACCCACGGCGCGGGCAACACCATGTAACGGTCCGCAAGCGGCTTCAGCACCGGCAGCGCGGCGGCATATTTGCCGGCGTCAACGCTGGCAAGTGCTTCCTTCACGCCCTTGCGCTCGGCCAGATTCCAACTGCCTGCTTCGGCCTTGATGCTCCCCCACGGCATCGGCGCGTCGCCGCTGGGCGTCTGGTAATAGAGGTTTTTCGGGTCGGCGCGGGTGATGACGACATCGCGGCGCTGGCCGGTCTTCAGATAAAAGAAATCGCCCTGTGTTTGCGCCATAAGTGACGAAGCCATCACGCAGGCTGTGATGACACCGCCCACCGCTCGAATAAGCTGGATTCTTGACGCCATAGCTATGAAACGCGTGAGGCTTTTAGCAAAACAATGCAAAGGGCGTCAAACAGGAATTGCATGTTGCGAAAAGAAAACTAGAGGCGTCTCCGGCTGGCACCGCAGTCGCGGCGGCGCTTTTGCGTGGAATGGCTGTGCAACCGTCAATCCCGCCGTGTATATTCGCCCGTGATGAATCCGCAAGCAAACAATCCGCCGACGCCGGAAGACGTGCAGAAGAAACTCGCCGAGTTCATGAAACAGCAATTCGGCGAGAAAGCCGTCTTCGTCAACATGCCGGGCCGGCCGGAGGAAGCCGCCACTGAAGAACCCGGCGAGGCCACCGAGGAAAAGCCGCTGGCGTTCGAGTTCAGCCTCAAACCCAAGGACATCAAGGCGCACCTCGACCGCTTTGTCATCCAGCAGGATGAGGCGAAGAAGGTTCTCTCCATCGCTGTCTGCGACCACTACAACCACGTCAAACTGGCCGAAGCTGGCAAGGCCGACCGGGAATACCACAAGCAGAACGTCGTGCTCATCGGCCCCACCGGTGTCGGCAAGACCTACCTCATCAGATGCATCGCGCAACTCATCGGCGTGCCGTTCGTCAAGGGCGACGCCACCAAGTTCAGTGAAACCGGCTATGTCGGCGGCGATGTCGAAGACCTCGTGCGCGAACTGGTTTCGCGGGCCGACGGCAACGTCAAGCTCGCTCAATACGGCATCATCTACGTGGACGAGGTGGACAAGATTGCTGCGGTCTCGCACAACGTCGGCCGCGATGTGTCCGGCCGCGGCGTGCAGAGCAATCTGCTCAAACTCATGGAGGAAACCGAAGTCCCGCTGCGCTCGCAGACCGACCTCACCGGCCAACTCCAGGCCGCGATGGAGTTCCAGCGCCACGGCAAGGTCAAGCGCCAGACGATCAACACCCGCCACATCCTTTTCATCGTCAGCGGCGCGTTCGACAAGCTGGAGGACATCGCCCGCTCGCGACTGCGCGAGGCGCAGATCGGCTTCGGAGCGAAACTCCGAGGCGAGATTCCGCGCGCCGACCTGCTGCGAAAGGCGACGACGGAGGATTTGATCCAGTTCGGCTTTGAGCCGGAGTTCATCGGGCGGCTGCCCGTGCGCGTTGTGTGCGACGAACTGGCGGAGGACGACCTGTTCGCTGTCCTCAAGCAGAGCGAAGGTTCGGTGGTCCATCAATACGAACAGAGTTTTCACGCCTTTGGCATTGACGTGCTTTTCTCCGACGACGGTTTGCGGGCGATTGCCCGGCAGGCGGCGGTGGAGAGGACCGGCGCGCGGGCGTTGATGACGGTGTGCGAACGCGTGCTGCGCGACTTCAAGTTTCACCTGCCGTCCAGCAACATCCGCAGCTTTGTCGTGACAGCGGAGCTGGTGGAGAACCCGGCGCGCGAACTGGAAAAACTTCTCGCCGACCCGGACTACGAGCCGCGTCTCGTGACCCGGTTGTTGGCGGACCAATGGGTCGAGCGATTCAGCCAGAAGCACGAGCTCAAGGTCCGTTTCGAGCCGGACGCCGCCGAAGCCGTCGTTGAACGCGCACTCGCAGCTCGGCGGCCCGTGCGCGATGTGTGCGATGAGCTGTTCAAGGATTTCGAGTTTGGCCTGAAGCTCGTCGGAAAGAACTCTGGCAAGAGCGAGTTCGTCCTAACGCGCGCCGCCGTGGAGAATCCGGAGCGGTTCGTCAGCGAACTGGTGGTTGCGTCCTATCGGGGCAACGGTTGATTCGCGCCGGGCCAAACAACCGGCGTTTCTGAAATGCGCTTGCGCGGCACGCCCGGCGTGCGCATGTTAAGCCAGATGAGAATTTCAGCAGCCATCACAAGCGAAACCGATGTTGATAAGATCGCGGTTGAGTTGTGCGAACACGTGCGCGCGCAGCTCGGCGCGGCGAAGGTGGACCTTGCCTTGCTCTTCGTTTCGCCGCGATTCGTCGGTTCGCTGCCGGACCTTGTTGAGGACATTCACCTCCGGCTCGGCGCGCGGCACCTCGTCGGATGCACCGGCGGCGGCATCATTGGCGAGGACCGCGAGGTGGAGGGGTCGCATGCTGTTGCGCTCTGGGCGGCCTCGCTGCCGGGCGTGACGGTCCAGCCGTTTCGCATCACGCAACAGCAGGTTGAAGAATCCAACGGCCCGGCGTTCTGGCATTCGGAGTTGGGCATCGGGCCGGAGGACGAACCTTCGCTCATTCTCTTGCCGGACCCTTTCAGCACAGACGCCGCGCGCATGGTGGAGGAACTCAGCGCGGCTTATCCGGGCCGGCCGCTGGTCGGCGGGCTGGCCAGCGGCGCGCGGCAAGCCGGCGAAAACCGCGTCTGGATCAACGAGGAAGTGTTCGAAGATGGCGCGGTCGGGGTGGCATTGTGCGGAGCGGTGCGGTTGCGCGCCATCGTCAGCCAAGGGTGTCGTCCCATCGGCGAGCCGCTCATCGTCACCAAGGCGCAACGGAACGTTATCGTGGAGCTTGCCAGCCAGCCGCCGGTGGTGGCGTTGCAAGAGACGCTCAAGGCGCTCTCAGAGCAGGACCGGCAGCTCGCGCAGCAGGCGTTGTTCGTGGGTCGCGTCATCAATGAATACCAGGCCGAGTTCCATCGCGGCGATTTTCTCATTCGCAACATCGTTGGTCTCGATCCGAACAATGGCGCCATCGCCATCGGCGATCGCGAAATTCGTTCCGGGCAGACGATCCAGTTTCAGTTGCGCGATGGCGCCACGGCCAACGAAGACCTGCGCGAGTTAATCGAGAAGCAGCAGTCCGCGCTCGCGAAGAACCCGCCGGAGGGTGCGCTGCTCTTCTCCTGTCTCGGCCGCGGCAAGAATCTGTTTGGCAAGCCGAACCACGACGTGAGCGTCATCCGCGAGACAATCGGCCCGTTGCCGCTCGCAGGCTTCTTCTGCAACGGCGAGATTGGCCCCATCGGCGACAAGACCTTCGTGCACGGATTCACCAGCGTCCTCGCGCTGTTCGAGCCGATCGAAAAAGGAAACTGAACGGACAAAGTAGTCCTCACGCTCCGCGTGAGGGTCCCTGATTTCGGCATCACGCGGAGCGTGATGACTACTATTCTACGCCGCGCTCGTGCTGCCGGCCGGTGTGTTGAGCAGGCGGATTTCGTGCTGGGGGAACGGCATTTCGATGCGTTTTTCGCGGAACCTCTCGATGATGGCCTGGTAGATTTCCTGCTGGGCCAGCCCGTAATCCTGCAGCACGACCCAAGCAAAGACGGAGAAATTGATGCTGCTGTCACCCAGTGAGCTGATGACGACGGCTGGCGCCGGGTCTTTCAAGACACGCGAGTTGGCGTTGAGCACTTCGCGGATCGTGGAGGACACAAGGTTCATATCGGAATCGTAAGCCACGCCGACGCTGAGCTTGAGTTGTCGCGTCGTGCCGTAGTTGTGAAGGATCTCGCCAATGATCTTCTTGTTTGGGATGACGACTTGTGAGCCGTCTGCGAGAGTCAGCACGGTGGAGAACAACTCGACGTTGGCAACCGTGCCGGTCTCTCCAACGATCTCAATAAATTCGCCGACGCGAAACCGTTTGACGAAGATGATCTGCAACCCCGCTACGAGGTTGCTGAGCACGCCTTGCATGGCCAGTGCGATGCCGGCGCCGGCCACGCCGATGCCCGTGATCATCGGTGCGATCGCCACGCCAAGCTTCTCGAGCGCCACTACGCCGGCCAACACGAACACCAGCAGTTTCACGACGCGCACGATGAGCGTGCGGATCGGTAACTCCACCTTTTTCTTCGCGAGCCATATCTCGATGTGCTTGCCAAGCCAGCGCGCCACGAGCGCGCTGACGATGAGAATGGCAATCACCCCAAGGATGTCGAACCCCTTGCGAATGACAAAATCAATCACAGTGTCTTTCCAAGTCATCAGAGTGTTGTGCATGTCCATCTTCCTTTTGGTGTCGTTAGGTTGAAAAGCCGGCGCATTCTACACACGATGGACGGTTTCGCAAGCAGACCGTGCCGCTCATTTCAAGACGCGGTAGTTGAGCGGGGGCACTGGGAACGCAGAAAGTCGCAGTGACTCGATGCTCGAGCCTGCGATGACTCGCCGCATGCTACTCTTTCTTCTTCGGCTGCTGCTCCGGCTCCGCCAGCTTCTGGTTCATGGTTTCGAGGTCCTCGGAGAGCGTTTTGAAATTGGAACGGGCGGCCTCCGCACGCGTCCGGGCCGTGGAGAGCCTCGTTCTCAATTCGGTCTCCCGCTTGTCCAACGACGCCCGTTGCAAGACCGACTCCTTGGCTCGCTGGCGGCTGCGGACGAATGCATCGAGCGTTTCCTGAGCTTTGGCGGCCAGTTTGTCGCGATGGCGGAATTCCTCTTCGGCGGCCTTGGCTCTCCTCTGGAGGCTTTCCAGGTCCTTCGGCCCGACGGGTCCCGCTTGTTGCGGGGCCGTCGCGTGATCCTTAATGTCGAGGATGTCGGTCTTGTTGATGGTCTGGCGATAGACTCCGTTCGACGCCGTCACGAGGATGACCATCTTCTCGTCGTCCTGAGCAAGGACCGCGCCCGTCACCTTCTTGCCATTCTTGAGCGTCACGTCCACCTCCGCCGCGCTCGCGGCCACAGCGACAGAGAAGATGAGCAGAAGCAGAAGTCGTTTCATAACGCACGCCATGCTACCAGCGCCGGGCGGATTCGTCGCGCTATTTCACGACGTTTTCAGTAGGGAAGGGCGTCTGCAGCGTTGTAGTGGCGGCCGTCTCGGCCGCTCAGCCGCGTCAGTGTAAGAAGAATTCGCGCAAAACAATTCCGTCGGCCGGGACGGCCGACTCTACAACAACCAACCAGAAGCGTTCCGGCGACACGTCTTGAAACGCCGGGGTGCTCTGCGGGTCTTGGGTGGCTGTGCCGGTGGCCGCTTAGTTTCGTCAAACGAAAACGCTTGTAACCACCATTATGGCCGCTCCACCAGTTCGCCGGGCTGCGGCGGCGTGGCGGTGTCAACGTAGCTGCCTTGGCCGTAGGCGGAGGCTTTGCCGGATGGACGCTGCTTCTCGATCAGGATGTTCGCGATCTCGCACCCCGCGGTCGTCATCACCAGAGGTGAGCGCGTGTATTTGTAGCCCTCGTATTCCGTAAAGAAGTTGAACGTCACGCGCTTACCCGCATCCTTCGCCGCGACGGGGAATGACTGGTTGAACAGACGCTGCTTGGTCTTCGGGTCCTTCGGCGGCGGGAGTTCGCCGCGGATCGTTACGGCGGCTTTCGGGCCGGCCACGCGCACCACGTCGAACGACGCCGAATACCACCCCGCGATGACCGGCCTGCTTGTGCGGCCGGTGCTGCCGCCTTCCCAGAGATTCTCCACCCGCACGCCGCCGCCGGGCCGCGGCCTTGGCACGGCGACGCGGTCCTTGACGCCCAGTTCCGTGGCGATCGCGCCGGCCAACAGCTTCGCCAGCACCTTGTAGCCTTCCTGTGTCGGGTGCAGCTTGATCATCGGGCCCCAGTTCTCGATGGCGCGGATCGTTTTTTCGAGTTCCACCCAAACCACCTGGCCCTTTGGGAGCGTCGCCATCTTCTGCCGCAACACCCCGTTTGTCGCGGCGTTGGTCCGGTCGCGAAGCGGGTTGTCCGTCTGGCAGGGGAGGATGCTGCACAGGAACACCTTCCTCGCCGACGGCTTCTTCAATAGCTCCTGCACGATAGCCACGATGCGGTCGGCGGTCGCGGCCGCGTGCTGCCCGATGGCGGTCTCGTCCTTGATGTTGTTGTCGTTGGTGCCGATGAGCAACGAGTAGTGCGGACAGTCCGGGAGGTCGCCGAGGCGCAGCAGCACCACCTGCGTGCGGTTGCCGCCTTCGCCCGCGTGACTGTAGCCGAGCTTGGCCGTATGCGTGCCGACAAAGGCCAGCGCGGGAAGCTGCTCTAGGAGATATTGCCGCCAGTAATCGCCGTCGCCCGCCCACGTGATGCTGTCGCCGATCATACAGAGCGGAATCTGCGGCACGTCCGTGGGAGCCACCCCGTTCGAGGCTGGCAGAGCGGATGTCAGGAACCACATCGCGACTATCGTTGCGGTGAATCGTTTCATAAGAGCTATTCTTACCCTGCACAGGGCAGGTCTCAAGCCGCCTGTTTCGGCGACAGCAAGACGACCCGTTTGCTGCTTTACCTTTACAGGCAGGAACGATGATGGCTTACTCACCGCCAGCACGAAAGAGAGGACATTATGAAATTCCCGATCTGGCTCATTTCCACAGCGCTTGTGTTTTCCTTCTTCTCATCTGAACAAACGATCGCACAGTCAGCCACAAGAGAGCCTGCCGATCTCACGTCGTTGCGAAGCCGCTACAATGCCGAAATTGAGGCGGCGAAGAAACCCGTTCAAGAACGCTACGTGTTTCAACTACAGGGACTGCTCAAGACTTTCACACTGCGCGGAGACTTGGCTGGGGCGACAGCCGTGCAGAAGGAACTCGACCTGCTGAAATCACCCGCGGCAAATCCTTCAGCCTCGCGCTTCGCCGGCACCAAGTGGGCTTGCACGTCAGGAACATCTGTCATCGAATTCAAACCCGGCGGCGGGTGGAAAGACGAGTGGCGCGGGAAAACCTATGGCGGTAGTTGGAAACCGGCCAGTGACAACGAAGCGGCTGCCAAGCGGAGTGACGGCAATTCATGGACCTTCCGCATGAACGACGACAGCACATCCCTGACCCGGTCGGACGGCTACAAGTTCAACCGGGTGAAGTGACCGGTGCGAAAGCTGGGTTCCAAAGTCCGCCATGTCGCCTCACAACGCATCCAACAGGTCGCCGAACATCTGCCAGCCAAACACACCATGAGTGACAAACGCCTTCCCACGGCCGCGGACTTCCCGCCGGGAACAGAGTTCGTGATCAAAGAGTTCGACGTGCCTTTGGTGTGCATCCCGGGGAAGGGCTGGTTCAACTGGTTTGGCGGCACGCCCAGGCCGTATGACGTGCATTTCCTCAAAGTGGATAACAACTGGAACGCGGACTCCTTTGAGGAATGGGTGGCCATCGTCAAAGACTCGCTGAAAGACGATAAGCCCGCCTGACAACCGCTCACGGCGCCGTCTTCACTGCCGGATTACTTCAAGGGCCTTGGTCGGCTGGAAATCTGATGTCGCCGCTCCGGCGAGTTTCTGCGATCCGGAGGCGGTCTTCCCCACCACGGACAAGGGCTTCTTCGTTTCGGACAAGGTCTTGTCCGCTTCAGAGAAGGGCTTGTCTGTCTTGGACAAGGGCTTCTCTGTCTTGGACAAGGGCTTGTCTGTCTTGGACAAGGGCTTCTCTGTCTTGGACAAGGGCTTCTCTGTCTTGGACAAGGGCTTCTCTGTCTTGGACAAAGGCTTCTCTGTCTTGGACAAAGGCTTCTCTGTCTTGGACAAAGGCTTGTCCGTCTTGGACAAGGGCTTCTCTGTCTTGGACAAGGGCTTCTCTGTCTTGGACAAGGGCTTCTCTGTCTTGGACAAGGGCTTCTCTGTCTTGGACAAGGGCTTCTCTGTCTTGGACAAGGGCTTCTC
>JAPLTX010000025.1 GCA_026397915.1 Verrucomicrobiota bacterium
AACGGACCGCAACCGCCGGACAGGAATCCTGGTCGCAAAAACCATTCGACAGACGCCGGGCCGCCGCTATACTCCGCCGCCACTTTTGGAAACGGAAGGTTTTATGCCCAGAAACATCGCGTTGCCGCACATCGAAGGCTTGGTTTCCTATGAACCGGGCCGCCCCATCGAGGAAGTCGCGCGGGAGTTGAAGCTGCGCCCTGCGTCCATTATCAAGCTCGCGTCGAACGAGAACCCGCTCGGCCCATCGCCAAAAGCCGTCGCGGCGATGCGCCGCGCGCTGGCCACCGCCCACCTTTACCCGGACGGCGGCGGCTTCTACCTGCGGCAAGGTCTGGCAAAACATCTTGGCGTCGGCGCGGAGAACATCGTTCTCGGCAACGGCTCCAACGAGCTTATCGAGATGCTCTTCCACGCGTTCGTCGCGCCGGGCGACGAGATCGTCTGCGGCGACCGCGCATTTGTCGTTTACAAGCTCTGTGCGGCGATGTTCCAGGCCCGCGCCGTGGAGGTGCCGTTCCGCGACCACACGCATGACCTCGACGCGATGCTGGCGGCATGCAACGGCCGCACGAAGATCGTCTTCGTCGCCAACCCGAACAACCCCACCGGCACGTGCGTGAACAACGCCGCATTCTGCCGATTCCTCGACCGCGTGCCAAACCACACTATCATCGCGCTCGACGAGGCCTACTTCGAGTTTCTGGACAACCCGCCCGACACGATCAGCTACATCACCGCCAAGCGCGCGCCGAACATCATTGTGCTGCGGACGTTCTCCAAGATCGTCGGCCTCGCCGGGCTGCGCATCGGTTACGGCGTCGCCAGCAGGCAGATGGTCGGCCTGCTGAACAAAGTGCGCCAGCCGTTTAACGTTAACTCCATCGCCCAGGCCGGCGCGCTCGCCTCGCTCACCGACCGCGCACACATCACGCGAACGCGGCGGCTGAACAAACAGGGACTGACTTACCTGATCGGCGAGTTCCGGAAGATGAAGCTGGAGTTTATCCCGTCGGTGGGCAACTTCATTTGCGTCCGCGTCGGCGACGGTCGTGCCGTCTTCGACGCGCTCCAACGGCGCGGCGTGATCGTCCGACCGCTGGCGGGCTACCGCATGCCGGAGTGGATTCGCGTCACCGTTGGCACGATGCCGGAGAACCGGCGGTTCATCCGGGAACTGAAGGTCGTTTTGAAATAGCCGCCTGCTCGCCGCGGGTGGAGTTCGAAATGAGAACCAAGCTCTTCCTCATCTACCTCGCCTGCGCTTGCGAGCTGTGCGACGTTGGCACAGGCGCTGAAACTGGGCCGGCGTGGACCATCCTCGCGCCGTTTTTCCAACCTCCGCCCGAATACGCCACTCCATCCAAAGCTTACCGTTCACCGCTGCGGTTCAGCGACGGCCAGCCGATGGCGAGCGCCGCGGATTGGCCGCGCCGCCGCGCGGAAATCCTGAAACAGTGGCACGATCTGATGGGACCGTGGCCGGCGTTGATCGAGCGGCCGAACGTGGAGACGCTCGCAACCACTCATCGCGACAACTTCACGCAGCACCGCGTCCGCCTCGACATCGCGCCGGGCCAGACGGGCGAAGGCTGGCTGCTCGTGCCGGACGGCGAGTGGCCATTCCCCGCCGCACTCGTCGTTTATTACGAGCCGGAGACGAACGTTGGGCTTGGCAAGCATCCGTTGCGCGACTTCGCCTATCAACTCACCCGCCGCGGTTTCGTCACACTCTCCGTCGGCACGCCCGGCGGCGATGCCTACAAGCCCAACATCGGCAACGCGCGCTGTCAGCCGCTGTCGTTCCACGCTTACGTCGCAGCCAACTGCTGGCACGCGCTTGCGAACCGCCACGAAGTGGACACCCGGCGCATCGGCGTGGTGGGGCATTCCTACGGCGGCAAGTGGTCGTTATTTGCCGGCGCGCTGTGGGAAAAGTTCGCCTGCGTCGCGGTGAGCGATCCCGGCATCGTGTTCGACGAGAAACGGCCGAGCGTGAACTACTGGGAACCGTGGTATCTCGGCCTCGACCCCGACCATCCGCGTCCGGCGCGCGGTCTGATCACAGCGGACAACCCGCGCACTGGCGCCTACAAGAAGATGATCGAGACTGGCCGCGACTTGCACGAGTTGCACGCGCTGATTGCGCCGCGTCCGTTCTTCGTTTCGGGCGGTGCGGAAGATCAACCCGCGCGCTGGGACGCGCTCGGCCACGCCATCGCCGTGAACAGATTTCTTGGTTTCAGCCATCGCGTCGGCATGACCAACCGCCCGGCGCACGCGCCCACCGAGGAATCCAACGCTCAACTCTACGCCTTCTTCCAACACTTCCTCGGACGAAAAGCGCAATGACGGTTTCGCGACGGCACCGCGTTGCGCAGTGTCTGAGTGTCATGGAGTGACACCAACTCCCACCCATTCCTTCTTCATGACCGCTTGGAGCGTCAACCGCGCGCCCTTCGTGCGGACGGCAAGTGTCGGGAGAATCTTGGAAAAGGTTGCTCGTTGCTTACGCCGATTGGAGCAAATTCAAGCCGGCTGCACCCAGCCAAAGCGTCGAGGAAATGTGTAGTTAATTGAGGAACACTCCACTAAAGTTCACGGCCGATGAAGGAGATTTCTGTCGGCACTCACGCGCGCGCTGAGCTGGTGGATGTGACCAAACTGGTCCGCCGCGAGGTGCGCGCGGCCGGCGTCCACGACGGTGTTGTAACGTTGTTTGTTCCGCACACCACCGCCGGCATCACGATTCAGGAGAACGCCGACCCCGACGTGGTCCACGACCTTCTGCTCGCGCTGGAGAGCGCCGTGCCCTGGCAATCGCGCGATTACCGCCACGCCGAAGGCAATACCGCGGCGCACGTGAAGGCGTCGTTGGTTGGCAGCTCCGCGCAGGTTTTCATCCGCAACGGCGACTTGGCGCTCGGCGCGTGGCAGGCGGTTTACTTCTGTGAATTCGACGGCCCGCGCTCGCGCCGGCTCTGGCTACGCGTGACGTAGGCTGGCCGCGCGCTGGTTTCCGGTCTTTGACCTCGAATGCGACCCGTGATAGCCTGCCCGCCATGAACTTCATCTGCTCCAAGGCCCGGTTGCATGGCGCTGTTCCGATTCCCGGTTCCAAATCCCACACCATCCGCGCGGTGGCGATCGCCAGTCTCGCCGTAGGCGAGAGCCGCATCGAAGCGCCGCTGGAATCCGGCGACGCGCGTTCCGCGATGGCAACGTTTGCTGCGCTCGGCGCAAAGTTCGACTGCCAGCCCGATGTCTGGATCGTCCAAGGCACCGGCGGCGAACTGCGCGTGCCGGAAAACGTGGTGGATGTCGGCAACTCCGGCACCACCGTGAACATCGCCCTCGCCACGGCCGCGTTGTTGCGCAAGGGCATGGTGGTCTTCACTGGCGATCACCAGATTCGCCGCCGTCCCGCAGGCCCCGTCATCACCGCCATCAACGACCTCGGCGGCTGGGCCGAGGCGACGCGCGGCAACGGTTGCCCGCCCATCGTCGTCCGCGGCCGGTTGCGCGGCGGCACGACCTCCATCGAGTGCAAGACGAGCCAATACCTCACCAGTATCCTCATCAACGCGCCGCTCGCCGACGGCGACAGCATCATTCGCGTGCCGCTGCTGCACGAGATCCCCTACGCGGAAATCACGCTCGACTGGCTGGCGCGGCTTGGCATCAAGCTGGAGCGCGACGGCTGGCGCGAATTCCGCGTGCCAGGCCGGCAGAGCTACAAACCATTCACGCGGCGGATTCCCGCGGACTTCTCATCGGCGACGTTTTTCCTGTGCGCCGGCGCCATCGGCGACAATGACGTGACGGTGCAGGGACTCGACCTCAACGATTCCCAAGGCGACAAGGCCGTGCTTGACTACCTGCGGGCGATGGGCGCGCGCGTAGAAGTGACGCCCGACGGCGTCCGCGTCCGGCCCGGCAATCTCAAGGGCTGCCGCATTGACATGAACGCCACACCCGACGCGCTGCCGATGATGGCCGCGCTCGCGTGCTTCGCCGAAGGCAAGACCACACTCGCCAACGTCCCGCAGGCGCGCATCAAGGAAACCGACCGCATCGCTGTGATGCGCGAGGAACTCACCAAGCTCGGCGCGCGCGTCACCGAACTGCCCGACGGCCTCGTCATCGAGCAAAGCAAACTCGTCGCCGCGGAGGTGAACGGCCACGACGATCATCGCATCGTCATGTCGCTGGCCGTGGCCGCGAGCGCGATTCCCGGCCAGACGGTCATCCGCACAGCCGAGGCCGCCGCCATCACCTTCCCGAAGTTCGCCGACCTCATGCGGCAGATCGGCGCGAACCTCCAAGTCGCGGAGTAGTAGCGCAAAAGGAAACCAACGATGAGAAAGACGATCATCCTGCTGGCGTTGGCCATCCTCGCAACCGGGGCGCGGGAATCATGGGCTGCTTCGCCCTCGAGAAAACCGCAGCCTGTGCCGCCGCCTCCAAACCCGGCCACGATGACGCAGGCGGAACTGGCCAGAGCTACGCCGCTTCGTGAAGGCTTCGTGCGCCGACGACAGATTGGGTTCAACACCCAGCAACGTCCCGACGGCAAAATGGAGGTCGTCGTCATTACCAAAGGCCGCGGCGCCGACAAGGCAGGCGTTCAGATCGGCGACATAGTCGTTGCGATTGGCGGCTTGCCGATCAAGAAGCGGATTGACCTACTGGACGCCGTTCGCGGCAGAAGCGTCGGCGAACGCGTTCCAATGACTATCATCCGCAACGGCGAACAGATGGACCTGAACGTGGAGTTGGGATTCAGCGACATGGAGGAACCGATCTACGCCCTCTACCGGCTTCTTTACGAGGAGAAGAAGGTTGGTTTGGCTGTCATGGGAGCCGAGATCATCAACGCTTTGCTGACCGACCGCGTCGCCTTGGAGCAATGGGCAAAGGGAATTAAATCGAACCTGATTGGCAAGTGGGAAAGCCGCTGCCTGAAGGCTCTGTCGCGAGAGAAGGAATTCTCCCTCGTGGACCGGCAGGCGGTCGAACAGATATTGAAGGAACTGAACTTCGGCCAGAGTGGCATGGTGTCGGAGAAGTTTCGCGCCACCATCGGCAAAACGCTCGGGGCGACCCACCTGCTGACGCTAGAGTTCTCGCGCTTCCGTGACGCGGACGTGGAAAAGCAGCGCCTGATCGAGATCGAGACGGGCAAGGTGCTTGTCAGCTCCATGCGAAGCACGAAACGCTAAACCGCACGCCGCCGTTGCGCGAAACTGTCATTGTGACGTCAAAGACTTGATCATGGCACGACCATCAGCATTTCATATCAGTTTGCTGAAGCAGCTCGTTGCACAGTTCTGTGTCTTGTCCATGCTGCTGGCTTCTTTACCAGCCTTCGCCGACGGCGACGCCGACCTGCTTCGTCTCCAGTTCCGCGAGGTGGACACGCTCTTCGCCAATCCGGGCCAGGGCTGGATGAGTCAGCAGCACAGTCCGAAGAGCGAGCCGCGGTTTCCCTGCTCTGTCGTCTATCTCCGTTTCGGCTGGGCCGAAGCCGAGCCTGCGGAGGGGCAATACAACTGGAAGCTGCTCGACAACGCCATCGCCGCATGGAAACCGCGCGGCGCCGCCATCGCCTTTCGCGTGATGACGTGCAGCGCGCACAGCGCGGGCTACTACACGTCGCCGAAGTGGCTCTTCGATGCCGGCTGCAAAGGCCATGAGTATCTGGTCGGCGGCGACGATCCCACCAAAGGCGGCAAACGCATCCCGCGCATCGAGCCTGACTACGCCGACCCGCTTTACCTCGAAAAACACGGCGCGTTCCTGAAGGCGCTTGGCGCGCGCTACGACGGCCACCCGGCCATTGAGTTCCTTGACATCGGCTCCTACGGCGTCTGGGGCGAATGGCACACGAAGCACCCCGCGCCCGTCGCCGTCCGCAAACAGATCGTGGACCTCTACCTGCGCGCCTTCCACAAGACACCGTTGGTCTTCATGTCCGACGACGCCGAGGTGCTCGCTTATGCGCTGGTGCACGGCACCGGTTTTCGGCGCGACGGCGTCGGCTCACCGTGGCACGAGAAAACCTGGATCGGCTCCAAGAAATACGCCGCCGTGGAAGGCATGGCCGACACCTGGAAGCGCGCACCCATCGTCTTTGAGTGGTATGGCGATTATGACTACCTCCAATCCCGCAAATGGTCCTTCGACGCGGCGGTGAACTTTATGCTCAGCAACCACGTCACTCTCATCAACGACAACGTCGGCCGCGTGCCGCCCGAAGCGATGCCCCAGCTCGAGAAACTCGCCCGCCTCGCCGGCGCCCGTTTTGTTCTGCGTGAGATTGTTCACCCGAAGAGCGTAAAACGGAGCGCATTGTTTCAGCTCCAGATGAAATGGGCCAACGTCGGCGTGGGCAAACTCCACCATCGCTACGCCCTCCGCTTCTCACTGCTCGATGCCGAAGGCCGGTCCGTTTTCAGCGCCGACGCGAAAAGCGACCCGCGCGATTGGCTCCCCGGCAAACACAGCCTGACCGAATCGCTGCAACTTCCTCCAGAGTTGAAACCAGCCGATTACACCTTGGCCGTCGAGTTGGCGGACCCAACCGGTCGGCAGCGCTCGTTTCGTCTGGCGATGGACGCGCCGGAAAAGGAGGGCCGGTATCTGGTTAGCCACGTGAAGCTCCTCGACTGATTGCCCGCTGCGGCCTTCGTTTTTCTGATTGCCCTCTGCCGCTGGCGCAAACACTCTCTGTGGTAACGTATGAGAACCTCAACTCGACGGAACCTCAGTTGGGCGGTCGCGATCACACTCCTTGCAGCCGCCGCAGGTCTCAGCATAGCCTCGGATTGGCCCACTTATCGCGGCGACGCCATGCGCAGCGGATACACGCCGGAGGATTTGCCCGGCAACCTCGCGCCATGCTGGAGCTACAAGCCGCGTCATGCGCCAATGCCGGCTTGGCCGGGGCGCGACACGCGGATGCCGTTTGACCGGGCTTTCCACACCGTCGTTGTCGGGGACACGTTATTGTTCAGCAGTTCCGCCAACGGCAAGGTGCATGCCCTCAGCGCCGCCACAGGCGAGGAACGCTGGACGTTCCTGACGGGCGGGCCGGTGCGTTTCGCACCCGCGGTCTGGCACGATCGGGCGTTTGTCGTCAGCGATGATGGCTGGCTCTACTGTCTGGGCACGCAGGACGGGCGGTTGCTGTGGAAGCTTCGCGGCGGGCCGGGTGACAGCATGGTGTTGGGCAACGGGCGGCTGATCTCGCGCTGGCCCGCGCGCGGCGGACCGGTGATCGCGGACGGCGTGGTGTATTGGGCCGCCGGCATTTGGCCGTCGGAAGGGATTTTCATCTATGCGGTGGACGCGCTCACGGGCAAGATCGTCTGGTGCAACAAGACGGCCGGCGGAATGTTCATGCCGCAGCCGCACCCGACCGCCAACGCTCATAGCGGCGTCTCGGCGCAAGGCGACCTGGTTGTAGCCGGTGAGAAGTTGTTGGTGCCGACGGGCCGCGCGGTGCCTGCGGCGTTCAGCCGGGCCACCGGCAAGCTGCTCTACTTTCATCTCCAGACGTTCGGCAAGGCCGGCGGGGCAGGCATTGCAGCCACCGAATCGCATTTCTTCAACTCCGGCTACGCCTTCGATACGGAGACGGGCAAGCAGGGATTCCGTCCGGGCGCGGAGCCGTCAGTGATGGCGGTCATACCGGAGACGATCGTCTATGCGACGGCGAAGGAGATCGCAGCGGTTGACCGGGCCAACCTGTGGCAGCAAAAGAAAGCCACAGCCACCATGGGGAAGAAGACGACGCTGACCGTCTTCAGCGAACCGATTTGGCGAACGCCGAGTCCTCACAAACCAATTTCCGCGCTTATCGTGGCGGGCGACAAGGTGATTGTTGGCAGCACGAACAAAGTCAGCGTGCTCGACATGAAGTCGCGCAAGGTGCTGTTGACGAAGTCGGTTGATGGCGAGCCGCTAGGCCTGTCGGTCGCAAATGGGCGGCTTTTCGTCAGCACCGACCAAGGAACGATCCACTGCTTCGATGGCAGCAGGACGACGTCGCCGAAAACCCTCCAAGAGACGCCACTAATTTTCACGGAGTCTGCTGCGGTCGAAGCCGCTGCCGACGAGATCGTTCGCAAGACAGGCGTGACCGAAGGCTACTGCCTCGACCTGGCGTGCGGCGACGGGGGACTCGCGGCGGCACTGGCGAGGAAAACGCGGTTGCACATCTGCGCGATTGACGCGGACCCGGAGAAGGTCGCGCTCGCCCGCCGGAAGCTCGACGCAGCGGGCCTGTATGGCGTTCGCGTCACTGTTCATCAGGGCCAGCTTGGCCAGAACCGCTGGCCGAGCTACTTTGCCAACTTGATCGTGTCGGGCCGCTCGGTGAGCGGTGGGGCCGATGCGGTGCCGCCGAAGGAAATCAACCGGGTGCTGCGGCCTTATGGTGGTAAGTCGTGCTTCGGCAAGCCGGGCGCAATGACGGTGACCGAGCGAGGCGACTTGGCGGGCGCGGGCATGTGGACACATCAGTATTGCGATCCGGCGAACACCTGCTGCTCAACCGACACGCTCGTCAAAGGACCGCTCGGCGTTTCCTGGTTCAACGACCTCAACTTCCGGATGCCAAGCCGTCACGGTCGCGGTCCGGCCCCGTTGTTCTACAAAGGGCTGCTCTTCATTGAAGGACTCAACGCGCTGCGGTGCGTGGACGCTTACAACGGCCGCGTGCTGTGGGAGTATCCGCTGCCGAACATCCTCAAAGTCTATGATGGCGACCACCTCATGGGCGTTTCGGGGACGGGCAGCAACCTCTGTATCGGCGAGCATGGCCTGTTCGTGCGAACAGAAAACAAATGCCTGCGGCTTGATCCCGTCACTGGCAGGCTGCTGGCCACCTTCACCGCGCCTACATCGAAGAGTAGCCATCCCGGTGAATGGGGTATGGTTGCCTGCGTCGGCGACACGCTCATCGGCACCGTGGTGGACACCGCGCACCTCGTGACGTTCCGATTCCGCCCGGGCGACATGCGGGATCAATGGACGGAGTCCAAGCTGCTGTTCGCCATGGATGCGATCACGGGCAAGTTGAAGTGGAGTTGGCAACCTCAAAATTCGCTTCGACACAACGCCATCGCCATCGGCGGCGGTCGCGTGTATGTGATTGACCGCGACGAGGCCATCGGGGACCGCAAGAAGGAAAAGAAACGCGGCATCCCGGACAAGGGCGCGACGCATCCCGCCGGCACGCTGGTGGCGCTTGATCTGGCCAACGGCAAGGTCGTTTGGCAATCGGACGAGGATGTTTACGGCACGCTGCTGGCGCTCAGCGAAGAACATCAGACGCTGTTGATGTGCTACCAGAACTCGGCCTTCAAGCTCGCGTCGGAGCTGGGCGGACGCCTGGCCGCCTTCGATACCGCGACGGGCCGGCGGCGTTGGGACATCAGGGCCACCTACAAAACGCGCCCCATCATTCACGGCCAAACCGTCCTCTTTCAATCTCAAGGATGGGACCTGCTGACCGGCAGGCCGATGGGCATCACCTTCCCCCGCTCCTACGGCTGCGGCATCCCCGCCGCGTCGTGCAATCTCATGGTCTTCCGCTCGGCAACACTGGGCTATGTGGACCTACCGCAGCCTCACGGTATGCGGAACTTCGGCGGCATCCGCCCCGGCTGCTGGATCAACGTGGTGCCTGTTGGCGGCCTCGTGCTCATGCCTGACGCCACGGACCTTTGCACGTGCAGCTATCTGATCAAGGCTTCCATCGCGCTGCAGCCGATGACCACAGAATAAACCCCGCCGCGCAGGTGGCAGCAACAGCGCCGGCTTCGTCGTCAGCGATATCCCGTTTCGTCTGATGACCTCCGTGCCTCTGTCGTTGAGCATCCCGGGTGAAAACAAAAGTCTCTGCTAAGTGAAGAAGTCAGGCTTGCTCATCGTCATAGATGCAGCAATTTAAGCGAGGACGACCTTATGAAAATGACAAGATTGGTGGTGATGGGCGCGGTGCTGGGCCTCCTGACGCTCGGCGCCGTCGAAGCGGGTGCGCAAGGCTATTACTACTACACCCCTTACTCCGGCTACAGTTACCCAGCCTACGACTACGGCTATTCCACGCCGTATTACTCCGGCTACTACAGCTACCCGTCCTATGGCTACGGCTGCTACAGCCCGTATTACTCTGGTTACTACGGTTCCTATGGTTACAGCGGCTGGCCGAGCATCAGCTTCGGTTGGAGCGGCGGCTACGGCGGTCACTACGGCCGTTCTTACGGCGGCTACGGCGGCCACGGTGGTGGTCATGGTGGCAGCTACGGTGGTGGCGGCCACGGTGGTGGTGGTCATCGGCGATAAGGACTGCTGTTCGCGCAGCTACCTCATAAGATATTCAACGCGCTGCCGCCGATGATCGCAGAGTGAAGTTCGCCGTAGGACAGACACTCCTGTCTGTCGAACTTCGGTTCTCAGAGGAATCGGTTTCGAGACGCGGAGTGAGACGGAGTTTTCGATTTCAGATCCGCATCACCCCTTTTCTTCGTTCCAGATTCACCACAGCAATGCAGAAACCGCTGGAAGGAAAGCCGTCCTCCCGGTGTCCGTTGCGTCTCGGCAGTGAACCCAGTTCCGATTCTCAGGGAATGTTCTGGAGCATCGGTAGCCGCGAATCGGCGCGGCCAGCTTTCGTCCGGCAGACCTCTCAACGACAATCGGCGGGCATCCCTCCGACCCGGACACACACTCACCGACAATCGGCGACTGTCCTTCCGCATCGTCCACCCACTCGCCGATAATCGGTGAGTGCTTCTCCACGCCAGACAAGCACCCGCCGATAATCGGCGACCCCATCGCCGGAACGGAAACCCGCCTGCCGACAATCGGCGACCCTGTTGTCGTGGCGGAGACACACTCGCCGACAATCGGCAAGTGTCTTGCCGGAACGGAAACACACCCGCCGATAATCGTTGACCCATTCGCCGCATCGGAACTGGGGGAGAATTTTCTATTTTCCACAGGAAAACGCGGTTTTCTTGGGAAGAAAAACACCGGCTTTTTCGGGTTCCGTCCCTCCGTCTCGCTCCCCAACTTTTAACTTTTCACTCTTAATTCCTAACTTCCGCCCAGAATCGCCTTCTTGGCGTCGGCCAGTTCTTCGTCGCGGCGATGGTAGCCGCACTCCTTGATAAGTTTCTCAGCGGCGGCGAGATCGTCTGCCGGGCCGCGCGGAGTGCCGTCGGGATTTTGGTTCCACGGATACTTCAGCATTTCGCCTTCAGCCTTCAGCCTTCCGAAGAGCCGTGCACGGCTCAAGTGGATGTCAGCCATGTGGAGCCGCATGGGGCCGCGCTCGGCGATTTCCAAGGCTTCGTCGAGGTCGGCCTGCGCGCTCTCGGGGCCGGTGCGCGCGCCAGTGAGAAACCGCAGCCAAGCGCGGGTGAGGAGACCGCTAGGAATGTGGTCCTGCGAGGCCGCGCGGCGGAGGTCATCCACGGCCGCGTCAATATGCGAGAGGTCAGAGTTCTCAAGAATCGCCCGGTAGAGCGCGGCGCGGCCCAACGTGAGGTGGTCTAAGGCGAGGGACACGAGTTCACGTTCCTTCTCTGCGGACTTGGCCGCCTGCTCTGCCCGCCGCTCGGCGGCGCAACATTCCTCAATCAACTCTGACTTCCGAACCTTGGCTTCTAACTTCTGAGTTTCTCGCCACGCCGCGCGCTCGGAGGTGGCGAGGAGTAGGTCGCAATACCTAAAACCTGAAATCGAGTAGAGCAGCAGGAATCTTGTATCGTGCTTAGCTTGCATTGCCTCCGCCTCGCGAAACCGCGCCAGCGCCTCATCGCAACGGCCTGCTTTGTGTAGGGCGTCGGCGTAGGTCGTGCGTGTATAGATCTGCATAAACCTATTGTCGCTGCGGTCAGCGAACGCCATGGATTGTTCAGCGTCGTGCATTGCGCCGGCCACGCCGACACCGTTGAGGACGGATTCTTCCAACATACCCAACGTCAGCTCTAGTTCGCTCAGGTTGCTGACACTCGCGGCCACGTCTGGCCAGTCCTCTTCCTTTTCTAAGAGATCCGAGCCCTCTTGCATTGGTTCGAGAGCCTCGCTGAGTCGGCCCAATGCGCGAAGACAAACGGCGACTTCGATCAACAGCCAAGCTTGCCAATAATTTGTGAGGCCAGGAAACATGCGCCTCCATGGCTGCTTAAAGAAGGCGGCGATGGAGCCCAAGTCCGAACCGAAAGCACAAAGTTTGCGAAGGCTATAAAGTTCGGTGCCTCGGTTGACACGAGCAAAATAAACATTTTCGCAAACCTCTTGGTATAATCCCGCTTGGCAGCCATGGGCGATGGCTTGGTAGAGCGGCGCCAAATCCTGAATGGTGGCTGGAAATTGCTCCGTGGCGCCCGCCAGAAACCTGTAGAGAATCCGGTGCCCCTCTTTCCAAAGGGCTTCATTTCGTAGCCGCAGGCGTTCACCAAAATGCTTGCGAATGTGCGGGTGGGCATCCAACGCGCCCACCCGCCGCAAGTCCTTCACCACAATGATTCGCCCCGTGACGTCGTAGTCGTGATGACTCGGTGGCGACAGCAGGTTCAGGGCACGTAGGTGCGTGACCGTTTGCTCCCACTGCTTCTCCGTCTGCCAGCGCAGATGATCGTTCAGGCCTTCGACCGTCTTCTCAGTCCTCAGCGCGTTGATCTCCTTCGAGGTGGCGATCCGGTCAAACAGTCCGAGAAGCTGAAGGAGATCAAGTTCCGGCGATCCCGCCAGCCGTTGGGCTTGGAACTCCATCACCCGGCGCGGATGCCGGCCATCCTCATCGGAGATGTTCTTGAGGTCTGGAACTTCCAAGGCAAATGTGACTTTGCGGCCGGGGCACTCGCGCAAATAAGGGGTCAACAACTGAATGGCGAGAGCTTGGAATCCAAATTCCCCGCCAACACGGTCATACTCTTCATCCGTTCCCCGAATCTCAGCTCGGCGGAAGAGGGCGCGGACCGCTTCGCGGGAGATTTGGTCGAGATTCTTCTGCTGCAGGCCGGCGACGTCCAATCCCTCGATGCGCTCGCGAGTAGTGATGATAACCAAGCCGGAATTCTCTTTCGCGAGGTCCCTAAGCGCGGCTTGGAGTCCGGCGTCTGCAATTTCGCCTTTCTCGAACCCAAGTGATCCCTGTAATGGTTCCATACCATCGAGGAGCAGCAATGTTTTCTCTTTGCGAATTGCCACCGCAAGGTGATGTCCTTTCTCGACGGGAGCCAAGTTACTGTTGTTGGCGACCTCGACATCGCCAAACCAACGCAATGCCTCGTCCATGAATAGGTCTGAAGAAGTCACGCGCTCACCGGTTCCTTGACTGTAAAAAGACCATGCGAAAACTCGTTTCGCCCCCCGGAAGTTTTCCTTGCTCAGTTCTTCAACCCACTGGTTGATTAGGGCTGTTTTTCCGACGCCACCTCCCGCAACCAAGGCAAGAACGTTGCACTGGCCTTCATCCCAAGTGGAGTCCAAGAAATCGAGATCCTCACCGCGCCCCAGCGGTCCTTCAGCCGTCCGGGGAAGACGCTCAATGCGAATTCGGTCTGCCGGTAAAGCAGGCCAAGACGGTGGAGGCGGGGCAAGACGAAAAGCTTCGTTCTGTAGTTTCTGACTAATGTGTTCCGCTAATTCGGCAAAGATCGCGTCGCACTCATCATTGCTCTTGGAGCGAATCGGCTTCAGATCCGATGGGAAGCAGCGGAGACCTTTCGTCCACCGGACGTGGTTCAAGGCCATGGTGCGCACGATGACAGGGAGCAAAAGCAAGGGGCGGTTTGGACCATCGTGACGACATGAAAGCAAATCGGGGATGTTCAAGTCCTGATGAAGGATTGTCTTGAAGTAGTCCGGCGCCAATAGGCAAGCAGCTACAGGCGCACTGTTGATGAGGCCAACCAGCTCGGTTCGACGTTCATCGGTTAGCGGTTCAGTTCCTGCCAGCCATGGAACAAGACGGAGTTGCGGCGTTAATCCACCGAGTTGGTCAGAAAGGACTTCGGCGAAGTCGGCGGTCTCCGCAGTGTGGAGAATGAGAAGTGGCGGACGGGAGTCATCCGGTTGAGGCTTGGGTCTGGGAAGCATCTTTGTGCCTCGCTTCTTCTTCGAGGAGGAAAGTCGAGACTTGTTGATCCGAAGCCGATCCGCGATCAAAGCAGCGATTTCCTCGGCGGAACGACTTCCGATAGGAACGTAACCATCGCCGTCCAGAATGCCGAGTTCCGGCACTGCGCCTATGCCGTCGAAGCTCAGGAACATGATGCGGTGCTGTTCAGCCGTGGCGATTAACTGGCGGATGAAACGCCATTCCAGTTTGCACCATCGCTTCTTGGCGTAGTCCGCACAGAGGAACAGCACGATGAGTTCGGATTTCGTGCGGTAGAGATTGGGCAGATAGGTGTCCAGATCGGGGCGAGCGAATTCGGCCTCGTGGAACTTGTCGTAGAGAATCCGTTCCTTGCTGGAAGCTTTCGCCAAGACTGCAGCCACTTTGCTGACGAACTCCCGATGTTCGCCCGGAAAAGAGAGCGCAATGTCAAAACGGCGAGGTTTCTTCACTTCCGTGCCCATGGCTGAGCAGATGAATACCAGCCGGCAACGCGGAAACAAGCTCTTTCACCGCCAAAGAAGAAGGCCGGACGCGTTGCCACGTCCGGCCTTCTTTGAGACGAAACGTCTTTATACCGTATAGGTGCTGCTGGCCACGCGGCCGCCGGTGCCGGTCCAGTTGGTGTGGAAGAACTCGCCGCGCGGCTTGTCCACGCGCTCGTAGGTGTGCGCGCCGAAGTAGTCGCGCTGGGCCTGGAGCAGGTTCGCGGGCAGGCGCTCGCTGCGGAAGCCGTCGAAGAACGCCAGCGCGGTGCTGAACGCCGGCACCGGGATGCCCTTCTTGACCGCCGTGGCGATGACCTTGCGCCAACTGCGCGCGCAGCCCTTGATGGCCTTCTTGAAGAACGGATCGAGCAGCAGGTTCGTCAGCTTCGGGTTCTTGTCGAACGCGTTCTTGATGTCGCCGAGGAAGACGCTGCGGATGATGCATCCGCCGCGCCACATGAGGGCGATGCCGCCGTTGTTGAGGTTCCACTTGTGCTCCTTGGCCGCCTCGCGCATCAGCATGTAGCCTTGGGCGTAGCTGACCATCTTGGAGGCGTAGAGGGCCTTGCGGATGGCTTCGATCCACTCCGCGCGGTCGCCGGCGAACTTCGCGTTGATCGGCTTGAAGGCTTTCGCGGCCTTCACACGCTCGTCTTTCATCGCTGAGACGCAACGGGCAAAAACCGCCTCGGTGATGAGCGAGGTGGGCACGCCGAGGTCGGCGGAGCTTTTCACGGTCCACTTGCCGGTGCCTTTCTGGCCGGCGGTGTCGAGAATCTTGTCCACGAGCGCCGAGCCGTCGTCGTCTTTCTTGCCGAGGATGTCGCGGGTGATCTCGATGAGGTAGGAACCGAGTTCGCCCTCGTTCCACTGCTTGAAGACTTCGTGCATCTCGCCGGCGGTCATGCCGAGGCCGTCCTTCATGAGGTGGTAGGCTTCGCAGATGAGCTGCATGTCGCCGTATTCGATGCCGTTGTGGACCATCTTCACGTAATGGCCCGCGCCGCCTTCGCCGACCCAGTCGCAGCACGGCGAGCCGTCGCCGACTTTGGCGGAAATAGCTTGGAAGATCGGCTTCACGTGCGGCCACGCGGCGGGCGAGCCGCCGGGCATGATGGAGGGGCCGCGACGCGCGCCTTCTTCGCCACCGCTGACGCCGGTGCCGATGTAGAGGAGGCCCTTCGACTCGACGTATTTGGTGCGGCGGATGGTGTCCTCGAAGAGGGAGTTGCCGCCGTCAATGATGATGTCGCCGGGTTCCAGCACGGGAATGAGCGACTCGATGAACTCGTCCACGGCTTTGCCGGCCTTGACCATGAGCATCACGCGGCGCGGGCGCTTGAGCAGCCCAGCCATTTCCTGGAGCGAGTGCGCGCCGAGGATCTTGGTGCCCTTGGCCTCGTTGGCGATGAAATCGTCCACCTTCGAGACGGTGCGGTTAAAGGCCACGACGGTGAAGCCGTGGTCGTTCATGTTCAAAATCAAGTTCTGGCCCATGACGGCCAAGCCGATCAATGCGATGTCTGCTTGTGGTTCGCTCATAGTTTAATCCTTAAGTTTGAATCCGATGCCCGCCAGTTTCTGGCGGACGGTTACACTGCCGCCGCGAAGTGTAATGGTTGAGTTCTGGAACTCGCGGCGCTGCGGATACTCTTTCCGCAATCTGTCAAAGTATGCACCCCGCTCGTTTGCTGGCAAGTCTGCAATCGCCCGCAGCCGCCGGTCGTCTGCTTTGATGTCATAGACCGTCAGCGCCGCCTCGCGAAGCGCGTCCTCGTCGGAACGGCCGGTGGCGTCGACTGTCAGCGAGGCGTGGGGCGAGGGGGGCATGAGGTTCGTAGCCCGCCACTCCGTGGCGGGATTGTGATTTGTCCCGCCACGGAGTGGCGGGCTACGCAGGAACTCGCACGCGGCTTGGTAAACCATCGTCGTGCCGCTGACCTTGCCATCGTAGGAATAACCAGCGATGTGCGGCGTGCCGAGGGCGGAGACAGCGACGAGGTCGGCGGCGATGTCGGGTTCGCCTTCCCAGACATCGAGGACGAGAGAGGCTGGGTGGATCGCGACCTCCGGGCGCGATTCTGCCGCTGCACAATTGCCATCGCGCCCAGAGGTCGCGATCCACCTAAGAGCTGCGGCACTGTCCAGCACCGCACCGCGGCAGGTGTTCAGCAGGACTGCGCCGGGCTTCATCCGCTTCAAGAACGCCGCGTCGGCCATGTGCCACGTCTTATCCTCGCCAGTCTTCGTCAGCGGAACGTGAAGCGTAATGAAGTCGCTGTCCATCAGCGCCTCCAACGGCAGGAAACGTTTCTCGCACGGGAAGAGCCGCGCCAGCGGCGGATCATTCTGAAGCACCCTCATGCCGATCGCCTCGCACTTCACGACAACCTTGCTTCCGACGTTGCCGACACCGACGACACCGATGGACTTGCCTTCGAGCCGGTAGCCGCCGCGTTTGGCGAGCACCAGCAGCGAGCAGACGACGTATTCGGCGACGGAGTTGGCGTTGCAGCCGGGTGCGCTGGCGAAGGTGATGCCGCGCTCACGTAGATACGCCTCATTCACGTGGTCGGTGCCGATGGTGCAGGTGCCGACGAAGCGAACACGGCTGCCTTCCAGCAAATCGCGATTCACCTTTGTGATTGAGCGGATAATGAGCAAGTCGGCGTCGCGCACAGCAGCGGCGTTCATCTTGCGGCCATGCATGGTCACAACGTCGCCCAACCGGCCAAACGCCTCGCGGCCAAACGGGATGTTTTCGTCAACGATGATCTTCACGGCATTACCTTGCAGCGAGAGATTGCTCGAAGTCGGCAATGATATCGTCCGCGTCCTCGATGCCGACGGAGACGCGCAGCAACGCGTCGCTGATGCCGACGGCGGCGCGCTCCGCGGCGGCCAGCTTGACGTGCGAAGTCTTCGCCGGAATGGTCACGAGTGTCTCAACGCCACCGAGGCTCAGTGCGGCGGTGGCGAGTTTGAAGCGGCCCAGCACCGCGCTCGCCTGCGCTGCGTCGCGCAGCTCGAACGACAACATGCCGCCGAAGCCGCGCATCTGACGCGCGGCGATGGCGTGATCGGGATGGTCCGACAGGCCGGGATAGTTGACGCGAGTAACCGCGGGATGCCGCTGGAGCCACTGCGCGAGTTTGCCGGCGTTTTCGTTCTGTCGTTCGACGCGGAGGGCGAGCGTCTTGAGACCGCGTTCGAGCATGTAGCAAGCGTGGGCGTCGAGCATGCCGCCGTGGTTGACGGCGCAAGGGCGGATGCGGGCGATGATCTCGCGCGAGGCGATGACCGCGCCGGCGTTGAGATCGCTGTGGCCGTTGAGATACTTGGTGGCGCTGTGGACAACGATGTTGATGCCGAGCGCGAGCGGCGTCTGGTTGATGGGCGAAGCGAAGGTGTTGTCAATGACCGTCAGCAACCCGCGCGGTTTGGCGAGCGCGGCGACGGCGGCGAGGTCCACGACGCGCAACAGCGGGTTCGACGGCGATTCGATGTAAATGAGCTTCGTGTTCGGCCGAAGCTGCGCCGCGAAGTCGGCTTGGTTGCGGGCGAAGGACACCTCGATGCCGAACCGGGTCAGTTCCGCCGCGACGAAGTGGTAAGTGCCGCCGTAGAGGTCTTCCTGGAAGACCGCATGGTCGCCGGGCTTCAGCAGCGCGAACAACACGGTGGTAATGGCCGCCATGCCGCTGCCGAAGACCAGCGCGTCCTCGCCCTGCTCCAGCGCGGCGAGCTTGGCGGCCACAACGCGCTGGTTGGGCGTGTTGAAGTAACGCTGGTAGATGTTCTCGTTCGTCGGATTGGGACAGGCGTAGGAGGACGCGGTGAAGATGGGCGTCGCGACGGCGCCCATTGCTTTATCGCGATAAGCGCCGGCGTGGACGCAGAGCGTCGCCGGCCTCAATGGTTTATTGCTGTTTTTCACGACGGCAGGGACGGTAGCGGAAGCCGTCGCGCTTGCGCAAGCGTCTTGCTAGCAGCTGGCCGCCCAGCTAACAATTCGCCCCATGACCTCGCCCATCTCGCGCCGACAATTCATCGCCACCACCACCGCTGCCGTCACATCCCTGGCTCGTGCCGGAACCGCGCCCGACCTTGTCGCCAGCATCGAGCGGCGGACCATCTGGAAGGGGCGCGATGGCGGCACGAGTTGGTTTCACCCGCGCGGCTGTGTCGTGCCGAAGCCAAAGCCCACGGTTCTGATGACGCTGCAACCAATCACCGGCAGCGACAACTTCGGGCAGGTCCACTGGACGCAGAGCAACGACCTCGGCTGCACGTGGGCAAAGCCCGCGCCAATCGCAGCGCTAGCTCGGCGCGACATCGGCGGCGGATTTGAAGAGGGCGTGTGCGATGTGGTGCCGCAGTTCCATCCGCCGACGGGCACGGTGCTGGCGATGGGGCACAACGTCTATTACCTCAACAACAAACTGACGAAGCCCGCCGAGGACCGCTGGCCGGTTTATGTCGTGCGCTCGGCTGACGGCGGTTGGTCGGAGCGGATGAAGCTGGTGTGGAACGACGCGCGCGCGACGGCCATCTACACGTCGAACTGCGGTCAGCGACTCGTGCTGGAAAACGGCGACGTGCTGCTGGCGCTGTCGTTCGGGCCGAAGGGCCGCAAGGACCGCGGCGTGACGACGGCGCGGTGTTCGTTCGACGGCCACACGCTGGCGATCAAGGAGACGGGCAGCGAGCTTCGCAACACGGCGGGCCGCGGTCTGCTGGAGCCGAGCCTGACGCGCTGGGGCGGGCGGTTTTTCCTGACGATTCGCGCCGAGGACGGCCACGGCTATGTGACTGTCTCGGACGACGGCCTGCGCTGGGCGGAAACAAAACCGTGGACGTTCGACGACGGCGAGGTGCTGACGATGTCAACGACGCAGCAGCATTGGCTGGAACACAGCGAGCGGCTGCATCTGGTCTATACGCGCAAGACAGCCGAGAACGCGAAGGTCATCCGCTATCGCGCGCCGATCTTCATGGCGGTGGTGGACACAAAGAGTCTGCGCTTGGTGCGCGCAACGGAGCGCGTGGTGTTGCCGATGATCGGCGACCCGGCCAACGCGCCGGAGCACGTGGCGGCGATGGGAAACTTTCACCCGATCAACGTAACGCCAAACGAATCGTGGGTGACGGTCGGCGAGGAACGCAGCCGCGACGACTGGCGCGGCGACACGTTGCTGGCGCGCATCCGCTGGAGCCGGCCAAACCGAAACCTCTAACCCGTCGCTCAGCGTCCCGCGGGCGTTGCCATGGTGTGCTGCCGATAGAACTCGATGACGCCGCGCGCGACGCCGTCGGCGTATTCACGGAAGATGGAACGGAGGCGTTGGCCGCCGAACTCGCGCTCGCCGTCGTAGTCGCCGGCCAGCAAGCGGGCGTAGGTCGTGGGGTTGTTTTGGTAATACGGCTCCAAGTAGATGACGGGGCCGTGGTAGAGCCGGTTCGCGATCAGGTTGCGGGCATAGATATAGGGATTGTCGCTCACGGTGGCGTAGTTCGGGTCCTGCTTGGAGCGCTCCGGCGGCAGTTTCAGGTCGGCGGCCATGGCGCGGCTGATGGCGGCGGCGGCGGCGAGTTCGGTCGGGTGTGAGTTCTCCAGCAGCTTCCAGAGCATCTCGAACTTCCACTGCGGCGTCTCCACGCTGCCGGGCGAGTAACCGCCGTGGATGATCAGCAACAACCGGTTGTCGGGCGCGGGCCGGTCGGTATCACCGATGGCGTTGAAGTGGATGCAAAGCGTCAGATCGGGCCGGAGCCGGTCGTTGACGAGCGCGGCACGGGCACGGATTTCGGCGTTGCGGTAGAACTCCAGTTCCATCCGCTTGCGGAGCGTGTCGAGCAAGAGCGCCTCGCGCGCCAACTCGCTCATCGCGCGCACGTCGGGGCGCGGCGCGACGTTCTCGCGAACGTATTTGGTGGCCAGTTCGCGGAACTGCTCCGGGCTGGCGTCGGTGACCGGCTTGAAATCGTTCTTGGTGAACAGCACGGTCGCGCCGGCCCGCTGGAGTTGCGGCGCGAGCAGGCGCGCGACGATGAGATTCTGCACAGCCTCCTGTTCGGCCGGGCCGCCGTTCAGCTTGAAAAGCCGTTCCTCCATCCGTGCGAACTCGCCGCCGATGTGGCCGGGGTCGAGCGCGAGGCGCAGCCCGCGCAACGGCTGGTCCGGCGGGTTCTTCAACGCCGGCAGATCTTCCAGTGTCTTGAAAGTCCGTTTCACCACGCGGGGCGTGTCGGCTGCAAACTGGAGGCGATAAAGCCGTTGCTGGCGTTGCTCGTCGTCGAAGATGGAAACGCTGTCGCCGTCGTAAACGAGGAACTTCTGAAAGGCGCCGCCAGGCGAAAACACGCGGTCGAGGCGCGATTGAAACTCCGCTTGCGTCATCGTGCGCTGGAACTGGTCGAGCAAGCCCCACTGCGGCGTGTCGTCGGTGAGCGCGACAGCAGATGGGAGTTGGGAGTTGGGAGTTAGGAGGAGGAAAGCGAGCAGCCAACGGTGTGAACGTTCAAACTTCATTCCTATCTCCTATCTTTCAACTTCCAACTCCCATCTGCCATCTCCTTCTCATTGTGGCGATGCAATGACGGTGATGAGCTTGTCGGGCGCGGGCAGATATTTGCGTGCGGCGGCGAGCACGTCGGCGGGGGTGACTTTCCAGATGGCGCCAACGGCGCGCGCAATCCAATCCTGACCGAGGTCGTAGAGTTCGAGATCACAAAGCGTGTCGGCGATGCCGGCGTTGGTTTCCATCCCCAGTAACATGCCACCGACAAGCGTGGCGCGGGCCTGGTCGAGTTCGTCGTCGGTCGGCGGGGCGGAGCGCATCCGCTCCAGTTCGGCACGAACGCCGCGGATGGCGGTGTTCACGTCCTTGGGGTCGTTCTGCATGGCAAGCGTCCAAGGCCGTTCGCCGCGGCTGCCGCGGAACTCGCTCGAAACGCTGTAGGTGAGGCCCTGCTTTTCGCGAAGCGAAGCGAGCAGCCGGCTGTTGAGCAGTTCGCCGCCGCCGAAGATGTGGTTGGCGGTGATCGCGGCGAAATAATCCGGCGCGTGAACGTCCACGCCGCGCGCGCCCATCAACACGATGGCTTCGGCCTTGTCGGAAATCGGCAGACGCTTCGGCTTTTCGGTGGCCTCGCGGCTGAGCGCAGGGATCGGCGGCAGTTCAAGTTTCGGCCGCGGACCGACGGCCTGCCAAGAACCGAAGAGCGACTGGACCTGAGCGGCAACCTGTCCGGCGTCGAAATCGCCGACGATGGCGAGCGTGGTGGCGTCGGGCCGGTAGTGCTGGCGGTAAAACGCCAGCAAGTCGGAGCGCGTGACGGCCTTGATGTCCGCCTCACCGCCGCGCAGGTAGTGCCACTCCGGATGGTTTTGGGGATAGAGCGCCTCGCGCAGTTCCTGCAAGGAGAGGATATAGGGACTGTCAGCGTCCTCTTTGAACGCGGTGATTTGTTCGGTGCGTAGCCGCGACAATTCGGCGGGAGAAAACGCCGGCCGCCGAAGCGCGTCGCGGACCAACTCCAGCAGCTTCGGCAAGTCCTGACTAAGCGAACGGCCGTTGACGCTCGCGCCGTCCATGGTGGCATTGAAGGTCAGCTCCGCGCCGAGTGTGTCGAGTTCCTCGTGAAACTTCGCTGCGGAGCGCGTCACGGTTCCGCGGTTGAGCATGGCGGCGGTGAGCACGGCGAGACCAGGCCGTTTCGTCGGATCAAACGCCGCGCCGGCGTCCACGTTGACGGCGATGGCCGCGGTGGGGTTTGCGTGATTTTCCTGAAGCAGCAACACCATGCCGTTCGGCAGCACGGTGCGCGTGACGCGCGGCGCGAGGGCAGCGAGCGGAAGAGGAAGCGAAGAAGTGGTGCGGTGACGCGGTGACAGCCTCTTCCACAATACTCCATCACCCCAACGCCCCATCACTCCGCCGCCGATCCTCCGCTGGATCGGGCCGGGTTTGGGGCGGGTCGGTGCGGGGAGTTCCTTGGAGATCTTCGTCGGCACAAACCACGCGATGGTGCGATTGGAGGCGGCCAGGTATTTCCGCGCGACGGCGCGCACGTCTTCGGCGGTAACGCGCTCGGTGCGTTGATTCAGCGTGAGCAGATAGTTCCAGTGGTTGACGATCTCGTAGGAGCCTAGCAACGCGCCTTGATCGCTGATGCCATCCATCGCAAAGACGGTCTGCGTGATCGTCTGGCGTTTTGTCTTTGCCAGTTCGGCCGGGCTGATGAGTTTCTCCTGCACGTCGGCAATGGCGGCATCGAGCGCGCGCTCGAACTTCCTGCGGTCGGCGGTTTCGGAGCAGGTGGCAAAAATCGTTTCCCAACCGGGATCGCGCTGCTGGCTGAACAGCGAGCTCACGTCGGTAGCCAGACCGGTGTCCACCAGCGCTCGGTAGAGTCGCGAACTCTTGCCGACCGTCAGCAGCGAGTCGAGCACGCCGAGCGCAAACATGTCCGGGTGCGACGTTCCGGGAATGTGATACATCCCCTCGAAGTAAACCGCGCGGCCTTCGCCTTTCACCGCGACGCGACGCTCGCCCTCCTGTTCCGGCTCGACGCCGGTGACCTTCGGCGGCTCCGAGCCGCGCGGGATCGAGCCGAAATGCTCGCGCACCCGGTCGAGCACCTTTACGGTGTCGAAATCGCCGGCGAGGATGAGGATGGCGTTGTTGGGCTGGTAGTAAGTCCGGTAGTAACCAAGCACGTCGCTGCGGGTGATCGCCTGCACGTCGCATTTCCAGCCGATGACCGGCCAGTGATACGGATGAACCACATAGGCGGCGGCGCGCGTTGCTTCGTCGAGGCGGTTGAGCGGGTTGTTCGCGCCGCCGTCCAGTTCCGACAACACCACCTGCTTCTCGTGCGCCAGTTCCTGCGGGTCCATTGCGCAGTTGTGAATCCGGTCGGCCTCGATGCGCAGGACGGTGTCGAGGCCGGACTTCCCTTCGGGCGCCGCGGCATCGGAAGGCAGCGCAAAGTAGTAGGCGGTGTAGTCGGTGTCGGTGAAGGCGTTGTTCTTGCCGCCGGCCAGCGCCGTGAGCCGGTCAATGTCGCCGCGCTTGAGCGTCCGGTAATGCCGGGCCGCTCGTTGCGCGAGCCGACGCGGTAGTAGGTCCAAACACTGATGACCGGCGTCGCGTGGATTTCCTTGGTGATGACTTTCAGCCCGTTCGGCAGAGTCGTCTCGCGAACAGTCGGATGCGCCGGTGGCGCCGCCCACAGCGATGCCAGCGGCGCAAGGAGCAGCGCAGCAAGCAACACGTGGCGAACAGTAGCAATCGGCGATAGCATGACTGGCAATTAAAGTGTTTCGAGCCGGAAGGTCAAGCAGTGGCGAAGCGCTTGCCGCGCTCATCCCATCGGCCCACGCGTGACGCCGAGTTGGTTCAGCAGCTTCAACTCCCGCCAGAGCTGCGCGCCGGAGATTTTGCCGGCGAGCAATTGCCGGTATTTCTCGATCGTCTGCGCGACCTGCTCGGGCGGTTCGTCCAGGAATTCGATGCGGAACCGGCGCGCGCCGAGCGCCATCAGCCGCGCGACGTGCTCGGCTCCGGTTTGCGCCAGCGCGTTGAACACTGTGTTGCGACAACCGGCGTCGGCCTTCAGCAGATGCTCGGCGCCGACGCGGTCACGTAGCCGCACCTCGTGATGGTCGCACGGCCGGCCGCAGTTGGTGAAGTCGGTGCCATTGGTGAGGAACGCGCAGAAGACACAGTGCTCCATGTGAAACATCGGCATGTGCTGGTGGATGACGATCTCGAACCACGCGGGCGGCGCGGAGCGCAGCAGCGATTCCAGTTGCGCGACGTTCAAGTCGTAGGAGGCGGTGACGCGCTCCAGACCGAAACGGTTGAGGAAATAGTCAGCCGTGATCGCGTTGGCGACGTTGAGCGAGAAATCGCCGACACGACGGCAGCCGGCAAAGAACTTCAGGTGATCGTAGTTGCGGACCAGATAGCCGTCGGCATCGCAGGCGCGGACTTGTTTGAGAATCCAGTCATCGCCCGGCTTCGTGATGCGCGGCGGAGCGACGAAGATTTCGGAATGCGTCGTTTGCAGCGCGGTGTGCGCAGCGCGGAAGGTCTGGACGGCGTCGCGATACTTCTTCAGGTCTTCGAACTCGCAGTAGATTGTCTCGACGCCACAGCGCAACGCCGCGCCGAGTTGCGGTATCGAGCGGACGAGGACGACGAGATCAACCGTAGCACCGGCATCCTTGCCGGCGACGGTGTTCTGCTGATTGCCGGACATCGCCGGCAGAGATGCCGGCGCTACCAGCGTCCATCGCTTCGGCTGCGCGCGTAGCGTCTCCAACTGCGCCACCGCATCGCGACGCAACCGGTTCAGTTCGCTCACCGGCAACATCACCGCGCCTTCGAGTCGGTTTCGCAGTTCGCCCAACGCGAACGGCGTGCCGCCGAGCCGGCCAAGTTGCTCGCGCAGACGTTCCGTGTCCAACGGCCGTTTCTGTGCCGCCACCAGCGGCATCGCCGACGCAAGCCGGACGACGTGACCGGCTTCATCCTGCACCACCAGCGTCAACGGCTGTCCGACGCAACCGTGAAGCTCCATCATCACCGGTCGCTGGAAGCGCGGCTGGTCGCCGGCGAAACTCTGCCGCAGCCGACGGTCGAGTTCGTGGTCGCTGGTCTTCCAGAGCTTATCGCCGACGTGGACGCGTTTGAAATCAATGTCGCCACGCCCAAAACCAAGCAACGTCTCCGCGCCGCGCGGCTCGACATCATAAACTCGGCCGCCCTCTTCCTTCTCGTCGGGCCGGCCTGCATCGAAGACAATACCGTCGCCGGGTTTGAGCGGCGCTTGTAGTTTCAGCAGGACGCACTCACCCTGCACGCGGCTGACTTCACCAAGGAGGACGCCACGCTTCTTGCCGAAGCGCGCGTGAACCAGCGCTCGGTTGTCGGTGCCGCGAAACCAGCCGGTGTGGAGGCCGCGGGAGAACGCCATCTCCATGTCATAGCGATCGGAAGAGTAGGACAGGCGTCCCGCCTGTCCATCGGTTGACGACGGGACAGGCGGGATGCCTGTCCTACCTTGCAGCCGATCCAGCGCCGCGCGATAAATCCGCGTGATATTCGCCACATACTCCGGCGACTTGAGCCGGCCCTCGATCTTGAAGGCGCTGACGCCGGCGCGCAGCAAGTCGGGCAGCAGTTCCAGCCCGGCGAGGTCCTGCGGGCTGAGCAAGTAGCGGCGGTCGCCGAGTGGCACCAGTTGGCCGTCGCGAACCAGTTCATACGGCATGCGGCACGCCTGTGCGCACTCGCCGCGGTTGGCCGAACGCCCGCCGAGCGATTCACTGGTAAGACACTGGCCGGAGTAGGCGACGCAAAGCGCGCCGTGGATGAACACCTCCAACTCCATTTTGGAGTTTGAAGTTTGAAGTTTGGAATGTATCGCTTCGATCTCCTTGACCGAACATTCGCGGGCGAGGATGACGCGCTGGCAGCCGAGTTCCTGAGCGAACTCGATGCCGGCGACGCTGGTAACACTCATCTGCGTCGAAGCGTGGATCGGAAAATCGGGCGAAAGCCGGCGGACCAGGCGGCAGACCCCGACATCCTGCACGATGACGGCGTCCGCGCCGGCGGCGATGATGGCGCGCAGGTATCGCTCGGCCTCGGCGAGTTCCTCGGCGAAGGTCAGGATGTTGAACGTGACATAGCCCTGGACACCGCGGCGATGCAGAAACTCCATTAGCTTCGGCAGGTCGGCTGTGGTGAAGTTGCCGGCGCGCATCCGCGCGTTGAATCGTTCGAGACCGAAGTAGATGCCGTCGGCGCCGTTCTCGACCGCGGCGCGCGCACACTCCCAATCGCCCGCCGGCGCAAGCAGTTCAGTTCGCGCGGCCGCGACCTCGTCGGCGGAGGCCGGTGCGGGCATTGCGGTTGAGTTTAAGTTTTCGACAACCATGTTTTCCGATCAAACAGCCGATGACTCTAAGCCCGGCTGGCGCGAATTGCCAACGGCCATCTTTGGCGAGCGCCCGGTATTGTGAAACAGCGTCGCAGCCGATAGATTCGGCGTCACCGCCGGTTGGAGTTTTCCGGCGAAATGCGGAGAAGATGATGAGCGGAATCGTCGGTCACACTCTTTACGCCGTGCTTGGCATGAAAGCCGCGGCCACCCGCCGGCTGCCTGTCGCGCCCTTGGTGCGGCGGCATTTCGCCAGTTATCTCGCCGGCGCCTATATCGGTAGTGATATCCAGATGATGCCCGAAGCCATTTGCGTGGACACCGGGCAGGAAGTCGGCGTCGGCACCGCACCGTTGGAGAAAAGTCCGATCACCGGCGGCGCGCTGCGGCCGTTCAAACTCGGCACGCCCCAGGGCGAGTTTTCGCCGCGTCGCCTATACGAACTGTTTTACGGCCGCTCGCACCTCGTCTTCGGTTGGACCAAAGGCGACCACGAACTGGCTGTGCCGTGGGAACATCTGCCCGAATACCTCGGTGCCGTGGCAGGCGACGCACTTGGTCTGTTCGGTCCTGGCGAACGCCCGCTCGCCTACGCGCTGGGCTGGATGGTCCACGTCGTCAGCGACTGTCTCATCAAATCCATCTGGCCCGGCATTGATCTTCATCTGCTCGACGGCAAATACACACCGCGCAACCGGCCGATTCAGGATCTCATCAGCTTCCACGAAATCGGCGTGAAGGAGTTGGGACTGAACTGGCCCGCGCTTTTCGCGGACTTCGCCGACACCCCCGTCGAACCGGTGCAGTTGCATTACATGCGTGCAGCCCAACGGCGCGGCGCGCTTGGGCGACTGGTTCCCGACGGATGGGCACCGGAGCGCGAGTCGCTTCTGCGTGCCGTGCTGGCGGAAAACCGCCGCTACGTCCGCGTTCATGCGCGTCACGTGCTGGCCGACATGAAACTGAGCCGGACGCCACAAGGTTGGGACTGCAATGAAACCATTCGTAAGACCGTCGGGTTGAATTACGCCGGGATGGTTGAACTGGCTCAGAAAGCGAACTTCCGCCACGCGCTGTGGCAGATGGGCGAGGCCGTGGCAAACATGTTCGCTGCTGTCGTGCAGCACCAGCCGGCGCTGGCCAAACTACCTGCCGACGACGGCACGGCGTGGGACGAACTTGCGCGGCGCTGGCGCAAACCCGGACAATGACTGGCAACGCGTTTGCCGACGTGCCACTCATGGAGGGGTTGAAGTGTGTGTGGCGCAGCTCTCAGACTTGGAACTCGCGACGGATGAGCGCGCGCTGCGGTTGCAGTCGAAGGCAGTGAGCCAATAACCATGAAATCAAACACTCGGCTCAAAATAACCTCCCTGTTACCGGCAATCTGGCTGTCCGCGAGTTCGTTGATGCCTTTTGCGGTGGAGCCGGAATCGAAGGCGGCTGCGAAACTACCCGACTGGGCCACCGGCTGGCGCGTGACCGGCGTGATCAGGCAAGGCAGCAAGACGGAAGCGTCTGTCGAACATCGCATCGGTTGGAAACGGTTTGTGCGTGAAGGCAATGAGTGGTCGCCGGGCGTGGTGGTAGAGCAGATTGACGCCGAGCAGCGAACCGTGACGCTGCGCCGCGGTGAACAGATGACCGTGCTACGCGCCGGCGCCGCGCCCGAAATCACAAAGGGGACAACCGATGTGTCCGCTCCGGCCGCAAGCGCGGATGCCGCCAAAGCGCCGTTCAAAACTTCGCTTCGCGTCCGGCTGGCGAGCGGCGAGACAGTCGTTGCAGGCGGCTGGGCTTCGGGACCGGGCAGGCGCACGCTTGCGCTCGGCACACCGGTCATTGACGCGCAGAGCGGTCAGGTAACGTTCAGCATGCAGTTCATTGACGCGCCTGAGGCGGTGTGGGACCGGCTCGGACTCGGCAAAGTCCAGAGCGATGGCCGGGAGAGTTCGCAATCATCCACGCTGGCTGCAGGCCGGCTCGACGCCATCCTCAATGCTGCGCGAGGCGAGTCTGGCGTGGACATGCTCAGCGCGCCGCGCATCATCACGCGCGATGGCAGCGCGGCGCAGATTTCCATCGGTCAGGAAAGCAATCCGGCTGGAATGATCTCCGTCAACATCACTCCGAAACTGACGCCCGACCGTTCCGCAGTGGATTTGTCGCTGGACGCACAGCTTCCGACGCCTTAAGGAAGCAAGCCGCGCAGGAGTATTTCTGCTATATGACCGCGACTTGGAGGAATCGCAACTGGCGCTGCTGGCGATCATGCGCCGCCAAACAACACTGAAGCGGCGCGAACCCTCGTTTCCACCGCCGTTGACGCCCACAATGAGACACTCGCAAGCTTGCATTTCCGGCGGAAGGGAGTAGAACGGCGGCCATCGGTGTCCAACCAAGACCGAAAATGAACTTCGATATTTGGGACGTGCATACTCACCTTGCTGGCGTGCCGGGCACGACGCCGGAAACACGCATGGCTAAGCTGCTCGAATACGCTGACCGAATGGGCATCGCACGGCTCTGCGTGTTCATGGGGATGTCGTGGAATTACGATCCGACGCCGGAATTCATGCGGCGCAGCAACGACGAGGTGATGCAGGCTGTGAAACGATTCCCTGACCGCGCGTTCGGCTTCGTCTATCTCACCCCCAAGCACACGCAGGCCAGCCTCGACGAACTCAACCGCTGCGTGCGCGACGGACCGATGGTGGGCGTGAAGCTCTGGGTTGCCATGCACTGCAATGACCCGGCGCTCGACCCGCTCATCGCCCGCGCCGCTGAGTTGAAGGCCGTGGTGACGCAACACGCGTGGATCAAGATCACCGGAAATTTACCCGGCGAATCCACGCCGATGGACATGGCGGAGTTGGCGGCGCGGCATCCAAACGCCACACTGATCTGTGCTCACACCGGCGGCGATTGGGAGCGCGGCATCCGCGCCATCCGGCCGCATTCGAATATCTACGCGGATATCAACGGCGGCGACCCGACGGCCGGCTTCACCGAAATGGCCGTGCGCGAACTGGGGGCCACGCGCGTTCTTTACGGCAGCGACGCAGGCGGCCGCAGCTTCGCGTCGCAGCTCGCCAAGGTTTTTGGCGCGAACATCCCGGATACTGCCAAGCAGCTCATCCTTGCCGAGAACCTCAAGCGGCTGCTCCGCCCCATCCTGAGCGAGAAGGGAATCAAGCTGTGAAGCCCGAACCATCAATCGCTTCACTTGACCGCCGCGATTTTCTCAAAGTCGCTGCTGCGGCTGCCGGCGTCGCATCGCTCGGCAGTGCCAACACCGCACAAGCCGCGGACACCGCGCCGTCAGGCTTGATAGATACCAATGTTTATCTTTCGCGCTGGCCACTGCGGCGGTTGCCGCTCGATGAAACCGGCGCGCTCGTGGCCAAGCTCCGCGCCAACGGCGTGACGCAGGCTTGGGCGGGCAGCTTCGACGGCCTGCTGCACCGCGACATCGCCACGGTGAACGCTCGCCTCGCCGACGAGTGCCGCCGCTATGGTGATGGTTTGCTCGTTCCATTCGGTTCGGTGAACCCGAAACTTCCCGACTGGGAAGACGACCTGCGCCGCTGCGCCGAGGAGCATCGCATGCCCGGCATCCGGCTGCATCCGAACTACTATGGCTGCAAGCTCGATGACCCCGACTTCGCGAAACTTCTGCGACTCGCGACCAAGCGCGGCCTGCTCGTGCAGCTCGTGCTGATCATGGAAGACCGGCGGATGATGCATCCGTTGCTGCAAGTGGAGCCGCCGGATCTGAAGCCACTGGCCGATGTCGTGAAGAAAACGCCGGGCCTTCGGCTGATGCTCTTGAACGCAATGAACGTCCTGCGCGGCCAGCCACTGTTGAATCTGCTCCAAGCTGGCGAGGTCTGCGTCGAGATTGCCATGCTCGAAGGTGTGGGCGGCGTCGCGGGTCTGTTGGAGAAGGTGCCGCTGAACCGCGTGATGTTCGGCTCGCACGCGCCGCTGTTCTATTTCGAGTCGGCTTTGCTAAAGTTGAAAGAATCGCCGCTGAACGAAGATCAACTGCGAGCCATCCGTTGCGACAACGCGCGGCGGTTACTCGCGAAGAAGAGTTAGTCAAACGAGGAGACGTCCATGAAGAACAAAGAGTCAGTTTCCCGCCGAGAATTCATCGCTGCCACCTCCGCCGCTGTGCTCGCCAGCCATGCCACCACCGCCAGGTCCGCCGACACGTCGAAGCTCGCGCTAAACGGCGGCGAGAAGGCGGTCAAGAAATCGCCGTCGTCGGTCAAGCGCTGGGGCGACCTCGAACGCGAGCGGCTCAACGCCATGCTCGAACAGGACACGCTCTTCTACTGGAAAGGCCCGCAGACAACACTGGCGCTGGAGCGGTTCAAGAAACTCTATCCGCTGAAATACGCCCACACCTGTTCGTCCGGCACGGCGGCGCTCCACATCGCCGTCATCGCGGCGGGCATCGGACCGGGCGACGAGGTCATCACCTCGCCCATCACCGACATTGGCACCGTCATCGGCGTCATCTACCAGCAAGGCGTGCCGGTGTTCGCCGACCTCGGCGCGACCACCTACACGCTCGACCCCGCCGACGTCGAGCGCCGCATCACACCGAAGACCAAGGCGATCATCGCCGTGCATCTTTGCGGCAATCCCAGCGACATGAACGCGCTGAAGGCCATCGCCGACAAACACAAGCTGATCCTGATCGAGGATTGCTGCCAAGCGTGGGGCGCAAAATTCCGCGGCCAGCCTATCGGCACCGTCGGCCACATCGCCTGCTGGTCGCTCCAGAACACCAAGCACATCACCACCGGCGACGGCGGCGTGGTTGCCTCCAGCGACGAGCGCTTCGGCCCGATCCTCCAGAAATGTGGTGACAAAGGCGCGGACCGTCTCAAGGGCGGCGGGTTCCATTCTTTCGCCACTAACTATCGCATGAACGAGCCGTCGGCCGCCGTGTTCGCAGCGCAACTGGAACGGCTCGAAGGCGTCGCCAGCAAACGCGCCAAGCTCGGCAACCTGCTGACCGAGAAGATCGCCGGCATTCCCGGCATCCTGCCGCACCAGGTGCATCCCGAGGACCGTTGCGTCTATTGGTTCTACTTCATGCGCTTTAAGACCGAGGCGTTCCGCTGCAAACGCGCCGAGTTCGTCAAGGCGCTCGCGGCCGAAGGCGTCTCCTGCTCCGCCGGCTACATCTCGGTGCCCCTGCATCGCGAGCCGGTGTTCCAGAACCACGGCTTCTTCGCCGGCCACTGGCCCGTGCGCGAGATGGGCCTGACGACAATGGACTTCACGAAGCACCACACACCTGAAGTCGAGGCCATCCTGCAAAACGGCATCCGCTTCACCATCCACGAAGGCATGACCGAGGACTACATCCTCGGCGCCGCCGAAGCCGTGCGCAAGGTGGTGAAGCACTACGCGGTGTAAGAAAGCCAAACCAAATGAACACGAAGCCTTCAAATTCCCCCGCGGCGCTCACGCGCCGGCAATTCATCCAGCACTCCGCCGCCGCGGCGACGTTCGCGTGGCCGATGCTGGCCAGCGCGCGCACCTTCGGCGCCAACGACGAGATTCGCGTCGCCATCGTCGGCTGCGGTGGCCGGGGCGGGGCGCACATCGCCGGACACGGCAGTCAGAAGGGTGTGCGGATCGCGGCCGTCTGCGACCCGGATCGCGTGCGGCTGAAAGCGGCGGCGGACGGAATCGAGAAGAGGTTCAAGTATCGGCCCGACGAGGTGGTGGATGTCCGGAAGTTGATGGAGCGGAAGGACATTGACGCGGTCAGCGTGGCGACGATGCAGTATTGGCACTCGCTGCCGGTCATCTGGGCGTGCGAGACGGGGCGCGATGTCTATGTCGAGAAGCCGCTCGCCCATTTCATCTGGGAAGGCCGACAGATGGTGAACGCCGCGCGCAAACACAACCGGCTCGTGCAGGTCGGCACACAGGCGCGTTCGCGCGACACCGACCGGCAGTCTTACGAGTTCATTCGTTCCGGCCAGCTCGGCAAGATCAAATACATCGTCTGCTGCGCCAACAAGCCGCGCAAGTCCATCGGCCGGCGCACCGAGCCGCTGCCGATCCCCGACACGCTGGACTACGAGTTGTGGTGCGGCCCGGCGCGCAAAGAGCCGATCTTCCGCGACAAGCTGCAATACGATTGCAGCTTCATCTGGAACACCGGCGACGGCGAGTCGTGCAACCAGGGCGTGCATGAGCTGGACATGGCGCGATGGGTCCTCGGCGAGACGGGCCTGCCGAAGCGGATGATGAGCATCGGCGGGCGGTTCGTGTTCAACGACGTTGGCGAAGTGCCGAACACGCAGATTTGTTACTACGACTACTCCGTGCCGGTCATCTACGAAGTCCACAACCTGCTCGCATCGAAAGACTCAAAGGACGCGTCGAACTTCCGCGGCGTCAAGACCGACACGCTCGTGCAGTGCGAAGGCGGCCACGTGTTGATGCATGCAGGCGTGGTGACGGACAACGACGGCAAGCAGATCAAGAAGTTCACTGGCGGCGAGCGGCACTTTGAGAACTTTATTCAGGCGATGCGCAGCGGCAAACGCTCCGACCTCCACGCCGACGTGCTCGAAGGCCACATCTCGACCAGCATCTGCCACGCCGGCAACGTCTCCTACCGGATCGGCCGCAAGGCTGGCGCCGCCGAGATGCGCGCGCAGATCGGCGAGTTGCCGCTGTTCCAGGAAACGCTCGATCGTTACCTCGCCCATCTCAAAGCCCACGACATCGAAGCCGGCGAGTCGCTCCTCGGCCCGTGGCTGGAATGGGACGCGGCCACCGAGCGTTTCAAGGACAACGCGAAGGCCAACAAACTCGTCCGCGGTTTCTACCGCAAGCCTTTCGACGTGCCGGAAGTGAAGGCGTAGCGGGCTGCAAACCAAAGGTCACCATGAAAACACAACCCGCGCTTCGTTTCTCACTCGTTGTTGCCACCCTCATCGCGTTCGCCGCCGTCGCACACGCTCAGAACACAAAAACTTCCTCCAACGCCGCCGCCACCGAGGCGTTTGCGCAGCAGATCTCGCTCCAAGAGGAGGCCTTCTCTTTACCACTGGCCGACGCGGCCGCGCTGCTGCGGAAGTTTCCCTCCGACGCCGAGCGCTACAACGAACTCGTGCGCTACGTGGACGCCAAAAAGGCGCGCATGGAACGGCTGATGGTCGTCCGCACGATTTCGGGACAGCAGGCGAAGGGAGAATCGGTGCATGAGTTCATCTACCCGACGGAGTATGAGCCGCCCCGCGTCGCTTGTGATACGACACCGCGACTGTCAGTCGTCATGACTCCCGGTGGTTTCCAGACCCGCAACCTCGGCGACACGCTCAACTTCACGCCGCAAATCTCTCCCGACTCGCGCTTCATCAACATCACCCTTATTCCCGAAAGCTCCTTCCTCGTGGGCTACAAGGGAGCCGGCGACCAGAAATGGGCGCATCAACCGCTGTTTCAAACCAAGCGGTTGACCACCTCCGTCGTCGTCAAGAACGGCGAGCCGTTCCTGGTCGGCACGCTCAACCCGCCGATCAACGACGGCATCGCCCCTCCGCCCAAGGAACAACGCGTCTGGCTGGACTTCATTACCGCCCACGTCCTGTCGGGCGGAAAGTAGTCCGCGGTTTCCACCGCAAGCCGTTCGACGTGCCGAAAGTGAAGGCGTAAGAGTGGCGACGCGTCGCGCACGGCTGCGACCCTGGGAGCGCGGCAATCCTCCATCCACCATCGCCCCCTGCGAAACGACTGTGGACATCGGGAAATCCACCGGTAATTTCCCCCATGACGGCGAGCCGAAAGTTTCGCATATCCGCCTTCGTAGTCCTCTGGCTCTTGGTCTTTGGTTACGAGTCGTTGCGGTATAACTACCTCGGTCGCTGGCTTGGCACCGACCTGCCCAAGGTCCTGTTCCTGTTTCCGCCGATGCTTCTGCTGTTCGTGGAACCCGAAACCCTCCTCGCGTGGCTGGAACGCCGGCGCGAACTCTGGCGGCAACGCGGCCGCGCGCGGCTCATCTACGACGGCGGCTGCGGATTCTGCCGCGCGTCGCTGGCCCGCATCCTGGCGCTCGACCCGACCGGCCGGATCGAACCCGTGGACTTCCGCAGCGTCAACGTCGCCCGCCTGCACCCGGCGCTCACCCCGGAAGCCTGCCACGCGCGGATGTATCTGCTGGAACCGGGCGGCCGGCTTGACGGCGGGTTCCATGCGTTCCGGCGGCTGACGCTCTGGTTGCCGATGCTCTGGCCGCTCGCGCCATTCCTGAATCTTCCGGGGCTGGAGCTGATCGGCACGCCCATTTACGACTGGGTCTCCCGGAACCGGTTCAACCTCCTCCACCGTTCCCACACCTGCGGGAAAAACGCCTGCGTCCGCCCGCACACGCCGCCGCGCTGAAAATAGTCGTCACGTTTCGCGTGACGGTTCGTGGGGACGAACATCACGCGGAGCGTGCTGACTACTTTATCGCCGCATGACGCGCCAAAGTTTTTCGCGGCAGGAAGGCCGGCTCTCAGGCAAGCGCCTGCTTGCAATACTGCACGCACTTGGCCACTTCGGCCACCGCGTCCGAGCCGGCTGGAATCTTATACTCAAGCTCGATGTCGGCCGGGAATGTCCACTTCTCCTTCTTCATCAACTGGAGGATGTCCTTGATCGGCGTCTTGCCCTCGCCCCAAGGCAGGTTGCCGCCGTCGGCGGTGCGGTCCTTCAGGTGAAGACTGATAATGCGGTCGTGATACTTCTCAATGACCGGAATCGGAGACAGCCCCTTGGAGCCGGCAAAATAGTGGCCGACGTCGAAGTTGAAGCCGATATACCGGCCATACGACAGGATCGGGTCGGTCTGATCCATCACCGGGTAGTTGTTGGTATGATTGTGGAAGGCAACCCAGATCTTGTGCTTGTCGGCGAACGGCCCAAGCTTCTTGGCGAGCGGCTCGTTGCGCTCGGTGGTGATGCCCACGCAGCCCAGCGCCTTGGCGATCTGGAAATTGAAGTCAATCTCCTCGTCCGACTGGCCAAAGCCGGTCTTGTGGATGTGAATATTGACGCCCGCGTCGTTGTAGATCTTGCGCAGTTCCCGGCACTTGGCCAGTTGCGCCACGCGCTGTTCGTCGGTCGGCTTCGGCGGTGGCGGCGCTGCGGGAGCGCCCTTGGCACGGCGGGCGCCTCCACCGGCAATGCCGGCATACTGCTGGATCGGCCCGCCCATCAGTTCCACTTCGCTCAGTCCATCCTGAAGAAGGGCCTTGAGCGTATCGTCGGCTGAATTGGCCATGCTGCGATAGCTGTAGGTAATGCAGCCAATGCGCACGCCGTTGAAGACGGAGCAGGGTTTGCCTGATGCGGCGGCGTTGGTTTGCAGCACGCGCCCCGGCACCATGGCGCCCGCCGCAAGGGCAATCGCGCGGCCGAGAAAGGTGCGCCGGGTGGTCAGTTCATGAGTCATCGTGTCCAGCTTCATAAGTTCGTTTCTTTTCCTTCTTCGCAGCTTTGTTCTTCGGAGACGCCGGAGGGGCCAACAGAGCATTTCGACTGGCGCCATTCGGTTTTGAGTCTTTTACCGTGTCCCGCTGTCGGGCGGCGAGACTATTTTTCTCGCGCGCGTCCGGGCATCTGTTTCATCGCGTCGAAGTTGTGCGAGGTTGTTGATCGTTGTCGCCGGCATCGGCTGCATGAAGTGGATTCTTCCACACCGCCGCGGCCTTCGCGGTATCCGCGGCGGCGCAGTTGGCCAGCCACACCACGACGGCGATGGTGGGGCGAGTGCTTTATCTTCGTCCCCACGACGTCTCGATCTCTTCGAGGCTGCGGCCCTTCGTCTCCGGCACCATCGCCGCCACGAACACCAGCGACGCGAGGCTGCACGCGCCATACACCCAGAAGGTTATCGCCGGGCCGATCGCTGGGTTGTCGTTCAGCATCGGGAAGGTCTGCGCCACGATGTAGCACGAGGTCCAGATCACGAACGTCGCCACCGACATCGCCCGCCCGCGCACCTTGGTCGGAAAGATCTCCGAGCAGAGAATCCACGAGATCGGCCCCATCGCCATCGCGAACGCCGCGGTGAACGCGATGACCGCCACCAGCAGCGGCCAGCCGCTGTAGCCCGCATGGAACATCCAGCCTACCGTGCCTTCCGCCAACACCTGCACCGTCAGCCCGATCAGCAACAGCGGCCGGCGGCCCGCCTTGTCCACGAACGCAATGGCCAGAAACGTAAACAGCAGGTTCACCAGCCCAATGATCGCCGACGATGTGAACGCGTCGTTCACGCCGACGCCGGCGCTCGCGAAAATCTTGGTCGAGTAATAGATGATGGCGTTGATGCCGCTGAACTGGCTGAACGCCATCACCAGCATCGCCACGATGAGCGGTCGGCGGAACCGCGCGTGGAACAACTCCGAGAACCGGCCTTCCTCCCCGCCGAGCACGGCACGCACGGCCGTGATTTCCTGTTGCGCGTGCTCCGGCCCGCCAACGCTCTCCAGGATGCGCCGTGCCTCGTCATCGCGGCCGACGCTCAGCAACCAGCGCGGGCTTTCCGGCACGAAGAACAGCAGCGCGAGCAGCAACGCCGCCGGCGCGACCTCCGCGCCGAGCATCCAGCGCCAGCCGCTCGCGGCGTTCCACGCCTCGTCGCCGAGACCCTGGATGCGTCCGTTGATGAACAGCGTCAAGAAGATGCCGACGACAATGCCAAGTTGAAACAGCGAACCAAGCCGCCCGCGTTTCGCCGCCGGCGCCAGCTCCGCGATGTAGATGGGGCAGATCATCGAGGACGCGCCAATGCCCAGCCCGCTGATGAACCGCGCCACGAGAAACTCCGTGAACGTCCGCGGAATCGCCGAGAGCAGGCCGCTCACCGCGTAGAGAATGGCGCAGAGGAAGAGCACCTTGCGCCGGCCGAACCGGTCGCTCAGGAATCCCGCGAACATTGCGCCGGGGATGCAGCCGAGGATCGCGCTCGCGCCAGCGATGCCCTCCTGCATCGCGTCGAGATGGAAGTGGGCCTTGAGGTATTGGTTGGCGCCGTTGATGACGGCGGTGTCGTAGCCAAACAGAAACCCGCCGGTTGCAGCCACGAGCGTGACCAGCGCGAGCGAGGAGGAACGGGTTTGTGGAGTGGTCGTTGCGTTCATCAGTTCTGGTCCTTCAGTTCCTTTCGCAGACGGTCCAATTCTGTTTTCAATTGCGAGACGATGCTTTGCGCCTCCGGTTTGTTGTAGAGGTTCGTTTGCTCGTTGGGGTCGGCTTTCAAATCGAACAACTCCCACTCGTCCACGTCCTGCCAACGCGCAGGGTTAATGGCGCCTTTCGGCGGGAAGCCGATGCCGACCCTGCCTTTGTAGTGAATCAGCTTGTGGCGCTCGGTGCGGACACCGAGTTGCGGCGGAATACCGTATTCCTCGGTGTAGTAACGGTAGTAGATCGCCTTGCGCCAGTCGCGCGTCGCGTCGCCGGCGAGGATCGGGCGTAGCGAGCGGCCCTGCATGTCGGCGGGCGCCGGCACGCCCGCGAGGTCGAGCAGCGTCGGCGCAAAGTCGGTGTTCAGCACGAGCACGCTCGCGACGGAGCTGGGTTTCACCAAGCGCGGATAGCGGACGATGAGCGGCATCCGCAGCGACTCTTCCTGCATCCAGCGTTTGTCAAACCAACCGTGCTCGCCGAGGAAGAAGCCCTGGTCGGAGGAATAGACGACGACGGTGTCCTGCGCGAGTTGGTTGCGGTCGAGCCAATCGAGCACGCGGCCGACATTCTCGTCCAGCCCGGCGGCGCAGCGCAGGTAGTGCTTCATGTAGGTCTGATAAAGCCAGCGGCATTCCTGCTCGCGAGAGAGACCGGCGGGCGGCGCGCCCCAGAGTTTCTCCTGCCAGCGGTTGATGCCGTCCACGCGGCAAATGCTCAGCTTGAGCCAGTCGGCGCGCCCGCGATAATCATCGAACAACGTTGGCGGCTCCGGCAGCGTCTTGTTTTCAAACAGCTTCGCGAACCGCTCCGCCGGCTGCCACGGCATGTGCGTGGACTTGTCGTGCAGGCAAAGCAGGAACGGCCGCCCGCGGTCGCGACGCTCCAGCCACGCCAGCGCGAGGTCGGTGATCACGTCGCTGGAATGGCCGCGGTGGAGTTTGGTTCCTTCCTTGGAAACCAACTGCGGGTCGCGGTGCCGCCCCTGGCCGGGGAAGATGTCGAAGTAGTCGAACCCCGGCGGATTGTTGCCGAGATGGTATTTGCCTACGAGCGCCGTCTGGTAGCCGGCGTCGCTCAGATATTCGGGAAACGTGCGGTGTTTGCGGTTGTAAGGCTTCCAGCCCATCGCGCCGGTGATGTGGCCGTATTTGCCGGTGAGAATCGTCGCGCGGCTCGGCGCACAGATGGACTCGGTGCAGAAGCAGCGGTCGAATCTCATGCCCGCGCTGGCGATGCGGTCGAGGTTCGGCGTCTTCATCAACTTGCCGCCGTAGCAGCCGATGGCCTGCGACGCGTGATCGTCGCTGAGGATGAAGACGATGTTGGGCCGCTTCGCTTCGGCGGCTGGAAGCGACGGCGGGAGCAGCGCCGCCAAGCCAAGGAGCAGCAGTCGCAGGGTTGCTTTCATGCGCGTTGTGAGCGTGAACAAGACTCGCCTTTGACACGCCATGCAAGGTAAAAAGTCCGAGGCAATAAACAAGGAACGATCATGCGCACAGTCTTCAACTTCATCTTCACCATCACCCTCCTGCTCGCTGGCGGCGCGCTGCCGTTGGCGACCGCTGCTGACACGTTCACGCGGCTTACTTCGCTGCCTGCGCCAAAAATCGTCGCGACGGCGGAAGAGTTTCCCGGCGGCAACTTCGTCGCCACCCGTTTGCTCGACGGCAACCTGAAGACCGAGTTCGCCTCGCACGGCAAAGGCACCAACACCTTCGTTGAGTTCGATTTCGGCGCGCCAGTGCGGATCGGCGGCTTCCGACATCAGGACCGCAACGATCCCGCGATCATAGCCGCGTCGGAGCTGGCGTTCAGCGACGCGGCAGGCAGACTGCTGGGCAAGGCGCAAGTCACACACGTCAACCAGCGCGCAGGCGTCACGTTCTTCGCGCTCCCGGAGCCGGTCAACGCGCAGCGCGTCCGCTGGCGCGTCACCAAGCTCGGCAGCCCGCACAGCACGGTCGGCGGCGCGGAGATCGAGTTCTTCGCCGCCAGCAAGCCGGAACCGTCGCCGCGCGGCATCGGCATTGAGGCGCTGACCGTCCAGATGATTGACCGCAAAGCCGGCGCGCTCGTGCAGCCGCTGCGAGTGACGTTCGACTATCCCTATGCACAACCGTTGAAGGTGCTCGCGCGCGTCGAGGGACAGGAACCGCGGCCGACGGAACTGAAGTTTGGGAAGCAAACACTCGAATACACCATCGCCGCCGCCGATAGCGAGCGGACGCTCAACGTCGCCATCGAAGTCGCCGGCCAGAAAGTCGCCTCGCGCGCCGTCACGCTCAAACCGTCGCGCAAGCTCACCGTTTACGTCCTGCCGCACTCGCACACCGACATCGGCTACACGGCCATCCAGACCGACATCGAGGAGAAGCAGATCAACAACCTGCTCCAAGGTCTCGCCGACGCGCGCCGCACCGCGAGCTATCCGCCGGGCGCGCGGTTCGTCTGGAACGTCGAGGTGATGTGGGCCGCCGACCTCTTCCTGCAACGGCTCGCGCCGAAGCAGCGCGCCGAGTTCTTTGACGCCGTCAAACGCGGCCAGGTCTCGCTCAACGGCATGTATCTGAACGAACTCACCGGCCTCTGCCGCCCGGAGGAACTGCTGCGGCTGTTCCGTTACGCGACGCAACTCGGCGAGCGCACGGGCGTGCCGGTGGACTCCGCGATGATCAGCGACGTGCCCGGCTACACGTGGGGCACGGTCACGGCAATGGCGCAGGCGGGCATCCGCTACTTTTCGGTCGCGCCGAACTACCTCGATCGCATCGGCGACATCCTCGTGCAGTGGGAAAACAAGCCGTTCTGGTGGGTCGGCCCCGACGGCAAAAGCAAGGTGCTCGTCTGGATTCCCTACAAGGGCTACGCCATGTCCATGGTCGTGCGCACTCTGACGCCCCGGTTCGTTGATGAATACATGGGCCAACTCGACAAGACCGCTTACCCTTATGACATCGCCTACATGCGCTGGGCCGGCCACGGCGACAACGCAGTGCCCGACCCGGCCATCTGCGAGTTCGTGAAGGAATGGAACGCGACGCACGCATGGCCGCGCTTCGTGATTTCGTCCACGAGCGAGGCATTCCGCGCGTTTGAGAAACGCCACGGCGACAAACTCCCGCAGGTGCGCGGCGACTGGACGCCTTATTGGGAGGACGGCGCCGGTTCGTCCGCCGCCGAGACCGCGATGAACCGCGCCAGCAGCGAGCGGCTCGCGCAAGCCGAGACGCTCTGGGCGATGCTCGACCCGAAGCGTTATCCGGCGAAGCGGTTCGAGGAGGCGTGGAACAACGTGCTGCTCTACTCCGAGCACACGTGGGGCGCGTATTGCAGCGTCTCGCAGCCGGCCAATCCGTTCACGTCCAACCAGTGGACCATCAAGCAGTCCTACGCAACCGTCGCGAACCTCCAGTCGCGCCAACTGCTCAGCGACGTCTCCGTAACCCGCCCACCTGTAGCCCGCCACTCCGTGGCGGGACATGATAAACCTGACGATTCCCGCCACGGAGTGGCGGGCTACGTTGATATCTTCAACACCACTTCCTGGCCGCGCAGCGAACTGGTATTGATCCCGCACGAGATTACTGAGGGCGGCAACTTCGTCACCGACGACCAAGGCCAGCCCATTCCCGCCCAGCGACTCGCCAGCCGCGAACTGGCCATGTTCGTGCGCGACTTGCCGCCGTTCTCCGGCCGGCGCTACACCATCTCGAAAGAAGGCAAAGCCTCAGCCTCAACAAAACTCACCGCCAACGGTGCTGTCATCGAAAACGACAAACTTCGCATCCGCCTCGACGAGAAGACCGGCGGCATCGTCGAACTGCGAGCCGCCGGCATCGAGGCCAACCTCGCCGACACCGCCAGCGGCCACGCGCTCAACGATTACCTCTACCTCATTGGTGACGACCTCGCCGCGCTCCAGCGTAGCGGCCTGGTCAAGATCACGGTGCGCGAACGCGGCCCGCTCGTCACGTCACTGCTGGTCGAGTCCGACGCGCCGGGTTGCCACAAGCTCTTGCGCGAAATCCGGCTCGTGGCCGGTGCGGATTACGTCGAGTTGCTCGACACCGTGGACAAGAAGCGGCTTGAGGCTGCGAGCTACACGGCGAAAGAAGGCAAGGAGAGCGTCAACATCGCCTTCCCGTTCAACATCCCCGGTGGCGACGTGCGGCTCGACGTGCCGCTCGGTGTCATCCGTCCCGAGCACGACCAGATGCCGAGCGCGTGCAAGAACTGGCTCACCGCCGGCCGCTGGGCCGACGTGACCAACAGGGACTATGGCGTCACGTGGGTCACGCTCGACGCGCCGCTGGTGCAGGTTGGCGGCATCACCGCGACGTTGCTGAACTCGCAAACCAATCCCGACGGCTGGCTCAAGAAGATCGAGCCGACGCAGAAGCTTTATTCGTGGGCCATGAACAACCACTGGCACACCAACTACCGCGCCTACCAGGAAGGGCCGGTGCAGTTCCGCTTCGTGCTGCGCCCGCATCGCGGCCGCGCCGGCGACGCGGAGAACGCGCGCTTCGCTACCGGCTTCAGCCAGCCGCTCGTCGCCACACCCGCGCGTGGCCATGCGCCGACGCCGACGCCGCTCTTGCGCGTCGAACCCGCCGACGTGCTTGTCACCGCGCTGAAACCGAGCGACGACGGCAAGGCATGGATCGTCCGCCTCTTCAGTGCGGGTGGAACTTCGGCGAACGCAAAGTTGACGTGGTCAAAGCCGGCGCCGAAACGCGTCTGGTTGAGCAACACGAGTGAGAAGCCGTTGCGAAAAGCCGGCACCGATGTTGCGGTGCCCGCGTGGGGTGTGGTGACGCTGCGGGCCGAACGCTGACGCAGACCGCCGACCCTTGGATCAGCGGCGCTGACAAGAAGAACTGTCTGCGTCTGTTCAGATTGTCAAATCGCGCGGGCTGCGCCACACTGGCGGCAACGTTGATCGAGCGACCGACTGGAGAACTGCAACGATGAAACACGAACAACAGGTGACGCGAAGGCAATTCCTGCGAACCGCCGGCAAGGCGGCGACCGCGCTGGCGGCCATGAGCGCGCCGCATTTCATCCCCGCCTCGGCCCGCGGCGCGCTGGCGCCGAGCAACCGCGTCAACCTCGCGATGATCGGCACGGGCAACCAGGGTTTCCAGGACATGAAGGCGTTCCTGGCGGAGGCGGACGCGCAGATCGTGGCGGTGTGCGACGTCAACCGCGGCAGCGGCGGCTACCGCAACGTCAGCCAGTTTTGCGGGCGCGAGCCGGCCAAGAAGCTCGTGGAAGAAACCTACGCCGAGCGGCGGCGCGCGGGGACATTCCGCGGCTGCGACGCCTACGCGGATTTCCGCGACGTGCTCGCGCGGCGTGACGTGGACGCGGTTGCGATTGTTGTGCCTGACCACTGGCACTCGGTGATGACGATCCTGGCGGCGCGCGCGGGCAAGGACATCTACTGCGAGAAACCGCTAAGTTACACCCTCGCCGAAGGTCGCGCGATGGTCGAGGCGGCGCGCGCGGCAGGCGTGGTGGTTCAGACCGGCAGCCATCAGCGGTCGCGACCGTTGACGCGCTTCGGCTGCGAACTGGTCCGTAACGGACGCATCGGCCAGTTGAAACGGATCGAGACGCGCATCGGCACGTGGAACCGCCACGGCCCGCCGGGCGAATGGTCGCCGATGCCGGTGCCGGATGGTTTCGACTACGACACGTGGATTGGGCCGGCGCCGTGGGAGCCGTATCACAAGGACCGGTGCCTCTACACGTTCCGGTTCATGAAGGATTATTCCGGCGGCCAGACCACCAACCTCGGCGCGCACGCGTTCGACATGGCACAGTGGGGCAACAACAGCGAACACACCGGCCCGGTCGAGATCGAGGACGACGGCAGCGAGTGGCCGACTGCGGGATTGTTCAACGTCGCGAAGATCGTGAAGTTCCGCGCGCGCTACGCCAACGGCGTGGAGTTGATCTGCCGCACCGACACGGATAGCGATCCCGATCGCACGGTCGCGCAGTGCCGGTTCATCGGCACCGAAGGCTGGATCGAAATGGGCGCGGAAGGGTTCTTCGCGGAGCCGGAATCGTTGAAGACCTCGATCATCGGCGCGAACGAGATTCATCTCGGCACGAGCACCAACCACATGCGGAACTTCCTTGACTGCGTCAAGACGCGCACGGAACCGGCCGCGCCGATCGAGATCGGTCATCGCTCGGCCACGATCTGCCATCTCGCGAACATCGCGATGTGGTTGAAGCGGAAACTGCGGTGGGATCCGGTCGCTGAGCAGTTCATCGGCGACGACGCGGCCAACCGGCTGCTGAGCCGCGCTAACCGTGCGCCGTGGGCGGTGTAACATGAACCGAAAACTTCTTCTCGTTCTGTTTGCGCTCGTCGTCGGGCTGACGCAAGCGTTGGCGGCTGATGAGGCAAAGACGCTGCGCGTCGAGCAAGTCGTCGTCGTCTTCAAAACCCACTTCGACATCGGCTACACCGAGATGGCCAGCAACGTCGTCGCGCGCTACCGGACGACAATGATTGATCAGGCGCTGGAGGTCGTGGACCAGAACCGCGACCTGCCGCCCGCGCAACAGTTCGCTTGGACCATTCCCGGCTGGCCGTTGCACCAAATCCTCGACTGGCCGGAGCAGACGCCGGAGCGCAAGGCCCGCGTCGAGCGCGCGCTCAAGGACGGCCGGTTTGTGCTTCACGCGCTGCCGTTCACGCTCCACACCGAAACGCTCGAACTCGAAGACCTCGTGCGCGGCCTTGGCCATTCGTCGCGGATTGCGCGGCGGCTCGGCCTGCCGTTGCCGCGCGACGCGAAGATGACCGACGTGCCGTGCCACGCGTGGGTGATGCCAACGCTGCTCAAGCGCGCCGGCGTGGATTTCCTGCACATCGGCTGCAACTCCGCCAGCAGTTCACCGCGCGTGCCGGAGTTGTTTTGGTGGGAAGGGCCGGACGGCTCGCGGCTGCTGACGTATTACAGCGCGGGCGGCTACGGCAGCGGTTTGATGCCGCCGCGTGATTGGCCGCGCAAGACATGGCTCGCGCTCATCCACACCGGCGACAACCACGGCCCGCCGACGCCCGGCGAGGTGAAAAAGTTGCTCGACCAAGCCGCCAAGCAACTCCCTGGCGTAAAGGTCCGCATCGGCCGGCTCTCGGACTTTGCCGACGCGGTCCTTGCCGAGAAACCGAAACTGCAGGTTGTGCGCGGCGACATGCCGGACACGTGGATTCACGGCCCGATGTGCGACCCCATCGGCGCGAAGATCGGGCGCAACATCCGCCCCGACATCGCCACCGCCGAGGCACTCGGCACAGAACTCAACCTCTGGGGAGCGCGGCAGCCCGCTGCGGCCCAAACCATCAACGACGCCTACGAACAAAGCCTGCTCTACGGCGAGCACACGTGGGGCGCGGCGCTCTGGTGGCTGGTGAAGTATGAAGGCGGTGCGAAGTTCGGCTACGGCGACACGTGGCGGGAAGTGATGGCCAAGGGGCATTTCAGGCGGCACGAAGAGTCGTGGGCCGAGCACACTGCCTACATCGAAAAAGCGCGCGACCTGACCGCGCCGCTGCTCGACCGCGAGCTGCGCGCGTTGGCGCAGGCCACCGGCGTTGACGGCCAACGCATCGTCGTCTTCAACCCGCTGCCGTGGAAGCGCAGCGGCCCCGTAGTCGCGTCACTCTGCGACGCGTTTCCCGTCGCCGCAGCGATCAAGCCCGCCGATGGCGGCGACGCCGTGCCGGTCGAGTCGATCGGCGGCTCGCTGCGCTTCGTAGCGCGCGACGTTCCTGCGATGGGCTACCGTGTGTTCGTGCCGGTGAAGGCGGAGTTGCCGCCAACGACGCTCCGTGCCGACGAGAAGACGGCGACCATCGAGAGCCTCTTCTTCAAGGCAACGCTCGATCCCGCGCGCGGCGCGATCCGTTCGCTCGTGGACAAGCGCACCGGCCGCGAACTGGTCAATCCCGGTTTCGGCCAATATCTCTACGAGCGGTTCGACTCCAACAGCGTGGCGGCCTACGTCAGCGCCTACGTCAAGAGCCGCGCCGAGTGGGCGGTCAACCAACTCGGCAAACCCTTCCTGCCGCCGACCAGCGAGGTTCCGTATCGCGCCGCGTCGCCGCGCGACTGCGAGCTACGCTTCGCGCAGACGCCCGTCTCGGTCTCCGCCGCGATGACCAGCGCGGCGCGGCCCGACCTGCCGCACGCGGTGACGACGCGGCTGATCCTCTACGCCGACGCGCCGTGGGCCGACCTCGAAATCACTCTCCACGACAAGCCCGCCGACCCGTGGCCGGAAGCGGGCTGGATTTGCCTGCCGTTCAATGTCGCGTCGCCGCGCTTCCGCGTGGGGCGGCCGGGCGCGATCATTGACCCGGCGCGCGACATCGTCGCCGGCGCGAACCACGACCTCTACGCCGTCACCACCGGCGTTGCCACGCTCGACACGCGCAACAGCGGCGTCGGCTTCTGCGCGCCCGACACGCCGCTGCTGAGCCTCGACAGGCCCGGTGGTTGGAAATACGACCCGGTGTTCATGCCGCGCAAGCCGTCCGCCTACGTGAACCTTTTCAACAACCAATGGACGACCAACTTCCGCTTCTGGAACTCCGGCACATGGACCGCGCGCGTGCGGTTCTGGACGATCAACCGCTACGACGCCGATACCGCGCTCATCGCGCCGTCGCTGGAAGCGCGCTCGCCGTTGCTCGCTGCCGTGGCTGACGGCTTCGCCGGCAAACTACCGACGACACAGCGCGGCTTGGAGCTGTCGCGAAAGGGCGTGCAGGTGACGGCGTTTGGCGCGAACCCCGATGGCGAGGGAACGGTGCTGCGGCTCTGGGAACTCTCCGGCAAGTCCGGCTCCTGCCGCGTCACGCTGCCGGCAGGCTCCGACGCGCGCAGCGTCCAGCCGGTGAATCTGCGCGGTGAGCCGGCGGGCAAACCGATCCCAATAAAGAACGGCGTGTTCACCGCCAGCCTAAAAGCGTTTGCGCCGGCGAACTTCGTGATTCAGACTCCCGACAAGCAACAGCCATGAAGACACTCCTGCTCATTCCTTTCCTCGCAGCCGCGGCGGTCGCTTCGGATGACTGGCCGCAGTTTCGCGGGCCGACGGCCGACGGACACTCGGACTCGACGGGCCTGCCGTTGACGTGGAGCGAAACGGAGAACGTGCGCTGGAAGACGGCGATTCCCGGCGAGGGTTGGTCGTCGCCGGTGGTGCTCGGCCGGCAGGTCTGGATGACGACGGCGCTGGAGGAGGGCCGCTCGTTACACGCCGTCTGCGCGGACCGCGAGACGGGCAAGGTGCTGCATGACGTGGAAGTGTTCCACACCGATCCGCCACCGCCGAAGAACCCGACGAACAGTTATGCGTCGCCGACGCCGGTGCTGGAGCCGGGCCGCGTCTATGTCTGCTTCGGCACCAGCGGCAGCGCGTGTTTCGACACGGCGACGGCGAAGGTGATTTGGAAGAACACGGAGCTGACGCTCGACCACAAGGAAGGCGCGGGCAGTTCGCCAATGATCCACGGCGGTCTTTTCATCCTCCACTGCGACGGTCGGGACGTGCAATACGTGGTGGCGCTCGACAAGAACACCGGCCGCATCGTCTGGAAGACGAAGCGCAGCGCACCGCTGGAGGCCCGGAAACCGGATTTCCGCAAAGCCTATTGCACGCCGCGGGTGATCACAGTTGCTGGCCGCGAGCAGCTTATCTGCGTCGGCGCGCATCGCGCCTACGCTTACGAGCCGAAGACCGGGAAGGAAATCTGGTTCTGCGACCTGCCCGGTTTCTCGAACGTGCCGCGGCCTCTCTTCGGGCATGGTTTGCTGTTCGTCGGCACGGGATTCATGAAGCCGGAACTGTGGGCGATCCGGGCGAACGGCAAGGGCGACGTGACGCAGACGCACGTGGCGTGGAAGGAGCCGAAAATGGCGGCGTTGAAATCGTCTCTGGCGCTGGTGGGCGACGCGCTCTACATGCTGCACGACGGCAGCGGGACGTTGACGTGCCTCAACGCAAAGACCGGCGCGCAAATCTGGCAGGAGAAACTCGGCGGCAGTTTCTCGGCGTCGCCACTCTACGTGGACGGGCGGCTCTATTTCTTCAATGAGAAGGGCCAAGCGACGGTAATCAAGCCAGGCAGGAAGTTTGAGCAACTCGCGAGCAACCAGCTCGATACCGGTTTCATGGCAACGCCGGCGGTCACGGGCCGGGCGTTCATCGCGCGCACCAAAACGCACCTCTATCGCATCGAGAAGGCAGGGAAATAGCGGCGCGAAGCGCCGGTGTTGCATCGGCGCGGGCGGGTGGATACTCTGGCGGGGCGGTAGAGGCGAACCATGACCGAGATCGTGAAATCCTTGGCGGTTGTGTCCCTGATCTGGGCGGCACTTGTGGCGGGGTTTGTCTGCGTCGTCTGGTGGCGTGGGTTCGCGCGCTTCGAGAAGGGGTTTCTCCTGATGGTGATGACGGCGCTCGCGGGCATGGCGCTGATGGCGGCGTCGGTGATCGGCGTCTGGGGCTATCAGGCGTCGAAGGCCGTCGTGTCACACGAGTTGGTGGTGGAACTGGAGAACGTCGCCGACATCGTGGATTCGCAGCTCGCAGCCAGCGAAGAGCGCGTCGGGCAACAACTCAACGCGGTGGGGCGCACGCTTGCACCATTGCTGCGCAATAAGGCATCCGCCGAACAACTGGCCGAACCGCTGCGGAACCTCCAACGCTTCGACAGCCGTTATTTGCAGGTCAGTGTTGTGGGCAAGGACATGCGCCTGCTGGCCACGACGAGCGTGACGGGAGAGACCGAGCCGGTCAACCGCATCTGCGCGGCGTTCACGGCGGAGGGCAAGGAGTTCGTCTCGGACGCGTATGAGTCGGCGGTTTTCAAGAAGCACATTATTCTCATCGGCGTGCCGGTCAAGGACGCCAACGGGGAAATCCTCGGCGGTCTCAAAGTGCGGTTCGACTTGCAGGCAATGCTGACGAGTTACCTCAAGACGGTCCGGTTCAACCAGAGCGGCTACGCCGTGCTCGTGTCCAACGACGGCCACATCCTGGCGCATCCGAAGGCGGAACGGATCAACGACGACATTTCTTCCTACGCGGCCATCCAGCAGGCGCGGCAAGCCCGCGGTCGCGGCTCGGTCGTGCAGCGCAACAACGAGGGCGTGGAACGCCTGATGATCTATCGCACTATCGAGAACCCGGCGACCGTGGACCCGAAGCCGTGGATTCTGCTGGCGGAGATCAACGAGTCCGAAGCGCTCGCGCTGTTGCAGGAACTGTATGATGAGTTTGCGCTCGGACTGGCCGTGCTCATCGCCGCGAGCCTTCTCATCGCGTGGCGGTTGTCCGTTTCCATCAAGCGCCCCGTGCATGATCTGCTCGCAACGGTGCAGCGGGTTAAGAGCGGCGACCTTACGGCGCGCACCACTGTGGAGGGTCGCGACGAACTCGGCCAGCTCGGAGTGGCGCTCAACGAGATGGCCAAAGGGTTGCAGGAGCGCGACCGCGTAAAGGACGTCTTCGGCCGCTACATCGCCACGCAGGTTTCCGAAAAAATCCTGAAGGGTGAACTGAACCTCGGCGGCGAGATGCGCAACGTCACCATCCTCTTCTCCGACATCCGCAACTTCACGACGATGGCCGAGGAGCTTGCGCCGCAGCAGGTCGTGGCGTTCCTGAACAACTATTTCTCCGAGATGGTCGAGGCGGTGTTCGAGCAGGGTGGCGTGCTCGACAAGTTCATGGGCGACGGCATGCTCGCGGTGTTCGGCTCGATGGGCGACCAGCCGGATCATCCACGCCGCGCCGTGCTGGCGGCGTTGCGGATGAAGGCGCTGCTGGGGAAGATCAATGGCGAGCGCAGCATCGCCGGCAAGCCGCCCATCGCCATCGGCATCGGCGTTCACACTGACGACGTCATCGTCGGCAACATCGGCTCCAACAAGCGGCTCGAATACACTGTCATCGGCGACGGCGTAAACACCACCTCGCGCGTGCAGACGCTAAACAAACAATTCGGCACAACCATCCTGATCACCCAACCCACCTACGAGGCGGTGAAGGACGCGTTTGAATGCCACTTGATGCCCGACACGCAGTTGCGCGGCAAGACCAAGACTTTCAGCTTCTATGAGGTGCTGAGCTCCAAGTCGTAAAACCGGAGGTCACACCGGAAGACAGAACTCCAATCACCGTTCCAGTAACGTCTTCATCCCATCCATCAACACCTTTTCCACCTGTGGCGCAACCTGCGAAACCTTGGTGGTTTCGTAGCCGCCTTGCGAGTAGGCGATCTCGGTCCCAATGTAGCCGCAGCCGTCGTCTCCATAAGCAGCCATGCACACCGTCGCGTTCGGGCACATCTCTTGTGCGGCGAGCTGATACTCGACAAACAACTCGCCCGGCATGTGAAGAACGCGCGCCGTTCCGACCCGCAGACAGCTCAGGTCAATCCGACGGCCGGCCTTGCAGCGGCGCACCCACACAAGCTGCCGCGCCGCGCGTGCCCGGTCTCGGAAATTGGCCGACGCATCGGCGAGCGTCCTAATGGCAGGAGCTTCGTCGGCTAATTCCTTGCGCAATGGCAGCGCGACGGGCTGCACGCGCCACTCGATGTCCGTGGCGCGTAACGGCGACTTGCGTGTCGTCTTCCACGCTTTTTCCATACCGTGCGCCAGCCGCCGGGCGAGAATAGGCCGGTTTTCGGGCGAGCCGTCGTTGTATTTGCCCGCGGTGACATTACCGCCCGCGCCATTAAAATGAATGTGCGGCACGCCGGGCAACGCGGCCTCGCGCATCGCGCGGGCCATGCCGACAGTATCTGCGCTGACGCCACCCCGACCGTAGTAGCTCTGCGGATGCGTGGCGTAGTAGCTGAGCACCGCGCGCGGCTGGTCGCCATCCCAGAAGCTCAACACGCGCACCAACGGGTCAATGACGCCCTCCGGTTCTGCGCGAACCTGCGGGTTGCGGCACGCGCTGTAGCGGACATACTTCACTTTGCCGTCGGATCCCATCACGCGTCGGTTCGACGCGAACTGTTCCACCTTTGCATGGCCTACACCGATGTGCGTGATTGGTTGCGTTCGTTGCATCGCCTCGCGCGCGGCCCGCGCGGTGCGCGCGATCGCCTCATGGGCGAATGGAACGTTCGAGAACTTGTTGGTTAGCCCTTGCGCGGCCAGCAGTTTTTCGGTGGAGAAATCACAGCCGGGCGTATCGTGCTGGTGCAGGGTATGGACCGTCACGCGCTCAACTATTGTGCTCACGGCCTCGGCGAGCGCGTTGCGCCACTCGTCGTAGCCGCCGTTGCTGTTGGCCACCCAGTCCACCGCGCAGAGCACGATGGGTTTCTGTTCCGGCGTCAAGAGCACCACGCCGCGCGCGGTGAGCGGATCCACAGTCGTCAGCGCGTTCGAAACGCTGCCATGACACAGCGGTGAGCCAAGCGACGGCGTGACGTCGGCTTGGAAGGTGGCAATGCGAACGTCGGCGACAACGGACAGCGACAGACTGAAGAACGCCGACGCGATGACTGCGAACAACGGTTTTCTCCGATGGTTCATGTGACATCTCCACGCTCTGGCGAGTGTAGGTGTATGATTGCTCCAAAACCGCATCGCTTGCAACAAACCGTTTGTCCTTGGCAAATGCCCGACGGACGGATAGCGGTTCTGCCCGTGCGAATCAAATCAGTTCCCAGTGGAATGTTCCGTCGGGGACATCGCTTGACGTCCTGAATACGCACCGACTAGAATCGGCTGTTGGGAAAACCGGAACATGGTTGTTCCGCGTTGTGCGGTTTTTTCCCGTCAATTCGCGAATCGTTGCAGTGCAGTATTACACTCGAAAAGGAGCCGCCATGTATTCGTTCCTTAAACTCGCCGTCATATCGGTCCTCGCCACCGCCAACTTCCTGGCGCTCACTGCGCCGGCGGTCTTCGCGGAAGACAAGACGGGGCTGATTGACGACTGCCGTTACGCGGACGACGCCGCAGCCCAAAAAGCGTGGCGGACGATGGGCGGCACCGCGCCAGCCGCAGCAGTGACGCTCGACAGCCGCAAATCGCTGCGCCTGCCGTGCAACTTCGCCGGCACGACCCACGAACGCGCGTCGTGGGACCGGAAAGTGAAGCTGGACCTCGTGCCATGCCAGGGCATCCAGTTCAAGGTCTTCTGCAAAAACCCCGCGCCGATCTCGCACTTCAGCGTTTATTTCCAGAGCGGCAGCGGCTGGTATTCCACCGGCTTCTTTCCCGAAGCTGCCGGCTGGAGCACCGTCACGATCAACAAAGCCAGCACGCGCTCGGAAGGAACTCCGGCCGGTTGGGGAAACATCGAGACGATCCGCATCTCCGCGTGGCGCGGCCGGAACGAGGACACAGAGCTTTGCCTGAGCGACCTTCGCATGACGGGCGTGTTGGGCGTGGACGCCAGCATCGCCGTGGTGCGCGGCGAATCGCTGACCCGGAGCCGTCCCGGCGAGGCAAAGAGCGCCGACCAATTCGCGGAAACCGTGACACAAAACCTTGCCGCGCTCGGCATCGGCTGCTCGATGATCAGCGACCTCGACCTCACGGCCGAGCGGCTCGTCAAGGCCAAGCTTGTCATCCTGCCCCACAACTCCAGCATGCCCGACAGCGCGACCGACGCGTTGATTAAGTTCCTCAACGGCGGTGGCAAGCTGCTTGCGTTTTACGGGCTGCCGGCAAGACTCCGCTTCGCGGTGAAGATCGAAAACGGCGCGCACATCAAGGCGAAGCATCCCGGCCAGTTCTCCACGATCCGTTTCGCCGACGGCGCGCTGTCCGGCGCGCCGGAGCTTGTCGGCCAGCGTTCGTGGAACATCACCGAAGCGAAACTGGCGCCCGGCACGGGCCGCGTGCTGGCGGAATGGCTCGACGACAAAGGCCAGCCGACCGGCCACGCTGCCGTCGTTGCGTCCGACAACTGCATTGTGATGACCCACGTCCTGCTGAATGACGACGCCGTCAACAAGCGCCGCATGTTGCTCGCGATGGTGGGCCATCTCGAACCCGACCTCTGGTGGCAGACTACCAACGCCGGCATCGCCCGCATCGGTTGCATTGGCAGCTGCAAGACTTTCGACGAAGCCGCAGCACTGATTACAAAAACCGCCAAGGGCAACCGAAAGGCCAAAGCCGCGCTGGAATCCGCACGCAAACTTCGCGACGCGGCCGTGGCTCTCGGCGTGAAGGAGAAATATGTCGAAGCCTCGGAGAAGGCGGCGGCGGCCACGCAACGTCTCTCCGAAGCGTTTTGCATAGCGCAGCAGCCGCTCCGCGGCGAGTTCCGCGCCTTCTGGTGCCACAGCGCGTTCGGCGTCGAAGGCATGGAGTGGGATGAGGCGATCAAGCGGCTCGCCGACAACGGCTTCACCGCCATCTTCCCGAACATGCTCTGGGGCGGCGTGGCGTTCTACAACAGCAAGCTGCTGCCCGTGGCGCGCGACCTCGCCGAGAAGGGCGATCAGATTGCGAAATGTCTCGCCGCTTGCAAGAAATATGGCGTCCAGATTCACGTCTGGAAGGTGAACTGGAACACCGGCCACCGCGTGCCGGCGGAGTTCATCGAGAGGATGCGCCGCGAAGGCCGGTTGCAAGCCAGCTCGAAGGGCAAGGAGGAACCATGGCTCTGTCCGTCGCATCCGGAAAACCAAAAGCTGGAAATCGCCTCAATGGTCGAGGTGGCGCGCGACTACGACGTGGACGGCATCCACTTCGACTACATCCGTTATCCTGACGGCGATCATTGTTTCTGCGACGGCTGCCGCGAGCGATTCGCGAAAGCGGCGGGCGTCGAGATCAAGGACTGGCCGAAGGACGCGCTTGGCAAAGGCCCGCTCCGTCAGCAATGGCTCGACTGGCGTCGCGGCAACATCACCGCCGTTGTCAAGGCCGTCAGCGAGCAGGCGCGCGCGGCGAAGCCGAAGATCAAGATTTCCGCCGCCGTCTTCCGCAACTGGGCGACCGACCGCGACGGCGTCGGCCAGGACTGGAAGCTCTGGTGCGACCAGGGCTGGCTCGATTTCGTCTGCCCGATGGACTACACGGAGAGTGATCGGCAGTTTGATAGCTGGATTGCGCTCCAGAAGGATTGGGTTGGCAAGACGCCGGTCTATCCCGGCATTGGCGTCAGTTCGTCAGGCTCGCGACTCGGCGCCGATCGCACCATCGGCCAGATTCAAATCACGCGCCGGCACGACACGAAGGGTTTCATCATCTTCAACTACGGCGTCACCGAAGCCAAAGACCTCGTGCCGATGCTCGGCCTCGGCATCACCGCCAAGCGGTGACGAATCACGCGCCGCAACTGGTTTGGTGAAAACGGCGCGCAGTCTGAATGTTGTTGTATTGCCGGCCACAACGATTACCGCAGGTGGTGGTCTTGCCCCGCCCAGTCCTTTCTTCCGCCGTGCGCGGCGACGATCAGTTTTTTTTGCCGTTCTTGGCAGAACATGCCGAAAACGGCCAAAGACCATGGCCGCGCGCTGATTGACCTTGGAGAGGTGTTCCGATAGATTTCCTCGGTTCTGGATTTTGCCCATTCGTGAATACCGAAAACTCTGTCGTGCCGCCCGTAGTGTCGCCTGACGCGCCGCCGTTCGCGCCCATGCCGCCGGTTGTTGCCGACGGCGCAGTGATCGTGGATGGCCGGTTTTTCCGCGTCGGCACGCGGAAATTCTACGCCAAGGGCTGCACCTACGGCCCGTTTGCGCCGAATGAGGCGGGTGAACCCTATCCAGCGCGCGAGCGGACTCGATCAGATTTCAAGCTGCTTCGCCAGCTCGGCGCCAACGTCATCCGCGTTTATCACCCGCCGCCGCTGTGGTTGCTGAATCTTGCGGGCGAGGAGGGCCTGAAGGTTTTCATAGACATCCCGTGGCGCAAACACACGTGCTGGCTCGACGATCCTGTGGCCATGCGCGAGGCGCGCGAGGCGGTCGAGCGGGCGGTGCGCGACGCGCGCGGTCATCCGGCGGTGTTCGCGTTCAGCGTGGTGAACGAAATCCCGCCCGACATCGTCCGCTGGTATGGCGCGGAGCGGGTCGAGGAGTTCGTTGACTCGTTGGTGGAAGCCGGCAAGCAGATTGACCCGACGCGGTTGTTCACGTTCGCCAACTATCCGCCCACGGAGTTCCTGCGGCCACGTCTGCTCGACTTCGTCTGCTTCAATGTCTATCTGCACGACCAGCGCGCGTTCGAGAACTACCTCTCGCGCCTGCAAATCCTCGCAGGCGACAAGCCGCTCATGCTCGGTGAGTTCGGCATAGACAGTTTACGCGAGGGAGCGCAGCACCAGGCGGAAATCCTGTCGTGGCACGTCGAGACGGTGTTCCGCAGCGGGCTGGCGGGCACGATCCTGTTTGCGTTCACGGATGATTGGTTCACGGGCGGCTACCAGATCGAGAACTGGGCGTTCGGATTGGTGGATCGCGAGCGGCGGCTGAAGCCGGCGTTCGAAACGGTGCGCGAACGGTTCACGCAGGTGCCGCATTTTCCGCTGGCAGGTCCGGGAGCGCCGCCGCGTGTATCGGTGGTGGTGGCGAGCTACAACGGCGGACGCACGTTGCGCGCTTGCCTGGAGTCACTCACCAAATTGAACTACCCGAACTACGAGGTAATCCTGGTGGACGATGGTTCGACGGACGGCTCGCCGCAGATCGCCGCGCAGTTTCCGAGCATCCGCTACATCCGGCAGGAAAACTGGGGCCTCTCCTACGCGCGCAACGCCGGCATCCTCGCCGCGACAGGCGACATTATTGCGTTCACCGACTCTGACTGCCGCGCGGACGAGGACTGGCTCTACTACCTCGTTGGCGATTTGCTCAAATCCGATGCGGCCGGCATCGGCGGGCCGAATTATCTGCCGCCTGAGGACAACTGGATCGCCGCGGCGGTGTCGGTGTCGCCCGGCACACCATGCCACGTGCTGCTCGACGACCGCACGGCGGAACACATCCCCGGCTGCAACATGGCGTTTTGGAAATGGGCGCTGGAGGCCATCGGGGGGTTCGACCCGATCTTCCGCAAGGCAGGCGACGACGTGGACGTTTGCTGGCGGTTGATGCAACACGGCTGGAAGATCGCGTTCTCGCCGTCGGCGTTTGTCTGGCATTACCGGCGCTGCACGGCCAGAGCGTATCTGAACCAGCAGCGCGGCTACGGCGAGGCCGAGGCGCTGCTGCGCAATAAGCACCCGGAATATTTCAACTCGCTCGGTGCCTCGATCTGGCACGGCGTCATCTACAGCACAGCCCGCGAAGGCATACAGATCAGCCGACCAATCATCTACCACGGCGTGTTCGGCTCGGCGCTGTTCCAGACGCTCTACACACCGCGGCCGTCGGGCGTGTTCAGTTTACTCACCAGCATCGAGTATCACGCACTGATGACGTTCCCGCTGGCGGTGCTGGCGTTGCTGGTCCCGTCCCTGTGGCCGCTGCCTCTGGCGGCGTTCCTGGCGAGCGTGGCGGCCAGCGGCATCGCGGCGTATCAGGCGGACCTGCCGAAAAAGAACCGGCGGTTCTGGTCGCGGCCGCTGGTGGCGCTGTTGTATTTCCTGCAACCGATTGTCCGCGGTGCCGAACGCTACGAAGGCCGGCTGCGGCGGCACAGTTCGCCGCTGGCTGCACTGGCCCGCGCGGCGGCGACGCCCACGACGATGCAGCATGTCGGTCAAAACGCGGAGTTCCAGCTCTGGAGCGAGGACGGCACCGACCGGCTGCAGTTGCTCGACGCACTGTTCGCGCAGTTGAAGCGTGACGGCTGGCGGCATCGCTGCGGCGGCGCTTACGACCCGTGGGACCTGGAGGTCTATGGCGAGCGCTGGAGCAAGGCGCGCGTCCAGACTGCGAGCGAGAATCATGGCAACAACAAGCGGCTCATCCGCGTGCGGTTGAGCTACCGCTGGCCGTTGGTCGCGCACGTTTCCTTTGCGTTGTTTACGGCGTTCGATGTCGCCA
>JAPLTX010000004.1 GCA_026397915.1 Verrucomicrobiota bacterium
ATCTTCATGCCCTGGTCATGCACGCGCGACGTGCCGCCGAAACAACCGGTGCAGGGCATGCCGCCCTTGGTGCAGGCCGCTTCGCAGCCGCTGCGGGTGGCCGGCCCCATGCAAACCACGCCTTGCGCGAGGAAGCATTTCTCCGGGTCCATCAGGAACTGATGCGGCCGGCGGAACTCTTCGATGCTGAGGTTGATCGGCTTGGTTTCCTTGCGCGGGCATTCGTCGCAGAGCGCGATATCGGGCGCGATGACCGAGCCTTTCGGCGGCAGCTTGCCTTCGAGCAGCGCGGTGACGGCCACTTTGGTCAGCTTCGGCGTCGGCGGACAGCCGGGCACGTAGTAGTCCACATCAATGACCTGGTCGAGCGAGCGCACGACGTTGTGCAACGCCGGCAGCGTCGTCTCGCGGCCCTCCTCGGTGAACTTTGTCTGCGGCCGGGTTTTCTGCTCGTTGACGATGGTGGGGCAATCCTCGTAGTTGAACTTGAGGATTTGCTCGCGCGGGAACTGGTTGGCCATCGCTGGAATGCCGCCGCTGACGGCGCACGCGCCGTAGGCGATCATGAACTGGCTCTTGCGGCGGAGCAATCGGGCCATTTCCTCCTGCTCGGTCGAGCGGATGGCGCCGTTGAGCAGCGTGGCCACGATGGACTTGTCGGGCATCGCCTCGATGTCCTTATATTTGAAGTCCATCGCGACAGGCCAGAGGACAATATCCACGACCTCCACCACGCCGAGGATGTCCTCGGCGAGATCCACGACGGTTTCTTCACAGCCTCCGCATGAGGCGCACCAGTAAAACGCTACTTTTGGCTTAGGCATTGACTGTCTCCTTCTTGCCGTGAACGGCGCAGCCGCAGCCGGTGGCGGCTTCCTTGGCGGCGACGTGCTGGGCGAAATGTTCCATTTCCGAGTCCCAATCGTTGAACTTCTGCGGCAGGCCGAGCGGGCCGAGCTTCTTGACAGTCTCGACCATCTCGTTGATGACGCGCTTGACCTTCTCGCCCTCGGCGGCGGAAATCCATTCCAGACGCACGCGATCCTGTTCGATGCCCATGTCGCTGAGCATCCGTTTCAACAGGTCGAAGCGCCGGAGCATCTTGTAGTTGCCCTCAACATAGTGGCAGTCGCCCGGATGGCAGCCGCCAATGAGCACCCCGTCAGCGCCTTTGGAGAGCGCATCCACGACGAACTGCGGGTCCACGCGCCCGGAACACATCAACCGGATCACGCGGGTGTTCGGTGCGTATTTCATCCGCGAAACGCCGGCGAGGTCTGCAGCGGTGTAGGTGCACCAGTTGCAGAAGAACGCCACGATGCGCGGCTCCCACGAAGTAGATTGGACATTGGTATCAGACATGACTGAGCACCTCTCTGGGTTCTTCGAACATTGGTTTGTCGCTGAATAGATGCTGGACAAGCCGCTCCCCGTCGCGCAAGCGCACGACTGACGGCCCAAGGTCAGGCTCCAACTTCTCCTGACGTTTGATCCACCATGTTACCTTAACAATAGCCACAGCGATCATCCTGATGGTTTTCTCGTATCCGTCTGTTCGAACCGGACACTTTGAAAAGTGCTTCCATGCTATCCGAACGGCCCAACTGTCACTACTCAATCATTGGCTTTCTTATAACTCATATTGCTTAGCTCTCGCAGACGACTGCCAGACGCACTTGCGCGAATCGGCGTGACTCGCTACGCTACGAGCGTGATTGCACTGCTTGATTACGGCTCTGGCAACCTGCGTAGCGTCCAGAAGGCGCTGCAAAAGGTTGGCGCGGATGTGCGGCTGGCCACGCGTCCGGAAGAGATGCGCGACGCGCGGGCGGGCGTGCTGCCCGGCGTCGGCGCGTTCGACGACTGCGTCAATGCCATGAAGCGGCAGGAGTTGCTTGAAGCCGTGCGCGAATTCATCCGCACCGGCCGGCCGTTTCTGGGCATCTGCGTCGGCTATCAGGCACTTTTCGAGCGCAGCGAAGAGTTCAACAGTTGTGCCGCCGGGCTGGGCATCTTTGCGGGCAAGGTCGTGAAGTTTGCCGAGCAGCCGGGGCTGAAAATCCCGCAGATGGGCTGGAACCGGATCGAGATCGTGAAGGCCGATTGCCCGCTCTATCGCGGTGTCCCGGACGGCAGTTTCGTCTATTTCGTCCACAGCTACTTCCCGAAACCCTCCGACGATTCGCTCATCGCCACGCGCACCGACTACGGCGGCAGTTTCGCGTCGTCTATCTGGAAGGACAACGTCTTCGCCACACAGTTTCACCCGGAGAAAAGCCAAGCCATCGGCCTGAAGATGTTGGAGAACTTTGTCGCGCTGGCAAAGTAGCCCGAATTACGTTTCACACTCCCATGCTTATCCTCCCTGCAATTGACTTGAAAGGCGGCAAGGTCGTCCGGCTGCGCCAAGGGCGCGCGGGCGACGTGACGACTTACTCCGACGATCCAGCCGCCTTCGCACGGCAGTGGGAAGGCGAAGGTGCGCGCTACCTGCACGTCGTGGACCTCGACGCCGCGTTCGAGGGCGAGCCGAAGAACTGGGACGCGCTCAAGCTCATCCTCGGCGCTGTCAAGATTCCCGTCGAACTCGGCGGCGGCTTGCGCACCGAGGAGCACATTGCCCGTGCGCTGGAACTCGGCGTCACCCGCGCCATCGTTGGCACCAAAGCTTGCGAATCGCTCGACTTCGTCGCCACGCTCGTCAAACGCCACGGTGACCGCATCGCGGTCGGCGTGGACGCGAAGGACGGCTTCGTCGCTGTGCGCGGCTGGGTGGCGGCCTCGACGCTGAAAGCGATGGACTTCGCCCGGCAGGTCTCCGCCGCCGGCGTGAAGACCATTATATATACAGACATCGCCAAGGACGGCATGCTCCAAGGCCCGAACTTCGCCGCGATGGCGGAGATGGCTGACGCACTCGCCGCCACGCTGACCGGCGTCATCGCCAGCGGTGGCATTTCGTGTGCCGCCGACGTTCACAAACTGCGTGCGCTCGGCAAGCCCAACCTCGTCGGCGTCATCATCGGCAAGGCGCTCTACGACGGCCGGTTGACGCTGAGCAAGGTGCTGGCCGAGCCAAAGAAATGATATTTGCGCAACCAAACCCGCCACACTAGGTTCGGCCACTTTATGGAAACGACATCTGAAAACGCGATCACGCTGACGGAGAAAGCCGCGGCGAAACTGAAGCTTGTGCGGGACGGCAAGGAAGAGACGAAGGGCAAGCCGTTGCGCATTTACGTCGAGGGCGGCGGCTGTTGCGGCATGCAATACGGCATGGCTTTCGACGAGAAACAGGCCGACGACGCGGTCGTGAACGCTCACGGCATCGAGATCGTCATGGACGGCATGAGCGTGGACTACCTGCGCGGCTCGACGGTGGACTTCGACGACAGCTTGCAGGGCGCGGGCTTTAAGATTATAAACCCGAACGCCGGCTGCGGCGGCGGTTGCAGTTCCGGCGAAAAAAGCCACGGTGACGGCGGTTGCTGCGGCTCTGGCAGTGAAGGTCAGGGCAACGGTTGCGGTTGCAGCCACTGAGGTAATGTTCTTTTTGCGTTGGGGAGCCACAGGCCAGTCGCAACGGCCAGGCTGAGAGGCCCGAAACGTTCGGGCGACCCACTGAACCTGATCCGGGTAATGCCGGCGAAGGGAACTGCGATGACACTTTGAGAAGCCATCCCGGTTCGCCGGGATGGCTTTTTTTGTAGCGCCGGCATCTTGCCGGCGAAGGCTGACAGCAAGGACGCCGGCAAGATGCCGGCGCTACAGGCAAAAACATGACCAAACCAGAAGAGAACAACAACAGCGACGGCCACAGCAGCGACCAGTGGCCCAAGTCGCGGAGAATCTATGTCGCGGGCAAGAGCCACGCCGACGTGCGCGTGCCGTTCCGCGAAATCGAACTGACGCCGACGCGCGCCGCTGACGGTCGTGTCGAGCCCAACGAACTCGTCCGCATCTACGACAACAGCGGCTCATGGGGCGACCCGTCGCATCACGGCGACGTCAATCGCGGCCTGCCGGCGCTGCGCCGCGAGTGGATTCTCTCGCGCAGCGACATCGAAGAAGTCACCGCCTCCTACAAGCCCATCGCCGGCTACAGCGACCGCGAGATTCCCGCGACGCTCCGCCGCAAGCCTCTCCGCGCCAAGCCCGGCAAGGTCGTCACCCAGCTTCACTACGCCCGTCAGGGCATCATCACGCCGGAGATGGAGTTCGTCGCCATCCGCGAGAACCTCGGCTTCCAAAACAACACTCCAACACTCCAACATTCCAACATCCCGTTTCCCATCACTCCCGAGTTCGTCCGCTCCGAGATCGCCCGCGGTCGCGCCATCATCCCGGCCAACATCAACCACCCCGAATGCGAGCCGATGATCATCGGCCGCAACTTCCTCGTGAAGATCAACTCCAACATCGGCAACAGCGAGTTGGGCAGTTCCATCGAGGAGGAAGTCGAGAAGATGCGCTGGTCCATCAAGTGGGGCGCGGACACCGTCATGGACCTCTCCACCGGCAAGAACATCCACGAGACGCGCGAATGGATCATCCGCAACTCGCCCGTGCCCATCGGCACCGTGCCGATCTATCAGGCGCTCGAAAAAGTTGGCGGCAAGGCCGATGAGCTGACGTGGGAACTCTACCGCGACACGCTCATCGAGCAGTGCGAGCAGGGCGTGGACTACTTCACCGTCCATGCCGGCGTGCTGCTGCGGTTCATCCCGCTCACCGCCAACCGCATGACCGGCATCGTCAGCCGCGGCGGCTCAATCCTCGCCAAGTGGTGCCTCGCGCATCATCAGGAAAATTTCCTCTATACACACTGGGACGAGATTTGCGAGATCATGGCCGCCTACGACGTGGCGTTCAGCATCGGCGACGGCCTGCGGCCCGGCTCCATCGCCGACGCCAACGACGAGGCGCAGTTTGCCGAACTGCAGGCGCAGGGCGACCTGACCAAGCGCGCGTGGGCGCACGGCTGTCAGGTAATGAACGAAGGCCCCGGCCACGTTCCCATGCATCTCATCAAGGAGAACATGGACAAGCAGCTCGAGTGGTGCGCCGAGGCGCCGTTCTACACGCTCGGCCCGCTCACCACCGACATCGCGCCCGGCTACGACCACATCACCAGCGCCATCGGCGCGGCGATGATCGGCTGGTATGGCACCGCGCTGCTCTGCTACGTCACTCCGAAGGAGCATCTCGGCCTGCCCGACAAGAACGACGTGCGCGACGGCGTCATCGCCTACAAAATCGCCGCCCACGCCGCCGACCTCGCCAAAGGCCATCCCGCCGCGCGCTACCGCGACGACGCGATCAGCAAGGCCCGCTTCGAGTTCCGCTGGGAAGACCAGTTCAACCTCGGCCTCGACCCCGACAAGGCGCGCGAGTTCCACGACGCGACGCTGCCGCAGGAGGGTGCCAAGCTCTCGCACTTCTGCTCCATGTGCGGCCCGCACTTCTGCGCCATGAAGATCACCGAAGACGTGCGCAAGTTCGCCGCCGAGCAGGGCGTCGCCGAGCAGGACGCGCTCAAGCGCGGGCTGGATGAGAAGGCGAAGGAGTTCGTAAAGAAGGGCGCGCAGGTTTACACAAAGGCGTAGCGTTCGAGCCTCTGGAAATAGGAAGCATCGCCCCATCGCAGCGCGCGTGTAACTTGCGGGCGATGCTGCGGTATTAGAGTCAAACAGCACTCACAAGAGCCATGACGCGAATCCTCCGTCCCATACTTGTCTTGCTGGGTCTTGCGCTGGCCTTGGTGCTGATCGCCAGACTCGGCGGTCAAGCGCCCAACGCCAAGCTGCTCGAACTGATCGAAGTCATCCATGATGTTGAGATCGGCAAGGGCGGCGGCCGGACACTGCATGCCGAGATCGCGCGCCCGAAGAATCCACCGCCGGCCCCCATGCCGGCTGTCCTGTTCATCCACGGCGGCGGCTGGCAGGAAGGCACTCACAAGCAGAATGGCGCGGCGGTGCTGCCGTTGTTCGGTTATTTCACCGCCAGCATCGAGTATCGGCTCAGCGACGAGGCGAAATGGCCCGCGCAGATCGAGGACTGCAAGCTCGCCGTGCGCTGGCTCCGCGCCAACGCCGCCAAATACAACGTCAACCCCGACCGCATCGGCGTCTGGGGCATGAGTGCGGGCGCGCATCTCGCCGCCTGTCTCGGCACGATGGGCGATGCGAAAGAACTGGAGGGCAACGGCGGCTGGGCGGGCGTCAGCAGCCGCGTCCAAGCCGTGGCGAGCTACTGCGGAGGGTTCGATCTCACCGACGACGGGACAATCAACGACCTGATCCGCCAGCTCGGCACGAAACTCTGCGGCGGTCCGGCCACGGAGAAACTCGCCGCATGGCGCCAGGCCAGCCCGCTTCTGCACATCACGCCGCAATGCCCGCCGTTCCTCATCGTGCACGGTGACAAAGACGATACCGTCCCTTTCGCCCAATCGGAGCGGATGGAGGCCGCACTGCGCAAGGCGGGCGTGCCCGTCGAGTTCATCCGCGTCAAGGGCGGCAACCACGGCATGATCGCGCCGTTCGGCCAGCCGGCCGCCGAGCCGGACGTGCAGACCCTCTACAAGCGCGTCGCGGCGTTCTTCGACAAACACCTCAAGAAGTGAACTGAGCCGCAGGAAGGCATCAGCGGGCAGGACGCGCTGGTTGCTCGGTTCTTGCGGTAGATCTTCACATCGTCCACCACGGCGTTGCGCGGGATGGAGAGGCGCAGCATGCGCTTGGTTGGGTGCGCGATCCCCGGTGAGCGGAAGCTCCCCACTACCTTGCCGTCAATCGCCACGCTGAGTTCGTCGCCCTCCATCTTCACCTGCAGATCATGCCACTTGCCGGTCGCGGTGGGGTGCGGGACGCTCTTGCTCTTCCCGGCAATCGCCTTCTTCTGCTCATCGGTCAGCGGCTTCTTTTCCTTCCGGGCCTCGTGGATGTCGTTGCGCATGCCGCCGGTCTTGTGATCGATCATCACCACCTGCTTGGCGTCCACCTTCGCGACGCAGAGGTGCCCGGCGTGGACTTCCTTGCATTGCTGGTCGGCAAAATCGAGGCCGAGGCTGTCCTTCGCATCCTCGAGCATGAAACGCAGCGTCACCGCGCCGTCCTTGAACTCCGCCGCGTGCGTCACGGACACCGCATGGTCCGCGCGGGGGCTGATGTGAATGCGCATCGCGCCGTCCTTGAGATCCACCTGCTTGTCGCCCTTTGCGCGGGACTTGCTGTTGGTGCCCCACCCGTTGCCGGGATTGTCGGTGGTGGCCTGCGTTTCCTTCCGGTTGAAGTCATCCTCGAAAATGAGCTTTCCGAGATCGGCGGCGAAGACGGACGTGGTGAGGGCGGGGATGAGCACGAGCGAGGCAAAGAGTTTCATGGTCGGAATGTAACACGCATCCGAAACTGAGTGGAAGCGGCAAACTGCGGCAATCCTCGCGCCCAGTATCGCGCCTTCTTCCGCAACAACCATCCCACGTCCCGCTTGTGCTCCGCGAGGCGAGGCGGTATACCTCAGCCATGAACATGCGCCTCATCCTCGTCCCACTCTGCCTCATCACCACCGTTGCCTTGGCCGCCAGCGCGCCGAAGCTGCCCGCCATCCCGGCTGGGCCAATCGCCGTGAAGAAACAACTCCTCTTCTCCGACGACTTCCAGGGCGCCACGCCCGCCAAGGTCTGGCACAAGGTCGTCGCGACCTTCACCGTCGAGAACGGCGCGCTCAAGGGCACTCAGACCCGCGACAAGACCATCCCCGCTGCCAACGGCAAACCCGAGATCAAGGCCCACGCCGCCGTGCATGGCCTGCAAATCCCCACCAAGGACAGCGTCGTCGAGTGCAGGATCAAGTTCGACGGCGCCACCATGATTGATGTCGAGTTCGACGACCGCGAATACAAAGGTTCCCACTACGGCCACCTCTGCCGCGCGATTGTCCGCCTCAACGGCGTCACCATCCTTGACGAGCGCGACGGCGGCATGCGCAACGACATCCGCGAGATGCGCAACGACCCGTCCAAGAAAGCCGAAGTCGCCAAGCTCCTCGCCGGCCGGCAGGTCACCTATCCCGCCAAACTCGAAGCCGGCACGTGGTATGCCCTCGTCGTCGAGACCGTCGGCGATGAAATGCGCGTCACCCTCGACGGCAAACCCGCCGCCTACCTCAAGTCCTCCGGCATCGCCCACGCCACCAAGAGCAAGATCGAACTCGGCGTCGCTGGCAAGGACGGCTGGTTCGACGACATCAAGGTGTGGAATGCGGAGCCGGTGAAGCGGTAGCCGATCACGAAGACATTCATAATACGTCGGCTAGGAAGGCCTCAGCGGATAAGAGGCGGCCAGAAAAGACTTGGAAGCGAAGTTTGAGGTTTGTGGAGAAGAGTTCTAAACTTTACGCCAAGGCGTGGATCGGACACAATGACCTCCATGTTGTCAAATCTCACAATCCCTCAACTTCAGAAAGAAGCGGCGGACTTTGCACGGATCGAGTCCAAGCACTCAGAACCGAGCCTTTACGGCACGGACAACGGCAAGAAGGTGGGCACGTATCTGGAACACAAATTCCAAGAACACCTCAAAGTTCGCTACAAGTATGTTCGTGGCAGTTCCGCTGAAGGGATTGACTTCCCACAACTTGAAGTTGACATCAAAGTCACGAGCAGCAAACAACCACAGTCCTCCTGTCCTTTCGATAGTGCTCGGCAGAAGATTTATGGGCTTGGGTATTCCCTGTTGGTCTTCGTGTATGACAAACACGACGATCCGAAAACGCGCTCGGCAAATTTGGAAATACTCCACACTGTTTTTGTAGAACGGGAGCGCACGGCGGACTATCAGACAACTTCGGGATTGCGACGACTTCTCGACAATAACGCGAACGAAGACGACATCGTCGCATTCTTCGAGGAAAGAATGCTTCCGGTGGAGGACATCGCTGCCCGGAAACTTGCTGAAGAAGTGCTGAAAACACCACCAGGAATTGGATATCTGACCATCTCGAACGCTCTGCAATGGCGGCTGCAATACAAGAGGGTTATTGACGAAGCCGGCAAAGTTGGCGGCATCCTGCGGCTCGTATGAAGACCCGCACGAAGATTGAGTTCGGCGATTTCCAGACGCCGATAGCGCTGGCGCGTGAAGTTTGCGCATTGCTGGTTCAGCAAGGAGTCGAGGCGGATGCGGTGCTGGAACCGACTTGCGGACTTGGCGTGTTTCTTGTTTCGGCCGCGGAGGCTTTCCCCAAAGCGCGTCTTCTAGGTTGGGACATCAATCCTGATTACATCGAGCGAACCCAATCAGCGCTGTCTGATGTAGGCGCTGCAAACCGGGCACTTGTTGGCATTCAGGATTTCTTCGCCCACGACTGGGAAAAGGAGTTGGCAGAGATTCGCGGCAGCCTGCTTGTTCTCGGCAATTTGCCGTGGGTCACCAACGCCACCGTATCCGGCATGAACGGATCAAACTTGCCAGCAAAAGAGAACTTCCAAGGTTTCCGTGGCATTGAAGCCCGCACAGGCAAGTCAAACTTCGATATCTCGGAGTGGATGCTCATCCGGCTGGTGAAGGCATTGCGCGGGCGGAGCGCAACCATCGCGATGCTCTGCAAGACCGGCACTGCGCGAAAACTGCTGCGCTTTGCATGGCAGAATGACGGACGCATTGCCGCCGCGTCACTCTATCGAATTGACGCCAAGAAATACTTCAATGCGTCGGTGGACGCCTGCTTGCTCCTGGCGAGAACCGGGGAAGCTGGACTGGCGGAAGCAAAGGTGTTTGAGAGTCTTTCCTCCACGAGACCCGCTACGACGCTTGGCTTGGCGGGAAAGAATTTGGTTTACAACATCCGCACATATCGCCGCCTGAAGCATCTTGAAGGGCTTTGCCCGTATCAGTGGCGTTCCGGCGTGAAGCACGATTGCGCCTCCGTCATGGAATTGCGACGAACCATCGGGATGGCGCTCCAAAACAAGCTGGGCGAGAAAGTCGGCCTCGAACCAGATTACCTGTTCCCGCTGTTGAAATGTTCTGACCTTGCCAATGGTCGCGTTGAGACGGAACGATTCGTCCTCGTGACGCAGCGGCGCGTGGGCGAAGACACTGCAAGTATCTCAACCAAAGCCCCACGCACATGGCGCTACCTCGATTCGCATCGTAGCCTTTTCGAGGCCCGAAAAAGCTCTATCTACAACAGCCGCATTCCGTTTGCGCTCTTCGGCATTGGCAGCTATGCGTTTGCGCCGTGGAAGGTGGCAGTGTCCGGTCTGCATCGCGTGCCCCGTTTCATGCTTGTCGGACCGGTGGACGAAAAACCCGTCCTGTTTGACGATACGTGTTACTTCCTGCCGTTCGAGAACAAGAGGGAAGCGAAAGTCGTGGGAGATATTTTGAACTCGGAAGTGTGCAGGCAGTTTCTAACATCCCTAACTTTCACGGACTCGAAGCGCCCGATCACTGTTGATTTACTCCAGCGGCTGAATGTTCGCGCCATTGCCGAGGAAGCCGGTTTGGCCGATGAGTGGGCTGCTTCGCGAGATCAAGGCGTGCGGTATTCTGAACAGCTTGTTTCACTTCAACCCGAATTTGTGATGGAACGACCCGCACGCAAGGCGTGAGAACGCCCGCGAAACCTCGGACGCCGAAGACATGATGTTTCGCGGACAAAGCTATTGTCTGCTCCGAGATTGAACTCCTCTCCGTTTTCTGTTCGACTGCCCACCATGAAATCACTTTTTCTTCTCCTCGCCATTGTCCTGACCCAAACGACGGCGTTTGCCGATGACGCCAAGTCTCTCCTCGTCCAGCCGGGGAAGATTGTGGCGCAGCCGGACCTCAAGCAGCCGCTCGGCGCTGAGTGGAAGGCGGTGAAGGGAACGTGGGAGCCGAAAGACGGGGAGCTGGTGTGCGCGGAGGTGCCGGCGGACAAACATTCCGCGGTGCTGTGGCATCAGGTGGGATTGCAGAGCGCGGTCATCGAATGCGAGTTCCAACTGGATGGCGGCAAGGTGTTCATCATCGGCTGCGATTCGGCCAAGGGCCACGTCGGGCGGCTGGTGATCCTGCCGAAGCTCGCGAAGATTTCGGAGGATGTCACCCTGGTCAACGGCAAACATGCCGGCTCGACGCTCAGCCAGGTCGCGCTCGATCTGAAACCGGGCCAATGGTATTCGGCGCGGCTGGAGTGGACCGGCGACAAGATGGCGGCGTGCGTGGCCGGCAAGGAGATCAAGGGACAACACGCAAATCTGTCCGCGCCCAAGGCGCGCTGGTGGTTCGCCGTGGCCGGCGCGAAGGTGCACCTGAAAAACGTGAAGGCGTGCGAGGGGAAGTAGGCGGAAGTTAAGAGTTAGAAGTTGAGAGTTAAGAGTTCGGAAACAGGCCGGGAAACTGGCAAAAAACACCGAAAATCCACGGTGATTGACTTCGGTTTCTAGCTGCTGCGGCTGTAACGCTGTGCGCTGACGGCAAGTTCAACGCAGAGGCGCGGAGGGCGCAGAGAAATTGGAAACTTGTTCCCGAGAAGCGTGTTTAATCGTCTCGTTGCCATTATGAAACACTTCAATCGCCGCTTCTTCCTGACTCTGTGCGTGGGCAGTCTCGCGCTGACCTTCAATCTGCAAGCGCAAGCCGCCGCGAGCGACGTGGAGCAAACCCTGCAACGACTGGAGTTCAAGGTGGAGGGCGTCGCGCGGGAAGCGCTCGTTTACGCGCCGCCGACAGCGAAGACGACCAACACGCCGCTTGTGTTTGTCTTTCACGGCCACGGCGGTAACTCGCGCCAGGCATCGCGCTCGTTCGGCATCCATCGCCACTGGCCCGAGGCCATCGTCATCTATCCGCAGGGGCTGAACACGCCGGGGCGGCTGACCGATCCGGAGGGCAAGAAGTCCGGCTGGCAAGCACGCATCGGCGATCAGCAGGACCGCGACCTGAAGTTTTTCGACGCGATGCTCGCGCGGCTCAAGCAGGACTACAAGGTGAACGAGAAGCGCATCTACTGCACCGGCCACTCCAACGGCGGCGCGTTTACTTACCTGTTGTGGGCCGCTCGCGGCGAGGTCTTCGCCGCTGTCGCGCCATCCGGAGCCGCAGCGGTGCCCCAACTTCAGATCCGTTTGAAACCGAAGCCCTGCCTGCACATCGCCGGCGAAAAGGATCCGCTGGTGAAGTTCGAGTGGCAACAGATGACGATGGGCGCCGTGCGCAAGCTCAACGGCTGCGGCGCGGAAGGAAAGGAGTGGGCGAAGTATTGCACGCTGTATTCCTCAAAGAGCGGCACGCCGTTCGTCGCTGGCATCCATCCCGGCGGCCACGGTTTTCCGGCGGAAGCGCCGCCGCTGATGGTGAAGTTCTTCAAGGAGCATCCGGCGGCGGCAAAGTAGCGCGGAGCAGTCTAGTCGTCTTCGACCGTTGCCGCTTTCGCAACCTGAGCCGGAGGGGTTTCTGCGACGGCCGGCGGGTGGCCGAGATTGGCGCGGAGGGTTTCCTTGGTGATTTCCTTTTCCCAACGGCTGACGACGACGGTGGCGACGCCGTTGCCAATGAGATTGGTCACGGCGCGGCATTCGCTCATGAACCGGTCAATACCCACCAGCAACGCCAGCGATTCAATAGGCACGCTCGGCACCACCGCCAGCGTCGCCGCCAACGTCACAAAGCCCGCGCCGGTGACACCGCTGGCGCCCTTGGAGGAGATCATCGCCACCAGCAACAGCGTGATCTGATGACTGAGGTCGAGCGGTGTGTTGGTGGCCTGCGCAAGGAAGACGGCGGCCATGGTCATGTAGATGTTGGTGCCGTCGAGGTTGAAGCTGTAGCCGGTCGGGATGACAAGGCCGACGGTGGCGTCGGCGCAGCCGAGCCGGCGCATCTTTTCGATCATGCCCGGCAGCGCCGTCTCGGAGGAACTGGTGCCGATGGTCAGCAGCAACTCTTCCTTGATGTAGCCGAGGTAGCGAATGATGGAGAAGCCGTTATACCAGGCGATCGCACCAAGCACGACGAGGACGAACAGGCCCGCTGTCACGTAGAAGCTCACCATCAGGGCAAGGAGCCGGTTGAGCGCGCCAAGGCCGTAGCTGCCGACGGTGAAGGCCATCGCTCCGAGAGCGCCGATCGGCGCGGCCCGGACGATGATGTGCATCACACCGAAAAAGACTTTCAAGCCGTATTCGATGCCGCGCAGCAACGGTTGGCCGTGCGGCCCCATAAAGGCGATGGCCGCAGCGGTCAGTCCCGCCACAAAAAGCACCTGCAACAGGTCGCCCGTCGCAAACGCGCCGAAGAACGTGGTCGGGATGATGTTGAGAAGGAACTCGACGGTGCTCAACCCGTGCGCGTTCTGGACGTAGCTCCGTCCGATGGCGGGGTCGAGCGTCTTTGGATCAATGTTGAAGCCGTCGCCGGGCCGCAGGAAGTTCACCACCACCAGACCGATGACGAGCGCGATGGTGGAGACGATTTCGAAATAGACGACGGTCTTGACGCCGATGCGACCGAGTTTTTTCAGGTCGGTCATCGAGGCGATGCCATGCACGACAGTGCAGAAGATGATCGGCGCGATGATCAGCTTGATGAGCTTGATGAAACCGTCACCGAGCGGTTTGAGCGATTTGCCAAAATCAGGAAACAGATAGCCGATGACGATGCCGAGCGCGACCGCGATCAAGACTTGGATGTAGAGGACGCGATACCAAGCCTTCCGCGGGGCCGGACTGTGTTTTTGGGCGGCTTGACTCATGCTGGTGACACCAGAAAAGTTCAGATGGCAAACTGAAGACACAGTCTCAGGAACCGGCCGTAGAAGTCAACTTTTCCGCGCGCCCTTGACCGCGTCGGCTAAAAAGCCAGCAACGCCCATTAGAAACCCGCGAGCGTGACGTTTTTTGAAAAAAGTGCTTGCGCGGTTTCAATTTACTATTATCATTACTATCAAACAACAGATACTAATGAAATTGAATTCTATCCAAATAATCCGGGTAAAAGACGGCCAAAGAACTGCAATGAGGCACGTTGATGACAATGGCGTGTTTGGCGAAGTTTTCAATCCATGACCGGGCATCTCTCTAAGAATGCCCCATAACGCAGACTGACCTGACTTAAGAAACATGCAAGCGACCATGACAGCTTTGGAAACCAATGCCGGCACAATCGCCACTGTTCCGCGCTCCCTTGCTGACTTGCTGGCACCGCTTGATGAGATCGCAGCGAGATCGCCCAGTTTGGTTGTTAGTCACGACGCGCACTTCGAGGTCGGCAACCGGACTTACGAACTACCGCGCTATGTCTTCATCGGTCCGAAGGCGGGTGACGAGCCGATTCGCATCGGCATCTTCGCCGGCATCCACGGCGACGAGCCGGAAGGCGTTCACGCGCTGGTCCGGTTTCTTCAGACGCTCGACGCAAGGCCGGAGTTGGCTGAAGGCTATTGCCTGTTCATCTACCCCATCTGCAATCCGACGGGCTTCGAGGACGGCTCGCGCCATTCGCGGAGCGGCAAAGACCTGAACCGCGAGTTCTGGAAAAACTCGGCGGAGCCTGAAGTGAAGCTGTTGGAAAAAGAGCTCATCTCGCAAGCGTTCCACGGCATCATCTCGCTGCACACCGACGACACCAGCCACGGCTTTTATGGTTTTGTGAGCGGCGCCACGCTGACGCAACATCTGATCGAGCCAGCGCTGCGAGCGGCCGAACGATTTCTGCCGCGCAACAGCAACGGCATTATTGACGGTTTCGACGCGCGCGCGGGCGTCATTCACACCGGCTACGAAGGCGTGCTGAGCGCGCCGCCGGCAACGCGCCCGCGACCATTTGAGATCATTCTCGAAACCCCCAGCGACGCCGAGAAGCACAAGAAGGAAGCGGCATTCACGCAGGCGCTGCAAACGATCCTGGCCGAGTATCGTTCGCTCGTCGCTTACGCGCCGAACCTGTGAAACCCTTCCCAGCCACAGACCCCAGCAACCTAAAATCATATGATTGAGAAACACTATCGCAGCCTCGCGAAAGCCTTCTCGTGGCGTGTAACCGGGACGTTGGACACCATTCTTATCTCATTCATCATCACCGGCAGGATCAAGCTGGCCATCTCCATCGGTTTCATTGAACTATTCACTAAAATCTGCCTCTATTACCTGCATGAACGCCTTTGGAACAAAATCGAGTTCGGAAGAGTAAAGCCGGAGGAGTATTCTATCTAGCAATCAATCAAGCGAAAGAAAGGATCCTGACCATGCCCGTATATCCCGACATCATCAGCACAGTGGGTCGAACCCCGCTGATCAAACTCAACCGTGTCGCCGCCGGCGTTGACGCGACCATCGCTATCAAGGGCGAGTTCTTCAACCCGCTCGGCAGCGTCAAGGACCGCATCGGCTTCGCCATGATCAACGCGGCCGAGCGCGACGGCATCCTCACGCCGAAGACCACGATCATCGAGCCAACCTCCGGCAACACCGGCATCGCGCTCGCATTCGTCGCTGCCGCGCGCGGCTATAAGATCATCCTCACCATGCCCGAAAGCATGAGCGTGGAACGGCGCACGTTGCTGGCGTTGCTCGGCGCGCAACTCGTGCTGACGCCGGCCGCCGAAGGCATGAAAGGCGCGATCAAGAAAGCCGAGGAACTGAACAAGGAGATCGCTGCCTCCTGGATTCCGCAGCAGTTCGATAACCCAGCCAACCCGGAAATCCATCGCAAGACCACCGCCGAGGAAATCTGGAAGGATACCGACGGTAAAGTGGACATCCTCGTGTCAGCCGTCGGCACCGGCGGCACCATCACCGGCATCAGCGAGGTGCTCAAGTCGCGCAAGAAGAGCTTCCTCTCCATCGCCGTCGAGCCGAAGGATTCGCCTGTCATCACCCAGACCCGCAACGGCCAGCCGCTCAAGCCCGGCCCGCACAAGATTCAAGGCACCGGCGCCGGCTTCATCCCGAAGAACCTGAACATGCAAATTCTCGACGACGTCGTCACCGTCACCAACGACGACGCAATCATCACCGCCCGCCGGCTCGCGCAAGAGGAAGGCATCCTCGTCGGCATCTCCACCGGCGCGAACGTCTGGGCCGCCCTGCAAGTGGCCAAGCGCCCGGAGAACAAAGGCAAGCTCATCGTCACCATCGGTTGCAGCACCGGCGAGCGTTACCTCAGCACCGCGCTGGCTGACGAGGCGCGCAAGCAGGTCCAGACGTGATGGCGACCAGCCACTTGCCCCGTCGCCGGTTCGGTGCAATCATTCCCGCCATGACGTGGATGACGATTCTGGGTGTGGCGGGCGTGCTCGCTGCGTGTGTGTTTCTCAAGCAACTCAACTCGGTCACCGAAGAAGCGGCGCGCGAGTATTTGCGGCAGGGCGCCAAGGTCATTGACGTGCGCACCGCGCAGGAATACAGCGAGCGCCATCTGCCAAAAACCATCAACATCCCGCTCGACGAACTAAAACAGCGGATCGTCAGCGAGGCGCCCGACAAGGAGACCGTCTTGCTGCTGCACTGTCGGAGCGGCGGCCGGAGCGGCGTCGGCACGCAGACGTTGAAGAGCATGGGCTACAAGAACGTTTTCAACCTCGGCTCGTTCGAGCAGGCGGAAAAGATTCTCGGCGGAAGCGGAAAGTAAGCCGCGCGCGGATCGTCCACTCTGAGCCGTAATCAGCAGTTGGCCTCCATCGCCCCCTCACCCTGACCCTCTCCCCATCGGAATGGGGAGAGGGAATGTTGCCATCGCCGCACGATCACTAAACTGCGGCCACTGAGAGCATCGCGAAGTTTTCTCCCTCTCCATACGCCAGTGGGGAGAGGGCTGGGGTGAGGGGCTGCCGCGACCGAAGCAAAATGGCCGCGCGGCTATCACTCAAGATAACCGTGTGTCCGCAGGAACGTTTCCAGTTGGCCGGTGTCGAAGTCGCCAAGCACCAGCCCGTCCACTTCGATCACGGGCACCAGTGTTTGCCCGCTGAGGTCAACCGCCTTCTGTCGCGCGACCAGATCAACACCAACATTACAGACGGTGTATTTCCAACCGCGTTCATCGAGCCATGCCTTGGCCTCCTGGCACCAACCGCACATCGGCCGGGTGTAGAGGGTAATTTGCGCCGGCTGCTTTAGAATCTTCATAATGATGCCTGCACTCTATCCATGACTGGCAGTTGCGCAAGGCTTGGAAGAAGCGACCGCTTCCGTTCCCGCCGTTGTTTCGCTTCCGAATAAAAGATGAAGGCCGGGAAGATCATTCCCGGCCTTCGTTCTTTCTCTGTAGCGGCGGTGTCCCAACCGCCGGTTGTTTACAATCAATCCCTCACTACGGCGTCGGCGCTGGCGGAGTCGGCGGTGCCGGCGTCTTCTTCGCCACCGCCGCGCGCTCCACGTGGCTGGCCGCCAGCCACGCGCCCATCTTCTCCGCGTCCGAGCGATACTTGTTGCTCATGATCGCGTCGAGTTGCTTCACGATCGTCAGACCCTCCTGAATCAACGGCCCGATGCTCGCCGTCGCGCCCTGCTGGTTCTCCTGCCCGACGTTCTGGTCGCTGTCAGCCGACTCGAACGCCGCCACGCGCTGCCGCAGCGCCGTCACAAAGTTCGCCGGATGCTCCAGCTCGATGAACGCCGCCGACATCGTTTCCGCCTTGTCGGCGATGGCCCGCGCCGTCGCCGCCAGCACCTCGTTGCTGTTGGTGTGCGGCAGACGGAACGTGTCCATGATCTCCGGCTTGCCCTGCGCCTCGGCGATGGCACCCGCGCTCTTAATGATGCCGCGCAAGTCCAGCAGCAACCCGTCGCGCTGCACCTCTTTGCTCGTCGTGCCGCCGTGATACGCGCCTGCGCCGGCCTGCTGGCCCTTCGTGGCCGCCTTGATCCGCGCCATCAGCGTCGTGCTGCCGGCGTCGGGATCGTCCGTCGAGAGGCCCAGCGCCGTGAACAACACCTGTGCTTTCGTGGGCGTTGTCGAGGGCGGCACGGGCACAAACTCCGCCACCCGTTCCGTCCCGAAGTCACCCACCCTCTTGAACATATCGAATCGTGCTGCATGTCGTTCGTTCATCTTTGGTCCCTTATAATGATGTTTGTGTTTGTGGATTTCTACCGGGGGCTGGGGAATGTCGGGTGTTCCAGTTTTCCTGTATTTCGCCCCGCTGCCGTATTTGGACCCGTCCCCATATTTCGCCATCGCTCTTTTCCTTCACTTCGCTCTCACTCTTTCAGCTTCTGCCATCTAACTGCCAACTTTCATCTGTTATCTGCTGATCGCTTGCGTCCGTCCTGCTTTTCGCAATAAATGCCGATGAGCTGCTGGCAAATCAAGCCCATTGTTTCAGTTCTTCATCAATCTACCAGCCGACTGCACCATCCTCTGATCACTTTTCTTTCGGCAAGAGGCCGGAAGCTTCAAGGCGCTTTTTTGTATCGGCGATGACGCGGTCGTGAGCGGCGAATGACTGACGATCCGAACTCCATCCTTGGATGTCCGCTTTCTTGAAAGCCGCCCATGAGTCACCATCCAGGATTATCAAAATAGCGTTCAGCGCATCATCACAAGCACGTGTTGCGAATCCTCGTGGCGCGCTCGACTCTTCCGGCTCTCGGATCACCCGCTTGTCATCGAGAGCCGGCGCTAAATACTTGATGAACTGTCGGTCGCCGGTTGCGCCGGCTTCCGACACTGCCCGGCTCCATTCGTAAAGTTCATTGTCCTTTAGTTCTCTCGGCCTCGATGTCAGAACCGGCTTCTGCTTCAACAGCGCGGCCGAGATGCGCGCCACGTAATCCGGCTTGCCGATCCATTCGTTTCGATGCCGCTGTAGGATGTGAAAAGCCCAGTAGAAGTTACCCTTTTCAAAACGAGCGACGGCCGCTTTCAGAAATTCCTCGTTCCACACTCCTGTAGCGAGCGCTTCATCCCACACGCCACTGCGCTCTTTGGCAAGTTCTTCGCGATAATAAGCCAAGACCTCAGGGGCGTTGGGGAAACGGCGCCCCAGATGTTCGGCGATTGATGTTCGATCGCGCTTTCCGGTCTTAAGCCCCTCCAACAGATCATCAAGGGTCATGGCATCCGCGATTTCTTTCATCCTTAAAAGGCCGAGCCGATATGTGGATTCGTCTGAACTGCGGCCATCAATCAGAGCAGGTGTTCCGTCAGATAGGATGGCCGTTTGCTTCCTTCGTGGGTCTGGGTGTGGTTTCAGTTCTGTGCGGAGACCTTCTCTCAATTGCTGCTTCATGGATTCGATTGCGGGCGGACCGGGATACCGCATCTCGAAATCGAATGGAACCTTGTCAAAATAGAACCGGCGCTTATCTTGCAGCCACACATCTCCGCCAGTCGTTGCGGAAACGTGAACGCTTGTTTTGGGAGACAGTTCCATCGCCGCTGCCAAGGGCGATCGCAAAGCAGTTCCTGTGACAGTGTTTACTCCGTTCGTAATCTCCCATAACGAGACAGTTTCCCAAGGCACTGACACGTGCGGCCTTTCCACATCGCTTCGGCTAGTCTTAAACTGAACCCAAATTTGCAGCACCTTAAGCGGCCCGCCACTTCTATTATCGAACTCCAATGCCATCGGAAACGGATCTGCAGCCGAGAAGATTGGCATGTAACGCAACTTCACCGTCATCACTTCGTTGCTCAGTATGAGCACCGACCGCCACTCTTTGTATTCCCCGGCTACGATAATAGGGGTGCTGACTGGTTCCGATTTTCCCCCAAGCCGTTTCTTTTTGGTCGGCGCACGGGAAACTTTTGCCGGCACAACGCGCGTCGGCTTGTCTCGGTCGCTGCGTTGTGCCAGCAAAGGAGAGGGCTGGGTTGTCGGCCCAGAAACCTGACGCAATGGTTTTCCATTTCCGGTTATTTCGAGGATTTCGATCTTGGAGAAGACCGTTGGAGATTGAAAGCTGCCAAGTCCCAACAGACGGTTGTCACGCATGGTCCAAATTCGATGCATGGATGCGTCCGCAAAGTCAGTGTCCCAATGTGAGATGAGCTTGCCATCTAAGAACGCTTTGACGCCATTTGTTCTCACCTGCAAGAGGGATTCATAACTCTTTCCGTTCTCAAAACAACTTGATACGACCACTGCCGTTGCATTGTCCTTTAATTTTTTCCACCCACGGTATCGAAACCGAAAACGGTATTCTCCCCAGCACCGATAACCCATGCCGCGGCTCGGCCTGCCTGTGAAAACATTTGGATGATCGGGCCTCGACCTTGGGTGCAATTGAACACGATACGAAAGTCGTATTCTGCTGGCACCAAGTAAGGAATCTGAATCTTGGCCGTAGTCGTATTGTCAGAAACAAGGGCGCCACCTTGCAGACTCCAATTTCCACCTACACGATTCTGCGCCGGGTCAATCAGCGGCATCAAATTCACGGCGCGCGACCATGCGGGGTCATTCGTCGGCAAAGTCTGAGCGATTGTCGCTGGGTTATTCGTAGGCACCGGCGCGGCAGCAGTGGCATCAATGATACGCGCTAATTCAGGCTTTCTTGCCACAACCTTTTCGATTCGCGGTTGCATGAGTGAAGGACCGGACGTCGCCACATGGGAGAGTTGGGCGCGTGACAAAGCGCTAAAAGCCCTGCTCAGGATCGGCGTTTGCTGGTTTTGAGTGCCAGATTTTTCTTTTGCACCCGACCGTGATTCTGTCGCGGAAACCTGCTTGCGGTCCACGGAGCAGTTCAGAACCTCGCGGGATTTGATGCTAACAGACACGCTGCCGACGCAAGCGCCGCCACGGCCTCTCATCTCAAGCCGCAGCGTGTTTCCGGTGACCTGCACGGCGCGATAAGCGCGGCCATCCGATTCAACAACCTTATCGTCGAAATCTCTCCCCAACGAGTCTCTGAAAAATGTGTATCGGCCCCGCATGATGGAATCCGAGTAACCGTCGCCGTCCATCACCCAGCCGCGGCGAGCATTGCCGAGATCGTAGCCGCCGACTTGCTTGTCAAAGCGAGTCGTCAAGATGTCTAAAGAATCTTTTTCGCCAGCGCGTCGGGTGACCAGGCTGTCGCACCAAAGCAAACCGCTGTCCACAGTTCCACCCACGATGCCGGAGTCGGTTTCAATGTAGAAATCCTGTTCCGGCCCAGCCCAAGTTTCGCCGCTATCGGTCACAAACACCGTGATGGGCAGTGACTCATTTCCGATATCGGGCCGGCCCAAGGCAAACCGAATCTTGTATGAACATTGCTTCGCCGCCACGCGTTTGGTTCCGGCGCTCTTGGTGGAGTGCAGTTCCACGGTGGTCTTCTCCCAATCGCCTTTCCTTTCTTTCCACGCAGCGAGTTTCGCCCTCTTTAGCACCGGCCCGAAAATCGCGTCATAATATGGCTCCGACTCGATATAGCGCTTGAGATCTTCCAGTTTGGTATTCTCCATGCTCGATGCCGCGATTGCCTTCGCGGCACGCTGATAGACTTGTTCCGCGGTTTCGCTATGGCCCAAAGCTTCCTCAATCATCGCCAGCCGAGTGACTGCCCAGGCCAGTTTTTGGCGTGTGTCCTTGACTTCGGATTGTTGCTGCTTGGTGGGAAGAAGCTTCTCCAAGGCGCTGATGTAATCCTGCGTGGCTTTCTTCGCATCGCAGATCGAGCCGCTTCTGTAAGCGAGGTGCGCCACCGTCGAGGTCCATTGGACCGTCTCCGTTTGAATTTCCTCCACCTCGTGAATGAAACCGCACGAATTGCAGACGAGGCACGTCAGAACGATTTGGAGCGCTCGTTTCATTTTAACAACCTTCCCGCAATAAAGAATACTCACCGGCGCTGCGCCTAAATCAACTCGTTCTACTTCGCGATCACTGTCGGCAGGTGCGCAGATTCTAACGAATGAAGAGTGTAGAGTGAAGTATTAAGAGTTCATCTCCTCCCCGCCTGAATCAACTCATTCAACTTCGCGATCACTGTCGGGAGGTCGGCGTTGGGGTCAAGCAGTTGGACGCCATTGGTGTTCGCGCTCGTGCCGGCGATGGCATTGTTGATCGCGTCGTTGAGTTGCTGATTTGAAACTTCTCCCGGCGGGCCTTGAGGGCCTTCGGGTCCTGGCGCACCTTCGGGACCGGCGGGACCGCTCGCGACGGTGAACGGGCCGTAGCTGCTGCCGTCGCTCATATCCACGATGGCGCGGCCGTCGCCGCTGTCGTGAACGCCGACGACGCTGCGGCCTTCGGGGCCGGGCGAGCCGTCGTTGCCATTCGCGCCATTCATTCCATCGCTGCCGCGTTCACCTTGTGGGCCTGCGGGCGGCGTGAACGGGCCGTAGCTGCTGCCGTCGCTCATGTCCACCATGAAGGAGCCGCTGCCGATGTCGCGGATGTTGGTGACGCTGCGGCCATCGGCTCCGGCGCTGCCGGTTTCGCCCTGTGGTCCGCTGGCAACGCTGAAGGGGCCATAGGTGGCGCCGTCGCTCATTTCGACGAGGACGCGGCCGTCGCCGTTGTCGCGGACGTTGACGATGCCGCGTCCGTCCGCTCCCGCTGGCCCCGGCGGGCTGTCGCTGCCCGGGGGTCCGGCTGGGCCGGGTTCTCCCGGATCGCCCTTGTCGCCCTTGTCTCCTTTTTCTCCGGGCGCTCCTTGCAGCGGCGGCGGGACGGAGTCTATCCGCTCGTTGAGCGCGTTGAAGTTGTTGCGGAGTATATCGGCGTCAATGTCGTCGCCGTTCTGGGGATGGTTCGGGTCGAAGGTTGGCATGGCTCGGCTCTCTCCTTTGGTTTCGAGTTTCGCGTTTTTTTACCGAAAGAGGCCCGCGAAGGCAAGAACACGAATCAGCCCGCGAAATGCGCCAAAGGACGCCAAAGTTGTAGTGGCGGCCGTCTCGGCCGCTCCGGGATCAATTTTATCTTTGTCGGCCGAGACGGCCGACTCTACAACGCATATCCGGCTGTTTTCGCGTGTCTCGCTGGCAAATCCACGTAAATACCGTAAAAATAAGGCGATGCGCACGCTCCGCAGGCCGGCTGACACGCTCCGCAAAGCGATTTACTTGCTCCGCAACCCGATTTACACGCTCCGCAGGCCAACTTGCAGGCTCCGCAGAACGGCTCGCAACCTCCGCAAAGCGACTTCCATGTTCCGCAACCCAAATCACAAGTTCCGCAGAACGGCTTGCGCGCTTCGCAGATTTCCTCGCGCGCTCCGCAGATGGACGCGCTTGTTGCGCAACGGAGCAAACTTTCTCCGCCCATCGGCTGGACGTTGACTCAGAAGGGAGCGCAGTTTCCGCAACGTAGTTTTTATGTCCAGCGCGAGCTTGAAGTCCGGCCCCAAGACGGGTAGGGACAAAGTTACATGCCAAAGACCAGCAGCCGCCTGAACTATTTCACGGAGTCGGTCATCCGCCGGATGACGCGCGTGGCGAACGCGCACGGAGCCATCAACCTGTCACAGGGCTTTCCCGATTTCGACCCGCCGCCGGAGTTGCTCAAGGCCGCCGAGCGCGCCGTGCGGAGCGGGCCGCATCAATACGCCGTGACGTGGGGCGCGCCGAATTTCCGCGCCGCGCTGGCCCGCAAGCAGTCGCGCTTCATGGGCATCCCGCTCGATCCGGACGCGCACTTTGTCGTCACCTGCGGCAGCACCGAGGCGATGATGGTGGCCATGATGACGGCGTGCAATCCCGGCGACAAGGTCATCATCTTCTCGCCGTTCTACGAGAACTACGTCGCCGACACGATCCTCTCCGAGGCCGAGCCGATCTACGTGCCGTTGCGTCCGCCGGACTTCAGCTTCGACGCCGACGAACTGCGCCGGGCGTTCGCGCAGAAACCGAAGGCATTGATCCTCTGCAACCCGGCGAATCCGTCGGGCAAGGTGTTCACGCGCGATGAACTGCTGTTCATCGCGAAGCTGGCGGAGGAATACGACACGTTTGTCATCACTGACGAGGTTTATGAGCACATCGTCTATGCGCCGAGCGAGCACGTCTATTTCGCCGCGCTGCCGGGGATGTTTGAGCGCACGATCTCGTGCAGTTCGCTCTCGAAGACCTACTCGATCACCGGCTGGCGGCTCGGCTATGTGATCGCGCCGCCGGCCATCATTAACGACGCGCGGAAGGTCCACGATTTCCTGACGGTGGGCGCGGCGGCTCCGTTGCAGGAGGCGGCGGTGACGGCGCTGGGCTTTGCGGACAGTTACTACGAGGAACTGCGGGCGGTTTACACCGGGAAGCGAACGGTCTTCCTGAAACATCTCGACGAGGCCGGCCTGGCCTACACGCGGCCCGAAGGCGCCTACTATGTGATGGTGGACGTCTCGGAGTTTGGCTGGGAGGATGACGTGGAGTTCTGCGAATGGATGGCGCGCGAGGTCGGCGTCGCCGCCGTGCCCGGATCAAGTTTCTTCCGCGAGCCGGTGAAGCACCTCATTCGTTTTCATTTCGCCAAGCGCACGGAAACGTTGGTGGCTGCCGGTGAACGTCTGATGAAGTTGAGGGCAAAGGCGCGTCCGGCCTGAAGCACACCGGAGCCAGCCGCACCGTCCGCTCAACGCGCGGTGGCGGCATCGCGGATGAAATCCACCTTGGCGGACAGCTCCGGGGTCATGAAACTGTCGGGCTGCTCGACCTGGACTTTGATCTGGAGCGTGCCCTTCTGGCGGTTGGCTTCGGGCGCGATCTCGGCGACGTAGCCGTTGTAGCGCTTGTCGGGGTAGGCTTCGGGGCTGATGCGGCAACGTTGCTTGAGATGGATCTTCGCCAGGTCCGCCTCGTTGAGGTCAATCTCCACCTGGAGGTCGGTGAGGTCGGCCATCGAGACCAGCGCGGTGCTCGGTCCGCGCGTGCCGCCGAAGGTCATCGGCGTGACGAGTTCGTCCGCCTCCACGAGCTTCTCCAGAATCGTGCCGCTGATGGGCGCGCGGATGACGCACCATTCCATGTAGGTTTGCGCGTAGGCGAGCTGGCCTTTGGCGACGGTGATCTGCGCGAGGGCCATGTCGTGGGCGCGGCGGGCGTCGTCGAGGGCGCGCTCGCTCTCGATGTTCTTGCTGGAGAGCGCCTGCTGGCGTTTGAGGTTGGCCTCGCCGTTGGCGAGGTCAGCCTGCGCGCGGGCGAGATTGCCCTCGGCTTCGAGGAGCTTGGCGCGGTATTCGGCGTCGTCGAGCCGGACGATCACGTCGTCTTTCTTGACGTGGTCGCCCTTGTGGACGCCGATCCATTTCACCATCGCCTGGAAGCGCGGGCTAAGCTCGATGCGTTCGCGCGGGATGACGTAGCCGCTGACGGTAAGCACGACATCGCCGGGCTTCGGCGGCGCGACCGGCTGCACCACGGTCTGGCCGGGCGTTGGCTCGGATTTCTTCGCGAGGAAAAGGGCGCCCCGGTCGTTCGTCGTGAACACAAACACGCCGCCGATGACGGCGACGATCAGCATAACCAGCAACAGCAGCACCAGCGGCCCGGCTTTGCGCCGCGATTTTTTCTCCGGCGCGATCGGCAGCCGGCTCAGCGCCGGCGGCCCTTGTTGTGACGGTGAACTCATGATTCGATGTCGGGTGGATTGTGAACCATTTCTAGGCGGAGCGCAATGCGTCGAGCACGGGCTTGCGCGCGGCGACGCGGGCGGGCAGCAGGCCGCCGAGCACGCCCATCACCACCGCAAATGCCAGGCCCTTGGCCAGCAGTTCGCCGGTGATGCGAAACTCGAACGCGACCTCCGAGAACGTCGTCCAGCTCATCGTGCCGGTGGCCATGCCGTTGATCGGCAGCGACGCGAGGCAACCGAGCGCGCCGCCGACCAGCGCCAGCAGCACCGCTTCAAGCAGGAACGACAGGTAAATGTCCCGCCGGCGGAAGCCGAGCACGCGCAGCGTGCCGATCTCGCGCGTGCGCGCGCCGACAGCCGCATACATCGTGTTCATGGCCGCAAACGCCGCGCCGATGCTCATGATGACCGCGAGGAAACCGCCCATGAACTGAATTGGCCCGGCGTTCTTCGTCTGCTCTTTGTAATACTCCGACTCCGGTAGCACGCGCACGAAAAGGTCTTTGTTCGCTTCCAGCCGCTTGATGAGCGCCTCGCCGGCCGCCGCGTCCTTCGGTCGCAGCAGCACCGAGCCGTAGAAGGAACGGCTGAACGCCTCGCGCACCTCATCAGCGTCGGTCCAGATTTCCGATTCGTAGGTCGTCTTGGTCGCGTCGAAGACGCCCGCCACGCGCCACGTCCGTTTGCCGGCGCGGAAAGTCTCGCCGACGCGGCAGTGGGCGAAGCGCGAGGCGATCTTGCGGCTGACGATGCACTCGGCCAGGCCCGGCTGAAACAGGCGGCCCTCGATGAGCTTCACGTTGGGCCGGAGTTCCAATCCGATGGGACCGATGCCGCGCACGAGCACGTTGGCGTTGCCGCCGCCGATGCGGTCGAGTTGGATAAGCACGATGATCTCCGGCGACACGACCGGATCGCCACGCTCGTTGCGGGCGATCTCGTCGTGATACTTGAACCGGAGCACCTTGCTGCGCTCGATCTGGCTGGAGGATTCGGCGGTGGAGCCTTTGCGCATCACCAGCAGGTTGCGCGCGTCGCCGGTGTTGACGTAGGTGGCCTTGAGGCCGCGGGCGAGCGCCATAACCATCACGAACACCGCCACCGTCAGCGCGATGCCGAGCGCGGTGGCGATCGTCGAGCGCCAGCGCACGCGCAGGTTGCGGAGATTGTATTTGATCGGGATGGCCATGACTCAATCGCTTCGTTGCCGCGGCCCCTCACCCTGGCCCTCTCCCCATCGGATGGGGAGAGGGAAGCAGTTCACACCTCTTTGAAAGCGTTCATCATCCAGTGAGTCGCAATGCGGCGCGCCGGGCTTCTCCCTCTCCCCCGCAGCGGGGGAGAGGGTTGGGGTGAGGGGGTGTTCGGGTTGCATAGTGTTCAGTCCAATTCCCTCAATCCGTCCAGCACGCTGGCCCGGACGCTCGCGACGGCAGGCGCCACGCAACTAACCACGCCCATCGCGGTCGCGATCAGCAAGCCGGCCGAGACGATGTGCGGCGTCACCTCGAATTTAACGAAGAAGCCGTGCGACAACACATACATGTCCACGTTCTGGGCGAGGAACCATGTGCCGACGCAGCCGATCAGCCCGCCGACCAGCGCCAACCCGAACGATTCGGCGAGGATGAGACCGAAGATCTGGCCGCCGTTGTAACCGAGCGCCTTCAGCACGGCAATCTCCCGTGTCCGCTCGCGGATGGCCATGCTCATCGTGCTCGCCGTTACCAGCATCATCGTGAAGACGATCACGGAGCAGATGGAGCCAATGAGAAACTTGACGTTGCCAAACCACGAGAGAAACGTGAGCTGGAATGCGCGCTCGGTCTCGGTCTTCGTCTCGGCGGCGCTGCTGCTGAACATCGCGTCCACCTTCTGGATCACGTCCGCCACCGCGTCGGCGTTGGCCGCCTGAATCCAGTAGCAGCCGACGACGTGCCAACCGGTCGCCTCGTCCAGGTATTCGTGGTGGAAAAACAGGTTGGTTTCGTCAATGCCGCCGTGGTAAACGCCGCGAATCGTCAACTCCAGGGTGGCCGGATAGATCGTGCCGCGCAGCGTGACCTTTTGCCCGACCTTCCAGCCGAAGCGATTCATCGTCTTGATGCCGACCATGCAGGCGGTCTTCTCCCTCTTGAACACGGCCACCTGCTCCGGGTCCGTCGTCACCTCGGTGAGAATGTCGAACAGCGCGTTGGCATCGCACCCGAACTGGGCGAAGAAGTTGCTCTCGTCAATGTAGATGCCGCCAAACCACGTCAGCCGCGACACGCGCTTGACGCCCGGCACGCGCGCAATGCGGGACTGGTATTTCGAGGGCAGGACGTTGGCGAGCGACACCTTGTGCCGCACGATCAGCCGCAGCGCCGACTGCTCCGTCAACTGCGGCTGGGACAGCTCCCGCAACGCCGTCTGGAGCACGGTGAACAGGAACAAGCTCAGCGCCACACTCAACACCGTGAGCGTGAGCCGCCGCTTGTTGCGGAGCGCGTTGCGCAGGATGAAACCGGGAATGGTCATGAGGACGCTATCAGCGGTCAGCTACCCGCCGTTCAATAACTCTCCCTTTTCCAGATGAACCATTCTCCGCGCGTGCGCCGCCGCCTTCGGGTCGTGTGTCACCATGACAACTGTTTTGCCGGCGTCGCGATTGAGCGTTTGCAACAACGCCAGCACATCGGCGGCTGAATGCGCGTCGAGATTACCGGTCGGTTCATCAGCCACCAACAGCGTCGGGTCGGTCACCAGCGCACGCGCAATGGCCACGCGCTGTTCCTGCCCGCCCGAAAGTTGCCGCGGCAAGTGTCTCATCCGATCCGCCAAACCAACCAGTTCCAGCGCCGCCTCCACGTGGTCGCGCCGCTCGCGCGCCGACAAGCCGGTTAGCAACAGCGGCAGTTCCACGTTTTCAAACGCCGTCAGGACGGGAATGAGGTTGAACGTCTGGAAAACGAAGCCGACGTGCTGTTTACGCCACGCCGCCAGTTCCGTCTCGCTGAGGTCGCCCACATCAGTGCCCTCAACGACACAGCGTCCATTGCTGGGACGGTCAATGCCGGCGATGATGTGCAGTAGCGTGCTTTTGCCCGAACCGCTTGGCCCCATGAGCGCGACGAACTCGCCTCGGCCAATGTCGAGCGAGATGCCATTGAGCGCCACCACCTCGATATCGCCGTGCTGGTAAACTTTCGACAACTCCCGAATCTGAACAATCGGCTGGTCCATACTGCGTCGAGCTTAGCAGGCCGCCTGAAAACTCCAAAGCGCCGATTTGTCATTCATCCCGCGCCGTTGGGCAGCGGCGGCTTTGCATTTGCGGCGGCAGGCCGGCGCATGATAAGAGTTAAGGGGTTTTATGTCTGAACCAGCATCAAAGAAGAAGATCAAGATCGCGTGCTCCAGTTGCGGCCAGCATCTGGACGTGACGGAATTGCCGGCGTTCAGCCGCGCGTTCTGTCCAGCGTGCAACACTAAGCTTCTCGTGCCGATGGTTATCGGCAACTACCAGCTCCTCTCGCCAATGGGCAGCGGCGGCATGGGGACGGTTTACAAGGCGTTCGACTCCGCGCTGCAACGGTTTGTCGCGGTCAAGTTGATGAAAAAGGAACTGGCCTCGAACGCGCAGTTCGTCGCCGACTTCACCCGCGAGGCGCGCGCTGCCGCTTCGTTGAACCACCCCAACATCGCGCAAATCCTCAGCTTCGGCCGAACTGACGATAACGACGGCCAATATTACATCGTCATGGAGCTGCTGGAAGGCGGGAGCCTCGATCACATGATCGAGACCCACAAACGCGTCGCGGAACTGGACGTGCTCAACATCGGCATCCAAGTGGCTTCCGCGCTCAAAGCGGCCTACCAACGCGGCGTCATCCACCGCGACATCAAGCCCGGCAACATCCTCTTCAATTCCGAAAGCCAGGCCAAAGTCGTGGACTTCGGGCTGGCGCAGTTTGCCGGCGCCGAGGAGGAGAAGAAGCAGGAAGACGGCATCTGGGGAACGCCCTACTACATTGCGCCGGAGAAGCTCAACGGCGAGCGCGAGGATTTCCGCAGCGACATGTATTCGATCGGCGGCACGATGTTCCACGCGCTGGCGGGCCGTCCGCCGTTCGAGGCGAATACCGCCACCGAGGTGGTGCTCAAGCACCTTCGCGAGCCGGCGCTGTCGCTGAAAACTTTCGCGCCGGACATTTGCGACAAAACCGCGCAAGCCATCGGCTGCATGTTGCGCAAGAACCGCGAGGACCGCTACCCCGACTACGACGAGTTGATAGACGATCTCGAAGAGGCCAAGCGCGCCGCCGTTGCCCACCAACGGGAACTGGCAAATAAGAAACGCAAGCCGCAGGCTCGGGCGGCCGCCGCCACCAAACCGGCCGCGTCAACCGGTTCGTGGAAAGGTGTCGTCGCCACACTGACTATATTGGCAGCCTGCATCGCGTGCGGTTATTTCGTTTGGGCGAAACGCGAAGTTCTTTTCCGCTCCAGCGACTCGGCTTCTTCTGCTGGGACGGCTACGCAACAACAGCAACCGGCTCAACCCGCCGCCGAGCAAAGCTGGCTCGACCTCTGGGACGCCGCCGACAACAGCCTCATCGCCGGCAAATACCAGCCAGCCATAGATGCCTATCGCAAAGCCCGGCAGAAGCTGAACGACGACCCTCCACGACAGTGCATCCTCGACTGCCAGATCGGCGCCGCGTTGTATCTGCTGGGCAAGCCGGAGGACGCGCGAAAGGCGTTCTCCGCCGCCGGCGAGAAAATGGAAATCGGCATCATGCCGGAGAAGATCAACCAGGAAAGCTTCGGCCCATTGCTCGGCCAGTTGATCAGCGGCGGCTTCACGCTCGACCAGATTCAATCCTCGCTCAAACAACAGATGCCGGCCGCGCTGGCCCTCGCGCAGTTTTACCTCGGTGTCCAGGCGTTGGGCGAGGGCAAGCTGGCGGAGTGCGCCAGGTTCTTCGACACCTACACCACCGCCAGGGCAGATCTGGATCCGCGGTGGGTCACGCTCTACCAGCCGCACGCGAAGTCCATCGCGGCGCAAATCCGTCTGCAAACCCAGGGCATTGAGGAAGCCACGAAGTTGATCGCAAGCAACAAGGCTGAGGAAGCGTATAAGAAGATCACCGCCATCAAGGCGCAGGTGAAGCATCCGCTGTTGCAGTCGCCGTTCGCTGCCATTGACACCGCTATCGCCGGCAAGTCGAAGGAACTGGCCGACATGGAGCACGCCAGGAAGGTCCGCGAGCGGTTCGCCCTCGACAAGCAATCGCTGGAGCAGGTGGACGCGACGGTGGACGCCGCCATCAACGACTGCAACTTCGACACGTTGGCAAAAGCCTACGCCGCCGCTGCCGAAAAAATGGGATCGCCCGCGGTCAAGCAGGCGGCCGAAGACCGCGCGATGGTTTACCAGCGACTCACGGCGCTCAAGACGCTCGTCATCGAAGGCATCGCCAAGACGCCCTATGCCCGTAACGACCTCGCGACCCGTGCCAACGCGCGCCTGGCTGGCGCTGTCACCAAGGCCGACGCCGAGAAGATCGTCGTTTCCGTCAAGGACCGCCCCGATCAAGCGACGCCGTGGCGTGATCTGGCGCCCGCGTCCGTGGTGGCGTTGTTCATCACCTACGACACGCTCGCCACGTCTCTCCAGCCCGCCGAGCACGGCGCCAACTACGTCGCCATCGCCTGGTTCGCGCAAACCCAACACCTCGACCAGACGCTTGCCGACACCTACATGGACACCGCCGTCAAATTCGCGGCGGTCTCTCGAAACGAGTGGGATCGTTTCAACGCGCCGCTCGCCGGCGATGCCACGCCTGGAACACCCACGGTTGCTGCTACGGGCAAAAAATCCGACACCGACGTTGATTTCGATCCCGTGAAGAAGAAGCCGGCCAAAAAGTAACCGCGCGGCAGCGGTCGGCGGCAACAGTTCAACCCCCATCGCCGGAGCATGGCCATCCAACTTCCCTTCGACACCATCGGCCGTGACAGCCTGCGCTTGTGGGCGCGATGGCTCGCGGCGGCGCTGCGCAACGACGCCCGGCGATGGTTGCGGCCCGGCGCCGACCCGACACCGGCGTTCCCCGCGCAGTTCCTCATCGGCGTCACCTACAAGTGCGACAGCCGTTGCTCGCACTGCAACATCTGGGCCAACTACCTCCAGCAACCAGAAACAGCATCACAGGAGATGACGCCCGCCGAGTTCGAGCGGTTCCTCGACCGCAACCCGCAGCTCATCCAGATTGCCACCACCGGCGGCGAGCAGTTCAACCGCGACGACATCGCGGACTTCTGGCTCGCGCTGGACCGCCGCGGTCACCGCACCGGTTGCGCCACCAACGCCATCGAAACCGACCGCATCATCGAGCGCGAAGGTTCCCTCCTCCCGCGCCTGAGCGGCCGTCATCTCCGCCACTTCGGCGTCTCGCTCGACGGCGTCGAGGCAGTCCACGACCGCATCCGCGGCATTCCCGGCAACTTCGCCCACGCCTGGCGGCTCTTTCAGTGGGCGCGCGAACAGGAACAGCGATACCCGTTCTACCGCGCGGAGATTTCCAGCACGCTCACCGCCGCCAACTATCGTGACTTCCCCGCGCTCGTCGAGTGGCTCGTCAGTCAGGGCGTGCCGCCGAACAAGGTCGCCTTCATGGGCGCGCTGCCGTCGGCTCACTACTACCGGAACGTGAAGACCTGCAAGCCCGTCACCGCGCGCGACGAACTCGCCGGCATCATCGAGGAGTTGCGACGCAAGCATCCCGGCTTCGGGCAGAATTATTTCACCGAGAGCTACCTCCAGTGGTTGCGCGACCCCGCGAGTGGCGTCACCTGTGTGGCCGGGACGGCGTTCGGTTACATTGACCCTTACTGGAACGTTTATCCGTGCCTTGTGCTCGACCGCAAGCTCGGCAACCTCCGCGAGTTTGATTTCGATGTGCGCAAACTCTGGCGCTCGCCCGCCGCGCGGCAGTTCCGCGCCGAACTCGCCGCCAAGCCTTGCACGCTCTGCTTCAACGAATGCAACCGCTGGCAGTCCATGCGCGCCTCGCTGGGCGGCCTCGCGAAGATCGCCTGGCGTCAGGCCGGCAGGGTGCTCCGCGCCGACCGCGACAGTCAGCGGCGATGGAGGATGTGACGCGGTGACTTTCTCTATTTCGCCGCGCGTGAAACGCGGTGCGTCTCCCAGTCGTTCTTCTTCTCCAACCACATCAACCACTCCGCCGCCGCGCTGAGGAGATGCGCGTAGCCGCCGGTGTCGGAAAACTTGTCCCACGTCACACCCGGTAATACCGAGTGGCAGCCGATGCCGGTCGGGATGTAGCCGTATTTGTTGAAGATCGCCTCCCACGTGCGCAGACCGCCGGCGAGTTCGTGCTCCAGCCACATCGCCACCTGCCGCTCGCTGCTGGCCAGGTAGAAGTTGCGCGTCGTGTCGCCGACTTGAATCGAGTAGCGCCCGTGTTCGACGTCGTTGGCCCACGCGGCGGTCTGTTCTTTGGCCACAGTGTAGGGAAGTGAAAGATGGAACGCGGAACGTGACTGAATGCGAAGCGGCTCGCCCTTGTCATTGACCACGGTCGCCGAGCCGTTCTGCTTTACCATGACGACAGCGTGGCTGCCTTGGCCATCGGGCCGGCTGAAGACCTTAATCACAGTGTCGCCCTTGCATTCGCAGTCCAGTTCAAGCGCGCGCCGCGTGCTGCGAAGCGCCAGCTTCACGCCGCCGAGTTCGACGCGGGCCGGCTCGTCGTCGAAGCAGACGCGCAGGTCGTTACTGAATTCGCGCTGGTATCGCTCCTCCCAGAGTCCCGGGTTCGCCCGCAACGCCTGCAACGCCCAGCCGCAACAGATCATGTTCTGCGGTCCCATGCGCGAGCCGATCGGGCGCGGGCCTTTGAACGGGCCTTTGCGGTCGGAACGGTAATCTTCGAGCCGGCCGTCGCGAACGTTCATCACATGAAGGTCGAATCGGTTGATGCCCGGCGGCACCTCAGCGTCGTCGCTGTAGCAGCGATAGAGCATCGGCTCCGTGAACGCATCATAGATGGTCTTGAACGCAAGCGTCCGCGGCAACTGCCCGCCGGTCTTCGCGATGCCAAAGTAGTAGCGATATTGCTGGTCGTCCGCAAAACCCGGCATCGCGCGACGGTCGCCCGGCTTGAACTCGTAGAGCGCAAACCGATAGTTGTTGGCAGGCAGCCACGTCTGGTCCGGGATGCGCTTCAGCTCCGTCGCGTCGCCGTTCGTCAGCCCGAACGCCGCGCAGCACATCGGGATGTGATTGAAGTGGCGCATCCGGCATTCGTGCAGGTTCTTCGCGGCCTCGGCGACCTCAGCCGCCAGCTTCTTATCTGCCGCGGCCGCAGAGTCCTTGAGCATCAGCCACGCTTGCTGGAGCATCACCGCAAGGTCTTGCGCCAGATGGTTCGACGAGCCGTGCGAGTAGCCGCTCAACAGGAACTGCGGGTTCGACTTGCCCGCAAACAGGTCAGTGCAGGGGAAGAAGCCAAGCGGCTCCTTCTTCTGTTGCCGTTCCAAGCTGACCGACCCGCCATCGTCCCACCAATAGGGCACGAAACCTTTCTCACCCTGAAATGCCCATTCCTTGCCCCACGGCGCCGCATGTGGTCCAGCATCGTTGCGCTGGTCACTGAAGAGCGTGTCGGAGTAGTTGAGCATCTTGCAGTAGAACGGCAGCACCCACTTCGTCAGGAACTCTTTGTAGAACGGATCGCCGGTGGCGCGCCACGCGTTCACCAGCGCCGCGGCGAACCACGCGCCGTCGTGCATCGTGTCCAGCGCCTCGCCTTGGACGAACTGGTCCGGCTGGCCTTTCCGCTCAACCCAGAAGTATTCATAGATCATCCCGCGCTGCGCCGACTTCGCGTCGCACTTCATGTGGTTGTCGAACACAAACTGCGCCAACCGCTTCATGAACGCCCGCGTCTCACCCGCCGTCATCGGCGGCTTCAAATGTGCCTGCGCCCACGCCGGGTCACGATCAAGATCAGCTTTTTCAGCCGCAATGGCGGCGGTGACAACCAACATGACGGCGAACAGCGTCTTCATCGGCAACTCAACGACCTTTTTCTTCCACGAAATAAACCCGATCAATCAGAATCTCCGACACGGCTTCGGCGTTCTTGCAGGCGGCGAACCAGACGTAGGGCTTGCCCTTCGGCTCGATCACGCCGAGGTCGCAAGGCTTCCAATCGGTCGGCGCGTCCTTCGCCGTCACGCGGCGGCTCGCCACGCTCTTGCGCGTCTCTGTCTCGTAGATGCCAAAGCTGAATGCGTCGCCGCTGTCCTTTTGCTTCCGCACCTTGACGACGGCGTAGGCGTGATAACGTTTCCCTTTCTTGAAGTAGCCAGATGGCAATTGAAACTGAATCGCCCACTCGTGTGTTGCGCCGGTCAACCACGCACACGCGCCGTCCGAGGCGGTCTCGTCACGGCGCACCCCACAAAGCGTGCCTTCCTTGTAGAAACTGAACTCGTCATCCTGCACGTCAATCACGCGACTCGCCGGCAGCTTCTCCGTGCCGGGCGGCGGCGTGGACTTGGCGCGGCGGACGGAGAGGCGCGCAAGGACCTTCTCCTTGAACGGCGCAAACTGGCCGCCCTCGCTGACCTGCTTCACGCCGGCTTCTGCGGCGGTGGTGAGGAACTTGTCGGCAAGTTCCTTCTCATCCCAACAGATTGCCGGCGTCCTGCCAGCGCTACGTTTCGCGGCGCGCGCCCATGCACGGGCGTTGGCGAGAATCGTGTATTGCACCGGCATGTGGGCGACGCGGACGCGCTTGAGAATCTCCGATTGTTTCGCCGCGAGGCGCTCGGCTTCGACGAAGAGCTTCTCCGCCTGCGCAATGATCTCCGGTGTGAAGCACGCCGCGGTCGGCTGGACGTAGCAACGGATGTGGATGTTGTCCCGCTTCACCTTGTCGTGCAGCAGCCGGATGTATTTGCGGATCGGTGGCGCGGCAGGGCCGTAGTAGCCGTCGAGGAATTCCTCCAGCGCGCGCTTCGCGCCGTAACCGGGATTCCACAGCAGCTGCGCGATGATGTAGCTGCGCAGTTCCAGCATCTCGCCGCCAGGCGTCTGATACTCGCCTTGCTCGAAGATGCCGCGCACGCCGTGGGCAATGAAGAACCGGATGTTGGCCTCCAGCACGTCGAGGTTCGGATGCGGCAGGAGGTAGTGGGCGAAGTTGGTGACGTAGTCCCAGATGTAGAGCCGCTGGCAGACTTTCGACCAGCCGATGATGTCGTCCACGAACGCCTTGTTCTGCGGACACTTCTCCAGCGGATGGCTGAAGCAACACTCAATGCTGCACAGCCGCACGATGACGTTCGGCCGCGGCCGGACGAGGCGCGGCGGTTTGCGGGTGTATTGGTAGGCCAGTGTGTCCACGGCGACCTGCGGAAATTCCTTCTCGATGTTTTCGGCGACCTGGTTGACGAAGCGCAGCAGCGTGCCGCTGTGGCTGCCCTCCTCGTCGTCCACGGCCTTGCACTTCGCGCACTCACACCAGCCGTGCCAGTCGTTCTGCGAGACCGAGACGATGGTGGCCTTCGGGTTCTTGCGCAGCCACGCGCGGACAGCGGCGGTCACCTCGCGCACGACTTCGGGGTTGGTCAGGCACAACTGGCCGTGCTCGTGGAACCGTTTGCCGTTGCGCTCCGAATACCACTCCGGGTGCTGCGCGAAATGTGTCTCCGGCGGCAACAGCGGATAGAACGTGTGAACGAAGCCCTGATAGACCACCTTGCCGCCGTGCGCGTCCGTCAGGCGCTCCGAGTTGCCATTGCTGAAGTTGCGCGCCGCCCAATCGCCGTCGTAGCCGCTCCACGAGAACGTCTCGCGATACTCCAGCCGCGGCACGACCGTGCGGTTAAGGTCGCGGATGACGAGCCGCTTCTGTTTCGGGATGCGGCTGCAATCCGGCGCGAACCACCGACAACCCAGCTCCTGATCGAGAAGCGAATAGACCGCGTAGAGTGTTCCGCGCGGCCGTCCGCCCGCCAACACCAAATGCGGTCCGCAGGTGCGCACAATGAAACCTTCGCCGCCCAGCTTCGCCCAGTCCACGCCGCTCGCGAGCCGATCCGCTTCCGCATCGCGCCCCACGAGAATGGCGCGCGCCGGTAGCGGGCCGGCTTCGCGAATCAGCAACTCGACGCCGCTGATCTCCTTGAGAAACCGTTTGAGTTCCTCCGCGGCGTGGCACTCGGCAGGCGTCGGCTCGGCGCAGAGGCGGATGACGTAGGCACTCTTGCCTTTTTCCACCAGCACGCGACTGGCAGAGAAAGCGCTGGGCGGCAACAACCAAATAGCGCAGACGAGAGCTAATGAAGTGGCGAATCTGTTCATAGAGCATTCTCCTTTCGACCGATCACGACGCGTCCTTGACGCATCTCACTTTACTTCTCTCCGGTTTTCTTTTTCAACCACTCCATCGCCTTCTCATGCGCCGACTGCATCACCAGCGGACGGACTTGCGCCTGCCAGGTCGGCGAAGTTTCGCGCACCACCGACGGCGCGGACGGCAGATGGATTCCCGTCAGTTCCGCCAGCAGCTCGCGCGAGAAGGGCATGTCGAGGAACGGGCGTGGCGCCTGCTCCAGCCGCGTTGCGCCGGGCGGCTTCGTGACGAGCGCGTCGAGGTGGCGGTTGTAGGCGATGTGCGCGAGCGGTTCCAGCGCGACGATGTCCTCGGCACAGTAGCGCAGCAACGTCGGCAGCGCGCGCTCGTCGCCTCGCAGATGCCGACGCCAGAGCAGCACGGCAGTCCAGCCGTCCGCTTCTTCGACCACTTCCGGCCGGTCGAGATGCGCCTGGCGCTCGATGCTCTTCAGCCCACCCTTCAACCCGACGTGCCGCAACGACGGGCAAAGGTCCACGTGCAGTGGCGGCAGGCGGATGCCAGGAAACTTCGCGCGGATGAACGGCAGGTCGAACGGCCCGCCATTGTAGGTCACCACGAGTGAATAAGGCGCGAGCGCATCTGGCAACTGGTCGAGGTCGCGGCCGTGGACGAGCATTCGCGGCGCGCGGCCGTCGTAGAGGCCGATGCAGGTGATGTCGCCAATCTCCTTCGGCTCGCCGGTGGTTTCGATGTCGAGATAGACAGCGCGATCCGCAAACTCCGCCAGCCAGCGCCACGCGTCGCGCGACGGCCAGCATTGCGCGAAGTGCGCCAGGTCGCCGCGCTCCGCCGCGCGCAACGCCGCCTCGCTGCCGCGCTTCACCCAATCAGCCTTGACGTGCGCAATCCGATCCAACGGTGTGTCGAGCGCCGTCTGCCAGTCGGTGACGCCCTCGCGCCAGAGCGCCTGCTCCAGCTTTGGCCCAACGCCGTGGATATGGATGAAGGAGTGACGGAACACAGCTTATCGGTAGTTAAGAGTGAAGAATTAAGAGTTAAGAGTTGGCGAACAATGTGAACGGTTGTCGTTGTTTCCGAAACTCTTCACTCTTAATTCTTAACTCTTAACTGATCTTACCCAATTGCCCGCTTCTGCAATGTCATCAGCTCGCGGATGCCTTTCTCGGCCAGCGCGAGCATCTGCTGGAGTTGCGCGGCGGTGAACGTCGCCTCCTCGCCGCTGCCCTGCACCTCGACGAACTCACCAGCGTCGGTCATCACGACGTTCATGTCCACGGCAGCCTTCGAGTCTTCGGCGTAGCAGAGATCGAGGATCGGTGTGCCTTCGAGGATGCCGACGCTGATGGCGGCGATCTGCCGTTTGATCGGCCAGTCGGCGAGCAATCCTTCCTTTTGCAGCTTGCGCAACGCCAGACAAAGCGCCACGAACGCGCCGGTGATCGCCGCCGTGCGCGTGCCGCCGTCGGCCTCCAGCACGTCGCAATCAACCCAGATCGTGCGCGGGCCAAGCTTCTCCAGGTCAATCACGGTGCGCATGGCGCGGCCGACGAGGCGCTGGATCTCCACCGTTCGACCGTCGAGCTTGCCGCGGGTGCTTTCGCGTTGCTTGCGGTCACCGCCGGCGTAGGGGAGCATCGCGTATTCGCCAGTGATCCAGCCGCCGGTAACTCTCTGTGCCCGCATCCAGCGCGGCACGTCTTCTTCGACGCTGGCGACGCAGATGACGCGCGTCCTGCCAAACTCACACAGCGCCGAGCCGAGCGCGGAGCGGACGTAGTTCTTGCGGATGCGCACACGGCGCAACTGGTCGGGCCGGCGTTTGTCGGGGCGGACGAAGTCGGTGGTCATGCAAACCTTATAAGCGACCCCAGCGGCGGCGGCAAGGCTGACGGCGCAGGCGCGTGTGGTCCGAAGTGGCGGGCAGTCGGATATGTAGCGCCGGCATCCCCGCCGGCGACGGTCCGATGCGTTGCGAAAAGGACGCCGGCAGGGATGCCGGCGCTACAGGCGAGGAGCGGCTACTGACTTCGGATTGCCACGCCGCCGCCGTTCGCTTGAAATTCCCGCTGCTACTCCGCACACTAAGGCGAGTCCTGTGAGCGAACCTTTTGACAACGAAGAGCTGCCAGTCGTAGCGCCGGTTGGCGCGCCGCCGGAGACCGGCGTCAGCCTGTGGACGCTCTGGAAGTTCTATGCCCCGCTGGCGGCCAGCAACGCGATGATGACGCTCAGCCACGCCATCATCAACGGCTCGCTCAACCGCACGTCGCAACCGGCGCAGTCGGTCGCCTCCTACGCCGTCGCCAATTCCATCTGCGTGCTGGCGGAGTCGCCGATGGTGATGCTGCGGCAGACGGGCGCGGCGCTCGTGCGCGACCGCGCGGGTTGGGCCACCTACATGCGCGTGGCGCTGCTGGCGGCCCTTATTGACCAACTCCTCTGCCTCGCCGTCGCATGGACGCCGCTGGCGCATGTCGTGATTCACCGGTGGATGGGCGCGCGGGACGAACTGTTTCCGGCGGCCGTTGATGCGTTTCGAGTGTTGATGTTCGTGTCGCTGTTCTCGGCGTTGCGCAGCATTTTCCATTCGGTGCTGCTGGTGAAACAGAAAACGCTCTGGATCACGCTCGGCATGGCACTGCGCGTGGTTATGATGCTCGCGCTGGCGGCGTTCTTTTCGCAAACCGGCTGGCTCGACAGCGGCATGCGCGGTGGCGTCATATTCCTCGCAGGCATGGCGGTTGAAGCGATATCGGCGTTCGGGAGTTTCCGGAAATGGTTTCATTCGCTGCCGCAACAGCAGCCGCGCGCCGAAGTATCCGCGCCGCCGCTGACGTTCCGCCGCGTGGCGACGTTCTATCTGCCGCTGGTCGTCGCGGCCATCACCGGCGCAATGACCATGTCCATCATCAACGCCGGCCTCTCGCGCATTCCCGATCCGCAGAGCGTCATCGCCACCGCCGCCATCGGCAGCGTCGTCACGTATCTGCTGATGGGGCCGCTGTTCATGATCCACCAGGTGTCGCTGTTCTTCAGCGCGCCGCTGACCGGGGCGCATCCGCACGACCGGCGCGATCGCACGGTGGGCTGGTTCTGCGTGCAAACCGGCGTCGGCGCCACTGTAATCGTCGGGCTGCTGGCATGGACGCCGCTGGGCGATTGGCTGCTGCTGCACGCGTTCCAAGCGCCAGTAACGCTGCTGGCGCTCATCAAGGACGTGTTGCGCATCTCAATGTTTCTGCCGCTAATCGCCGTCTGGAACGAATACCGCAACGGCAAGCTGCTCGCCGCCGGCCACAGCCGCATGTTGACAGCCGCGAAACTTCTGAACGTCGCCACACTGGTGCTGGCGGTGACAACACTGGTGGGCATGGCGCCGTCGCTCGGCGCGCGCATCTCGCCCATCGCAAGCCTGTGCGCGCTGGCAGCGGAACAAATCGTCCTCCTCATCGTCTGCGCGCGGTTCAAGAAGACGTAGCGCCACCTACAGCCCGTGCGAGCGGAGCACCGCGCCGAGCCGCTTGATGCCTTCCTCAATCTGGTTTGATGGCGTGCCGCCGAAGGAAAGTCTCATGCAGTTCTTCGGCTTCGGCCGGAGCGGTGACGACGCAAAACAAAGGTCGCCCGGCACGTAGAGCACGCCGGCATCAAGCGCGGCGCGGAAGATTGCACCGTCACGACTGGTATCGGCGGTTGCGGGTAGCTCCGGCCAGAAGTAGAGGCCGCCGCTGGCTTCCTGCCACTTCGCCGACGGCGGGAAATACTTCTTCATCGCGCTGCCCATCAATTCCTTCCGTCGCCGATAGCCGGCGTGCATCTTGGGCAGATGCCGGTCATAAGCACCGGTGCGCAACGCCAGCGCGATCAGCCGTTGGTTGAAGTTCGCCGAGCCAAAGTCGTGGTTGCCCTTGGAGCGCAGCACGTGACGCACAAGCGGCCGCGGCAGCACGCCGTAGCCGACCTTGATGCCGGTGGCGAACGGTTTGGTGTAGGTGTTCGAGTAGGCGACGCGCTCGTTGGCCGCGTCGAGCGACTTGAGCGATGGTATATCCGGTCCGGCGAAGCGCAGGTCACGGTAGCCGGCGTCCTCCAACACAAAGATCGGATGTCCTGCCGCGGCTTCGTAGTGGCGCAGGATGGCGAATGCCTCACGCTTCTTCTCAAAGCTCGTCGTCCAACCGGTCGGATTCTGAAAATAGGTGACGAGGTAGACAAACTTCAACCGGCCGAGCTTGCCGCCGTCCTTCAATCCCTGGAGCGTGCGCTTGAGTTCGTCGGGCAAAATGCCGTCTGGTTCCAGCCGCACCGGCGTCGCGTCAATGCCGAGCGCCTCGCAGATGCCGAGATAAACGAAATAGGTCGGGTCCTCAACCAGCACGATGTCGCCCGGATCGCACAATACCTCGCTGAGCAGGTAGAGCAACTGCTGCGAGCCGTTGGTGATGACGACATCGTCGGCCGTCAGCGTCACGCCCGGCGCGATGCCGTCCTGAGCGCAGACGCGGTCGAGTGTCAGCTTGCGCAACTCCGGGTCGCCCGCCGTGGAGCCGTATTGCAACGCCGCGCGCGCCACGTTATCGTCGCGCACGAGTTCGGCCACCAGCGCGCCGACTTCCGCCACCGGCAACGTTTCGTTGTCGGTGAAACCGGCGGCCAACGAGATCAGATGCGGCTGGTCCAGCGTCAGCTTCATCAGCCACGAGATCGCCGGATCGCTGGAACGGCGGGCGAGGGAGGAGATGTAGTTGGGTTCGTTCAAAAGCAGGGCTTTCTATTTTTGGCGAGCTTTCAACACCGCTTCGACCTTGTTCGCTGGCAGGCAGTTGATCACGTCGGCTTTTGTCAGCCAGCCTTTGCGGGCGATGCCGACGCCGACGGCGAGGTATTGCAGGTCGTGGGTGCTGTGCGCGTCGGCGTTGATGGCGCATTTGACGCCGCGTTCTTTCGCGAACTTCCACCAGCGCCAGTCCATGTCGAGCCGATAGGGATGTGCGTTGATCTCGATGATAACACCGTAACGCGCCGCCCCTTCGATGACGGCGCGCATGTCCACCGCGTAAGCCTCGCGCTCCAGCAGCAGCCGGCCGGTCGGATGCGCCAGCATCGTCACGAGCGGATTGGACATCGCCTTGACGATGCGGGCCGTCATGCTCTTCTCGTCCTGAGAGAAACGCCGATGCACGGCGGCGACAACGTAATCGAACTGCGCCAGGATCTTGTCACTGTAGTCCAGCGAACCGTCCTCCAGGATATCCACTTCGATGCCGGCGAACACGCGGAAGCCTTGCTTCTTGAGCTTCTCGTTGGTCTTGCGGACATCGGCGATGTAGTCGGGAATCTGCTCGTCCTTGAGGCCGCGCGCTTGGAACTCACTCTTGCTGTGATCGGCGGTGCCAAAGTAGTCGAGGCCCAGTTCCTGCGCCGCCTCCGCCATCGTCTCGACCGTCTCGCGGCCGTCGGTCCAGGTTGAGTGGTTGTGCAGAGCGCCGCGCAGGTTTTCCTTCTCGATCAGCTCCGGCAGTTCGCCCTTCTCCGCCGCGTCAATCTCACCGCCATCCTCGCGCAGCTCGGGCGCGATGTAATCGAGTTCGAACGCCTTGTAGATTTCCTCCTCGGTGCGGCACTTGATGACGCTGCCGCCGTCGCGCGCGCCGACCGCGTCCTTCTCCTTGCCGGCCTTGCTGAAGCCGTATTCGTTGAGCGACAGCCCGCGCTGGAGCGCCCGGCCGCGCAACGCGATGTTGTGCTCCTTCGAGCCGGTGAAGTAGGCCAGCGCAAACGGAAACTGCGCGTCGCTGACCACGCGGAGGTCCGCTTGAATGTCGCCGTCTATCACCACGGAGGATTTCGTCTCGCCCTTGGCGCTGACCGAGGTGACGCCCGGCAGCTTCACAAACATCTCCATCAGCGCCGCCGCGTCCTTCTCCTTAGCGCTCACCAGAAAATCCAAATCGCCGATCGTCTCGCGGCAGCGCCGCAGGCTGCCGGCGGCCTCGCAGCGGATCGTCGCCGGATGCGTGCGCAACGCTTCGAGGATCAATTGCGCCGCGGCAAACGCCTCGTGATAATGGTGCCGCCCCGCGAAACGCCGCAGTTGCTCGATGCCTTGGAGGATCTTCTCCTGCGACCTCTCGCCGAAGCCTTCGAGCGCAGCGACGCGGCCATCCTTACACGCCGCCTCCAGCTTCTCTACTGAGTCCACCTTCAGCTTCTTATAGACGACCTGCGCCCGCTTTGGTCCGAAGCCGGGAATTGTGATCATCTCCATCAGCCCGCTCGGCAGCGACGCCTTCAACTCCTCGTAGTAACCGAGCTTCCCCGTCGTCCACAGTTCGGTAATCTTCTGCGTCAGCGCCTCGCCGATGCCTTTGAGTTCGCCGAGCTTGCCGGTCTCGATAAGTTGACCGAGATCTTGCTGGAGGCCGTCAATCAGCCGCGACGCGTTGTGATAAGCGCGGGACTTGAACGGGTTTTCGCCCTTCAACTCCAGCAGCGTGCCAATCTCGTCGAGAATCTCCGCAACCTTTGCCTTGTCCATGCGATTACAGACTAATCCGTTGTCCATTGTGTTTCAACGCTGTGACGAAACAACGCGGCGATTCATGACGTTTCTTCGTCAGACGGTGCCGGATTGTCGCTTGATTGGCTTTCTTTGTCAGGGGAGGGGGTGGTTTGATCTGCTTTGATTTGGTTTGATTCACTTTGAGGACCACAGCCGCAGGGTTGATCGTTGCTGTCGAAACCGGGCGGCCCCATGGTATGTTTTGGCCTCTCGCCAAACATGAGACGCACGAGCAGTTTCATCCTCTCTTCACTCGTCTTATAACCACGACAAATCTCATGCCGGATTTCCTCATGGCTGGCCCATTCCCAGAATTCCTCGATCCGCTCGTGCACCGTGCGCTCCCGCATGGCAGCTTGGTGTTCGCGTTCCAGTTCGAGCCTTTTGTGCTCAATCTGCAGCCGCTCCGCGTTCTGATCACCGCGCCTCAACTCCACCAGATCAACGCACAGGGCGTGCAGACTCTCATAATTGATCTTGCCGTCGGTGCCTTGGGTTTTGAGGTCGGCCAGCACAACGCTCAACCGCGCCGTCAGGAGACTGGCCATGGCGTCGGTGAGGGAGCCGGGCGTGGCGTCCTTGATCTGGGCCGCGTCATCGAGCGTCTGGTTCACCGAGGCGAGGATTTCCTGATGCGCAAGCCACTGCTTATATCCGCCCCGGCGCCATTGCGACATGTTCTGTTCCGAAACCGGCTGACTATGAAACTGGGCCGCCATGACGGCTTTCGTTTCCGGCAACGCGTTGAGCCATTTCAGGAGGCTGGGGCCGGATTCGCCATCGCGGAGGCGGCGGTTCAGTTCGGTTTTCACTTCGAGAGGAAGCCGGGCAATTTTTCCGGTCCGTGTAGTCATGGGAGTCTCTTTGGAGTGTTGGAATTCTGGAGTGATGGAGCATTGGGGATGGTTCAGTAGATTCGGCGGTAGCTGTAATGGCCGCGGATTTCACGGGCGTGGAAGCCCCCCTTGGAGTCCGCGTCCAAGAAGTCGTGGAAAACCGATCTTGGCACGTCGTCGTATTCGTAAATCGAGCCGTTGTGGAACGCGACGGTGAGCGTGCCGCTCCAGAAGTCGTGTCCGATCTCGGCGATATTGGAAGACACGACCGGAATCATGCCACTGAATGCCAGCGTGCTCATTTGCAGGCCTCCTCGTTGTCATGGGCGACCAGTTGCCGGATCAGCGCGCGAACGCTCGCAACCTCAACCAACCGCTCCACACGGTTCCGGCCGGGAGAAAAGGCCAGCATCGAGTTGACCTTGCGTTCGGCAACCAAGCGGAACGCCGCCGTCCGACTGATGCCGAAGCGACCTGGCACGTCAGCCATCGCGCAAAACCGCGAATCACGGGTCGGTTTGCCGCAAGAATTATTTCTCAGCTTCATGCCCATGATTATATGACAAGTAACTATCGGACGGTCGCTGACGCGTCATCATATTGATGTAGCGCGAGTTATGTATTAACTCGGCATTGTTCAGAAAATGCGGCCGACCTGTGGCCGAGGGTTCGCCGGGTTCCGGCCGCAAAAACACCCCCAAAGGTGAGTCAAGGGACTTTTTGAAATTTTTTGAAAAAAGCAGGGACGCGGCGAGCTATTATCCCGCGGGTTGTTGTGCCGCGCGCAGATAGTTGCGGAGCGACTTCCGGGTCACGCGCAGATTGCGGCAGCCAACACGGACTCTTTCAAGCTGTCCATCGCGCATCAAGTTGCGAACCGTCTGCTGGGAAACACCCAGCTTGGCTGCAACCTCCCGCGTCGTGAACAAGTCTTTCCTCTCCAGGTGGCACCCGGGCGGAGCGTGCTTCTGCCGGGGACGCCAGATCAAGCGTCCAAACAGCGGGCTTTCCAACAGAGACTTTCTCTTCACTGCCCACCGGAACGGGGAAAGACAATAGGCCACTACCTGTCTTTTGCGAATGGCCCGGCAAATCGTGCTGACACTGCACGTGAAGAGTCCGGACAACCCCCTTGGCGTGAACACATCCTGATCGGGCAGCCGGACCTTTTGCCGGAGCCGGCGCAGCCTGTAGAACTCCCGCGGATGTTGGGTCACATAAGGAGCTGCTGCGTCGGCCGCTGCGAGCAGCGCCAGCACCTGTGCTTTTGCCACCAGCCAGCGATTGCCTCTCTTTCGCGCCCGCAGCAGACCGCTTGTGATCCAAGCCAGCACCGGTGTTTTGGAAAGACCCAGGAACCGGGCCAGCTTTCCGGCGGTCATGAAGCACGGCGCGGATTCAAGCCGTTGCCGCATCTCATGCGACCGCGCCCGAATTGCGTCGAGCGCGGGCGAGCTTTTCCATCGGAGCTTGTGATGCCTTGTCCGCATGGCGTGAAAAACCGGGTTTTCAATACCGCGATCTTCCACAGAGTGCGAGCCGGATCATTGTGGATTTCTGCTTCTCGGTCTTAACTCAACACCCTTCGCGTTGCTGCGGCGAAATGAGGTCGTCGAGCGGGTTTCGGCGGCGGCGCATCGGTCGCGTTCGCGGCTTGTGTTCTGCGCGGAGCGCGCTACACAATAACCGCATGGGAAAGAAACCCTCGCCCAAAAACACCGCGCAGCCTTCCAAACCTGTAGCGGCGAATTCCGAGAACCCTGTAGCGGCGGTCTCCGACCGCCGAAATGTAGGACAGGCGTCCCGCCTGTCCATTCCCGACGATCAGACAGGCGGGACGCCTGTCCCACTCTCAGGCCGGCAGTCGCAGACCGCCGCTACAGTTGCAACGCCCACCGGCAAACCTTCCGCCCTCCTCGACACCCGCGTCATCTACTGCGGCGACAACCTCGAACAACTCCGCAAGCTCCCCGACGCCTGCGTGGACCTCATCTACATTGACCCGCCCTTCAACTCCAACCGCAACTACGAGGTCTTCTGGGGCGAGACCAAAGAGGTTCGCGCGTTCGTTGACCGCCACGAATCCACCAAGGCTTACATCGAATACATGCGCCCCCGCTGCGTCGAGATGGCCCGCGTCCTCAAGAAAACCGGCTCCTTCTACTACCACTGCGACTGGCACGCCTCCCACTACGTCAAGGTCATGCTCGACCAAATCTTCGGCGAGAATAACTTCATCAACGAAATCATTTGGAAACGCCAATCGTCGCACAACGACGCGAAGCAAGGCTCGAAGCATCTTGGCCGCGTGCATGACACGCTCTTTCTTTACGCGGGCAGTTCAGAGGATTACACGTTCACTCACCTCTACCGCCCTTACAATCCCGAATACGTGGAGGACTTTTACCGCTACACAGAGCCAGGGACGGGAAGGCGCTACCGTTTGGGCGACATTACAGCACCCGGAGGCGGCGCGCCATCGAAGGGCAATCCGCATTACGAGTTTCTCGGCGTGAAACGCTACTGGCGTTACAGCAAAGAGCGGATGGAAGAACTCTACAAAGAAGGGCGCATTATCCAAACAAAGCCGGGCGCTGTTCCGCAATACAAGCGTTACTTGGACGAAGGCAAAGGCACGCCGCTTGGTTCGGTCTGGGATGACATCCTACCACTTCACGGCAGCGACACAGAGCGGCTCGGCTATCCGACACAAAAACCTCTGACGCTGCTCGAACGCATCCTTCAGATGAGCAGCAACGAGAACGACATCGTGTTGGATGCGTTCTGCGGCTGCGGGACGGCGTTGGTGGCGGCGCAGAAGTTGAAGCGGCAATGGATCGGCATAGACATCTCGCCGACGGCCTGCCGCGTAATGGCGAAGCGGTTGAAAGACAAGAATGTTTGCGGCATGAGGGAGGATGAAGACCTTTGGGCCATCGGGCGCGGCTTCATCGTCCGCGACCTGCCGTGGACGGAGGAAAAGCTGCGCGCCATTCCGCCGTTCGAGTTCGAGAACTGGGCGGTCATCGCGCTCGGCGGCCGAAAGAACAAGGCGCAAGTCGGCGACAAGGGCATTGATGGGCGCATCTTCCCCGTCACGGCGCTGGACAACGTCCGCGAAGCCGGGGCGGATGAGCTGGCGCTGGAAGAGCGCTTCTATGCGATGCAGGTGAAGCAGAAGGACAAGACCGGCCGGCCGGACATAGACGCCTTCGAGACGGCGATGCGGCGTGCGAAATGCGAGAAAGGCTTCTTCGTTTCCTTCGACTACTCAAGCGATGCGATGCACGAAATAGACCGTTTCTTCAAAGAAGAACACCGCATCATCATCCCGCTCACCGTCCGCGAGATTCTGGACGAGGAGATCGCGAGGAAGCTGGCGTGAATGCGGATGAATTGAAGCGGTTGAAAGATGATTTGGACAACGCCCGCGTGCTCGACGGAGATTTGATTCTGACAGATGGATCATCCGCCCTCGTGAATGCGTGGATTCGTGAGAATCCGGAACTGGCCGAGAAAATCAACACGGCCGCTTTGCAGCGATACTTCTCAAATCAAATCGCCGCAGGCCAAAAACCCAGCGTCGAAGGCTTTGACTACAATGATCCTAAGAATCTGATGTCAACGGCACGGGAAATCGCCCGCGCTTTGTTGAAGTATTGAGCCTTGGCCACTGACGGTGCGCGAGATTCTGGACGAGGAGATAGCGAGGAAACTGGCGTGATCTGTAGCGGCGGTCTCCGACCGCACGGTGACAGGCGTCATGCCCTCACAGACAACCACCGTGGCAAGCGCCTGCGTTGTCTTCTTCAGAATTCGTGCCGTCCGAGAGTTCTTTTCGTCTTCATCGGTCCTCAATGTCTTCAGCACGGAGCCGCTTCTCCGTGCGGATACCGGTAGTCGGCGCCCGCGTTGGTTGACACGCGCTTGGTCGAGCCGTCCTCCAATCGGTAAACGTAGAGTTGGCCCTTCCCTGTTTGGGTGGAGTGATAGACCACCGCGGACTCGCCATCAATCCAGCGCGCATACGCGAACCATTTGTTTTCCCCGGCCTCGTTGGCAAACGGTTTGAGGTTCGTGATCGTGCGCTGCTGCGCGTCGAAATCCCCAATATAGAGCGTGTGTCCGGGTTCTCCGGTTTTGAGTCCTTTCTGTCGCTCGAAGGTGATGTATTCGAAGCAAATCTTCTTCTCGCTGGGCGAAATGCTCATGCGGTGAAAGATGCCTTTGGCCGTCAGTTCGCACTGGACGCGTTCGTAAACGGGTTTTGGCCCTTCGCGGCGCGTCAGCAAGTAGATCCCCCGACCCTGTTTCGGCGGAGTCGCGGTTACGAGAATCCGGCCATCCATGAGGCACGAGTGCCCCCAATTAGGGACACTGGGGTCGGTGATGGCCACCTCTTCGCCCGGTTGGCCGCCCACTTTGCCTTGCATCACGATGAACCAGCCCCTCTTGTCGTTCTTCCGGTTCCAGATCGGCGTGTTAAGGCCGTCGCGCGTCCACGTTGGATTGAAGTCCGTGAACGTGCCGTCGGTCATTTGGTGGAAGCCCGTGCCGTCGGCGTTGAGGGTGAAGATCGCGGTTCTCCAGTTCACCGTCACCGGATCGTCCTTGAGCCGGCGAAAGCAAACCAGCATGTCGCCAGTTTTGGACCAGGACGGTTTGAAATCCCAGGGTTGACCAGAGGTCAGCGGCTTGCCTTCCGGCTGGCCCGGTTCGTTCACATGAATCTGGCCGTTGCAGAAATACGAAATCCGGGAAGCACGCGGTGGCTTCGCCTCGCCGGCGTAGGCTAAGAATGGTGTGGCTGCGGTTGCCTGCGCGACCCTTTTCAGGAACTCGCGCCGGCTCAGTTGTTCGTTGTGTGTCTTCATGGTGTTGTGTGTTCTCATGGTGCTTGTTTCTTGAGATGCCGGTTGAACCATTCCAGTTCGAGGCGCGTGGCTTCCTCGAAGCCCTCGCGGTAGATGCCGTAGTGAGTCATGCCCCTGAGGACGTGATAGGCCACCGGCACGCGGCTCTTTTTCAGAATCTCTGCGACCCGCTCGCCGTTTTGGTGGCGGTCCATCAACTCCTCGTTCTCAGCGTCAATGAGGATCATCGGCACGCGGATTTTCTCGGCGGCCTCAATGGCGTTGAAGCCGATGCTTTTTACCGGGTTGACCCGCATGTTTTCATATCGCGCCATCTTCCCACCCATCTTGCCGGTCTCGAACGGGACAGGCTCGGTCTCGGCGCGCGCTTGCTTGGTGGCCAGACCGTAAGCGTATTGCTCGGCTGCTGGGCCGCGCCCGCCGCCCATGCCGCCCACTTGCGCGGCGACGCATTTGACGCGCGGGTCGTTGCCGGCCGTCCACGTCACCAGCCCGCCACCGTAACTGGTGCCCAGGATGCCGATGCGTTGCGGGTCAACGTTCGGCTCGCCCACGAGGAAACTGATCGCGGCGCGGATGTCCGTTGTTTGGTCGGCGAAATCCATCTGCCAACGGATCGCCCGCGCGCGAACGGTGACCTCGCCTTTGGCGTCGGGCTTGGGCTGTTTGTCGAGCGACATCAACCGGCTGTCGCTCTCGCCCCAGCCGCGGTAATCGAACGCGAGGAACACGAACCCGGCTTGCACGAACCGCGGCGCGAGTCTTTGTGGCGGGCCTTTCTTCGTGCCGCCGGTGCCGGAGCAAAACAACACGGCGGGGAGTTTTTTGTCCTTCGTCAAGCCCTTCGGCAGATAGAGGTCGCCTGCCATCCGCACGCCGTCGCTCCAGATGATCACATCGCGCTTCTCGACGTTGCCCGGCAACGGTGTGGGCTGCTGAAGTTGAGCCGCCTCCATGACCACAGCGAAAACAGCAGACAGGGTGATAATTGTGATGGTGGTCTTCATGGTCTTGTCCTCGCTTCTTCGTTCCATCTTATCTGGCGACGTGTTCAGGTCAAAACGGATATTCGATTGAAAGATTCTGCGGTTGATAACACCGGAACTCGCACGTAGATGCTCTTTCCATAGTCAGCCATGTCTCCTCAGTTGCTGGTCGGAATCCCAGACCGCATCCTCCTCGTCCCGGTTATCCGGTTTCACGGTCGCGGAGTCTATTCTTGCGAAAACGGCTGGCGAGAAATGTTTTTGCGTCGTTCTTGGCATAGGCGGTGTCGCTACGGCACAATACGGCTTCGGTGACTGTCTCCAAAATGGCTCGTTTATGAAAGCAGCGACTGCGAAATAAGGAAAGGCGCGTTGGTGAGAAGATCGTGTTCCATATCTGCTGTGCGGTTTTGGTTTCCTCTCCTGCTGGTCTGCGTCGGGGCGCAGTTCGCGTTGGCGGCCGAGCCGCCGATTGATGTTGAGCACGGCAAGCAACTGATGCGGAAGTTTCAAGCCGGCGAAACGCTGACACCTGAGGAGCAAGCTTACCTCGACCGCGTGCGCCAGGAGATTCGCAAGCGTGCTGCCGGCAAGCGGTCCGGCCCTTCTTCCAAAGGCGCGGCACCGCGCCCGTTTGTGGTGAGCACAAACGACTGGAGCGCGTTGGTGCCGATCACCGAGATGACGTCATCATACAAGGGCGAGGATGGCGGGCTTTACGGCGGCGGCAATAACGAGCTGCCGGAAGCGCATCGCGCTACTTATGTGAAGGAGTCGGAAAAAATCCGCCCACTCGACGCCGAAGGCCGGCCAACAGACGACGGAAAGATCGGCTTGATCACGATTGGCTTCTCCAATCCATCCATCGAGTCGGAAGATTTCAAGCGCGCGGCGGACGCCGACCCGCAGAAATCTCCGCGCGTGATCATCGTCAACGGCTGTATCGGCGGGCGCTCGGCGGTGATGTGGGCTTGGGATGGCGCGGCCATCCTGCCGAAGGTCGAGCAGGAGCGGCTCGACAAGCAGATGGATGTCGTCCACATGCCGAAGGGCATTCGTAAAAGCAGTCCCGGCCTCGAAAAGGACACGTGGCCGACGCTGGCGAAGCGGATCGAAGCGGCGGGTCTTTCGCCGAAGCAGGTGCAGGCGTGCTGGCTGAAGCACGTCGAGGCCAATCCGAAACCGCTCGGCGAATTCCCTGCGCACGCGCGGGCGTTGCAGGCCGACATCACCGCCATCCTCAACATCGCGCGGCATCATTACCCGAACCTGCGCGTCGTGTATCTGTCGAGCCGCACGTTTGGCGGCTGGTCGGGACGCGAGAGCGGCAGTCCGGAGCCTTACGCCTACGAATCGGGCTTCGGCACGCGATGGGTCGTGCAAAGCCAGATTCGCGGCGACGCGCAACTCAACTACGACCCTGCGCACGGCGAGGTGAAAGCGCCGCTCGTGCTCTGGGGACCGTATCTGTGGGTGTGCGGCAATGTGCCACGCAAGCTCGATGGCCTCACTTGGACGGAGGGCGACGTGCGCGCCGATCGGCTGCATCCCAACGACGCAGGATGCAAGAAGACCACCACGCTGTTGTTGAACTTCTTTAAGACCGATGTGGGAACCAGCCGGTGGTTCCTCAAGCCGGGCGCAAAAGCGGAAACCGTGCCGTTGCCGAAATAAACAGGAGCCTGAACCCATGAACCTGCCTCAACTGATTCAGTCATTTCGCTTTGGCCTGCTTGGTTTGCTGGTGGCAGCCATCGCTGTCATTGGCGCCGAGCCAGCGCCATCCGCCCCGGCCAGACCAGACGCGCGGCGGCCGATGAACCGCCGGCCGATGCCGAAGGCCGAGTGGTTGGACCCCGACCACGGCGCGCCCAATGGCACACAATACAAGACGTTTCAAAGCAAGGTGCTGGATCGCGAAGTCAGCTACCTCGTTTGGCTGCCGCCGGGCTACGAGCAGGAGAAGAAGCGATACCCGGTGATCTACTGGCTGCACGGCATGGGCGGAAACCAGCGCGGTGGCGCAACGATGTTTGTTCCGCACGTCGAGGCGGCCATCAAAGAAGGCGTGTTGCCGCCGGTCATCGTGGTGCTCGTCAACGGCATGGTGAAAAGCTTCTACTGCGATTCGACCGACGGCAAGTGCCCAATGGAAAGCGTGATCATTAAGGATTTGATTCCGCACGTGGACGAAACCTATCGCACAATCGCCAAGCGCGAGGGCCGCGTGATCGAAGGCTACTCGATGGGCGGCTACGGCGCGGGGCACCTGGGCTTCAAGTATCCCGAACTGTTCGGAACGGTGGTGATCAATGCGGGCGCGTTGATGGATCCGAGCCTGACGAACATTCCACGAGAAGGACCGATGTTCGGGGTGTTCGGCGCCGACAACGCGCGCCGGGTGGCCGAGCATCCGCGAGAATTGGCGCGCAAGAACGCCGACAAGCTGCGCGACAAGACGCGCATTCGCATCGGCTGCGGCTCGCTGGACAACCTGCTGCCGCGGAATCAGGATTTGCACGAGGTGCTGACCAAACTCGGCATCAAGCACGAGTATGAAGTCGTTCCCGACGTGGCCCACGAATCGCAGCTCTACTACAGGAAGCTCGGAACAAAGGCTTTTGAGTTCCATCGAAAAGGCCTCGCCGCGCTGGACGAGACCAAATAAGTAATGCTGCGTGAGGAAGGCGGTTGACTCTCGTGGCAGCCGAGAACATCCTGCCGAGACAGTGGTGTGTGTTTTTAATTACAAAAAGGAGCGAATGATGAACTGGAAGAAACTGGTCGTGTCAGCGGTGTCCGGATTGATGGTGCTGGGTCTGGTGACGGCGGTTGCCGGAGCAGCGGAGGAAAAGGCAGCGCAAACCAAGACCGGCACGGTGAAGAAGGTGGATGTGGAGGCGAAGCAAATCGTCGTCATGGCGGCGCGCGAGTTGTCGTTCACGATCACGGACAGCACCAAGATTCAGCAGCATGGCAAGGCCGTGAAGCTCTCCGACATCAAGGTGGATGCCAACGTCTCGGTGGAATACGTGAAGGACGGCGACAAGCGCACGGCGAAGAAGATCGTTCTGCTAAAAGACAAGTGAGAACCACGCTCTCTTGCGCGCTCGCCGCGCTGGTGATGGCCGCGTGCATCGCGCACGCTGCCGCGCCGGCGCGCAAACTGGCGCCTGGCAGCACCGTGACTGTTACTTTCCCTGACATACCGCCTACGTTCCACGCGGTATCGCAGAAGAAGGCCGTGAAAGCGCAGATGACGGTCTTTCTGCCGACGAACTACAATCCGGGCAGGAAACATCCCCTCTTGATTTTGCTCGGCGGCGGCGACGGCGGCGCGGGCGGAAACCCCGGGGTTGCCCGTGCTATTTCCGGCGAGCGCGATTTTATTTGTGCCTCGATGCCGCTCTTCAAAGCCGACCCGAAAACGGGCTTCATCATGGTTGACGCGGACGGCAAATACATGTGGCCGTTCTTCAAAACCATGCTGGCGAAGCTGGAGGAAATGGTGCCCAACATCGCCCCGGAGCATCGGGTTCTGGGCGGCTTCTCCAACGGCGCGCACGCCACGTCGGCGCTCTTGGACGAGTCGGATGGTGAAGTGGCGCGGCGGTTCTCCGCGTTCCTCTTTGTGGAAGGCGGTGGCAAGCTGCATCGCTACGACCTGCTGAAGGGCAAGCCGTTCCTGATGGTCTCCAGCAACGCGAAATCGCGGCCCCGGGCGCAGGAAATATGCGGCGCCGCGAAGGCTGCCGGGGCAAAGACGAGTTTCCTCTGCGAGGATGTCGGCAAGCATTGCTTTCCGGAGTCCGCGTATCCGGCGGTGCGGACGTGGCTGCGCGGCCCGGCGCTGGAATGACGGAGGATGACAGGAGGAACGATGACACACTGGCTCGCTGCACGATACGCTCTCATGGCGCTGCTGATGGCCGCGTCCCTTTTGCCGGTCGCCGGCGAACCCATCCAAATCCCGGACAGTGCGCAGGTGCAGACCGCCACCACGCACCCGATGAAATACTATATTTCATTGCCCAGGAACTGGTCGGCGAACCGGAAGTGGCCGGTGCTCGTGGCCCCCAACGCCCACTATGGCGACAAGGGAAAACACATCGCGTCCTTCGCGGCGCAACGGGACGCGCGCAAGGCCGGCTTCATCCTCGTGGCGCCCTTGGTCATCAATGCCGACCGCGTGGCCGACATGGCGGAATATCGCGGTGCGGTCGCCGACGCCATTAGCGCGGCGGATGCGGCCAGTCCCGCCGGGAGCAGAAGACCGGACCGAAATGATGCCGCCCGGGCCAAGTTTGATTCGGAGGGAATCCGGGCCATCCTCAAGGATGTTCAGAAACTCTATCGCGGCGAGGAGAAGGTCTATATCACCGGCTTCTCGTCCTCGACGCATATCGCCTACATGTTTCTCTTTGCCCACCCCGAACTGCTCAAGGGGGCCATCATCAATTCCGGGGTTTACTTGGGGCGGGGAGTGGATGAAGCCCATATCCCCTTCCTGAACTCGCCGGAACGCGCCAAGCTCGCGATCAAATATATCATCGGTGAAAAAGACCCCGGCTACAAAAAATGCTCGGAGAACTGGGGGGAAGTGAAAGCTAAACTGCTTCGTTACGGGCACCCTGCGGCCAAGATACAGATGGAAGTCATCAAGCAGGGCAATCCGGAACGTTTGAGCGCAGGTCATAATTGGTTCCCAACAAGGATTTTTGATTTTTGTGCCGCCGTCGAAATGAGCCAGGCGCGCTGATAGTCCGCGAGATTCTGGACGAGGAGATAGCGAGAAAGCTGGTGTGAGAGAAAAGCGAATCCCAACGGGATTCAAATCCATCAGCCCAGGGTTGCGAGGCACGAGCTACCCTGGGTGAACATCCAAGAAACATCACTACCCTGAAAGGGTTGGATCATCTCCTCGCCGATGATGATGGAGCGCCATGTTATTCCCGCCACGGCGTGGCGGGCTACCAAACGATGCTGCAACTCCGTTGGAGTTGAATTTGTTTTAGGATGCATACCCGGCGTAGGCCGGAGGACCGGCCAACGCCGGGCTGAGTGATGGCCACCTCGTTGAGGTGGCGTGCGGCTTGACATGGCCCGTGTGCGCGCTACAACTGGCGCGCAATTCAAACATGGAGAACTTCCGAATATGAACCACTTGTCTTTGGCATCCACTTTACTCGCCGTCGTTGTCCTGGTTTCGGGATGCGCCACCTCGGACAGCGGGACGGGCGCACCGTCCGCGCAGCAGCGACGCGTGGCGCGGCTCGGCATCCTGTCACAATTGCCGCCTTACTACGGGCCAAAGAAGCTCGTTGCGGTCATGGATTTCCAGAACAAATCCAACTACAAGGGCAAGCTGGAACTGGGCACCGGCATGGCTGACTCGTTGACCGATGCGATCGTTCGCAGCGAGCGGTTCATCGTGGTCGAACGCCAGCAAATCCGCGACGTGCTCAAGGAACAGGACTTCGCCAAGACCGGCCGCACCGTCGAGGCCAGCGCGCCGAAGATCGGACGGGTGTTGAACACACAAGCCATGATCTTTGGCTCCGTGGTGGATTTCAGCGAGACACAGCAGCAGAACCAGGGTTTCGGTTATCAGGGAATCTCGCTGAGTTTCGCGCACGCGGAAGCCAAGGTGACCATCGCGATCCGGCTGGTGGATTCGGCGACCGGACAGGTGCTTGACAGCGAACAGGTGCAGGGCAAGGCGGAAAAGAACGCGGTGGGCATTGCCTACACGGAGAAGGATTTCAATTTTGGCACATCCGCTTTTGCGAAGACGCCGCTGGGCCAGGCCACGCAGGAGGCGATTGACAAGGCGGTGGTGTTCATCTGCCGGCGAATGGAGAAGGTGGTATGGGAAGGCCGTGTCATCGAGACCAAGGGCGGCGACATCTACATCAACGCCGGCGAAGAAAAGGGCATCGCTGCGGGCGACTGTTTCGTGGTCTTCCACGAAGACGAAGGGATGATTGACCCGTCCACCGGCCTGCAACTCGGCGCACCGCGCAAGGAAATCGGCGCTGTCGAAGTGACCGAATTGCAGCCGAAGTTCTCCATCGCGAAAGTCATCCGGGGAACCGGCTTTGCCCGCAAGGATGCGGTGCGTTTCGTGCCGGCTGCGCAGGTCAAGGGCGCGGCGCCCGTCACGACCCAGACCGTGCCGCCACCGCCTGACACGCCTCGCGTGACCAAGGCGCGGGAGTTGCTCAGCCGCAATGATCGTGGCGGCGCCCTGCGCGAGGTGGATAACGCCTTGAAAGAAAACCCCAATGACGCGGCCGCTGCCGTGCTGAAGGTTCAGTTGGAATCGGCGCGCAAGAATTTCCGCGCCGCCGCCGCTGCCGGAGCGCATCTGGCCTCACTGCGCCCCGACGATCCTGCTGCGCTGCTGCTGGCCGCGCGCGCGCAATCCGATGCCGGCGATTTTGGCGGGGCCGTTGCCGCACTCAACGGTTTGTTGACTAAAGATCCGAACCATGTCGAAGCGCTGGTGCTGCGCAGCCAGGCTCTGGCCGAAACCGGCGACGGCAAGGGTTCCTACCGCGACATGCGCCGCGCGATCAATCTCGGCTATCAGCCGTCCACCGCAGGCGGAAAGTAAAGAGGCGGTTGCCCCAAGCAGCGCCCCGCGCAGCGCGCCCTGCAAAGCCCTCTTACTTGCCGATACAATAGAGATTGGCAAGGGTGCGGATGAAAATCTGGCCGCGGCTGATGGCGGGGGAGGCGAAGCAGGAATCCTTGGCTTCGCCGAGCGAGTTTGTGGCGACCAGTTCAAATTTTGGCGCGGCCTTGACGACGTAGGTGTTGCTGTCGTCGTCGAGGAAGTAAAGCAGGTTGCCGGCGCGGACGGGCGATGGCCAGTGATGGCGGCCGAGTCGTTCGCGCCAGAGGCACTTGCCGGTCCTGGCCTCCAGACAGCTCGCGTAGCCCATATCGGACACGACGAAGAAATACGGCCCGCACGCGACGGGCGACGGCACGTAGGAAACCACCTTCGCATCCAGCTTGTCGTGCCACGCGATGTGCGTTTGGGTGATGTTGCCCGTGCCATCCGGCCGGATGCCTACGAAGTGACGCTCCGGGAAACCGCCGGTGATGAAGAAGATGCCTTCCGCGAAAACGGGGCTGGCGACGAATTGCTCGGTCGGGCCGTCCATGAGCCAGTGCTGCTTGCCGTTGTTGGGGTCGTAGCTGGCGACGCACTTGCTGCCGGTGAGGACCATCTGCGTTTTGCCGGCGGCCTCGACAATGATCGGCGTGCAGTAGGAGCGCGTGCGGTTCGGGCGATCCGTGCGCCAACGCTCGACGCCGGTGTTTTTCTCATACGCCACGATCCATGCCACGTCGTCCTGATCGCAGTTGAGGATGACGAGGTCTTTGTAAAGCACCGGCGAGCTGCAGAAGCCGTGCTTGGAGGCGAACGTGCCGGGCGATTTGCGCCAGAGTTCCCTGCCGTCCATGTCGTAGCAGACGACGACGATGTTCGGCGTTTGCAGGAACGCGACCCAGACGCGTTGGCCGTCGGTGACGGGCGTGCCGCTGGCGTGGCTGTTGAGCCTGTTCATCTTCTCCGGCGGCGAGGTCAACACGGTCCGCTCCCAGAGGGTCTTGCCGCTGCGCCGGTCGAGGCAGAGCAGCGCGCGCTTCTCGCCGTCGGGAACGTAGGTCGTCACGAAAAGACGGTCGCCCCAAATGACCGGCGAGGAATGCCCCCAGCCGGGGATGGCGACCTTCCACGCGATGTTCTGCATGCCGTTGGTGCCACTGCTCCAGCGGGTCGGAATGTTCTTCTCGTCGGAGGCACCGTCGCCGCGAAGTCCACGCCAGCACGGCCATTCGCCGGCGAGAGCGGTGGTGGCAAGAACAGTCGCTGCGATCCCAAAGTGTTTCAGTCTGGTGAACATGGCCGCGGAGTTTAGCGGAAGCCGGCGGAAAGTGGATGCAAAAAACACGGAAGCTAATACGCCGTAGCGGCGTTGCGCAGTTCGGGATGACGCCAGGCGCGGACGCGCTTCCGCATGTGCTCGAAGGCAAGATAGACCACCGGCGTGGTGAAGAGCGTGAGCGCCTGGGAAACGATCAACCCGCCGACGACGGCGATGCCGAGCGGCCGGCGCAACTCGGAGCCGGTGCCCAAACCAATCGCCAACGGCAGCGCGCCGAGCAGCGCGGCCATCGTGGTCATCATGATAGGCCGGAAGCGGATGACGCAGGCTTTGTAGATCGCCTCTTCCGGGCCAAGTCCTTCGTTCCGCTCGGCGTCGAGCGCAAAGTCCACCATCATGATCGCGTTCTTCTTCACGATGCCCATCAGGAGGATGATGCCGATGAACGACACCACCGAAAGGTCGTTGCCGGTGAGCATCAGCGCCAGCAGCGCGCCAACGCCAGCGGACGGCAGCGTGGAGATGATCGTGATCGGATGGATCAGGCTTTCGTAGAGCACGCCGAGCACGATATAGACCGCCAGGAGCGCCGCGCCGATCAGCACCGGCATGTTGGAGAGCATGGCTTGGTAGATTTTGGCCGTGCCTTGGGGGCTAAAGTTCACACGCGCCGGCATGTGCAGTTCCTCCTTGGCTTGTTTGATCAGTTCATCCGCCTCGCCGAGCGAGACGCCGAGCGCAAGATTGAACGAGACGGTAATGGCGGGGAATTGTCCCTGGTGGTTGACCTGAAGGTAGGCATTGCTGTGCTCGATCCGGGCGACAGCCGACAGCGGCACCTGTTTGCCGGTGTTGGATTTGACGTAAATCCTGTCCAGCGAATCCGGCCCCAACTGGAATTCCGGGTTCACTTCGAGAACGACGTGATGCTGGTTGTAGCGTTTGTAAATGGTGGAAACCTGCCGCTGGCCGAATGCGTCGTAGAGTGTGTTGTCCACCGCCAGCGGCGACACGCCGAGGCGCGCGGCCGCGTCGCGGTTCACAACGACGTTGGCTTGCAGGCCGCGCGTCTGCTGGTCGCTGTCAATGTCCTTGAGCTGCGGGATCGTGCGGAGTTTTTCCACCAGCCGCATTGCCCAGTAGTTGAGTTCGGCGAGGTCGGCCGACTGGAGGGAATATTGGTATTGCCCGGCGCTGAGCCGGCCGCCGGTGCGGACATCTTGGGGAGATTGCAAGCGCAGTTCGATTCCCGGAATGGTGCCGAGTTTGCGGCGGAGGCGGTTGATGATTTCGTCGGCGGAAACGCGGCGTTCGTTCCACGGTTTCAGCGTGATGAACATGCGGCCGTTGTTGACGGAACCGGCGCCCGAGCTTGCCCCGGCGAATGAACCGAGCGTCAGCACGCCCGGGTCGGCGAGCACGATGCGCGCGACTCTTTCCTGGAGTTTGGCCATCGCGTTGAAGGAGATGTCCTGCGCCGCCTTCGTGGAGCCAAACATAATGCCGGTGTCCTGCTGGGGGAAAAGTCCCGTGGGCACGATGGAGTAGAGCCAGACCGTCGCCACGCACGTGGCCAGCGCGACCAACAGCGTGAAACCCTGGTGGCGCAACACCCAGCGCAGCGCGTGCTCGTAGCCGGCCAGCACAAAGTCATACACCGCCCCGCCGGCCCGGTAGAAACGGCCGGGCGGCCCGTAGGCGGCTTCGGCTTTCAGGAACCGCGAGCACATCATCGGCGTCAAGGTCAACGAGATGACGCCGGAAACGAGGATCGCCACACTCAGCGTCACCGCGAACTCGTGCAGCAGCCGCCCGATCAACCCGCCCATGAACAGCAGCGGTATGAACACCGCCACCAGCGACGTGCTCATGGAGATCACCGTGAAACCGATCTGCCGCGCGCCCTTGAGCGCCGCTGTAATCGTGCGTTCGCCCGACTCAATGTAGCGGAACACGTTCTCGATGACCACGATGGCGTCGTCCACGACGAAGCCGACGGAGATGGTCACCGCCATCAGCGACAGATTGTCCACGCTGTAATCCAGCAGATACATGCACGCAAACGTCCCCGTCAGCGCCAGCGGCACGGTCACGCAGGCGATGAACGTCGGCCAGAACCGCCGCAGGAAAAGAAAAATCACCATCACCACGAGGCTGATACTGAGCATGAGCGAGAACTGCACGTCGTTGACCGAGGCGCGGATGGTTTGCGTGCGGTCGCTGATGAGCAGGACCTTCACCGACGGCGGCAGCCATTTCTCCGTCTGCGGCAGCATGGCGCGGACGCGATCCACGGTCTCAATTACGTTGGCGCCGGCCTGCTTGAACACGATGAGCAGCACGGCGCGCTGGGTGCCGATCCAGCCGGCCATGCGCGCATTCTCAGTGCCTTCGACGGCCTTGCCCAGCGCGCTGAGCTTGATGGGGACGCCGTTCTTCTGGGTCAGGATGAGCGACTGGTAACCTTTCGCCTCCTTGAGCTGGTCGTTGCTGTTGAGGGTGTAGAACGTGTGCTCGCCGTCCAAGCCGCCCTTCGGCGAATCCGCATTCACCTGTCCGAGCAGCGTGCGAACGTCTTCGAGGCTCAGCCCGGCTGACGCGAGCGCCACCGGATTCATTTGCACGCGCACCGCGGACTTTTCGCCGCCGGCGACGATGACTTGGCTGACGCCCTCGACCTGGCTGAGACGCTGCGCAATGATGTTGTCGGCGTATTCATAGACCTGCACTGATGGCAACGCGTCGCTGACCATCGCCAGCACCATGATCGGCGTGTCAGCGGGGTTGACCTTGCGGTAGGTCGGCGGGTTCGGCAGGTTGATCGGCAGGTCGTTCGCGGCGGCGTTGATGGCCGCCTGCACGTCGCGCGCCGCGCTCTCCACCTTGCGGCTGAGGTCGAACTGGATGTTGATGGACGTGCCGCCGAGCGTGCTGACGGAGGTCAACTCGGCGACGCCGGCGATCTGGCCCAGCCGGCGCTCCAACGGCGCAGCCAGCGAGGTCGCTACCGTTGTCGGGTCCGCGCCCGGCAGCGACGCGGAGACGGAAATATTCGGAATATCCACGCGCGGCACCGCCGCCACCGGCAGAAACCGATACGCCACCATCCCCAGGAAAAACAGCCCTATCGCCAGCAACGATGTGCCGGCCGGCCGGCGGATGAATGGCTCCGAGATGTTCACAACTTTTCCGTCACGTTGCTCCCCGCTTCTTCCACAGCCGTCAGACCCTTGGACACGCGCCAGCGCCGCACGGCGCTGCCGAAGCGGTCGAGATAGAGGTAAATCACCGGCGTCGTGTAGAGCGTGAGGAACTGCGACAGCAGCAGGCCGCCGACAATCGCGATGCCCATCGGCTTGCGCAGTTCCGAGCCGGTGCCGGTCTGCAACGCCAGCGGCAGCGCGCCGAACAGCGCCGCGAACGTCGTCATCATGATCGGCCGGAACCGCAACAGGCACGCCTGGTAGATGGACTGCTCCGGCGGCAGGCCCTCGTTGCGCTCGGCGTCGAGAGCGAAGTCAATCATCATGATCGCGTTCTTTTTCACGATGCCGATGAGCAGGATGATGCCGATGAGCGCAATCAGCGACAGGTCTGTGCCGCAGATGAGCATCGCCACGAGCGCGCCAACGCCCGCCGACGGCAGGCTGGAGAGAATCGTGATCGGATGGATATAACTCTCGTAGAGCACGCCAAGCACGATGTAGATGACGACGATGGCCGCCAGCAGCAGGAACGGCTCGCTTTGCAACGACGAGCGAAACTCCGCCGCGCTGCCGGAGAACGTCGAGACCACCGTTTCCGGCAGGCCAATTTCCTTTTCCGCCTTCTGGATCGCCTCCACCGCCGCGCCGAGCGAACTGTCTGGGCTGAGGTTGAACGACAGCGTCACCGCCGGGAACTGGCCCTGGTGCACGATGGCCAAAGACGCCGTCGAAGTGCGCAGCGTAGCGAACGCGTTCAGCGGCACCATCTGTCCGGTGGTGGACTTCACGTAGATTTTGTCGAGCGACTCCGGCCGGAGCTGGAACTGCGGTTGCACTTCGAGGATCACGCGATACTGGCTGAGCTGCGTAAAGATGATCGAAACCTGCCGCTGGCCGAACGCGTCGTAGAGCGTATCGTCAATCGCCTGCGGCAGCACGTTGAGCCGCGAGGCCTTGTCGCGATCCACGTCCACGTGCAGTTCCAAGCCGCCGGATTGCTGGTCGGTGGCCACGTCCACCAGCTCCGGCCGGGTGCGCAGCTTCGCAAGGAGCCGCGGCGCCCACTGCGCCAGTTCCGCCTCGTCGGCGTCCTGAAGCGTGTATTGATATTGAGTGCGGCTGACGCGGCTGTCTATCTGCACGTCCTGCACCGCCTGCATGAACAATGAGATGCCCTCGACGTTCTTCGTCGCCTCGCGGAGCCGGTTAATGATCTCGCCCGCGCTGGCTTTGCGCTGGTCGCGCGGCTTGAGGTTGATGTAAAGCCGGCCGGTGTTGACGGTGGCGTTGACCGTGCCCGCGCCGACGAACGACGCCACGCTCGCAACATCGGGGTCTTTCTGCACGATACCGGCGATGACGCGCTGGCGTCCGACCATCGCCTTGAACGAAATCGTCTGCGCCGAATCGGTGACCCCAACGATGATGCCGGTGTCCTGCTGGGGCAGCAGGCCCTTCGGCACAATGAGATAGAGCCAGATCGTGATAACCAAAGTGCCGATGGCGACCCACAAGGTAAAGAGCTGATGCTTCAGCACCCATTGCAACCCGTGGTCGTAGCCGTCGAGCATCGCCTTCCACAGCCGCTCCGTCGCCTGGAAAAACCGGCCGTGTTTCTGGTCACGCTCCGGTTTCAACATCCGCGCGCACATCATCGGCGTCAGCGTCAGCGATACGATGGCCGACCAGATCACCGCGATGCTCAGCGTAAGCGCAAACTCGCGGAACAGCCGGCCAACAATGCCGGTCATGAACAGCAGCGGGATGAACACGGCAATGAGCGAGACGGTCAGCGAAATGATGGTGAACCCGATTTGCTTCGCGCCCTTGAGCGCCGCCTCCAACGGCGTCTCACCGGCCTCGATGTGGCGGACGATGTTCTCGATCATCACGATGGCGTCGTCCACGACGAAGCCGGTGGAAATCGTCAGCGCCATCAGCGAAAGGTTGTCGAGGCTGAAGCCGATGAGCTTCATCACGCCAAACGTGCCGATGACCGCCAGCGGCAGCGCCACGCTGGGGATGAGGGTGGCCCGAAAGCTCCGCAGGAAAACAAAGATCGAAATAACCACCAGGCCGACAGTGAGGACCAGCGTGAACTGCACATCCGCAACGGACGCGCGGATCGTCTCAGTGCGGTCGGTGAGGATGGAAACTTTCACCGACGGCGGAATGGACGCGCGCAGTTTCGGCAGCAACGCCTTCACGCGGTCGGCGGTTTCGATGATGTTCGCGCCCGGCTGGCGTTGGATGTCGAGGATGACGCTGGGGCGGCCGTCCACCCAGCCGCCGAGCCGCACGTTCTCGACATTGTCCACCACCTCGCCGATGTCGCTGAGCCGCACGGGCGATCCGTTCTTGTAGGCGATAATCACCGGCCGGTATTCCGCCGCGGAAAAAATCTGGTCGTTGGCGCCGATGGAATATGACTGGCGCGCGCCGTCGAAGCTGCCTTTCGGCTGGTTGATGTTGTTGACGACCAGCGCCGAGCGCACGTCTTCGAGACTCAGGCCGAGGTTGGCGATGGCGGCCGGGTTCACGCGCACGCGCACAGCGGGTTTCTGGTTGCCTTCGATGGTGACGAGGCCGACACCGGTGACCTCGCTGAGTTTCTGCGCAAGCACCGTGTCGGCGAGATCGTTGACCTTTTCCAGCGGCAGCGTGTCGGAGGTGATTTGCAGCGTGAGGATCGGCGTGTCGGCGGGGTTGACCTTGTTGTAGGTCGGCGGGTTCGGCATCGTGCGCGGCAACACGCCGCCGGCGGCGTTGATGGCCGCCTGCACGTCCTGCGCCGCCGAGTCAATGTCGCGGTCGAGGGTGAACTGGAGTGTGATGCTCGACGTGCCGAACGAACTCACCGAGGTCATCATCGTCAGCCCGCTGATCTGGCCGAACTGCCGCTCCAGCGGCGTGGTGACCGACGACGCCATCACGTCGGGACTCGCGCCGGGATATTGCGCCGTCACCTGGATGGTCGGAAAATCCACCGACGGCAGTGCCGAGATCGGCAGCATCGAATAGCCGAGCAGACCCATGATCACCACGCCCACCATCAACAACGACGTGGCGATCGGCCGGCGGATGAAGATTTCGGAGACGTTCACGGCGCGGCGCTCATTGTTCGGCTTCGCCTTCGGCTGGCTTGCCGTTGGTCCGCAGCTTCACCTTCGAGCCGGCCTGCAAACGATACTGGCCCTCCACCACGACGCGTTCGCCCGGTTTCACCCCCTCGTCAAGCAGCGCCTGCCCGTCCTCAATCAGCGCCACTTTCACGGGTCGCACCTCGACGGTTTGTTCGCCGGACTTGTCGCCTTTGATCACGAACGCGTAGGAACCTTCCGGCCCGCGCTGGATGACCGCCGCCGGCACAACAATGCCGTTCTTGCGCGTTTCCAGCAGGAGCCGGGCATTGACGAATTGCCCCGGCCACAAGCGCAGATCGTTGTTCGGGAAAGTCGCCTTGATCTTGATGGTGGCGGTGGTGACATCAATCATGTTGTCAATCACCGCGAGCTTGCCTTCGCCCAGCACCGTCTTGTTGTCGCGGTCCACCGCGAGGACGGTGAGTTCGCCGTGCCCCAATTGTTTACGGATGTCGCCGAGCGTCTGCTCCGGCAGCGTGAGGATGACGGTGATAGGGCGCAACTGAGTGATCACAACCAAACCGTTCGCGTCGTTGGCGTGAACGATGTTGCCTTGATCCACCAACCGGATGCCGCAGCGGCCCTCCAGCGGGGAAACGATGGTCGTGTAGTCGAGCTGGACCCTGGCGCTGTCTATGGCCGCCTGATCGGCTTTCACCGCGGCCTCAAGCTGGTTCACGAGGGATTGCTGCGTGTCGTAAACCTGTCGCGAGGCGATTTTCTGTGCCACCAGCTCGGCGTTGCGCTTCAAGTCCAGCCGCGCGTTGGCGAGCTGTGCCTCGTCCTGCCCCTTCTTGGCTGTGGCCTGCGCAAGCGCGGCATTGAACGGAGCCGGGTCAATAAGCGCCAGCAGATCGCCCGCTTTCACTTCCTGCCCCTCGACGAACGCGACTTTCACCAACTGACCATCCACCCGGGTGCGGATGGTCACGCTGTTGAACGCCTGCACCGTGCCCAGCCCGTCGAGATAGATCGGCACATCCTTCTGTGCCACCTTGACGGCCAGCACCGGCACGGCGAACGGTCCGCTTCGCATACCCTCTGCGTCCTTCTTGCCCCCTCCGTTATGGTTTCTCGCCCAAGGAGCGGCGAGCACGAGCACGCCACACGCCACGGCAACCACCAAGATCCACCGTAACGCGGAGTGTTTCGGCCGGCTTCCTGTCGCAGCCAGTGAACGGCTGCCGTGCTGTTCGCCGGCTTGGCTGGAGGATCGTCTGTTCTCAGTTTCCATGCTTCTTGCCAATCTACAGCGTTCGCAGCAGGCGGTTCAACACCGTCCCGCCAAGTAACTGGTTGGATACTAGGGCGCGCTTAAGTAACCGTCAAGTTACTCATCACTGCCGGTTCTTGTGAGAAGCGCGCGTCGCTGGCATCCAGCGCCCCCGGTCTCTCGGGGTCCCGTTCAGACGTAAACACGCTTCAGGTATTCGATGGCCTGGCGTGCGATGGTTTCGGGGTCGGGGTCGTATTTGAAGACTTCCACGGAGATGTAGCCGTCGTAGCCGATCTCGTGCAGCGCGGCGACAAACGGCTTGTGGTCGAGGCCGCTGGTGTTAGGACCGCGCAGGTTCGGGTCGTTGGCGTGGAAGTGCCGGACGACGCCGCGCGATTCGCGGATGATGTCCGGGATCGGCCGGCCTTCGTCGCACATCGCCTTCACGTCGAGGTGCAACATGAAGTTCGGGCAGTTCACCATGCTGACGAGCCGGCGACCGTGCTTGGCGGTGTTGATGAAGTTGGTGTCCCCGCGGCCCAGTGGCTCGATGGCAATCGTCACGCCGCGCGAGGCGGCGCGCGGCATGATGGAGCGGAAGACGCCAGCGGCGAACTCCATGCCCTGCTCGATTTCCACGCCCGGCTTCAAGTCGCGCTGTTTGGGCGAACCCCACACCATCATCTTGCCGCCGAGGTCGGCGCAAAAATCAATGAGTGCCTCGGCGTAATGCGCAGTGGCCTCGCGCACGGCGCGATCGGGCGAGGTGAGGTGGAAGCCCTCCGTGAACGCCAGCAGCCAGTGCAGACCGATGATCTTGATGCCAGCGGCGGCAGCAGTGTCGCGCATCTTCTTTCGTTCGTCGTCGGAGATTTTGCGGACGTCGCGGCTAAAGGTGAAAGGGGCGAGTTCCAGCGCGTGGTAGCCGAGCTGCGCGGCGAAACGGCATTGCTTCTCAAACGGCCAAGGTTCCCACGGCATCTTCGCGGCTGGCGCGAAGGTTTCGTTGCAGATGGCGTAGCGCACGGCAAATCCTCTTGTGGAGCACGGAGCGACAAGCGCCGTCGTGCGGCGGACAATTAAAGGCTTTCGTTGACGAGCTTCTGAAGCTCTTTCTTCGGCTTCGCGCCCACGGCTTGGGCGACGACCTGGCCGCCCTTGAACATGATCAAAGCCGGGATGCTCGTGACACGATACTGCACGGCCAGCTCGCCGGCGTCGTCCACGTTGCACTTGACGATTTTGGCTTTGCCGGCGAATTCAACGGCCAGTTCGTCGAGCACCGGGGCAATCATCTTGCACGGGCCACACCACGTCGCCCAGAAATCCACGAGCACCGGCAGGGGGGATTTCAGCACCTCGGCGTCGAAATTGGCGGCGGTCACTTGAACAATGTTGGAGCTTGCCATAAATCGGAACCCTTTGAGCGGTGACGGACCCAACGAGGAACGTCTGACCGGTGAAGCTTCGTGGTTTAACCCAGATGCGCCTTCAGCAGCAGCCAGACCGCCACGCCGGAAACGATCATCACCACGACGCTCAACACCGCGTCCAACAGCGTCGGGCCGCTAGACCCAACCGGGGCCGGAACAGGCATGGACGCAGGAGCGGATGGGGCGGCCGAAGGCGGCGGCGATGGAATCTTGGGAATGTCCGCTGTTTGCAGTTTGACCGTGGGCCTTGCCACCGCCGTTGATGCGGATGACGGCACGGGCATGGCCGCAGGCGAAGTCGCTGTGGGAGCAGGAGGTGGTGGCATTGGTGCAGCCGCAACTGTGGACGGAACCTGCCCAACAGGTTGGGCGCGCACGGTGGGCGGTGGCACAACGGGCGCCGCCGGCTTGGTGGCTCCAGGGACGCTGCCCGTGGTTTTCTTCAGCCGCGCTGTTTCTTTCTTCGGCACGATCGGCATGGCCGCCACCGTGGCGGCAAGTTTTGCCGGTCCTGACGTGCCAGCCGGCGCGGCGCCGGCGCTCGAAGGCGGCACCGGGCGCGGCGGCAACGTGATGCGCACCGTGTCTTTCTTTTCTTGCTTGGCGGCGTCGCCAGCCGAAGGAGTCTCAGCCATAATAACCTCTCAATTTCGACGCAGTATAGCTGCCGACCCAGACCTGTCAAAGTTTTTCTCCCACCAGAATACGCGCACCGCATTTGCCAGGACCAGCGCGTAGCGGCGAGCATCCTATACTTGACCGCCGGCTGGCGGTCCTTAAGCTGCGCGACGCCATGAAAACATGCCTCCTCATCGCACTCGCCACAACCTTGTGTCTATTGCCCGCCGCCGCCCAACAGCCCGCCAGCGGCACGCTCGGCGCCATCGAGCGGCTCGATCCCGCGCTCGACAAACTCATCCCGTCCGGCGCGGTCATCGAGAAACTCGCCAACGGTTTCGATTGGTCCGAAGGCCCCGTGTGGATGCCGGTCGGCGGCTGCGTGCTCTTCTCCGACGTGCCGCGCAACACGGTCTATAAGTGGAAAGCCGGCGCGGGCGTCAGCGTGTTCCTGAAACCGAGCGGCTACACTGGCCAGCCAAAACCTGGCCAGAGAGAACCCGGCTCCAACGGCCTCACGCTCGATACCGAGGGCCGGCTGGTCCTCTGCGAGCACGGCGACAGGCGCGTCGCGCGGCTGGAAAAAGACGGCCGCAAAACCACGCTCGCGGACCGCTTCGAGGGCAAGCAGCTCAACAGCCCCAACGACCTCGTCTTCAAATCCAACGGCGACCTTTACTTCACCGACCCGCCGTATGGCCTGCCGAAACTCAACAACGATCCCGCCAAGGAACTGCCGTTCAACGGCGTCTATCGGCTCGCCAGGAATGGAGGCTTGGCGCTGCTGACCAAGGAACTGACTTTCCCGAACGGTCTCGCGTTCTCGCCCGACGAAAAAACGCTCTACGTCGCCAACTCCGACCCGCAGCGCGCGATCTGGATGGCCTACGACGTGAAACCCGACGGCATGCTCGGCACGGGCCGCGTCTTCTTCGACGCCACGCCGCTGCGCAGGGGCCGCAAGGGACTGCCTGACGGCATGAAAGTGGATTACCGCGGCAACGTCTTTGCCACCGGGCCTGGCGGCGTGCTGATCTTCTCCCCCGACGGCAAACATCTGGGCACCCTCAACACCGGCGAAGCCACCGGTAACTGCGCCTGGGGCGACGACGGCTCCACTCTCTACATCACCGCCGACATGTTCCTCTGTCGCGTCAAGACGACCACAAAAGGAACGCGCTTCTGACCGGTGCAGTTCTCAAGATCGCATCCGTTTCTCATTCGCAAACACCCCCCGACTGCCCTGGCAGACCCGTCCCACCCAAACAGTTTCGTCTATGCGCTGAAACACGAAAGGCCCCGGCGTTGCCACCGGGGCCTTTCAGAGTCTGTCGTTCGAGGGACGGCTACTTCTTCCCTTCGTCCTTCTTTTCTTCCACCTGCTTCTTCTCGGCTTCCTCGAACGCCTCGCCGAGACCGACCATGTCTTCGCCGGGCTTGAGCTTGTCGAACTCCTCGCGGGCCGCTTCGAGCTGTTCGGCGTTGTAGTTGGCCGCCTTGATGGAGAGGCCGATGCGGCGCTCGTTGCCGTCTATCTTGATCACGCGCGCGCGGACGGGGTCGCCGACCTTGAGCACGCTCTTGATCTTCTCGACGTGTTCCTCGCTGACCTGGCTGATGTGAACCAAGCCATCAATGTCATCCTGCAACTGGATGAACGCGCCGAAGCTGGCGAGCTTGGTGACCTTGCCCTCGACGATGTCGCCGACCTTGTATTTCTGCGCGATCACCTTCCACGGGTCCTCGCCAAGTTGCTTGAGGCCGAGCGAAATGCGCTGTTGCGCGCCGTCCACTTCGAGGACGACGGCATCCACCTTGTCGCCCTTCTTGAGCAATTCGCTGGGGTGGTTGATCTTCCGCGTCCAGCTCATGTCGCTGACGTGAACCATGCCGTCAATGCCTTCCTCGATCTCGACGAACGCGCCGTAGCTGGTGAGGTTGCGGACGGTGCCGCTGACGTGGGTGCCGGTCTTGTATTTCTCGGCCACCTTGCTCCACGGGTTCGGCTCGAGCTGGCGGATGCCGAGGGAGATTTTCTTGTCGTCGCGCGCAATCTGCAGCACGACCGCCTCAACGAGATCGCCGACGGCCAGCACGTCGCTGGGCCGCGCGATGCGTTTGGTCCAGGAGAGTTCGCTGACGTGGACGAGGCCCTCGACGCCTTCCTCGAGTTCCACGAACGCGCCGTAAGGCACGATGTTGACGACCTTGCCCTTGACCTTCATGCCGACGGGATACTTGTTCTCGATGCTGTCCCACGGATCGGGTGAGCGCTGCTTCAATCCGAGCGACACGCGCTCTTTCTCGCGGTTCACGTCGAGGACGACTACCTCCAGCATGTCGCCGACCTTGCAAACCTCGTTGGGGTGGTTGATGCGGCCCCAGCTCATGTCGGTGATGTGAAGCAGGCCGTCGAGACCATCGAGGTCGATGAACGCGCCGAAATCGGTGATGTTCTTGACCTGGCCGTGGACGACCATACCGGGCTGCAGCTCGGCAAAGAGTTTCTTGCGCTTTTCGTTGCGTTGTTGCTCGATCAACTCGCGGCGGGACAGGACGATGTTGTGACGGTCCTGGTTGATCTTGACGACCTTGCACTCGATGGTCTTGCCGACAAATTCCTGGATGTTCCTCGGCGGAATCACGTCTATCTGCGACGCCGGCAGAAACGCCTCAACGCCGATGTCCACAATCATGCCTCCTTTGACAACGGCCTTGACCTTGCCGGACACCGTGCCGCCTTCGCTGCAAATGATGGTGATGCGGTCCCAGTTCTTCTTGGCTTCGGCCTTCTCGAACGAAAGCACAACGGTGCCTTCTTCGTTTTCGAGTTTCTCCAGCAACACTTCGATCTCGTCGCCGACATGGATGGCTTCGGGATCGGCAAACTCGTGTATCGGAATGTTGCCTTCGCTCTTGTAACCGATGTCCACGACGGCGGCGTCGGGACGGATTTCGATGATACGACCCTTGACGACGCTGCCTTCAGTGATGGCCTGTGCGGTCTTCGCGAACAGCTCGTGCATGGGATGGGAGGACTTGGACTTTTCCTTGTCAGTTGGCATACGGGGAACGACCACGCGCCGCAACGGGGCGTGCCTGAGAGGCGGTGATACGACTTTCTATCTCTACTTGTTAAGTTCCTTTTGGCTCATGCCGCGGCGTCCTGCCGCCCTCGGCACCCGACCACGGGCACCGGAAAAAGGAGCGCGGTTTATAGGCCACTCCGCCCTCTAACGCAAGGGTTTCTTTCGACAGCCCGGATTAACGGCGAGCAAGAACCTTGGGTTGGAAGCGGCGCTCTTCTCAACAAAACAGGGGATTGCACGATGTGTCCAATGAATACGATGGGTGATCGAGCGTCAAACGAATCGCTATGAAGATGTTAAAATGCTCGGCAGTTTTTGGATCGCTCATGCTTGGCATGCTAGTGACGGCGCTTGGTGCGACGGTCACCCTGACAAGCAACGACATCGTCAGAATGTCGAAAGCTGGCATCAGCGATGACGCGATCATCCAGACCATCCAATCCACCGGGTCGATCTTCCACTTGACCGCGCAGGACGTCGAGTCGCTCAAGCGCGACGGTGTCAGCGACCGCATTGTGACGGCGATGCAGGCCGCCCACCCGGCTGCCCCATCTTCCACCGCCCCCGCTGAGCCTGCCGCTCCCGCGATTCGCGAGCCGAGCGGCCGCGATTATGTCGGCGGTTTGAGCGACCAGCAAATCGTGCGCGCCTTGCCGGTTGCGCCTCCGGTTTACTACCAAGCCCCGCCGTCAACGACCTACTATTACTATCCATACTATCCGTATTACTACCCATCGCCTGGCTACTGCTACGGACCACCTGTGCGTTTCTATTTCGGCTATGGAGGTTGGCACCACCGCCGTTGGTGACGCGCGCAGGTCGGTTACGGCTCTGGAAGCAATGGTTCATTCCCCCTGCCAAGGCCAGAGGACCATTCCGAGCGTCATTTTACATTCGGCGACGCACTTTCGTCTCGCGTTTGATTGCGGCTGGTGTAGATATACGCGCTGTGCAGGAACTTGTTGGAAGCCCGAAATCCACACAAGAATCCCCGCATCGCTCGCCGTCTGCGTGTGACTGCTTGCGCGCCTGTAGCTCAGTGGATTAGAGCAGGAGTTTCCTAAATTATAACAGGCCTGTTTTCCTGAGTTCTCAGCAGTCATCACCAATCAGCATTCCCCAAATAGGCCCGTTTCTTCTTCATCCCGGGTCATCAGCAGTCAGCGCAAATTCTGGCAAAATGTTGCAAGTCCGGGTTGCAAGTATTGAGAGAACCGGAGATCGAGTTTCTGCGCCAAAACAAACGCGAATCAGAATTTCCGAGCTGCCACTGCACTCGAACCACTGCTTCCTGATCCACGTCGAAAACTGGCTAGGGCCAGCACCATCACTACAATGCGCTGGCGACAAAAGGCGAGGCGGTGAAATTCTGGAAGCTGAGGCCGACAGCACAGAAAGCAAGAACCCAAGAAGAAGCCAGCCGTCTAGGTTTTCTCGCTGACGTCACCGGGTTTGGCGGGGGGCTTGGGCGATGGCGGGGGCGCCTGGCCTTCGGCGGCGATCTCGCCGAGGAAGGTCTGGAATCCCTTGCCCACGGCGAATTGCTCCTCCACGAGCCGGATGGCGGTGCCAAAGCCCGCGGTGACGGCG
>JAPLTX010000032.1 GCA_026397915.1 Verrucomicrobiota bacterium
GCTCACGATGCTGGCGCTCACGTAGGTCGCGTTGGTCAACGTGAACTCGTTGGCGCTGAGCACCCCGTCGGTGGCGGCGACGCTCTTGTTGAAGCTGAAGACGAGCGTCGTCGGCCCGCTCAAGCGCGGCTCCACCGTCCCGTTGGTGCCAGCATCCAGCACCAGGTTCAAGTCAAACGCGCCCTTCGTGCCGTGGGTCTTGCGCGAAACGACGCGAGTGAGGATGAGAGGCGGACCGTTGCCAACGGTAAGGGTGAAGTCTTGTGTTGCGCTCAGACTGGCGCTGTCGGTCACCTGCACCCTGAAGTTGAAGTTGTTGGCGGTCGTCGGCATGCCACTAAGCACGCCGGCGCTGCTCAATGTCAGCCCATCTGGCAACGCGCCGCTGATGGTGGACCAGTTGTAAGGCGGCGTCCCGTTCGCGGCGGCGAGTATTTGGGAATAAGCCTCACCCACGGTGCCGTCTGGAAGTGGCGACGTGGTTGTGATCACGGGCAACGAGATTTCGTAGCTGAAATAGGCACTCCATTTCTCCGACGAACTCTGCTCGCCGCTGAGGGTCGCCGGATAATCTCCGTAGCTCTGTGCAAAATAGAATCCGTCGCCGCTGGAGCCGGCGGTGTAGCTCGGCACATCGGCAGTGCTATCCACCTGCCAAGCGATCCAATAGGTGCCAGGCGCGAGCGACAACGACGACGGCGCACCGTCGGTAATTGGCACGGTGATCCACGCGTTGGCAGCGATGTTGGTGACAGAACCGGATTGCCAGAGGAGGTGTTTCGGCGAGGCGTTGTCGTAGATGCCAAGGCGAACGTTCCCAGCCGCAGCGTGAGAGTAAAACACAACATTGCTCACGCCGGCGGCAGTATCGAGCGTCACCTTTGTGCCTTTGATGAAGCCTTTCTGGGAGCCGGAATGAAACATCGCCCAAGGGTTCGCATACATCTGGACCGCCTCTTGGGCGGTCAACACCCGGTTGTTCCAAACCCACCACGAAGAGAAATTGGCATTGCACATCTGACTACCGTTCCCGGTGGCGTTATAGACCAACTGCCCCGTTTGGTTGGTCCAAGACTTGGCGAGGTTCACCGTCGTATTGCTGGCCACAGGCGCCCCGTTCACATACATCATTCCCAAACCATCTTGCACGGTGCACAAGACCAGCATCCACTGGTTCGTCGTAAAGGGGACACGGGGCACTACGGCAGTGCCCGCCGCATTGCGCCACGTGGTCGCCACCTGGCCCGGGTAACCGGGAGTATTCAAATACGTGGTGATGACCGCCGCGCCGGTCGCGTCCATGATGCGCCCGAAGGTATTTGTGTCGAGCGGCTGGACCAGCACGGCATACGAGTAGCCATTCGTGACGTTGTTGATCAGATCGAGTTCCTGAAATGAGCTTTGGATCGCCTGCGCCGTTGCTCCGTTGTTGCTGATCGCCGGCCCTGCCCAGGGGTAATCCGAGGACACGGCAGGCGTGAACCAAGCCAGTGGCGAGGCGCCACCGGGCGAACCGGCCAGTGTCACAGCTTGGAAGGACTGCTGTGCAACCGCGTCGTAAAAGTTGGTGCTGGCCCCTTCGTTGACCGGAACGGCGGAAACCAGTCCTGTGGACAACGGACGGTTCCAGTTGATCCCGCTGCCCGCAGTCGGCTTGTTGGTGATCGGATAGACATCGGTGCCCGGTGTGGCTATGCCGGCGGTCCTTTGATCGGCCTCAATCTCGCCAGTGATGTAAAGCGAACTGGTATCCCAATACAGCGTCGGTTCCAAGCCCGGCAGATTGGTCAGGCTGAACGCCCCTGTTGCGCTGCTGAAGTCGAAGAGGTCAAACCGGTCACCTGCGCTCGCCGTAAAGCCGTCCAGCAGCGAGAGAGTGAGCGCGCCGCCGAAGTTGAACGCGCCGGTGAGATTGATCTGGTCGTAGAGCCAGTCGTTGGTGCCGGCCAGTTGCATCAGCAGCAGCGAGTTGGCGAGCAACGTCAGGTCGCCGCTGCCGGTGAGGATGCCCGCCGAATCGCCGGGGGCGATGACGCCGGCATTGGTGATCGAGCCGGTGATCGCGCCCGTGCCGGTGAGCGTGGCGTTAGTGTTGATGAAGAGACTGTTGGCAAAGGAATGCGTGCCGCCGAGCAGATGGAGTGTGGCCGCGCTGGTGCCGTTGCCGACCTGGAAGATCGAGCCATTGTCCACCGCGCTGCCGCCGCTGTTGAGCGTGCCGCCGTTGAAGTTAACGACGCTGTCGGCGAAGTTGGTGGCAAGGAATTCATTGGCGGTCACCGTGCCGCTGTTGAGTGTCAAAGCGCCGTAGCGCACGTCGAGCACACCACGGCTTGTGCCGTTGGTAGCGTAGAGATTGCCGCCGGTGACGGTGATGACGTTGCCGGTAGAAGCGAAGTAGCCGATGACGACGTTCGTGGCGAGTGCGCTGCCGTTGCTGGTAATGCCGAGGCTGTTGCTTGAGCCAGCGTAGCCAACATACAACCAGCTGCTGTTGTTCCATACGCTGCCCGCACCGGTGACCAGAACCGCGTTGGCGCCGGCGCTGTTACCCCAGCCAATACAACCATAGGTGTTATACACCCCACCGCTGTTGGAGATCGTCAGTTGATTGCCCGCACCGTAGTAGCCCACAGAAAGGTTGGAGCTGTTGGTCCAGATGCTGCCTGTGTCGGTGACCAGCACCGCGTTGTTGCTGCTGCCGATTTCATGGCCAATATAGCCGTAGGTGTTATAAACCGTGCCACCGTTGGCGATCGTCAGTTGATTGCCCGCACCAGCGCTGCCCACTTCAAATTGGCCGTTATTGTTCCAGACGCTGCTTGCGCCAGTAACCGTCACCGTGTTGCTGTTGGCGCCGGCGATCCAACCGATATGACCGTAGCCGTTATACACTGCGCCGCCATCGGTGATCATCAATTGATTGCTCGAACCCCAGTAGCCTACGTGGAGATCAGAGTAATCGGCGTGCCAGACGCTGCCCGCCCCGCTGACCAACACGGCGTTGTTGTTGGCGCTGGAATAACGACCGATAACGCCACCACCATACACCTTGCCACTGTTGGTGATTGTCAGTTGGTTCCCTGCACCAGAGTAGCCCACAGAAAGGTTGTTGAAGAGATCAGTGTCATTCTTCCAGACGCTGCCTGCCCCGCTGACCAGCACGGCGTTGTTGCTGGCACCGGAATTATAGCCGACATACCCCCACTTACTATATACCTTGCCACCGTTGGTGATTGTCAGTTGGTTCCCTGCACCAGAGTAGCCCACGGAGAAGTCAAAGCTATTGGTCCACACGCTTCCGGATCCCGTGACCGTAGCCCAGTTATTGCTAGAGGTGGAGGCATTGCCGACGACGCCGGTCCCGCCAACGATCATGCCGCCGTTGGTAATCGTGAGTTGGTTGAACGAGCCGGTGTTGCCGATGATGAGCGAGCCGTTGAGGATGCCGCCTGAGACGGTCAACGTGGCGTTGTCTTCGCCGACGTAGTTGGTCAGGTTGGCGACGCCGCTGGAGACGGTCCAGGAACCGAAGTTGGTGGCGTAGCCCACGTCGTGCTGGCCCCCGCTCTGCTGGACGGTGCCACCCAGAAGGTTCAGGAAAACCTCCGCGATGTTCGTGCCACCGCTGAGCGTGAAGCTGCCGCTGTTGGTGAAGACCTCCGGGTCAAAGAATCCGCCGCTCTGGATGAACGTGCCCAAGTTGTTCATCTGCAACGGCACAAACACGCTGCCGCCGCTGAGATTGAACGTGCCGCCGGCAGCGTTGGTGAACGCGCTGGAGACGCTCAGCGTGCCGCCGGTCATCGTGAACTGGCCAGCGTTCAGCAACACTGGCGCGGTCAGATTGCCGCCGTTGATGTTGACGATGCTGCTGGCAAAGTTGGTGGCAAAGAGGTGATCCACAACGACGGTGCCGCTGTTGAGCGTCAGCGCGCCGCGGCGGATGTCGAGCCAACCGGTGCCGGAGGCGTTGGTTCCGTAGAGGTTGCCGCCAGTGACGGTGATCGTGTTGCCGGTTGAGGATGCGTTGGCACCAATGGCGATGTTGGGGGCACTGACGGTGCCGTTGTTGCTGACGGTCAACTGGTTGTTGGGGCCGTCCGACCCCACGTTCAGGTTGATGGTGTTCATCCAGCGTGAACCGGAGTCGGTGACCAAGACCGCGTTGTTGCTGGAAGAACTATTGTAGCCGATGGAGCCGTCTACGTCAATAACACGCCCGCCATTGGCTATAGTGAGAGTGTTGCTTGAGTTCACGTAGCCTACGTATAGTTGACCACTGTTGGTCCAGAGCGATCCGCTGCCTGCTACTAGAACCGAGTTGCCGCCGCCGCCCGAACTCGCATAGTTGCCCACACGGCCGTTGACGCTTGTCACACGTCCTCCATCGGCGATTATCAGACTGTTGGCGGGATTCCCGTTGCCAACATATAGAGTTCCCAAATTGCTCCAAGTAGAACCCGGGCCGGTCACTAGCACCAAATTCGAACCTGAATTGTTCCCAGCTCCTACGTAGGCATCCACGTTGGCCACGAGCGCACCATTTCCGATAGTGAGACTGTTGCTCGGCCCCCAACCACCCACCCAGAGCGTGCCGCTGTTTGCCCACATCGAACCGGCACCGGTTACCTGCACTGAGTTGTTGCTGCTAAAAGCATTTGCGCTAAGAGCACCATTACTGCTGAACACATGCCCGCCATTAGCGATAGTCAAACTGTTACCCCATCCGAAGTTCCCAATAGTGAGTTGTGACTGGTTACTCCAAACTGAAGCGCCGTCAGCTACAACCACTGTATTGCTGCTGCTCGGGAAACGGCCTATGCAGCCCTCTCCATTAATCACGCAGCCACCATTGGAGATTGTCAGGCTGTTGCCAGAGCCGTCATGGCCGACGTAGATCGGGCCATTGTTACTCCAAGTAGTGCCAATGTCAGTCACCAAGACCTTGTTGTTGTTACCAACCGTGCCAGAACCGAGAGTGGCTCCTCCATTGACCACAAGACCACCATCGGAAATGGTGAGGCTGTTGCCGGGACTCAGACTGCCCACCGTTAGTCCGCCGCTATTAGCCCAAATCGTCCCCCTTCCCGTGACTAGCACTGCATTGTTGCTTACAGAACCTAGGGTGGTGCCTTCGCCTATGGCTGCGCCGTTATTTACTACAAATCCGCCGTTCGCTATGGTTAGGCTATTGCCGGAACTTCGATAACCAACCGAGAGATTATCACGGTTGCTCCAAGTGGAGCCACTGCCCGTCACCAGCACCATATTGCTGTCTTCCGTGTAACCATTGTTCACAGAATAAGTTCCTATGTAACCCGCGTAGCTGGTCACCTTCGCGCCGTTCGTGACAATCAACGCATTGAAAGAGCTATAGTAGTGACCGATGCTAAGGTCGCCACGGTTGCTCCAAGTGGAGCCGCTGCCCGTGACCAACGCCATGTTGTTATTTCCGCCGGACCAAGAGCCAAGGCCGCCTGCCCCGTTGATCACGCATCCATTGTTGTTGATGACCAGCGCATTGTATGCGCCAACATTCCCGACTGTGAATGTGCCGCTGCTGTTCCAAGAAGACCCAGGACCACTTACCAGAACAGTGTTGCTGTTGGCACCAGCTCTGTCACCGATAACAACCGAAGCAGAAATGACCGAGCCGCCGTTAGTAACGGTCATGTTGTTGAAGACGCCAGCGTAGCCAACATACAAACTACTGTTATTACTCCAAAGTGAGCCATCGCTTGTAACCAGAACCGAGTTGTTGCTGGAAAGAGATGAGTTGCCTACCATGCCGGTGCCGCCTACCACCACGCCACCGTTGGTGACAGTGAGTTGGTTGAAAGAACCGGTGTTGCCGATGGTGAGCGAGCCGTTGAGCGTGCCGCCGGAGACGGTCAGCGTGGCGTGGTCTTCGTTGACGAAGTTGGTCAGGTTGGCCACGCCGCCGGAGATGGTCCACGAACCAAAGTTGGTCGCGAAGTTCGCGTCGTGCTCGCCGCCGCGCTGGAGCATCGTGCCCGACGCCATGTTCAGGAACACTCCGTCCACGTTTGTGCCGCCGGTCAACGTCCACGAGCCGCTATTGGTGAAGACCGCCGGGTCGAACAAGCCGCCGTTCTGGATGAACGCGCCCAGATTGACGCCCACGTTGGGCACAATGACGCTGCCGCTGTTCAACTCGAACGTGCTCTCCGACAGGTTCATAAACGAGTCCGCCAGCGCCAGCGTGCCGCCGTTGACCGTCACCGGCTGCGTGGATCGCATCTCAGCCGCGTTGAGCACGCCACCGTTGAAGTTGAAGATGCTGTTCAGCCCGTTGGTCAGCAGCAACCGGTCCACCGTGACGGTGCCGCTGTTGAAGGTAAGCGCGCCGTAACGCACGTCGAGCGCGCCGCCGCCGTCGGCATTGGTGGCGTAGAGCCGGCCACCGTTGACGGTGATGACGTTGCCAGTGGAGGAGGAATCGAAGCCAACGACAATGTTGGTGGCCAACACCGTGCCGCCGTTGGTGAGCGTAAGCGCCGCCAGCGGGCCGTGGTAGCCGACGAAGATGCTGTCACTGTTGTTCCAGACCGAGCCGGGGCCGCTGACCAGCGCGCTGTTGTTGCTGGAGGCGGTGTCAAAACCAACGTAGCCGATGCTGTCGAGCACCTGCGCGCCGTTGGTGATCGTCAGCGAGGCGAGGTTGTTGCTGCCCACATACAACAGCCCACTGCCACCGCCGACGGTGAGCCGGGCGTTGTCCACGATGCCGCGCATGAGGCCCGGGCTCGACGTCAGGTCAAGGTTAAGGTTGTCCGTGATCGCGTGGTCGCCAAAGTCGCCGCCGTAGCCGGCCCACTTAACGCCGGCTCCGTTCCGGAACGTCACGCCCGATAGGAACGGCGTCGAGCCGGTGCTCGCGCCGGCAAACTCCAGCGTCGCGTTGGTGACGACGAAGCTGCCGGAGACGCTCACCGTCGCGTTCGAAACCAACCGCACAACGCTCCCATCGCGGTTGGTCAGGCCGCCCGAAGTGCCGAGCGTCAAGTTGCTCCAAACCTCCAGCAGCCCGCTGTTGGCAACCGTTACGCTACCTGTGGAGGCGGGATTATTAGCAACACTTAATCCGCCCCACAGGATGCTATTGGCGCCATCAATCATCAAGCCGCCGCTGCTTCCCGCTGCGTAGCCAACATAACCCTTGCCACCTACAACGACTGTCCCGCTGTTATTGATCGTCAGTTGATTGCTGGAACCGAAATTGCCCACATACAATGAGCCGTTGTTGGTCCAAACACTGCCCGCGCCGGTCACCAGCACGACGTTGTTGCTGGCGGCGCTGTTGTTGCCGATGTAGGCGGAGCTGTTGAACACCAGTCCACCGTTGGAAATGATCAAGCTGTTGCCGGACCCGCTGTTCCCAACCAGGAGGTTGTTCGTGTTGTTCCACACGGAGCCGACGTCGGTGACCAGCACGGAGTTGTTGCTGGCGCTGCTGTTGTTGCCGATGTAGGCGGAGCTGTTGAACACCAGTCCACCGTTGGAAATGATCAAGCTGTTGCCAAATCCGTTGAACACCAGTCCACCGTTGGAAATGATCAAGCTGTTGCCAAATCCGCTGCTCCCAACCACGAGGTTGTTCGTGTTGTTCCACATGGAGCCGGCGTCGGTGACCAGCACGGAGTTGTTGCTGGCACTGCTGTTGTTGCCGATGGTGCCATAGCTGTTGAACACCAGTCCACCGTTGGAAATGATCAAGCTGTTGCCAAATCCGCTGTTCCCAACCACGAGGTTGTTGGTGTTGTTCCACACGGAGCCAGCGTCGGTGACCAGCACCACGTTGTTGCTGGCAGTGCTGTTGTTGCCGATGTAGCCGTAGCTGCTGAACACTTGTCCACCGTCGGTGATCGTCAGGCTGTTGCTGGAGCCGCTGGAGCCAACATTCAAATCGCCGCTGTTCCTCCAGAGCGAGCCATTGCCACTGACCAGCACCGCGTTATTGCTGGCAGTGCTGGAACTGCCAATGTAGCTGTAGGTGTTGAACACTTGGCCGCTGTTGGTAACTGTCAAGTTGTTACTCCCGCCACTGTAGCCAACATACAGGGAACTGCTGTTGCTCCAGGTTGCGTCAGGCCCGATAACAAAGACCGCGTCGTTGGTGCCGCTGTAGCCGGCATAACCGGTGGTGGTTCGCAGCAGGTAATTGCTAATGGTCAGCGTCGTATTCCGGCTGCCGCCCGGACCCACCGTCAGACTGCCGATCCCCGAAGGGAGGAATCGCAGTTGGTTTGTGGTGAATCCGTTCAGCACGCCGCCACCCGCGGAATTGGTCATGTAGAAGGTTGTAAACTCATCACCTAACGTCAGCCCTACGATGTTGGTCAATGCGGAGGTTTCATCAATCGTCAGACTGTTACTGATGGATCCTATGCCGCCGCCCCATATCAGAACGCCGCCGCGGAGGTTCCAGAGGGTATTAGTCAATACGCTGATACTGTTGCTGCGCGCACCGGCATTGCCGATGCTCAACCCAACGCTCGCAAGATAGCCAGCACTCGAAACATACAGACTATTGTCATGTGAGTTCGAGCCGCTTCCGACCGTCACCGAGCTACCACTTACCAGTTGTGCCCCATCAAGAATAGTCAGTGAGTTAGCCGATCCACTGTTCCCGACGGTTAACGAACTCGAGTTGCTCCAAACAGACCCCATCCCTTCTACCAGAACCGAATTGTCGCTTGAAACTACGTTGTTGCCAATATAAGCGGAACTGTTAAGCACTTTGCCACCGCGGGTAATTGTCAGGCTGTTGCTGGATCCAGAGGCGCCAATATAGAGAGTGCTGCTGTTACTCCAAAGCGAGCCGGCGTCTTGAACTAACACAAAGTTGCCATTGGCACTGCTGGCGTTGCCAACGTAGCCGTAGGTGTTGACGACGCGACCGCCGTTCGCAATGGTCAACCCGTCGCCTTTGCCGGAGTTACCCACATAAAGAGTGCCATTGTTGCGCCAGAGCGAACCGCTGTCCGTCACCAAGACCAAGTTGTTACTGGCACTGCTGTTGTTGCCGACATAGGCATTCGTGTCAAACACCACGCCCCCGTTGCTGATGATCAAGCTGTTACTGAAGCTGGAATTACCCACATACAGGTTACCAATGTTACTCCACAGTGACCCTGGTCCGCTCACCAAGGCGCTGTTACTGCTAGCAACGGAGGAGTAACCCAGATAGCCATGGTTGTTCACGGCGCGTGCGCTATTGGTAACGACTAATTGGTTGCCGGCGCTGGCTCCGCCGACCCAAAGGTTATTAGCGTTGCTCCAAACTGTGCCGTTCCCAGCCACGTTCACCGTGCCTGTGGCAGCGGCAAGACCGCCGAGAACGGTGTTGCTGGTGCTTCCGGGAAGCTGTCGGACAAGATTAGTGCCACCAAGGACATTCCAGACAGCCGTTGCACCCGCAAGTCCGCCAATGACAAAATTGTTGCTGCCGGGACTTATAATCTGCGAGTCACCGCGCGTGGTCAGCGTTCCGGCGTTGAAATCAAGAATCGAGTTGGTGGTTGAATATGTGTTGTTGGTTGCAACAAGCATGTCGGTTGTAATGCTGCCACCGTTGAAGGTCAGCGAACCGCCTCGAATCTCAAGCCTGGCACTAGTGGTGTTGTTGGTAACAATGAGATCACCACCGGTGTTGGTGACGGCGTTGCCTACCAAACCAGCAGTGACACCCACGATCAGGTTGGTGGCAATCACAGTGCCGCCATCGGCAATGGTCAGCGAGTTGGTTGTGCCCCAATAGCCGATAAACAATGACCCGGCATTGCTCCAAAGTGAACCGGTCCCTGTTACTAGAGCCGAATTGTATTTATTGGTGTATCCAATCGTGCCCGAAGCGCTGAACACTTGGCCTCCATTGGTGATGACCAGTTGGTTACCATAGGCATTGCTGCCAAGCAAAAGTTCTCCGCTGTGGCTCCACAGTGAGCCAGGGTCGGTAACCAACACACCATTATTGTTCGCGCCACTATTTAGACCAACGCGACCGGAGGTGTCAAAAACCCGGCCACCGTTGGCAATGGTCAGGTTGTTACCGAAGCCAGAAAGGCCGATTTGAAGAATGGAACTGTTGCTCCAGACTGAGTTTGCGTCACTTACCAGAACAACATTGCTACTCGCGGAAGAACCGCTACCAATGACACCGAGGCCGTTGAAGACGTTGCCGCCGTTGATAATGAAAAGGCTGTTGACCCGCCCATTGGGTCCGATGATCAGGGAACTGTTATTGCTCCAAAGCGAACCGAGGCCGGTCACAACCGCGATATTACTGCCAGCAGTGCTATTGTTGCCGATGTAGCCGTATGTGTTGAAGACCCGGGCACCGCCGGTAATGGTCAGGCTGTTGCCTTGTCCGCCGTAGCCAACATAAAGCACGCTGGTATTGCGCCAAAGCGAGCCGGCATCACTGATCTGAACGCTGTTGTTGCTGGCGGTGTCATTCCAACCGATGTAGCCTGCGGAACTCACTACGGTGCCGCCGCTGGCAACGGCCAGGCTGTTACTGCCGCTGTTATTGCCGATAATCAGATTGCTGGCGTTCGACCACATCGAGCCGGTCCCGCTGACAATAATACCGTTGTTGGTTGCCAGTGTGCTGTTGCCTACAATACCGGTCAGGTTAAATGCACATGCGCCCTCGGAGATAGTCAACAGATTGCCACCGCTTTGCATGCCGATTTCCAAGTTGGCACTTGAGTTGGACCACACGGTGCCCAAGCCGCTCACATTCAGGATGCTCGTCACTCCCGGGACACCGCCCAAGACCGTCTCACCAGCGCCACCAGTCCAACGCACGATGGTCGTGCCGCCAAGCACGTTCCAAGTGGCCGCCTGGTCGGGTGTGGTGCCGATGAAGAGATTGCTGCTCGCCGGCATGACAATCTGTCCGCCGCGAGTGGTCAGCGCGCCGTTGTTGAAGTTGAAGACACTGTTGGTGATGACGAGCCGGTCTGCCACGATGTTCCCGCCGTTGAGGGTCAACGTGCCGCCGAGGCTTCCCAGCAAACCGCTGGCAGAATTGTTGGTGGCGTGGAGGCTGCCGCCGGAGACGGTCCACACCCCCCAATTGGTGCCGGCGCCGATGTAGTGACCGCCGCCGCTCTGCTCGGCAATGCCGAAGGTTTCGTTGAGGAAGACGGAGGCGATGTTGGTGCCGTTGGTGATTTGCAGAAGGCCGGCATTGTCGAAGAAGTCCGGATCGAACAACCCGCCGCCCTGAGTGATGGTCGCTGCGTTATACACCTGCGGAACAAACAGGCTGCCGCCCGACATGGTGAAGATGCTGTCGTTGAGATTGCTCAGGACCGCGGCGTAAATCCGTCCGCCGTCGGCCAACATTACGCCGCTGTCGGTGCCGCCCCGCCCGACGGTCAGCACACCGGCATTGCTCCAGACAGATCCGGCGCCCGCCACGATCACGGTGTTGTTGCTGGCGGTAGCCTCGTAGCCCACATACGCATTGCCGGCCAGCGTCGTGCCGCCGTTGGTGAGGATCATCTGGTTGCCGAAGCCGCCGTAGCCCACGTAGAGATCGGCGCTGTTGCTCCATACCGAGCCTGCCCCGGTCACGATCGCCAGATTGTATCTCGAGGTGGACTGATTGCCGAGGATGCCGCTGGTGTCGATCAGCACACCAACGTTGGTGATGATCAGATCGTTCATGCTGGTGTGATCGCCGAAGACGTAGACTCCGCCGGCATTTGTCACTATTCCGTCAATGATATTGGTCAGGCTGCCGCCCGCGAGGAGGTTGAAAATGACCGTTCCGCTGAGTGGATCGGCGGGCGCCGCCAGCAAATGGCTTGTGTCCCAATCATAGCCCCTCTGCGCCGGCAATTTGAGATGATCGAAGCCGCCCGCCACGACCCCGTAGTCGAACAAGTCGAGCACGTCGCCAACCTGCGGCGCGTAACCACCTTGCAACGACACCTTCAACGTGCCGCCAACCGTCAACAGACCGCTGAGAGCCAGACGATCCAACAAGTTGAAATTGGTGCCGCCCGCTTTCATTGTCGTCAGCGCACCGGGCAACAGCGTTACGTCGCCGGTGACGGAGAACATGTTTGGCGAACTGCCGAAGCTGAGCGTTCCAGCGCTGGTGATCGAGCCGTTGAGCACGCCGGCGGCGCCGATCAGTTGTGCGCCCGCTTCGTTGATAAAGTTGGTCAGGTTGGCCACGCCGCCGGAGAGTGTCCACGAGCCAAAGTTTGTCGCGTAGTTGACGCTGTGCTCGCCGCCGCTCTGTTCGACGATGCCGGAGGCTTCATTGAGGAACACTGTGGCAATGTTGGTGCCGCCGGTGATTTGAAGCAGTCCGCCGTTGTCGAAGAAGTCCGGGTCAAAGAGGCCGCCGCTTTGGCTGATGGTGGCGCTGTTATAAACGCGCGGGAAATAGGCGTTGCCTCCCGACATGCTGAAGATACTGCCATTGAGATTGCTAAAAACCGCAGCATAAACTTGTCCGCCGTCCGCCAACGTTACCCCGTTGCCACGACCGCCGCGACCGACGGTCAGCACGCCGGCATTGCTCCACACTGAGCCTGAGCCCGCCACCACGGTCCAGTTATTGCTGGCACCGCCGGCGTAGCCAACATACGCATCGGCGGCCGCTACGACCATCCCACCGTTGGTGATGGTCAACAGATTAAAGGAACCGGTGCCGCCAACGCAGAGGTCGGCAAGGTTGTTCCAGAGCGTGCCGGGATCGCTCACCAAGACGGCGTTGTTCGTTGAAACGCTCAAGAACCCCACGAAACCGGTTACACTTACCACTTGGCCGCCGTCACTGATTCCCAACAGATTGCCAATACCTCCGTTGCCCACGTAGAGGTTGCGGGTATTGGTCCAGAGAGAGCCGCTGCCGGTTACGAGTGCCGTGTTATTACTGGCGGTGCGGTTAAAACCGACATGGCCCATCGTGTCAATTACCGTGCCGCCATCAGTTATCGTCAGGTTGTTTCTGGAACCGCTTACGCCCACATACGCGCTGCTGCCGTTGCTCCACACCGAGCCAATACCGGCCACCACGACCACGTTGTTGGTGGAACTTGCTGCGCTGCCGATGTTGCCGCCGCCGCTGACGTTGACCCGGCCGCCATTCGTGATGATCAGGCTGCCGCCGGAACCATTGTTGCCGACAAAGAAATTGTTCACACTGTTCCAAGTCGAACCAACGCCTGTGATCAAAGCCGAATTGTTGCTGGCGCTACTGCCGCTGCCGATATACGCGTAACCGTTGAACACCTGCCCGCCATTTGCGATGACCAGGCTATTGCTGGAACCACTGTTGCCAACGTAAAGAGAGCTACTGTTGGTCCAGACCGACTCGGCATCTGTGACCAGCACCGAGTTGTTGCTGGCGCTGCTGTTGTTGCCGATGTAGCCGGAGGTGTTGTTGACTCGGGCACCATCGCTGATGGTCAAATCGTTTCCAGAGCCGCTGTTGCCCACGTAGAGGCTACTGCTATTCGTCCAAGCCGAACCCGCACCACTGACAAACACTGCATTGTTGGAAGACATAGCAGTATAGCCAATGTAGCCGCCGACATCCGTCACTTGGCCGCCTGACGCGATGCTCAGACTGTTGCCGGAGGCGTTACTGCCAACATAAAGGCTGCTGGCATTGCGCCAGAAAGAACCTGCGCCCGTGACCACTACAGCGTTATTGACTGAACCGCTGGCAACACCGATGTAGGCGAAATTGTTGAACACGCGGCCGCCGTTGGTGATGGTCAGGGCGTTTTCAGAACCGACGTTGCCGATGGACAGACTGCCGCTGTTTGTCCAAACCGAACCGGAGTCGCTGACCAGCACCGTGTTGCTGGTTGCTCCAAGGGCTGCCCCCACCGAACTGTTGCTGCTGGCCACCGCGCCACCATTAAGGATGGTCATCTGGTTGAACGAGCCGGCAGAGCCGATCTGAAGCGCGTAGCCAGAGTTGTTCCATAGCGAACTGGCGTCTGTGATCAACACGGAGTTGCTGTTTGCGTCGGCACCGAGACCGACATAACCGCCGACATCGAATACATGACCACCGTCGGCGATCGTCAGACTGTTATTGGCACCGAATGCGCCGACGTAGAGATTGGTGCCACTGGTCCAAACCGATCCGGCTCCTGTCACACACGCTAAGTTGTTGCTCGAATACGGCGAATTGCCAATGATGCTGTCGTTGGTCACAGCCAGTCCGCCCGCGTTGGTGATGATCAGAGCGTAGAACGAACCGTTGGAACCGACCATGTAGTCGCCGGGATTGTTGACCGTGATGCCATTGACAACGACCGTTGCGCCGTCCTCGATCGGCGCGTCCCACCCAACAACGGTAAACGTCATCGTCGAACCGTTGGCGCTGAAATCGCGGAACCGGGCGCCGGAAATCGTGCCGTCCCACCAATGGGCGTTTGGAGTGCTGTAATCCGTGAACTCATTATTATAGCCGGCGGCTGTGTTATCGGCGTAGTAAAGGTCATTGGTGTCACCGGAATTGACGTTCCGTTCAAAGTGCCAAAGATTATCGGCTTGGACTAAGGTGGCCTCGTAGTTTGCATGGGTAAAGTTGTTGGTCAGGCTCTGGTTGTCCTTGTTGCCCATCTCGTCAATGTGCCAGATGGCGATGCCGGCGGCGGGCAGGCTTATGTCGCGACCACTTTTCTGCCGGTTCTCCACCAGAAAATACTCCGTGGATACACCCGGCTTGCTGTAACGGTAGAAATGGTTGAAATCAGGACCAGAGGAACTGACCGAAACAGTTTGGGAGGAGCCGAGCGGTATGTCCGTGGTGGTGGCCCAACCCGCCGCCCTTTTGAGGTAAGCGCAAAACTGCACAGGGTTGGTGCCGGGACCGCCCGAATCCATAATGCAAAATGCGCCGGCGCCACCTCGTGAATCTCCTCCGTAATCATAAATGTCCGGTAATCCGCAAAGCATGTGACCGTTCTCATGGCAAAAGGTGCCTATAACGAGTGATGTGCCAATGTTGCTGATCTGCCATCTTCTGACCTTCTTCACAGTTCCAAGAAGCGGTATTGGCGTGCCAAAGGACGAAGAGCAAGGCCACAATCCCTTAGCCCACACGCCGCTGTTGGCACCCGCAAAGAAAACGTTGCAGGCCACTATATTGTTGCTGTCGTCCACCGTCAGCGCCTCCAGCATGGGCAGGATCTCTGTGGCGTAGTTGGGCATGGTCGTCATCACGCCGATGCAATCCTTCACCAAATCGCCGGGACCTGGCAGCCCAGGGGTTCCGCTCGTATCGTTGTAGTAACTCTTGGGATGCGGTGCGCGTATGTAGCACGTGACCACATTGGTGTAAGTGAGCTTGCCGCCAGAGACTTCGTAATAGTATTCTTTCACAGAACCGTTATTCCCATAACCCGTGTAGCCATCCGCGTTGCAGTAAGCGACGATGTTCGTTTGTGGAACCGTTGCCACGTCGTCGGTGAAATCTATCAGCATGGTGAGGCCCACCTTCACTCCTGTCGTCGTCAAACTCAGTAGCGATGATCCCACGCCGGCGGAGGTTCCAGCCTCAAAGCCGGCGGCTCCTGCCGCCGCTTGCACTTGCTGTTTCCGCAACCTGCGCATTGCCGCCTTCCGCGCTTCCCACTGCGGCTGGATTTGCATCCGCGCTTCCCACTGCTGATACCGCACCCGCGCTTCTCGCTTCTGCACTTCCACGCTCATCCGAAGCCCTTTGTTCAAACCCAAAGTCGAGGGATTGCATCGATGCACCTCCGCACCGGTTGAAACCAACTCCCCGTTGGCGGTCAGTCGAGCATAACAGTAAGCTTTGCGCGTCTGGTCAAACACCACTGTGTAGCCATCCAGCGTCTCAAAGACCGCGTGGAAATCATTCCCCCAGCCATGCAGATTGACGAGCGTGCCGTCCGGTTGGGTGAATTGGATTTGCTCATCAAACGGCGCAGCAGACACAGAAGTCACGGCCAGCAGACCTAAGCCCGCTGTCAACACAAGTAGAGTGCAACTCCTGTTCATTGACCCCTTGGCTGCCTCAGCACAGCAACTACTTCGCTGCCCCAATACAGCGCAATTCTTCAGTTGCGCGTAAGGCTATCGCAGCCTGCTCGCTACGCGCAATATTTTTCCGCCCCTATTCTCCAACAAGATTGACACGGCGTTTTCGCTGCGAACTTCGTAGCTTTTGTCGAAGCGTTATTTCCGTCACTTGGTCTAGATTGTTGCTGGACCAGTTTGAAAACAACTAGCGGATCGTTGCCACTGTCGGCACAAGATCATTGTCAATGTTCCGTGACAAAACGTGACAACTTCCATGCCGGAATGTGCCGTTCTGTGCATTCATCGCTTGCGTAAGCATGTGCAAACACGCAGGCGAGACAAAATCCCGTGAGTTCGAACCCTGCACCGCCCACCAGCTTCTAGCGATCAGTGGCCAGTAGATTGTCGTCTCGCGCCGAAGTGCTGCAACGCCGTGACCAACGCCAACACGCCCAACGTTTGTGCCACCACCAGTGTCGCAACCCACGGAGGCGCCCACAACAAAACCACCGCCCCAAAACCAAGCACCGCCGTCAACAGGTATAGCACCGTTACCGCCGCCACCGCGGATAACCCAAGCCGCACGAAACGATGCGAGATGTGATTCGTGTCGCCGATATACACCGGCACGCCCTGTCGCCACCGCTGCCACATCACGGCCACCAGATCAAACAGTGGCAGTGCCAGCACAATCAGTGGTATCAACACCGGCAAAAACGTCGGACTGGGATCTCTGAGCAGATAATAGTGTGGCAACAACGCCAGCGCACCGAGGAGAAAACCAACCAGATGGCTGCCGCTGTCACCTAAAAAAATCTTCGCGCGAGGAAAATTCCACGGTAGAAATCCGAGCAGCGCGCCTGCTGTAGCCGCGGCGATTGTGGCCGCCATGGGCTGCCCGTGGGCCAGCGCAATGCCGCCGAAAATCAACGCGCAAATCGCGCCAACGCCGGAGCAGAGGCCATCCATGTTGTCCATGAAGTTCAACGCGTTCATCACTGCCACCAGCCAGAGCACCGTCATCACCCATTGCAGCGCCGGCACAGGGATGAACAGCGTCACGCGCAGCCCACACGCGACGGCCACCAACGCGATTACCACCTGACCCGCCAGTTTTGGCGCGGCTTTCAAATCCAGCCGGTCATCCACCAAGCCAAGCCCCAACGCCATCGTCCCGCCAACAAGGACTCCCACCAAATGTCGCGCGTCCTGCCCCAGCGCAGCCGGGCCAGCCGCCAACACGCCGAGCACCACTGCAACAAAAACCGCCACGCCGCCAAGCAGCGCCACTGGCTCTGCGTGAATCTTCCTCCGCCCCGGCTCGTCGAGAAACCCAAACCAGCGCGACGCAGCGCACGCCAACGGCGTCAGGGCCAGCGCGGCAGCGGCGGCTATGATGAAACTCAACCAAGGTTGCATTTTGAAATCAGCGACCGATACAACTCGTCAAGGCGCCGGACCATCGTTTCCACGGTAAACTCCTCCAGCACGCGCGCCTGTCCACGCCGGCCCATGCTAGACGCCAGCGCCGGATCGCGCAACAGCCGACGCACCCGATCCGCCAGCATCGCGCTGTCGTCCGGCCGCACCAAAAACCCGGTCTCACCGTCCGCAACAACCTCGGGTGTTCCATCAAGCGCATGCGCCACTACCGGCTTGCCGGCAGCGAGCGCCTGCACCACAGCTCGCGGCAGTCCTTCTCGCAATGAAAGATGGACCATCACATCCACGTTGGCGACCCATCGCGGCACATCCGCTGGCGGCACAAGTCCAGCAAAGTGAACGCGACCGCTCAGACCAGGTTCTATCGCCCATGTCTCCAGCTTCACGCGCCACGGACCGTCGCCGATGACTAGAAACTTCGCTTCCGGCAACGCCCGCGCCATCTCGAAGAACGCCTCCCATCCCTTCAGTTCAAATAATCGCGCCATCTGCCCGACCATCGGGCCGGCGCGCAGCTTCGCACGAAGCGCGCCGTCGGGCTGTGCGCTTGCGAACGCCGCCACATCGAACCCGCTGCGAATGGTGACATAATCCTGCGCGCGGCCAATGCCGGCTTCCAGATAGAGCCGGCTCATCGCGTCGGCGACCGACACGAAACACGTCGTCACAACACCGGCGATGCGCTCGGCACATTTGAGGGTAACGTTTGCCAACGCGCCTTGAAACGGACCGAACGATGGCCCGTGAATGGTGTGAACGATAACCGGGACGCCTGCAGCGCGCGCTGCGAGCCGCCCCAGGAAACCCGCCTTGCCACTGTGCGTGTGAACGATGTCGTAGCGACCTCGACGAAACAATCGAAACAGTTCCACAAACGCCTGCAAGTCGTGAATCGGGTTGATGGAACGGCGTAGCGACCTCAGCCAGACCGGCACAACACCCACGCGCCGCGCGTGTTCCACCAAAGAACCCTCCGCGCCCGCCTCCGCGCCGCTGACAAGCTCAACACATTCATAGCCGGGCAGCCGCCGCAATCCCGCGACGCTGGCGAGGGTGTTTTCCTGCGCCCCGCCAACGATGAGTCGGGTGATGACATGACAAACGCGCACGAGTGATCTTCCTGTTTGCGCCGCGACACTAACCCGACCTTCGCCCAAAAGTCGAGGGATGAACCTTTTTCGCAAGCACCCCCGACCCACGCATGCTTCTACCGGCGCACCCGAGCCTAGCGCAGATCCCTCACCTCAATCTCCTTGAACCGGATTCACAACTGGTCGCCGTTGTGCAGTTGCAGCGCGAAGTGGCCCTTGAGACCCACGCGATGGCTGGCATGCGCGGCGTTGTCCAACACACCCTGACCGTCCCAGTCTGTCACCGGCACGCCGTTCAACGTCGTCGTCACCCGCGTGCCGTGGCATCGCAGTGTCAGCGTGTTCCAGCCATCGCCGTCGCTGGCATACTTGAACTCGTGCCGCGCCGGCTTGAGCGCGGGGTCCATCCGCGAGTTCTTCAGGCTCGGCAAAATCCAGCAGCGCTCCTCGCGCGTCTCGTCGTAGATGAAGCCCGTGCGCCACGACATGGCGGCGGATGGATGAATGTCCACCTGCGGGCCATCGAGCCAACCACCCGTCCAGACTTCGTCGTAACGACTGCGAAACTGCAACCCGCTGTTGCCTGGCGAATCGCGAAACGCCTGGAACTTCAGCCGCAATTCAAAGTCGCCGAACTCCCGCTCGCTGACCAGCCAGACGTAGTTGTGCTCCTTACGCCCGACCGAGTCGCACTGAATCGTGCCGTCCGCCACTGTCCAAAACGTCTTCTCCCTATCGGCCGCCTGGCACTTCACCATCCAGCCGGAAAGGTCTTTGCCGTTGAACAACGGCCTCCACCCCTCCGCCTGCTGCGCTGCAGCCACCGCTGCTAACAGAATCATCTGCATCGCCAACCATGTTCCAACACTCTTGCCCACATTCGCGTTGATGTTCATGAATTCAACCTCGGTTGTTGCTGTTGAGCGTGAAGCATAGCCTGCGCCGGTTGTATGCTCCACTACATCGTTGGTCAGCTCAGCACGCCCCTGTCGCCGAGTCGCTGCCAATGATACTTTTGGCGCATTAAGTATGGCTTGCAGGAAGGCAGCCTGTGGTAATACTAAAAGAGAGTTTTGGAATGAACACCTTGAACATTTCGGCAGGACATCACACGCGCGGCACCCCCCCCCCTCCTAGCCGCTCGTGCTCCCCCCGCCGGCGGGACGAGCCGGTCTGATGTTCTGTATCGTCCCGAAAAGCCTCAACCTTTACGGGTTGAGGCTTCTTCGTCTCCGGAACCGGCTGTCATTGAGACCGGAGAGGCAGCATGGCCGTTTTTCAGAACCGGAGTTGCAATCCGCCGTTCGCGCTGACTACACTCAGCCCTGCGCATGAAAACCATCTCCACGCTGCTGCTCATCCTCGGTTTCGCGTTGCCGCTGCACGCCGCCGAGGAGGTCACAGTCAGGATTGACACCGTCACAAAGCCGACTATCGAGGTCAGTCCGAAGCTGTTCGGCGGGTTTCTCGAACACATGCACTCTTGCATTGAAGGCGGACTCTGGGCCGAGGCACTGCCGGATCGGAAGTTTGGCGACCCGGCCACGCCCGACTCGCCGCTCGGCAGGTTTTGGCGCGTGCAAGGCGATCCATCCAAGGTCACGCGCACCAACAATTCTGTTTATCTGAGTCCCGGCGGCGATGCCGTGGGCGTTGACTTAACAGGCATCTACGCCGTGCCTGGCAAACGCTACCGCGGCACGGCCTTCGTCAACACCGAGCGGTTCAGCGGCGAGATCGAGTTTGCGTTCATGCACGGCGAGCGTGTGCTGGAGCGGGGCAAGGCCCGCGTGCCGCGCATCAAGGGCCGCTTCGCCACACAGGCGCTCGTCGCGCCGGCCAACACCGCACCCGGCACGATGCGGTTCATCGTGCGCGGCCACGGCACGTTTGTAATCGGCGCGCCAACACTGGTGCCCACCGCGACGACCGCGGGCATCAATCCCGCCGTGCTGCCGCTGCTGAAACAGCTCAGCCCGACCTGGCTGCGATGGCCAGGCGGCAACTTCGCACAGACGTATCACTGGCGCGATGGCATCGGCCCGCGCAACGACCGGCCCGCCCGGCCAAACATGGCGTGGCCGAAAGGTCCAGTGGAGTCGAACGACTTCGGGACCGACGAGTTCATCTCGGCCTGCCGCGCGCTGCACGCCGAGCCGGTCATTTGCGTAAACGTGAGCGGCAACGGAGCGACAGCGAAGGAAGCGGCAGAGTGGGTGCGCTACTGCAGACGGCGCGGTCACAAGGTAAAGTATTGGGAACTCGGCAACGAGATCTACGGTAACTGGGAGGTCGGCCATACCGACGCCGCCACTTACGCGCGCAACTGCCTGGATTACATCAACGCAATGAAGGAGGCTGACAAGAACATCAAGTTCATTGCTGTCGGGCACGACCTTAACTGGGACCGCACGGTGCTAAAGATGGTTGGCGGGCAGATTGATTACCTAGCGCAACATCTTTACACCAATCACAGTGATTTCGACGGGCTGATGGCCGAGCCGCTCCGCTACGAGAAGTTCCTGCGCGACTTGAAGGAACTGATCAAGACGGAGTGTCCGGGGCGCAACATCCGCGTGACGTTGAACGAATGGAATCTCATGGGCAAAGGCTTCCATCACTGGTCCAAGGCCGCAGCGTTGTTCGGCGCGGGGATGATCCACATGCTCGCGCGGCAGGATGGGTTTGTGGACTACGCGTGTTCGTCAGACTTGATCAACGGCTGGGCGGGCGGTGCCATCCAGTATGACAAGGGCCGCGCGTTTCTGACGCCGCTCGGCGACGTGCTGGCCACCTACCGCCAACGGATGCTCGGCAAGAACGTCACCGCTGCGTGCGATAGTCCTTCGCTCGATGTGCTGGCCGTTCGCAGCAGCACCGGCTCGAAATATAGCGTCGCTGTCCTGAACCGCGATTTGAAGCGCGATTTCAGTCTGGCCCTCGATTTCGGAAAATGGAAGCCACACGCTGCCGAAGAGTGGACGCTCAACGGCAACACCCCGGCGCAGAAGCGCGACTTTGAGAATCCGCTGGCCCTGACGCCGCGCACGCGAAAACTGACCAAGGGCCTTGATACCTACCGGCTCGCGGCTTCACCCCACTCGTTGACGGTCGTCGAGTTCCGGCGGTAGCATCCGCCGCACATGAAACACACGCCCCTCGCCGTCATCTGGCTCGCAAGCGTTGTCGCCGCCGCTGCCTTGTCTCCACAAGAGCTAGTGCCACGTGTGCCGATCGAGAACGATCGCGAACTGTTTGAAGCCTTCGCATTGGATCAGCCGAACCTCGCCGCCGTCAAGGCCGCTGTTAACACGAAGGATTTTCCCGTCGCGAAGAGCGCGCTGCTGGCGCATTTCCGGCAGCGCCGCTCCCCAATGTGGTTCCTGAACTGGTGGGAGAAACCCGCGCAACAAACCAACGCACCGCCCGCCGCGCTGTTGCAAGCCGCTGAGGCAATCCTCGCGCACCAATTCAAGAGCGCGAGCGCGAGCGTCCGCTTTGAAGGGCCGATTGACTGGCAATACCTCCCGTCCAAGCTGCCGGATGGCATGCCGGATTATCAGGTGCCGCTCGTGCTCTACATCAACCGCTTCACCTGGTGGCGCGACATCCTCGGCCCCGCCTACTGGGCCACCAGCGACGAACAATGCGCGCGCGAGTGGGCCGCGCAGGCCCGCGACTGGACCGCGCGCAATCCGGCTGCCTCGGTGTTCAACGAACGGGCCACGCCATCCCCGTGGCGTCGGCTCACGGCGGCTTACTCGATACCAATGTGGATCTACGGACTGAACTACTTTCTCCAGTCGCCTTCTGTGACGCCCGACACCCTCGCCGCGTTCTTCAAGGCGCTCGTCCAGAAGGTGCGTTTCACCATCCGCAATCCCGACGAGGTGAACCGCCGTCTAGTCCAGCTCGAAGCGGTTCATGCCGTCGCAACCTGTTTCCCGGAACTTCGCGATGCGGCCCGTTGGCGGCAGTGGGCGCTCGACGAGACGGACCGGTTTATCGCCGACGAGATTTATCCTGACGGCGCGTTAAAGGAACTCGCGCCGGGCTATCAGAGCGTTGCCATCGCGTCGCTGCGAAACATGATCGCGCTCGCCTCGGCCAACGGCGCACCGTTACGCTACACCGTTCGCGACGCACTGGCGCGGGCGACCGAATATCTGGCCGGCATCGCGCTGCCAGACGGCACCGTGCCAGCTTTCGGCGACACTTGGGCACCGGCGTATGTCGCGCCCGAACTACTGCGAACGCTGCCGTTTTATCCGCCAGAGAAAGGCGAGCGCCGTCGCGAACAGTTGCGCTACATCATCACCCTCGGCGGCGAAGGCGAACCGCCCCCCTTGGCCTCCACCGCCGCACCATGGGCCGGCATCTATGTCATGCACGCGCAGGGCCGCACGAACGTCACAGCTCACGCCTACAACGAGCGCATTCCGCCCGGCGCGGGATGGCATCGGACGGACCTAGCGCTGGCGTTTCGCGCGGGACCGTTCGGCACGGAACATCAGCACGAAGACAAGCTGAGCTTCGTGCTATACGGCTTCGGCAGTCACATGCTGGATGAGATGGGCGTCTACAGCAACTCGCCCGGCTTCTGGCGTGACTACTTCGCCAGCACGACCACACACAACACACTGCTCGTGGACGGCCTTGGCCAGAACCGTCGCGCGCGCGCAGCGTCCTGGGTCGCAAAGCAACCGCTCGAAGGCAACTGGATCACCAACGACGTTTTTGATTTTGTTTCGGGCGTCTATGATGACGGATGGGGACCGCAGAGCATGCGGAGCGTGACGCAACGGCGAGAGATTTTCTTCGCGAAGCCGGATTACTGGATCGTGCACGACGTGTTGAGCGGAAGCGGCGAACACACCTACGAGGCATTATTTCACTGGTTGCCGCCAAACAACGTCGAGATTCACGACCAGACCAAAGTCTGTTTCAGCGCCAATGCAAACCGCCCCAACCTGGCGATCTACCCCGTGGACAGCGACGTGGAAGTCGAGTTGCTGCGCGGGTGGCAACGAGCACCGCACGATCCGCTCAGCCCGCGACAAGCCTGGTTCTCGCCGGGCTTCCAAAAGATTGATCCCGCGCCATGCACCGTCATTCGCCGCCGCGGCCCCGCCCCGCAGGTGATCGAAAACATCCTGCTGCCAGCATTGCCGAGAGACACGCCAGACATCGCGGCGCAGCGCCTCGTCGTGACCGATACAGACAACCGCGTGCTTCGGCGGACAGAAGTCTGCGCGCTACGGATATTCACGCGCGCAGGCGTCCACCTTTACGTCAACGATCTGCGAGCCGAGAGCGTCACCGGCACACGACCGCTGCCAAAGCGAATCAGCGCGGGACGATTCGGAACCATCGAGTTCAGTGGCAAGCTGCTTTTCATCCAACTCAACACATTGGAACAACCGTTGCTGGTCCGCCACACCGGTGTTACTTCCCCTACACGCGCCGGCCGCGAAATCGAGCCGATCAAGCACTGAATGACACTCTACCGCATCCCCGCCGTGGCGATGCAGCTGACTCAACGATTCTGTTGAATTCCGTTTCCGTCGGATATTTTCCTGTCAGGAAATTCCCGATTACTCTTCCTCATCTTCCCGACGTTACAGGTTCGATCCCATAACATAGTGTGCGCCACGTGAGCCGAGAGCGCACTTCAAGCAAGTTCACAACCCCGCGCAAAAGCGTCAACAGCGAAAGGAAAGATACGTAGCGATGAAAACACTGATTCGGAGAGCAAGGAAGAGCGGGCAATCACTGGTGGAGTATGGATTGGTGCTGGCGTTGATCGCCATTGTTGCCATCCTGGTCGTGAAGGCCGTGGGCACGCAGACCACGAGCACCTTCGACAACGTCCAAAGCCAGATGACGTCGTCCGGCATTGCGTCAACGTCACCCACCGCCGCCAGCTCATAGTATCTTGCTGGCGGCGCGCTGAGTGCGCTTCGCCAGCAGCTGAAGACTTAGCCGGCGGGGCCAGGGACCATCGGGTGCCCTCCTCAGGCCCGTTCCCTCCATGGTCCTCCCCGCCGGCGCATCTTACCAGAACCAGCCGGGGAACAAAGCCGCGAGTCAGAAGGTCGCTTGATTTGTGCCGTGCAGCGGCTATGATGGCGCCGATGAACCAGTTTCTGTCCTCCACCCTACCGGCGGTGTTGATCATCGGTTTCTGTTGTGCCGCCCACGCCGCCACACCCGCCACCTCTCTTGTCATCAAACGCGCCGACGCCGCGCATTTTACGTTGCGCGACGGCACACAGATTGTTGGCAAGCTGGAGATCAAGAACGTCGAGGTCGCGACGGTTTACGGCGTCTTGACCGTTCCGTTGGATGACGTGGTAAGAATCCGCATCGGCAAGAAGTCCGACCGCGAATTGAAGACCAAGATAGACAAGTTCATCACCAACCTCGGCAGCAAGGATTTCGCTGCGCGCGACACGGCGACCGTCGAACTCGCCAAGCTCGGCCGGATGGCCTACACCGAGCTGCGCAAGGCGTCATTTTCCGACGACCAAGAGGTGAAGGAGCGCGCCAACAAGCTCATTGACGAGATCGGCGCATTGGATGATGAGGCCGATATCCCCTGCGAAGACGACGAGATAACGACACCGACGTTTACGATCGTGGGTGCAGTGAAGTTTGAGACACTGGCCATCGCCACCAAATTCGGCCCACTCAAGGTGGTGAAGAAAGACCTCGCCGTCATGTCGCTGGCCGAACCGCAGAAGATCTCGCGCACGGTGTCTGTTCCCGCCCGCGCTACTGCCGGCAAGATGATCGCCACTGGCGTGCGCGTCAAACGAGGCGACCGCCTCGTCATCAACGCCAACGGCACGGTCAGCTATCGCAACTATGGCGGCACGCAGTTCACCCCGGAAGGCAGCTCAAACTACGGCGCCTGGAACGAGAACTTTCAGATCGGTTCGCTCCTCGGCCGCATTAACGCCGGCGGCCCGATGTTCAAGGTTGGCGAGCGTTACAACGACAAGGTCGAGACCGACGGCGAGCTATTTCTCGGCATCGCTACGCATGACAGCGGCAGCACTTACGGCAGCGGCGAGTTCAAGGTTCGCATCCAGATTCAGCCAGCAACCCCGTAGCAAATCAGAACCTTCTGCTTCTCCCTGCCCGGCTTCCTACTTCTGGGTGGCGCTCTTCGATTCCTCGCTCTCAACCAGTTGCACCCGCCCGTCCGCCCTAATTGCGAAGTCCGGCCGGTCCTTCGGCACATCCCACAGTGCCAGCAAGCGTCCTCGCATCGCGTCCAGCACCGCTACGCGAAACTCCGTCGCGCTTCCACCGCCTCCTGCCACCAGCGCAACGTAACTGCCGGATTCGCGCACCGTCGCAGCAGCCCAAACACCCACCGCCTCTGGCAACCGAACCGACCAAACTGCTTTTCCGCTGCGGGGCGACAACAACGCGATCTCTCCCGACGTTTTCACGCGAAAGAGTTGATTCCCGGCCACGAACATCATCCGCCAACCCGGCGTTGGCGAACGGCCCGACGCAATGACCAGCGCCACCATCCTCTGTAACACCTCGCTTCCCCGGACGTCCGGCAGGTTTTCAAGTCGCACGCCATGTTCCTGCCAGAGCAGTTTGCCCGTATCGGCGTCAAGCGCCACCGCCTGACTGCCGCGAAACAACAGGACCGTGTCCAGCAACACGCCCGCCACAGGCGGTGAATCCGACCGGCCTCTCTTTTCCACCACCTCCATCGAAGTCCACATCACCCGCGCTCCATCCGGCGCGACGCGCACGAGCTTGCGATTTTCGATGAACAGCCGTCCACCTGCCAGATCATCCGCACCCCGCAACAACCCAATTTCCCGTCCTGGCTTACGATCCTCTTCATTCCCCTGCCCCACTTCGCGCGCCGCCTCAGCAGACGGTGCCTGCTGTGACAACGTTCGTCGCAGCGTCGCCGCCGTCCCAGTGACACCACCAAAACTCAGCCGCGCTTTCGGCGTCAACGCCTCCATCAAAGCCAGCCCATGCCTGGCCAGGCTGCCGCGCCCCGCGCGAACACCCGCCAGCGTCACGCCAAGCGCTGCGTCGCCACGCCGCGCCGCAGCCGGTTCAGCTCGCAGTAACCACAGAAGTGTTTCCGCTGTCTCGTCGAACTCACGCGCCAAAAACTCCTGTGCCGCTAACGCCAGCCACGCCTGCTCATGCGCCTCGCCTACCGGATACGACACAACGATTTCTGCCAACCCGCGCGCGTCGCGATGCTTAATTGCCTCCGTCAGCCGCCGGCGTGCGGTTGTCTCAACGCGAACTGCAACACCCCGCCCGTGCGCCTCCACCAGTCGCTCCAGCCGCTGCGCCGCCACCGAGCGATTCAACACACGCCCGCCCACCAGCCGCGCACCGGACGGCTCGCTGCTCCCTGGCACGTCCAGCCACGCACCTGTCTCGTGATCCAGTATTTGCTGAAGCGCCTCGCGAGCCGCTGCCCAATTTCCCCGCGTCTCTTGCGCGTCCGCTATTCGCAACCAGCGTTCGCTGCGCGCGACTGCCGTGGTCGTATACGCGCCCGCGCGCTCCAGCCACGCCAGCGACTTGCCGGAGTCGCGCGCCGCCATCTCCATGTTGCACCGGAACAACAATGCATCCGTCTCCGCGCGACCGGTGCACGCCTTCTGCTGGAGCGCGCGCGCTTTCGTCAAATCTTCAATCGCCTCTGGGATCCGCGCCGACTGCAAGTTCAACTCGCCACGCTCCCGCCAGCGACGCGGATCGTCCGGCGCCGATTCCACGTGCCGCGCCATCTCCTCGATCGCCTTGGCGAAACTTCGCAGCGCCGCCACCGAGCGGCTGCCGATCGCCATCAACGACGTGTCCCCCTCAGCGAAATGACGGAATTCACCCGCCGGGATCGGCGACGAGCAAACCTCCCGCCCGCTCTGCGCATCGATCTGCACTACGCCCCGGCTTTGCGTCAGTGCGTAAAGTTTCCCGTGCCGCAGCACCGGCCGGCCTGCGCCCGCCTCAAGCAGTTTATTCCACACCGGCTTGCCATCATCCAAGGTCCGTGCCGCGGCGCTTGTGCCACTAAGAACCACCACCGCTTTGGCGTCCGCATCTTCCGACGCGACGCCCACAAGAAACCGCTGTTGCTCGCGCGGCTGTCGCCATAACATCCTGCCTGAGCCGATGTCGAACGCCATCACCTGATCCGTGTCGGCTGGCAAGATGACCGCAACCCGTTCGTGAGCGAGAATTGGATTCACGGCCGCCAGCTTCGTCGGCGGCATCACATTGACGCCGGAAATCATGAGCGCGGTGTATTGACAGAACCAGCGCGGCTCTCCGGTGAGTTGGTCGAAGCATGCGAACACGCCGCCGTTCGTCAGACACAGGATGCGCCCAGCCGTTACTCGCAACGCGCTCGCGCTCGCCATCTCTACCCCTCCCTGCCAGCCCAAACCTCCTTCAAGCCGATGCGAAATCAGTTTGTGCCACACCTTTCTCCCGTCGGCCGCGTCGAGGCAAACGAGATGATACGACTGGATGTGCAATGCGATGATAAACACCCGGTCGCCAATGATCGTTGGCGGACTGATCCAGCGCGCCACCCGGGAGAACTCGTCCCGTCCCTCACCCTGGCCGACCCGCCAGCGCAATCTGCCGCTGCGCGCGTCGCGCGCCGTCAGTTGGCTGCTGCCGGCAAACTTTCTTGGCTGCGGCATGACGGGGCCGGGACCGCCAAACATGACCACACCTCGCACCTCAATGTTGGCCGCACCGTCGGGCGAATTCTCCACGAAGCAAACCATCTCCGGCGCTGCCGCGACAACAAACCGCTGCTGGCCCGCCACCTCGCGCTCCGACATGCCTCCGCTTATATGAACCCGCGACGACGGTGCAGCAAGCGGCTGCATCGCCGCGGGCATTTCCCACAGTCGTTTGCCCGTCGCGATCTCCAGACAAGCGATACTCTTCAATGTCCGCACAAACGCGCGACCTCCGCTCACGCGCGCGAACGGCGCAAGCTCGCTGTCCGTCTGTGCCCGCCATTGCGGCGTCGGCGCGAAAGTTTCGGGGAAGACCACATCACCCTCTACCGTCGCCATCGCCACAATCGCCCGCCGCGCACACTCAACAACACTCTGCTCCGAACCACCGATACGCCGCCGCGCCGTTGGCGATTCCTTTTCCAACCGCGCCAGCGCCCCGCGCGCGCCAGCGAGTTGTCCGCTGCGAGCCAGTGCCAGCGACTGCTGGGCCAACGTCAGCGGCAAATCCGCGCCCGCGCTGCCCATCGTCGGCTGAAGCGCCAGGAACTCATCCCAAACCGCCGCCGCAGATGCGAAATCACCCGCATCTGCCAGCAACGCCCCGCACCACCAACGCGCACGCTGTGCAGCGACCGTAGCAGGAAACATGGCCGCGGTCCGCGCCAGCACCGCTGTGTCATTGGCGGCGAGCGCCACCTCGACCTGTGCCGCTGCCTGCCCCTCAAATCGCGCCGCGTATTCCGCGCGCAACGCCTTCGACCCCGCCAGCAACGCCCGCCGCGCCGCGTCGGTTGCCGGCAGGAACAAGCGAGTTGACTCATCCGCCCCATCTTCTCCCGACACGGCTACCACGCGGTCTTCGGCCTTCTCGATCAGGCCTTGAAAAATCTCAATTGCCGCGCCGTGTTGGCCGGTCGCGGCAAGCTGGTTCCCCTGCACCATCAACGCGTCCAAATCCGCGTCGGTCTTCAACAGAAACGTCTGCGACGGACGCTTGGTTTCCCGCTCCTCCAGCACCGCGGCCTTACCCGGCGCGAACTTCGGCGCAGGCTCCGCCCCCATCACTGCAGCGACCGTAGCAATCAGCAGGTATTGTATTGAATGCGAGCACACGCGCACAATGCCCGCAGTCTAACCGAAAGCGTCGCAAAGGCAAATGCAGCAAAGCAGGACATTCCCAAAGCCAAACGCCGCGAAGCCTTGCGGGCCTCACGGCGTTCAAACAGGAGCCATACCGCTCCGGCTTAAGTTTTATTCGCAGTTCCTTGCCACCCAAAGTTTCTGACAGCCAAACTCCTTCGCTTCCCGATGAGTCGGCATCCAGATGTCCAGCCGCGGTCCTTTGATCACACGGCCGGTGTCTTCGACCTGAAAGGCTCCGCTAAACCCTTCGATCTCGACCTTCGTGCCCGGCGGCAGCAGCCGCCAATCGGCTGCCACACCACCCCAATACACCCTCTCGCCGCTGGCAAAATAGCCCGCAGCATGCCGTCCACAGCACTTTGAGCAGGAACAGTAAGCGGTGACCGTCATCCAACGCCCAACCGACGTGGCTGTATCCGCCACCCGCTCCGATCCTAGATATGCAAAGAACACACTCAACACAACAACAGCAATACGTCTGAACCGCATTACAACACCTCAGACCTGGTCGGCCCCAACATCCGTTCCGACCAAGTTACGTCAGACCAGCAACGGGCTACACCTTCAATCCCGACTCTGCGTCACGATTCGTTGCCAGCTACATCGCAGTGGGCGAGGTTCCTTGTGCTTCCAGCCTTGCCAACTACCCGTTACACCATCCCCGGCCACCCGGTCGGAGACGCCCAAAAGGGCGCGCAACCTAGCCAAACAGCCGCAAGCCAGCAAGCACTATTTTCCACTATTTCCGGCACCGATTTGCCGGTTTCCGCCATGTTTTCGGATTTGCGTCCACCCGTCTTGTCCGGCAGAGTCTGCGGTCAACAGAACCAACCATGCAAATAGACCTGAACTCGATTGTCGCCCGCATTAAGAACATCCTGATGGACCCCAACCAGGAGTGGGAAGTCATCCGGCGCGAGGAATTGACGGTCGCGGAGGTTTACACGCGCTACTTGTTCGCCGCAGCCGCTGTCCCAGCTCTCGCGCATTTTGTTGGCCAGATCATCTCGGTTTACTCCACACTGCCCATCGCCCAGATTCCCATCGGCATCTCCAAGGCGGTTGGCCTTGTCGCGCTCTACTATGCACTGTGGCTCGGCAGCGTGTATGTCACCGCCTTTCTCATCAACCAACTGGCGCAAACCTTCCGCTCGACGCCGAATCTCGCCAACGCCGTGAAGCTGGCGGGATTTGCCTGGGTAGCGGTGTGGGCCGCCGGCATCCTTCTTGTCGTGCCGATGCTGCGGCAACTCTTGGTGCTCGCGCTCTTCTACGCCATCTACATCCTTCACCTCGGCTTGCCGAAACTGATGGGCACGCCTCAGGACAAGACCATCCCCTTCACCATCGTCATCGCCCTGACGATGTTCCTGCTCTTCATCATCACCGGCGCGTTCTGCGGCTCGCTGTAACCAAGTCTGGCGCCCAGAAAGAGCTTTTCAACGGGCCGCGTCTGCATACGATGTCAGGTGACATGACGCGCGCCCAAGCCGAGCAACGAGTCCGCGAACTGCGCGACCAAATTCGCGAGCACGACCACCGCTACTACGTGCTCGCGCAGCCGGCTGTCACCGACTTCGAATACGACAAGCTCTTCCGCGAGTTGCAGGAACTGGAGAAACAGTTCCCGGAACTTCTTGCGCCAAACTCGCCCACCCAGCGTGTCGGCGGTGCACCCACCGAAGGTTTCATCCGTGTGAAGCATCTCCAGCCGATGCTGTCGCTGGAAAAAATCGAAGGTGCCGAACACCCAGACGCCAAGGAAGAACCTGACCGCGGGAAACGGAACGTTCTCCAGGACAGAAACACCCTGTCTCGCTTGCTGGAGTTCAACAAGACCATCCGCAAACACCTCGAACGCGACCGCGTGGAATACGTCATGGAACCAAAGGTGGATGGCGTTTCCATCGGCATCCAATACCGCCACGGGAAGCTCGCGCTTGGCGCTACGCGCGGCGACGGCCAGACAGGCGACGACATCACCGCCAACCTCCGCACCGTTCGAGCCATCCCTCTGGAACTGAACTTGAAGAACCCGCCCGCGTTGCTGGAAGTGCGCGGCGAAGCCTACATCGCCACGAAAGATTTCGACGCACTCAACGCCAGGCTGGAAGCAGCCGGTGAGAAAACTTTCCCCAACGCCCGTAATGCCACTGCCGGCACACTTAAGCAACTCCATCCGCGCCTCGTCGCACAGCGGCCGATCAGCGTCGTGTTCTACGCCGTCGGTGCGTGTGAGGGCATCGCGTGGGAAACACATGCGGAGATGCTGGAGGCGCTGGCGAAGCTTGGCCTGCCCACGCAGCGCCGATGGTGGCTCTGCAAGGACATGGAGGAAGTGCTGCGGGTTTATGCCGACGAAGTCGTTGCGCACTATGACGAGAAGCGCGACCTTCGCGGCCAGTTGCCCTACGACATTGACGGCATCGTGCTCAAGGTGAACCGCCTCGCCGACCAAAATATCATTAAGAAGGCACAACCAGAGAATCGGCGATTCCCGTCCTACGCCATCGTCCACAAGCCCATCCCGTGGATCACTCCCGCCGAAACGGTGCTGCGCGACATCACCATCCAAGTCGGCCGCACTGGCGTGCTCACGCCCGTGGCCGAACTCGAACCTGTCTTCGTCCAAGGCTCGACCATCTCGCGCGCCACGTTACACAACGAGGACGAAATCCGCCGCAAAGGCATCCGCATCGGGGACAGCGTCGTCATCCGCAAGGCCGGCATGGTGATTCCGGAAGTCCTCGAAGTCCTGAAATCCAAACGGCCCAAGGACTCGAAGGAATTCGACTTTGCCGCTCACATTGGCCACAAATGTCCCGCATGTGGCGGCCCTATTGCGAAGGAAAAGGTTTCCGGCGGCGAAGCGGAGGAAGTCGCCTGGCGCTGCCAGAACGTCGCCGGCTGTCCTGCGCAAAAGACGCGCCGCGTCGAATACTTCGCCCAACGCAAGGCGCTCGACATTGAATCCCTCGGCGGCATCGTGGCCGAGAAGCTCGTCGAGCGCGGGCTAGTGGACGAACCGCTCGATCTCTTCGATCTCACCAAGGAGCAGCTTGCCAAGCTCAACCTCGGCACCGACGACGAACCACGCGTCTTCGGCGACAAACACGCCGCCAAGGTTGTCGAGGCGCTGGTAAAAGCACGAAGCATGCCTCTTTCCCGCTGGCTCCTGGCTTTAGGAATCGCGAATGTTGGGGAAACCACGGCCCACTTGGTTGCAGAGATGCACGAGGACTTGAAAGACATCGCCTCGTCAGAACTCCTTAAAGGCATTTGTGATCTCGAAGAACTGCGCCGAGAGATCGACTGGGTTAATCCAGAATCAGAACTCAACCCTCTGCCCGGCAGAAAGGAAAGGGTGCGGCTAGAAAAGGAAGCCGCTTGGATTAAGCCTTCTTCAAGAAAGAACCCGGCCAAGACAGAGGAGCGCAACAAACGTCAGAAGATGTATGAGGAATTACAGCGGAACATCGAAGAACAACAGGCAATCGAAAAAGCAGCACTAGCCCCACGACGTCGCGGGTTCGATGAGTTGCAAACACGTGCTGAGGAAATCCGGTCAGCGATAAGACGCGGCTTAGATATACGGTGCAACAAAAACGAACGTCTAAAACAAACCATCGAAGCCAATCGCATCAAGTTAAACAAACAACTTGAGCGATCGCTACTCCAGCGTGATGAAATCACTGCGCGAATTAAGAAGCTGGAAGCAGAGCAAGCGACAGCTACCGACCCAAGGGATAAGAGTCGTTTGCGCGAGATGCTCGTTGGGCTTCGTCCCTTATGGACTGCGGTGAGATCCAAGATTGAAAAGCCGGAAAAACAACTGAAACAAGCCCCCCATGCCAATCGCGCCGAGCTTGAGAAGCTTGAGCAAGAAGCGCACGAACTCTCGGTGCGGATTGAAACACTGAAAACAGAAGAAGCGACTGCTTCTGATCCAGTGGAGAAGAATCGTTTGCGGGAGTTATTCATTGGACTTCGGCCATTACGAACTTCATTAAACTCCAGGATTCTCGAAACAAGAGAACGACTAAGCATAGGCGGAATTCCTGAAGAACTAGGTCCGGTTATTGCCAAGAGCACCTTGGACTTTTTTGAATCAACGACAGGGAAGAAGACCCTACGTCGTTTGCAGGGATTTGAAATTTGGCCGCAAGGTGGACTTGCACACCCGAAGGGTCTCCATCCGTCTGGAATTCAGCCCTTCGTTGGCAAAACCTTCGTCCTCACTGGCACGCTGCCCACGCTTTCCCGCGACCAAGCATCCGCGCTCATCCGCGACACCGGCGGCAACGTCACCGGTTCTGTGAGCAAGAACACCGACTATGTTCTCGCCGGTGAAAGCGCCGGATCAAAACTCGATAAAGCACGAGAGCTTGGTGTGAGAATCATCTCTGAGAAGGAGTTTGTAAAGATGCTCGGCCATAAACCGAAAGCTAAATCCGCGCCGAAACAAGGAACGACACAAGGCCAACTCTTTTGATGGAGAGGTTATGCGCACATACGAACTAAAGCCCTACCTTCCATCGTGGCATCCGCCCTGGTATTCCGACCCACCCACCAATCGGCAACTGAAGCTTTTGCGTTTCTTTGACTTTCCGATTGTTCCGCCTCCAACAAAAGGTCGTGCTTCTGGTATAATCTGGCGTCTCTGTTCCGACCCCGCGAACAAACATCTTTGGCTTGCTTACCTTTATAGCACGGGGGACGAAGACGATTCTTCCTCAGAGTTGCTTCCGCATGACCGCGCTGGACTCGCTCAGGTTGTCATCCCCGATGACTGGCAGCCGAAACGAGCACAACCAAAACGAACCCATCCGACGAAGACCGACAACACGCCACAGAAGCCAAACCGTGAGGCTCTTGAGGCGTTCGTGACTGACCTATTGAAGGAACGCTCTCCGTTCAACGACCCCCTTCCACACATATCAGTGGCGGGCAAGTGTTTCTGTTTCACAGGCCAATTCGAGTTTGGACCGCGGAGCAAGTGCCAACAGGCAGTTGTAGCTCTCGGCGGGTCATGCACCGAAGATGTGAGACTCGAAACGGATGTCCTTGTGATCGGAGCGAAAGGGAGTCCAACATGGACACACGGGAACTATGGGAACAAGATCGAAGCGGCAATGCTAAACCAGATGCGTAAAGGAAAGCCGGATATTATCCCAGAGGCTTTCTGGAAAGAACTGTTACACCCTTGAGACCGTTTCGCAGGAAGATGGACCATGTTGTCATGGGCACCGACGCAGGTTCCAAGCTGGACAAAGCGCGCCAACTTGGTATCAAGACACTGGACGAGCAAGAATTTAGGATACTTTTGAAGCAGTAAACCGAATTACTATCACTCACCATGAAACCCTATCGCACCGCAGCCTTCATTTTCGCCGGCCTTAGCATCGCGCTGGTGGCTTGTGAAACCACCGGTTACACCCAACGCCGCGGCACCGTCGAGGATCCGGCGATCACCAACCTCCGCGCCGACATGCGTGTTCTCGAAGAGCGTGTCAACAAAGCCGCCGGCGATGTGCAGGCGTTGCAGGTCAACTACGAACGGCTCCAACATGAAGTCGCCTCGGTCCGCCAGCAGATCGCCGCGGCAGCGGCAGGCGGCGGCGTTGCCGCCTCGGAGATTCAACGGCTCGACTCGCGCATCAATGCCGTGGACAACGCGCGCAAGCACGATGCCGAGGTCATTATCAACCAAGTCACCTCCGAACTTCAGAAGGTCGGCGGCAGCGCCGGCGGCATCTCGCGCCGTGCGAGTTCGTCCGGCGGGGAGCGCACACCTGCCGGCCGCGTCCCCACTAGCAAGAAGACCATCGCCAGCCCCGGCGCAGCCGGTGCTGCCTCCACAGGTGGCGCGGAGCAAGGCTACGAGCACGTCATCGAGAAGGGCCAGTCGCTCAGCGCCATCGCGAAGGCTTACAGCACGACCGTGGACGCCATCAAGAAGGCCAACAACCTCAAGGGCGAAACCATCTTTATTGGCCAGAAACTGTTCATTCCGAAGCAGTAGGCGGCTGAAGGGCGCATTCGTTTGCCGCGCTGAATGGATTCACCACTGGACCTGTCTAAATAAATGTGAAGGTTGAAACTCTCAATACACGATGGGGCCGAATGGCGGCACATCTGCAAGGAATGGCGCGCCGAATGAGGCACGGGCACTTTGATCGCACTGGCTTCTTCGTGACGGGCTTCTTCCGCCAGTTGGTTCCGCAACGCAGCAAGAAGTGCCTTCGTGACTGATCGCCAACCACTCGACGCACTTGGTTGTCGGATGATTTGGTGCGTCCCTGCCCCGCCTAATCGCCCCCTCCACGCTTCTGCCAGCGCTCTCTGCCACTCTCCTGCTTTGGAACAGATGTGTCCGGCTTGAAATAGACGGCGTCCTTGCCGAGAACGGCTTCGAGTTCCTTCGCCATCTCTTCGGACGGCAGCACCTTGAAACCGTCGTGCGTATCGGCGAAGACCAGCTCCCCGCCGGGCAGGATGAAGCAGATGAACAGCGACACGTTGCCCGGATGACGACTAACGATGTCGCGGACTTGTTCAAGCTGCTCCGGCTTGATGCGCGCGACGTGCAGGCGCAGATGCACCTGCTTGGTGTAGCGCCGCATCACCTCATCCAGCGGGACGATCTCCCTACCAAAAATCTTCGGCTTTTCCTCCCGCTTGTCCACGTTGCCCATGACGAAGATGGCCTTGCCTTTCTCGAAATGAGGCCGCGCTTGGTCAAAGGCATCATTGAAACAGAGCACCTCAACCGTGCCATGCAAATCCTCCACCGTGATCGCCGCCCACGGCTTGTTGGTCTTCGATGAAATGCGCTGCACCACATCCACCACAATGCCCCCAAGTCTCGTCGGTGCACGATCGTCGAGTTCGCGCAGCTTCTCGGTCGAGTGGAGTTCGTAGCGTTCCAACAGCTTCGCATGTTGCGCCAGCGGATGGCCGGAGAGGTAAAAGCCAAGCAATTCCTTCTCGAATGCCAGCAACTGGTTCTGCGGCCATTCTGTGGACTTCTCCTGCTTCGTGCGCTTGATAGTCGTCGCCGGGATTTCGTTGTCGAGCGCGCCGAAGAGTGACACCTGGCCTTGCGCTTTGTCGCGCTGGACGGAGGCGGCGCGACCGAGCGCCTGTTCAATCTGGTCGAAGAGTTGCATCCGAGGGAGGCCGGTGAAATCGAACGCGCCGCATTTCACCAGCGCCTCGATGGTCTTGCGGTTGCAGGCTCGGGTGTCCACATGCTCGCAAAACTCAAAAAGGCTCTTGAACGCCCCGCCTCGCTCACGCGCGGCAATGATTGCCTCGACAGCGATCTCGCCGACGCCCTTGATCGCGGCAAGGCCGAAGCGGAGTTTACCCGACGCGGAGTCGTTCTCAGCCGGTGTGACGCCAAACTTCAGCGGACTGGTATTCACGTCGGGCGGCAGAACCTCAATGCCCATCTCGCGCGCCTCGCTAGTGAACACAACCAGCTTGTCCTGGTTGCCGATTTCACTGGAGAGCAGCGCGGCCATGAACTCGACCGGATAGTTCGCCTTCAAATAGGCGGTCTGGTAAGCAATGAGTCCGTAGGCAGCAGCGTGGGATTTATTGAAGCCGTAGCCCGAAAACTTGTCGAGCAGGTCGAAGATTTTCTCCGCTTTCGCTTTTGGAATCTGGTTCTTCTCGTTGGCGCCCTTGACGAACTTCTCCCGCTGCTTCGCCATCTCTTCCGGCTTCTTCTTGCTCATCGCGCGGCGCAGCAAGTCCGCGCCACCGAGTGTGTAACCACCAAGCGCCTGCGCCGCCTGCATCACCTGCTCCTGATAGATCATGATGCCGTAGGTTTCACGGCAAATCTCCTCCAGCAGCGAATGTTCGTAGATGATCTCCTCGCTGCCAGCTTTGCGCGCAATGAAGGACGGGATCAGCTCCATCGGGCCAGGCCGATAAAGCGCGATGAGGGCGATGATGTGTTCCAGCCGCTCGATGACGAACTTTCGGCACAAGTCGCGCATCCCGCTCGATTCAAGCTGGAACACACCAACGGTGTCACCGCGGTTGAGCAGTTCGTAGGTCGGCTTGTCGTCGAGTGGCACATGTTCGATGTCGAGCGCGACGCCCCGTGTTTCGCGCACTCGTTGCACGGCGTCCGCAATCACCGTGAGCGTCCGCAAGCCGAGGAAGTCCATCTTCAACAACCCCAGCTCGCCCAGCGGGCCCATCGAATACTGCGTGATGATCGCGCCGTTTTGGTCGCGCGTGAGCGGGATAATCTCACTGAGCGGCTGCGCGCCGATGACAACGCCAGCCGCGTGAGTCGAACTGTTTCGGGACAAGCCTTCGAGCACCACGGCCGCCTCGATGATCTCGCGCACCTGCGGCTCGTTGTCGTGGGCATCTTTCAGTTCCGCACTCACCTGCAACGCCTTGTGCAGCGTCATGTTCAGGTCGGGCGGAATCATCCGCGCCACGCGGTCGCCGTCGCCGTAAGGCAACCCCATCACACGCGCCACGTCGCGGACCACGGACTTTGCGCCAAGCGTGCCGAACGTGACGATCTGCGCGACGCTGTGCTCGCCGTATTTGTTGCGGACGTATTCGATCACCTCGCCGCGCCGGGCATCGCTTAGGTCAATGTCAATATCCGGCGGGCTGATGCGCTCCGGGTTCAGGAACCGCTCGAACAGCAGCCCGTAGCGCAGCGGATCCACCGCGCTGATGTCGAGCAGGTAGGTCACGAGCGAGCCGGCCGCCGAGCCGCGGCAACCGACGGGAATGCCGCGCTGCTTGGCGTAATTCACGAAATCGCCGACGATGAGGAAATAACTAACGAAGCCGGTCTTCTCAATGATCTTCAACTCCGCCTGCATCCGGGCGACAATCTTGCGCTGCTCCGGCGTCGTCGCGCCAGTCGCCGCGTCAAATCCATAGCGTCGCTTCACGCCTTCATGGCAAAGATGCCGCAGATAGTCCTCGCGCGTGAAACCGGCCGGCGCCTCGAAGACCGGGTAGCGGTTCTCTCCGAATCCGATCCGCAGGTTGCATTGCTCCGCGATGCGCATCGTATTCCGAACCGCCTCCGGCACCTCGGCAAACAGCTTGACCATCTCCTCGGCCGACTTCATGTAAAACTGATCGCTCGCGTAACGCATCCGCCGCTCGTCAGCCAGTGTGGTCTGCGTGCCGATGCAGATGAGGCAATCATGCGCATGAGAGTGTTCTGGCTTCAGGTAATGGACGTCGTTGGTGGCGACCAACGGCAGCCCCAGTTCCCGCGCCAACTCGCGCAAACCGCGGTTCGCCTTCCGCTGCTGATCGAGACCGTGATCCTGCAACTCCAGGTAGAAACAGTCCGGCTCGAATATCTGGCGGAACCGGTCCGCCGCCTCGCGCGCCAGCTTCGGTTGATCTTCGACGAGCTTCTGCGGCACCTCGCCCTTCAGGCAACTCGACAGCCCGATCAACCCTTTGCAGTGCTGCGCCAACAGTTCTTTGTCTATGCGCGGTTTGTAGTAGAAACCTTCCAGATGGGCGGCGGTCACCAGCTTGATGAGATTACTGTAACCGGTCTGGTCGCGTGCGAGCAGGATCAGGTGGTTTGCCGCCTCGCGCGCGTTCACCGCCTGCTTGTCCAGCCGACTGCCCGGTGCCACATACGCCTCGCAGCCCACGATCGGCTTCACCCCGTTCTTCTCGGCTGCCTTGTAAAAATCAATCACCCCGAACATGTTCCCATGATCGGTGATCGCTACCGCCGGCATGTGAAGCTCGTGCGCCCGATGCGCCACCGCCTCCACGCCGCACGCCGAGTCCAGCAGGCTGAACTCCGTGTGTTGATGTAGATGAACAAATTCCGCGCGACTACTCATGTGCCGCCGAGTATAGGCCCCCAGCGCGCGATGACAAGCGGAGTCGAGCGACGACTAGACCCTGCTCCTTATTCCGATGAAAGCGCCTTCAAGCCAATCCCTAGGTTTCGATTAAAGACTCGGCGCTCATTGCTTTGTTGTTCTGGAATCGTGAAGTTCAATCGAACATTACCGTTAATGACAAGAGCAACTTCTCCTCCTAACACAACACTGTTTGTGGGCATCGCGAAGAATTCCGTCTGGATATAGCCAGCCTGCTTGAGAAATTGAATAGGTTTTCCGACGGCTGGGCAATTAGCTGGCATGGCAAAAGTGCCATGATATTGAACCTCTCCTTTCCCAGTTTGCCGTCCCCAAGATTCGTGACTAGCAGTCTCTAACAGCGCCGTGTTGCCATTTCCAAATACGGCGTATCCACCTTGATCCATAAAATGCGCGTTAACGCCATCGCTGGACTTGATTCTGAGATCAACAGTGGCACTTGCGCTCGCGATTGGCTGCATTAGAGGATTTTGTTTTTCTAGTCGATCAACGATCTTCTTCAGAGATTTATTGATCTCTTCGCCTGGAAATTCCTTTCCTGCGCGTTCGATGAGTGGAGCAACTGCAATGTTAACTCCATTGAGTTGCGATTGGAGTTGCTGTTTATCGCGTTGAAGTTCTCGGTTCTCAGATTGCAGACCTTGAATTTTAGCCGCACCCCAAATCCAACCGCAGGTTGAGTAGGCCGAATACAAAACAAGAATGCCAAGAGCCGCTATCGCAAGCCACCGCCGCTCTTTCCAAAGGCGAATGATAGCATCGGTTTCGGCCTTCAGCCTATCGGCATATGGAACGTGTTCTGCCATCAGATTCCTTGCTTATTCTCCTAGTATCATCCCAGCCTGCACTGGCGGCGACAAGCGATTTTCGTTCTATTGCGGCGGTCGGTGAGCGGCACGCAACGGTTTGGGGTTCCCAACTGGCGAAGCTTGGGCTCAAAGACGGCGATAAAACGGGCGCTTGGTGGCTGTTTTTGAACAAAACAGGTGTTTTCGTGAAAAACCAGTGTAACCGGCTGGATGAGTGACCTTTCCGACGGAAAAGCTCGATGGTCCGGAGGGAAAGGTCACCTCCTTGGGCTAAAAAATGTGTCCTCCCTGAGAAAAGATCACCTCCTTTTTCAAAAAGGTAGTGATCTTTTTGCCGGAGGTTGTGACCTTTTCAGCGGAGGTCGTGACCCTCGCGACAAAGGTCGAGACCTTTTTATTGGGAGTAGAGACCTTTTCGATGGAGGTAGAGACCTTCGCGCCGCAAGTCATGATCCTCGCGCCAAGGGTCGTGACGTTTTCGTCGGAGGTAGAGACTGTTTCACCAGAGGTAGTGACTCTCGCGCTAAAGGTCGTGACCTTTTCACCGGGAGTAGAGACTTTTCCGCCGGAGGTAGTGACCCTTGCGCCAAAGGTGATGACCTTCGCGCTGGGGGACGCGACTCTCGGCGCGAGGATCGTCACTTCTTTCGGCGGGAGACCGTGACTTCGTTCAGCAAAGGCGTCAAAACGCCTCGCGAAGAATAGGACTTGCAATCGGATATGGAAGGGCCAATCTCACGAAAACCAAGGTTCACATTCTTATGGCGCTCCATGGGAACCCGGCTGCGGGGCAGCGAAGTATGAGCCGGCAATCGCGCCAGCAGAAGATGGACGGAAAGGCAAGATGGCCGAGGTAGCGCTGAAGCTCGACGATAGAATCCCCGATGAAATCCGCACGCTGGCCATTGAGGTCAAGGCGGGCCTGACCAACAACAGTCACTTCCCCAATGGCGCGGCGCGGGCGGCAGGATTAGGCGCGAGCGTCGCCGTCTATGATACAGCCGTGAATGACCTGGCTGCGAAGCAGTCGCTCGTCAACCTGGCGCGCGTTGCCGTGGAGACGGCGCTGGAAGGCATCAAGACAGAGTTGCGCGGCGCGAAGACGGATTGCGAGAGCGTCGCCAACGGGAATCGCGCCATGCTCGAATCCGCCGGGCTGCCCATCAAGGCCCCCAAACAGTCCGTGGGCAAGCTGCCGAAGCCCGCGAGCTTCGTCGTTACGCGGGGCGACCACGAAGGCCACGCCGACGGCCAATGCCACAAGGTGGACGGCGCGCGCAGCTACAAGGGGGAACACTCCGTGAGCCAAGACGGCCCGTGGACGCTCGGTTACGAAGGCACCAAGAGCAGCTTCACCATTCCCGGCCTGACGCCCGGCACGATGTATTACTTCCGCATGGCCGCGTTCGGGACGAACGGCTGGGGCCCGTGGAGCGACATCACCCAATGCCGGATCGCGTAGCATAGCGCGGCAGGCATCGGACAAACCCGTTTCGCCACCTGAGGCAGATGGCGCAGGTCCGCCGGACTCCGGCCTTGACTCTGCGGACGGGGCTTTTATTGTGAGGAACCTATGGGACGCCGGCCTGCATGAAAAAACATCTTGGCATCCTCCTGCGATGCGCGGTGAGCATCGGCATCCTGTATTTCATTTTCAAAGGCATCTTTGCAAAGGAAAGCCCGGAGCATCCGTGGACGGTGGGCGCGGCCAAGCTCTGGCACGACCTCACCTCCCCCGATCCGCTCTGGTTGCTCGGTGGGATCGCCTTGTTCACGCTGATTATCTTCGTGAACATCGAGCGCTGGCAGATCATCCTGCGCGTGCAGCACATCGAGTTGAGTTTCTGGCGCGCGATGGAGCTGTTCTTCATCGGCCATTTCTTCAACTCCTTCATGCTCGGCTCCACGGGCGGCGACGTGGTGAAGGCTTACTACGCGGCGCAGGAGACGCATCACAAGAAGGCGGAAGCCGTGATGACGATCGTCATTGACCGGCTGATCGGACTGATCGGGTTGTTCGCGGTGGCGGCAGTGATGATGCTGGCGAATCTGCGGCTGCTGTTCGGTAACGAACAGTTGCGGCCGATGGCGGTGAGCGTGATGAGCATCCTGGGCGTGCTGTTGCTCTGCTTGTTCGTCGGCTTTTGGCCGGGGCTGGGGAAGTTCCTGCACGAATGGCGCGAGCGGGTCTTTCACCGCGGCGTAAAGCGCCAGAGCTGGAAGAAACTGTTCAGTGAGGAACGACTCGACCGCTGGTCCGATCAGTTCGCCGCCATCCGCGAGAACGTCAAAAAGATGATCGGCGCCTACCAAGCTTATGCGGCGCACAAACCCGCGCTCATTAAGACGTTCCTGCTGGCGCTGGTCACGCACGTCTCGCTCATCTTCAGCGCCATCTGCTTCGGGAAGAGTCTGGGCATTGAGGTCCATCTCGGTTTCTATTTTGTGATGGTGCCCGCGATCAACTGCATCGCCGCGGTGCCGATCACCATCAACGGGCTGGGCGTGCGCGAAGGGTTGTTCGTGGCCGCGTTCGCGGCGGGCGGCGTGCGGAACGAGAAAGCGTTGCTGCTGTCGCTGCTGGGCTTCGCGGTGTCGCTGTTCTTCAGCATCATCGGTGGCGTGGTCTATCTCTTCTTCGAGCGCACGCATCCCAGCGTGGCGCAGATCGAGGCCGCGCCGGAAGAATAGCTCCTCCTGTCCATCTTCTTGTAGCCAGTCAGCGCCCGCCTTATAGTGCGCTGCAATGACCGACAAACGCCAACTCGCGCTCGACATTGTGCGCACGCTGCGGGCGGCAGGCCACACGGCGCTGTTTGCCGGCGGCTGCGTGCGCGACATGCTGCGCGGCGTGCCGCCGCACGATTACGACGTGGTCACGAACGCCAAGCCGGAACAAGTGCGCGCGCTTTTCCGCAAGACGTTCGAGGTGGGCGCGCAATTCGGCGTCGTGCTGGTGCTGCGGGAGGGTGTGACGTTTGAGGTGGCGACGTTCCGCAGCGACAACGCCTACGAGGACGGCCGCCGGCCGACTTCCGTGACATTCTCCACGCCGGAAGCCGACGCCCAGCGCCGCGACTTCACGATGAATGGCCTCTTCTACGACCCCATCGAAGAGCGCGTGCTGGACTACGTTGGCGGGCGCGCGGACATTGAGCGGCGCGTAGTGCGGTGCATCGGCGACGCGACCGCGCGGTTCACCGAGGACAAGTTGCGGATGTTGCGCGCCGTGCGCTTTGCCAGCAATCTCGGCTACGACATCGAGCCGGAGACATTCCGCGCCATCCAACGAATGGCACCGCAAGTCTCCATCGTCAGCGCCGAGCGCATCCGTGACGAGTTGATCAAGATTTTCACCTGCCCCAACGCCGGCTGCGGGCTACGCCTGCTCGACAGTAGTTGGTTGCTGGCCATCGTCCTGCCGGAAGTCGCGGCGATGAAAGGCTGCGAACAGCCGCCGCAGTTTCACCCTGAAGGCGACGTCTTTGTCCACACCTGCCTGATGATGGACGGCCTGCGTGAACCGTCGCTGACCCTCGCGTTCGCCACGCTGCTCCATGATGTCGGCAAGCCGCCGACGTTCCTGCGCGCGCCGGACCGCATCCGGTTCAACGAGCACGACGTTGTCGGCGGACCAATAGCGGAGACGATTTTGCGTCGGCTGCGGTTTCCAAACGACCAGATCGGTCAAATCGTTGCCTGTGTGGAGAACCACATGACGTTCCGCCACGCCACCGAGATGCGGAAGTCAAAGCTGAAGCGCTTGCTGTCGCGGCCGACGTTCGCCGATGAACTGGAACTGCATCGGCTCGACTGCTTTAGCAGCCACGGCGACCTGACGAACTTCGAGTTCCTGAAGAACGTGGTCATCGAGATTCCGCCTGCCGTCGCTGCGCCGCCGCCGTTGCTAAACGGCAACGACCTGCAGGCGATGGGAATGAAGCCCGGCGCGGACATGGGAGCGCTCCTGCGCGAAGCCCGTGAGTTGCAACTCGAGGAGAAACTCTGCACCCGCGACGAGGCCCTGGCTTGGGCGCGGCAACGGCTCGCTCACTGAAGGCTCACGAAGTAGGAGCGGCATGCGCGGTCTATCAGATCCGGCTCCAGCGCGGGCTTGGTGTTCCGATACAGCGCGATCTCGATAATCTGCTCAATCAAATCCCGCGGTTGCACAGCACGGAAAGGGCGGCCGGCCTTCTCGTAGTGCTCGGCAATGAGATAGGAGAAGCCCGCCTCGCTGAACTCCACCTTGCGGCTCTGGCACACACGCTCGAAAATCTCGCGAAACTGCTGCGGCGTGGGATTGTCCACCTTGACCTTGTGCCGGATGCGCCGCAGAAACGCTTCATCCACGAGGTCTTTCGGCGCGAGGTTCGTCGAGAACACAATCATTACGTCAAACGGGAACTCCACCTTCTTGCCGCGCATCAGCGGCAGATAATCCACCCGTTTCTCCAGCGGCACCATCCAGCGATTCAGGAGTTCGCTTGGTTGCAAACGTTGGCGGCCGAAGTCGTCAATGATGAACGTGCCGTTGTTAGCCTTAACCTGCATTGGCGCTTCGTAGGTCTTAGATTTCGCATCGTAGAGCAACTCCAGCATGTCCAGCGTCAACTCGCCGCCGACCACGATCATCGGCGGTCTGCAACGCACCCAGCGATGGTCCGGCTCGCCGACGCGTGGCTGCGGGCGCGACTCGCCGTTCCGGCCGTTGGGAACCGGCTCGTGATCAAGCGGATCGAAAACCCGCACGATGTGGCCCTCGACCTGGATGGCGTGCGGCACAAAGACCTCGTAGTCTTGTGCGCAACTGAGCGCCTCGGCCAGCAGGGTTTTGCCGTTGCCCGGCGGTCCATAGAGGAAGATCGAGCGGCCACTGTTGGCTGCTGGACCAAGCTCTTCCAGCAACTCGTCGCTCACCACCATGTGCTGAAGCGCCTGGCGGAGTTTTGCCGCGTCCACCGGACGCCTGGCGCGCGACTGTCTTTCCACGACAGCGCGATACTCCGCCAGCGTCACCGGCGCGGGACCGGCATAGCTGTTGAAGTTCGTCAGATCCCGCGCCCGGGCCACGCCGCTTTGCGTCAGCGCGTAAACGAAACCCATCTCCCCGATGCCGCGCACACCCGGCCGGCCGATAAACTGCTCCTTCAACAGCCGCTCGACCGATTCCCTGACGATCGGCTCGTAAGGCAAACAAATCTCCTGCACAAGCTCCTGCGCCGTCAGTTCATTCCGCGCGTAAAGAACCCTCAGGATCAGTTCGCCAATCTGGTTCAGCGTCATACCCGTCTGCGCGACGGAAGCCGGCGTCATCGGCGGTTGAACGATGTCTTCGAGTTTCTCGGTCATGGTCCGGCTCCAAAACTAATCCGGCTTCAACACCACCTTGATTGCGTCGCCACGGCGGGCCATGTCGAAACCTTCGCGCCACTGACTCAGCGGTAGTTCCTTCGACACCAACGCTTCGAGGTTAACCTTGCGTTCTGCCAACAGCGCCAGCGCCTTGTGCCACGAGCTGGGCTTCTGCGTGTGCGACCCGATCATGCTGATCTCGCGAACAAAGAACACGTCCTCGAAATTCAGCGTCACGTCCTTATGGAGAATGCCTGCCTGAATGAAGCGGCCTCGCGTCCGAACCGTCGCGACGGCCGCCGTGACAGCCGGAGGCACGCCCGCGCATTCAATCGCCACATCAAAACCGTAGCCGCCCGTCATCGAACGCCCGACCTCCTTCAAATCTTCCGCTTCGACGTTCACCGTCCGCTCAGCGCCAAGCTGCGCGGCGAGTTCGAGTCGAAACTTGTCCTTGCCCACACCAGCAACAACCGCCCTCGCACCGCAGGCTTTGACCACTTGCGTGCAAAGCAAGCCGAGCGGGCCCGGCCCCATCACCAGCACGACCTCGCCGGCCGCAACCATCCCCTGCTCCATCACTGCATGTGTCGCACAAGCCAGCAGTTCGCAGATCGCGCCCGCCTCGTAGGTGACATGGTCTGGCAGCGGATGCACGCTCTGCTCGCGGATGACCAGATAATCCGTGAACGCGCCCTCAGCCTTCGTAGCGATGCCTTTGCGCTCGATGCAAAGGCTGTAGTCCTCCGTCGCGCAGAAGCGACACTTCCCGCAAATCGAAGCGGTGGTCTCGGACGTGACTCGCTCGCCGACCTTCCGGCTTGTGACGCCCGCGCCCACCTCCACGATGTCGCCGGCCAGCTCGTGGCCGAGGATCACCGGCGGCTTGAGGCTCGGATGACCGTGGATGTCTGTCCCGCAGATGCCCACCGCGCGGACGCGAATCTTCACCTGCTCTGGTCCGCACACCGGCTCCGGCACCTCGCGCAACTCGATGTCGTTCTCGCCCCGGCCGGTTTTGACAAGTGCTTTCAACGTGTCACCTCAGTCCGGCTTGATGGAAATCTTGATACCCACTTGGTTCACCAGCAGCTCAATGGCCTCGGAGATGCGGCTCAGCGGGAACTCGTGCGTCACGAAGATGTCCGTGTTCACCGCGCCTTGCGCGATCAGGTTCATCGCCCGCCGCACGTATTCGGGCGTGAAATGGAACACGCCCTTGATCGTCACCTCGTTGTAGTGAATCAACCCCGTGTCCACCGTGATCTTCGTCCCCGACGCGCAGCCGCCAAACAGATTCGCGATGCCGCCCTTGCGCACCGTCGCGATCGCCGTCTCCCACGTCTCCGGCAACCCCACCGCTTCGATGGCCACGTCCACGCCGCGCCCGCCTTCCGTTCGCTCGCGGATCGCCGCCACGGAGTCGGTCACCTTCGAGAGATCCAGCGTCTCGTGCGCGCCCATCGCCTTGGCCACTTCCAGCCGCTCGGCGTTCTTGTCGGCGGCGATCACGCGCGCCCCCTTCAGATGCACCAGCCGAATGAAAAACAGCCCGATCGGCCCCGCACCGATCACCACCACCGTGTCGCCGAGCCGGATGCCGCTCCGCTCCACCCCGTGCACCACGCACGCCAGCGGCTCCAGCAACGCCGCCTGCCGATACGTCACGTGCGCCGGAATCTCCACCGTGTTCTGCGCCACGATCGGCGCGGGAATAATCGCGTATTCCGCAAACGCCCCGCTCAGCCGCAGGAACATGTTCTCGCACATACTCTGGTTGCCCACCTTGCACCAATAGCACGCGTTGCAGGGCGCCGAGTTCACCGCCGCCACACGCATCCCCGGCCGGAACTGAGTCACGCCCGCGCCCACCTCCACCACCTCGCCCGTGAACTCATGGCCGAAGATGAACGGCGGCTTGAACTTCGGATGCCCGCGCAAATACATCTTGCGGTCCGTCCCGCACGTCAGCGCGGCCTTCACCCGCACCATCAGCTCGCCCGGCGCAACCGCGGGCAACTCCACCTCTTCCAACCGGACATCCTTCAACCCATGCAACACCGCCGCTTTTGTTTTCATGCGCCGGCCAGAGTAGCGAGCGAGCGTTGCGAAGACAAGAAGGAGAATGAGAAGCGCGCGATGGACGAAAATCCAAACTCCAGGGGAACTTCAAGCTTCAGGCGTCGAGGCTCTAGGAGAGCGTCTGAAGCATCAGATTGGGAGTCTCGCCTCTGCGTTGCCGGCAACGGCGTGGCGGGTGACGAAGGCACCTCCACCGTCGGCGATGCCGCTTCGCCCTACCATGCGCAACCTCCACCGCTCACGTTCCGGTCTTGATGTGGAGGACGGGAGTGTGAGAGAAAGACGGCAGTCAATCCAAAGCGTTCGTGCAACGCGGCAACCCGAAAACGCCATGAATCCATCACCCAACAATCTCATCAAGGATGTCCTTTGGCACCGGCACCCGGCACTGCCCGGGATGCTTCTCGCGGTGGTCACACTGCTCTTCGGCTTCGGCCTGGGCATCGTCTTTGGCCTCAACGAAGACATCATCAAGTCACGACTGAAAGCATCCGCCGCCGAAGTGCGCGAGTCTGTCTATCACGGTAACGACGTGGCGATCAAAACCGTGCTCGACAAGTCGTGGGTGTATATGCAACGCGCGCATCTGCACGCTGGCGCCTTGGGCGCTACGGCCGTCAGCCTGATTCTGCTCGCAAGTTTGCTCGGCCAATCGTCCGGGTTGACGCGTGCAATCAGCCTTGGCCTCGGCGCGGGTGGACTTGGTTATTCCGTGTTCTGGCTGTGGGCAGGTTTTCGCGCGCCTGCGCTGGGTGGCACGGGGGCAGCCAAGGAGTCGCTAAAGTGGCTCGCCATGCCGTGCTCTGGCGCAATGGTGGTCGCGACCGCCGCCGTAGCCGTCCTGCTCATCACCGTAATCGTCCGACGACGGGCAGCCCAGTCCACCAAATGATGTGGCACCGCATCGTCAGGCCCCCGCCAAGTTGCGGGCACTCATTCGTTACGCTTCTTTTCTCTTCGCGAGCAACTGTTCGACGTATTTGCCGAGCACATCGGCTTCGAGGTTGACGTGACCGCCGACGCGCGCTTGGCAGAGGTTGGTGACGTCGCGCGTGTGGGGGATGATCCAGATGCGAATCCAATCGGGGCCGAGGTCAGCAACGGTGAGGCTGATGCCGTCCACAGCAACGGAGCCTTTGTAGATGAGGTAGCGCATGAGCTTCTTCGGCACGGTCACCTCCAGCACCCAATCCTTACCCACTTGCTCCCAGCGGCGGACCTTGCCGACTCCGTCCACGTGGCCGAGGACGAAATGGCCGCCGAGCCGCGCGTCGGCCCGCATCGGCCGCTCCAGGTTCACGATGTCGCCGGGGTGAACGTATTGGAGGTTGGTGACGCGGAGGGTTTCCTCCAACACGTCGTAGCCGAGCAGCGCGCCGCGTTTGCGGACGGTGGTGAGGCACGCGCCGTTGACGGCGAGGCTGTCGCCCTTGCGCAAGCCGCGATGCACCGTGGCCGCGCGCACGGTCAGCTCGGTGGATTTCCTGCCGCGCTTCACGCTGACGACCTCTCCAGCTTCTTCAACAAGTCCTGTAAACATGGTTTTGGAGGATAACGGGAGGGATTTGCGCCGTCGAGAACTTGTATCGAACTTGTATCGGCGCGGCGCGACTCAGCAATAACCGATCACAACCAGATCGTCACCGAGATGCCGCCACTCGACCTTGCGCAGAGCTACCGCGTTCTTCAACTGCTCGATCCCCTTCCCTTCCACCGCCGTCGGAGCGTCCGTGCCACCGATGATCTTCGGGGCGTAGAAAAAGACCGCCTTGTCCACGAGCCGCGCGTCGAAGAGTGCTCCAATCAGACCGCCACCGCCCTCGACCAAGACGCTGATAACCTCGTGCTCGGTGAGCGACTTAAGCGCGTCACTCACGTCCAGATGATCGTCGCGCAACGCGCACGTCAACACCGTGACACCGCGGTCGCCAAGTTGCTTGCGCCACGGCTCCGGCGAGCGTTCGCTGGTGAGGACGATCGTCCGTTGGTGATGCTCGTCGCTAAAGACACGCGCATCCAATGCAGAGCGGCCACGGCTGTCCACAACCACGCGCCGCGGCTGCCGGTCAATGGCTCCGTCGCGGACGATGAGCTGCGGATTATCCGCGATGATGGTCCCCGAACCGACCATGACGGCGTCGGCGCCGCGCCGCAGTTCCTGCACAAACGCGCGCGATTTCTCGCCGGTGATCCATTTTGACTCGCCGATGCGCGTGGCGATCTTGCCGTCTAGCGACATCGCCGCCTTGACGGTGAGGAACGGCATGCCGGTGCGAATCCATTTGTTAAACGGCTCGTTGAGCTTGCTCGCCTCCTCGCACAACAACCCCACCTCAACCCTGATCTCTGCTTTCTTCAGCAACTCCAGACCCTGTCCGCTGTGCTTCGGGTTCGGGTCCACAGCGGCAACGACCACACGCCGGATGCCAGCGTTGATGATGGCGTCGGTGCATGGCGGCGTGCGACCGTGCGTGCTGCACGGTTCCAACGTGACGTAGAGGTCGGAGCCTTTCGCACGGTCGCCCGCGGCGTTGAGGGCGTGTATCTCAGCGTGCGGCGCTCCAGCACGATGATGGTAGCCCTCGCCGATGATGCGGCGGTTCCTCACCACCACCGCACCGACCATCGGGTTCGGCGAAGTCTGTCCCATCGCACGCCGCGCCAGAGCGAGCGCGCGTTCCATCATCTCGGCATCGAACTCAACTGAAGAGAGCATCAGCGAAAGCTTTCGCGTCGAACGGCTGCAGGTCGTCCATCTGCTCGCCGACGCCAATGAATTTCACGGGTATCTTCAACTCCCGGTTGATAGCGACCACGATACCACCTTTGGCGGTGCCGTCGAGCTTCGTAACAATGAGGCCGCTGACGCCAATGGCCTGATGAAACTCGCGCGCCTGATTCAGGCCGTTCATGCCGGTGCTGGCGTCGAGCACCAAGAGTGTCTCGTGCGGCGCGTCGGGCAGCCGTTTCCGCAACACCCGCTGCAGCTTCGCCATTTCGTCCATCAGGTTCTTCTTCGTGTGGAGCCGCCCCGCTGTGTCAATCAGCAGGTAGTCGCACTTTCGGCTGATCGCCGCATCCAGCGCGTCGAACGCGATGGCGGCGGAATCGGAGTTGTATTGGCCCGTGATGACGTCGCAGCCGGTGCGTTCGCCCCAAATCTTTAATTGCTCGATCGCCGCCGCGCGAAACGTGTCGCACGCGGCGAGCAACACGGAGCGGCCGTCCTGCTTGAGCAGGTGCGCGAGCTTCGCAGTGGATGTGGTTTTGCCGGTGCCGTTCACGCCAAGCAGCACAATCACTGTTGGCGCCTGCTGCGCGGTCCGCAACGCCGCCGGTTGGCTCGCCAGCGCCTCGGAGATAATTCGCCGCGCGATACTGACGACGTCCACTTCGCGCGTCTCGGCGCTGGCCCTGCGGACCTCCTCGACGATTCGCATCGTCGTCTCCACGCCGATGTCACTACCGATGAGCGCGGCCTCCAGATCGTCCAGCGACTCCGCATCAAGCCGCGGCGCGCGAGTGACGATACGCTTGATCTCGCTGATCAGTTTGTCGTGAGTCTTCGCGAGACCGTCACGGACTTTTTGAAAGAGTCCAAGCATGAAATTCCTTGAGTCGTTCGACGTAAACGTAATCGAGTCGCACGCTGCCAATCAATACTTCATCCTTTGCCATCCCGTGGCAATCACTGCCGCCAGTGACCAGGCACCCGCGCTCCCGCGCGAAAGCGAGGAACCGCTCGCATTGCGCCGCCGTGTGGCGGCTGTGCCAGACCTCCAGGCCGTCGAGACCGGCCGCGAGCAAGCCGTCGAGCTGGTTTTCCAGCCCGGAGACGCCGGGATGCGCGAGGATTGCGACACCGCCGAACTTGTTAATCAATGCGGCGGCGGCGGCAACATCAAGCCGGAGTTTTGGGACAAACGCCGGCTTGCCTTTGCCAATGAACCGGTGGAACGCCTCGTCCATGTGCCGGATGAAGCCGCGGTTCTTCAGTGCGCGCGCCACATGCAATCTGCCGAGCGCACTATCGCCCCCCGCGACGGCATCCACATCTGATGCCTGCAAGTCCACGCCGGCTTCTTGAAGTTTCGTCACCATCTCCGCGACCCGCTGCGCGCGGCCCTTCTTGAAATGTTCGATCTGCGCAATGAACTCCGGCTCCGCATAGCGGACGAGATAGCCGAGCACGTGAACCTCGCGTTCGCCGAGATGCGCAGTCAGCTCGATTCCGGGGATAAACTCGATCCCTGCCGCCTCGCACAGTTGCGCCATCGCAGGCAAACCCGCCACGGTGTCGTGGTCGGTGAGAGCGATGCAGGACAGCTCGGACTCACCGGCACATTGCACCAACTCCGCCGGCGTGAAGGTCCCATCGGAGTGGCGCGTGTGCAGGTGCAGGTCGGCCGTGCGCGTCATGACGGTTTCGGTGGCACGGACTCCCCCGGAGTCGCGCCGCCCGATGTGCGCGCCGGCCGCGGCAGTTCCTTTCGGATGCGGTCGAGGATGCCGTTGACGAACTTGCCGCTCTCCTTGGTGCTGAACTTCTTCGCGATCTCGATGGCCTCGTTGATGGACACCACCGGTGGCACGTCGTTGCGGAACATCATCTCGTAGATCGCCAGCCGCAGCACATTCCGGTCCACGGCGGCAATCCGGTCCAGTTCCCAGTTCTCCGTCACTTTCTTGATTTGCTCGTCAATCGCCGGGCGATTCTCCAGCGCCCCACGAGCAAGAACTTCGGCAAACTTCTGCGTCTCTGCGTCGCAGCTCTGCCCCTCCCAAAAACGACTTAACGAGTCGTCAAGTTCCTCGTGCGGATTGATGTCGCGGAAATACAGAATCTGCACCGCAGCTTCCCTGGCTTGTCGTCGGCTTCCCATAAATCAGAGTGTCCTCATCAAATACGCCATCTCGATGGCCGTCAGTGCCGCTTCCGTGCCGCGATTATGTTTCGGCTGGAGGCAGCGGACGTGGGCCTGCTGCTCGTTCCCCAACAGCAACACCTCATGCACCACCGGCACGCTGTCGCGCAGCGCAATCTGCGTTAGCGCGTCGGTCACAGCCCGCCCAATCAAGTCGGCGTGCTCTGTCTCACCGCGAATGATCACGCCAAGCGCGATAATGGCGTCATAGCTACCGCTGGAGGCGAGGCGGCCCACCACCACCGGCACCTCGAATGCACCAGGAACGCGAATCACGGTGACATCGCCCTGCTTTGCGCCAGCCACCCGGAGCGCGCGTCGGGCGCGCGTCACGAGCGCATCGGAATAGCGTTGGTTGTAGCGGCCCGCGACGATGGCGAACCGCAGGCCTTCGGCTGAAAACACAGGTTGAGATCGTTTTGCGCGTAACATGTTACAAAGAGTGTCCGAGTTTGTTCTTCTTGGTTTCGAGATACTTCGCGTTGTGCGGCGTCACAGCGCCGCGAATCGGCAGTTGCTTGGCGATCTTGAGGCCGAAGCCGTCCAGTCCAACGACCTTTTTCGGATTGTTCGTCAGGATACGAATGGTGTGCAGGCCGAGGTCCACGAGGATTTGCGCGCCAACGCCGTATTCGCGCAGGTCGGCCTTGAAGCCTAGCCGCTCGTTCGCCTCGACCGTGTCCAACCCTTCCTTCTCCTGCAACTCGTAGGCGTGAATCTTGTGCGAGAGGCCGATGCCGCGACCTTCCTGCCGCAGATAGACAATCACGCCGCGGCCTTCCCTGGCAATCATCTGCATTGCTCGCTGCAACTGGTCGCCGCAGTCACACCGTTGCGAGCCGAACACATCGCCGGTGAGGCATTCGCTGTGGACACGCACCAACACATTGCTCTGGCCTGCCACATCGCCCTTCACCAACGCGACGTGATGCTGGCCGTCCATCAACGAGCGGTAGAGATACAACGAGAAATCGCCAAACTCCGTCGGCAACGAAACGACGCGCTCTCGCTCCACCAACTTCTCGCGGCGGTGGCGGTATTGGATCAGATCGCGGATGCTGCACATCTTCAACCGGTGTTGCCGCTTGAACTTTACCAGTTCCGGCAACCGCGCCATCGTGCCATCTTCGTTAAGAATCTCGCAAAGAATGCCGGCTGGATGCAGACCCGCGAGACGCGCGAGATCCGCCGAGGCTTCGGTGTGGCCCGCGCGACACAACACGCCGCCATCGCGCGCGGCGAGCGGATTGATATGCCCAGGCTGCACGAGGTCGGCTGGCTTCGATTTCGCGTCGGCCAGCACATGGATGGTCTTGGCGCGGTCAGCCGCGCTGATGCCGGTGGTGATACCGTGCTTGGCGTCCACAGTCACCATGAACGCCGTCTTGAAGGCGTCGCGGTTGCGCTCGACCATGCGCGCGATGCCGAGCCGGGTCAGGTCATCGTCCACCATTGCCACGCAAAGCAGCCCGCGCGCGTGCTTCACGATAAAATTGACCGACGCGGGCGTGACCTTCTCGGCGGCCATGATGAGGTCGCCTTCGTTCTCACGCTTCTCATCATCCGTGACGATCACCAGTTTACCGGCGCGGATATCCTCAATGACCGCCTCTACCTGATCAAACGGCTCACTTGACGTTCTTGTCACCTTCTTGCTCATAAAAAAACCCTGAAGAAACGATCTTCAGGGCCTGCATCACACGTCGCTGTCGCCCGTCATCACGGACAGACAAGCAACCGCCGATTCTTCTTTCATCCGGACTCTACCGTCGCCCCCGGAGTCTCACCGGGTCCTGCGCTCCGATCTCGAAACGCTCGCGGGGTTTACCGCCGGTCGGGAATTGTCTGGCGGCTTCGCGTGCCGCTAAACTCACCCTGCCCTGAAGAACTTTCAGCTAGTCGAGATTATCACGCGCTCCGCGGAAGTCAATAACCCCGCTCCTGACATCTGCGTTGGCGCTGAATGATGGCAGCTATCCGCGCAACCGCTCGATCACCGCGTCTGCGAACTGCGCTGTGCCAAGCGAGCCGCCCAAATCGCTCGTCTTCTGGCCGTCGGCAAGTGCGCAATTGTAGGCGGCCTTGATCCGCTGGCCGATCTGACGGCAGCTCGTGTCGCCGCGCGTGTCGCCAAGGTGGTTGAGCATCATCACCGCTGACATGAGCAACGCTAGCGGATTGGCGATGCCTTTGCCAGCGATGTCCGGCGCGGAGCCATGCACGGCCTCGAAGACGGCGTCCTCCTCGCCGATGTTCGCGCCCGGCACCACACCCAAACCACCCACGAAGCCAGCACAAAGGTCGCTCACCACGTCACCGTAGAGATTCTCCAGCAACAGCACATCAAACTGCGTCGGATCCTGCACCATCCTCATGCAGCCGGCGTCAATAATCAGCTCCTGATACGGGAACGAGCCAAACTCCTTTTCATGGACCTGCTGCGCGCAGCGGATGAACATCCCGTCGGTGAGTTTCATGATGTTCGCTTTGTGAAACACCGTCACCTTGCGCCGCCGTCGCTGCTGGGAGTATCGGAACGCCCAGCGCGCGATCCGCGTGCAAGCCGTTTCAGTCGCCACCTTCATGCTCGTGACCACGCCGGTCGTCACCTCACTCTCGATGCCGCTGTAGAGGCCCTCAGTGTTCTCGCGCACGATCACGAGGTCCACATTGCTGAACCGCGTCGGCACGCCTTCCAGACTGCGCACGGGCCGGACGGCGGCGTAAAGGTTCAGCTTCTTGCGAAGCTGCACGTTGATCGAACTGAATCCTTTACCCACCGGCGTCGTGCACGGTCCTTTGAGCGCAACACCGTGTTCACGAACTGCGGCGAGTGTCTCCGGTGGCAGCACATCCTTGCCATTTGCGAGCGCCGCCAAACCGGCCAAGTGTTGCACCCACTCGATAGGCGCCTCGGCGGCTGCCAGGATTCGTTTCACTGCCTCGGTTACTTCCGGCCCGATGCCGTCGCCGGGGATCAAAACCACGCGATGAGCTTTCATGCTGCGGACTGTAATGGATGAAACGGGCCTGCGCAAATCCATGAATTGCACACCCTCATGATCGCATTCACTTTTGACACCGTTGCCAGTGCCGGGTTAGCATCGCGCGCGAGAAACGAGAACGTCATGGCCCTCATCAATTGTCCAGAATGCGCGAAGCAGGTTTCCACCTCGGCCCAGAGCTGCCCGTCGTGCGGCTACCCCATCGCGGCATCGCAAACACCAAAAGCGCCGCCGCCCAACTCGGACGAGTTGCTGGCGGAAGTGCGGCCGTCGTGGTGGGAGTTCTTCTGGCATCTCGTGTTCTTCTGGCTAATTGTGCCGCTCATCGTCGCGTGGTGGCAACGCGCCTCGGTTGTCCTACGCATCTATCCCGGCAGGATCACGCTGGAGCGAGGTCTCTTCTCCAAGTGCTACCGTGAGTTTCTCGCCAAGGACATCCGCTCGCTGGATATTGACCAAGGTGTGCTTGCGAGGCTCGTGGACATCGGCGACCTCACAATCTCGACTGCAGCCACTGTGGACGCATCGGAGGAAATCGGAGGCATCCCCCATCCGAAGCAGGTTCGCGAGTTGATCATCTCGCAAAGGCACGGACAGTAACCGGCGCAGCGGCTACTGTTTTAGAAGCTCCGCGACCGCGCGCAGTGCTTCGTCGAGTTTCGCCGGGTTCTTGCCACCCGCTTGCGCCATGTCAGGGCGACCGCCGCCGCCGCCGCCGCAGATTTTTGCCAGTTCGCCTACGATCTTGCCGGCGTGTTTGCCGCGCTTGACCAGATCGGGCGTCACAAGACAAACCAACGACACTTTACCTTCGGCGACCGCGCCCAAAACCGCTATACCGCTGGCAAGCACTGGTTTCATCGCTTCGGCAACCGCACGCAACACGTCGGCAGTTTGCTCGCCGAGGTTTCCGATGACAACGCTGATGTCTCCAACTTTCTGCGCGTTCGCAACCAACGCTGCCGCCATTGCCGGCGCCTGCTTTTGAATCTCTGCCTGCCGCAACTTGGCCTGCTCTTTCTCTAATTCACGCTGCCTCGCCAGGTCGGCCTCGCGCAACCGTTGTTCTTGTTGCTGCTCACTAAACTCCAGCGCGAACTGCGCTACGGCCGCCTCGACGCGGCGGATGCCGGCGGCAATCGCCGACTCGCGCATGATCTTAAAGATGCGGATGTCGCCCGTGTTCCTCGTGTGCGTGCCGCCGCAGAGCTCGACCGAGAAGCCGTCGAACTTGCCTTGCTCGCCGCCAACCTGCACGACGCGCACCTTGTCGCCGTATTTCTCGCCGAAGAACTGCATAATCTTCGGGTTGTTCTTGATCTCGGCATAAGGCACTTCGACCGAATACACCGGCGCGTTTTCCCGAATCCGCTCGTTGACCAGCCGCTCGATGTCGGCGATTTGTTGGTCGCTGAGTTTCTCCGGATGATTGAAGTCAAACCGCATCCGGTCCGCCGCCACCATCGAGCCGCGTTGGCGCGCGTCCTTGCTGACGACCTCGTGCAGCGCCCAGTGGAACAAGTGCGTCACCGTGTGATGCCGCTGGATGTTGGCGCGCCGTGCGGCGTCCACTGCCACGCGAACCGCCTCACCAACCTCCGGCGCGCGGCCATCAACGAGTTTCAGCCGGTGAATGTGGACCTCGCCTTGCAGTTGGGTGTCACGCACCACAAGCGTGCCGACCTCCGTCCTGTCGTGGCCGGGCACGTGAACCAAACCCGTGTCGCCGACCTGGCCACCCATCTCGGCGTAGAACGGCGTCTTGTCTAGAACCACGTCCATCTCCGCCGTCGTCGCGCCCGGTGCCACTGCTTCGACCGCCGCCTCCGCTTCGAGGTTGTCGTAGCCGAGGAACTTCGTCGGCTTCACCTGCAAGCCCTCGCCCGCGACCAGAACCACCGTCTTCTTCTTCGCATGGTCCTCGCGCGCACGCTGGCGCTGTTCTTCCATCAGCTTCTCGAAACCTTCCACATCCACCTTCAGGCCTAACTCCCGGGCCATCAGTTCGGTAAGGTCTAGCGGAAAACCGTAGGTGTCATATAGCCTGAAAGCATTGTCACCCGAAATAACCGGCGAGGTCTTCAACACCTTGCGCCAAGCTCCTGCAAAAAGCTCCTCTGACGTAAACTCCGCGATTAGCTGGTTCTTGCTGTCCCAAAAACCCCTGCCCCAAATTCGTTTGTAGGCGGGTTTCTTACCAGCAAGCTTGTCCTCTTCATTCTCATAATAAAGCCGCTCTTGGCCACCCGTTCTAATACCATCTGCTCTTGCCGCTGCGTCCACCGCTCCAATAACCGCTTCGTTCTCAAAAATCAGAATTCCTCGGTCCAAAGTCCTATTAAAAGCATCTTCTTCGCTGCGCAGAGTCTTTTCGATGCTTGCTTGACGTTTGCGCACTTCAGGAAATACATCGCCCATCGTATCCGCCAACACGCCGACGAGCTTGTAGAAGAACGGCTCATGGAAACCGAGAACGCGGCCGTAGCGGACCGCGCGACGCAAGATGCGGCGCAAAACGTAGCCGCGACCTTCGTTGCTCGGCACGATACCGTCGGCAATGCCGAAGCTCAGGCAACGGATGTGGTCGGCAATGACGCGGAAGGCGATGTCAATCTTCTCCTGCTCGGTGGATGGCGACTGGCCCGCCTTCGGCAGCGTCGAACCGTATCGTTTGCCACTGAGTTGCCCCAGCACGTGAAAGATCGGCCGGAACACATCGGTCTCGTAGTTGGAGATGATGCCGCCGAAGTCGGTGAAGTTCTTCGTGCATTGGATGATCGAGCATACACGTTCGAAGCCCGCGCCGGTGTCCACGTTCTTCGCCGGCAGCGGCCCGAAGGTGCCGTCGGGGTTGGCGTTGAACTGCATGAAGACGAGGTTCCAAATCTCGATGCACTGCGGCGTGCCTTTGTTCACCAGCTTGCCGCCGGTGTCGCCCTTCGGCGTGAGGTCCACGTGCAACTCCGAACACGGGCCGCATGGGCCGGTGTCGCCCATCATCCAGAAGTTGTCCTTCTTGTTGCCGAAGACGATGTGGACGTTCGGGTCGAGTCCGGCGGCGGTGAAAATGCGTGCCCAGTAGTCATAGGCTTCCTGGTCAAACTCACTCGGGTCGCCAGGGCCGGGTTTATAGACCGTGGCGTAGAGGCGCTCCTTCGGAAAACCCCACCACTCCTTCGAGGTCACCAGTTCCCACGCCCAAGCGATGGCTTCCTTCTTGAAGTAGTCGCCGAAGCTCCAGTTGCCGAGCATCTCGAAAAACGTGTGATGGTAGGTGTCGAGGCCAACGTCCTCGAGGTCGTTGTGCTTGCCGCCGGCGCGAATGCACTTCTGTGTGTCCGCCGCGCGCTGCGGCTTGTAGGGACACGAGGTCTGGCCGAGGAAGATCGGCACAAACTGATTCATGCCGGCGTTGGTGAAAAGGAGGTTCGGCGCATCGGGCAACAGCGACGACGACGGCACGATGGTGTGTCCCTGTCGCTTGAAGTAATCCAAGAACTGCTGGCGGATTTCAGAACTCGTCATAACTAAAGAAAGTTAAGAGTTAAGAATGAAAAGTGAAGAGTTGGCGGAAGTTTTGCCTTCCTGAACTCTACACTTTTAACTACGCACTCTTCACTTCGACGGCGGGTTCTTCCGGCGGCAACGCCTTCGCCTTGACAGCGGCGGCGATCTTTTCGGCAACCGCAGGGTTTTGCTTCAGGAAGTCTTTTGCAGACTCACGCCCCTGACCGATCATTTCGCCGGCGAACTGCAGCCACGAGCCTTTCTTCTCGACGACGCCGAAGTTGACGGCCACGTCGAGAAGGCTGCCCTCTTTCGAGATGCCTTCGTTATACATGACGTCGAACTCGCACTCGGCGAACGGCGGGGCGCACTTGTTCTTGACGACCTTGATCTTGCAGTGGTTGCCGATGGCGCGGCCCTCGGCGTCCTTGATCTGCTGCTGGCGGCGGATGTCAATGCGCACGCTGGCGTAGAATTTCAGCGCCTTGCCGCCCGGCGTCGTTTCCGGACTTCCGAACATGACGCCGATCTTTTCGCGAAGCTGGTTGGTAAAGATGATACAAGTATTAGCCTTCGCCACGATCGAGGTAAGCTTGCGCATCGCCTGGCTCATCAGGCGGGCTTGCACGCCGACGCTGGCGTCGCCCATCTGGCCTTCCAGTTCGGCCTTCGGCACAAGCGCGGCCACGGAGTCAATCGCGATGACATCGAGCGCGTTGGAACGAACCAACGTCTCAACGATCTGTAGCGCCTCTTCACCGCTGTCGGGCTGGCTGACAAGCAGGTCATCGAGTTTCACGCCGAGATTACGAGCGTAGTTCGGGTCAATCGCGTGCTCGGCGTCAACGAACGCCGCCAAGCCGCCGTTCTTCTGGGCTTGGGCGATGATCTGAAGCACGAGCGTCGTCTTGCCCGACATTTCCGGACCGTAAATCTCGACGATGCGTCCGCGCGGCACACCACCGATGCCGAGCGCCATATCAATCGCGATCGAACCGGTCGAAATGACGCCGATTTTGACACGCGCTCGCTCGTCGCCCAGCCGCATGATGCTGCCTTCGCCGTAGGTCTTGGCGATATGGGCAATGGCGGCTTCGAGTTGCTTGACCTGCGCGGGCGTCTTGGTCGAAGTTTCGGCAGCGGTCTTCTCAACTTGTTCAGTCTTCTCAGTTTTCTCAACGGTTTTAGTCGGCGGCATGGACGTTCTCCTTTTTTGAATCTGTGCGGTATTTCGGCAGAGCCGGATGCAAAAGTCAATGACGGCGAAGAAGGCAAAGTTTTCTCCAAAGCCCACCTCTCTGCTCTAGACTCCCGCCCCCTCTTCCGCTACGGTAGCCGCGCGTTGAGCGGAGGGGTGTCCGAGTGGTTTAAGGAGCACGCCTGGAAAGCGTGTGGGGTGTAAAAGCCCTCGAGGGTTCGAATCCCTCCCCCTCCGCCATTTTCGCTTTCCCAGGCGAACTTCGACGTTTTCAGCATTATAAGTGCGCCACTGCTGACGGCAACTGCCAAGGAATTGCTGATCAAAGAAATGGCGTTGCGCTCCCGTCGCTCACCCATCCATCTGCGGTGCTCAGCAGCGAGCATCGGGCGATGACCTGATTGGCCAGAGCGAAAAAGCGTATGAAGGTGGGCGGTGTTCTTGGCCAAGCGGCCTCTCATCAGCAACAGGCGTTCGCTGAATAGCACGCCCACTTCCGTGAAGATCGTTTGAGTGAAATGAGGCGCTTCGAGCAAACGCCGGAAGTTGAGCAACGTCGTGGCATCCGCCACCGACTTCACCTGCAGAAGATTTTGCCGTTTGGAGCCCGTTCTCATGAAATCTCTATTGGATCCGATGAAAATATAGTTGCAATCATAAGACACTCTTGGCATGTAATGGGTTGTATTGGGTGTATTTGGAGTCTTATGGATATATCCGGGAACAGCACCAGTAGCGAGTCGTTTCGAGCGGCACCATATTTCTATGGTCGCTTCACGGTTCAGGTCGAAGAAACCTCCGGGCGCCTGCTTATGCCAGTTAAGTGGCGTCCCAAGGAACCGGACGATTGGTTTGGGATGATACTGTGGCCGATCGGCGTAGAATCTCATCTGCTGGTATTTCCTGCCGCCCGATGGATTCGATTTCTCAAGTATCTTCACGACAACGCCACCAAGGAGGCGGAACTCGTATTACTTGAGAGGGTCTTGGGGCAGACAGCCGACGTTGTGCGCCTTGACAAGATTGGCCGGATCACGATTCGGGAGGACTTGTTGAAGCGCATCGGGGTGGAGAGAGATGCAATCCTGGTCGGTCGTTTAACCAAATGGGAGATCCTCTCACCTAAAGTTTCTTCGATGTGCAAGGAGGATGAAAAGAAAGCCGTTTCGGAGTTCTTCGAAGGGTTTGCACCATGAATACAATTGCAGCTAATCCAATGGTCGGGTGGCACTGGCCACATGAGCGCTCGAATCCATTTGCCCGAGGATACGAATCTGCCAAACGATCCGTCCGACGACCCAATCGCATCGGGGAAAGAATTGGGCGTGCTGTTGCACAATTGGGGGAATTTGGAATGGGGCTGGCACTCTCGGTTACGCGTGCCGTCCACGTGCCAGTCATTCTGTTCATGTTTCTCTGCGCGTTTGTTTTCGTTATGGCTCAACGAGACAAAATCTACTGTCAACAGCGACTTCATTTCATCGGCCGGGGCCAACGAGACGCAGGAATCCGACAAGATGAATCGCTGCGAACGGGCCGAGTCCAGAGAGTGGAAGAGGCCAAACTCATGGCCTTGGCGGTGATTAACGCTGCCACTTCAACAACCAAGGCTGTCTCCCGCGCTAACTCCTCTCCGCCCGCGCTAGCGCGTTCAAAGCTACTCCAGAGCCGAGTTGCCGCTCAGACGACGAGAGTATCGCCGAAGTCATCTTCAAGAGTGAGCATCGCCTCGCGCAATAAACCAATGCTGAAGCGAAAGTCGTGAATCCGGGACTATCGCAAAACTTACCGATTCTTTCCCGGGCAGGTTTTCTGAATAGCGGGGTCGGCGCGCTGTTTGTGTGGCTCGCTTTTCGCTTGGTCAGACTCGGCTCCGGGCGCGATGGCGACTTGCTTGCCCAATCGCTTGAAGCGACAGGTGTTGCTGCCCGGTCTATTCCTCATCGGGGTGAGATTTTGGATCGGAACGGCTGCGTCCTGGCGGTGAGCGAGCCAGTAGTTAGCGTCTGTGTGAATCCGAGCCAAACTGCTGACCGGGCGCCACAACTCGCTGCAATCTTGGAACCCCACTTGCAGATACCGCAGGAGAAACTGTTGCGGCGATTACAACCCCGCCCGCTGCGTAATGCCAAGGGCGAGGTGATCTTGGATCGGCATGGCAAGACGATCCCGGATCAATGGGAACTCCTCAAGTCAAATATCTCCCTGCCTGAGTGGCAGGAGATCCGGCAGTCCATTCAGAAAGCAACCTTCGGCCTGGATCTGACAAACAGGAAGCAGAAGGCGATGCTCAAGACTCTGCGCACTTACGCGATTTTTGCTGTGCCGGCACAGGTTCGACGGTATCGCCTCGGCGCGCTGGCGGCACACGTCATTGGCCACGTCACGGTGGATTCAGGAAACTCGCCTTTCTTCGTCATCGGAGACATCAAGGTGCCGACTGAGTTTGCTGCGTTGCTGCGGGTGGAAAAGAACCCAGTGTCGGAGTTCCTCTTTGCGGCTTTGACGGAACCCGCCCGCGACGAACTGTCAGGCTTGTTTAGCATGAACGGAGACCGCACAACCTTGCAGAAGACTCTGGTAGCCGAACTCAACCGGATCATCCAACGCGGACCGATCTATCACCCGGAGCGGTTTACGTCTGTGCCGTTGGACCCTGAAACCGTCGCATTGCTTTACTCGAATCCCGAGGGGTTGGAACTCGTTCGTCTCAATCGTCTTCTGCTGGCGGATGCGTATCCGAACTTGCTCGCGCGCCACACCCCGGTTCTGCCTCTGCAAGTGGGCGCCGCTGGAATCGAACGAAGTTGTGAACATCTCTTGTGCGGCGAGGTTGGCTGGCGCCGCAGTCAGCACGATGCGCGCGGGCGGGAGTTACCTCGGTTTCGCGAGGAAGATATTCCAGTGCGGGATGGCCTAACTGTGGGCCTCACGCTCGACGCGCGAGTGCAACGTATTTTGGAGGATGAACTGGCTGTGCTGGTGCGCCGCCACGCCCCAGCGAGCGCCACTGGGCTAATTGTTAATCCCGCCACCGGCGACCTCCTGGCTTGTGCCACGCTGCCACACTATCTCCCGGAACGACCGGGGGAGTCTACCCCGGAGACATGGCGCAACCGAGCCATCTGTGATGTCCATGAACTGGGTTCAGTCATGAAAATGGTTACCGTCATCGCCGCGCTTGATCTGGGCATCCTCCGCCTGAATGACGTGATCTTCTGCGAGAACGGCATTTTCCATTACAAGGGTAAAACCTTGCGCGATCACCATCCCTACGGCAACCTCACCGTAGAAGAGATTCTCGTTCACTCGTCGAATGTTGGTGCTGCAAAAATCGCCCTTCGAGTCGGGGAACCTTGGCTGCACCACTATTTCTCCTGCTTTGGCTTCGGGAAGCCGACAGGCATTCTCCTGCCGGGCGAGCGAAGTGGAACTCTTCATCCCGTCAAGTCATGGAGCGGCACCTGCATCACCCGCGTTGCGATCGGTTATGCCATGTCGGCCACCCCGCTACAACTGGCCATGGCCTATTCCGCCTTGGGAAACAACGGTGTCCTGATGCGCCCCCGGCTTCTGGAATCCATGAAGACTGCGGCTGGCATCTGTCTGCAAAGGTATCCGGTGTCATCGGTGCGTTCCGTGGCGAAGCCCGAAGTTTGCCGAAGCGTGTTGAGTGCGCTTACAGGAGTGGTATCCCCCAACGGCACTGCCCCGAAGGCGGCCGTGCCCGACTTCACAGCCGCCGGGAAGACCGGCACTGCGGAGATATGGAGAAAGCAAGGTCGGGTTTCGGGAGGCTACGTGGCCAGCTTCGTCGGTCTGCTGCCAGCCAGTTTGCCGCGATTATGCATCACCATCGTCGTGGACAATCCAAAGAATGGCCACTTTGGCGGAACTGTATGTGGCCTTACCTTCGCACAGGTCGCCCGACGGTCCGCACAGGTATTGAACATTCCTCCCGACAATCTGCCTATGGACAACCACCTTTTGGCACTCGCCCGCTGAACGACTCCCCTCACCATGAAAACGATCTCCACCATTCTTCTCACCTGCGTTCTGCTACTGCTAACACTGGGGGCGCTGGCGCTATGCACTTGTGATCTTGATTCGTTGCAAAGACCAGGGTTCTTTGGGCAACAGATCTACTGGATGCAGTTCGGCTTGCTAGGCTTGGTTCTCGCCGCCCTGTTCGACTATCGCTGGCTGAAACGGTTCTACCTGCCGCATTTGCTGCTGGGTGTCTGTGTCGTGACGTTGGTTCTGGTTTGGGTTCCTAACATCGGGGTCTGCAAGAATGGCGCCCATCGCTGGCTTAAATTCGGTCAACCTTCCGAGGCTGCCAAGCTGGGTTTGATCCTGTGGCTGGCGGCATATTGCACGCGACCCGAACAACGGATGGCCGACCTGCGCGTTGGATTTCTCCTTCCCGCCTGTGTCGTCGGGGTGGTCGCCGGCTTGGTCTTTTTCGAGCCGGACTGGGGCACAGCCTCCTTGATGATAGCCGTTTGCGGTTGCGCGCTTTTCCGGGCAGGTGCCCGATGGAAATACCTATTGACGACCACGGCCGTGCTCGTCCCGCTGCTGTGCTTGGCCATCTGGCTCAATCCTCTCCGCCGTGAGCGGATTCTTGCCTTTCTGAACCCGGAAGACTACCGCTGGTCGCTAGCCACGCAGCCGTGGCAAACCATGCTCGCCCTTGCCCGGGGCGAATGGTGGGGCGTCGGTGCCGGACAGGGCATACACACCTTGGGCTATGTCCCAGCGCAGGAGACCGATTTCATCCTTTCCGCCATTGGCGAAGAATGGGGATTGGTCGGGGCCGGACTGGTCTGGGCAGCGAGTCTTGGTTTCTTTCTATGCGGGATGGCAATTGCTCGCCGCGCAACAGACGATTTCGGATGCCTGCTGGCCACGGGCATTAGCTGTCTCGTGGGCTTACAAGCCTTTCTCAACCTCGGCGTGGCCACCAGTCTCCTGCCAAACAAAGGGATCTCTCTACCCTTTGTCAGCTACGGCGGCTCCAACTTGGTCGTCATGATGACCGCAGTCGGCGTATTGATCAGCATCGCGCGCATCAGCTTGCGGTCAACCACTGTGACAACGCCAGAACTCAATCCCACCACCCTTCCGCGCAACCATTTCGCATCGCGGGTTTGAATCCCGTCCCCTCCACAATCCTAGTCCCGCGCAGGGCGCTGCGGTGTTCAGCCGCGTGCAAAACGCTCGCCAGCACAACAGGCTGGTGGTAATAATTCACCCATGAAGATTAAACTAACGGTGGAGATTGCCGTTGTGTTCATGGCGGTGGTCGTCGTGGGAACGTGGCAGGAATGGCTGAGGTGGCCCGAAGGAGCGTTGATCAGTGCCGCTTTGTGTGTCATCACGGCGTTGGCGGTCGTTCGCAGGATGATTGCGACCGAGAAACCAAAGGCGTAACATTGTGTCCGGTCGCTTTCCCCTGCCCTTTTCAGATCCATCAAGGCGCGCCCGCGGAATTCGATCGCCCCGCGATGAGGGACGGCGGCCGAAGCTACACGACAGATAATCAGCCAATGGTCAGGGGTCGCGCAAAATCCTCGTTTGCACAGCGGCGTGCTGGTAGTAATTACGCTCATGAACATCAGGCTCATGGTAGAGATCGCTCTGATATGTTTGGCGGTCATCGTCTTGGGAACGTGGCAGGAATGGCTGAGATGGCCCGAAGGGGCCTTGATGACCGCGGCGTTGTGCTTGGTCACGGCCTTGGGCGTCTTGCGCAGACTCAGGAAGCAGATCGCGCCATAAACCAGCGACCAACACAACCATTGCCCTCTGAAAGCTTGCTCAGAAAGCAATGAAGGCGTTGTTGTCCCGTATCGCGGAAATCGCTCGGTGCGTGAAGCCCGTGTTTGCGCTGCCGGTCCCGCCTATCCCCGCGTCCATGGTGGGGCGGACAAGGAGAAAGCAGCAATGACCGTGCAAGATACTGTCTCCGCACAGCCGGGACTAGACCCTAAATCCGCGAAGAATCACTCTGCGCCGTCAGTCACGGAAGCCGCAACACCCGCCATTACAGTTTTTCAATCGCTTGATGAACTTGAATCCCTGCGCCCCGCGTGGAAGGAACTTTGCCGTCATTGTGCTGCGGACTTGGACTTCCTGAAGAGTATTATCGCCAAGCGCCCGACTTTCGTCCGTCCGCATGTCATCACGTATTCAACCGCTGGATCCCCACTCGCCATCTTAGTCGGGCGCATCGAGCAGCGTCCTTGGAGAATCTGGTTGAAATGCAAAGAACACGGCTCCGAACCCGTATCCGTGTTGATCGTCCCCGAAGGCGGTGTTCTTGACGGCGGATCCACCGTCGCGTGCAAGCAACTCATCACGGAGGTCATGAATAATCTCCGACGCGGCGAATTCGATGTCGCCATGTTCGGCGGGTTGAAAAAAGGAACCCCGCTCTACGATGCCGTTCTCACAATACCGCCCCTGCTTTGCCGCGATCACGGTCTGATGCATGTAACGCAATGGCTTGGCCATCTGCCCGGCACGCTGGATGAGTTTCTCCGCCGCATCTCGTCAGCTCATCGTTCGATATTTCGAAAAAAACAGCGCAAGTTGGAAGCGGCCCATCCGGGCCACATTCATTTCCGGTCATTCACACAACCCAGCGAGGTTGAGGAACTCGGAACAGCGGCGGCACAGGTTGCGCAGCAAACCTATCAATATCGTCGCGGTGGCAGCTATAGATCCTCCGCTGAAGGAAAAGCTTTTCTGGACTTGGCCGCGCGCAACCAGTGGCTGCGCGCCTACATGCTCTACGTGGACAAACGTCCCATTGCTTTTTGGATCGGCACTCTGTATCGGGACACCATGCGACTGGACACCACGGGCTATGTTCAGGAGTTCAAGGAATATGATCCAGGCATCATTCTATTCCTGCACATGGTCAGCGATCTCTGCAAACAAGGCGTCAAGCAGCTTGACTTCGGCATCGGTGAATCCATTTATAAATCACGGTTCGGCGATGAAAAGCTGGAAACCTCCACGGGTTGCATCTTCGCGCCAACGATCAAAGGCGTGGCGCTCATGACTCTGCGGTGTTTGCGATACTCCTTTGAAAACACCAGTCGCCGCGCCGCGTCACACTTTGGATTCGACCACCCTCTGCGAAGATTCTGGCGTGCTCTGCCCGCCGCCTTGAGGATGAAGCAAGGTGTGGAAGTGACCCTGGCGTGCATGTTGGTCATTATTTCTGGAACTTGGCAAGGCTGGCTGAAATGGCCGGAGGGAACGTTGATAGCCGCGGTATTATGCCTGATCACGTCCATGGGGATTGTGCGCAAAGCCCCGGAGACTCCGCCGCCGAAGTCGTAGCGTTGCGCAGGTAGACGACATTTATGAAACGCCGCGTCCTGCTGGTAAATCTGACCGCCCTCGCGCTGACTCTCCCGATAATCATCCGCGCCGCAGGCGAGGCCGGAAAAGAGGAACACCCGTGGTGCGACTCGTTCTCTCCATACAAGGCGGATCTGAGTGACACCGGAAAGAACCCCTATTTCTTCCTGTGGCCGGGCTACCGGCTGTTCCTCCAACATGAAAAAGAAACACTTGTCATCAGTGTCCTGAATGAAACCAAAGTAGTTGACGGCGTGAAGACGCGGGTGGTTGAAGAGCGGAAGATGAAGGATGGCAAGTTGATCGAGGTGTCCAGAAACTATCTTGCCACCAGCAGAACTACTGGCGACGTTTACTACTTCGGCGAGGACGTGGACATCTACGAGAACGGCAAGGTGTCCAGCCACAAAGGAACATGGCTGGCAGGAGTGAACAGCGCCCGGTTCGGTCTGATGATGCCGGGCAGGCCCACCGTCGGCGACAGGTATTATCAGGAAGTTGCCCCGGCAGTTGCGATGGACCGCGCCGAAGTCATCAGCCTCACTGAGACGTTGACCACGCCCACCAAGATGTTTGAGAGATGCCTTCGCACACATGAAACAAGCGGTTTGAGAAGCGGCGCCGAGGACAAGTTGTATGCTCCCGACGTGGGATTGATCAAGGACGGCAACCTGGTCTTGACGGGAATTGACTGTCCTCTGTGCAAGGGCATGAAGGTTATCCCATAGAACGAGCCTCGCAAAAGCACCGGCTGAAAGTCAGGTGTATCGCTGAAACCAGAACACAGCGTATAGTCCGAGAAACAAGCACACGATCGTAAGGATTGTGCATTCGTTCACGCCCTCCATGAAGTCGAAAATCTCGCGCTCATTCTGCCGTCTCTGCCTGTTCAGAGCTGACACCTCCTCCTCGAAAAAGTTGAACGCGTGCGTCGGCTTCTCCAACAGGTGACGCACAACTCCGATGTCAATCGTTCGCGCGTCCCCGGACAGATTCAGAGCAGCCACGCCCTCAAATCGCTTGTTTATGGCTTCTTTGGCCACGTCCAACGCCCTCTGAATCGCCGTGTCAATGTTAGCCACCCGACTCTGACGAACAGAAATCTTCGCTTGGTGGTTGGATATGATGACAAGACCCGCGACACATCCAATGATTGCCAAGACCAGAATGGCAGCAGATCCCCAAATTCGCGTAGAACTTTTCACGGGCACTATAATCGCGAGCCAGGTTTTTGATGTCAACCAAACTCAGACACCCACCTGACTAGCGTCTCGCAGGTGGCTGCTGTTGCAGCAACGGAGATTCCGGTATGTAAAACGGCTGCTGCCGTGGGGCGGCCAAAGGTGTGACCAAAGGCGACGCGAGAGGCGCGGAAGGGCTTGGAGAAGACAGCGGCACGTATGGGGACTGCAGCGCCGGCGTGCGTTGGGATCCGATCATTGAAGCAGTTCCAGACGGCAAGTGCTGAGGCACCGTCGGTTGCTGCTCCAAAGTGTAGATCGGTTTTGTCGGCGGCGTGAGTGACGTGTTCGGTTGCGCGCCATAGGATAACGGCAGAGCGGTTGTAAATTGGGGCGTAACGGAATAGATCGGTTGCTGCGCTGGCGACGAGAACGGCGTGATCGGCAACGCACCAGAGTATGGCGATGGCGGCGGAACGGACTGCTGCCCCATGGTGTAAACCGGCTGCTGCAACAGGGTCGTCTGCGGCGTGGATTGCAACGGCTTGTATAACGGCTCAAACGATGATATCTGCGGCGTAGTGGTTTTCGACGGTGTGGCAAATGAAGATTGCTGCTGGAGCGTGTTAAGCGGCACTGGTTTGTCTAAAGGTTGCGCAACCGCCTTCTGTGGCATGGTGGAAGAACTGCGATTGCCCGACTGGATCGGCTTGTTAAATGTTCCCGGAGCACTTTGATTGAACGACTGGTTTCTATAAAGGCTCCCTGGCGTGATGATATTGACCATGCGCTTTTGTTCGTAGGGTTGAGCAAAATTCTTCCCTTGCGCACAGACCGACTGACACACGCCAACAAGCCCGATCACCACAGCCGCAACAGCAAATCTAGCAGTCATGACGCTGACAATCTTCCACCGCAAACCGCCCTTGGCAAGGACTATTGTCAACGCCCTTGGTCCTTCTGAATCTCCAGCGCCTCTGAAAGGCAACGACGCGGACTCCTGCGCCGCTCCTGCTGGGCGGTTCCTGTCATCGCTGCATCGTGGATTCAACGCGGTCCATGTAGCTCTTTATGGGCGTTGGCACAGGCGTCCCGATATCGCCAGCTCCCCCATACTTGAACCATGTGCCGAACCGCTTTGCCAAGTCTTCCGGAAAAAGCGACGCTTCCACCGAACCAACGTAGTGCGTGATGGCCTCTGAACTGCGATCCGCCTGCCGGCTCTCCTTCAACGCTTGCGCCACTGCCATCTGAAACCGCTTGACCTTGTTCTCCCGCAGCCAGTAAATCCCCTCAACGTAATGTTTAATCACACCATGATACAACGGATGCGCCAGCGATGCCAGCGCCTGCAACCGCGCCTCGCTCGGCTTCACGATTGCCGGCAGCACCTTCGGGTCGTTACAGGAATCCAAGACCTTGTCGAGCGTCGTTATCCCGCTGACGCGTTTCGGCACCTTCCCGTGGAATGGCCAGAGCGAGGACCAGAAACTGCGGCGTCGCTTCGTTCCCTCATCTTCCGGCACCACCACCACCAACGCCTCGGCCAGCCGTCGCCGCGTCTCGACTGCCGTGTAACTCTGTGCCACGATCATAGACGACGCCCGCGCCATCACTAGCGACCACCATTTCTCCGCACCCACCGGATACCCAAATCCTTCTCCGAACGCCGCGCGAAACGACACCATCCAACTTTCTCCTGGCTTCAAGCCGAGCAGAAACTTCCGCAACTTCGCGTGCCCGTCGAGTTGGCCTTCCAAAGCTTCCACTAACGCTTCGCACTGCGCGCCGTAGAGCGCAGCCGCGACGGGATTCGCTGGAAGGTCAACAGCTTCTATCACCTGGTGGAACGTAGGCATGTTCTCAGCTGCAAGCGCCTGTTTCAGCGCCTCCAGAGTCGCTTCTCGCGGACGATCTTCCAGTTTGCGCGTCAATCCATGTTCCAACCACGCGGGCACGCGCGCAATCGTTTGCCCCCCCTCGACTTTGCCCAACTTCCGGTTCGCCATCTCCGCACACAGCGTGCCGACCATTGCCTGCACGAATCGCGATGCATCCACCGGTGGCGGCGTCTCAGCTTCAATCTGGAATCGCAAGTAACCGGACACCGACACCACCGAACAACGCAACGGCGCCACGTCGCCCGGCATTGGCAGCGCGTTGCCCACCGGCCGTTCCCGGAACACCACCGTCACCGGCGCGCGCCATGTGTTCTCAACCCCCAGCCGCGTAATCAACCTCGATCGAATATCTTCGCAGAATGACGCCAAAGCCGCCGCCCGCCCGGCGTCAGGGCAGAAAGCGTGAATCTGGCCGGAGACTCCCACCGCGCGAGTCAGGGCATTGGTCGTCGCCCCTGCGCAAATCACACCGCTGACCGCCAACCCTCCGAGGACGGCTGCCGCCAACAAACTCTGCCGTCCCGGTCGCATCGTCAGCGCGCCGCGCCCACACACACCACGGCGTTGCCGGGTGTCAGCGCAACCGCGCGAGCCTCTTTCAGCAGTTTCCACTCCGCGTCGAACCCTTCGAATTTGAAACAAAGACTCCCAAATATCTGCGCCGCCACATCGCCGCCCGGCAACGCATGCAATGGCAGCCGGCCAATGAACGCCGTGCTCCACTTCACCCTCCTCCCGTCAGCGCTATCCACAAACGAGCCGCTCGACCGGAAGATAAACTGCTTGCTGAAACTCTTGATGCGCACCTCGGCCACCGCCAGAGCCGTGAAACGGCCGCTGCCCAATTCGATCTGATACTTCGACCACCGCGGCAGAAACACAGCGGCCGGATTGTCCGGTGTGAACTTGACGTGCTGCGGAGACGCGGGATCGTTGAGGTAGGAATTGATCTCCTGGTTATTGAAGGTGATCGTCAGGGGTGTGCCGCGTTCCTGTGCCTGCGCCAACGTGTCAACCCTTCCCTTCGCAGCCAACGCGAACGCCGCGCTCATAGGAACATCCTCGGCCGGCATTTGCTGCCACACCAGCAACCCAACCACCGCCAACATCGCTAAAATCGCCAGACTGATAATCTTGCGGATCGTGCGTCCGATGGATGCCGCAGCGCCCGCCTTCTGGACCTTGACGACGACCTCGCCTTTGGCGCCTGTCGCTTGGTCTTCCGTCACCACCATGCTCAGGTCAATCTTCGCGCCGCACTGCATGCAGTGGACCCGGCCGATCGGGTTGTCATAATTACAAGCTTTGCATTTAATCATTTCTTGGACCCCGTTTCGCCGGAACCGGCCTTGGTTGAACTGGATTTCGCGCTCGTGGAACTGGCGCCACTCGATGACTCCTTCTTTGCCGCCGACTTGTAGCCCTCACTGCGGTAGTCGGTGATGTAAAACCCTGACCCCTTGAAAATCAGACCCGCGCCACCGCTGATAAGCCGCCGCACGCGCCCCTTGCACTTTGGGCAAGTCTTCTTCGCCGGTTCCTTCATGGACTGGAACAACTCAAACTGATGTCCGCATTTCCCGCATTCGTATTCGTAAGTCGGCATATAGCTCCGCGACAATGTGCTGGGACGCCACGGAAAATCAAGTTTGAAAACCCGCGCCACCACCGTTACCGTCACCTGCATGCTCACAGCCCAACCGATTCGCTCCGCTCATTTCCTCGGCATCTGCGGCACCGCCATGGCCGCCGTTGCCGCGCTGCTCAAACAACGCGGCCTGCGCGTCACCGGCTCCGACGAGAATGTCTATCCGCCGATGTCCACGTTTCTGGCCGAACAAGGCATCACCGCGCTCTCGCCCTATGCTGCCACCAACCTCGATACCGTCGGCCAGCCCGACCTCATCGTCGTCGGCAACGTTATCCGTCGCGGCAACCCCGAAGTCGAGGCCGTCCTCGAACGCCGCCTCTGCTATGCCTCGTTGCCCGATGTCATCCGCGAGTTCCTCATCCGCGGCCGTGCCTCCATCGTCGTGACTGGCACGCATGGCAAAACCACCACCACATCGTTGCTCGCGTGGACCTTCCAACACGCCGGCCTCACCCCTGGCTACATGATCGGCGGCATCCCGCTCAACCTCGGCCAAGGCTGCGCCTGTCCGCCCGAGGCACGTCACTTCATCATCGAAGGCGACGAATACGACACCGCCTTCTTCGACAAGCGCAGCAAATTCGTCCACTACTTGCCTGACACCGTCATCATCAACAACATCGAATTTGACCACGCCGACATCTTCCCGAGCATCGCCGATATCAAGCTCACTTTCCGCCGCCTCATCAACATTGTCCCGCGCAACGGCCTTGTGCTCGCCAACGGCGATGACCCCAACGTCCGCGAAGTTATTGCCAACGCCCCCTGCCCTGTCAAAACCTTTGGCCTCGGCCCCAACAACGATTCCCGCGCCACCGACCTCCAACTCGAAGCCAGCGGCTCGCATTTTCGAGTCTTGAATCTCAAATTCCAAATTCCCCTCCTGGGCCAGCATAACGTCCGCAACGCCCTTGCTGTCGCTGCCGCCTCACTTCACCACGGCATCTCGCCGCAAGGAATCCAAGCGGCATTCACCGAATTCCGCGGCATCAAGCGCCGGCAGGAGATTCGCGGCGAAGTCGCTGGTATCACCGTTGTGGACGATTTTGGCCATCACCCCACCGCCATCCGTGAAACCATCCGCGCCTTCCGCGTCCGTTTTCCTAGCCGGCGTCTCTGGGCTGTTTTTGAGCCACGCAGCAACACCACGCGTCGCTGCGTCTTCCAGAAGGAACTGGCCGCCGCCCTCGCTGAAGCTGATGGCTGCTTCGTCAGCAAAGTAAACCGTCTGGAAGAACTCGCTGAATGCGAACGACTCTCGCCAGAAACACTCGTCGCCGACATCACCGCGCGCGGTCGCCCCGCGCACTACCTCAACGACGCTGACGCGATAGTCGCCGCGCTGGTTCCGGAATTGCGCCCGAACGATGTCGTCGCCATCTTTTCCAACGGTGCCTTCGGTGGCATCCACGACAAGCTCTTGCAGACATTGCAGGCGAAGTAACGCAAGTGGTCCAGCCTGCGCGTTTCACGTCAAAGCTTCGCCCCGGCGCGCTGACAGCCACCGGTCCACGACCACAGCGGCGAAGATCATCAGATAGACATCCAGCGGCATCCGATAACGGTCCTTCGAAAGGGTCACGGCCGCCACGATGGTGAAGGTGACAAAGTAAATGGCAATAATGGCAGCCCGGCGCCGGTCCAATCCTCCGCGCCACCAGCCGAGCAGCCCCAAGAGCAGCACCGGCCCGAAGCTGAGCGCCCCGACAAGCTTCGTGAACCACATGGTGTAAAGGTTCTGCGTCTGTGTTTCGGGCCAGAGGCGGAAGAGATTGGCGGCTTTGCAGAGCCAAAGCCATGCCGTGCGGCCAGGATGCTCGCCCACGTAGCGCAACGCGTTGTCGCGCAGGAAGTGTTCGCCAGCCAGTTCGTTGGTCCGGAAGGAGTCGCGGTAAGGCACCCAGACAGTTGCGCGCGGCTCCAACCGAATCACACTGCCGGATGAGCCGGTCGCCTTGGGATTGTTGCCATACCAGAAACAAAGCCACTGTTGTGTGCCCATCACTGGCTCACCAAGGACCACCCAATTCCGCAGCGGCCACGGAGCGATGATCACGCACGCCAACGCGCCCACCCCCAGCGCCTGTCGCCAGCGTCGCCGCCCCAACCACAACGGCGCCAGCAACACTGACAGCCCGAGGTAAGGGACTGTCAACGTGCCCACACCCAGCCCCGCGCCCGCGAGCATGACTGCGGACCAACCCGCACCGTTGTAAATCCGCAACAACCCCAGCGTTGCCGCCAACAACGCCACGGTGAACAGCGTCATCGGAAACAGCGTGCCCGCCGCAAACACGTAAACCGGATAGACCGCAACAACCGCCGCCGTCCACAACGCCGCGCGTTCCGAAGCGCCCAGTTCCCGCGCCACCCGAAACGCAAGCCAGATGGCCAAGCCCCACAACAACGACTGCCAGACGCGAATGCCCGCGAACCCACGGTCAAGACTGTAAGCCGCCGTGAGGAGCAGCGGCTGCCCTGGCGCGCGAAACGCCGTGGGTTGCACACCGTCCATTGAATAGCTGCCGCGGTCGAGCAGGTTGCAAGCGATGGCGTCGTATTCTTTCTCGTCCTGCCAGACACACTCGCCTGGCAAACAACCGCACCACAACAGCCGCAACGCAATCCCAACCGCAACAATTCCAGCGACCCATCGCGTCGTGTCCGACTTGCTCCGCAGCCAGTCCCAAAACCGCACGGCTGCCGCGGCGGCGAACATGACTAATAGCGGCTCCGTCGGCAGACGGAACCGCGTGCAGGTCGTCAGCAGTGGCAAACAGAAAGTGAACACCCCCCAAACCAGATACGGCACGCGCAGATCGCGCCAACGCGGCGCATAAATCACCATGCCTCCAAGAGCAAGCAGCAATACCGGATAGTAGCAGGCGGTGACGATAAACCGGTTGCGCGGCGAGCCATGTTCGTTGTTCGGCCGTGTCTGGCTGTAGGCCGCATGCAGCGTCAACATCTTCTTCACATAGAGCGTGGCGCACCGCAACGGTTGCTCCGAGATATATCGCCTAGCCTCCCGCGCAAGCACTCTGTCCGCCTCGGCTTCGTCCAGCCCCTTCATGCGTGACTGCAACACCGTGAAGTGCTCCCGGCACGCCGCTGTGTCGGGTATCACACCCCACGAGCTATCTTCCGGCGACAAGTAACGATCTCCGGCATCACCGCGACTGAACTCGCAGTTCCCCCGCCAGAGCGTGAGGCCGCTGCCCATCGAAACCGGCACGAGATGGCCAAACTCCAGCCAGTTCCGAACTGTCCACGGCGCAATCGCCGCGGCGGCTGCCAACCAAAGTGCGCAACACAATCCCAACCGCCGGCGCCAAGCCAAGCCGCCTGTCAGAAACGGCACCAAGGCCGCCGCCGGCACCAACAGCAGCGCCACCGAACGGCTTAACGCCGTCACCCCGATCGCCAAACCGGCAAGCGCTGCCCGCCACATCGTTGGCTCCGCACCGAGGCGGACCAACAAGTAAATGGCAACGCTCAGGCAAAAGGCATACAGGTTCTCCATGTAAAACACCCCTGTCAGATAAACCAGCGACGGATAGAACGCCAAAACCCACGCCGTCCATATCCCGACGCGCCGCTCGAACACCCGCATAGCGGTGCCGCCTATGAGAACACACGTGAGCGCCCCCAGAACGCATTGGAGAAATCTTACTGCAACAAAACTGTGGCCGAAGCATTTGTAGATCAGCGCCATGCACATGGGCCACAACGGTGTGGAGTTGTAGCCGCTGGCAACGAACCCCTTCCCCTCAACCAAGCCTCGCGCGATCTCATCGTAAAGGCGCTCGTCCGGCCAGTAGAGCTGGTGTGGATCAAGCGTCAGGACGAACCCGATGCGGACAGCCAGCGCGACTAAGAAAACGCGTAACACGACAATCAAACGGGCTTCGGCGCCTCGCCTCGTTGCGGCTCGACCAAATCCCGAACCGGACAAAAGCGGCATTTCAAAAGCCACTGGATCGCCTTCACGCCGTCAATCCAGCGGATTTTCTTGCCCTCCTCGACGCTCCGCGGGTTGTAGTTGACCGGCACCTCGGCGATTCGATAGCCCAAACGCAGGAGCTTGGCCGTTACCTCAGGCTCAAACTCAAAACCAACACTACGAAGCCGCACACGATGGATAACGTCAGCACGGAACAGCTTGTAAGCGGTTTCCATGTCTGTCAGCGAGCAACCATAAAGCAGCCGCGTGAGCATCGTCAGAAAGCCGTTGGCCAGCCGGCGCACGAGACGGACCTTCCGGTTCCGTCGGGCAAAACGCGATCCATAAACCACACTTACATCACTTCGCTGGAGTTGATCGAGCAAACCAAGGTATTCGTTCGGATCCAATTCAAGGTCCGCATCCTGAATAATCACAGCGTCGCCCGTGACGTAAGTCAGCCCCAACCGGATCGCGGCTCCTTTTCCGAAATTCACACGACTACAATGAACGTGCGCCACATCGCTGGCCAGATTGCGAACAACGTCGGCGGAACCATCGGTGGAACCGTCGTCCACGACAATGATCTCTTTCTCCACAGGCACCGCCCGAACCTTGCGAACCACCTCTGCGATGGTAGAACGCTCGTTGTAAACCGGGATAATGACTGACAGCTTCATGAGCGCAACCTTGGCCCTGATATCCTGTTCTATCGTGCCCGCTCGTATTCGATGACCTTCTCGAGGATGTCACGCAGCTGGTGGCTCGGCTGGTAACTGATCCACTTCCTGACCTTGTTCAAGTCAGGCACGCGCCGCTGCATGTCTTCAAAACCCGCTTCGTAGGCCTCGTCGTAGGGAACATAGACCAGCTCGCTGGCGCTGCCCGTCATCTGCTTCACGAGTTTGGCAAGATCCTCGATGCTAATCTCAACCTCATTGCCAACATTGAACACTTCGCCATTGGTATTCTCGGCGTCCATCAAGGCCATCAATGCACCGACCACATCCCCCACGTAGCCAAACGCGCGCTGCTGCTTTCCTGTCCCGTAAATTGTGATCGGCTTGTTGGTGAGCGCCTGCCGCACAAAGTTGGGAATGACCATGCCATAACGACCGGTTTGCCGCGGGCCGACGGTGTTGAAGAGCCGGACAACCACCACAGGCAGCTTCCGCTCCTTCCAGTAAGCGATTGCCAGAAACTCATCCATCAACTTCGAACAGGCGTAGGACCAGCGACCTTTGTTCGACGGGCCAATCAGCAGGTCGTCATCCTCGCCAAACGGAATTTTCGCGCCTTTGCCATAAACCTCGCTCGTGGAGGTCAGCAAAACCTTCTTCCGTTTCTTTGCTGCTGCCTCCAACACAACTTCGGTGCCTTTCAGATTCGTTTCAATGGTGCGAACGGGGCTTTCCACCACCAGTTTAACTCCAACTGCGGCCGCCAGGTGATAAACCACATCCGCATCGTCCACCATCTCGGCCAGGACGCGCTGGTTCAGCACATCGTCCACGATATACTCGAAGCCCGGCAACCTCTTCAGGCCCGCAATGTTCTGCATGCTGCCGGTGGAGAGGTTGTCAAGCACCGCCACCCTGTCGCCCCGCGCCAGCAACGTTTCCGCCAAATGCGAGCCAATGAATCCTGCGCCTCCTGTTATCAGTGCTTTCATAATGTCGAATGCGCTTCATCCATACACGCGTTCCCTAATCCCTTCAACTTCAAAACCCGTCAAACCTGCCACGGCAAGACGAACAGTTCTACAACAGCCTTAGACAACTGGTCCTCCGATTCCTCCCATGCCCCCGACCTTGCATTGCCCTGCCACGGCTGCTAGCGTCCGGCCATTGTTTATGGATATTCGTCAAAAGATTTTTAACCTGCTCGCGGCGCCAAACTACCGGCCGCTGCGACGGCATGAATTGGTAAAGGCGCTCAGACTCAGCGAAAACGAGCGCACGGAGTTTCGCCGGGCGCTGGCGGAAATGCTTCACAAAGGCGATGTCGTCCGTGTCCGCAAGGAGAGGTTTGTCCTCCCCGCCGAGGCCGATCTGGTCGTTGGCAAGCTGGACATGAACGAGCGCGGCTTCGGCTTCGTCATCCCCGAAGCAGACAAGGAAGGCAAACCGACCGCACCCGCGGACATCTACATCTCCGCGGACAATGTCGGCGTCGGCATGCACGGCGACCGCGTCGTGGTGCGGCTCCACAAAGGCTCTGTCCGCCGCGACCGCCGCGGCAAGCCGCAGCCGGAGAAGATCGAAGGCCGGCTCATCCGCATCCTGGAGCGCGCCAACGAGACGCTGGTCGGCACGTTGCAGAAGCCGAAGTATTTCCACATCGTCATCCCCGACGACCCGCGCATCACCAACGACATCTACGTCAAGCCGCATCCGAAGGCGCGCATCGGCGACAAGGTGGTAGTGAAACTCCAACCGTGGGAATCGCGCCACGTCAATCCAGAAGGCGACATCATCGAGGTGCTCGGCGCAGGCGACGCGCCCGGCGTGGACATGCTGGCGATCATCCGCAAACACCGCCTGCCGCAACATTTCCCCACCGACGTATTGCGCGAGGTGGAGCGGATGCCGGAGAACCCGACCGAGGAGGAGACGCGCGGCCGGCTGAACTTGCGCAACGAGTTCATCGTCACCATTGACCCCGACGACGCGCGCGACCACGATGACGCCGTGTCCGTGGAGGCGCGGCCTGACGGCTCATGGCGGCTCGGCGTTCATATCGCCGACGTGTCGCACTACGTCCGCCAGAAAACACCGCTCGACCGCGAGGCGCGTGAGCGAGGCAACTCCATCTACCTCGTGGACCGTGTCATCCCGATGCTGCCGGAGAAGTTGTCAGCGGGCCTCTGCTCGCTCTTCGGCAACGTGGACCGGCTGGCGAAGACGGCGTTCATTGACTACAACGCGCAAGGCGTGCCGAAGCGCGTGGAGTTCCACAACAGTGTCATCCGCGTCAAGCACCTCATCACCTACCGCGAGGCATTTACCCGTCTCAGCAGCCCCGACGGCAGCAGCGACGAGCTCACGCGCAGCCTGAAGACGATGTGGCGACTCGCGTCGTTGCTGCGGAAGAACCGTTTCGAACGCGGCTCGCTTGACCTCGATTTTCCGGAAATGAAAGTGCGCCTCGACAAGCTGGGCAAGCCGATCGCACTGGAGAAGATCGAGAACGACATCTCGCACCAGCTCATCGAGGAATTTATGCTTGCGGCCAATGAATCCGTGGCGCGCCATTTCAAGAATTCGATGGTGCCCGGCCTCTACCGCATCCACGAAAACCCCGCTCCGGAAAAGTTGTTGGAGCTTCGCGACTTCGTCGCCGGCTTCGGCATCAAGGCTGGTGATCTGACACTACGCACCGAGATTCAAAAGCTGCTCGCCGCGTTTCGGAAACACCCGCAGGCTTACGTGCTGAAGGTCAGCCTGCTGCGCTCGCTCAAGCGCGCGCTCTACTCGCACAAGCCGGTCGGCCACTTTGGTCTTGCGAAGGTGAACTACACACACTTTACCTCGCCGATCCGCCGCTACCCTGACCTGATCGTGCACCGCATCCTGGATGCACTGGTGAAACGGCGGCCATCGGGTTATCTGACGGAGCATTTGATTGATGTGGCGCAGCATTGCAGCCAAACCGAGCGAACCGCCGACGAGGCCGAGAACGAGTCCAAGAAGCTCAAGACGCTTGAGTTCTTCAACAACATGCTCCGTGACCGCAAGCTTGCCCCCTTCGACGCGCTGGTCACCGACGTGCGCAACTTCGGCCTTTTCGTCGAACTGCCCGAACTGATGATCTTCGGTCTGGTCCACGTCTCCACCATTGACGACGATTTCTACAGTTTCGACGACGTGCGCCGCCGCCTTGTCGGCAAACGGACCAAGCGCACATTTAAGATCGGCGACCGCGTCAAGGTAATCGTGGCGCGCGTGGACCTGTTCAAGCGCCAGGTGGACTTCCAACTCGCGAAGGACGAGTGAGCGCCGGCATCACCACACGGCTTCTTCCGTTTGCAGCGCTCGCGCTTGTCTTGAGCGGCTGCGCCACGGCCGACGGCGGCCGACGATCTCAGGTAACACTCGGCAACGCGAAGGTGACCCAGATTGATTTCGCCGGCGTGGATCTGCGCTTCGACCTCGTCGTGAAGAATCCAACCGACCGCTACGTCAAGCTCGACGCCTACCGCTGGGATCTCCTAGTCGCCGGCAAGAAGCTGGCCAAAGGCCACAGCAGCGGGTCCCAGCCGGTGGACTCCAGCAGTGATCTGGTCGTGCCGATCGAGGTATCGGTCAAGAACGGCGACGTGTTCGGAGCCATGCGCGCCGACCGCCTAAAGAAACGCCCCACCTACGAACTGCGCCTCGCCGCGCTCATTGCCGGCGGCCTGATGACGTTGCCGCAGGATTTTGAGAAGCGCGGCGAACTGCCAATCCTCTACAGGCCGATCATCACGCTGCAAAACTTCCACGTGCTGAAGCAGACCGATCAGTCCGCCACCGTCCGGTTCGATGCCTTGCTGGAAAATCTGAACAACTTCCCGATCCATCTCGACAAGACCACCGCCAACCTTCACCTCGCAGGCCGGCCTGTCGCGCAGGAGTTTCAGACCAAGCCGCGAGACATCCCCGCGAACGGACGAACCGTCGCCGACTACGAACTGGACCTGGACCTCGCCGTCCTCGGCGAAACTGTCGTCAACGCCCTGCGCCAGAACGAGGTCAGCTACCAGTTCGACGGCACCACCGCGTTCAACACACCGTGGGGCCAGAAATCGCTGAATTTTATGCAGTCCGGCCGGCTGCAAATCAAACGCTAGCGTCGAGCCATGACGTCGCCAGCCGTCAGCCCCGGCCGTCCACAACTTCTGACCGCCATCCGCGACGAGATCGCCGCCCGCGGCCCGATGCCGTTCACGCGTTTCATGGAACTGGCGCTCTATCACCCGCAGTGGGGTTACTACACCTCGCCCGACGCCCCGGAGAGGATTGGGCGGCGCGGCGACTTCTACACCAACGTCTCGGTCGGCGCAGTGTTTGGCGGGTTGCTGGCGATGCAGTTTGCCGAAATGTGGGAAGCGATGGGCAAACCGGAGACGTTCACGCTGCTCGAACTCGGCGCGCACCGCGGCCAGTTGGCCGCAGACTTGCGCGATTGGGTTAAACACAATTATCCGGATTTTGCCGCCGCGCTTAATGTGGTTACGCTGGATTATCCCGGAACACTCCCGAATGCGATCACCGGCTGCATCTTCTCCAACGAACTCGTGGACGCGCTGCCGGTTCATCTCATCACCCGCCGGAGCGACGAATGGCTGGAATTGTTCGTGACTGAGGAGAACGGCTGCCTTGCTTTCGCGCCGGCTCCGTTCTCCACCGACGCATTGCGAGACGAAGTCTCGCGCCTGACGCTGCCGGACAGCGATGACTTCGTCACCGAGGTTCATTTGGAAGCTGGTCGCTGGATCGAGCGCGTCGCCCGCAGTCTCCAGCGCGGCTTCGTCATGACGATTGATTACGGCTGCTCCGCCGCCGCCTACTACGCACCACACCGCAAGGTCGGCACATTGCTCTGCTATCACCAACACCGCAGCAACAACGACCCGCTCGTCCGCGTCGGCGAACAGGATATCACCGCCCACATCAACTTCACCGCGCTGGCCGAACGCGGCGCTGCGTCCGGTCTGCCGCTGCTTGGCTTCTGCGACCAATCACGTTTCGTCGCCGGGCTGATGGAAAAGGCCGGCGCGGATTTTCTGGCCCGGCTTGCGCCGAAAGCCGCGGGGCAACTCAAGACGCTGCTGCATCCAGAACTCATGGGCCAAACTTTCAAGGTGCTGATGCAACACCGAGGCATGGAAGCCACGCGACTCAGCGGCCTGAAGTTCGCAAGGAAGGATGCACTCACATAGCTGCCAGTTCTCAAGTCAGATCCACCCGACCACTGACCGTCCCCAACTGCCAACTCACCCATCTTCCGCCTCACGCCTTACTGCTTCGCCCTCGTTCCCCAATCAAATGCGCCCTTCTTCAACGCGTAGATGAAACCGACGAAGAGGATGCCGATAAACGTCAGCATGGACGTAAAGATCAGCGGGCCGGTCTGCGGGTCTTTCAGCAGCGACTTGAAGACCACCGCCCACGGATAGAGGAACACCACCTCGATGTCGAACAGGACGAACAACATCGCCACGACGTAGAACTTCACCGAAAACCGGCCGTGCGCGGGCGTGATCGGCAACATGCCGCACTCATAGGCCGTGTCCTTGATCGCCGGGCGCCGGCCCTTCTGGCCCATCAGCGTTGACATCACCAACAACCCCGCCGAGAACGCGATGGCGATGACGATCAACATCCCGATCGGAATATATTGGCTGAACTCCGGACTCATCACGCCGCGACGTTACGTTCGCCGCACAACCGTGGCAAGCCCGAAAAGCCGGAAGGAACCGGTCGCCGCCAAAACACACCAACCTCTTCTGTCGTTTGCCAAGCGCCTTCGATCCTTTCATGTCGTTCTTGAAACGTCTCCTGCCCTCCCCTAGCCTGCTGACATGGTCTGTTTGTTTCTGGCTGCCGCGCTCAACGTGTCGTTCACCGTGACGAACGACACGCCTGTGTCGCGTCAGCACGCGCTGGTGGCCGCCGAACTGCCTCTCCCCGCGGGCGCCGCGAGCGATGCGAAGCAACTTCGCGTGCTCGGCTACGACCAGCTTTCCGTGGCGGCGCAGATCGCGGCGCAGGCCCACTGGCCCGATGGCTCGATAAAAAACGTTCTCGTTCTTTTCACCGCCGACATCGAGCCGGCCGAAACCAAGACGTGGTCGCTCACCACAGGCTGCTCGACGACGCGTCTGCGAGAGGAAGCGCGCACAGCCACCGAGGACGGCGTTCTCATGCTGAATACCGGCAGGATGTATTACCGCGTCGGCGACCATCTCGGATCGCTCACAGTCGCGTCAACCGATGGCGAGGCATTCGTCGCTGGCCCGCCCGAACGCGAAGTCGTCGAGAAAACCGGACCGGTGTGTGCTGTCATTCGACGCGATGGTTATCTAACGCGCGGCGGTGAGAAGCCGTTCCGTTACACGCAGCGATACGTCGTCATCGCCGGCCAGCCCGCTGCGCGTGTAACCACGCGCATTGAAACCGCAGCCGGCTCCAACACCATCCCGGTCAAATGCGCATGGATGACCATCCGTCCCGCCGCACAACACCGGAAGTCCATCGTCCTCGCCACGGCCAGCGGCATGAACACGCTCGCGCCCGGCGACACGCGCCGCCTCGAGCAGCCGAAGGTGGATGCGCGGCTCGTCTCCGACCGCCAACATCCGGGCTGGCTCGACTTTCGCGGGGACGCGAGCGCGATGTTGTTTGCAGTGAAACTTTTCTGGCAGCGCGCACCAAAAGCCATGGAGATCAAGGCCGACGGGACCGCACGCTACGAGATCCGCTCAGCCGCCGCTCCGCCGTTGCCCCTGACGGCCAGCACAGCGTTGGAGGATGAGTTCCTTCTTTGGTTTCACCCCGCCGGCGAGGATTTCGACAACGCGGTGGCAGAAATGAACCAGCCGCTGAAGGCTGTCATCAAACCGGCCGTCACGAAGCCGTGACGCGTTTCCAGAATTCCGCCAGATCGTCGGGCAACGGTGCAAACCATTCCACCGGCTCCGGTGCGCCATACGGCACCACGAGCCGGATCGCGTGCAACGCCTGCCGCGGCAGCAGCAGTTTCTCCAGCAACGCCGGCGTCACGCCCGTCTCGATAAACGTCAGGTAGAGCCGTTCGTCACCACCGTAAATCTTGTCGCCAACCACCGGATGCCCAACGTGCGCCAAGTGCACGCGAATCTGGTGCGCCCTGCCCGTGTGCAACCGCACTCGCAGCATGGTGAACCGCTCCGCCCGCCGCTCGACCCACCATTCCGTCTGCGCGTGCTGGCCGTCCGGCTCGACGCCGCGCTTGATTGCCACCTCGCGGCCGGCCGCCAGCCCGATCGGCGCATCCACGAGGCCGTGCTCAGCGGCAACGCGCCCGTGAACGATGGCGAGGTATTCCTTGAGCACCTGTTTCTTCAGGAACGCCCGATGGAGTTGCGCCGCCATCACTGCATCCTTCGCGATCAACATTAGCCCGCTCGTTTCGCGGTCGAGCCGGTTCACCATGAACGCCTCGCTGCGACCAAGGTAGGCGCGCACGCGCCCGACCAGGCTGGAGAGCGGGCCGTTCTTTGACGGATGGCAGACGAGATCGGCCGGCTTGTTCACCACCAGCAGCCGGTTATCCTCAAACACAACATCCACCAAAGGTGTTTCGCTCACGTCGCCACAGTAACCGACTCCGCGCGCGCAGAAAAGCCATGCTGGCAAAAACTTCGCCGACCCTCTACCATCCGCCGCAAAGGAACAGACTCATGAGACCTCACATGACTTGCCGCCCACTCCGTTGCTCCATCAACCTCGCCTTGCTGCTCGTTACCTTGTGCGCGTTCGCGGCCACGGCCTCCAACGAGGGATTGCGTCTTGCCACGTTCGACGTGGATGTCACGCCGCCGGTCGGCTCGATGCTGGCTTACGATCCCGTGGTCCGCGTGGACGAACTGACATTGCGATGCCGCGGCATCGTGCTCATCGGCGCGGACCAGCCGATTGTGTTGTGCGCCGTGGATTGGATTGGCATCGCCAACGAATCGCAGGATGCCTTTCGCGAGGCGCTCGCCAAGGCCGCGCGCACGACGCCGGAGCGGGTCGCCATCCACACGCTGCACCAGCATGACGCGCCCGGCTGCGATTTCACGGCGGAAGGACTTTTGAAAAAGGCGGGAGCGAAAGACCTCGGCCGCTTTGAGAGCACATTCCAACGAAAAGCGATCAGCCGCGCGGCGCCGGCGGTGCAGGCGTCCATTGCGAAGGCGCAGCCGCTGACCTACTGCGGTTGGGGCGAGGCCGACGTGAAGGAAGTGGCGTCAAACCGCCGCATTCCCGGCCCCGACGGCCGCATCCGCGCCACGCGCTACACCGCGTGCAAAGATCCGAAGTTGCGGGCGGAGCCGGAAGGCGTCATTGACCCACGCGTATCGCTGCTGAGCTTCTGGAACGACGACGCGCCGCTCGCGGTCTTGAGCTACTACGCCTGTCATCCGCAGAGCTACTACCGCATGGGCATTCCGAGTCCGGATTTTCCCGCCATTGCGCGATTCTTCCGCCAACAGGCCGTGCCGGAGGCGTTGCACGTGCACTTCAACGGCGCAGGCGGGAACCTCGGCGCGGGCAAATACAACGATGGTTCGCGAGAGAATCGTGTCGCTCTCGCGCTGCGACTTGCCGACGGCATGAAGCGCGCTTGGGACGCGACGAAGGTGTTTCCTGTTTCCGCATCGTGCGTCCAGTGGCGCGTGGAGCCGGTGGCGTTGCCGCTGGGCAAACATCTCGACGAAACTAAATTGCGCGCCGACATGGCAAATCAGAAAGACCCGAAGATTGCCCTGAACGCCGCCGACCACCTCGCATGGGTGCTGCGTTGCAAAAGCGGACATCGCATTCCCATCGCGATGTTGGCTGTGGGCGATGCGCGCGTGCTGCACATGCCGGGCGAGTTGTTTGTGGAGTATCAACTGGCCGCCAAGAAGATGCGCTCCGACCTTCATGTCGCAATGGCGGCGTATGGCGACTACGGCCCCGGCTACATCGGCACCGCGCGGGCGTATGAAGAAGGTGGTTATGAAACCAGCAAGCCCGCCTCCGACGTCTCACCGGAAGTGGAAGCGGTGCTGACGAACGCCATGCGGAAGCTATTGGAAGTGAAATGATTCCTTGAAGTTTGTGAGGACAATTCTCGTGCAATCGCTTGTTTCAGAGCAGCGCGCCGCTACAATACCACCTTTCGCATCCCGGCCTTTGCGAGTCTGACGAAACATGCTCCGCCAGCAAACAACCGCGAGCGCTGAAATGGCCGTTTCTGCCAAAAGCGGCCGACTGGCATCGCTCGACGCGTTACGCGGGTTGGACATGTTTTGGATCGTCGGAGGCAGCTCCGTGGCAGTCGCGGCAGCCAAGGCCAGCGGCATGTCCTGGCTCGAATGGGTTCCCGTCCAGATGAAACACGTGGCATGGGACGGGTTCCGCTTTTATGACTTGATCTTCCCGCTGTTCCTGTTCATGATCGGTGTCGCGATCCCCTACGCACTGGGCAAGCGGCTCAGCCGCAGCGACAGTCGCGCGAGAATCTACGGGCATCTTCTCTTTCGCGTCGCAGTCATGATCGTGCTGGGCATGATGGTCAACGGCAGTTTACTGACCTTCGATCCAAAGAAGTTTGAACTGACCTACAGCGTGCTCCAGATGCTCGCGCTGGGCTATTTCGTCGCGGCGGTCTTGTATTTGAACCTGAGCCTGCGGAACCAGATCGTCGCCACAGTCGTGATGCTCGTCGGCTATTGGGCGCTGCTGGCATTCGTGCCCGGGCCCGGCCATGAGATCGGGAAATTCCACGAAGGCTGCAACGTCGGCGACTGGGTGACGGAGTGGCTTTTCGGCAAGTGGCGCGGCCAGCAGATCGGCTGGGTCGTCGGCATTCTTGGCCACGCTTCGACAGCGATGCTCGGCATCTTTGCAGGACAGTTGCTCCGCTCCGGCTTAGGCGCGTGGCAGAAGCTGCGCTGGCTGGCCGTGCTCGGTGTCGGCTGCCTCGTGGCCGGAGTATTCTGGAGCGGCTGGATCACGGAGTGGATTCCAGGGGCGTGGAGTCAGTGGCCAATCTGGTTCCCTATCATCAAAGTCCGCTGGACGAGTTCTTATGTTCTCTATGCCGGCGGCATCAGCTACCTGCTGTTGGCGCTCTGCTACCTGATCATTGACGTGTGGGGTTACCGCCGCTGGGCCGCGCCGTTCACAGCCATCGGCGCCAACTCGATCTTTGCCTACATGGCGTGGCAACTCTGCAGTTCGGCTTTTCGGCGCGTCTCAGAGGTATTTCTGGGTGGACTGAAGCCCTACGTCGGCCCGTGGCACGAAGCGATCCTCGCCGCGGGGGCGCTCGCCGTTTTGTGGGTTTTGCTCGGCTACCTGTATCGCAAAGGAACTCTCATTCGCATCTGAGCGACAAGTTCAAACAAGAAAGGAGTGCCATGTCACGCGCAACGCGTTTCTCACGACGGCGTTTTCTCCAACTCACCGGCGCTGCATTGCCCGCTTCCGTGCTCGCCGCCCCGCCATCAGCCAAACCAAAATCGCACAAGTATGAGGATCTTCTGCCGGAAGAGTTTTATGAGGAACTCCAACGCGCGCCCATCGCCTACTGGGGCTGCGGCGCAATGGAAGAGCATGGCCTCCAGAACTCGTTCGCCGTGGATTTGTTCACCGCATATGAAATCTGTCTGCGGGCCGCGAAGATTTCTGGTGGCATCGTTTTCCCGCCCGTGCCGTTTGCTCCAGCCTACATGCCGCCGAGCCTGACACGCCGAGAACTGCGCGAGAAGACCAAGGAGCTTTTCCCGCCAAGCCTCTGGGTCAGTGGCGAACTCTGCAAACAAATCTACATCGAGCTGCTCGAATCGCTCGCCGACCTTGGCTTCAAGTCCTGCATCGCGTTCAGCGGTCACGCGCCGGGCGACGGGCTGCTCCAACAGATCGAGAAGGAACTCGGCGGCAAAGTCGGCGGCATGAAGTTCTGGGGCGGCGGCACGGTGAGCATCCTGCGCGACCACCTCAAGGAAGTGGCGAAGGACCATCCGCTCGGCATGGGCCATGGCATGATGTGGGAAACCTCGCTCGTCATGGCATTGCGTCCAGAGTGGGTTGACCTGCCGCGCGCAAAACGCATTAAGGACTATCCGCGGCCTTCGCAACTATCCAAACAGCCACAGAAGAACCTTGACGACATTGCCAACGCCAACGCCGACTTCGGCAATCGCGAACTCAACCTCGCAGCGGAGCGCGCCGCCAAGCTGGCTCGCGAGATGTTGCAGTGATCGAAAGAAGCGATTTGATGAAGCAGCCACGCAAACTCTTCGCAGCGGCAGTCATTGGCGTTGCGGTAGGCATGGCTGGCGTCGCGATGAGCGCACAAGCGGCGGGCGCAAAGCGCCCCAACATCCTCTGGCTGGTCGGCGAGAACATCAAACTCGACCTCGGCTGCTACGGTGAGAAACTCGTCCGCACACCGAACCTCGACCGACTTGCCGCTGAGGGCGTCCGCTACACGCGCGTGTTCTCGACCAACCCCGCCTGTGCGCCAAGCCGCTCGGCATTCTTCACCGGGATGTATCAGACCACGACCGACACACACCACATGCGGTCGCATCGCAACGACGCCTTCCGCCTCCCGCCCGGCGTGCGACCGGTCACCCATTGGCTGCGCGACGCGGGTTACTTCACCGCGAACATCAAGACCATCGGCGACCGCAGCGTCGGCACTGGCAAGCTCGACCTCAACTTCGTCAACGAAGGTCCCATCTACGAGTCCGACGACTGGAACGCGCTCAAGTCACGCCAGCCGTTCTTCGCCGTCGTCAACTCCCACGAAGTCGAATACGACATCTACGACCGCCAGAGCGCAAAGAAGTCGCGCGTCGAGTGGGTAGGCGAGCGCGAGCATCCACAGATCGCCACGGCCAAAAACGTCACGCCGCCACCCTATTATCCCGACCATCCCGTCGTCCGGCAAGAATGGGCGCGTTACCTCAACTCCGTCTCCGGCATGGACCGCCGCATCGGTTGGGTGCTGGAACAGTTGCGCGCCGACAGATTGGAAGACGACACCGTCATCCTCTTCTTCTCCGACAACGGCCGGCTGGAAGCGCGCGGCATCCATTGGTGCTACGACAGCGGCCTCCACGTGCCCATGATCGTGCGCTGGCCAAAGAACTTCCCCACACCGCCGCAGGTCAAGCCCGGTGCCGTCAATGACCAGGTCGTCAGCTTGCTCGACGTGACCGCCACCACACTGGCCATCGCGGGTGTGCCGCGACCACCATTGATGCAAGGCCGCGTCTTCCTCGGCGCGCCGGCCGATCCGCCGCGGCAGTATGCGTTTAGCGCGCGTGACCGTATTGACGAGACCGTCCAGCGTATCCGCTCGGTCCGCGATGCGCGCTGGCGTTACATTCGCAATTTCACGCCCGGCCCGACGTTCGCTTCGCTCAACCGCTACAAGGAGAAATGCTTCCTCGTCATCCCGCTGATGCGCGAGTTGCAGGCGCAGGGCAAACTCACCGGCCCACCGGCCGACCTGATGACAATGCGTGGGCCTGGCGAGGAACTTTATGACATCGACGCCGACCCATTCGAAATCCACAACCTCGTGAACTCCGCCCAACCGGCACACCGCGAAGCCCTGCTTCGCCTCCGTGCTGCGCTGGACAAGTGGATTGTCGAGACCGGCGACCGAGGCGAGTTTCCGGAACCGCCCGAAGTCGCGGCCCCGTTCGAGAAGGAAATGCACGACTGGTTCGGCACGCCGGCGTGGTATCATTCACCCAAAGGACAAACACCATGAACACTGTCATCCGCTTCGTCTCAATCATTGCTTTCGGGCTGTCGGCCTTCAGCAGCCTCGCGGCAGATGAGGAACTGCCTCGCGTGACGGTTTCCAATCTGCGGCGTGTCTTCCACAACGGCGAGCACAACGCGTTCACCGACCTCGTGCGGTTCAAGGGCAGGTTCTATCTGGCGTTCCGTAGTTGCCCGGACGGCCACATGGTCTTTCCCACGTCGTCCATCATCATCCTCGCCAGCGACGACACGAAGGAATGGAAACAGGTGCATCGCTTCAACGTCCCCCTGCGCGACACGCGCGACGCGCATCTTCTCGTCTTCAAGGACAAGCTCTTCGTCTATACCGGCACGTGGTATAGCGGCCCGACCGTGCTCGCTCGGGAGGACTACGACCTCAACAAACACCTCGGCTACGCCGCGTGGACTGACGACGGCGCGAGGTGGCACAGCCCGATCATGCTCGAAGGCACCTTCGGCCATTACATCTGGCGGGCCGCGGCGTTCGGCGATAAGGCGTATCTCTGCGGCCGACGAAACATCGGGTTCGCAGTCGGCGTGCGCGGCGAAGGTCGCAAGGTCGAGTCACTGATGCTGGAGAGCGACGACGGCCTCATCTGGCGCAAGCGCGCTGTGTTTCAGGAAATCGCCGGTGACGAGACAGCGTTCTTGTTTGAGCCGGATGGCAGCGTGCTCGGCGTGGGCCGTCGCGGCAGCGCCCCGGCACAACTGCTGCGCGCCAAGCCGCCCTACACAAACTGGGACCGGAAAGACCTCGACCGTTACATCGGCGGCCCGTTAATAACGAAATGGGGCGAGCGCTACGTTGTTGGCGGCCGGCACACGACGAAGGCCGGTCCGAAGACATCGCTCTGCTGGTTGGTGGGCGACCAGTTGCATGAGTTCGCGGAGTTCCTCAGCGGCGGCGACAACTCCTATCCGGGCTTCATTGAACTCGCCCCCAACCGCGCGCTCGTCTCCTACTACTCCAGCCACGAGAAGGACGCGGCAGGCAAAACCATCACCGCGATCTACATGGCGGAGTTGGTGCTGGAAAAGTGAGTCGCTGAAAGGAAACCTGCCATGACAGACCTGTCTCGTCGCGCCATGCTGAAATTGGGAACCGCCGGGTTCGCGGGGTCGGCATTGCCTGCGCTCTCGTCAGCGAACGAAACCGCCGGAAAGGCATGCGACGGTCTGTGCTCGCCCGCCATTACTATCCGCGCCCATCAACTGCTGAGCCTCGTCTGCGTCCTCGGCGGCGCGAAATGCCCGTTGATGGAAGCGGCCAAGGTGCGCGAGGTGTTGAAGCGGCTCAGCGCCGATCCAACGACCACAATCCGTTTAATGTCGAGCGCGGACGAGATTCCGCATTACACAGCGCTTGGGGCAGAAACCAAGGCCACGCCGCATACGCAGGAGGTGCTGAATCGCAAACGCGACCTCGATGTGCTCCAGCGGCTTGGCCTTGCGCCGGGCGACACGCGCCGCGCCCGTTATCTCTACGAGTTGCTGTTCAAGAGAATCGAGACACCGAAAGGCATCTGCGCCCATGACACGCCGGGATGGGAAGGCTGTCCGTTGGCGAAAAGCGGCGCGTATCAGCGCGTGCGCGCGAAAGGCTGGAAAGCGGTCGTGTATTGCCGAACGGACCAAGAGCGCGAGCAATATCGCCGCCGCAATGTCCAGCGCATCGAGACGAGTGACCGGCTTTTCGTCCGCCCGCACCATCTGATGTGCCTGTCGTGCTGGTATGCCGGCGGCAAGAGCAAGTCGCCCCGGCCAAACGACACGTTGTTCGAGATCTGGCAGCGCATCCGCCGAGAGCCGGACGTGCACATCACGCTCGTCGAGGGGACCTGCATGGCGTGCGATTGCTGCGACGGCTTCCATCCATCCAACGGCCGCTGCGTCCATTCGTGCGGACTGATCCGCGACTACAAAAAAGACCTCGACGTCTTCCAGAAGCTCGGTCTGATGCCCGGCGCGACGATGAAGGCGCGAGAGCTGTTCGCCATGCTCTTCCAACGCATCCCGTCCACTCGCGACATCTGCGCATACGGCGACGGCATCGAGCGCTCCGAGGAATGGAAGATTTGCAGCGGCCCCGACGGCAATCCCGGCTACGCCGCGACGCGGCGAACCGGAATCTTCAACTGACATGACCATGAAAACCTCCCTGAACATTGCTCTCACTATTCTCATCGCCCTAACCTCTGCCTCCGCCGCGCCTCCGCCGAAAGCCCCGCCATTCCGCGCCGGCGCCGCTGCGGTGGATATCACGCCGAAACAGTTCCCTCTCAACATGCCGGGCGGCTTTAGCGCAAACATGGCCGAGAGCGCGCATGACCCGCTTCATGCCTGCGCACTCGTGCTTGACGACGGCGCGACCACGCTCGCGATGGTCGTCGTGGACAGCCTCGCCGTGGCTCCTGAAACCTGCAAGGACGCGAAGGCGCTCGCTTCGGAACGCTGCGGCATCAAGCCGGAGAAGATTCTCGTCTGCGGGACTCACGCCCACAGCGCGCCGTCGTCGAACTCCACCAACGGCCCGCCGCCAGCCGTTGCTTACCGCAAACTTTTGGTCGAGGGCATCGCCGAGTCCATCGTCCGCGCCCATGGTGCGCTACGTCCCGCCGCGGTCGGCACCGCTGTGCATCCACTGCCGGATGAAGTCTTCAACCGCCGGTGGTTCCTCAAGCCGGGCAAGATGCCGCTGAATCCCTTCGGCAAGCTGGACCAAGCGAAGATGAACCCCGGCACGAGCCCCGATGTCCTCGACCGTCCCGCCGGCCCGACCGATCCCGACATCACCGTCCTCTCCGTGCAGGACATGAGGCGCAGGCCGCTCGCGCTATTCGCTAACTACTCGCTGCACTACGTCGGCCACTTGCCGAAAGCATCGGTGTCGGCTGACTACTTCGGTGAGTTCGCCCGCCTGATGCCCTCGCGAGTCAACGGAGACACAAACTTCGTTGCCATGATGTCCAACGGCACCTCCGGCGACATCAACAACATCCCGTTCAACGTCACGCGCCCGCCGCGCGAGCCGTTCGAGCAGATCCGCATCGTCGCGCAGAAGGCCGCCGACACCGCGTGGTTTGCGCTCCGGAAGATCGAGAAACACAACCCAAACGTGCGCCTCGGCATGATCCAACGTGAGGTAACGCTGAAGTATCGTCATCCCACCGCCGAACAGGTCGCCGATGCCAAGGCCGTGCTCGCCACCAAAAAAGCCGACCGCGAGAAGTTGCCGCGCTTGGCTGAGAACTACGCTCGCAGCACCATCGGCGCCGCCGAACGTAAGGAGGAAACGACCACGGTCATTCTCCAAGCCATCCGCATCGGGGACTTCGCCGTCTGCTGTTTTCCGTTCGAGACCTTCTGCGAGATCGGCCTCGATCTGAAGAAGCGCAGTCCGTTCCCGCGCACGATGGTGATCAGCATCGCCAACGGCCGGCACGGCTACCTGCCGACGCCCGAGCAGCACAAACTCGGCGGCTACGAGACTTGGATCGGCACCTGCAGCGTCCAGGAAGACACTTCCGTCATCCTCACCAACAACCTGCTTGAAATGTTGGCCCAGTTGCGAAAGGAGAAATGAAACTTAACCTGACAAACCTCGTGCGTGCCGCTGCCGCGTTCGCCCTGCTTCTCGCGCTCACTTCTGGCTTCGCTGCGTCCACCGCGAAAGCTCCGCTGCTCCGCGCCGGGGCATCGGCGGTGGATATCACGCCGAAGCTGTTTCCGCTCAGCGTGCCGGGCCTGTTCACGCCCAGAAAGGCCGAAAGCGCGCACGATCCGCTCCACGCCCGTGCTTTGGTGCTCGATGATGGCACAACGACCGTGGCCTTGGTTGTGGTTGACAATATTCAGGTGGCGCAGGAAGCAAGTGATGAAGCCAAGGCCATCGCCTCGAAGCAGTGCGGCATCGCCGTGGAGAAGATCCTGGTGGCTTCCACCCATACCCACACCAGCCCACCCTCCAATGTCAAAGCCGGACCCGCACCCGAGGTAGCCTATCGAAAAGTCCTCGTGGCTGGGATCGCTGAGTCTATTGTTCGCGCGCACGCCGCGCTGCGTCCCGCAGGGGTGGGCACCGCCGTGAGTCCCTTGCCGGAGGAAGTGTTCTGCCGCCGCTGGTATCTCAAGCCGGGCAAGATGACGCCGAATCCGTTTGGCCAGATGGACAAAGTAAGGACGAATCCCGGCACGAGTCCCGACGTCCTCGACCACCCGGCAGGTCCCACCGATCCTGATCTGACTATCCTCTCGGTGCAGGACGCGAAGTCGGACAAGCCGCTGGCCCTGTTGGCCAATTACTCGTTGCACTACGTCGGCGGCGTGCCCGAGGGGATGATCTCCGCCGATTACTATGGCGAGTTTGCGCGAGTGATGCAGTCCCGCATGGGCGGCGGCGACTTCGTCGCCATCATGTCGAACGGCACCTCCGGCGACATCAACAACAATCCTTTCCTCGTGAAGCGCCCGCCGCGCAAACCGTTCGAGCAGATTCAGATCATCGCCGCGAAGACTGCCGAGGCCGCGTCACGTGCGCGTGCCACGATTGCGACCCATCGTCAGGATGCTTGCTTGGGCATGATCCAACGCCAAGTGACTCTCAAGGTGCGTCACCCCACGGCCCAGCAGATCGTAGAGGCGAAGGCCGTGCTTGCCGTGAAAGTCCAGGCCGAGCGCGACAAGCTTCCGCGTCTGGCCGAAGCCTACGCGCGTCGCACGCTTGAGTTGGCCAAAGCTCCAGAGAATCTGACCGTGACGGTGCAAGCTCTCAAGATTGGCGATCTGGCTGTATGTGCCATTCCGTTCGAAGCGTTCGCGCAGATTGGCCTCGATCTGAAAAAACGGAGTCCGTTTCCGCGCACCATGGTCATTGGCCTCGCCAACGGGAACAACGGCTACCTACCCACTCCCGAGCAGCACAAACTCGGAGGCTATGAGACCTGGCTGGGCAGCAATCGAGTCCAAGAAGATGCCTCCGTCATCATCACCAACAACCTGCTCGAAATGCTCGCCGAGTTGCGAAAGGAGAAATGAAACTCTACTTTTTCATCCTCACAGCCTCCCTGCTGGCGCCATCCGTCGTTTTAGCCGAGGAAGCCACAATCCGAGGAGAGCCGATCATCAAGGATGATTTTGAACGATGCACGCCCAAGGACAATATCCTGAACGATGAGACCCGACGCGGCTTCTGGAACCTCCGCTACAAAACTTGGGGTGAGAACAACATGCTAAACGTCAGCTCGGAAGCGCCGGACATCGCCTATGACCCGATGTTGAAAGGTTTCTATGACATTGAAGTGGAATCCCGTGCCACCGACCGCGCGGGCGGCTTTGGTTTGAGGCTGTCTTCGGAGCCGGACTTCACCGTCCTCAATGTTCCAAACGAAGGCGCGACCGCGAAGAAGCACTTCAACGTCTGGCTGCCGTTTCGAAAGAACGTCAGGCTGGACAACGAGAAACTCATCATCCGTTACACCGGCAAGACCACCTATATTGACTCGTTCAAGTTCATTCCCATCGGCAGGTTCACCAAGTTCCAGCCGCTGGCCGGGAACGAACCCGGTCCTTCCACCGGAGTGATCTGCAAACAGATGGGCCGATACATCGGCTGGCCGACGATTGTCAGGACATCCAAAGGCGAGTTGATTGTGACCTTCTCCGGGGATCGGGATGCGCATGTCTGTCCTTGGGGAAAGACCCAGATAGTCCGCTCTGCCGACAACGGCCGGACCTGGTCCGATGTCGTCACCATCAACAACACACCGTTGGATGACCGCGACACCGGCATCATCAAGACAAGCAAGGGGACGCTGCTGGTCAGTTGGTTCACGTCGGTCTATTTCGAGCAAGGAGGCTGGATGCGCAATCCCTACAAGCAGCACGCGGCCAAGATCGGGCCGGAAACCCGGAAACAATGGCTCGGTGCTTGGGTGCGCCGTTCCGAAGACAACGGCAAGACTTGGGGCGTTCCGTCCAAGACAACCGCGTGCGCCCCACACGGCCCGATTCAATTGAAAGACGGCCGGTTGATCTATGTCGGCACTGGTGGCGGCCCCGGCCCTTCAGACCGCGTCGTCGTGGAGGAATCAAGAGACGATGGCGTGACTTGGCAACAGATTGCCAAAGTGCCATCGCCAGCTTCCTTCTACGCCGATGAACCGCACGTCGTGGAATGCGGCAAAGGTCGGCTCGTCGCCATGTTCCGGAACGAACATCCGGAGATGTCCGAGCGGTTTCTCGGCCAGTCGGAAAGCGAAGATGGCGGCAGGACTTGGAGCATGATTCACCGCACCGAGATGTGGGGCTATCCGCCGCACCTCATCCGGTTGAACGACGGACGGCTGTTAGTGGTTTACGGACACCGCCGCAAACCCTATGGACAGCGCGCATGCCTTTCCTACAACGACGGCCGGACGTGGGACTTCAAGAACGAGATTGCACTGGTTGATGATGCGCCGGACGGAGACCTGGGCTATCCCGCATCCGCACAACTCGGCGACGGAACTGTCCTGACCATTTACTATCAAAAGGACCAGCCCGCTGACAAACCGAGCCTGATGGCTACGCACTGGCGTTTGCCCGGAGCGAAGTGAGGGTCAGTGGTGAGTAACCATAATTATCAATGACAACCTGCTCGATATGCGCATCCGCCCAAGTCACGAACAACAACCCATGAGAACCACCCTCCTTACCCTCATTGCCATGCTGATGGTTCCTCTGGTTGCGCTACAGGCCACCGATGCGCCCAAACCGGCTGGCAAACCAAACATCATCCTCATCATGGCCGATGATCTCGGTTACGAGTGCGTCACGGCCAACGGCGGGCAGTCGTATCAGACGCCGCACTTGGACAAGCTCGCCGCCACCGGCGTTCGTTTCGAGCACTGCCACGTGCAGCCGCTTTGCACGCCGACGCGCGTGCAGCTTATGACCGGCCGCTACAACGTGCGGAACTACGTCAACTTCGGCACGCTGCCCGAGACAGAGACAACCTTCGCGCAGTTGGTAAAGAAGGCCGGCTATGTCACCGGCATCTGCGGCAAATGGCAGTTGGGACGGCGTCTGGATCTGCCGCGGCACTTTGGCTTCGATGAAGCCTTCTTGTGGCAGCACACACGCCGGCCGCCGCGCTACGCAAACCCGGGTCTTGAACTCAACGGCGTTGAGAAGGACTTCACCAGCGGCGAATACGGCCCCAAGCTTGTGAATGACTTCGCGCTCGACTTCATCACACGACACAAACAGAAGCCTTTCTTCCTCTACTACCCGATGATCCTCACGCACGATCCTTTCCAGCCCACGCCTGACAGCGCCGATTGGGATCCGACCGTCAGGGATGAAAAGTCGAAGAGAGACGTGAAGCACTTTGCCGACATGGTCGCTTACATGGACAAGATGGTCGGCCGCGTGGTGGCCAAGCTCGATGAACTCAAGCTGCACGAGAACACGCTCATCATGTTCCTCGGCGACAATGGAACCCACCGCACCGTCACCACCCGTTTGAAGGACACCGACTATCTCGGCGGCAAGGGCACCACCACCCGACATGGCACGCACGTGCCCTGCATTGCCAACTGGCCCGCTATGATGAAGACCGCCCGGGTGAGCAACGATTTGATCAGCAGCACCGACTTTCTGCCCACGATCTGCGAGGCCGCAGGCGTGCCCGTGCCTGCCAACGTGGACGGCGTCAGCTTTCTGCCGCAACTGCGCGGCGAAAGAGGCGCGCCGCGCGAATGGCTCTACTGCTGGTATTCACCCCGTCAGAGCGCCGACATGACTGTTCGTGAGTGTGTCTTCGATCATCGCTTCAAGCTCTACCGCGACGGCCGATTCTTCGATCTGGCGACCGATCCTGATGAAACGAAGCCTCTCCAAGTCAACGTCCCCGGCGGCGAAACCGCTGCGGCCGCGAAAAAGCTCCAAACTGTCCTCGATCAGTTCAAAGACGCCCGCCCTGCCGAACTCGACCGCGCTTTCGAGACATCCACGCACAAACAGACGACTAAGAAACAGTCTGCAAAGAAAAGAAACAATCGGCAGCCATAGTTGTGACGAGACAATCATTCATCATCCCCGTCGCTCCCTCACACCGATCCCATGAAACGCACCGCCACCACCCTACTCATCGCGGTGTCCATCATCGCGGGCTTTGTCCGGGCAGACGATGCAAAGGTTGACCCTTGGAATCTCAGTGCGCTCAAGCAAGTTCCTTCCATGCGATGGGCGGAGCAGTCGGGAGCTGTCCATTCGCTCTTCTATGCTGGTGAGAACTTTCAGGGGCATGCGACGGAGGTCTTTGCTTTCTATGCATCACCAACGACGTTGGGAAAAGTTGCACCCGGTAAGACCAAGTTCCCCGGTGTGGTGCTCATTCACGGAGGCGGCGGCACCGCCTTCGCCGAATGGGCCTGGCTTTGGGCGAAACGCGGCTACGCAGCCATTGCGATGGACTTGTCAGGCCACCAGCCAAACGCTCCGGTCTATGATCCAAAGACCGGGATGCCGGTGCCGAATCAGACAGCGAAAAAGGAGACGCGCAAACGGCTGCCGAACGGTGGACCAGATCAGGGACACCCGGAGAAGTTCGACAGCATCGGCGGGGATACAAGCGACGACTGGCCTTTTCACGCTGCCGCCGCTGTGATCCGCGCGCATTCGTTGTTGCGAAGCATGGCCGAGGTGGACGCCAACCGCACCGCTGTGACAGGCATCAGTTGGGGCGGCTACACCACCTGCCTCGTGGCCTCGCTCGACAATCGCTTCAAAGCCGCCGTGCCCGTATATGGCTGCGGTTTCTTGTTTGAAGGTGAATCGGTGCAGAAGCCATCCATAGACAAGCTCGGCGACCGCCGCCAGCAGTGGATCAACACCTACGATCCCTCCAGCCTGCTACCGCGCTGCCGCGTGCCAATCCTGTTCGTGAATGGCAGCAACGACATTCACTACCCGCTCGACAGTTACCAGAAGAGCTTTGATCTCGTGCCGGGGCCAAAACAAATGCGCATCGAGGTCAACATGCGCCACGGTCATGCTCCGGGCTGGGCACCGAAGGAGATTGGTCTTTTCATTGATTCGCACTGCAATGGCGGGAAGCCCCTGCCCCTTCCCGGCAAGCCCTCTGTCGAAGGCGACCATATCCGCCTGCCCGTTAAGTCGGTCACGGCCGTCAAAGAAGCCAGCCTCCACTACACCACCGACACCGGTCTGCGCTCGAAACGCAAGTGGCAGAGCTTGCCAGCCAAGATTGGCGAAGGCGTCATCATTGCGCCGCGCCCGCCCGCCGACGCGAACACCTGGTTCATCAACGTGACGGATGATCGCGGCGCGATGGTCAGTTCCACCGTGCAGTTCGCGAAGCAGTGATGCGTTCATCTCTGCGGCGTGATGACGAATTGCGAAAACGGCGTCGCGCTGATCTTCACCGTGCCGTCCCAAGCCGTGCCGTAGATGGCTTTCACGATCCGCATCTTTCGGAAGACCCGCGATTTGTCGGCCACCGCGCGCCGCCCGCGCGCTACAAGAAAAAACTAATCCGCACTTCCCCCCGGCTCGCCCGTTGACTGCCGCGAACAAGCCCCAATGCTCAGAGGGCGTTGCGCGGGAGTGGGCGCCCGCCACCACCACTCGTCGCGGTGCAGCCGGGGCGTGTTGCGGAACGACCACGGCCTGTGGCGGCTCAACCGCGACACCCAGCGGAAGAATCCCGCCATGTATCGGTCGAGCCGATACGTCCAGCGGCGCGACCGCGACATGTTGCGGCGAAAGCCCGGCATGTATCGGCGACACTGCGACGTGTATCAGGAGAGCCGCAACATGTTGCGCCGAAACCGCAACATGTATTGGTTGAACCGCTACGTGTATCGCTGCAGCCGATACATGTAGCGGAAGAAGCGATACACGTATCGCCCGAACCGATACATGTATCGGAAGGACCGCAGGATGTATCCAAAGGGCTGGGAATAGCAGCTTTACGAGTTCTGCCGTAAAAAACACCCCCGCAACGCCCCGCACAAGCACGCCGCCACATTCCGCCGCCATCTGGGGCTATTCCGGGGTTCTCGCAACGACCATTGACGCTGTCCCGACACACCAAGATCGGCTGCTCAACCCCGCCGCCAGCCTCGCCCTCTGCAACCGCTCCGGCAACCGCGCATGGATCCGCCCGGCATAACCAAAGGCCCGGCGCGCCCGAATCTTCCGAAGTTCTTCGCGCTCCGCCTCGCGCTCCAGCCCGGACACACCCCGACTGCGCTTCTTTCCATGATGCTGCATAGTTCGACTCCTTTCCTTGATTACCTGACGGGCAGGCATTCTAGGAAAGAGAGCGGACATTTGCTGTCATAGCCCCAAAGAAAACCTAGGACGCGTTTTGGTTAGAACACTGTCGTGGCGGCCGCATAATCCAGAACGCGGCCTCAGCGCCTTTTCCTGCTACCCTGATACTCATTATATTTCAGTGCCTTGCCGCGAACTCGTTTAACTGGATACTTTTTCCTGTTTTGTTCCAGCTTTGACCGAGCCGCGGTCACCGGGTCGATTCCAAGTGCGTCGCAAAAGTTAAGAAGATGGATAACCACGTCCCCAATCTCATCTTTTAGCAGCTTCAATTTCTTGGGGGCATTGACCGGCTCTCTCCAGACTCCAGCCAGAGGAAATGTTCAGCCAACTCGGCTGCCTCAATCATTAGTCCCATGACGAGATTCTTGGGCGAGTGGAATTTCTCCCAATCCCGTTCTTGATTGAACCGACGAATGCGTTTCAAGAGCCGGGACAACTCAGGAGGCATAGACGTGTTCATTGTGCCATTCCAAGTAATGGACTGAAGGCCTATCGTCAGGATCTTCAGGCAGATTCACCAACGGGCGGCCATGAAGTGCATAATAATCGCGCCCGTTCTCGAACTCCTTTCGAATGCGTTGACTCACCTCCACGCGAAAGTCTTTCGTTACCGTCAGATATCCTTGGTCATAGAGAGTGTGGATGTCGGACCGCAACAGGAGGCCATTCTTGACGAGATTCGGACCCTCTTTGACGAACGGCTTGATGTGGGACGCCTCAAGCACGGGAAGCGTTCGTTCGCCGGTCATTGAGCAACGTCTGTGATACGCCTCCGTAACAAGCACGCGGAAAGTTCCCTGCCCTAATCGCGCATGGGTCAAGAATTCCCTTCCGTAACGTGGCGCTGCAACCTCGGAAACAACTCCCCGTTCATGGACGGTTGCCAACCGGACTTGAACTTCTGCCCATAACTTCGCTCCAATCGCGTTCTCGGTGTGATATGTCTTACCGGTTACGATATTGCTTGCCCAATCTTCAGGAACAGGAATCCATTGATTCCGTGGCAAAAAGAAGAGCTGCGTGAGAACAGTGCACCCGATCAAGGGGTCGGGGTGATTGTCCTGACGATGGCCGGAAATCATGTCCCGTAAAGTGGCGAGGGTTGGAGCACCATTCTTTTCTGCGAATGCAGCCCAAGCTAAAGACACAGGCAGAACGGTATGACGCACGAAAAAACCTCCTCCGGCTATGAAATCGTTCGGGCTGTGAAGCTTGAAAAGAAAGGGCTCGCCTGGTTGTAAAGCGCGGAAGGAACGCACGCCTCCAGGTCGCCAGAAGTTCACTTCGTCCGGCTGTCGAGAGGCTAGGTATTTGAACCAACCATCATCGGTAACACCCACAAAAAGGTTCATGGTTCAATTCATCCAAATCGCAAGTGGATAGACCGCTTCGACGACCGGGCCAGCCACAGGCTCAACCGGGGGCGCTTCGACAGCCATCGGTTCGAGTTGTTGTAGAATTGACTGAACTGCGCTCATTGCTGTCTGCCAAATCCTACCCACAGCCGGTTCGCTTCGGGAATGGTCTGTCCATGCGGTGAGAATATCGCCGCGCGGTGTAGGGGTCACGGAGTTTTTTGCTGTGCGATGGACGAAAAGCGCGGCCAATGATTTTTTTGTGGCGCGCGGACAGCGCGCGGTGGCACGCTGCATAGTAGTCCTCACGCTCCGCGTGAGGTAAAATAATGAACAACCGGAGCATCACGCGGAGCGTGATGACTACTATGAAACAAATCCTCACCCTCGCCGCGTTGCTGCTGGCTCCGCTGGCCGCACTGCACGCCGGGGAGCCGCCGATCACACTCTGGCCGCAGGGCGCTCCCGGTGCTTTCGGCACGACGGCGAAGGACATCCCCACGCTCACGCCGCATCTGCCGGCCAAGGCCAACGGCGCGGCGATGGTGCTCATCCCCGGCGGCAGTTACTCCGGCATTTACGAGGGACAGGGCGACCCGTTTGCCCGCTGGCTCAACGAGCAGGGCATCACCGTCTTTGTGCTGCGCTATCGGCTCGGTAGCACAGGCTACCGCTATCCCGCGCAATTGCAGGACGCGGTGCAGGCGATGCGGTATGTGCGCAAGAACGCCACGCAGTGGAAGATTACGGCAAACCGCATCGGTGTGATGGGTTTCTCCGCCGGCGGACATCTGGTTTCGACCTTGATCAACCGGCCTGAGGACGGCGAGGTCCCATCAACGGACAACGCGCAACGCGTGAGTGCGCGACCCGACCTGGCGATTCTCTGCTACCCCGTCATCAGCATGATCACCAAGCCGCACGCCACTTCGCGCCGGAATCTCATCGGCCCGTCGCCCGGCGATGAACTCGTCCGCAAGACATCGAGCGAACTGCAGGTGCGGCCCGGCCTGCCCCCGTGTTTCGTCTGGCACACGGGCGAGGACAAGATGGTGCCCGTGGATCACAGCCTGCTGTTTGCCGCCGCGCTGCAACAACACGGCGTGCCGCACGACCTCCACATCTATCAGCGCGGCGACCACGGCACCGGGTTGATGGGCACGGATCATCCGTGGATGCGCGACCTGCTTTTCTGGCTCCGCGCGCAGGGGTTCGTCGAGTAAACTTCGTGCAAGCCAGAACGTTCCCAGCCTGCCATGAACCACCACATCCTCACCCACGTTATGACACGGACCTTTCCGACCCTCATCGCCCTGCTGCTGACTCCGCTCGCCGCGCTCCACGCCCAAACAGCCGCCGCCGAACGGCCCGTCAAAAAGCTGATCGAATACGGCTGGGACGTGCCCTACCCCGACCAGATGCGGAAGGATATCCGCAGCATGGAGAAGAAACCTTTCGACGGCGTCATCTTCAGGTTGCGGGAATGGAACCATGCCTTCGACCCGCGCCCGTGGGACGAGCGGAGCTTAAAGCCGCAACTCGACGACCTCGCCGCCATCGAATGGAAGACGTTCACCGACAACTTCCTCTGCCTCTACGCCGCCAACAACTGGAAGATGGATTGGTTCAACGACGAGCAGTGGAAGAACATCGCGGCCAACCTGCGGTTAAGCGCAAAGGCCGCCAGAATCGGCCGCTGCGTCGGCATCGTATTCGATCCAGAGCCTTACGGCGACAACCCGTGGGCTTATCCCGGAATGAACAAAGACCGCAGCTTCGCCGAGGTCGAGGCCCAGGTCCGCAAACGCGGCGCGCAGTTCATGACGGCCATCCAGTCGGAGATGCCGGCGGTGCGACTGCTGACATTCTTCCATCAAAGCCTGTTTGCCGCGCTGCTCGACATGCCGGACATCCAGAAGCGGCAGCTTCAGCTCTCCAAGCAGCATTGGGGACTACTGTCCGCGTTCTGGAACGGCGCGCTGGAAGCGGCTGCGCCCGGCGTGCGGATCATTGACGGTCACGAGATGGCCTATTACCTCAGCGCCCGCGAGCCGTTCTTCCGCGCGTATCATCTGATGAAGCAACGCTCGCTTGCGTTGGTGCCGCCGGAGCTTCGCGCGAAACATGCCGTCCAGTTCCAGGCCGGCATGGCGCTCTACATGGATCAGGTGCTCGCGCTGCGCCAGCCGCCGGAGAAGTATCTCAGCACCTACCTCACGTCGCAGGATCGGCTGCGCTGGTTTGAGCACAACGTCTATTACGCGCTGACGACCAGCGACGAATACGTCTGGTGCTACAGCGAGCGGATGAATTGGTGGCAGGACAAGGTCCCGGACGGCGCGGAGGCTGCTATCCGTTCTGCGCGGAAAAAGATCGCGGACGGTCAACCGCTCGGCTTCGACATCGCCGACATCATCGCCACAGGCCAGCAGAAGATGAATGACGCGGCCAGGGCGAAGAAGGCAGCGCAAGAGGCGGCGAAGAAATAGAGGTCGCGACGACGCAAAAGATCCAACCACGGAATACACGGAACACACGGAAAGAACTGAGACAACCAGAGCCGTCAAGCTCCCCGACCTTTCCGTCTGTTTCGTGTCTTCCGTGGTTCCTTCATCCGTTCCCGTCTATCGGTAGAGCGATGTGGCGTTATATCGGGCGAAGGGGCGCGCCTGATTCGGTGGAGACGCAAGCGTCTCGGAGAAGAAAGGATGACTGACATGAACACACGTAATCTCTGGTCCAGGATTCTAACCGTTGTGGGCGGCATCGGGATGGTGGTCGGTGGCCTTGACCCCTTGGAGGGATCGGTCCTCATCCTGCCCGGTAGCGGATTGATGGCGCTCGGCACCTACCTCAGCCAAGCCGAACGCCGGTTGATCGCCTGCAAGGTGTGGGCATTCATTCTGGTTGCGATTGGGGTGGGAGCGATGTGGGGGCTGAGCATGGAGGGCGGCTTTGGCGGTTCTTCTGGACGTTCGGGCTGGTGGGGACTGCTGATGCTGCCGTATTTGATTGGTTGGTCCATAGGCATGTGGGGACCAGGGGCGCCTCGCTGGCTGGCACTGCTAGGTATCGGCGTCGGTCTGTGGTATCTGAACCTGACGTTTCTGGCCAAGGGCGGAGTAAGCATCGTCTGCGGCATCATCGGCCTGCTGACCATAGGTGGCTGTATTTATCGGCTTTGGAAGGGACAGAAACCAAAAGCGATGACAGCGGTGGCCTGACAGAAAGACGCAAGTCAGTTTTTCTTGTGGCGCAGGGACGCCGCACGGTGGCAGGCTGCCGCTTGCCATGAAGAAGCTCTGCATCCTCTCTCTCGCCGTTCTGCTGCTATCACCGCTGGTTGCCGAGGCGGCTCAACTCCAAGCCGGCGTCGCCAAAGTGGACATCACCGACCGCACGGTGCCCGTCAATGACCCGTTGTTCGCCAAGGCGCTGGTGCTGCGGGATGGCACGACCACCGTGGCCATCATTACCGTGGACGCCGTCGCCATCGGCCAGCTTGGCAGAATCAAGAACGACTTCCTCCCCAACGTCCGGGCCCAACTCCAGAAGGAGTTCAACATCCCGCCGTCAAACGTTCTCATCAACGCCAGCCATTGCCACGGCGTCGTCTGCAACGACTACGAGAAGCGGGCCATGCAGGCCGTGAGAGACGCGTGCCGGAACATGGTGCCCGTGAAGATTGGCGCGGGGCGCGGCCGCGAGGACCGCGTCTCGGAAAACCGCCGGCTGAAGCTGAAGGATGGCAGTGAATCGGACGTGCGCCATGCCTACTCGGTGGTCCCCGACGAACAAGTCGTCGCCATCGGGCCGATGGACCCGGAGATCGGCCTGCTTCGCCTCGACAAACAGAACGGCCAGCCGCTCGCGGTCGTCTATAACTTCGCGGTCCATCCCATCCAGACCGTGCCGAGCCGCGGCAACACGGCGGATATCACCGGCTTTGCCTCCAAGGCCATCGAGGAAAGCCTCGGCGATGGCGCGCTCGCCATCTTCCTGCAAGGCTGTTGCGGCGACATCAACCCGGTCCAATACAAGGACGTCCACAATCCTCGCGACGCCGAGACGCTCGGAAACCTGCTCGGCCTCAGCACACTCCGGGCATTGAAGAAGATACAAACGCAGGAGGACAGCGGGCTTCGCGTCATCAACGAAGTCCTCGCCCTCCCCCGCGCCATCGACATGGAGCGGCGCATCGCCGCGATCCAAGCCGAGCAGACGCGGCTGCTCCAGTCGTTGCGGGGCACAAGCCTCAACCTCAAGACCTTCATCCCGCTCTTCGTGCAATACAACCTCGCCACCAACTTCCCGTCCTATTCCAGCCACCGCTACCTGCTCGACAAATCCCTCGGCCGCGACGACCTCGCCAAGCTCGACTCCGAGAACCGCGCGAACATGGCGAGCTACATCCGCAACATCCACACGATGGAGCAGCTCACGCGGCTCCAGGCGAACCTGAGTCTGCTCAAGATGCACAAGGCGCAGAACGACGCCGCCGGTAAACCGACGATTGATGTCGAGGTCGTGGGCCTGCGCATCGGCGACTTCGTGCTTGTGACGTTCCCCGGCGAGCTGACCGTCGAGGTCGGCCTTGGTATCAAAAAGCGCGCCCCCGCGCCGTTCACCTTCGTTGCCGGCTACACCAACGGCTACATCTACTACGCCCCGACCGCAGAGCGGCGGAAGAACAAAGGCTTCGCGCAAGAGGACTGCGACTGTCTCCTCGCGCCGGAGTGGCAGAAGTTGTATGAAGAAAAAGTAGCGGCCATCCTGAAAAAGCTATGAAGAGCCACATGAATCTCACCCGTTGTGTTCTCGCCCTGACACTCTCCCTTGCCAGTGCGGCGTCGGCTTGGGCGGCGTGGCCGGCTTACCGGCACGACGCGCAACGCAGCGGCATCGCTGCGGAGGAGATCAAGCTGCCGTTGGCGGAAGCTTGGATGCACCGCTCGACCGCGCCGAGTCCGGCGTGGCCTGAACTGCCCGCGAAACAGGACGTGTTTCGCCGCGTGGCGAACCTCGGCCCCACGACTACGTTTGACCGCGCGTTTCACGTCGCGGCGGCGAACGGTGCAATTTATTACGGTTCATCGAGCGATGACACGGTGCGCTGTCTCGACGCGACTGATGGGCGCGTTCGCTGGACGTTCACCGCCGACGGGCCGGTGCGGCTCGCACCGGTAGTCGCGGACGGACGCGTTTATGTCGGCTCGGATGACGGCTGCGTGTATTGCCTGCGCGCCGATGACGGCCGCTTGGTGTGGAAGTATCGCGGCGGGCCGGAAGATCGTCGGTTGCCGGGTAACGGCCGGATGATGTCGCTCTGGCCAGTGCGTTGCGGCGTCGTGGTGGACGCGGGCGTCGTCTATTTCTGCGCCGGCCTGTTCCCCTCGCAAGGCAACTACCTCTGCGCCGTCAACGCGAAGGACGGCAAGGAACTCTGGAAGCAGCCCATCGAGATCGTCTCACAAGGCTACCTGCTCGCGTCGTCCACTCACCTCTACGTGCCGACGGGACGCACAGCGCCGGTGGCATTCGACCGCGCGACCGGCAAGCCGGTGGCAACGCTGCCCGGAGCGGGCGCGAACCGGCAGGCAGGCGGATGCTTCGCGGTGCTGGTGGATGACACGGTGCTCTACAGCGCCGGCGAAACGGCGGGCATCCAGGCCGGCTCGCCGCTGTCGAAGGAGAAGATCGTGTTCGCCGACGGGCTGCGGGTCGTCGCCGACAAGACAATGAACTACATCCTCACGCGGGACCGACTCATCGCGGTGGACCGCGCGCATTGGCTCGAACTCAGCCGCCTCCAAGCCAAGAGCAAGAAGACGCCGGAGGAACTCGCGCGCATCGCCGAACTGGGCGGCACGCGGCGGGATTACGTGAAGTGGGAGACCGCCGTGCCCGATGGCTGCGAGTTGATCCTCGCGGGCAACACGATCTTCGTCGGCGAGCCGGACCGCGTCTCGGCCCACGACGCCGCCGACGGCAAGATGCTCTGGCGCGGCAACGTGCAGGGCAAAGCCTACGGCCTCGCCGTCAGCGACGGCCGGCTCTACGCAAGCACCGACCGCGGCATGATCCATTGCTTCCAGTCCGGCACGCCGCCGCCGGGTGGGCCGCTCACGTTCGAGTTCGTCGAGGAAGCGGCGAAACCGTCGCCGTTCCCACAGGACGCGCAGACTGCGCTCTACGCCAGCGCGGCCCAGACCGCCATCCAGCGGGCGGGCGTGACGAAGGGCTACTGCCTCGTGCTTGGTTCGGGCACGGGGCGGCTGGCATATGAGATCGCGAAGCGGTCACAGTTTCAGGTGGTTGGCGTCGAGCCGGACGCGCAACGTGTCGCGGAGTCCCGACGCCGGCTCGCGGAGGCCGGACTCTACGGGACGCGCGTGACGATTCACCAGGGTGACCACGCAAAGCTTCCCTTCCAGAAATGCTGGGCGAACCTGATCGTATCCGAGGAAACGCTGCTCACCGGCAAACCGCCCGGTTCGCTCGCCGAGGTCGAGCGTGTGTTGCGGCCCAGCGGTGGCACGGCAGTCTTGATGGCCGCCGGCAAGCTGAGCGTCCCCCGCTGGAAAGCTGAGCGCGCCGGCGGCTTGGCGATCGCCTCGCTCAAGCGTGGCGCGCTGCCCGGCGCGGGCGAGTGGTCGCACTTCTACGGCGACGCGGGCAACACCGCTTGCAGCGGCGACGCAATGAAGGCGGGCGTGGTGGACCTGCAATGGTTCGGCCGGCCCGGCCCGCGCCAGATGCCCGACCGCCACGACAAGAACGTCGGCCCGCTCTACAAGAACGGCCGGCTGTTCGTGTCCGGCGACAACTACGTGGTGGCCGCGGACGCTTACAACGGCACGATCCTGTGGGAGCGTGATGTGCCGCACTCCGTCCGGCTGGCCGCGTTTAAGAACTGCGGCAACATGGCCGCTGCGGACGACTCCCTCTACGTCGCCTCAGGCAGCGATTGCCTCGCGCTCGACGCGCAGACGGGCGAACTGCGCAAGAGCTTTAGCGTGCCTGCCGCTTACGAATGGGGCTACGTCGCCGTGGAGAATGATCTGCTACTCGGCAGCGCGACGCGGCGTGGCGGGACGTTCCGCGACCAGACCATCTACACGGAGGTGCTCCTCTGGCGCGACTCGATGCCGGTGGTTTGCAGCGACTCACTCTTCGCCCACCAACGCGCCTCGGGCCGCCGACTCTGGACGTATGCACCGGCGCGCGGCGTCATCATCAACTCGACCCTCGCGCTCGGCGGCGGGCGCGCCTTTTTTATCGAGAGCACCAACCCCGCCTCGCGGACGGTGGCCGACAGCCGCGTGAAGCTCACGACGCTCCTCGGTCAGGGCGCGGACCTCGTGGCGTTGGACATCCGCACGGGCAAGGTCCTGTGGCGGAAACCGGCGGAACTGGAGGCCATCGAGCACATCGTTTATCTCAGCTACGCCCGCGGTAAACTGCTGGTGACTGGGACACGCAACGCGCAGGTGGAGAAAGCGCGGCGCGTCCGCTACGACCTCGCCGCGTTCGATGCCACCTCCGGCAAGCGCCTTTGGCGGAACACGCAGACGCCCGTTCCCGACCACATCCTGCAAGGCCCGCACGGCGAGCAGGTGCAGCATCCGGCCATCGTGGGCGAGGTGATTTACGGCACGGGTTTCGCCTGCAACCTGGGCACCGGCGCGACGGTCGATGTCTGGAAATGGAAAAAGAGCAACCATTGCGGCACGGTCTCCACCTCCGCCCACTGCGCGTTCAGCCGCTATGACCATCCGTGGATGTTCGACCTCAAGAGCGGCGAGCACACCGTTCTCGACAACGCCGTCCGCCCCGGCTGCTGGATCAACATCATCCCCGCCGGTGGCTTGATTCTGGTTCCCGAAGCGAGTGCCGGCTGCACGTGCGGCTACCCGATCCAGACATCCGTCGCGCTGATTCCGCGACAGCCCAGCCCATGAAACTTCATCACGCAGTCCAAGCCGGCGTCGGCTTCGTTCTTGCTTCCATGTGCCCGATCGCATCGGCAGCCGACTGGCCGATGTATCGGGCAGATGCGGGGCGCAGCGGATGCACGACGGAATCATTGCCGGCAAAGTTGGAACTGCGCTGGACGTATCGCGGCGCGAAGCCGCGGCCGGCGTGGCCGAGTTCGGCGCGCATCTCGTATGACTTCGCGCATCAGCCGATCCTGATGGGTAACACGGTGGTGCTCGGCAGCACGGTGGATGATTCGGTAATCGCGCTCAATGCCGACAACGGCGGCGTGCGGTGGAAGTTCTTCACGGGCGGGCCGGTAAGGTTTGCGCCGGCGGGCTGGCGGGACCGCGTGTTCGTGGCGAGCGACGACGGCTGGCTCTATGCGCTGGCGCTCGCCGACGGGCACCTGTTGTGGAAACACCGCGGCGGCCCCGACGAGAGGTTGTGCCTCGGCAACGAGCGGATGATCTCGCGCTGGCCGGCGCGCGGCGGGCCGGTGATTGTCGGGGCCACGGTCTATTACACGGCGGGCATCTGGCCCAGCGGCGGCGTTTACATCCACGCGCTGGAAGCCGAAACCGGCCGCGTGGTCTGGACGAATGACCGCACCGGCCAGATGTATATGCCTCAGCCGCACGGGACGGCGAATGCTCACAGCGGTGTTGCGCCCCAAGGTTATCTGCTGGCCGCTGGCGAGCATTTGTTTGTGCCGACGGGCCGCGCCGTGCCCGCGGCGTTTCGCCGCGCGGACGGCGAGCTGGAGAATTATCTGTTGCAGGAGAACGGCTCGATCGGCGGGGCGCGCGCGCTGGCAGCGGACAAGTATGTCGTCAACGGCGGATGTTTCCTGGAGCAAGCAACGGGGAAGCTTGCCGCCCGCGCCGGCCGCGGGGTGTTCAGCGTGCAGCCCGAGGGCATCCTGCAATTCACCGGCTCACAACTACTGGCCTACCGATGGGGCGAGGTGGAGACAAAAGACAAGAAGGGAAACACAACGCGCTCCCGCGGGCTGAAGAGGCACGCGCAGGTGGATCTGACGCCCGACTCCGATGCGGTCCGCCGCGCCGCACTCGCCGCCGAGAAGCTCAAGTCGCTAAAGCCGCTGTTCCGCACCGACATCATCTTCAAGGAGGCCGATCCCGCCGTGGCAAACCAAACCGGATTGGAACGCGTCTTGGCGCAGACGCGCCCCGACGTGGAGCGTCTCGGCGCGAGCGTCATGCCGTTCATGGCCAGCGCGTATGAACGCACCTGCGAAGTCATTGCGGCCGGCAACGAAGCGGTCTGCGGCTCGACGAACGGTGTTTCGGTCGTGGATTTGAAAGAGAGCCGGGTTCGCTGGACACGCAAGGTGGAGGGAAGCGCCATTGGATTGGCGGCGGCGAACGGCACGCTGCTCGTCTCAACAACGGCGGGTGTCATCTATTGTTTTGGCGAGGGAGAACCGGCCCGCCTGGTGGCCGGCAAATCTCAGCCGATTGCGAAACCGTCCGCTGAAGATGCCGGCGCGGGTTTGGCGGCGAAGGAGATCTTGCAGAAGAGCGGTGTCCGCGAAGGATAGTGTCTCCACGTTGGCTGCGGAGACGGGCGGCTGGCTTTGGAGCTGGCTCGCAAGTCCAAGCTGCACGT
>JAPLTX010000057.1 GCA_026397915.1 Verrucomicrobiota bacterium
ACAAGTTCAAGGCCGCGCTCCAGGACGGCGGGCCCGATGTCGCCGCGCGGCTCGGCCGGTTCCAGGATTACTTCATTGGCGACCTCGCCAAACAACTCGCGCGGTTCCGCGTCGGCCTCAAGAGCGGCCCGATCACGATGGAGACCGTGCCGAAGGATTTGCGCAACCAGTTCATCGGCAAGACCGGCAAGGTGCAGGTCATGGTCTATCCGAAAGGCGAACTCTGGAACCGGCCGGCGCTGACGAAGTTCCTGACCGAATGTCGCAGCATCGGCGTGCCTGTTACCGGCCCGCCGGTCGAATACTACGAGATGACCAAGCTAATGCGCGAAGGCTTCGACAAAGCCGCCATCTACGCCTGCGTCGCCGTCTATCTGCTGCTGCTCGTGGATTTCCGCCGCTTCAAGGCCGCCACGTTAACGATGGTGCCCGACCTGCTCGGCACGGTCTGGATGGTCGGCCTCATGGGACTCTGCGGCATGAGCTTCAACCCCGCCAACCTCATGGTGCTGCCACTCATCATCGGCATCGGCCTCGCCAACGGCGTCCACGTCATGCACCGCTTCCGCGAATCGCGCGACACCGACATCTCCCACGTCGTCTGGCACACCGGCCTTGCCGTCATGCTCGGCTCGCTCGTCACCGTCGTCGGCTTCGGCTGCCTCGGCCTCGCGCACAACCTCGGCATCGCCTCCATCGGCAAAGCCCTCACCCTCGGCGTTGGTGCGCGCATCTTCACCAGCATCATCATCCTCCCCGCCATGCTCGTCATCGTCCAGCGGCGGAAGTGGAAGGTGTAACTTCGCGCTTAGCGACTCACGGTGATGGCAAACCATGTCGTCGCGGGCTGGCCCAATTCCAGCGTCCAACTGTCTCCATCACGCTTCAGCGCCACTGGTTGGCCCAGCGGCTGCCCGTCGCCGTCCAGCGGTTGAGCGATGACTTCATGAGCTGGAGCCAGCGCCATGAGCACGACCTTGCCGACGACCGGTTCGATGCGGACCGGCGCGGCACCCCATTTATCCAGCGAGGTGCGCTTGGTGTTCCACGTCATGCCGGTGTTGGCGACGCAGGCCGAGACGGTGAGCAGGAATTTCGAGGAAACGGACACCGGTTTATTGTCGAGCGCGCCGAGCGTGAGCGCGCAAAACGGCGTCTGGATCTCTGCGCGTAGATGCTTCGACTTCGTGCCCGATTGCGCAATGTGACCGATCAATGCCTGTGAGCGCGGCGTGTCCACGACGACCACGCCCGACTGTTTCCCGTCGGCGCGCCAGGTCAGTTCGCCGGTGTCGGAGACGATTGGAGCGGCCGTCAGCGGCTCGAAAGGCACGGTGGGCGGGCCATCGAACGACGTGACGCGCACCGCATGGGTGAGCGGCAGCGCCAGCGGGAAGCCCGGTGTGAAATAGGGCGCTTCAGACCAGCCGAGGCGCAGGCTGTCGAGCACCTGCTCGCGGCTGTAGCTGCGGCCCACGATGCGCCGGGCGGGCCGCACATCGCCGCGCAGGAACATCAACGCGCCGGCGGCAAGCTGGCTCATCTTCACCGAGTCCTTCGCAAAATCGAAGAAGGCGAGCGCGGTATTCTGCATGGCGCTGATGTCGTCGTGCGCAAGCGTATACCAGAAGATGCCGTCCCAATCCTGCAACGACGCATAAGCCGCCAGGATTGGCACGCCTTCGCAAGCGTTCTCGTTCGGAAACGGATGGTTCGCCTCGGAGACAGTGTAGGGCTTGCCCGCGACGGCCGAGCGCGAAAGCTGGACGACGGAGGACTTCAGCGGCTCGTCCACCATCGGCGTGTTGCGAACGGTGAAGCCGGCGCGTTTGCCGGTCTTCGGGTCGGTGAGATAGTTCGGATGCTGCCAGTAAACGTGGCCATCCACGATGTCGAGCTGCGCGAGCGACGCGAGCAATGCGTAGCGCGAACCACCATGATCATGGTCGCTGTTGCCGATGAGTAGGCTTTTCACGCCGAGCTCGTCGCGGAGGAACTTCGCCATGTTGCGGAAGTAATTCCGCTCGATCTCCATGTAGAAAGCCACTTCCGCCTGAAACCGGTCCTTCGCCGCCTTGGCGAACTCTTCCTTCCGCAACCGCGGCAGCGGCGCGTCCGCCGCGACACCGGCCTCCTGCCGCCAGCGCGCGAGCGTCTCAGCAGAAGCGTGGCTGGCCAGCCACGCGTTGAACTTCTTCGTCAGCTCCTCCGCATAGCTTGGCGGAATGTCGTGCCACGTGCCGCTTGCCTTGGTTGTCTGTTTGCCGACGAGCCGGTTCTGCACCCACGACTCAACCAGCGAGTTCTCGTTCACGAACTCCACCACCGCCACCGCCGGTTCGTCGCGATAGGCGAGGCCGGTAAACGCGTTGGTGTGCGTGAGCAACTGTCGGGCATATTCGCGCTGCAACTCGATGAGCCGCTCGTCGAAATAAGTCACGCCCTTGCCGATGCCAAGCTGCTCATGCTCGCGCACGCCGTCGCCGGGTTTGTAGGTGCGATACACGTTGAGGTTCAGGTCGCTATAGATGCCGCGCTTCTTCAGTTCGGCGATGAAGAAATCCAGCCGATCCAGCGCCTGCGGGTCCAGCGCCCGCGTGTCGTCACGGTCCGTGGCGATCAACGTGCCGACCTTGTCGAGGAAATGGAAGCGGACGCAGTTGATGCCGCGGCCGGCCAACTGCGCGGCGATCAACGGCGCGGCGGACTTCGCCGGCAACGCGGCCTTGCCGGTGACATTGATGCCCCAGATGCGGAATCTCCGCCCGTCCGGCTGCACGAGATGGCCGTTCTGGACGCGAATGAACCCGTTCTTCCCCGCCGGCGCCTGGAGCAGGAACGAAACGTCCGCGGGCGACCGCATGGCACTGCGCCATTCGACCGGGAACGCCGGCCAGGCGTCAGACGGTTCAGCGGCGGTGAGCGTGGCGGCCTGAAACAGCAGAAGCGCGAGAGCTGTCACCGAGGAAGCGCGGAGGTATTTCATGGCTCGGCAGTGTGGTATCTGCCTCACTGCGTTTCAACTCAACAATCCGCAATACCCGTCAACCACCGACGAAAGACGCCGTCTCAACGCGTCTCTGCAGGGTTCGACGCTCCTTTGCTGTTGATCCGTGAGGACACACGCAGATGGCGGGCGCGGGGGAACATCCAGCCTTTCGGCACGTCGTGGTAACCGATCCAGAGGTCGCCCGGCTCGATCTCGATTGCGAACGGATAGGTGACCTGCTTGCCCTTGGCCAACACAAGTGACGGCGTCCATGTGCGACCTTCGTCGCCGGAAAACGCGAGATGCAATTCTCCTCGGCCTTTTTTGCATTGATTCCACACCAGCGCGATGCGGCCGTCGGCCAGGCGTGCAAGATGACCGGGCGCGTGCGTGGATTCGATGGCGGTCGGTTTCGCCTCGGACCACGTCAGGCCGCCGTCGGTTGAAAACGATTCCCAGAACTGGCCGCGGCTGGTGCGGATGAGCATCCACACGCGGCCGTCCTTCAGTTCCAGCAACGCCGGCTCCAGCGCGCCCTCATGGTCGCCCGCGCCGCCGATGTCGAGTGCGGTGCTGAGCTTCCATGTCTTGCCGCCGTCGGTGGAGACCGACACGCGGCTCACGAGCCGGCCGGGGTTGGAGACGTAGTGCGAATACGGCACGAGGATGTGACCGTCGCGCGTTTCGATGGCACCGTTGGTCGCGCCGCTGTAGCCGCGGAAGATGGCTTGGCGGTTGGTCCATGTTTTGCCGCCGTCGGTGCTCCGAATAGCCCACACGTCGCTCTTCTCTTCCGGCGTCGGGTTGCCGTTCTTCCAGCTATGCTTCACGAAGCCGAGGTAAAACGCGTGAATCGTGCCGTCGCGCGTCCGTAGCACGGAGGCGTGCGACGCCTGGCAGTCGGAGTGTCGTGTGATCTCTCGCTCCGGCGACCACGTCTTGCCACCGTCGCGCGTGACGCGGCAGGCGATATAAGTCGAGCCGGGCGGACTGTAGTAGCTCGACGGCGTCGAATAGACCGTCATCACCGCGCCGTCCGCGAGCTTCGCGAGGCCGCAGCCCAACACCACCGGATGCGGCGCGTCGTGCGTGATGTCGGTGCAGAGCGGGTTCAGCAGCACCGTGCCGCCGCTCGGTTTCCAGCGCGCGCCTTCGCCGATGGGCAACCCGTCCTTCTTCGCCATCGCGAGCAAGTGGTCCATCAGCAACTCCGCCACGAGCCGCTGGCCGCGGTCGTTGGGATGCATGCCGTCCAACAGCAACGCGTCCACCGTCTCACCCGGCTTCCGGCCCTGCGCCACAAACGCCTCGCGCGCGTCCACGAGCGCCGCGCCCGTCTCGCGAGCGACCTTGCGGACGATGTCGGCGTAGCCGTCGAGCAGGATGTTGAAGCCGTCTGGGTCATCCGGCTTGTAGGGCGGCTTGCCATACATCTCCTTCAGCTTTGGCGTCCATCGCACCGGGTTTGGCGTCATCAGGATCACGCGCGCGCCGGCCGACTTGAGCGTTTCGGTGAAGTGGCGCAGGTTGGCCTCGTAGCGTTCCGCCGTCACGCGCGGCCTGGTGGCGGGCGGCTTCTTCCACACGTCCACCGCCGCGTCGTTGATGCCGAACTGGATGATGGCCACAGCCGGCTTGTGCGCCAGCACGTCCTTTTCGAAGCGCGCCCGCGCCATCTCGGTGGTGTGGCCGCCGACGCCCGCGTTGATGACGCGCACGCCGCGCAGTTCCTCCTGTAGGATCGTCGCGTAAACCGTGAGCGACCCGCGCAGCGCCGTCGTCGAGTCGCCGAAAGCCACGATGGTGACCGGTTCAGCGGCGTTTGCCGCGACACACGCCGCGAACGCGAGAGAAAGAACCATTTTCATTTCTTACCGGCTCCCACCGGCTTCGTCTTGCCGAGCTTGGCGCGGATCATCGGCGCGAGGAACTTCGCCGTCTCGTCGCCGATGACGTGATAGCCGGCGAGGTTCGGATGCCGGTCGCCATACCAGCCGGGCAGGTTGCCGAAGTGCGCATCAAGGCGATTGTCCATGACGACAACCTTCGGGTCTTTTTCTTCCATCACGAACGGCTTCACGAACTCGCGATACTTCTCCCGGGAAGCGCCGGTAGTTCAGCATATTCGGCCCCTTCTTCAACTCCTCGTAGTAACGCGGATAGATGTCGAAGAGCGGCAGCTTCTCCTCCTCGGCGACGCGGCGCACAAGGTCGTTGATGCGCTTGCTGGCGGTGTCCTCGCCTTCGGCCTTGAACGCCATCGGAATGACCGTCATCGGGATGAGAGTCGCGGCGGGATGATCTTTGCGCAGCCGCGCGATCAGCTTGTGGAAATCCTGCGGGAAGCTTGTGTCGAAGTTCTCGCGCCTGGCCACGTCGTTGAGGCCGTAGCGGACGAGGATGTAGTCGAGGCCGGGCAACTTCGCCGCCACCTTGTCGTAACGGCCAGTGTCGAGCAGGCGGTGGATGAACTCGCCGCTGAGCGCGACGTTGATGACGTTGCACGGCGGCAGATCGCCTTCCGCCGCGAGCAACTGCCGGATCACGTCCTCCAGTTGCGGCCCTTCCGGCACCAGCTTGCGCGGAATGCTGCACTCCGCCGTGCTGTCGCCAAGAATCAGGATTTGTAGTTTGCCGTCGTGCTCGCCGCGGGTCGCGATGGGCATTGCTACAAGCGCGGCGATGCCGAACAGGAGTGCAGTTTGCATTTTCATAGGTGATTGATAATCGCAGGATGAATGTCCAGTGTCATGGAGCGACCCTGATAGTTTGCGCCATTCGCTCCGTCTCCGCCATCCACTGTGGAAAACAAGGATTCAGCTTCAGACCAAATCTTCCGTTCATCAATGCAACTAGATAGAAACAGGTCTTATGAGCATCCATTAGCATGTCTGAAGCATTCGCCAACTCTTGACCGAGCTGATCTCCATGCACAATCTCGTGGCGCAGTGTGTCAAAATCCTCCAACCGATCACGGCTGTATTTGTAACCGGTTACGGGGTTGAAACCCGAACACGGTTTGCAGCACGCATGGAGCCTGTCCAGCTTTGTCAACAAAGACTCCCGTCCAAGATCTTCAAGTAGCTCATCCAGCTTCTTCCTTCTCAGATCTTCGAACTTCGCCTGCCGGACTTCATGCAAGGTGACTTTCTTCTGTTTGACATAATCCTCCCACTCTTCGGGGGCAAGCATTACCGCAACTTTGCAGAGTTCCAACGCGAAATCATCCAACACGGAATGAACAAATACCACACAAGCGGCTTGTGTGGCCGCCCTAGCAGATCGAATCGTGCTGTCCGCGTAACCGGCTGCCATTCTCTTGTCAAAGCCCTCAGCAAAGAAACGCTGCGGGTCAACAATCAGGTTCGCCTTGACGAAGTCATAAACAACCTCACGGCCTATACGCTGGAATTCAGGCAGCATGGAAGGCATGGCTTTCTCTACAACAACATTGAAGCTGAAAAGTGTTCCGGTCTTGCTCATCTGCCTGAAAAAGGCTCGATTGAACAAACACTCGGCTTGGGTCCTAAGCGATATCTCAGTTGTATTCACTCTCCGCTCAATTCTCCTCGATTAACGATGGCCAAAGACATACCTGCCGCTTTCCACCTCCGCCTTGCTGCCGTCCACGAAGCCGACGACGAGCGCGAGCCCGTATTAGGTCTGTGTGAAGGCCACTCATGACTGCTCTTCTGAGTCCGTGGCCTTGCAGCCTGTCATAATCTGTTTACTATGCGTTCCCCACAAACATTTGACCGTTCCGCCGCGTGTCCGCGTAACGCTCTCTTTCTCGTTTGCAAGAATATCATAGGGTGCCCACTCATCTTCTACAGAGAATCGCCAGTGGCCATGAACAGTGTTGTAGCCGTCGTGTGTGGTGGTTTCGTCAATGTGGTCGAGCTTATACTCAAATACAGAATGATCAGCCTGCTCGCTTGGGTAGTCCCACTCTTGGCTCATTAGTCTCATCGTGGCACCGGCCTTCAACTGTCGTAAATGAGATAGCGTCAGTGGCTTCGCGTTCTCAAAGCGCGTCTGGTTTTTCTCATACTCTGAAAGTGTGTTCCATTCCACTTGATCAAGCTTGAGGCTGAGTTCCTTAAACTCATTTTTCATATCCTCCAGACTGTCGCTAAGCCCATCCAGCTTCTTTTTCAATAGACGAAACCGTTCTTCTCCCACTCGTAAGCCAAAGAAGACGAAGTAGCAGATTAGGATGGCGACTCCTACCAGCAGCCAGTTTGTCGTAATCATGGCAAGGCCTTTTCCGAATGTCCGCGCTCAGTGGCCGTGGTTGCGCTCATCCTTGGTTTGCGCGGCATTATCGCCTTCAAACCGTCCGGCGCAAGCGGAATGATTTCCCCGCTCGACAAGACGCTGCGGGTCGAGTATCGGGGCCGTTGCAGGCGGTTTGGGCTGATGTAGAGTCGGGCGTCTCGCCCGACCCGCCGGGTCATGTCGGGCGAGACGCCCGACTCTACAACGCGTTGCCGCGCCTTGATACTTGGAGCTTGGAATTTGGAGTTTTGCCGCTGGACCCATCGAAAACGGCGAAGAATCAGGCGTTTTTGCGTAACTGGTTGAAAATCAGGGTATTCCGCACGAATCGGAGGGTTTTGACTGCGAAACCTAGGGCATTCCGGATGAAACCTAGGGAATCGCTGATTTAATCAGTTTGGCTGCCGAAATGAAAAGTCGCCGGAGAAGGGTTTTGCTAAAGTGGGGCCATGAAGCAACAAATGAGTTTTGCGCAGTCGGAATATGCCGGGAAGAAGAAGGTGACGCGTCG
>JAPLTX010000036.1 GCA_026397915.1 Verrucomicrobiota bacterium
ACTCAGCGCCGACGCCAAGACGGTGAAGATTCACTGGAACTGGGGTGGCTATGCGGCGTTCCTGGACATGATCGAGATCCATGTGGACCGCGGCGACGGCAAAGGCTGGACGCTATTGGCCTACGACACCACCCCCGGCTACGACGACACCGCGCCCCGGCCCGACGCGCCCGCGAAGTGGAAATACCGCGCCATCTACCGCGTCGGCGACCAGCAGGTCGGCCAGTGGAGCCAGACGATGTCCATCACCGTCGGCGGATAGAGGGCGCGACCCGCGCCCACGCCGCGAGGCGCGGGACACACCTGAAACGGACGGGCGTGAAGCGAGAAGCGGCGGCCGGTGGGGCTGGGGAAAAGAAGGAAGTTAGCGTCAACGAGGGCCATGCAGGCGAAAGCCGGCATGGCCCTCGTGTTTTTGCTGATAAGGTTCGTGCGGGAGGGTGGGGTGGGCGTTTCTACGGCCGGCGGCAAACCGTTATCCTGCCGGCGAACCAAGAAACAGGCCGACGTGCGACCCATGACGGCGAAATGAGTTCGCGATGATTTGTCGCTATTGGCTGTTTTTTATGAGACACTGGGCGTTATGGATACTATGGATGCGGTCCGTTATGTAACAAGGGACGGCGAGGACTACGAGATCCGGTTCGTAGAGAAGCAGACTCCTTTGAGGAATACTTGGTTTATTTTTGAGGTCAAGAATCTTTCCGATAAAACGACCACCGAACAGGGGATTTCCTTTGGGCGGCAATTCATGAAGATCATCGAGGACAAAGATGGGTTTTCAAACAAGGGTTTGTGCGAGTTGGCGTTGCTGCGTTTGAAAATCGCCTTGGAGAGAAAAGAGGAGGATACCACGGCGAACCGGCCGCGACCGACGTTGGATCGCGGCTACGATCTATACAGCGTTGATACAACGGATCAGCCTGTCTCGATGGAGGCCGAAACCACCAAGTTTCAGAAAATGCTCCGTCGGGCGCACCGAAACAAAAGCGAACCGGTCGAGCCTGTGCGACGCGTAGGGCTTCGCTACGGAGGTAGTCGCAAGACCCGTCGTTGGGGTATTTGACGATGCTTGCCGGCTAGACGGGACACACGTTTTTCCCCCGGCGAGAGGCTGATTACCGGCGACGGCTGATGCGAAGTAAACGGGGAAGATTTTCGCGTTGATTGGCTGAGCGACCGGCGTATGCTGCGCGCTCATGAAGGCGACCCACCACACCTCAACATCACCGCTGACAACCGGCATCCTATGCGCAGTTCTCGCTCTGATCTGTGCCCTGCCAACCATGAAAACCTCCGCTCAACAACTCCCTTCGGGCGACCCAAAAGACTTCAGCGTCAAACCGTGTCTGCACTCGATCGGCTATGCCGGCCTGTGGCGTGGGCAGGCGCAGTTGACGTTGGATGAGTTTTTGGTCAAAGCCAAGTCGCTGGGCTTCGACGCGGTGATGGTCATGGCCAAACGTCCGCATCTGTCGCCATTGGATTACGACGATGCCGCGCGCAAGAAACTCAAGGCGCGCATGGCCGAACTCGGTATCACGCTGGCTGCGCTGGCCGGTTACTCTGACTTCACGGCGGGCATAGACAAGCCGGGCATACCGAACGTGGAAATTCAGGCCGCTTACGTCGGGGAAGTGGCGCGTCTGGCTCGCGACCTTGGCTGCCCCATGGTGCGCATCTTTACTGGTTACGAACGGCCCGGCATTCCCTACGACCGCCAATACGCCGCGGTGGTGGAGGGGTTGAAACTCGCCGGTAAACAAGCCGCCCAATACGGCGTCACGCTCGTCGTGCAGAACCATCACGATATTGCGCTGCATCACGAGGTCATGAGTTGGCTGATGAGAGAAGTCAACCATCCCAACGTGAAGGTTGGATGGGACGCTTGGTCGCCGACGCTGGAAAAACTCACGCCCGCGGAGATTCGCCAGTCCGTCCTCAAGATGAAGCCGTTCATCGTGAACACCATCGCGGCGCAATACCGCCGGCAACCGCGGTTTCATTACGTGCATGAACTGACTAATTATGTCCGCCAGGAGGACGTGCTGCGCGCGACAAGTATGTTGGACCCCGATGGAATCATTGACTACAACGCATTCATCGGCGCGTTGAAGGAGATCGGCTACCGGGGTTACCTCGTCTATGAGATGTGTGAGGTGCTCGATGGCGGCGGCTCCATTGAAAACCTCGACAAGACTGCCAAGGATTTCCTGAAGTTTGCGGAGCAGTGCAAGTAGGAAGGTTGCGCAACATGGAAGCTCGCGGCACTATTTGCCGGTCCATTATGTAGCGCGGGGAGGGAAAGTTTTGTTTTAAGATTGTGCCGGCCGCTGGTAGGGTGTCGACGAAGTCTTCATTGAACCATGAAAAACGGAAGCCTATTTTTCAGCCAACGAAGGTCAACGTTTCTTCCTTTCACTCGTTTCGCGCGCGCTGTCCGCTCGCTGGCGCGTGGACTGGTCATTACCGGTATTTGCTTCGCGTCCGCGTCGCTGTGTCTTGCCGAGACGACTGTGAAAGTGGTGGGGCTTGGGCCAGACCGCGCCGATCTGATGGTGAACGGCTTGGTTCTCCGTAGGATGCAGGTTGGGCAGACTTCCCCGGAAGGCGTGCGCCTGATCGCGGCGACGCGGGAGCAAGCCGAAGTCGAGGTTGATGGAAAACGCTGCACGTTGCGGAGAGGAGAAGGTGTGGCCGCCTCGGTGAACCTGCAGGCCGACCAGCAGGGACATTTCTTTACCACGATCAGAATCAACGGCGTGCCCACGCAAGCGTTGGTGGACACCGGCGCGAGCGACGTCGCGATCAACAGCGCGGAAGCCAAGCGCATGAGGATCAATTACACCCAAGGCCGTCGCATCATCATCAACACCGCTAACGGCGAATGCCCGGCCTGGCAGGTGACACTGGCTTCGGTTCAACTGGGGGACATCGAGTTGCACAATGTGCAGGGATCGGTGACCGATGGAGGTCCGGAGAAGTTGAAACAAACGCTCCTCGGCATGACGTTTCTCAACCAGTTGGACATGCAGCGCAGCGGCTCAGTGATGACGCTGAAGAAACGCTGAGGGACGGCTGTCGCACAAGAGCATCGCCATTGCGCGCGGCTGGCTACTCCAACCGCAGGACAGTCCACAGCTTCAGTTCCGGCAGCTTGATTCGCACACCCGTCGCGTCTGCCTCGACGGCGATCGAGGCGGGTTCGGTTCCTGACACAAAGACTTCGCAGTGCTTTGGGCGTTGGCCGCCGAGCAACGAGTTGTGAAGAAGCAGCGTCAGGTTTTGCTGTGTCGCGGTTCGGTCGGTGGCGAAATCGTGGTTGCGGTTGAGAATGTGGACGATGAGCGGGGAGTTCGGCAGACGCGGATTGCGTCGCGGCAGCGCCCACACGTCATGGGCTCCTTCAACGGCGAGCGGCGGCTTGATGGCGGCGAGCAGCGAGGCGGTGTCTTTCCACGCGATGATTCTGTCCGGCGGAATCCGGTCGAGGACCTTTTGTTGCGCCGCGTCGAGCTTGAGGTCGCGCGGGACAACCAGCTTGCTGAACTTCGCCAGCTTCGCCGCGTCGAGCCGCAGGTCGAGCAATTGATCGCCGGCGGCGATGAACGCGAACGGGACGTTGGCTTCCTGCAGGCACGTGGCAATGGCTTGCGGCTCCCTGTTGCCTTTGTGCCAGGCGGTGTGGCTGAAGATGACACCGATCTGTGCCACGGGTTCGTAATCGTCAAACAGCGCGGCGTTCTTGCGCACGAACTGGTAGAGGTCGGCGTAGTCTTTCGACTTTGCATTATACCAGTGCGTGCCTTTCTCCTTCGTGTAGCACCACTGGCGCCGGCCCGGCGCCATGAAGCAATGGCCGAACGCGTAGGACTCGGCGACCCAGTAACGGCAGAGATTGACCGTGTTCTTCTTGTTGACGTAGGCCCAACTGTGGCCGTCAGCGGTGCCGGCGATGCCGCGGTGGACCATGTCGGCGCAGTGGTAAACGAACGCCGCAGAGGTCGTGAGCTTGTTCGTCGAAACGCCCGACCACTCGCTGCCCGGCGCGCCCATGCCGATTTCGCATGAGTAATGGTCCACGTGCGGCCGGACCACGAACGCTTGCGAACTGGGCGGCGAGCCGTTGACGGAGCGGGCCAGCGGTTTGCCGCGCAGATGGGCGGCGTGTTCTTGCAACCCGCGAACGACCGCGCCCGCGGCCCGCGCCTGGAACTCCTGAAACTCGACGTAGAGGGGTAGGAAGTATCGTTTCTTCATGAACTCCGCGCCGTCCTTCACGTGTTTGGCGAGGAGCCACTTGCCGTAGTCGAAATCATCCAACTTCTCGATGCCAAGCGCGCGCAGCTTCTCCTGGGCGACGTGCTGCTTCAGGTAGTCGCGAAACAGCGGCATGCACGACTCGCAGAAACACCCGCCGTTCCATATCGTGCCAGTGGTGCCGCCGTAGTCGTCAATATGGTAGCCGTCTGGCTCGGCGGCCATCGCCAGCACGGTGCGGTCGCGCAGGAACTTCTGGTAAAGTGGGCTGTTGCTGCAAAACCACCAAGCCTTGCCGAGCTGGCCGTCCACCTTGTGGTCCCAGAGCCACGGCACCGTCATTGGCTTGCCGTCGAGAGTGCGGCAGATGGCGCGTTCGTGTTCGGGGCAGCTCTTGATCATGCCGAGGAACTCGGTGATCATGCCGATGCCGGCGTTGTATTGGATGCCGAGGTCCTGCGCCAGTTTCACGCGCGCGCGGAATTCCTCCTTTACCTTCTCCACGCTGCCCCAGGCGTGGCCGCCCCAGTCCACCACGGTTGCGCCGTAGGCCTCGTAGGTTTCCTTGCTGCCGCCGCCCATGAACACCACGTCGGAATGTTTCAGCGGCCGAGCCGAAGTGTCGTCCTTTCCTGAAGCGGCCAGCGGCAGCAGCAGGAGTATCGGGAGAATGCGAATCCATGAAATCATTGTGTTGCTCGGGTTATGAAGACGACGCATGGGCGGATGTTAACCATCATCCGGCAACTTCTACCAGTGCGACCCGAAACAGTCGTTTTCAAGTTACTTCAGCCAGACCGGACTGAGGCGCAGTTCGAGGGTTGGTTGCAGGACAAAATCGCGCACCTCTTGGCGGAGCACGACAATGTCGTGGGCGTAGGCGAGGGGAATGATGGGCAGACGTTCGTGCGCAAGAGCGCTCGCGCGGAGATAGGCGCGCGCGCGTTTTTCCGGGTCGAGTTGCTCGCGGCCGTCGTTGAGGGCAGCGGCCAGTTGGTAGTCTTCCAAAAACGAGATGTTGATGCCGGTGGCGGAGCGCCCGACCTCGGGGTCAATGATGCCGAGGAAGCTGCCGGGATCGCCGTTGCGGCCGATGCAGCCGTGCAGTGCGAGGGCATGTTCGCCGTTACGGACGGCGGCGAGGTGCGCGGCCGGGTTTTGGTGGACGAGCTGGATCTTCAGGCCGATGGATTCGAGATCAGCCTTGATCAGTTCGGCGGCGCGCATCGGGTTGGGCAGATAGGGCCGGGGAGTGGTCATGACGTGAAGCGCCAGCGTCGGCAACTCGATCCGCTCAATGACGTTGGTGGTGATGGTGATCGGCAGGCCGAAGGCGTCGTTGGTGGAAACGGTGACAGGTTTCAGGACGATCTGCAATTGCGCGATGAGGTTGCGGGCGCGCTCAATGTCGCAGGGCCAGTCTTCGAGGTTCGCGTTGGGGCCGCGCAACGCCAGCGGCAGGACACTGTTCGCCGCGACGGCCGCGCCGCGATAGACCGACTCGATGAACGGTGGCTTTTGGATCGCCAACGCCACGGCTTGGCGAAACTCCAGCCGGTCCATCGGTGGCTTGCGACAGTTGAAGGCCAGGAAGGCGAGGTTGATGCCGGGCACCTCGACCAGTTTCATGTTCCGGTCGGCGCGCACGGAGGCAAGATCGTTGGGATCGAGGCCATCCATTGCGTGGACTTGGCCGGCCTGGAGCTGGATGAACCGTGCGCTGCTGTTGGGAACTACCTTGAACACGACGCGGTCGGACTTCGGTTTCTGGCCCCAGTAGTCGGGGTTGGTTTCGAGCACGATCCGTTCATTCGGCAGCCACTCGCGGAGTTTGAATGGCCCAGTGCCGACCGGATGGCGCGACAAACCTTCGCCGTAGTCGGCGAATGCGCGCGGACTGATGAGGTAGGCGGATGGAGTCGCAAGATTTGGCAGTAGCGCGGCGTTGGGTTTCTTCAGACGGAATTCCATGCGTTGCGCGTCCAGCACGCGCACGGTCTCGATGTCGTTGTAGAACGTGGAGCCGTTGGCAGAGTTGGCGTTTGGAAGATGCCCCGGCGCGCTTGCGTCCATCTGGCGGTTGAAGTTCCACGCGACCGCGGCGGCGTTCAGTGGGGTGCCATCGTGAAACTTCACGCCTTCGCGCAGCGCGATGATGCACGTCCGGGCGTCGCTGCTGAGGTTCCACGTCTCGGCAAGGCATGGCTCGATCTGCGTCGTGCCGCTCTTGAAGCGAACCAGTCCCTCGCAGATGTTGTTGAGCACCTTCACGCTCTCGCTGTCGTCTGCGGCGGCAGGGTCGAGCTTCTGCGCGTCGGCAACGCGCGCAAAGGTGAACGGTTTGTCAGCAGGCGCGGTTTTTTGGCCGCAGCTCGTGGCAAGCAGCGCAGCGATGATGGCGATGATCAGCGAGTGGTTGTTCATAACCACCACTTATTGTTTCTTCGGAAACAGTGGCGCGATTTCGCCGAGCGGACGGTTGGAGACGAGCATTCCCCATAACTGCGCCTCGATCAGAACAATGGGTGCTTCGCCAAGACCGAGCTGGAGCCGAATCTTTGCTGCGGTCGTCGGAATGAATGGTGCCAGCAGAATCGAAATAACGCGGCAGCTTTCGGCGAGGTTGTAGAGCACGGTGCCGAGGCGTGCGGCCTTTGCCGGGTCTTTGGCCAGCGCCCACGGCGCGCATTGATCCACGTATTGGTTGCAGCGACGGATGAAGTCCCAGATGTCGCCGAGCAACTGGTTCAGTTCCAGTTTTGCGACGCGATCGGGAAACCGCTTTGCTGTGGCGGCGGCAAGCGCGCGCAGTTCGTCATCGAGTGGGTCCGGCACGGCAGGCTGTGGCAGGATTCCCTTGCAGTAGCGGTTGATCATCGAGAGCGAGCGGTTGACGAGGTTACCGAGATCGTTCGCCAGCTCGCCGTTGTAGCGGCGCTCGAAGTTCGTGTCGGCCCAGTCGCCGTCGGAACCGACCGGCAGCTCACGCAGCAGATAGTAGCGTAGCGCGTCCGCGCCCCACGCCTCGACGATGGCGACCGGGTCCACGACGTTGCCGACGCTCTTGCTCATCTTCTGCCCGTCGCGCGTCCACCAGCCGTGCGCGGCGATTTGTTTCGGCAGCGGTATGCCCGCGGCCTTGAGCATGATCGGCCAGTAGCCGGCGTGGAAGAGGAGGATTTCCTTGCCGATGAGATGAATATCAGCGGGCCAGTTCTGCTCGAACGCCGGCGTGCCGTAGCCCGCTGCTGTGACGTAGTTCGTCAGCGCGTCGAACCAAACGTAGGTGACGTAGTCCGCGTCAAAGGGCAGCGGAATGCCCCACGCCAGCCGCGTCGCGGGCCGCGAGATGCAGAGGTCGCCAAGCGGTTTTTGCAGAAAGCCGAGGATTTCGTTGCGGCGGTAGTCGGGATGAACGAAACCGGGATTGTCGCGGATGTGGGCGATAAGCCAGTCCTGATATTTGCTCATCTTGAAGAAGTAGTTCTTTTCCTTCAACCGCGTCACTTCACCGTATTCCGCCGGGAACTTTCCGTCCGGCCCCATTTCCTTCTCGGTTAGGAACTGCTCGGCGCGCGTCGAATACCAGCCCTCGTATTCGCTGGCGTAGATTTCGCCGGCGTCGTAGAGCTTCTGGAGAATGGTTTGCACGACGTGCTTGTGGCGCGGCTGCGTGGTGCGGATAAGGTCGTTGTTGGAGATCAGGAGTTTCGGCCAGAGCTGCTCCCAGTGCGGTGCCATCTCGTCGCAGAACTGCTGCGGCGTCACACCTTTCGCCTGAGCGGCCTGCTGCACCTTCTGACCGTGCTCATCGAGGCCGGTAAGAAAGAACACCTCCTCGCCCATCAGCCGGTGCGCCCGCGCGATGACATCCGCAACGATGGTGCAATAGGCGTGGCCGATGTGCGGCCGGTCGTTGACGTAGTAGATCGGCGTTGTGATGTAAAATTGTTTTGGCACGGTCGTAGTTTCTTTGTGTTTCTGAAACTCACTCTGCCAGCTTCATGGCCCGCTGGCAATCCGAACAACGAGCACATTTCAATGTTGTCATTACAGCAGCACTTGACTAAAGTTCGACCAGAATTTCAGCCGGGCTTGGCATGCCGGCAAGCGTGAGAAAGACACCTTATATGCGACACATCACACAGCGCCAATCGTTGCGAGGGTTCACACTGGTTGAATTGCTCGTCGTCATCACAATCATCGGCATTCTGGCGGCCATGGTGTTCCCGGCGATGACCTCGGCCATGAAACGGACCGCCCGCATGACCTGCGCGCAGAACCTTAAGCAAGTTCACATCGCTCTGGAGGCTTACTTCAACGACAACGAGAACACCTATCCCTACACCGGCACCACTGGCGATAATGCCAACAAGCATTTTGGTTTGATGTTTCCTCGCTGGATTACACAGGAGTCTATTTTTATTTGTAGAGGCGCTCAGGCCCGCGGATACAAGGCGGACAACAAGATTGACCAGAACCCGACGGGCATGACACGCACCGAGAGTTTGAAAGCGGGTGAGAACTGCTATGCTTATGCGTTCGGTTTGGGTGCTCCAAACACGGCGGATTCTCCATTGGCATGCGACCAACTTGCCAGCACCGGCGCTAGCAATCAGAAGTGGTCCAACTCCGGTCTTGGCAGCAATCACGGCACCGAAGGCGCCAACGTCGTCTATCGCGACGGTCACGTTGTTTTCCTGCAGGCGACGGCGGATGGCCAATGGAACACCAAGAGGAACCCCGCCATGAAGGCGGTGGACAAGGGCAAGGTGGTGGATCCTGTCAATGCCGCGGCTGTCGCTGGCGAATAGTGCTCGCCGGGAATCCTCCCGCTCAGCCGATCTTACGTGAACCAAGACGCTGACTCTTGTGGTTGGCGGCAAACGTTCATTCCTGTTGTTTTCGTTGCCCTTGCCGTCGTTTTACCGTTGCTGAGCTATCCGCTGGCGATTTTGCCGCGTGAGTGTGCGACGCAGCGGTTCGATTTCCACTTTCCTTGGGCCGCGCTGGCGGCAACGGCGTTGCTGTGCGGTATTGCGTTGCAGCGGGGCGAAAGCCTGCGGTTCTACTCCCACGTCAAGTGGCTGACTGCGGCGCTGCTGGCGGTTTTGGCTTCGCAAACCGTTTCCGCGTTGCTGTCGCAGCGCGAGGCGGGACAGTTTGACTTCCTGTATCGGTCTGGCAGCGGCATCTTCGTGTGTTTCGTCGGCGCGCAGTTTCTGGACTCCAGGCGGCTGAAGCAAGTTGCCGTGGTGTGGACACTGGCCGCGGTTGTGGAAGCCACAGTCATGTTGGCGCAAGTCGTATGGTGCGTGGAACCGGTTGGTTTGGCCGGCAACCGGAACTTCGCCGCGTGCTTCCTTGCCATGTCGTTACCGATTGGCGTCGCCTGTGCGGTTGCATTTGGCTGGCAGTGGTCGCTGGCGGCGGGCTACGCGATGTTGCTGATCGGGGCGCTGGTGGTTTCGGAATCGCGCGGCGCAGCGATCGCATTGGTCGTTGTGGTGATCGGCTGGCTACTGGTGCGACAAGGCGGAATGAAACGGTGGTTGTTGACCGGCGCGGCGGTTGCTGTTCTCGTCGGAGTGGCGTTATTGCCTCCAGTGCAAACCGCAGCGAAACGCTTCTGGAACGGCGACGTGCGGCCGATGATCTGGCTCGGTTCGGTGCGCACCATTGCCGATGCGCCCTTTGTCGGTCACGGACCGGGATCTTTTGTCAAAGTTTACCCAGCGCACCGGCCACCGGAGTATTTCGAACGGCCAAAGTGCGCATTGGTGACCGATCATGCGCACAACGAGTTTCTGGAGATTGCGGTTGAAACGGGCGCGCTTGGCGTGGCGGCGTTTTTGGCGGTGTTGGGAGTTACAGCAGGCGCGGCGCGCAAGGCGGTGCGGAACAAACCCGACGAGTTGCTGCGAGTGCTTGCGACAGGAATGACGATGGGGTGGGGTGTTCTGCTGGCGCAAAACCTCGTGGATATCAGTCTGTTCATGCCGCCGAACGAATCGCTGTTTTGGTTGATGGTCGCTTGGCTCGCCGCGGCAGCGGGCGCTGAAGGCCTTGCGGGAAGATCCGTTTCGTTGCGACCGGTTGTGCGGTTGATGGCTGGAGCGTTGGCTGCGTTGGTGCTGGCGTTTGGCGTGGCGGGGCCGGCGTATGCGAATTGGATGTTCCGACAAGGATCGGTCGCGCAAGCGGCGGGCAACGAGCGGCGCGCGTTCGATTGTTTTATGAGTGTTGTCGAGACAGACCCGGCTCGAGTGGAGGCGTGGCGCCGCGCGGGGCTGGCGGCGTTTAAGCTGGGTAAATTGGACGCGGCGGTGTTGGCGTATCGCAGCGGACATCGGTTGATGCCGGATTACGCCGATTTGAACGGTGAGTTGGGATCGTTGCTGGCGATGAAAGGCGACTATGCCGCGGCTGCTCGGCTGTTCGCGCGCGCCACCGAGCTTTATCCGCACGACGCGAAAAGCTTCGCCAAACTCGCGCTCGTGCGGTTGAGCCTGAAGGAACCGGAGGCGGCGCGACGGGCGTTCGACGAGGCAAAGCGGCTTGATCCGAACAACGAGCTGGTCCGTTTTGTGGAGAAGAACTTCGGCCGGTAGCTAGCGGCCGGCTCAGCGGATCGGGAAGTTCAGACACCACTGCGTCAGATCGGTTCCGAAGAAGATCCAGACGAACGACGCGGCCACGATGTAAGGCCCATACGGAATCGGCCGGCCCCACTGGTGCGCGCGAAAGGCGATCAGCAGCAGACCGACGATCGAGCCGAGCAGGCTGGACAGAACGAGCGTGAACAAAACCGACGCCCAGCCGAAGAACGCGCCGATGGCCATCATCAGCTTCACGTCGCCCAATCCCATTGCGTCGCGCGGCAGTTCGATCTTGTGGGCGACAGCTTCCAGTCGTGGCGCTTCGCCGAGCGTCCAGCGTTGGCCGCCCACGGTCAGGTCGGCTCCGGTGATTCGCACGATCAGCCCGGCGAGGTTCTGCTCGCCGACACGGCCGCTGGTGGCTTGGAACTGAATCCGGTCGTGCTTCGAGGTCAGCACGTCCTTCACCGCCTCTTCCTCCGGCTTCTCTTCGCCGTCGTCCAGCCGCAGGCGTGCCTGGTCCAGGACCAGCGAAACACCTTTTTCAAAATCATGAACTTTGCGGCCGAAGAGCAGGTTGCCAAACCAGCGGACGGCGTAAAGCACGCCGCCGCCCGCCGCAAGTCCGACGACCGATCGCAGCAAGCCGGTTGTCCAATCCGTTGCATCCTGCATCAATGGAAACACCGCACAAAAAATCACGCCGGCTACCGTGCCGCCCAGAGTCACTTCATCGGGCAGGATGTAATGCTCCAGGTCCACGAACATTCCCACTAGGAACAGCGAGACCAGCAACGCGTAGGCGGCCAGTTGCGGCGACGGGCCGAACTTCAGCCACAGCGCAAGCCACAAGCCAGCGTTGAGCAGTTCGACGATGAAGTAAGTTGGAGAGATCGCCGCGCCGCAAAACGCGCAGCGGCCGCGCAACGCGAGCCAGCTCAACAGCGGGATGTTGTGATACCACCGCAGCGGCTTGCCGCAGTGCGTGCAGTGGGAGCCGGGTCGGACGATGCTCAGTTCACGCGGCATCCGGTGGATGCAGACGTTTAGAAAACTTCCCACCACCGCGCCGAAGACAAAGACCACGGCCGACCAAAACACGAACACGCTCTCCGAAGAAGTCGCAGCGGCAGGAAACTCAACCATAAACCGCCTTGTGCAGCGCGCGACGCATCACGGCTACGGGTGCGCGACGCCCGGTCCAAATCTCGAATGCACGCGCGCCCTGGTGCAGCAACATGCTCAGGCCGTTGGCAGTCTGCGCGCCGGCTTTGCGGGCGGCGGCGAGGAATCGCGTCTCCGAGGGCCGGTAGATGGTGTCATAGACGCGCAGCCACTTACACTTGTGCGGGAACTTGGCCAGCGGCGGCGTGTCGCCAGGCCGCAAGCCGAGCGAGGTTGCGTTGACGACAAGGTCCACCTCGTCCAGATGTTTGCCGATGTGCTGTAGTTCCATCGGCATGGCCACGGTGAACGTGCGTGGCGTCAGTTTGCGGATTTCTGCGACGACACTGGCGGCTTTGGAGTGCGTGCGGTTGACGATGAAAATTGCTGCCGCGCCTTCCACTGCGCACTGCACTGCCAAGGCCCGCCCTGCGCCGCCCGCGCCGAGGATGAGCACGCGTCGCCCGCGCAGCTCCATGCCGAACTCCTCCCGCACCGCGCGTTTGAAACCGTAGCCGTCGGTGTTGAATCCCATCAACTTACGATCATCCACCAACACCGTGTTTACCGCGCCGAGCAGTTGTGCCTCCTTGTTCATCGTGTCAACCATCTTGACCGCGAGCAGCTTGTGCGGGACGGTGAGGTTGACGCCGACAAAATTAAGGTCGCAAATGCCGCTCAACGCGCCGCGGAGGTCGTCGGGATGCACGTCGAAGGCCAGGTAGCGCCAGTTCAGGCCGAGGTGGTCGAACGCGGCGTTGTGCATCGCCGGCGACGCGGTGTGTTCAATCGGATGTCCGAACACGCCCACGATGCGGGTTGATCCGTCAATCAGCATAGGCTGGATGATGAGAACATGTCTCGGTCTTGTCAACGATGATGAACGCCTCGGCCACCGAGTCCGCCACCAGCCGGCCGCGCGGTGTCAGACGCAGCCGCAAACCGTCCCACTCGATTAGCTTCTGCCCGGTGAGATCGCGCAGCGCGTCGGGCCAGAGCCGGTCCAGTCGGAATCCTGTCTGCCGCTCAAACACCGCCGCGCCGATACCTTCGTTCATTCGCAGCGCAAAGGCCGCCAACTCGCCGGCGCGCGCCCGAGGCGATAATCGTTCAGCGTGATCAGTGGGCGATTCGCCGCGCTCGATGCGCGCGATGTAGGTGTCAATGTCCGGCACGTTCCGGTAGCGCCAGCCGTCCACGTAGCCGCAGGCGCTTGGGCCGACGCCGACGTAGTCGCCGCCGCGCCACGCGTTCAGGTTGTGGCGGCATTCGCGGCCGGGCCGAGCGATGTTGGAGATTTCGTATTGGCGGAAACCAGCCTCCGCCGTCAGTTCCAGCATTCGATCATACATGGCGGTGGCAGTTGCCTCGTCGAGCCGCGCAACGCCGCCCGCTTCCAGTTGTCGGAACAGCGGCGTGTCATCTTCGTAGGTCAGCTCGTAGGTGGAAAGGTGTTGCGGCTCGATAGTGATGGCGCGCCGCAGCGTTTGTTCCCACTGGGCTGGCGTCTGGCCGGGGATGGCGAAGATGAAATCGAGGTTCAGATTGTCGAACCCGGCCTCGCGCAACGTCGCGATACTTTCGTGCGCCATCGCTACGGTGTGGACGCGGCCGAGCCCGGCCAGTAGATCGTCATCGAACGACTGCACACCCAGCGATGCGCGATTCACACCGAACGAACGCAGCAGCCGCGCCTTCTCCGGTGAGACGGTGGCGGGGTTCATCTCAACGGTCCATTCGAATTCGGGATTCAAGGTTTGAGATCTGAGGGTTGGGATGCAGGCGTGCAAGTGCGTCAACAGCCGCTCGAATTGACTTTCCGTCAGGATGCTCGGCGTGCCGCCGCCGAAGAAAATCGTTTGGGGCGCCAGCCGGGCAGCCACCTTCTCGATCTCGCGTTTGAGCGCGGCGAGGAAGCGTTCGACGCGTTCGTTCTGGGCCGGCTCCGAGTAGAAAGCGCAGTAATTGCACTTTGCCGCGCAGAACGGAATGTGCACGTAGAGGTGATGGATTTGATCACGCATCGAGAAAGACTATGCCACGCTGGAGGTGAAACGTCACCCGCGGCGATAGCCATGCCGCCAACGGGGGTGGAAAGACCAAGATTCCGAGGTCTCGCGGCGCAGATGTTCCTTGACCATACGCCGGACTTCGGACGAAATGGTGGCACGGAAGGTGTTTTTCTAGACCTGTGGTTGCTGCGAAGAAGGAAGTTCAGTTCTGTTGCGTCGTTCCCGACAAACGAGAAATGTCATACGCATGAGAAATGTCCGCGCATTGTGGGTGGTTTTGGTCCTTATGGTGATGGTGGCAACGCAGAGCGTGTATGCCATCGGATACACGATCACCGACCTCGGCGCATTGGAGGCCGCGCCCAATGACTACTCTCACAGCCAAGGCATGAACAATTCGGCGCAAGTGGTGGGCGGGTCTTTGGCTGAAGGCGGCGGCTTCTTTCATTCTTTCCTATATTCGGGCGGCGCCATGACCGACCTCGGACGAGGATGGGCCTATGCGATCAACGACTCGGGGCAGGTGGTGTGGCAGGATCTCTATGGCGGCAGTCATTCCTTCATCAACACTGGTGGTGTCATGACCGACCTCGGACTGGCTTTTGGCCGTAGCATCAACGATTCGGGAGCGGTGGTGGGTGATACGCTCGTGGGTGTCAACAGCGCTTTCCTATATTCCGGTGGTGTGATGACCGACCTTGGACCCGGCTCGGCTTACGGCATCAACAACTCCGGGCAGGTGGTCGGCTGGGACGAAGCCAGCAACCACGCCTACCTGTATGATGGTGGCCTCATGACTGACTTGGGCGCGTTGGGCTACGACGGGAGCAGCGCGTCGGCCATCAACGACACCGGGCAGATTGTCGGCTCGCTCTACAGCAATGGTGGCGACACGCACGCTTTCCTATATTCCGGCGTGATGAGCGACCTCGGCGTGGGGCAGCCCAACGACATTAACAACTCGGGGCAGATCGTCGGTTTGATGCCGAGTGGTATTCTTGGTCTTGATCACGCCTTCCTGTATTCCGGCGGCGCGATGAGCGACCTCAACGACCTTTTGACGCCCGGGTCGGGCTGGACGTTGTGGGAGGCCGTCGGCATCAACGACAGCGGGCAGATCACCGGTTCCGGGATGAGTCCCTCAGGCTCCGAGCACGCTTTTCTTCTGACGCCAAATCCTGGCGGCGGCGGGGGAGGTGGCGGCGGAAGTGTTCCGGACGAGAACTCAACGCTATTCCTGCTGTCGGGCCTCTACGTCCTCGGCGTCGTTGTGGATTGCTGGAGGAAGCGGCAGACGGCGTGACGGGGTCACGCGAGAATGCCGCGGGCGGCCTGCTCGTCGCGTTGGATTTGCGCGCGGAGCTCGTCGAGCGAGGCAAACTTCTTTTCGTCGCGGAGGCGGGCGACGAAAAAGATCTCAATGTTGGTGCCATAGAGGTCGCCGGAGAAATCCAGCACGTGCAGTTCCGTCAACGGCGTGTGCTCGCTGCTCTCCACGGTGGGGCGGAGGCCGATATTGACGAGGCCTGGCCGCAATTCGCCGGCAATGCGCGCGCGCACTGCGTAAACGCCGTGCGGCGGAGCAACCTCGTTGTGCCGGTTAAGGTTTGCGGTCGGGTAACCGATCGTGCGCCCACGCGCGTCGCCGGTCACGACGGTGCCGAGGATGGAAAATGGCCGACCCAGCATCCGTGCGGCTTTGTCCATTTGTCCGGCGCTGACGAGCTTTCGCACGGAGGTGCTGGAGATGATCTCACCGTCCAGCGTTAGCGAGGGCAGTTCGTGCAATCGGAAGCCGTGGGCTGCGCTCTCTTGGCGTAGTAGCGCGGCGTTGCCTTTGCGGTCGTGGCCGAAATGGAAGCGCGAACCGACGCAGATTGTTTGCAGGTCCGGCGTGCGGGTTGCGACCATCTCGATGAACGCCTCCGCTGGCGTGTTTGCGAAGCTGCGTCCGAACTCGATCACGAGGCAGGCGGTGATGCCTAGCTTCTCGATCAGTTCCAGCTTGTGTGGTGTGGAGGTCAGTAGCAATGGCGCGTGGTCGGGCGCCAGAACGCGCATGGGGTGTGGATCGAACGTGACGACCGCAGCTCGGCCCCCGCACTCGCGCGCGTCGTTCATTGCGGCTTGGATGACCGATTGGTGTCCGCGATGAACTCCGTCAAAGACGCCGATGGCCAGGGAAAACCGTTTCCCCAGACGTTGCAGCTCATCAAAATCGCGGACGACTTCCATCGCAGTGGCTAAGGTTTCATCAGGCGCGCCACGTCGAGAATCGGCATGATCCACTGCGGCAACTCTGCTCGCGGTTGCGCCAGGATTTGTTCGAGTGTGTGCGCCTGTTCCAGTTTGAAACTGCCCGCCGCAGTCCGGCGGAGTTCAGCGAGGTGCGCGCCGCAACCTAGTTCGCGGCCGATGTCGGCAGCCAGCGTGCGGACATAGGTGCCCTTGGAGCATGCCATGCCGAATTTCAGACGCGGCAATTCCACGGCCAGCAGCCGCAGATCGTAGATATGCACCAGCCGCGGCTCACGCACGACCTCGATGCCTTTGCGCGCCAGTTTGTAGAGCGGCCGTCCCTGATGCTTGATGGCACTGACCATCGGCGGCGTCTGGTAGATGTCACCTCTGAACTTTTGGAAGACGGCTTGAAGGTCGGCTTCGGTCAGCGGCGGCACCGGTTTGGTTTCGAGCGTCTTGCCGTCGGCGTCTTCGGTGTTGGTTGTGACGCCGAGCAGGATCGTGCCGTCGTAGGCTTTATCGTCGCTGGTGAGCTTCTCGCTCAACCGCGTTGCCCGGCCGAGCACGAGCACCAGCAGGCCCGTCGCCATCGGGTCGAGCGTGCCGCAGTGGCCGACTTTCTTGAAGCCAAAGTGCGCGCGCACCTTGGCCACCACATCGTGCGAAGTCCACGCTGTCGGTTTGTCCACCAGCAGCACGCCGTCAAAGGGAGTGAATTCGATCATCCTTGTTTTCTTCCGCTCAGGTTTGTGACCGCGTCACAGTATGAATTGCGCGCCGGGCTTGCAAGCTCAGCGGGGCGATGCGGCGGAATCGGCCGCCGACCGCACCGCTTGGTCAATGGTTTTCAGCACCGCCGTTTCGACGGCGGCCGGTTCGCCGGGGATGCGCGCGCCGGCGGCTGCCATGTGACCGCCACCGCCAAACTTCGCGGCGATCTTGTCCACATTGATCTGGTTGGATTTCGAGCGGAGGCTGATACGGACGATGCCGTTTTCGTCTTGCTCGAACACCGCCGCGACCAGCACGGAGTCAATGGCGCGGATGTGGTCAATCAACCCTTCGGAATCCTCTGGCAGCGCGCCGCTCTGGCGATACATCTCCTTGGTCAGCCAGACCGAAGCGATGCGGTTGTCGGCGGAAAGTCGCAAGCCGGCCAGCGCCAGTTGCAGCAAGCGGACGCGGCCCAATGGGTAGCTTTGAAAACAATGCCGCGACAACTCTGCGATGTTGGCGCCGGCCTCGACCAGTTCGGCGGCGAGGCGCAGCGTTTGTGGTGTCGTGTTAGAATACTGGAACGAGCCGGTGTCGGTGGCGATAGCGACGAAAAGGTTCGCGGCGATGGCTGGCGTGATGGGCCAGTGGTTGTCGCGCAGCAAGCGGTGGACAAGCTCGCCGCTGGCTGCGGCGCCCGGCTCAATCCAGTTGATGTCGCCGAAGCGGGTATTGCTGGCGTGGTGATCCACGTTTACCAGAACCTTTTGTGAGGCGATCCGGTCGCGGATGTTCCCGATCCGGTCATGGGCTGCGGTGTCCACGGCGAAGACGGCATCGAACGCACGGGCTTGTGATGGCGGCCGGCGCACGAGGTCGGCGTGTGGCAGGAACGAATACTTGTGGCTTATGCCGTCCGGGTTCCAGACCTCGACGGTTTTGCCAAGCGTCCGGAGCGTCAATCCCAGCGCGATTTGGCAGGCGAGCACGTCGCCGTCGGGCCGGATGTGGCCGGCGACGAGGAAAGTCTGGTGCTCGCGGATGATGTCGCCGATCTGGCTTGTGATGGACTGGTTCATTTCTCTTGTCCGCGACTTGCCATCACGGTTCGCCTGCGGGCTTTTCGTGTTCGATCTCGTCTAGGATCTTCTCAATACGGTGGGCGCGCTCGGGGGTTTCGTCAATGTGGAAGGCGAGGTGGGGGATGTATTTCAACACCACGGCCCGGCCGAGACAGCGCTGGATTTGGCCGCGGTGGCGTTCCAGCAGCGCCAGCGCCGCGGCCTGCTTGCCCGCGTCGCCGATCACGCTGATGTAAACGCGTGCGGTCTTGAGATCGCTGGCGACCTCGCAGCCGGTGACGGTGATCATGCCGATACTCTCGCTGGCGATGTCGCGGCGGATGATCTCGCTGACCTCTTGCTTGACCAGCTCGGAAACTCGCTGCATGCGGTGGGTGGACATGGCTGGAACGTGAAACGTGATGAGTGAAACGTGAAAAAGGACGCCGCTCTGGCCTCCTGTTTCGCGTTTCGCGTTTTACCTATAGTTTCTGCGCGACTTTTTCGACGGTGTAGGCTTCGACGATGTCGCCCGTTTGAAAATCCTGGAAATTGTCCAAGCGAATGCCGCAGTCGAGGCCGGCGCGCACTTCCTTGACGTCTTCCTGAAACCGCTTGAGGGTCGAGACAAAACCTTCGTATTGGACCGCGCGGCGGCGGAGCACGCGGACGCGTGCGCCATGGGCGATGCGACCGTCGGTGACCATCGAGCCGGCCACCATACCCTTGGACACATCGAAAATTTTTCTGACCTCGGCGTGGCCGGTGATAACTTCGCGTGTGAGCGGTTCCAGCAAGCCGGCCATGGCTTCCTTGGCCTGATCAATCAGTTCGTAGATGATCGAGTAGAGTTTGATCTCAACGCCCTCGCGCTTGGCGATGTCGCTGGCCTTGGGAGCGAGCCGGACGTGGAAACCGATGATAACGGCTTGGCTGGCGGAGGCCAGCAACACATCGTTCTCGCTGACGGCGCCGACGGCGGTGTGGATGATTTCCAAGCTGACCTTGTCGCTGTGGATGCCGTTGAGCGCACCGGAGATGGCTTCGAGGGAGCCCTGCGCGTCGGCCTTGAGCACGATCTTCAGGACCTTCTTGTTCTCGGCCTCGAACTGTTCCATCAGGGCCTCGCGTGTGGCAACGCGTCCCTCGCCAGCTCCAGCGGCGGCGCGCGATTCCTGCGCGCGTTGTTCGGCCAGTTCGCGCGCTTCCTTTTCGCTCGGCATGACGGTTAACTCGGCGCCCGGTTCGGGCACGCCATTGAGGCCGAGGATGCGTGCGGGCGTGGCTGGCAACGCTTCCTTCAGCTTGCCGCCCTTGTCGTCATACATGGCGCGGACCTTGCCCCAGAACGGCCCACAGATAACCGGGTCGCCCTGTTTCAATGTTCCGGCGCGCACGAGCACAGTGGCCTTCGAGCCGGCGCCGGGATCGAGTTGCGCCTCGATGATGGTGCCGATGGCTTTGCGCTTCGGGTTGGATTTGAGTTCCATCAACTCGGCTTGCAGCAAAATATTTTCAAGCAGCTTCTCAATGCCGATTTTCTTGGTGGCGCTGACCTCGCAGCAGATGACGTCACCGCCAAATTCCTCCGGGTTCAGGCCGTGCTGCTGGAGCTGAGTCTTGGCCTTGAGCGAGTTGGCGCCGGGCACGTCAATCTTGTTGATGGCAACTATGATCGGCACCTTGGCGGCCTTGGCGTGGTTGATGGACTCGATGGTCTGCGGCATGATGCCGTCGTCGGCGGCGACCACCAGCACGGCGATGTCGGTGACATTGGCGCCGCGCGCGCGCATCTTGGTGAACGCCTCGTGGCCGGGCGTGTCGAGGAAAGTGATTTGCTCCAATTGGCCGGATTTTTCCTTGTGCGGCGAAGGAATCTGGACGACGTAGGCACCGATGTGCTGGGTGATGCCGCCAGCTTCGCCTGCCGCCACGTTGGCTTTGCGAATGGAATCGAGAAGCGAGGTCTTGCCGTGATCCACGTGGCCCATGATGGTGACGACCGGCGGCCGCGGCTTCAAATCTTCCGCCTTCTCCTCCTGCGTTGTTGGCGGTTTGACAACGGGCGCCGGTTTGTGCACTTCGGCGCGCTCGTGGACGCGCTTCTCCAACTCGAAAAAGTAACCGCGCTTGCCGCAGAGCCGCTTGGCGATGTCTTCTTCGACAGCGTCGTTCGCTTTCGCAAATACGCCCATTCCCATGAGGTCAGAGATGACTTGAAATGCCTTCAGTTTCAGCTTCATCGCCAGGTCCTTGACGATGACCGGCGGACGCATTTGGATGATGCGATCGGGCGGGATCATGGCACGCCTCAGCGACTCCGGCATGGCCGGTTTGTCGAACACCTGCGTGCCGGGCTTCGGCGGCTCCGGTGGGGCAGGGGGCGTGGCTGGTGCGGTCGGTTTCGCCGGCGCGGCAGGCGCGGCGGCAACCACAGGCGTCGGCTGTGCCGGACGCGTGATGGCGGGCGAGGCGGGTTTGGCGGGAATGGCTGGCGCGATGAACGTCGCTGGTTTGTGGACAGGCGGCGAAAGTTTGACCGCAGGCGCTACCGGTGTCGGTGGAGTTGTTGCGACGGTGAGCGGCGCAGTTGGCGCGGTAACGACGACTTGAGTCGTGGCCGGTGGCGTTGGTGGCGGCGTTGCCGGCGGCGGTGGTTCAGGGATGGGTGCGGGCGCGGGTGGCGCGTGGACGACTTCCTTCAGGCCGAGTTCTTGGATGAGATACTCAGCGGTGATCTTGTCAATCGTGGCGGAAGGCTGTTTGATCTGCTTGTAGCCCAAGGCATGCAGTTTCTCGATGAGAAGCGCGTTCTCCACTCCATATTTCTTGGAGATGTCGTAAACTCGAATGCCCATAAAAGTTCTCTTCTAAACCGCGCCCTGTCTTACAGAGCGGAGCCGTCTGCATCCGCCGGGACTTCATGTTTCGGCGGGCGGCGTTGGCGTTGCCGCTTTTTCTTGCGCGGCCGCAGCCGCTTCGTGAATTGCTTTTGCTTTGTTCTCGTCGCCGTCAAACAAGTCGGCAAGGTCGGTGATGTCTGCCACGAGCACGTCGGCCAGACTCAGCATGCCACCATGCACGAGTTTGTCGGCGTGTTCCGGTCCGATTCCAGGCACCTTGGCCAGTGCATCCACGGCGACCTTGACCTTGTTTTCGAAAGTTTCCTGCACTGTTTCGAGCTTCTGGATTTCAATCTTCCAACCGGTGAGCTTGCTGGCCAGACGCACGTTCTGTCCGCGTTTGCCGATGGTCAATGAAAGCTGGTCCTCATCCACCAACACCTTGACGGCATGGTTGGCCTCGTCCACTTCGATGCCGCGCAACTTGGCCGGCGAGAGCGCCGCCGCGACAAATGTCTTGGCGTCCTTGTCCCAGCGGATGATGTCTATCTTTTCGTTGTTCAGTTCGCGGACGATGTTCTTGATTCGCACGCCCTTCATGCCGACACAGGCGCCGACCGGTTCCACCTTTTCGTTTGTGGAAACCACCGCCAGCTTGGTGCGAAAACCCGCCTCACGCGCGATGGCCTGAATCTTGACCGTGCCGACCTTGATCTCGTTGACTTCCAACTCCAAGAGCCGTTTGACAAAATCTGGATGCGAGCGGCTCAGGATCAGCTCCGGGCCGTGCGGCGTTGTTTGGATTTCCAGCAGCAGCGCACGGATGCGGTCCCCGGCCATGTATTCCTCGGTCGGGACGCGCTCTTTCTGAGGCATCAGCGCCTCGGCTTTGCCCACATCCACGATCACGTCGCTACGCTCAAACCGCCGGACTGTGCCGCTGAGGATGTCGCCGACGCGGTCCTTGAACTCGTCATGAATCCGCTCTTTCTCGTAGGCGCGGATGCGCTGCATCATCGCCTGCTTGGCCGTCTGCGCCGCAATGCGTCCGAACCCTGCGGGGGTCACCTCCACCTCCAGCTCGTCGCCCAGTTTCACATCGTGCTTCACCATGGCGGCGCGGTTCAGCGAAATCTCGTCATGCGGCAGATTTACCTGCTCCACCACTTGCAACGTAGCCAGCGTCCGCAGTGCGCCCGTCTTGCGGTCAATCACCACCCGCAGGCCACGGGCCGGCCCGACGCTCTTTTGGGCGGCAGACAGCACAGCATTCTCGATCGCCTCGATCAGGGTTTTCGAGTCTATGCCTTTTTCTCGCTCAAAATAGTCGAGCGCCGCTAGTAAATCACCGTTCATAACCGTTGTTCATGTCGAAACACCGCCAGTCGAGACACAAAAGAGTGGGACGCACCCACTCTTTGGCAACGACCACGGGTTCCGAACATGTGCAGACTACCGGCGCGACCAAACCCGGTCAAGCCGTTTTTCCCCGTTTTGCTGAAATAGGAACCATTTAGCGAGTTTTGGGGTTGCCAGGTGCTTTTCTTGCGCAGGATGGTGTTTGAGATTGTGTCGCACCTATCCTTTTCAGGTTGTGAGGCGTCGGGCGGTTGTTTAGAATCAAGCCAGTGAAAGTTCCCGCCAGCGAATTGATCCGGGCGTTTGTGAGCGAATATCGCCAGTTGGTTGGTGAGACGCGCGCGATGCTGGATGGCGTGATGCAATCAGGCGATGCGCCCTGCCGTCTGGATGCGGGTGCTTTCTCATTACTGGGCCGGCTGGCGCATACCTTGCGGGACAACGGGTTGTTCCTCGGCTTTCCGCGACTCGCGGCCATCGCGCGCGTGTTGGTGGATTTGCTGCGTGTTGGCGACGCGGCGAAGACGGAGACGGTGCTGACGCCAGCGCAGGCGCAGTTGTTGGTGAAGGGGTGCAATCTCGCAGATCAGATTGTGGAGAGTGTGGAGACTCAGCAGCGGGAACCCTCAATGGAGATGGAACTGGCCGGTTTTTCCCAAGCCGCGCGGGCTTTGGGGTTTTCTTGGGAAGTGGAGCCATTTTCGCGGGCGTCGGGTGGTTATCGCGAGGCGTCACCTGATATGTCGGACGCCGAGAAGGTGGAACGACTGTTGGCCGAAGAGCCTGCGCCAGCTTCGCCCGAACCGGCGTCATCCGTGGAGGGCGCTTCTCCCCCATCCGCAGCGGCGGACATGACAAGCATTTTTGCGCAGGATGCTGAGGAAATCTTGGACCAAGCAGAGCAAGACTTGTTGCATTTGGAAGCGGAACCGGCGCGGCTCAACAATTTGCTGCGGCAGTTTCACACGCTCAAGGGCAACAGCGGTCTGATGGGCTACAGCCAGATGCAAACCATCAGCCATCGCTTGGAGGATGTGCTGCATCACGCGCGCGACCGGCAAACGTCGTTGGGGCCGGACAGTGTGCGGTTGTTCCTGAAGGCGGTGGATGTGCTTCGCCGGTGCGTGGTTTCACTTCGCAAGGGAGGGGATCCCGCCGTGCCGGACTACGAGGGGTGGCTCCAACGGGTGGATGCGTGGGTTGGCTCCTCCCCTGTCGAGACGCCACCGCACCCGGCGGTTGTCGAGGAAACCATGCCGGCGCAGTCAGTTTCTGCCGAACCGCCGTCCGCTGCGGATACCAATAAGGCGGCGGTTCTGGTCAAGCCGGCCGCGCAGGTGGGTGATGGCATCCGCATCAACGTCGAACGATTGGATCAGTTGAATGATTTGGCAAGCGAGTTGATCGCGGCCACAGCGGTGGTGATGCACTTGAGCGAATGTCGGCGAGGCGTGGATAGCGAACAGTATGAGCGGGCGTGCCATCAACTTGACCTGATTACTTCCTGGTTGCAGAAGCTGTCCATGTCCATGCGCATGGTGCCGATGGAACTGGCGTTTCGGCGGCTTCATCGGTTGGTGCGGGACTTGTCTGAGAAAACGGGAAAGCCTATTGAGTTGCAACTCGTCGGGGCCGAGACGGAGGCGGATCGGCGCGTCATCGAGTTGATCGGAGACCCATTGATTCACTTGGTGCGTAACGCGGTGGACCACGGGATCGAGTCGCCGGAGGAGAGACGCCGTCTTGCCAAGCCGGAAACCGGCACCATCCGGATTGAGGCTTTCCAGCGTTCCAGTGAGGTGTGGATCGTGATCAGCGATGATGGCCGCGGCTTGCGACGCTCAAAGATTATCGAGCAGGGCCGGGCGCGCGGTTTGGTCAAGGCGAATTCCCCGTTGCGCGATGAGCAAATCCTGGATCTGATTTTTGAGCCGGGATTTTCGACTGCCGAAGCTGTCACGGAGGTTTCCGGGCGCGGCGTGGGTTTGGACGTGGTTCGGAAAAACGTGGAGCGGTTGCGGGGTCGAGTGGAGGTGCAAAGTGTTGAAGGGTTCAGCACCACGATGACGTTGAGGATTCCGCTGACGCTGTCGGTGATCAACAGCATGATGGTGCGGGTTGGCACGGAGCAGTTTGCGTTGCCGGTGGAAACCATCCGGGAGTTATTGCGGCCAAGTCCAGCGGATGTGCACCGCATGGCGAACAGAGGTTCGGTGATTAGTGTGCGTGGGGAGACGATTCCGCTTTTCCGGCTCGCGGATTTGTTTACAATAGGCGGCGCGGTAGAGCGCGTTGATGAAGGCATCATTGTAGTGATTGAAGATGGCGAGCGTCGCGCTGCGCTGTTGGTGGATGAAACGATCGGCCAGCAGCGTGTGGTGGTGAAAAGCCTGCGCGAGAGTTTGGGACGTATCACCGGCGTCTCCGGTGCCAGCGTTCTTGCTGATGGCCGGGTTCGGCTGATCTTGGACGTGCCGGGAGTGATTCGCATCGCGCAGGAACGTGCGCGGTGAAAGGAATGTTATGGCGATAGTTGAAACCAATGTGCCAGCCTCGCAGAAGCGGACGGGGAAGCATCTGGTCTTTCGGTTGGCGGGAGAGGAATACGGTTTTCCGATTCTCAAGATTCAAGAGATCGTCCAGTGGCTGGAGTTGACGCGTGTGCCGCGCGTGCCGGATTTCATTCTGGGCGTCATGAACCTGCGCGGGAAGGTTGTCCCGGTGATTGACTTGCACGTGAGATTCGGGCTGCCTCCGGCGCCTGTGACGCCGCGCACTTGCGTGATCGTGCTGCAAGTGCAGAGGGAAACGGGATTGTTGGTGAGCGGTGTGGTAGCGGACGATGTGATGGAAGTGGTGGATGTGCCGGTTGAGCAGATTGAGTCGCCGCCGGAGTTTGGTGCGCGGGTCAGCACGGAGTTCATTGCAGGCATCGTTCAAATCGAAAACCGGGTGATACTTCTGTTGAATGCGGAAAAAGTGTTGGACAGCCGGGACTGGACGTTTGTGGAGAAGGTGCTGGAAGAAAAGGACCAAGCCCATGAGTAAAAAAATACGTTTGTCGGTAAAAATCGCCTTCGGCTTTTCCGTGCTGATCGCCATCATGTTGGCGATAGGCGTCAATACCGTTCGCGAGCTTCGCGGTATTGAAAGGTGGTCCGTGGACGTGAACGATCAGGCGGTGCCTCTTCTGATCAAATCCATGAACATCGAGCGGCAGTCCCAGGCGGCGATTGCCGAAGACCTGCGCTATCAGCTTACGGGTGACAGCCGGCAGGTTGCGTTGATCTCCACCAACATGGTGGAAATTAAGAACAGTATTCGTGAGACGCTCGATCTGGCCACTCAATACAACCTATACAACAAGCAACAATTGGCGCGGCAAGCTAGAGATGCCGCGAACGATTACACTGAGTTGTTTCATCGGGTCAGTGATCAAGTTGAACAGATTGCTGCACTGCGCAGGCAGATGCAGGAGAACGAAGATCGCTTTCACAATGCCTGCCGGGCCATGTATGCCGCGGAACAGCGTTCCTCGTTGAAGTCTATTGACGAGATGATTGCCGGGAAGATGACGACTGTATCTACCAATGCGCCGACGATTAGGGAGAGCATGGTGGTTGACTTGGAGGCGCGTCTGAAAGACGGGGCTATCTGTCGCGACGTGGTTGACCTGAGCCACGAGGCTATGATTGCTTTGCAACGGGCGGACATTTACCGCGACCCGGTGTTGGCGTCGGCTGCGTTGACAAATCTCGAAGCGATCAACACGAAACTGGAGGAGTTGAAAACGACGCTGGACGCGGAGAATGTTCCAGCCTTTGACGCGTGCCGCAAGGCGGCCCGGGATTATCGCACGACGACGGAAAACTTGGTGACAGCTTGGAGAAACCAACAAAGCTTGCAGAAGAAAGGCGAGGAGATCTCCGGACAGATGTTGCGCCAAGCCCGCGAAATCGCCGAGCACGGCATCACTCAGGTTCGTGTGTCGAGCAGCAACGCCGTTCAGTCGGTCGCGAACTCTTTTCTCACGATCGGGCTTGGCATAGCACTGGCCATGATTGTTGGCGCGCTCTTCTCCATCACGCTGTCTCGCTCCATCACAACGCCTATCAGCCGGATCATCACCGAGCTTTCCTCCGGCGCGGAACAGGTGGCCAGCGTGTCCAATCAGGTGGCCAGTTCCAGTCAGCAGCTTGCGCAAGGCGCCGGCGAACAGGCGTCCAATCTGGAAGAAACGTCTGCTTCCCTTGAGGAGATGGCATCCATGACCCGCCAGAACGCGGATAATGCCATTAAGACAGACAAGCTGATGAGCGAAACCAAGAACATGGTGCTGGACGGCGTCAATTCCATGAAGAGCGTGTCTGTGGTCATTGGGGGCATTCGGCAGTCCGCCAAGGAAATGGCCAAGATCATCAAGACGATTGATGAAATCGCGTTTCAAACCAACCTGTTGGCACTCAACGCCGCAGTCGAGGCGGCGCGGGCCGGGGACGCGGGCAGAGGCTTCGCCGTGGTTGCGGAAGAAGTGCGTAACCTCGCCCGGCGCAGCACGGAGGCGGCCAGGAACACAGCCAATCTGATCGAGGACGCCCAGAAGAACGCCGAAACCGGCGTGCAAGCGACGGAGCAGTTGGCGGGATCGCTCAACAAGATTCAGGACAGCGCGCTCAAGGTGGCGGCCTTGGTGGCAGAGATCACTGCCGGTTCCCGCCAGCAGGCGCAGGGCATCGGGCAGGTGAACGTAGCTGTGAGCGAAATGGACAGGGTGGTCCAGCAAAACGCAGCCAATGCGGAGGAGTCGGCAAGCGCGGCGGAAGAGCTTTCGGCGCAGGCTCAGGAATTGCACACACTGGTGGAGGGGTTGATGGAACTGGTCAAGGGCAGCGAAACCGCTGCCACAAATGGTGTCCAACCTCAGCAAAAGCCCGATACGCATCCTGCGCCCGCTTCGCCCGCCCACGCGCCGGATGCGACGCGCGCTGCGTCATCTCCAGCGGCTTCCAGTGGCGAGCTGAAACACAAGACGCCGGAAAAGGCGATCCCGCTGGACGATCACGAGCTTAAACAGTTTTGAGACGTGCAGGTATGATGGCGGCGCGTCACATGGGCGATCAGCCAGAGACCGAGATTGATCCGGCAACGTTTCGACGCATCGCCGAGATCGTTTACCAGAAGGCCGGCATTGTGCTGAATAAGCAGAAGGAGGCGCTGGTCATTGCCCGCATCGGCAAGCGTATGCGCCGGCTGGGCATCATTCGTTTCCGCGATTACCTGCGCCTCCTGGAGGAGTCACCTGAGCACGAGGAGCCTGTGGAGATGCTCAATGCCATCTCCACGAACGTTACCCAGTTTTTTCGCGAGCGAAAACATTTTGAACATCTGGCCGGCTGGCTGGCGCGATGGCGCCTTGAAGGACAAACCGGCTTCCGCTTCTGGTGCGCGGCCGCATCGAGCGGCGAGGAGCCTTACAGCGTGGCGATGGTGGTCCGGGAGAACCTTCTGGCGGAATGCGACGTGCGCATCCTGGCCACCGACCTTTCCACGCGTGTGCTGGCCGAGGCTCGCGAAGGTTGTTACACGGCCAAGGACATGGAGCCAGTCCCGGAAGCGCTTGTCCGCCGTCATTTCATTGCTGAAGTCATGGAAGGCGGTCGTTGTTTCCGGGTGAACTCCGCGTTGGCCGGGATGATTACGTTTGCGCGCCTGAACCTTTCACAAACGCCTTACCCCATGCGCGGCCCGTTCGACGCCATTTTTTGTCGCAACGCGATGATCTACTTTGACGACGACGTGCGCCGTCGGCTGCTGGAGGAATGTTGGCGTTTGCTCCGCCCCAATGGTTACTTAGTGGTGGGCAGCGCAGAAAGCCTGGCCGGGTTGCCGACGGATTTTAGGAACGTGGCTCCGTCAGTGTATGTCAAAGGCTGAATGATATGATTGTGACCGCTACCACGAAAAGCAAGTCGGCAGTCCGTAGCTCCGACACGGGCGCTTGGTTTTGTCATGGCACCTGATCCGCGGCTGAAAACCATAGTTGTGGGCCTTGGAAGCATGGCGATATCCGATTCTGCGGACGAGATGCTGATCACCTACTCGTTGGGATCCTGCCTGGGTGTGGCTTTCTATGATCCTGTCTTGCGCGTAGGAGGCATGGTTCATTGCATGTTGCCCCTGTCACAGATTGACAACGACAAGGCCAGGGAGAAGCCCGCCATGTTCGTGGATGTCGGCGTTCCCAAGCTCATGGATGAGATGCTCAAGCGCGGCTGCCGCAAGAAGGATCTGATCACGCGCGTGGCTGGTGCAGCACGGGTGATGGACAGCACCAACTTGTTTCGCATCGGAGAGCGTAACCACGCGGTGTTCCGCAAGATCACGTGGAAGAACGGCATGTTCATCCAGGCGGAAGACATCGGCGGCGATCAGGCGCGAACGCTCCAGTTGGAGATTGCGACGGGGCGGGTGGTGGTGTGGTCACAAGGGCGGGAACGCGAACTTTGAAGGAGTAAACCACCATGGGATACACCATTTTGATCGTGGACGACTCCCTGACCGCGCGGACCTTCATCGCGCGCACGTTGCAAATGGCCGGTATTCCTTTGAACCAGATCTATCAGGCGCGCAACGGGCGGGAGGCGTTGGACCTTCTGGAGCGGGAGTGGGTGGACTTGGTGTTCGCCGATATCAACATGCCGGTCATGAATGGCACAGAGATGGTGCGGTGCATGAGGGCTGCAGATCTGCTCAAGTCCATCCCGGTCATCATTGTTTCCACGGACCGCAGCGCGCACCGCATGGCCGAAATGAAGGAGGCTGGCGTGCAGGCCTACCTCACCAAGCCCATCACTCCGGAGGATTTGAAGACAATCGTGGAGCGTTTTCTCAAAAACGCATGACCCGGCCATGAGGAGATTGGATATGAGCGCGGACAACATCAACACGTTGGTCGAAGTGACCATCGAAGTGCTTGAGGGCTACGCCTTCATGTTGGGCGATCCGCCAAAGACGGGAGGCAAGCCGGTGGTCTTGGCGGATCCATCGTGGATAGTCACCATCTCCTTCGCCGGGTCGCGCGTGGGAGGCATTGGCATGGTTGTGTCACCACCCATCGCGCGACAAGCGGCCGCCAATCTCTATGCGCGAGAGCCGGCGGAGATTAGCAACGATCAGGCTCAGGATGCCGTCAAGGAGCTGTTGAACATCGTGTGCGGCCACTACATCCACAAAGACGGAGCCAACGAGGCTGTTATTGACTTTGGCGTTCCGGCCCTCCAAAGCGTGGCGCGGGAAGATGCGGCGCGATATGTGAATGGGAAACCGCAGGCCGCGCTGGTGGTGGAGGGACATCCGCTGTTATTGTTTATCGAAGATTAAACGCCATGGAAAAGATCAAGGTGCTGTTGGTGGATGACTCGGCTGTTGTGCGCGAGGTGCTGACCTCGGAGTTGAGTCGCGACCCACAGATTCATGTTCTAGAAACAGCGCACGATGCGTATGCGGCGCGCGATAAAATCCTCAGCTTGGAACCGGACGTGGTTCTTCTGGACATCGAGATGCCGCGCATGGATGGGTTGACGTTTCTGTGCCGGCTGATGCACTACCATCCAGTGCCTGTCATCATTGTTTCGTCGTTCACGATGCCAGGAGGCCATCTGGCGTTGGATGCCATCAACTCCGGCGCAGTGGACGTGATGTGCAAACCCGGACCGGGTTTTGCTTTGTCCGAGATGACCGAAATGCTTTTGGCCAAGATCAAAGCAGCCGCCCAGGTTAAATTCGACCGCTCTCCCAGAAAAGCATCCGGCGGTGAGTCTGGCTCCAGCGTGCCCCTGAAGCTCCCCGGTCCGCCACGGCGCATTGTGGCCATCGGCGCCTCGACGGGGGGCACGCAAGCCATCGAAACCATCCTGCGGCAGTTCCCGGAGAACGGCCCGGCCACGTTGGTCGTGCAGCACATGCCAGCTTATTTCACGGCGTCTTTTGCGCAGCGGCTGCACAAGTCCTGTCACATGGAGGTGAAGGAGGCTGCGGATGGCGACGTGGTGCGGCCCGGACTGGCTCTGGTCGCGCCAGGCAATGTCCACATGTTGTTGCGCCAGCACGCCGGCCAGCTTCAGGTGCAGATCAAAGACGGCCCGATGGTTCATCATCAGCGGCCCAGTATCGAAGTGCTTTTTCAATCCATGGCGAGGTGCGACGGTGTCAAGGTTGCCGCTGCATTGCTGACCGGCATGGGAAGCGATGGCGCACAGGGACTGCTGGCGTTGCGCGAACGCGGGGCCTACACGGTTGCGCAGGACCACACGACGTCGGTCGTGTTCGGGATGCCGGCCGCCGCCATTCGGTGTGGCGCGGCCTGCGAGGTGGCGCCGCTTGATCACATTGCCGAGTCTTTACTGATGCACGCGTGCAGCCACGTGCCGACAGCGAAGTAGAGGAGGGGTGCCGCTGCGGAGATCAGTGCATCAGAAGCTGTTCAAGGATCAGGCTTATCTCTTCGCTCCTGAACGGCTTGCTCACGACAGCGTTGAAGCCGAGCTTCAGATATTCCCGGCGTTCCTTCTCGCCGGTGTGCGCGGTCAAGGCTATGGCCGGGACGGGTGTGAAGCCTTGGCTGCGTTCGTGTTCCCGCACAGCGGCGATGGCCTGGCGGCCATCCATCACCGGCATTTCGATGTCCATGACGATGACGTCAAATCCTTCCGACCCTTGCTGAGCAATGAATGTCTTCAATGCCTCGCGGCCGTTGGAAACGAGCAGGCATTGATGGCCCATCTTCTTCAACATGAATTCCAACACTTTCATGTTCACCGCATCATCTTCAGCCGCCAGGATGTGCAGACTTCTGGCGACCGGCTGGCGCGCTGGCTGATCGGGAGCCGGCGGCGGAGCGGTGGCCGTCAGCGGTAGTGTGATGGTGAAAGTGCTTCCCTGGCCCTCGCGGCTGCGCACCCCGAGCTGTCCGCCGTGCGATTCAATCAGTTCGCGTGTGATGATCAGGCCCAAACCGGTGCCGCGCTCTCCCTGCGTTCCTTGGCGCGAGACTTTGGAGTAGCGGCTGAACAACTTCGACATCATGGATTCAGGTATGCCGATGCCGCTGTCTTCACATTCGATGATCAGCGTCTGGCCGCCGCTGTCCACCGAGGCTCGCACCGAGACTCTGCCGCCTTCCGGTGTGAACTTGATTGCGTTGGAGATGATGTTGGTATAGATGCGCGAGAGGGCAGTGTGGTTGCCGAGAATGTTTGGGTTGGCCGCTGATGGCTGTTCCGACAAGGACAGTTCAATACGTTTGCTGTCCACGGACGGTCGAAAACTACCGAGGCATTGGCGCAAAATGGCCATGGGATTCAGCGGTTGGAACTCCATGCTCTCTTTTTGGGCTTGGGCACGGCCCAGATCGAGGATGTCATTGATCAACTCCAGCAGATACTTGCCGGCGTTCATGATCCGTTGGAGCATTTCCTGCTTGGCCGGACTCATTTCCGGATCCTTCAGCAGAAGCTGGGTGAAGCCGAGAATCCCGCTGAGCGGCGAGCGCAGGTCGTGTGAGCAGACCGCCAGGAATTCGTCCTTCAATTTGTCGAGTTCCTTCATCCGCACCAAATTGGACCGCAGGTTCCTGTCCAACTGCTGGCGCTTGAGGTGGACGTTGAGGCGCGCGATCAGTTCCTCTTTGATGAAAGGCTTCTCCAGAAAATCCGTGGCGCCGATGCGGAACAGTTGGAGTTTCACCTCCGGCTCGGACGTTCCGCTGAGCACGATGACGGGCAGTTCTTTCAGCCCCAGCTCCTGCCGGATGCGCAGGCAAAGCTCGTCTCCGTTCATCCGTGACATGTGCATGTCGGTCAGCACCAGGTCCACTGACGCGGGCCGGCTGCGCAGCAGGTCCAACGCGTCGCTGCCATCGTGAAGATCAACCACATCCACGCCCAGTTGGCGCACGCAGGAAACCATCATCTGGCGGGCGACCGCAGTGTCTTCCACCACGAGCACCGTCATGCCGGCAAATGCGGTGGCGGGCGAGAGGATCAACCTCGCAGTCAGCACCAGTTGATCCTGAACCTCGTCCTTGCGGACGAAGTCGGCCGCGCCAAGCTCGAATCCGCGTTTGCGATTGGGGTAGGTGTCGTTGCCGGTCACCAGGATGACGGGCACGCGATCGTTGCCAACGGCCTTTAATGTCTCGGCCTTGTCGGGGGAGCGGAGCGTCTCGAGCACTTGGAAGCCGTTCATGTTTGGCATATCCAGGTCCAGAGTCACGAGGCGAATGTCTGGAGTGCGCGTAAAGAGTTGGATGGCTTGAGGGCCGTCGGAGGCTTCCAGCGTCTTGAAGCCGGCCTGTTGAAGCAACTGGACGATGACGCGCCGGCTGAACGCGTTGTCGTCCACAACCAGAACCCGCATGGGAGGGGCCTGCCCAGGCGTGGCCGGTGTTGGGGCGGCGCCGACCGCAGACTTTGATGCCTGATTCATGACTTGAAAAGTATGGGTGGGCAGTCGCAGCCCGTCAAACTTGATTTCCGGTTCGCGTGATTGTTATCTCATACCTTCGTGAAGCCGTTCAACTCTGTCTTGACTCGCTCGAACTCCCGTTCAATCTGGGCCACCAACTTGGCTGTGCCGTCCAATGAGCCTGTTGCTGCAATTTCCTCCACTTGCTGACAATAGTCCGCCAACAGGTTGGCACCAACGTTCAAGCTGCTGCCTTTGATGGCATGCGCTGCTCGCATCAACTCACGGGCGTTCCCATCCGCAGCGTTCTTCTGCAAAGCAATCAGCCGCTTGCTGGTATCGGTTATGTAGGTGCCGAGAAGGTCTTTTAAAAACTCCTGAGGGTCGCCTTCGGAAAGCTCGCGCAGCCGGGCGATGGCCTCGGCATCCACGGCTGATGAGCCTGTTTGTGTGGCTGTTGCTCCCGAAGCTGACGCTTTGGCCGCGGAGCTTGTAGGAGCAGGTTCTGTTTGCTCCGACTCCACCCTCAACCGCACCCAGCGTTTCAGCACCTCGACGATCTGTTCCAACTCCACGGGTTTGGCGACATAGTCATCCATGCCCGCCGCCAGGCATCCTTCACGGTCGCCGGCCATGGCGTTGGCGGTCATGGCAACGATGGGCACCTTTCGGTTGAGGCCCTTTTGGCGGCGGATTTCGCGTGTGGCCTCGTAGCCGTCCATCTCCGGCATCTGGCAATCCATGAACACGATGTCATAGGAGAGCAGCCGCAGCAGTCGCACGGCTTCGGCGCCGGTCGCGGCCACGTCCACGCGACAGCCCAATTTCTCCAGCAATCGCGCGGCCACTTTTTGGTTGGCGACGTTGTCTTCGGCCACCAGCACACGGGCGCGGATCACCGGCAGGAGCGGCCTTGGCTTGACCGGGACATGGCTCCCTTTGGTAATGGAACGCCACGCGTCCGCCACGGTTTGAATAAGCTGCGATGCATAAACAGCCTTGCTCAAGCACGCTGCGAAACCCGCTTCACGGATCTCTGGCGTCAGGTGGCGCTGGCCCGCGGAGGAGAGCATGACCAGCACGGTATTTTTCAGCAACGGATCAGCTTTTACCGCGCGGCCAAACATTATCCCGTCCATCTCCGGCATCTGGAAGTCCACGATGGCAATTTGGAAGGGGTCTTTCGCCGCCACGGCCTCATGCATCGCCCGCAACCCGGCGCGCCCTGAAACAACCTGACTGGTGCGCGCGCCGCAACTGCCAAGTTGCTCTTCCAGAACGCGTCGGTTTACCTCGTTGTCATCCACGATCAGCATGCGCAGATTCTTCAACACTATTTTCGGTGAAACCATCGGGTCAGGTTTGTTGTCCAGTGGCAGCCGCAGCTTGAACCAGAACGTGGAACCTTGTCCGGGCTGGCTCTGAACGCCGATGGTTCCTCCCATCAACTCTACGAGTTCTCGTGAGATTGCCAGACCCAATCCCGTGCCGCCATAGCGCCGCGTGGCGGAAGCGTCCACCTGGGAGAATCGCTGGAACAGGCTGCCGATCTTTTCCTCTGGTATCCCGATGCCGGTGTCTTGGACGGAGATTCGCAACAACACATGCTGTTCGCCCAACTCCTCGCATTCCGCGGAAACCAATACGTGGCCTTTCTCTGTGAACTTGATGGCATTGCCAACGAGATTGGTCAGCACTTGCCGGATGCGGCCGGGATCGCCCACCAAACGACTGGGCGTTTTCGGCGTGTAACGCACGATCAACTCAATTCCCTTGTCATCCGCGTCGGTCAGAAGCATGTCGGTGACCTCTTCCACGGCTTGCCGCAGATTGAAGTTCATCGGCTCGATGGACATCTTGCCCAATTCGATCTTGGAGAAATCGAGGATGTCGTTGATGATCATCAGCAGGGCGTTGCCGCAGTTGCGCACAATCCGGGCATACTCCCGCTGCTCCGGCGTCAGTTGCGTGTCGAGCAGCAATCCGGTCATGCCGATGACACCGTTCATTGGCGTGCGGATTTCGTGGCTCATGCTGGCCAGAAAATCGCTCTTGGCCTTCGTGGCGGCCTCAGCGGCTTCCTTGGCGTGCAACAATTCTGTCTCAGCTCGCTTGCGGTCGCTCACGTCCTGGATGACGGCGATGAAATGTGTGACCGTGTTCTGGTTGTCGCGCACAGGCGTGACCGTCATTTCTTCGGAGTAGGCCGCGCCGTCTTTGCGCTGGTTCACAACCTCGCCGCGCCAGCTCTCGCCGTTCTGCACGGCCGCCAGCAACTTCTCATACGTTTCGTGGTCTTCGGGGCCGGACATCGCCAGCCGCATGCTTTGCCCCAGCGCCTCCTTGGCTGAATATCCCGTCAGTTCCGTGAAACTGGGATTGACCCAGACGATTTTACCTCGATTGTCCGCGATCAGCACGCCGTTGACCGTCGCGTTCAACGCGCTGTCCCGCAGCCGCAACTGCTCCTCCGACTTGCGGTGTTCCGTGACATCGCGGACGGTCGCCAGCAACACCTTGTGCCCTCCCAACTCAAGCGCCGTCAGCGACACCTCCGCAAGAAAATCCTCCCCGTCCTGACGGCGATACACCCAGTCAAATCGGGTCAACCCTTTCTCAAACGTTTCGGCAATGTTCTGCGCCGCTGCCGTATTGGAATCCGCGCCGGACGGCTGCTGGGGCGGCGAGAGTTGCGCGGGATTCAGCCGGAGGAACTCGTCTTTGCAGGCGTAGCGGAACATCTTCACCGTGGTCGCGTTGCAGTCCAGAATCATCCTCTCGTCCAGCGTCAGCAACGCATCGGCCGAGTTCTCGAACAACGTCCGATAACGCTTCTCGCTTTCTTGCAGGGCGGCGGCTGTCTGCTTGTGCTTGGCGACCTCGGCGGCAAGTTCGGACGTGCGCCCCACTACCAGCTGTTCCGTCTGCACAGCGTGCTTCATGATCCAAAGCAAGTGCCCCGCCAACATCACTGTCGCCATCAAACCGCAGGCCAGTAGCAACGACGAATCTTCCGGGGTGTGGGTTTGCAGAAACGCCCGTGTGGGCGTGCAGACCACCGACCATTGCCGGTCGGCCAGCGCGAACGATAGGGTGCCGTGGTCGGCGACGAGTTGCTGCCTCTTCTCATTCAAGGGCGCCTCGTCGGCTGGCGCGTGAGATCGCGACAGGTATTTATACAGGTGTTGGCGCTGGTTGGTGGTGGTGTCAAGAATCGAAACATCCAAGCTGGAAGTTTTTGCCAGCCGCAACGTGTTCTCCATCGCCTTTCCGATATCGAACACACACGCCGCAAAGCCCAACAAACTCTCGCGCCGGGTTTCCGCTGTGTTGATAGGCTCGCCGTCCTTGTAAACGGGTTGCAGCAACAAGCAGAAAAAAGTTTGGACGGGACTGGGTGATGTTCCTCCCTTCGCAAGTCCGCCGCCACGGTCGCTTGGCGCAAACACGCCCGTCTTGTCAATGACAGCAACCATCCTGTTCTCCTTGCTGGCCCGCTGCGAAGCCTCGCGAACGGATACAATGGCATTGAAGTCCGCGCCGAGCATCGTCTTGTTGCGGTCGAAAGGTTCCGCGAACAACACCGGAAAATATTCCGCGCGATGGCCTGCTTCCGCCGTCTTGCCCTGGGCATCGCGCTCAACAATTTTGAACCCGGCAGGCCCCACCGTTTGCATCGCCGCCTGAAACAACTCCCGCTGCTCGGACGTCACGCGAGGAAGCCAAGCCATCATTACAATGTCCAGATCGCGGTTCAGCGGATGCCGGATGAACTGCTGGAACTCGCCCCGGTCCACGCGTTTCGTCACCTCGCAGAATCTACCGAGCATGTCGAGCACTGCTACGTGGTCCTGCAAGGTCCGCTTGACCGCCAGCATCTTGTCGTTGCTTGCGACCTCGTAATCAATCCGCAGCGTTTCGTGTTCCCATCTTTGCGCCACGAAAAACACCGCCAGCGACGCGCCAATGCCGATGGCAAGTGTCACGACCAGCGCCAGCCTCCGTTGATACAACCAACGGAGGCTCACGTTTCCTATGCTTGATTGTCTTGACCCATCCATCCGTGCGTTTGCAGCGTTCCTCATCCTTAGACTGCAACAGTCTTATTTTTACTACACTCTTTCCTTTCTTGTCGCCATCTTTTCCTGCGCTGGTTGCCGCGCGGCATCCTTCTGGCGCTTGATAAACCACATGGTCATGGTGAGAGGTGTCTTTGTCCTTTTCCAGTGCGCTATCGTTGTGGACGGCATTGCGTGGTTGAGGTAGAGTCCGCGCCCACAATTTCAGTTCGTTGCCATCAACCAAGGAATCACGAGGAACACCATGAAGAACATCGAGAAGAGTTACCAATTGGCCGCCGAGCGTTACACTGAGGTGGGCGTGGACGCCGACAAGGCGCTGCGCTGGCTCGCGTCGGTCCCGGTCTCGCTGCACTGCTGGCAGGGCGACGACGTGGGCGGATTTGAGAAGCTCGGCACCGGCCTCGGCGGCGGCCTGGCGGCGACGGGCAATTATCCCGGCAAGGCCCGCACGCCCGCGGAGCTGCGCGCGGACGCGGAGAAGGCGCTGTCGCTGATCCCTGGCAAGCACCGCTTCAACCTCCACGCGTTCTACGGCGAGTTCGGCGGCAAGAAGGTGGACCGTAACGAAATCGAGCCGAAGCATTTCAAGGGGTGGATTGATTGGGCGAAGAAACTCGGCGTTGGGCTGGACTTCAACCCGACGTTCTTCTCGCACCCGAACGCGGCGGATAACTTCACGCTCTCGCACGCCGACAAGGGCATTCGCAAGTTCTGGGTGGACCACGGCATCGCCTGCCGCAAGATCGGCGCGGCGATGGGCAAGGCGCTCGGCAACAAGTGCATCACGAACTTCTGGATTCCCGACGGCATGAAGGACATCCCGGTGGACCGCATCGGCCCGCGCAAGCGGCTCACGGCGTCGCTCGACGAAATCTTCGGCGTGCCGGTGGACCCGAAGCTCAATCTCGACTCGGTGGAGGGCAAGCTGTTCGGCATCGGCTGCGAAAGCTACACGGTCGGCTCGCATGAGTATTATCTCGGCTACGCCGTTTCGCGGCAGAAGCTCTTCACGCTCGACACCGGCCACTATCATCCGACCGAGACGATCACCGACAAGATCAGCGCGGTGTTCCAGTTCATGCCGGAGATTCTGCTCCACGTCAGCCGCGGCGTCCGTTGGGACAGCGACCACGTGGTCATCCTGAACGACGATCTCCAGGCGCTCGCGCAGGAGTTGGTGCGCGGCGATTACCTCGACGATACGCACATCGGCCTTGACTACTTCGACGCGAGCATCAACCGCATCGCGGCGTGGGTCATCGGCACGCGGAACATGCTCAAGGCGCTCTTGCAGGCGATGCTGGAGCCGACCGCGAAGTTGCAGGTGGCCGAGGAAAGCGGCGACTACACGAGCCGGCTGGCGTGGTTCGAGGAAGCGAAGACGCTGCCGTTCAGCGCCGTGTGGGATTACTACTGCGCGAAGAACGGCGTGCCCGTCGGCGAAGCTTGGCTTGCGGAAGTGAAACAATACGAGAAGAGCGTGCTGTCGAAGCGGAAGTAATTAGTAACCCGCCACTCCGTGGCGGGATTCCCGCGGCGGCGTCGCGGGCTACGAAGAAATGGAGCCATCATGAATCCAGCGGAAGCAGCAACCAATCCGGCGCTCGGCGTCCTCATCTTCGCGCTCGGTGGTCTGGCCGGCGCGGTGTTCTACCTGCCGTTCAAGAAGGTCGCGAACTGGGCGTGGGAAAGTTACTGGGCCGTTTACGCCGTGGCGGGCTTGGTGATCGTGCCGTGGGCGCTCGCGTTCAGCACGTCGCCGAACGTCTGCAAGGTGCTTGGCGCTGCGCCCAGCGGCGAGTTCTGGTATTGCTACGCTTGCGGCGCGATGTGGGGCGTCGGCGGCCTGACGTGGGGCTTGATGATTCGCTACCTCGGCGTCGGTCTCGGCCTCGCGCTCGGCTGCGGCATTTGCTCGGCGGCTGGAACGCTGGTCCCGAAGGTTCTGAAAGGCGAGTTCGGCCAGCTCTTCGAGCCGGGCGCGGGCATCGCGTCGTTCGTCGGCGTGTTGGTCTCGTTGGCCGGCATCGTGATGGTCGGCATGGCAGGCATGTCGAAGGAGAAGGAACTGCCCGAAGAGGAGAAGAAGAAGGCGGTTGCGGAATACGATTTCAAGAAAGGCATCCTCGCGGCGTGTTTCTCCGGACTGATGAGTTCCGGCATGGGGTGGGGCCTCGTGGGCGGGCCGACGATGCAGAAGCTGGCCGAGACGACCGCGCCGGTCACGACGACGACGTGGAGCGGAATGCCGGTGCTTGTTGTGGTGCTGCTCGGCGGGTTCACCGTCAACTTCCTCTGGTGCCTCTTCCTCAACGTAAAGAACAAGACCACGGGCGACTACCTCAAGTCCGGCGCACCGCTGGCGGGCAACTTCCTGTTTGCGGGCATCGCGGGCGCAATCTGGTGCTCGCAGTTCATCTGCTTCAAGACCGGCGAGCCGGCGATGGGCAAGACCGCCTATGTCGGCTGGGCGTTGCTGATGGCCTCGGCGATCATGTTCAGCACGCTCATCGGTATCTTCATCGGCGAATGGAAAGGCACCAGCAAGCGCACGCGCACACTGCTCGCAGTGGGCCTCGTGCTGCTGCTGCTGTCGGCAGTCATCTCCGGCTACAGCGGATCGCTGAAGTAGCTTTGCCCGCTCACTGCGATGAGCGATCAGCCGCACTCACACGATCCGGTTGAGGAATTTGAGCGCGAGCGCGTGCCGGATCGGGCGCTGCTCGGGCTGAAGAGCTACGTCGGCCAGTTCGCGGGGGAGCACGTCGCGGGCACGGAGTTGATGATCGGCCCGTTGTTCCTCGCGGCGGGCGTCAGCGCGTTCGACCTCATCGTCGGCCTCATCGTCGGCAATTTGCTCGCCGTGCTGAGCTGGACGCTCTTTACCGCGCCGATCGCTACGCGCGTGCGGCTGACGCTCTACTTCCAGCTCGAAAAGATCTGCGGGCGCAAGCTCGTCACACTCTACAACGTCGCCAACGGCGTCATGTTCACCTTCCTCGCTGGCGCGATGATCACCGTCTCGGCTACTGCGCTCGGCGTCTGGTTCAAGTTCCCGATGCCTGGCTTCGGCGACCTGATGCCCAACAGCCTCGGTTGGGTGATCGCCGTGCTCGCGGCGGGCGCGCTCTTCTCGTTCGTGGCCGCCTACGGCTACAAGTTTGTCTCCGAGTTCGCCAACATGGCCGTGCCGTGGATGGTCGCCGTCTTCATTGCGTTCGGCATCATCGGCCTGCGCCAGCTTGGTCTGACCTCCCTCGGCGACTTTTGGCACGTCGCGCAGACCGTGATTTGGAAGGGTGGTGACCCGATGCCGGGGCAGGTGAAATTCACCTTCTGGCACGTCATGTTCTTCGCGTGGTTCTGCAACATGGCGTGGCACATCGGCATGGCCGACCTCTCGCTGTTCCGCTACGCGAAGAAGTCGTGGTATGGCATCGCGTCGGCCGCCGGGATGTTCATCGGCCACTTCATGGCGTGGATTGCCGCCTCCATTCTCTACGCGCTGCAACTGCACCAAGACCCGACGAACACCGCCGTGCTGCCCGGCCCGCTGGCGTATCGCGCGTGCGGAATTGCCGGTCTGCTCTGCGTCATCGCAGCCGGCTGGACCACCGCCAACCCGACGCTCTATCGAGCCGGCCTCGCCTTCCAATCGCTCGTGCCGTCCTCGTCGCGCTTCCGCGTCACGCTGCTGACCGGCCTTGTGGCGAGCGTCACCGCTGTCTTTCCGCTGGTGACGATGAAGCTGCTCGATTTTGTCGCGCTCTGGGGAATGATCCTGATGCCGATGGGTGCGGTGATCTTCGTGGACTTCTGGGTTCTACCGCGCCTCGGCCTGCGGAGCAACTTCGCCGAGGCTACGGGCCGTTCGATCAACTGGGCTGCCGGCCTCGCGTGGTTCCTGACGATGGCCGTCTGCACCGCGCTCGTGCAGTTTGCCGGCGTGCAAATCTACTTTGTCAGCCTGCCGGGATGGTTTGTGACGGCGATTCTTTATGTGGCACTGAGCAAGCTGTGGCAGAAGAAGGAAGCGGTTTGAGTGTGGCCGAGCATCGCATGCAAACATCAATCACTGAGCTTGATAAGATGGTCGCAACGGCGCTGTTGGACTTTGAGCGAGTGCTTGTTTCCGGCTGGCGAGGAAAGGAAAACGATTGCGTTAATCTGTTTGCGCACGAGTGTCTTTCAAAGCAGCTCCATCCCGGGGGCGTAATCAAAGATTTGACCCAGATTGGTATCGAAGTTGGAGTCCCCCAGATCAAGACACCCGGCAGTAAGGCTGCCGTTCGAAAAGACTTAGTGATTTGGGGTGCGCCAAGAGAGGTTGCGTGGGACGAAGCGTGGGAGCCTGTTCGGATTCCACGTTCGATCATCGAGTGGAAAGTGCGACGTAAGAAGCGGGGTGGCGACATTCTCGACAGCAAAGACATCAATTGGTTGACGGAATACTCGGAAAAGCATCACGAGTTCGTTGGCTACGCTGTCACAGTAGATTTCACGGCTTCAGAGCCACATATCACAAGCGCAAGAATTCAGAATGGTAAGGTTTGGGAGGAATTCCACCGCCAGTTGAAAGCCGAACCCAGCTTGGAGTCTTAACCATGAAACGCATCGCTGAAATCCTCTCGTGGATCGCGCTGGCTGTAACGCTGGCGCCGGCATGCCTGTTCTTCGTGGACAAACTCGACCTTGCGCAGGCGCAGGCGTGGATGCTCGTCGCCACGGTGTTGTGGTTCATCGCCACGCCGTTCTGGATGGAGCACAAAGCCTCCTGATTCTTTGCAGCTCAATCTTCACAAGAAACCAACGACTATGAAAACCAACCCATTACTCATCATGACTGCGCTTGTGTTTGCTCTCGCGGCAGATTGCCCGGCTGCGTCGGTCAAGCCCGGTCTTGCGCCGAATCATCTTCGTTGCGAATACCGCGTCAACCCGCTCGGCATCGGCGAGGTCGCGCCGCGGCTGAGTTGGATTGTGGACTCGAAGGAGCGCGGGCAGCGGCAGATTGCGTATCGCGTCTTTGTCGCCAGCAGCGAGGCGGCGTTGGCGGAAAAGACGGGCGATTTGTGGGACAGTGGGAAGGTCGCGAGCGATGAGACGACGGGCGTGGTCTACGCCGGCAAGCCGCTCGTGTCGGGCCAGCGTTGTTTCTGGAAGGTGAAGGTGTGGGATCGCCACGGCATCGCGACGGAGTGGAGCGCGCAGGCGATGTGGACGATGGGATTGCTCAACGCCGACGACTGGAAGGCGGAGTGGATCGGCTTCGACAAGGCGCGCGTCAACATGGACTTGCCCGACGCGCCGTTGGAGGGCGCGAAGTGGATCTGGCTGGCCGCGGAGCAGCCGTTGCACGCGAAGGCCGCCCATCGGCTCTTTGTCAGCACGCTCGCGTTGCCCGCCGACATCAAGATCGCCAAGGCCGAGTTGCTTGCCGTCTCCGATGACAACTTCAAGTTTGTGATCAACACGCACATGGCCAGCAGCGGCACCGGGTGGCAGCGTGCCAAGGCAACCGATGTGACCTTGCTTCTCCACGGCGGCGACAACAGCCTGCGCGTCGAGGTTTGGAACGCCACCGAAGGTCCTGCCGGGTTGCTCGCGAAGCTCGTCATCACCACCGCCGATGGAAAGAAGATCACGCACGTCACCGATGGCTCGTGGAAGACTGCGGCCGGGCCGGGCGCCTACTGGCACAATCGCGCCATTGACGCCAGCACGTGGCCCGCCGCGCGCGTGCTTGGCGACTTCGGGATGGAACCGTGGGGCAAGGCGAAGCTGCAGACGTTGTTCCTGCCGCCAGTGCCGTTCCTGCGGACGGGTTTCCGCGCCGACAAACCGGTGAAGTGCGCGACGCTCTACGCGACGGGGCTTGGCATCTTCGACATGCATCTCAATGGCAAGCGCGTCAACGATACTTGGCTTAATCCCGGCTGGACCGAATACACCAAGCGCGTCTATTACCGCGCCTACGACGTGACGAAGCTCGTGCGCGCCGGCGACAACGCGCTCGGCGCCGTGCTCGCGGATGGGTGGTTCAGCGGCTACGTCGGCTATGGGAATATGCGCGACCACTACGGAAAGCTGCCGCGCGTGCGGGCGCAGTTGAACATCGAGTTCGCCGACGGTTCGACGGCGGTCGTCGGCACGGGGTCGAACTGGAAGGCCGCTGTTGGCCCGCTGCGCGAGGCGGACTTCCTGATGGGCGAGACCTATGACGCGCGGCTCGCGATGGATGGTTGGGACGCGCCCGGTTTCAATGACGGCAAATGGGAGTCGGTCGTTGTCGGCAGCAGCGAGGTGCAGCCGAAGGTGGAGGCGCATCCGGGACCGCCGGTGGTCGTGTTCGCCGAGTTGAAGGCGAAGAAGATCACCGAGCCGACGAAGGGCGTCTATGTGCTCAACATGGGCCAGAATTTCGCCGGCGTCGCGCGACTGAAGGTGAAGGGCGCGCCGGGCCAGAAGATCGTGCTGCGGTTCGCCGAGCGGCTCAACCCCGACGGCACGATCTACACCACCAACCTCCGCAGCGCCCGCTGCACCGACACCTACATCTGCCGCGGTGGCGGCTGGGAGACGTGGACGCCGCGGTTCACGTTCCACGGTTTCCAATACGTCGAGATCACCGGCCTGAAGCAGAAGCCCGCGTCCGACACGGTCGTGGGCCTCGCGCTCAGCAGCGACACGCTGGTCACGGGCAAGTTTGCGTGCTCGGATAAGATGTTGAACCAGCTCCGTAGCAACATCTACTGGACGCAGCGGATGAACTTCATAGACATCCCGACCGATTGCCCGCAGCGCGACGAGCGGCTCGGCTGGACCGGCGACGCGCAGGTCTATGTCCGCACCGCCACGCTCAACACCGACGTGCAGGCGTTCTTCAACAAGTGGCTCGTGGACCTTTGCCAGGACAGCCAGCGCGAGGACGGCCAGTTCCCGATGGTCGCGCCCGTGAAAGTCGCCGGCCCCGACGGCGGCCCCGCGTGGCAGGAGGCGGGCGTCATCTGCCCGTGGACCATCTACGAAGTCTATGGCGACCGGCGCGTGCTGGAGCGGAACTACGCCGCGATGTGCAAGTTCATCGAGTTCTGCAAGAACCGCAGCACGCCGGAGCTGTTGCCGCCGGCGAAGTATCATTGCTTCGGCGACTGGCTGAGCATCAACGCCGACACGCCGAAGGACATCATCTACACCGCCTACTTCGCCTACAGCGCGAAGCTGCTCTCGCGCGCCGCCGAGGTGCTCGGCAAGACCAACGACGCCGGCAAATACCGCGACCTGTTCAACCAGATCAGAGCCGCGTTCAACAAAGCCTACGTCGCCGAGGATGGCCGCATCAAAGGCGACACGCAGACCTGCTACGTGCTCGCGATCGTGGTCGGCCTCGTGGACGGCGAGAAGGCAAAGCTGGCGGCGAAGTATCTCGTCGAGAACATCGAGGCGCGCGACAACCATCTCTCCACCGGCTTCATCGGCACCAAGGACCTGATGCTGGCGCTGGCGAAGATCGGCCGCAACGACGTCGCCTACCGGCTCATCCACAACGACACGTTCCCGTCGTGGGGCTTCTCCATCAAACACGGCGCCACCAGCATCTGGGAGCGTTGGAACGGCTGGACGCCCGAGACCGGCTTCGGCGATCCCGGCATGAACAGCTTCGCCCACTACAGCTTCGGCGCGGTCTATCAATGGATGGTCGAGAACATCGGCGGCATCCGCAACGACCCCGACACAGGAGTCGGGGCGGGCGGCCCCGCCTACAAGAAGATCGTCATCGCCCCGACGCCCGGCGGCAAGCTGACCAGTGCCGACGTCCGCTACGACAGCATCCGCGGCCGCATCGAGACCGCGTGGAAGAAGAGCGGCGACAAACTCACCCTCAACGTCACCATCCCCGCGAACACCACCGCCACCGTGCTCGTCCCCGCCAAGAGCGCCGACGCCGTCACCGAGAGCGGCAAGCCGCTGGCAAAAGCGCCCGGCGTGAAGTTCCTGCGAATGGAAGGCGACCGCGCCGTGCTGGAACTGGAGGCGGGGAGTTATCGGTTCTGTTTGCTGGTGAACAAGTGAGCGGGATCGGGGCGCGGCGATTGATTGACCCCGCAGCGGGAAGCTGTTATTCCTCGCGCCAGTTCTGTTAAACAAGAACGTAATTAAAATGAATCGGATGAAGTCGTGTCTCAAAGCGTGGCTGGGCGCGCTCGCGCTCGGCGTGTTTATGTTCGGTTTGAGCCCCTCAGCCTCGGCGGCCGATGCCACCGGCCAATGGAAATGGAGTTACGAGCGCAACGGCGAGACTGTGCCGAACACGATGACGTTGAAACAGGATGGCGAGAAACTTACTGGCACGGTCATCGGGCGCAGCAACATCGAGACCGCCATCGCCGACGGCAGGATCAAGGATGGCGCAATCTCATTCACCGTGACCCGCGAGCGCAACGGCGCGAAGTTCGTCTCCTACTACAAAGGCCGGCTCGCCGGCGACACCATCAAAGGCACCATCGAGATGGACCGTGGCGGCCAGAAGAGCAGCCGCGAGTGGGACGCCAGGCGCGTGCAAGCGCAGGAGGACAGTCACCGGAAGGCCGCCGAGCAGGGCAGCGCGTATGACCAGACGGTGTTGGCGGCCCACTACGAATACGGCAACGGCGTGGTCAAGGACTCGGCCGAAGCGCTGAAGTGGTATCATAAGGCCGCCGAGCAAAACTATCAGGTGGCGCAGGTGCTGCTCGGCTTTTGCTACCAGAACGGCGAGGGCACGGCGACCAACGATATCCAAGCCCTCAAATGGTTTCGCCGCGCCGCCGAGGTGGGACATCCCGCGGGCCAATACATGCTCGGCTACTGCTACCAATACGGCAAGGGCACGGCTACGAATTACGTCGAGGCGGAGAAGTGGTTCAACCTCGCCGCTGAGCAGGACTACGATATCGCCAAGAAAACCCAATCCGAAGTCGCGCAGCGGCTGACGAAGAAAGAGATTGAGGAAGCGCAGCGGCTGGCGCGCGAGTTCAAGGGGCGGAAGACGCCGTAAGCGTCGCGGCGACGGCCCCGGGTTTCGGGTGGTGTTGGTTTGCGCGCGGTCGAGGACGACACTATTACCGAGAGCGGCAAACCGCTGGTGGCAGCGCCCGGCGTGAAGTTCCTGCGATTGGAAGGCGACCGCGCCGTGCTGGAAGTGGAGGCGGGGAGTTATCGGTTTGGGACGACGGCGAGATAGTGGCCGTATTCAAAGTCGAGAGCGACTCGCGTTCGCGTCCATTGAATTGCGGGGAGTTCGCACTTGCGTCTGGTTTGGCGCGGGCAATAATGCCGCGCAAACTGCGCATGAGCACAGCCACGGCAACGATTGAGCCAGCGCAACACTTCGGATGCGCAGGTCAGCGCGGCTTGGCGATAAATGATGAGGAGAACGGGAAAATGAAGCCACATGCTGTCGCCATTGGTGCAATCGTCTTGGGAGCAATCGGCCTCGTCCTCCCGAATCTCGTTTTGACAGCCAATAGCCAGTCAGACGGTTCAAGCCGAAGTAATGATATCCGGGTCAACAGCTCTGGGTTGCGGACTAATCGCGACTACCAGGGGACAAAAAAGAATGGGACACGAAACGTGCCCAAGATTGAGAAGCCTCCTGCTAGCGTCCAGACCATTTGGTTCTTCTACAAGCCTGCTCAATACTTGCAGATCAAGGAGTTCAAAATCCACGTCTTCGGAACAGCAACGGTCAGCGAGTGGATGATGCGGGAATCCTATGCTCTTATCCACAATATGGTTGCCGCTCTAAAGCGGGATGAAGACCGGCGTAAATTCGCTGGACATCAAGCTTTTCTCATCACGGATGCTGATCCGGATTTGACACAGATTGGAGCTGTTCCAGGACACCGAAACACCGGAGGGCGGGGATTCAGTCTATTTAATGAAGTCCTGGTTTGTGCAAAGGCGGTGGACACAATCCGGCCCAATTCCCCGCCTGTCTATCGAGGCTGGAATACACCAGTTCACGAATTCGGACATGCCATTGAACATACTTTGAAATTGGAATCGCGTAGCGACAAGCTCTTTTCCAAGAATATGCCAAATTACAATCCTAAAGTCGCTCGTGAGTATTTTGCCTGGGCGACAGAAAAATGGTTTGCCAGTGATCGTGTTGACAGCCCGGGACGCAAGGCATTGCCAAAATGGGAATACGACTACTTAGCGACGATCTTTTCCGAAGATAACGAATGGGTTCCCAATCAAGCCCCAAGGCCATAATGCATTATGCCGTCCATCCAGTAGCGTGGATTGATTCCCAGGCATGAGGCAGTCCGGATTCTGTGCCAAATCAGGTTAAGTCCGGGGTCACATCTTTACATTCAACATTTTGACGCACGATTTCTGTGGTCACTGACGGGACTGGTTGGATTTTACCCGTCGCGCACCCAGCGATAAACCGCTGGGCTATTCTCAGCGATCCCTGACGGGGCAACGCGATCATCTGGGAGCGTTGGAACGGCTGGACGCCCGAGACCGGCTTTGGTGATCCCGGCATGAACGGCGTTTGACTTATCCGCAGCAGGCCGCAAAGATGCACGTCATTCTTGGTGATCGTCGAAAATAAAAAGGAAATTGGAATGAAAAGACTCGTGACGTTGTTGGCGTTGGTTGTGATGGCGGTGGGCGCGCAGGCCGATGTGCGGCTGCCTTTGATGTTCAGCGATAACATGGTGGTGCAGCGAGAGACCTCCGCGACGTTCTGGGGCTGGGCGAGTCCCGGCGAGAAGATCTCCGTCGCGGCATCATGGGGCGAGCACGCCGCGACCACGGCGACGGCCGATGGCGAGTGGAAATTGAAACTGAAGACGCCCAAGGCCGGCGGTCCGTTCACGATCACCCTCAAGGGCAACAACACGATTGAACTCAAGAACGTCCTCTCGGGCGAGGTCTGGCTCTGCTCCGGCCAGTCGAACATGGGCATGACCGTCAGCGGCGTCACCAACGCACAGGCTGAAATCGCGGCGGCAGATCATCCGCAGATTCGCCTCTTGAGCGTGAAACTCGTCACGGCCAGCGAACCGCAGAAGGAATGCGCGGGGACACCGTGGGCGGAATGCAGCCCGAAGAATGTCGGATCGTTCACGGCGGCGGGCTACTTCTTCGGCCGCAAGCTTCATCAGGACCTGAAGGTGCCGATCGGGCTGATCAACTCCTCCTGGGGCGGGACGTGCATCGAGGCGTGGACCTCGTGGGACGTGCAGAAGGACGACCCGGCGATGCAGGCGTTGCGCAAGGGCTGGGACGAGCGCGACAAGGTCTGGACGCCCGAAGCCGACAAGGAACAATTTGAAGCCGCGAAGAAAGCCTTGGCCGCATGGAGCAAGGGCGATAAGAAGACGCCGGCGCCGCGCCCGCGTTTGCAAGGCCAGCCGCGCAAGAGCCAGAATTATCCGGCGAACCTGTTCAACGCGATGATCAATCCGTTGGTTCCCTTCGCGATCCGCGGTGCGATTTGGTATCAGGGCGAAGGCAATGCCGGGCGCGGCAAGGAGTATCGCGTGCAGATGGAACGCCTGATCGTGAACTGGCGAACGCTGTGGGGCAATGAATTCGCGTTCTACTTCGTGCAACTGCCGAATTTCATGGCGCCGTGGCAGAGTCCGGTCGAAGACGGCGGCTGGCCGCAAATCCGCGAGTCGTTCGCGAAGACCGCCAAGGAAGTGCCGAACACCGGCATGGCCATCACGATTGATATCGGCGAGGAAAAGGACATTCATCCGAAGAACAAACAGGATGTCGGCGATCGTCTCGGTCGCGTGGCGTTGCACCAGACCTATGGGATGACAGGTTTCGCGTGGAGCGGGCCGGTGGCGGAGTCGTGCGAGTTCACCGGCGGAAAAGCGGTGATTCAGTTCAACACAGGCGGCGCGCCGCTCGCGGTCAAAGGCGGCGGCAAGATCGTCGGTTTTGCGTTGACGGGCGATGACGGCAAGACCGTCGCGGCCGATGCGGCTATCGGAGGCAAGGACACGGTCGTCGTCAGTTCACCGAGAGTTGCCGAGCCGGTCGTGGTGCACTACGCATGGGCCAACAACCCGGTCGGCGTCAACCTCGCGAACGCCGAAGGACTGCCCGCTTCACCGTTCCGCTTTGGCGAGATGCCAAAGTTCGAGGTCTTCTCGAAATTCCTTCCCGACGAAGCCAGGGCTTATAAACTGGTCTATGCCTTCGACCCGCTCGCAGGCAAGTTGACCGATGCCGGCACCCGTTTCGTCTATGACACCGACAATTCGGCCAAGGTGAAAGGCCCGTTCAAGAAGGTGGCCTACTTCCTCGCGCTGCGGGACATGGCGGGCGCCGTTTCCTACGCGTTCGTCGGCATGGACCCATTCGCGAGCGATGTGGCCAAGATCGGCGTGCCGACCGTCGCGAGCGGCGTGCGGTTCCAGCAGAAGGTCACCGGCGCCATCGTGAAGACGAACGCCAAAGGCGTGACCGCCGGTGAGTTTGCCGAGGGCTGCAACATCGAGTTCTATCCGTGCAACTACGGCCCGCAGAACGCGGCCAAGATTCCCGGCGCGGAAGAGGGCGTGTTCGACTTCGGCGACACCATGGCACCGCAGAACACAACCGGCTACGGCGCGATGCAAATCCACAACTGGCAGGGCAAGCACTCGATCATCTGCTTCAACCGCTTCGGTGGCGGTCGCACTTGCGACGTTGGCCTCGGCAACTCCGAAGGCAAGACGCGCGACTGGACCTTCACCTCCAGCGGCAAGACCTACAGCCAAGGCGAATTTCTGGTGTTGGTGCTGCCGTAGGTAGTGTGGACAGATTCTCCGCGCTGTGGGAGAATTAATGCGCCTGTCGGCACCTGATGAGCGCCGACGCGATCACCGAGAGCGGCAAGCCGCTGGCGAAAGTCCCCGGCGTGAAGTTCCTGCGAATGGACGGCGACCGCGCGGTGCTGGAGGTGGAGGCGGGAAGCTATCGGTTTACGGCGATGGTGAAGTAAAACAGCCAAATGGATGCTTGGTCTCATGTGCCCCTTGTCACAAGTTGAACAGCGTCTGGAGGACGCAGCTCAGCTTTGGCGAAAGGCTAGCGAGCAATATTTCGATCCAAACGAGTTTCGCGTCACCATCCAAGCTTGTATACAAGCTTTTAGAACGGTCACTTGGATACTTCAGAACAACAAGGATGCAATCCTTGAATTCAACTCATGGTATGGCGCTTGGCAGCAGAAGATGCGCATAGATGAAATTCTTAGATGGCTTGTCGAAGCGAGAAACCGAATTGAGAAGCAGGGTGACCTATTTACCAAGAGCACCCTCAAGGTGACCCTCTCAGGGTCTTGGTTTGATCGCCCGCATTATGAAGCTTTGCTACCGCCTTCGACTTCAGTGAACAAGATTTGTTCCTTGATTCGGTCTCAACTCCCAATGGAACTGGCTAATGCCTCGGAAGGACTTCTCTGTGCTGAACGAAGATGGTGTGATTCTGAACTTCCTCATGTGGAGATATTAGAAGCACTTTGCCACTGTTACTCGGTTCTTCAGGAACTTGTGGGCGATGCGCATCGCCGACTTAAAGTAAATCAAGATACGCCGTGCGAGTTAAGCGCGCGAGTGACTCAGTCAAACCTCGAACTTCCGAAATTCATGCTGAATGCCGATACGACCAGAACTACATGGCTAAAACTTAGAGATGGCACGCGGGCTTCTATGGCTGTTGTTACACAGACCGTAACCAAAAAAGATGTTCCGAAAGTGGCGCAAAGATACGGTGCAGAGATAATGGATAATAATCCATTCGCGGGAGAAAGATCATTTAGGGATCGCTGCATCGCGTTTTTCAATCATGCGAAACTACTCCTAAGAAAGGACGGATATCATGTGAGTTGCGCTCTTGTAGAAACGGGAAAGAATTTCATGTTCTTTGAACTTCGAATGGACGATCGAGCAGAAAAGCACATGGTCATAAGACAGTTGGCGAAAACGGTCGGTCGTATTAAGGGGAAATCGGTAATTCTAATAGGCGAAGCGTGGGTAGCACCGACCGCCTCAGTAATGCCAGGAAGCTACGCAGCAGATTGTCCCACCAAGGCAGAGGGATTGATTCTCAACGGGCTTACAAAGGACGGAGATTATATAAGCGTTCATAGTATTTTTCGAAGAACTGTCGAAGGCATTGAATTTGATGAAGACATCATTGACACGGGGAACCTCTCGCCAATTCTGGCACCATTCCTAGAATTGTGGAGAATACGAAAGAAGACGACGTGAGCTGAATGTGACTTCAATCCGACATCAAGTTCCGATATACGAATATTCTCAGCCACGAACATTAGTTTATCCAATTCTGAGAGGGGCTCGTTCGCCAATAGAATAGGTTTCTCCCGCGTGGAAACGTCCTTGTCCAGCGCGGACGAAGACAGATCCGGGCCGAATGAAGGTTTTTCCGCCTCGGACGTAACCTTCTCCGTTATGGACAAAGGCTTGTCCGAAGCGGAGAAGACCTTCTCCAAACCGGACCAAGGCTTCTCCACCACGGACAAGGTCTTATTTGTGTTGGACAAGGTCTTGTCCGAGCCAGACAAGGTCTTGTCCGAGCCAGACAAGGTCTTGTCCAAGGCGGACAAAGGTTTCTCTAAGCCAAACAAGACCTTCTCCATCACGGACAAGGTCTTGTCCGAGCCAAACAAGGTCTTGTCCAAGGCAAACAAAGGCTTCTCCGTCATGGACAAGGTCTTCTCCAAGCCGGACAAAGGCTTGTCCAAGCCATCGAAAACCCCATCCAAACCGCAGAAAGCCTTGGTTTTGTGTGAATTAGGTCGGTTTACGGGGCAATGGTCATTTTTGACCAAAGGCACCGTATTTCCGACTCTCACCGGCACAGGAGGGCGGTCAGCGCGGCGAACAGCAGGCAGCCGGCTGCTAGACAGAGGCCTCCCAAGCGGCGCTCGCGCGGCTTGCGCGCCCAGAGCCAGATGCCGGAGATGACCCAGATGATGGTGGAGATGGCAGTGATGTCCACGACGACCGCCCAGACCTGTGTGGCGAAGTAGGGTTGGGGATAGCCGCGTATGAAATGGAGGTTGTTGACGAAGGAGTAGAAGGAGGCGGGTTGTTGCTGCTCCACGAGCAGCCGGGAATTGTGCCGCTGCCAGGTGATGCGATAATTTCCGGCGGCACAGGAGCGCCAGAGGGAGAGTTGGTTGGCGGTCGGCGTGCCCGTGATGTTGTGCGGGCCTTCGAGATTCAGGTGTCGCAAGAGGACGACGGCCTGTTCTTCGGGGACTTTGGGAAACGCGGCGTCGGCCGTGTAAGTCGCTTGGCGCACAGTCATCCATTTGGGCGTGAGCTTGAGCGCATCGAACCAGGTGTAGTGATTCAGGCAGAACGCGCTGATTGCGTAAACCATCATCCACGGCACCAGGAACAAGCCCGTGTAAAGATGCGACACCCGCATCACGCGGTCCCACAGCGTCCACTGTTGATTACTCATTGATCGTTTTCGCTGTGGCTCAAGCTTGCGGCTCGGTCGAGTTGCTGTGTTCCTCCAGCCGAGTTCGGACGAAGTTGATGTGGCCGCGGAGATTGTAGAATTGGTCGGCGAAGGAGGCGGGGACTTTCATATTGTGGACGGTCCGCTCGATGTGGTCGAGGCGCTTGAGCATGTCTTCGCGTTTTCCGGGCGTGGTCTGGGTGGGTAGCTCGCGTTCCAGGGCCAGCAGGGTGCGATACCAGCGGCAGATCTGGGAGCGGATGCGCCATCGGTAGATCTTGGGGATGGTTCGGAGTCCCGGCACCAGGACGACGACCATCGGCACGAAGACCATGACGATGCGGTTGACGAGACTAGCCAGCGAGAACGGAAGGTAGCGATAGAGAAAGCTCTTGCCGGACTTATAGAAGCGGGCCGCGTCTTCGCTGATGGGGAAATCATGCTCCAGCGGAGCCGGGAACTCGCCGCGGCGTTGCAGGATGGTGGCATGGCCGTGGATTTCGCGCGCGGCCTCAAGCAGCAGGTCGGACATGGCCGGATGCAGCGTGCTGCGCGCGATCAACTCGACAGTCGGGCCGATCAGGCTGGTATCTTGCGGCGGGATGTTGCTGCCGAGATCTATGGAGCCCATCGGAAACGAGAGCACGTTGAGGTAGGTCAAACGCCGGCTGTAGGCGACGGCTTGTTTGAAGCTGTAGATTTGAATGCCGGGTGCACGCAGGAGCTTTCGCATGATGGACACCGATGCGGAATCGCCCATCAGGAAGACGGCGTCAGCATTGCCGTCAAGCAACGCCTTCGATGCTTCCGCCGGGGGCAGGTCGAGCATCACGGTGGCGCCGCCGACGCCGTTGGTTTGGAGCAGGGTCATGGCGAGGGATCGGGTGCCGCTGCCGAGTTGGCCGACGGCAAGGCGCTTGCCGTTGAATTGAGAGAGTAGTTCCACCGGAGTGGCGCTGCGGTAGAAGATCAGCAGCGGTTGATAGGAGATGCTACCCAGCGAAACCAGATTGCTTACCGTGATTCCGTTGGTCATTCCGCTCTGGATGAAACCGACATCCACATGGAAAGCGGGATTGTTGAGTCTGAGGAGGTTCTCCTGCGAGCCTTGGGACGGAAGGATTTTCAGTTTTACGCCGTTGCGCGCGAGGATGCTGGCGTATTTGATGGCGTTCGTCTGGAAGATGCTGCCTTCGGGGCCGCTTGTGATGATGATGGTGTCGGGCGGCGCGGAGTGAAGGAACCAGAAAACGCCGCAAAGTGTGACCGCGCAGATGAGAAGAACGGCGCTGAGTGTCACGCTGCGACTGATGCCGAGATTCTCCATGAAGATGTTCAAAACACCTTGGCCGACAGCGGGAGAAGTTCCGGCAGCGCCCTGACTCGGCAAACCTGAAGGTTTCAAGTCGTTGCTCATGTGACGCCAACGTAAACTTCCACGCCAAGCGGGACAAGGCCAAACCACCGCGGTCTCCACAACACGGCGTGGTCAGGCGGGTGTTGAGTGGAAGGTTGCTGAACCCGGCTGCGCCTTCCTGCGCCCGTCAGGGTTGTTTCGCAGGCTTCGGCATGGCAGCGATGAGCGCTTGCGGCAAAGGCACGCCCATGGGCCGGCCCATGATCGGCTCAGCGACTTTGTAGAGCGTCACGAGCGAGGCTTGCGTGTGCGCCCACAGCTCCAGTATCACCGGCGCTGCTTCGAGAGTGGGGAAATACTGTTCTTCCTCGACCCACGCGTTAAGCAGGCGTTCGCTGCAATATCGCAGCCAATCCGGCCGCGGCCAGCGATCGGAAGTGGTCGCGCCGGCGAACTTGCGCGCCGCGTCACGCAGATGGAGCGCCGCGCCCATTGCCTTGCTTTGGTCTGCGGTGCGCATCTGGACCCAGCGAAGCTTGTTGTAGAAGGTGGTGCAGTTCTGGTCCATCTCCTGCGCTGCGCCGCGGAGCACGGCGACCGACTGCGGCGTCAGCGCTGGCGACGTTTGCGCAGTGGAGTTGGCAGCGAAGCCTGCGAGTAGAACAATGAGGATGAGATGAAGAGTTTTCATGGTCGTCATGCCACAGTCGCTGGAGTTTTCATGCCCAACGCTGCGCAGCCTACGCCGATGTCTTGGGGCGTCAAACAGAAAATGGGAGCCGGAAAGCGGTCGTTTGCTCATGCGTGTTGGTTGTTGACATCCCGGCTGTTTTGACCTGACATCCGGCTAGACCAACCCTCACCCAACAC
>JAPLTX010000044.1 GCA_026397915.1 Verrucomicrobiota bacterium
CCGACGCGTCACCTTCTTCTTCCCGGCATATTCCGACTGCGCAAAACTCATTTGTTGCTTCATGGCCCCACTTTAGCAAAACCCTTCTCCGGCGACTTTTCATTTCGGCAGCCAAACTGATTAAATCAGCGATTCCTTAGCCCGCAACGGGCCAGCTTGCGCGCCAGGCAACGCGGTAGGGTTACGCCCCATAGGGTTATGCCCCATAGATAACGGCCAGCCTGAAGCGTAGCGTCTCCTCGTATTGAAAAACCAACAACAGAAACAGAAAGAAGAAAGCTCAATGAAAGTCAAGTATCCAACCATCATCTATCCGGTCGCGTTTGTAATCGCCGCGGCCGCTCTGGTGGGCACCGGCGTATGGGCGTTCGCGTCCGACACGGATAGCCGCATCGAGTCGTCCGCCAAGCAATCGTATGTCTTCAAGACCTACCTCAAGCACGATGCGATTAAGATCCAGTCCAAGGATGGCGTGGCCACCTTGACGGGAACTGTCGCCGAAGACTCCCACAAAACATTGGCCCAGGAGACCGTGGCGAACCTGCCCGGAGTGAAGAGCGTGGACAACCAACTGGAGTCCAAGGCCGAGCGCGCCGCCGAGAACTCGGATGCGTGGATCAGCGCGCGAGTGAAATCCTCGCTTCTGTTCCACCGCAACGTGAGCGGCACCAAGACGCAAGTTGAAGTCCAAAACGGCATCGTGACCCTGCGAGGCGAGGCTGCCAGCCAGGCGCAAAAGGAATTAACCACCGAATACGCGAAGGACACCGAAGGCGTCAAGGATGTCAAAAACGAGATCAGGGTGGTTGAGAAGCCGGAGAAATCCACCGAAACGATGGGCGAAACGATGGATAACGCTTCGATTACCGCCCAGGTGAAGATGACGCTGCTGTTCCATCGCTCGACCAGCATGTTGAACACCACGGTGGACACGAAGGATGGCACGGTCACATTAGGCGGCAAGGCCAAGAATTCCGCCGAAAAGGACCTGGTCACCAAACTCGTCACCGACATCACCGGCGTGAAAAACGTGATCAACAACATGACCATCGAGGTGGTGACTGTATCCAAGAATAACTAATGAGTGAATCGCTGTTGGCTGGCGCCTGAGAGCGCCAGCCGGCAGAGGTTCCAAGGCAAATGGAAAGACGGATTATATGTTATATACGATTGCGATAATACTGGTGGTTCTGTGGCTGCTGGGATTGGTGAGCAGCTACACAATGGGAGGGTTCGTTCACGTCTTGCTGGTGATTGCCGTCATCGTTGTGCTGCTCAACATCATCCAAGGACGACGAGCGATTTAGGAAGCTGCTGACTGAAAAAACAAACTGGAGATTCACAATGAATACAAAAACCATCGTTGCGGAAAGCCCGTCGAGTTCCTCGGAATGAGTTTCGAGACCACACGCAATCACTTCATCTCGCCAGCCGTTGGAACGCTTGCGCTCGTTGGCGGGGTCGTGTTGCTGCTGGTGAACCCCAAGCAAGTATGAGCGGACATGAAAGGCCATCGTGAGTTCACCACACCAAATTTACTGGCATCTTGCCGCAGTGGTTCGCGCTGTCACGCGCCACTATCCCGTTCGAATCGCCTGGCACTGGCAAGGCATCCTGAGGGCGATTCACATCAAGGGACGCATTCATGAACATCACCAATAATATCGGGATTTTACTGCCGGCCACTTACCTGGTCACGGCAGGGCTGGTTGGAGCATTCGGCATCAGCCGCAGCCAGTTCAGCATCCTGGTGCCAATACTCACCGTTGTGACGGGTGTATTGGTTTATATCGGCAACTAAAGGCGGCCACAGAGAATTGGAAACAGTCAATATCGGAAAGTGAAAGAGACAATGAAAACGAAACAGACAATGAAGAGTTGGACAGGACTGGCGGTGTGCCTGGGTCTGGCGGCGGTCGTGCAAGTGCCGGCCCCGTCGGAAGCAGCGCCGCCGCCCCGAGTTTATGAAACCACGGAATCAGGCCGGACTTATCAGCCTGTCGTGGTCGGCCGCGTGTATCATATCGAAGGCGAATTGCTGCGTTATGTCCCAGCCGCGAAAGACTGGGTAGCCACAGTGAACGATGCGCCTTTCGGTGTGGAGGACACCCTCTTTTCCGGCAAGCAAGGCATGGCGGAACTGTTCGTGCCCAACGGAACTCGGATCCGCATTGGCTACAGCACGCAGGTCCAGTTCATCGGCCTTGAGGGCGATCTGACCGAGGTGGACGTGGCCTCAGGCGTGGCGCGGTTCTATAACAAGAGCCCCAATGCCGTCATCAAGGCGACAAGTTCCTTCGGATACGTCTTGGCTGAGCCTGGTGCCGCCTTCGACTTTTATGTGGGCGAGAACTCTGCCGAGGTGATCCCGATCAATGGCAAAGTGACCTTTATCCACGCGGGAACCGAGGCGAAATACGACGTGGCAGCAGGCGCGCCTTCGATCCTTGCCGACGCGAAGCAGGTAGCATCGGGCGACGGCGCCGTCGAGCCGGGCTGGAATAGCTGGAACGCCACCCGTGAGGCATTCTGGGCGGAGAGGGCCAACGTCAGGGGCCACTCGGCTGAGTATCTCCCTCCCGACCTGCAAAACGAAGCCTATGTCTTTGAGGAACACGGGCGGTGGGACAGGATAAACTACGAGGGACAGGAACGGATATTCTGGCGTCCCACGCACGTGGCTGCGGGATGGGCACCTTACACGGTGGGACGATGGACTGAATGGTATGGCGACCAGACATGGATTCCAGCCGAACCTTTCGGTTACATGACCCATCACTACGGGAACTGGGTCTATGTCGGAAACTCCTGGTGCTGGGCGCCACCAGTGATGGGCGTGCGGGTTGGATTGCCCTTTCTCGACGTGGGCTTCTACTGGAATCCCGGCAGGGTATCGTGGATCCACTCCGGGGGCTATGTGGGCTGGGTGCCACTGGGTTACCGTGAGACGTATTACGGCCACCGGTCTTGGGGCGGTCCCCACTCGCGGGTTGCGAGCGGCGTGAGCATCAGCCTGAGCATAGGCGGCTTCGCTTATGCCAGCCATGCGGTCATCATCAACCAGAGGGACTTCTACGGCGTCAGCAATTACGGAAGGGTCCGCGTCAGCAACATCAGCCACGCCGCCCTGGTCAAGAATTACCGTGCCGCGCCCGTCGTAAACAACACGGTGATCATCAACTACTCGACCAACAGGCAACGCTATAACTACACCAACGTCGCGGTGAGTGAGAAGCCCCACGCCACCGTGACCGTCCGCATCCAGCAAAACAACACGGTCATCCGCAAGGGAAAGCCTGAAACCGCCGTCGTGGTCCAACAGCGAGCGGGCACCATCCGCCAAGGCCAGGTCAGCAGCGAAGCTCGGATCGCGCAACCTAGGATAACAAACAACATTGTCGCGGCGCGCGATGTGAACAAGCCGAAGGCCGAGATGAAGCTCCAGCAGCGGGAATTGAAAGGAAGAAGTGGACAGCCCGAAGCGGTGGCTGCGAAATCTGCAGCCGTCCTGGAAGACAGGAAGACCCCGGCCAAACTGGGCCAGCCTGGAGCGAGACCGGCGCGGGTAAAGCCAGCCGCGGAGGCCGTCGGAACCAAGCCCGCCCAGTCCGGTGCAAAACCTGAGAAGATTCAGTCACCGAGAGGTGGCAGGCAGGAACAGCCGGCTCAGCCCGCCGCAAGAACTGAGAAGCTCCAGTCGCCAAGAAACACTCAACCTGGCTCAGGACCTGAGAAGGTCGTGTCGCCAAGAGGGGCCCGTCAGGAGCCGACAGTTCAGCCTGCCGCAAGAACCCAGAAGGTCGTGTCGCCGAAAGGCGGCCAACAGGAGCAATCGGCTCAACCTGCTGTGAAACCTGAGAAGATTCAGCCGCCGAGAGGTAATCAACAGGAACAGACAGTTCAGCCTGCAGCAAGAACGGGGAAGATCCAGTCGCCGAGAGGCAGTCGGCAGGAACAGACATCTCGGCCTGCTGCAAAACCTGAGAAAGTCCAGTCGCCGAAACAGGATCAACCTCGCGAACCGAGCCATCCCGCTGCAGGTGCGGAGCGAGTGAAGCGTCAGGATCAACCCGCCAAGCCAAGTCCCCAAGTCAGCGGGCCCACAACTGCGAAACCGAAGGGCAAGCAGCCCAACCAGCCGGCTCAGCCGGTCCAAGAAGAGAAGAGTAAGGAAAATCGGAAACAATAATCAGTCAAAACAGACGAACACGGAAAAACGAAACATGAAAACATATTGGAAGATAATTTGTATCGCATCACTGGCCGGGTTGGCGACATTGCCCTGCGGAGCCGATGATAACCAGCCGCCCGCGTTGTCGCCGCAAGTGCTGGCGTCCATGCGTAGCGCCGCCCACGAAGCGGCCATCAACTGTAGTCACTTCTACGACCACTCCCGCCGGTTGCAGGTTCGCAGCGCGGAAATGGGCAAATCGCTTGCCTCGATCCTGCGCCTGCGCGACACGGTGCGGAAATACCAGGACGCGGTCTCCTCGGACTACTGGCCGCGACCGGACTGGTTGCGGGTGTGTAGCGAGAATCTGCTCAACGCCTGGATCAACGTGGAGGTGTCGTTCTCGCAGTTGGAGCCGACGCCGCCAGTCGTAGGCTGGTGGGACCAATCCCAGCACAGCCTCGTGGATCTCTATCGCGCCGCCTCGCCCTACATCGGCCGGCCCACAGGCCCGTTGCCGTCAGCTTTGGGCGTAAGGGTAAGCGAGACTCGGTAGCCAGCAAACGAACAACCGAAAGCAAAATGACATGAAAACATATTGGCAAATCCTCTGTATCGCATCGCTGGCCTTCGCAGGCAGCGCTACGTGCCCTGCGGTTCAACCAGGCCCCTCCACTGGAGTGTTGACTCCGCACCAGGAACTTGCGGGGATGCATAGCGCCGCCCGCGAGGCGGCGATCAACTGCGGTCATCTCTACGACCGCGCCCGGCAGTTGCAAATTCGCAACCCGGAAATGAGCAAATCGCTCGCCGCGATACTGCGGTTGCGCGATGCGGTGCGAAGATACCACGCGGGGGTCTCCTGGGCCTACAGGCCGCAGTCAGATTGGCTGCGGCTATGCAGCGTGACTCTGCTCGACGCATGGATCAACGTGGAGATGTCGTTTCAGCAGTTGGAGCCGACTCCGCTGGTCGCAGGCTGGTGGGACCGATCCCAGCACAGCCTTGCGGATCTGGTTTATACGTCATCGTCTTACGTTGGCCTGCCCACGGCCCCGTTGCCGTTAGCCTTGGGCATAAGGATAAACGAAACTCGGCGACTCACAGACAGCAACTGAAAGTGAAGTAGTATGAAAAAGTATTGGCCAATCCTTTGTATCGCATCGTTAGCCCTCGCAGGTTGCGCGACGCATTCTGCCGTTAGACCAGGCCCCTCCACCGGGGCGTTGTCTCCACAGCAGGTGCTCGCCAACATGCGCGGCGCTTCCCGTGATGCGGCGATCACCTGTAGTCACTTCTACGATCACTCCCGCCAGTTGCAGATTCGCAGCTCGGAAATGGGCAACTCGCTTGCCGCGATCCTGCGGTTGCGTGACGCGGTGCGGAAATACCATGATGCGGTGTCCTCGGAAGAAATGCCCCGACCGGACTGGCTGCGGGAGTGCAGTGAGCATCTGCTCAACGCCTGGGTCAAAGTGGAGGTGTCGTTCCCGCAGTTGGAGCCAACGCCGCCAGTCGTAGGTTGGTGGAACCGCTCTCAAGACAGCTTGGTGGCAATGTATCAAGCCTCTTCACCATATATCGGCCGACCGTCAGCGCCTGGCCCGTTGCCGACAGCATTAGGTATAAGGGTGGGCGAAACTCGATAACCAACGTCAATTCCGGCCGGCTTCTGGCTTTTCATGTCTCCACAAGCTCCTCCACTTCAATCGCTTTGATCAGGCGACCACCGAGCGGAACAATGGCGATTCTGCAGCCACGTCAGCCCGGATGCGACTGTAAAGCTTCAAGTATTCGCTGAGCACGCGCAGGGCATCCTCGCCCATCTCTTTGCCTGCAAAAAGTTCGGAAAGCCCCTTTGCGAAGTTCAAACCGAGTTGCAACGTTCGGGTCGGCACTTCCACGCCCAGATCGTAGTTGGTCAGCAGCAGCCGGCGGCGCGGATGATCCCGGCTGGCCGCAAGCGTCGAGAAACCACGTCGGCGAGCCGGTGGAATCTACGTGCAGCAGTTGAAGCAGTTTCTTTTCCAGATGCCAGGCGCAGTTGTTTTCCGCAATTAACAAAACAGCAAGGCATTGAGGCGAGCCGAAACGAAAAGTGTGGATTTCCTGTGGGGAAGATGGCTCCGGAGGTAGGGATCGAACCTACGACCAATCGGTTAACAGCCGATCGCTCTACCGCTGAGCTACTCCGGAACCCGCAAAACTGCGCGCTGACTATATTCGGGGCCGCGCCGAGGTCAACGCGAAAACCAACAAACGAGCAAACCACTCAGGCGGGGGATACGGCGTCACTTCCCAAACGGCCAGAGGCGCAGGCCACCTTCCGACGCCAGTTCATAGAACATGCTCTCGCCGTTGACGATGAACGTGAAACCGTCTGTGATGCGGTTGGTCGGCACCTCCGGGCCGCGCTGGCCGGCGGGATTGAGGGCGAACACCTTGAACGCACGGGTGCGATGCAGGGTGATCGTGGCGTGAACCGGTTCGAGCCGTGTGCCGGGTTTTGCGCCCAACACTTTCAGGTGGCCGTTGAGGTTCTCAAACCACCGCTGTTCGGCGTTCTCGCATCGCGCGACCGTTGTCAGTAGCAGCCCGCGTGATTGCGCAATCGGATGGCCATCGAGCGCCGTCAGGGAGAGGACGGCAAAATGCGGCGTGCCGACGTCGAAGGTCACGTCGGCGAGGTTCATGCTTTTGCCGCCGATGAAGCCGGCGGCCACGCGGCACGCGGGTGCCAGCAGGGTGAACTGCCCGTGGTCCTGGTCCCAAGACAGTTGACCGTTGTCGCTGGCGAACTCGCGTCGGGGGCCTTCCTCCCAGCCGAGTGGCACGCGGAGTTTGCGGGCAGCGTCCACCCAGAGGCGCTGGAGCGCGGTGGAATCGTTGCCGGCCTTTTGCACGAGGCGGATGGGCTTCTTGATGGGCGCATCTTTCGGTGTCTCGTTGCCGTCGGCGGCGATGATGATGTCCGGTGCCGGCGCTGTGACGTTGGGCAGCGCGTTGCGCCAGCGGCTGATGAATGTGAGCCATGTCGGCGGTCGCGCGTTCGCGGCGTTGGTGGAATCGTTCCGCAGCACGCACGTGCTCAACTGCGAGGGCGAGGCAAGGCCGCCGAGGAATATGCGCGCGGCAACCGGGAATTGACCGATGACGGCGGGATCATTGGTGTAGTTGTCCCATATCACGCCGTCCCAGTCTTGGAGCGCGGCGTGCGCGGCGAGGAGCAGCGGCGCTTCGGCGCGATATTCATTAGCTTTCGAATGAAAAACGCTGGTAATGAGCAGCGGCTTGTGGGCCACGGAGGCGCTGGCAAGCTGGGCAAGGTAACCGCCGTTACTTGCTATGAGTGCTTTGTTTTCAATGAACCCGTCCGGCCGCAACGGATCCCATGTGCCGCCGATGCCGATGGCGTCGCCGGCGCTGATTAGGGCGGACAGGTCGGTTGGCATCGGCATGGAGTCGTCTGTAATGATGGGGCATTTCACTCCGATCTTATGGAGGTATTTGTAGGTGCGGCCGTAAAACTCGACCGCGAGATCGTTGGTGGCCAGCGCGGCTGATTGCGGGTGCGGGAACATGGGGTTGTTGCTGGTGATTTGGACCACGGCGAGCGAGGGATCGTCCGCGTAACGCTTGCCGGTGTAGCGGTTCTTATGGAGCAGCCACTTGTCCGCGGAATGCTCTACAAACCCCGCCAGACGGTCCACGACGAGCGGCGTCGAGATGGCGGGGTTGGCCGAGCGGGGCGTGGGCAGGGTGAAGTGTGAGTAGATGCCCCGGCGCGCCAGTTCGGCAACGAAGCAGTCGAACCGGTCAAGTTCTGCGTCGTCAGGCGCGGAGTCGCTGACGGTCCAGCGCACGAGATTGATGCCGAACTGTGCGATACGCGCGGCCACGCCTTGCGCGTCCTCCTTTGCCGGCGCCGACGCGGTTGCCATGCGGACGCCCCAGAACTTTTGGCGCGCGCCATTCGGCCAGACGAAGTGGCTGCCTTTGGTTTGAAGGACGCCAAATTTCCCCGCCGGCGCGTGCAGCAGTCCGGAGGCGTCGGTGGGCGCGCGCTTCTCCGGCTCGACGGAGGGCGGAGGTTTTGCGGTGTCCTGTAAATCGAACCGCGTCCATTTCTTTGTTTCGTTCACGAATTCGCGGCCGTTGCCGCCGACGAGCAACTCCGGCCGCTCGGCGAGTTCGAGTTGCATCGCCATGCCGTATTCGTCGCCGGCTTTCAGTTCGCCGGTGGCGAGCAGCACGCGCAGCTCGAAATCATCGCCGCCGGTCTGGCGGAGGTCTTCGATCCAAACCACCTGCGGTTTGTCGAAGCGAATTGCAATTGAGCCAAGCGAGCCGCTGCCAATGACGATCTGTTGCGGCCGGCCGGTGATGGGGCGTTGCGCGGCGGCCGCAGGCTGTTCGGGCAGCACCACGTCGTGGTGATCGAAACGGACTGTTTTTCCGGCAAACCGTTTGGCCGGCAGCGCAAGCGACACGTGGAGCAGATCGAGTTCCATGTCGCGGGTCATACGGAACCTCCACGCAATCTGGAGTGTGTCGCCGATGGCGGTCAGGGTTTGGTTGTAGGATGTCCATGCCGCGTCGGGCGACGCTTCCGGGCCGAGCGTGCCGGCGAAACTCCAGCGGTCCTCGGCTCGTTTCGTAGCGGTGCCCGCGTTTGTTTCGGTCTGGGTGAACGACTGTTTCCATCCGGGAGTCGCCGCGCCGGCCAGACCGCGGAGCCACGGCTCACGGTTCAACTTGACGACGAACGAACCTGAATTGGAGAACATCACGGTTGCTGGCGGCGGTTTGACCAGTTGGGCTACGCAGTTCAACGCTGTCGCGAGCAGGATTGCAATTATCAGTGGCAAGCGCATCAGTGGGAAGTTTTAGCGGTGCAGACGGTGGAGGCAAATCTAAAACATGAAAAATATCCGTGAAATTCTCGGGCGGCGGGGATAATTAAAGAATGACCCAAGCTGAAACCATCCGCCAGGCGCTCAAGCGCGACACCGTTCTTATGCCGGGCGTCTATGACGCGTTGAGTGCGCGCATTGCCAACCAAGCCGGATTCAAAATCATCTTCATCAGCGGTTACTCCGTTAGCGCCACGGCGCTTGGCGAGCCGGACTTCGGACTGCTATCGCTCGGCGACATCACCGAAGCAACACGGCGCGTTTGCAAGAACTCGGCCGCGCCAGTAATTGTGGACGCCGACACCGGCTACGGCAATGCGTTGAACGTGCAGCGCACTGTATGCGAACTGCTCGATGCCGGCGCGGCGGGCATTTTTCTGGAGGACCAACTCTGGCCGAAGCGATGTGGCCACATGCGCGGCAAGAAGGTGATTCCCGCCGAAGAGCAGGGGAACAAAATTCGCGCTGCTCGCGACGCGGCGAAGGAAAGCGGGCGCGACTTGTTCATCGTGGCCCGCACCGACGCCCGCCAGCCACTCGGCCTCGACGCGGCCATCGAGCGTTGCAAGCTCTACAAGAAAGCCGGCGCAGACGCGCTCTTTGTCGAAGCGCCGCTGTCGGTCGCGGAACTGCGCAAGATCGGCCGCGACCTGCCGCCGCCGCTGGTGGCGAACATGATCGAGCGCGGCGTCACCCCGCAACTCACGCGCAAGGAACTCAAGGCAATTGGTTTTCAGATGATCGTTTGCCCGTTGGCCGGTCTCTACGCCGCTGCGAAGGCGGTGACGGAGATCTATCGCGTCTTGAAGACCAAGGAGACGACGCGCAAAGATCTCGACCGCGTGCTGACATTCGACGAGTTTAACCGCATCATCGGCCTTCAGGCGAAATACGACGCCGAGAAGCGGTATGCGGTGGAGTGAGATGAACTGCTGCCGTGCGGGAGCGAATCGCAGGGCTTGATGTCTCCGTCGTCACTCCGCCGTTGTGGTTTTGCGGCTGTTTTTTCGTTGCCTTCGTCATCCGCATTGCGTAATGGTTTTCAACTTAAGGATGCGGGCGCGACTTCAGGATGAAATCGCACAAGTGACGGTCCGATGGCTCGGGCGGTGTTTTGTGGGTGCCGCTGCGGGTTATTGAGGAAAGGCAGTGAGATTAGTGTGTCCTCCGGACTCCGGTGAACCGAACAAACGATAAATCATGAGAAAAGACCAGAGGGCGGGACAATGAAACGGTTTGTAACGGAAGTTCAACGATTTGCGCCGGAGACTTTTTATTGGGAGCAGTTTTCCGATGAGTTGAAGACGACGCTGTCGTCAGCGGCTATTCGTGAGGAGCCGGAGGTTGTCTTCATTGATCCGGTGCCGCTGATGATGTCCGCGCTGAACAAGATCGTCGGTCCCGCCAGCCGTGCGTTTGTCTTGCTGACCAACTCCAACCACGAACGGGCCGCGCTGTCGTTGCGCGAGAACATGCGTGTTCCCATCTGGGCGCATGAGGCTGCCAAGGCGGACATGGAGATAGACGCGAACGATTACTTCAAGGACGGTGACGAACTGCCGGCGGGATTGGTGGCCATTCATGTGCCCGGCGCCACTGCGGGCGAGACGGCGTTCTACACGCCAAAGAACGGCGGCATTGTGGCGATCGGTGATGCATTGGTGAACCTCGATTCCGAACACGGCTTGGCGTTTCTGCCGGATAAATACTCGAAGGACCCGAAGCAGTCGCGACAGTCGCTGCGGAAGCTGCTGAAGTTCGATTTTGAGATGATGACGTTTGCGCATGGCCAGCCGATCGTGCGCGATGCCAAGAAGCGCCTGGAGGCGTTGCTGGAAAGCAGTGGAAGTAGGAAATTCAAGGCAGCGGAAGCCGAATGAGATACGCCCTCGCTCTTGTCATGGCCTGCGTGTCGTGCGCCGCAGTGGCCGCCGCGGAGGAGGCGCCGCCGGAGTTGGCGCAAATGTGCTCGACGTTTTTCGGCCAGCTTCGCGAGGGTAAAGTGGCGGAGGCTTACACGTTGTTGCTGCAAGGCAGCAGGATTGCCGCCAAGCTGGAGGACGTTTCAAAGCTGGAGGAACGCACTCGGGAGATGCTACAGAGTTACGGGGCCGTGCGCGGCTATGACGCCGTAAACGTCGAATTTGTCGGCAAGAATCTCTGCCGCCTGACCTACCTCACGCGCTCCGACATTGCGCCCGTGCGCTGGCGGATTGTTTTCTACCGACCGGCGGACAAGTGGCGGGTGTTCAACTTGCAGATGGACGACGCGGTGATGGAGTTCTTCGGAAAGTAACCGGCGTCGTTCGTCTCAAGACATCTCTCAGGCGGCAGTCGCCCGCCAAGGAATCGGGATTCACTTTTCGTCGTAACCGCGCTAACATGCCGCGGTGTTGCGAAGTTGAGAACGAGGTTCTGGAGGCTCGGCGATGAAGACAACGAACATGCTGTTTGCGTGGATGGTGAGCGGCTGGCTGTTTGGTTGCATGATTGGACCGTCGGTGATGGAGGCGCATGCCGCTGGCGCAAAGCCGGCGGGGCCGCCGAAACAGCAACAGATCAGCGGCAGCATTGTCAGTTGTGATGAGAAGACGCTCATTGTTCGCGTCAGGAAGGGCGAGGAGATCAAGTTCAACATCACGATTGAAACCAAGTTCGGTGAGAAGGACGCGATCAAGAGTGCTGCCGATTTCAAGTCCGGCAATCACGTGCGTGTCACTTACGTGAGAAGCCGCGGCGAGCGGACACTGAAACAGGTGGTTCATGTTGTTAAACACATCAACTGACCATTCCCCATGCCAACGATAGCTGAAAACATTGCCGCTGTTTGCGGTCGTATTGGGGCCGCGGCCGGGCGTGCCGGTCGCAGCGCCGCCGACATACAGCTTGTAGCCGTGAGCAAGACGCATCCGCCGGAAGTCGTGCGCGAGGCGGTTGCCGAGGGACTGACCGTGTTTGGCGAAAGCCGCATTCAGGAAGCGAAGGCGAAAATCCCGGAATTATCGGACAAGCTGCGATGGCACTTCATTGGCCACCTGCAAACGAACAAGGCGCGCGAGGCGGTTGAGCTGTTCCACATGGTCCAGTCGGTGGACAGCGTCCGGCTGGCGCGCGAACTCGACCAGTGCGCCGAGCGCGCGAGTCGCACGCTGGCGGTGTTGTTAGAGTGCAACGTGTCGGGAGAGGGCACGAAGTTTGGCTTCAAGCCCGACGAGGTCATGGCGGCGCTGGCCGAGTTGAACAGGCTGCCCCGCCTTGAAATCCAAGGGTTGATGACGATGGCGCCATTTTTCGAGGATCCACAGGAGGCGAGACCGACGTTCCGCGCGCTGCGCGAACTGCGCGATCGGCTTCAACAACAGCATGGCATCCCGCTGCCGGCGCTCTCGATGGGGATGACGAACGATTTTGAGGTTGCCATTGAAGAAGGCGCGACGATGGTGCGCATTGGCACGGCGATTTTCCGCCCCACGCCGGCCGATGAAGCATAGAAATCACCGCGATGCGTGGCAGCGGCGCCGGGTGATTGCAAGAACGCAAGCTGTTTTCTATTGCCAGCGGCAAAAGGCTTCTGTTAGGTAACATCATCGTGTTTGCTTCACCTCTGACAGGGAGAGTTCGAGGTTGGTGCCTCGCCACGCTGTTGCTGGCGTCGCACGGCTTTGCTGCGTCGCCGCAGGAGATGCTGCCGCCTGCAAAACCGGATCCGAAGGCCGAGGTCAAGATCGAGGTCGCGGAGGACGGCACGTTGCGGTTGGACCAAACCACGAATATTGCCTACGCCGACAAGGATGTGGTGTTGACCCGCGGTGCGATGCGGTTGACGGCCGACCACCTTCGCTACAACAGCGTCACGCACGACCTTTGGGCGGAAGGTAACGTGCATCTTTATCAAGGTATGACGGAATGGATCTGTGAGCACCTCTACTACAACTTCGAAACCGGGCAGACGATTCTGGACAAGTCCCGTGCGTTTAACTACCCGTGGTTTGTTCATGGTGAGAAGATCGAGAAGGTGGGGCCGAAGTATGTCGTCAAGAACGGCCTGGTCACGACGTGCGACGAGCCACAGCCGCATTGGGGTTTGCGCGCGCGCAGCATGGACTTCTATCCGGGTGACAAGGTCGTGGCACACGGCGTGACGCTGCGGGTGAACGATACGCCGTTGTTCTATCTGCCTTACATGAGTCGTTCGCTGAAGAATGATCGCCAGAGCTTTGAAATCGAGCCTGGGTCGAACAGCCGTTTCGGTCCCTACTTGTTGACCGCTTACAACTGGTATCTTAATGAGCAGCTTTCCGGCGCCTACCACGCCGATTATCGCGTGAAGCGCGGCTTCGCAGGTGGTTTGGACGTGAATTACCGCGACAAGGTTCTTGGCACCGGGAAGCTGGTGACTTACTTCGCCCACGACATCCGGCCCATCAATCAATCCTGGGTGAATCCATACGAGACGGTGCCGAAAAGCCGCTATCGCGTGGCGTGGCAGAACCAGACGCAGTTGCGCGAGGACATCGCGTTCAAGGCGAACGTGAAGAGACAGAGCGATTCGCGGGTGATTGAGGACTTCTTCCGTGACGAGTTCCGGCACGAGGTGCAACCGCAGAGCACACTTGAGATTGAGAAATACGATCCCGGTTACATGATGTCGGTGTGGGTGCGGCCGCCGGTGAATACCGTCTTTACCACCACCGAGCAGCTCCCGGAGCTGGCCATTGACGTGAAGCGCCAGCAACTCTTCGGCTCGCCGATTTACTACGACGGCTCGCTCACCATCGCGCATCTCCAGAAGCACTTCTCCAGCATAGATTCCAACAGCTTCATCACGCCGCTGATTCCGGGCTCGCCGACGCTGGACGATTACAACGTCACGCGGTTCGACTGGCTGCATCAGATCAGCTACCCGCAGATGTATTTCGGATGGTTGTCGGTGACGCCGCGCGCCGGCGTGCGCCAGACGTGGTATAGCCGGACGCGAGGTGGCAGCCCTGCGCCGGGATTCACCGACGGCGGTCCGCAGGACGGTCGCGTGGTGTTTCCCCTCGGCCTTGAAAGCTCGTTCAAGGTGTCGCGTGTGTATGATGTCAACGACACGTTCTGGGACGTGCATGGCTTGCGGCACATCATGCAGCCGGTCGTGGACGGCGCTTATATCCCGACGCCAGATACCAGACCGACCAACTTCTACCAGTTTGACAGCAGCGGTCGTTTCGACCGCAATCTGGCCACCACGCGCCTGCTGCCCAACGATTTCCCGGCGTTCGACCAGATTGACGCGATTGATCGCATGCAAACCGTGCGCGCAGGCATCCGCAACAAGTTGCAGACCAAACGCGATGGCCAAAGTGAGGATTTCGTCAACGTGAACGTTTACGGTGAATGGCGTGGCACAAGCCATCCGTATTTGACATCGAGTGGGCTTTACAAGAACCAAAGTAGCGTCAGTGATATCTACAGCGAGATGGAAGCGCGCCCGTTCAAATGGCTCATCCTCGATTTCGACAGCCGTGTTTCAGACAAGGGTGACCTGCTGGAAGCCAACGCCGCCATCCGGTTCATCAAGGAGCGCAAGTGGGAGATTGCACTTTCCCGACGATACGTGGACGATGTGGATGGCATTTTTGGCGGCAACAGCGATTTCTACAGTCTCGCGGGTCACGTTGCGATTACGGAGAACTGGGCCATCCGGGCTCTGTATGCCATAGACACTTCCGTGAACCGCGCCTATATGCAGGAGTATTCCATTGTCCGCGACCTCCACGACTGGGAGGTTTCGTTAAACTTGAGCAACCAGGAATTCGGCAACGGTGTCAGCGAGTATAACATCTACCTTGCCTGCGCCTTGAAAGCATTGCCGGCGATGCGGATCCACGCCGGCCAGTAGCCGTCGGCTTTTTCCAAATCCAAACATTCAACACGCTGCGACGTATGAAACTCACCATCATTGGCACCGGTTATGTCGGACTTGTTACCGGCACTTGTTTCGCTGAAAAAGGCCACGACGTTCTTTGTGTGGACAACGACCCCGCCAAGATCGCCAGGTTGCAGGCGGGCCAGATTCCCATCTTCGAGCCTGGCTTGGAGCCGCTCGTCCACCGCAACGTCGCCGCCGGCCGTCTCCACTTCACTGCCGACACGGCCGAAGGCGTGCGCCACGGCCATGTCATTTTCATCGGCGTGCCCACGCCGCCACGTCCGGACGGGTCGGTGGACATGCGTTTCGTCGAGCGTGTCGCGCGAGACGTGGCCAGCGCGATGACTGAATACCGCATCATTGTGGACAAGAGCACTGTGCCGGTCAAAACCGGCCTCAAAGTTGCGGAGAGCATCAAGCGCTACAACAAGGCCGGCGTGGACTTCGACGTCATCAGCAACCCGGAGTTTATGCGCGAAGGCTGCGCCGTCGAGGACCAGATGAAGCCCGAGCGCATCGTCATCGGTGTCGCCAGCCAGCGTCCCGTCGCTACCATGCAGGAGGTTTACGCGCCGTTCAACGCCCCCATCATCGTCACCGACATCAACTCCGCCGAACTCATCAAGCACGCCTCCAACTCCTTCCTGGCCCTCAAGATTTCCTACGCCAACGCCCTCTCCGCGCTTTGCGAAGCCAGCCACGCCAACATCCAGCAGGTTGTGGACGGCATTGGCCTCGACCGGCGCATCGGCCGCGCCTTCCTCAACGCCGGCCTCGGCTACGGTGGTTCCTGCTTCCCGAAGGACATCTCCGCCTTTATCCACATCGCCCAGGAACTTGGCTACGACTTCCGTCTGCTCAAGGAAGTCCAGCGCATCAACACCGACCAACTCCAGCGTTTCGTCAAGCGCATCCAGGACACGCTCTGGGTGTTGCAGGATAAGGTCATCGCCGTCCTCGGTCTCGCCTTCAAGGCGAACACCGACGACGCGCGCACTTCGCCCGCTGTGGACCTAGTCCTTGCGCTCCAGAAGGAAGGTGCTCACATCCGAGCCTACGACCCGCAGGCGATGGAAAAGGCGCGGCCCTTGCTGCCCGACGTCACGCTCTGCCCCGACCCCTACGAAGCCGTGCGCGGTGCCGACGCGATGATCATCGCCACCGAATGGGACGAGTTTAAGAACCTTGATTTTGGCAAGATCAAATCGCTGATTGGACATCCAACGCTGTTCGACGGCCGCAATCTCCTTGATCCGATGACGATGAAAACCCTCGGATTCACCTACCTCAGTGTTGGCCGCTGACGTTTTAGGTTCCACGCCTTCACTTTCCCCATGCCTGAATACCTCGTCACTGGCGGCGCCGGTTTTATCGGCGGGCACCTCGCCGAGCGCCTCGTGCGCGACGGCAAGTCCATCCGCATCCTCGACAACTTCTCCAGTGGTCGCGAGGCCAACCTCCGATCATGGGGTGACCGCACCGAGATCATCCGCGACGACATCCGCGACCACGCCGCCGTTGCCCGCGCCATGGCTGGCGTCCGCGTCGTTTTTCACCTCGCCGCGCTGCCGAGCGTTCCCAAGTCTGTCGCCGACCCTGCCACCTCCCACGACATCAACGTCAACGGCACGCTCAACGTCCTTCTCGCGGCCCGAGACGCCCGCGTTCAGCGTCTCGTTTTCACCAGCTCATCCGCTGTCTATGGCGACTCGCCGACCCTGCCGAAACGCGAGGACATGACCCCGACACCCATTTCCCCCTACGGCCTGCACAAACTCATCGGTGAACAATACTGCGCGCTCTTTACTCGCGCCTACGGCCTCCAGACCGTCAGCCTCCGCTACTTCAACGTCTATGGCCCGCGTCAGGACCCGCAGTCCGAATACGCCGCCGCCATCCCCAAATTCATCACCAGCCTGCTCGCCGGCCGGCCGCCCACCATTTTTGGCGACGGCGAGCAAACGCGCGACTTCACCTACGTCGCCAACGTCGTGGACGGCAACCTCGCCGCCGCTGCCGCCGCCCCTGAAGCCGTCGGCCAGACTTTCAATATCGCCGGCGGACGGCGCATTAGCGTCAACGAACTCATCGCCACCCTCAACCAGATCCTCGGCACCGCCATCGCCCCCACCTACGCCCCGCCGCGGCCCGGCGACGTGCTTCACTCCTTGGCCGACATCAGCAAGGCCCATCGCCTGCTCGACGGCACTCCCCGCGTCGAACTGGCCGAGGGCCTCCGCCGCACCATCGAGTGGTTCCGGCGATAGAAAAGCGGGAATTCCTCTTTACAGGTAGGGGGGTGCTCTGTATGATGCGCGTGCGTTTTCGGCTCAGCCGGACGCGCTAAGCACTACGGCTTTTGCAGTTTATGGACACAATAAAGAAGACAGACATAACCAAGGAGTTCCGGCTTCACGAGCGGGATACCGGTTCGGCTGACGTCCAGATCGCGCTCCTGACCGAGCGTATCAATGAGCTGACCGGGCATCTCAAGGTCAACCAGAAAGACCACAGCTCACGCCGCGGTCTCTTGATGATGGTGGGCAAGCGCCGGCGGTTGCTGGACTATTTGAACCAGACCGACAACAGTCGCTATCACCAGATCATCAAGAAGCTGAAGCTCCGCAAGTAATTTACCCGCTCGGTCCTCGCCTCGCGCTTTTTCGCCGGGGCGAGGGCCGGGAATTTAACAGAAACGACAACAACCCACGCAGCCTGCCCGCACGACGGGAAGGTTTCAAAGAGCGCAGAGCAGGGGCCGCTGTTCTCTTTGAAGCTCTTCCGGTGAAGCGGGGTGGGCTTGCACCACAGGAACCATGCAACAATCCATCCGTATCAACATCGGCAATAACGACCTCATTCTGGAAACCGGCAAGCTCGCCCTTCAGGCGGACGGCGCGGTGACCGTTCAACTCGGCGAAACCGTCGTCTTCGTGGCGGCGGTGGCGGCCAACAAACCCCAAGCCGGGAAGGATTTCTTCCCGCTCCAGGTGGACTATCGCGAGAAAGCCAGCGCGTCGGGCAAGTTTCCCGGCGGCTACTTCAAGCGCGAAGGCCGCCCCACGGAGAAGGAAATCCTCACCGCCCGCATGATTGACCGCCCCATCCGGCCGCTCTTCCCCGAAGGCTATTTCTGCGAAGTGCAGGTCATGTCCATCCTCCTGTCGGCGGACTTGGAGAACGACTCCGACATCCTCGCCATCAACGGCGCCAGCGCGGCGCTGACGCTCAGCGACATCCCGTGGAACGGCCCGCTCGGCGCCGTCCGCGTCGGCCGCATCAACAAACAGTTCGTCGCGAACCCGACCCATTCACAGATGCTCGACAGCGACCTCGACCTCGTCTACGTCGGCAACGAAACCGACATGGTGATGATCGAAGGCTGCGCGCAGGAGCTTTCGGAAGACGAAGTGATGTCGGCGGTTGATTTCGCCCAGGGCTTCGTGAAGCAGATTGTGGCCGCGCAGAAGCAGCTCGCGCAACAGGCCGGCGTCACCAAACGCCAGGTCGCACTCCGAGTCGTGCCGGCGGCCCTGCAAGCCAAGGCCAACACGGTGGCCGGGCCGAAGATCATGGCCGCGCTGGCGACGAAGGGCAAACAGGCGCGCATCACGGCCGTTGCCGCGGTTTATCAGGAGCTGCTAGCCGCCGCGCAAGCCGAGGACCCGAAGGTCGAGGAAGGCATCGTCAAGATGGCCTTTGACGCGATCCAGTATGAGCAAATCCGCAAATACGTGCTGGCCAACAGCCGCCGCCCGGACGGCCGCGCGCTCGACCAGTTGAGGCCGATCAGCGCCGAGGTGTCGGTGCTGCCGCGTCCGCACGGCTCGGCTCTCTTCGCGCGCGGCGAGACACAGGCACTGGCGATTACCACGCTCGGTTCGCTGGCGGACATTCAGGAGCTGGACACCTACACCGGCGGCTCGCCGGAAAAGCGGTTCCTGCTTCACTATAATTTCCCGCCGTTCTCCACCGGCGAGACAGGCCGCATCGCCGGCCCCGGTCGCCGCGAAATCGGCCACGGCGCGCTGGCGGAGCGTTCGTTGGAGATGGTGCTGCCGTCGTCGGAGAAGTGGCCCTACACAACGCGCATCACGAGCGAGATCATGTCCTCGAACGGTTCGACCTCGATGGCGACCGTTTGCGCCGGCTGCTTGGCGTTGATGGACGCGGGCGTGCCGATCAAGGCGCCAGTCGCGGGCATTTCGATTGGTTTGATCACTGAGCCGGGTAATCGTCAGAAGGGCGTGTTGATCACCGACATTCTTGGTTCGGAAGACCACTTCGGCGACATGGACTTCAAGGTTGCTGGCACGCGGCAGGGCATCACCGGTTTCCAAGTGGATCTGAAGATTCAGGGTCTGACGCTCGAACTGACGCGGCAGGCGTTCGCGCAGGCAAAAGTCGCGCGGATGCAAATTCTCGACATCATGGCACAGACGCTAGCCGCGCCCCGGCCGGAGTTGAGCAAATACGCGCCGCGAATGGAAACGCTGCGGATTCCGCCCGACAAGATTGGCCTGCTCATTGGTCCTGGCGGCAAGACGATCAAGAAGATCACCGAGGAAACTGGTTGCAAGATTGACATTGAGGACGACGGCAGCGTATTCGTGTTCTCGACGAATCCGGACGGCATGGCGCGCGCCAAGGAAATCATCGAAGGCATGGCTGCGGAGATCGAGGTTGGCAAGATTTATCGCGGCAAGGTCGTTACGATCAAGGAATTCGGCGCGTTCGTCGAGGTGTTGCCCGGCAAGGATGGCTTGGTTCATATCTCCGAGTTGGCGGACTTCCGTGTCCGGCAGGTCGAAGATGTCTGCAAGATGGGCGAAGAGATCTGGGTGAAGTGCATTGGTGTGGACGAGAAGGGCCGAGTCAAGTTGAGTCGCAAGGCTGCACTGGCGGAAAAAGACGCTTCAGCGGCAGAAAAGAAATAATCAGCGAAAGGCACCCTATGAGGAGAGCTTCCCTCGCCGTGGGGCCGTCACCGCGAAGGATGCGGTGCGGCGTGTGGTCGGCTTTGTTGCTGGCGGCGTTGCTCGGCATGGCACCGGGCGCGCTGGCGGCGGAGTCCGACGAGGCGCTTTTTAATCGGGGCGAAGAAGCCTTGAGTAAGGGCGATTTCGACACCGCCATCAAGGTGATGACGGAGTTTGCCACAACGCGCACCGCCTCGGTGCGTGCCAACGAGGCCCGCTACAAGCTTGCCTACGCGCATTTCCTGAAGGGTGCTCAAGCCGAGGCGATTAAAATCCTCTTGCCGCTCTCGGACCCCAGGTTCCCCAATCCTGCGATCCGCGAGGCGGCAACATTGATGTTGGCGCAAGCCTACGGCCGTCAGGCGGAGCTGGAAAAAGACCCGAAGGTCAGGGATGTCACGCTCGACAAGTCCATCGCCACATTCGATGAGTTCCTGAAAACCTACACCAAGAGCGAGGCGCGGGATGAGGCGCTGTTTGGCCGTGCCGCCGCCAAGATGTTCCGCGGCTTGCATGACGACGCCATGAAGGACGTGGATACCTTCCAGCAACAACACCCCAACAGCATGCAGATTCCGGCGTCGCGCTTCCTTCGCGCCAAGATTCTCGGTGCAAAGGCTGTGGCGCAGATGAAGCAGGGCCAGAAGGAGGAGGGAGCCAAGACGCTGCAACAATGTAAAGACATGTTTATCCAGCTCATGAAACCTGGCGCCGACATGGCGGTGGCCAGCGAGGCGGCCATCAGTGCGGCGCAGATGTGGTATGACCAGAAGCTTTATGCTGACGCGATCTTCTTCTATCGCCAAGTCCGTCCAAAAGCGGAGATCATCCAGAGCCAGCAGTTGAAGGTGAACACGCTCAACGACAGCTACTCGAAGATGGTCGCGCAATACAGGGCGGTTGGTGGCGCCGGCCACGCTGCGGTTGTGAAGTTCAAGGAATATGTGCAGCAGGAAGTCGGCAAGCTGGAGTCCATCAAGAGGAATCCCGACCTCTACATTTCTTCCTGGCTCGGCACCGCAGTCTGTTACATGGCGCAGGAGCTTTGGCTGGAAGCCGACATTCTCTGCCGCCATCTGTTGGCAAGCCTCCCGGCGGATGCGACCAAGGAAGACAAGAAATTCACTCTCGACACCACCTTCCGCGTTCAGATGGGGCTTCAAAACGTGGAAGAGGCCAGAAAGTTCTACGACCAGTTCCAGCAGGAGTTTCCGAAAGACTCCATCGCGCAAGACAACGGCATGCTGTTGGCCAAGCTTTATTGGATGAAGGAGCGTCCCGACGATGCGCTGACGATGTGCGACCGGGTTCTGGCCGATTATCCCAAAACATCTGCCGCCGAGGAGTCTATCGTCACGAAAAGCTCCATCCTGGTCAACAAGGGCGAAGCAGAGAAGGCCCTTGAGCAAATTCAGTCGTATCAGAAAGCCTACACCGGAAAGGGCAAGTTCAGCGGCCAGATCACGCACCGCTTGGCGCAAGTCTATCGCCAGGTGAACAAGCTCGATGAAGCCTTGAAGACTTTCAAGGAAGTGCGCGAGAAATATCCGGACGAGGACTTCATAGACGATGCGAACCTTCAAGTCGGCGCGACGCTGGTTTCCTTGAAGCGGTTTGATGAGGCGGTTGCGGAACTGACCCAATTCAAGGAGCGATTCGCCACGTCCCCGCTGCTGCCGTCCGCGTTGCTGCAACTCGGTGAAGCTTACTCCGGCAAGGTCCAGATCGCGCTCGAAAAAGGTGACGCTGCCGGTGCCAAGGAATCACTTAGTAAGGCCGTCGCCGCTTACAAGGAGGTTATCAGCCGCTCGCCGAACGATCCGCAAACAGCTCCGATGGCGCAGTATCGGATCGGCATGGCTTACTTCCAAGCCAAGGAGTTTGACCTCATGACGAAGGCGTTCCAGGAATTGAGCCAGAAGTTCAAGGACTCGCCGCTCCAAGCCGACGCCCACTTTTGGGTCGGTTACAACTACCAGGTCCAGAACAAGAACGCGGAAGCGGCTGCTGAATTTGAGATCGTTGCCAAGAACTTCCCCACCAGCGGCGTCGCCCCGGAAGCTTCGCTGCGCGTCGGCCAGACGTGGGGGGCGGCCGCGGGTGCACTGGGCCGTTCCCGCGCGCTCATGGCGCCCGACAAAGCCAAGTTGTGGGATGATGCTGTCGCAAGGGCGCTCGCCGCCTACGAGCAGACCATGGCGAACTTCCCTGAAACTCCGGCCGCCACGACGGCCACCGGCGGCATTCTCGAATTACTGACCAGCAAGCTGCGCGCGAAGATCATTGACGGCGCCGGCGTGGAAAAATACTACAACGATCTGCTCAGTGGCCCGGCCGGCAAGAACACCGTCCTCAAAGTCAACGCCCTCTTCGCCCTCGGCAACCTGCAGAACGTTACCGGCGAACCCAAGCGCGCTCTTGTCACTTTCCAACGCGCCGTCAAGGAAGGCCCGGACGTTCCGCTCGACGCGATTTCCTACGAAGCTTACGCAAAGGCGCTCATTGACAACGCGAAGTATGCGGAGGCCGTTGGCATTTACGAGAAAATGTCCGATGTCGCCAAAAAAACCGGCGAGTGGCCCGCGTGGGCCGAGGCGCAATACGGCATCGGTTACGCCTGTTTCATGAAGAAGGACTCCGCCAACGCCCGCAAACAATTTTCCAAGTTCACAGATGTCCTCGACGGATTGGCGAAAGGCAAACTCAAGCCTGACAAACTCAGCATGGAGGAGCGCGCCCTCGCCAACTGTAAGAAGAAGGCCGACGCCCAGCTTGGCATGGCTGACATTCTCCTCCAGGAAGCCAAATTCACCGAGGCCTTCACGAAATACAAAGACTACGTGGACACCACGCGTGGCGTCAGCAGAGCCCGCGCCCGTGCCGTCCTTGGCATGGGCTACAGCCTTATGGGGCGTGCCGCCCAGACGCCCGATCAGGCCGCCGCCGATTACGAGGCTGCCTACTCCAACTTCGCCAGAGTCGCCGATCTCTACCTTACTTTCGACGAGATCGTAGCCGAAGCGCTCTACATGTCCGGCCAAGCGGCGGAGAAAATCAACCGCACTGAGGATGCTCGCAAAGCTTATGAAGGCTGCCTGAAGGGCTTCCCCAACGATCCGAACGCCGCCAAGGCGAAGGACGCGCTCGCCAAATTGCCGCCACCTCAACCGGTCGGCAAGAAATAGGTGGGAGGAATTCCCGCCCGCCGGTATCAGGCGCGGCAAAGCGGTCGTGGCAAGAACCGCCAGATGAGAAGGAACTGATGCCTGTCTCGTTACCTCTTTTTCTTGGAGTCTTCTTGCACACCCCACTTTCTAATTATGAAACCAGAAAACAACAACTCTCCACGTCCACGCGTTGGCTACATCGGTCTCGGCATCATGGGCCGCCCGATGGCCGGCCATCTCCTGAACGCCGGCTATCCGCTCACCGTTTTTAATCGCACGCGCGCCAAGACCGAACCGCTTGCCACTGCCGGCGCGCGCGTCGCCGACTCACCGCGCGCCGTTGCTGAAGCCAGCGACATCATCTTTACCAACGTCACCGACTCTCCCGACCTTGAAGCCGTTGTGCTCGGCGCAGACGACAAAACCGACGGCGTTCTTGATGGCGTTCGTCCCGGCAGCATCGTCGTGGATAACTCCACCGTCGCACCGGCCGCCGCGACCCGCATCGCCGCGCTCCTTGAAGGGAAGGGCGTTCATTTTCTCGACGCGCCCGTCACCGGCGGCGAGAAGGGCGCCATCGAAGCCACTCTCGCGATTATGGTCGGTGGCGAGGAAGAAGTCTTCCATCGCGCGCTGCCGTTACTCCAACGGCTCGGCAAGACCGTCCTCCACGTCGGCCCGAACGGCGCCGGCCAGATGACCAAGGCCATCAACCAAATCCTCGGCGCGATCCATCTCTGCGCAATGGCCGAAGCTCTCGCTCTCGCCAAAGCTGCTGGTCTCGACCTCGAAAAGACTCGCCAGATCGTCGCCAGCGGCGCGGCCGGCTCTTGGATGCTTAGCAACCTCGCCCCGCGCGCCATCGCCGGTGATTTCCGCCCCGGTTTTAAGGCCGGTCTCCAGAACAAGGACCTCCGCATTGCCCTCGAAGCCGCCGCTCAACTCGGCCTCGACCTGCCGATCACCCACCTTGCCCGTCGCGACTTCCAGCATCTTGTGGACATGGGCTGCGGCGACGAAGGCACACAAGCCATTGTCAAGACGCGAGGGAATCAGTAGCGACGTCGCTACGGTTGGATTTCCAGCACACGCGACGGCGTTGTTCCTTTTCCCTCGACGGCGATTCGCGTCGCAAACGCCGACGCGATTGCATAGCTGTTGCCGCCCGTTGGCGACTCGATCATGCCGGAAACGGTCAGGTGATGGATGCCCTTGGCAAGCGCGTAGCCGCCCTTGTGGTCGTGACCGTTGATCCACGCGACGACGCAGCCGGACTGAACCAGCAGGGCTTCGACTTCGGCAGCATTCCACAGGACTGCCGCCGGGCTGCTGGCTGCGGCAAGGATTGGATGATGGCAGAACACAATCACGCGCTGTTTCTGCCGCGCCGCGTCGGCAAGCTGCTCGCGCAACCACGCTATCTGTTCTTCGCCGAGGGCGCCGGCGTATTTGTTCAGCTTGGGATTCTTCGCAAGGTAGTCCTCCGCCTGTTTTGTTTGCTTTGAGCCGTCGGGCGATTTCAAGCTCACGTCCATGCCGTCCAGGACGAGAAAGCGCCAGCGCTCGTGCGCGAACTCGTAATAAGGTGACTTCAACCCAAGCTCCTTCAGCAAAGCGGGACGCGGCACCGTGAGACAATGGTTGCCGATCACATGCCGGACGGGACAGGTCAGTTGACGGAAGATGCTTGCGATCAGAGCCAAGTCTGCCGCCGACTTGTCGCCATCACCGTCAATGCTGTCACCGAGGTTGGCGACGAAGGCCAGTTGCTGCTGGTTGAAGTCAGCCACGCACGCCCGGAGTTTGTCCGCCGACTCGTTGTAGTGACGCTTCCCTCGCGCCGGTTTGTTCGCGTATTGCACGTCCGCCACAATGCCGAATCGAAAGAGTGGCTGCTCGGCCTGCTGAGCGAAGGTCGAAAGAAGGACGGAAAACCAAACCGCGGTTAGAAGTGCGCGGTGAAATCCAAAAGTGTTCATGTGTTGAATGATACAAAAACCGGCACAGCCACCTCAAGCCGACACTCTGACTTCGACGCGTTTACTTTTTCGTGCCTTCCGAGCTGTTTTGTGGCTAATTCCTCCGTCATGGCAACCAAGGCTACTTCCATCTCCAAGCTCATCGCCGCGCTGCGCAAGACCTACCCCGACGCGCATTGTGAACTGAACTTCACTACACCGCTTGAACTGCTCGTCGCCACCATCCTCTCGGCGCAATGCACCGACAAGCGCGTCAACATGGTTACACCCGCGTTGTTTGCGCGCTTCAGGACCGCCGCCGACTATGCTGTTGCGCCTCTGAAGGAACTGGAGCGGATGATCCAGAGCACCGGCTTCTTCCGCAACAAGGCCAAAGCCATTCAGGCGGCGTGCGTAGAGATCGTTGAAAAGCATGCAGGTTGCGTGCCGGACACGATGGAGGCGCTTACGGCGCTCCACGGCGTCGGTTGCAAGACAGCGAACGTCATCCTCGGCAACGCGTTTGGCAAGAGCGAGGGCGTGGTCGTGGACACACACGTCATCCGGCTCTCGCAACGCATCGGTTTGACGAAGCAGAAGACGCCGGAGAAAATCGAAGCCGACCTGATGAAGTTGGTTCCGCGCGACCAATGGACGATGCTCTCGCATTGGCTCATCTGGCATGGCCGGCGGCGCTGCTACGCCCGCGGTCCGGAGTGCGAACATTGCGAGCTGGCCAAGCTCTGCCCGAAGATCGGCGTGGAGAAATGACCCCCTTCGACTGCCAAACCTGTCTCATTCTCGGAGCCGATATCGCTCTGATCGGGAGCATGCTCTACGCCGTTGCCACGCTCTGCTACCGTGTCACCAACGAGGCTGTAGAGGTGCTCATCCTTGGCTGGTGCGTCCGGCGCATCCGGTTGGACGACATCGAGCATGTTCGCCGCGGCGGCGCTTTCTGGAATGAGCATTGGACGAACTTCAAACTCTGGAATAGCGTTACCCTGCGCCGGAAGAGCGGGTGGTTTCGGAACTTCGTCATTACCCCCAACAATCCGACCGAGTTTATTGTCGAACTGGCGCAGAAACTGGAGAACTTGAAATGAGCGAACTGAAGGAAGGCGACAAGGCGCCGGCGTTCTCAGCGGCCGGCAGCGACGGCAAGACCTATACATTAAAGGACCTTGCCGGGCAGACGGTGGTGCTCTATTTCTACCCGCGCGACAACACGCCCGGCTGCACCATCGAGGCGTGCGAGTTCCGCGACAGCTTCGCGGAGTTTCGCAAGGCTGGCACCGTCATCCTTGGCGTATCCACCGACGACCTCAAGAGCCACGCCGGGTTCATCGAGAGACAGAAGCTCAACTTCGTGTTGCTGGCCGACACCGACAAGAATATCCACCAAGCCTACGGCGTCTGGGGCATGAAGAAGGCGATGGGCCGCGAATACATGGGCACATTGCGCACCACCTTCGTCATCGGCCTCGACGGCCGCCTGAAGAAGATCTTCCGCGAGGTGAAACCCAAAGGCCACGCCGCCGAAGTGCTGGCGACCGTGTGACGCCAAGTATCGCGACAGGCTAGACACGAAAACAAATTCCTGAAATGATGCCGGCGTGAAGCAGTCAATCGTGACGTTGGACATGGAAGGCGTGTTGACGCCGGAAATCTGGATCGCCGTGGCCGAAAAAACGGGCATTGCGGAGTTGCGCCGGACGACGCGGGATGAGCCGGATTACGACAAACTCATGCGCGGGCGGCTGGCGATCTTGGATCGGCACGGGCTGAAGCTCTCGGACATCCAGACGGTGATCGGGACGCTGCGGCCGCTGGAAGGGGCGCTGGAGTTTTTGCGGGAACTGCGGTCGTTTTCGCAGGTGCTGATCCTGTCGGATACGTTCGAGCAGTTTGCCCAGCCGTTGATGCGGCAACTGGAGTGGCCGACGTTGTTCTGCCACCGGCTGGTGGTGGAGAACGATCGGATTGTGAACTACGCGTTGCGGATCCCGGAGCAGAAGCAGCGGACGGTGGCCGCGCTGAAGCTGCTAAACTACAACGTGATCTCGGTCGGTGATTCGTTCAACGATACGTTGATGCTGATCGAGGCACACACGGGGTTTCTCTTCCACGCGCCGGCGAATGTGAAGAAGCAGTTTCCGCAGTTCAAGGCGATGGAGACTTACGACGAGCTGTTGAAGTTGATCCGGAAGGCGATGTAGATGTCTCCGCGGGGATTAAGAGATGCAGATTGATTCGCCGGAAGAATGATGGGTTTCTTTGCTGCTGCCCCTTGACTTTCGCGGTTTCGCGTCCAGAGTGTTTGCTTACCGAGTCTTGTTATAATGCGAGGTGACTACCTATGGCTGCTGTGACTCCTGCGAAGCAGGCGCGTGGAACTGTTTTTGTGCGGACCGAGGTCTGCAAGGGCTGTTCCTACTGCATTGATTTCTGTCCCTCCAAGTGCATCGAGTTTTCCAAGGACTTTAATGCCAAGGGCTATCACTTCCCGGTGCTGACGCGGCCGGAGGATTGTTCCGGCTGCGACTTGTGCGGGGTGTATTGCCCGGACTTCGCCATCTTTGGCGTGCGGCTGAAGGACTTGGAGAAGCGCATCCAGGCCCAGCGGGCCGAAGACAAAGCCGCCTGAACGTTTTTTTTCCTACCGCGATCATTGTGAATCTCACGAAAGCCGACCCCAAGGGAGTTCTCACCGGGAACCATTTCATGGACGGCGACCACGCCGCGTGCGAAGGCGCGCTGGCGGCCGGTTGCCGGTTTGTGGCGGGTTACCCGATCACGCCGTCCACCGAAGTCGTGGAGCGCTTCGCCCAGCGCATCCCGCTCATCGGCGGGATGTTCATCCAGATGGAGGACGAAATCGCGTCGTCCATCGCCATCCTCGGCGCGGCCTGGGCGGGCAAGAAGGTGATGACCGTCACCTCCGGCCCCGGCCTGTCGCTGATGATGGAGCACATTGGCTACGCGGCGATCACCGAGACGCCGTGCGTGTTCGTGGATGTGCAACGCGGCGGGCCGTCCACCGGCTTGCCGACGCTGCCGGCACAGGCGGACATGATGCAGGTGCGGTGGGGTTCGCACGGCGACTATGAGATCATCGCGCTGTCGCCGAACTCGCCGCAGGAATGTTTCGACCTGATGATCAAGGCGTTCAACCTTGCCGAAGAATATCGGGTGCCGGTGTTTTTCATGATGGACGAGGTGGTGGGCCACATGACGGAGCGGGTGGTGATTCCCGAAGCGTCGGCCATCGAGGTGATGGAGCGGCGCTGGACGAGCAAGCCACCGGGCGAATACAAACCCTACGCGGCCGACGACGACATGGTGCCGGAGATGGTCAAGGCGGGCGACGGCTACAGGATTCATATCACCGGTCTCACGCACGACGAGCGCGGCTACCCGGCGATGAATCCGCCGACGCAGAAGCGGATGATGGAGCGGTTGCTGGGCAAGATTCGCAACAACCGCGAGAAGCTGATTGATGTGCGCGGCGAGCATCTCGAGGATGCGGAGATCGTGGTGGTCTCCTTCGGCATCACTTCGCGGGTGTCGGGGCCGGCAATCGAGGAGGCGCGCAAGCAGGGTTTGAAGGTTGGCCACCTGCGGATGGTGATCGCCTGGCCGTTTCCGGCGAGCGTGATTCAACAACTCGCCCTGCGTGTGAAGGCGTTTGTGGTGCCGGAGTTGAACATGGGCCAGATGGTGCTCGAAGTGGAGCGCGCCGTGGCCGGCAAGACGCGCGTAATTTCCGTGCCACACCCCGGCGGCACCGTGCATGAGCCGCAGGAGATTTTGACCAAGATTTTGGAGGCTGCCCGATGAGTAATGAAAGTTGCGTCGCTGACGCGTGCAACATTGAGTTGACGCCGGATCTCGCGATGGAAAACCCGGTGATGCCGTTCCTGCGCAAGGAGCGTATCCCGCACATCTGGTGCCCCGGCTGCGGCATCGGCACGACGGTGAACTGTTTCGTTCGCGGGCTGGAGGAGTCCGGTCTGGACCTGAACAATGTCGCCATCGTCTCCGGCATCGGCTGCACGGGGCGCGTGGCGGGCTACATGAACCTCGATTCCTTCCATACAACGCACGGCCGGCCGATTCCGTTCGCGACGGGGCTGAAGCTGGCCAACCCGAAGTTGAAGGTGGTCGTTTATTCCGGCGACGGCGATCTTTTCGCCATCGGCGGCAACCATTTCTTCCACGCCGCGCGCCGGAACATGGACCTGATGGTTGTCTGCGTGAACAACCACACCTACGGCATGACGGGCGGCCAGGTCGCGCCCACCACGCCGCGCGGCGCGACCGTCTCCACGATGCCGTTCGGCAACTTCGAGGACTCGTTCAACCTGCCGTTCATCGCCGACGCTTGCGGGGCGGTCTATGTGGCGCGCTGGACGGTCTATCACGTCAAGCAACTCGCCCGCGCGATGAAGGAAGGGCTGGCCAAGAAAGGCTTCGTATTCATCGAGGCGATGGCGCCCTGCCCGACGCTTTACTCGCGCCGCAACAAGCTTGGGGACGGCGTGGAGCAGCTCAAGTATTTCAAAGAGAAGAGCGTGGTCAAACACGGCGCCAGCACCAAGGACGTCGGCCTGACCTTCCAGGGCGAGATCGTGGTTGGCAAGTTCGTGGACCGCGAGCGCCAGACGTGGCTGGATTCGATGAACGAACACTTCACCGGATATTTTGGCGACAAGTATCAACGCTACGGAGGCAACCATGTCAAAGACTGAACTCCGCGTCGGCGGCCTCGGCGGACAGGGAGTGATTCTCTGCGGCATGATCATCGGCAAAGCCGCCTCGATCTACGACGGCAAACACGCGACGCTCATCCAAGCGTTCGGCCCGGAGGCGCGCGGCAGCGCGTGTAGCGCGCAGGTGACGGTGTCGGACGAGCCGATCGGTTATCCCTACGTCAAGCAGCCCGACATGCTGGTGCTGATGTCGCAGGACGCGGCCACGCAGTTCGTGCCGCAACTGAAACCGGGCGGGTTGGTGCTCTACGAGAGCGAGTTGGTTCCCAAGATGCCGCCGCTGCCGGCGGGCGCGCGGGCGCTGGGCATTCCCGCCACGCGCTTCGCCGAGGAACTCGGCCGCAGGCTGGTGCTCAACATCGTCATGGTTGGCTTCTTCGCCGGCGTCAGCGGCGTGCTCGGCTACGAATCCGTCGAAAAGGCCGTGCTCGATTCCGTCCCGAAAGGCACGCAGGACCTCAACCTGCGCGCGTTTCGGCGCGGCTACGATTTTGGTTGCGAACTGCTTGCCAAACAAACCCAGGGAGCGTCATGAATCTCCGAGAATATCCGATCAAGGCCAAGCTGCGCGACGGCAGCGAGGCGCAGGTCCGCGCGATGGACGCCAAGGACGGCCCGGCAGTGCTGAAGTTTTTCCGCGCGTTGCCAGAGGAGGACCGGCTGTTCCTGCGGGACGACGTGACCCGGCCTGAATGGCTCGACCGTTTTGTTCGACAGATTGACTATCAGACCATGCTGCCGCTGGTGGCCGAGGACGGTTCTGGTATCGTTGGAAACGCCACGCTCTATCGCCCACTCTACGGCTGGTCGGTCCACGTTGGCGAAATGCGCGTCGCCGTCGCGCGCGAGTATCAGCACAAGGGTTTGGGCACTGTGTTGGCGCACGAGCTGGTCAAGCTCGCGCTGGACGCGGGCCTTGAGAAAATGGTCGTCTCGGTCGTGGACAACCAGATTGCCGCCAAGCGGGCGTTTGAAAAACTGGGCTTCCGCTCCGAAGCCGTGCTCAAAGGGCACGTCAAGGACATTCACGGCACCAAGCGCGACTTGGTCGTCATGTCCAACGACGTTTCCCACATCTGGGAATCCATGGAAGCTTTGACGCGCGACTACTTGCCGTCGCTGGAATAAGGCGCCTGCTCCTTGTGCGGGCAGCGGTGGATGCGGCACCTAGAGTAGCCGGCACTGTTTTGCCAACGGCTGGTCGTGGACCACGGGTGTTTTTGAGGGGAAAGTGCATAGGTGGCGGGGTTGACAGGGTGTGAGGCGTGTGCTTCTGTTTGGCCACTTTTGCTTCCAACCTGGCGGCTTGGGCTGCGGGGAGTGGAAGTGTCATGGTCAGTGCGCTAGATTCGAACAAACGAGTTCTTCATGAGCAATACAAGCAATCCCAACAGCGGCACGGCGGTGGTGGCCAATGCGGTCCCCATCAAGGATGCGGTGATCCGCATAGCGGGTAATTCACAGGATGGAATCCAGACGGTGGGCGAGTTGCTGGCGCGCTACAGCGGCCGCAGCGCGCAGGAGGTCATGAGCTATATGACCATCCCGGCGACGATCAGCGGCGGGCCGTCCATTTATCAGGTGCGGATTGGTTCGGACGAGGTGCTGTCGGTGGGCGACGAAGTGGATGTGCTGGTGGCGTTTTACCAACATTCTTACGAACAGCACATCGGCGTGCTACGCAACGGCGGCGTATTAATCTACGACCCGGACCAGGTGAAGCCCAACCTTGATGACAAACGATTCGCCTGCGTCGGTGTGCCGATGACTTCATTGACTATTGAGGCGGTCGGCGGCAAGGGACGCGACAAGGGCAAGAACATGTTTCTGCTTGGCCTCATCGCGCGAATGTTTGATCTGGATACGGTCAAGCTGGAGGCAATGCTGAAGGACTGGGGCGCCAAACGGGATGCGGGCACAATGGAGGCGACGTTCAATGCATTCCGGGCCGGCTACGGTTTTGACATTGGTCGGATGGGGCAAAATTTCCGATTCATTCCGAACGAGCGGCGCACCGGCCGTCCGCTGGTGGTGATGGCGGGTAATCAGGCGATGGCCTACGGGTTGATCGCCGCGGGCGTGCGCTTTGGCGCAGCGTATCCGATCACGCCATCGAGCCAGATCATGGAGATTTTGCGGGCGGAGTTGCCGAAATACGGCGGCATGTTCCTGCAAGCCGAGGACGAGATTGCGGCGGTTTGTGCGGCGATCGGCGCCGGCTACGGTGGGCGCGTGGCGGTGACGAGCACGAGCGGGCCGGGGTTATCGCTGAAGACCGAGGCGATTGGTTGGGCGGTGATGGCGGAGATTCCGCTGGTGGTGATTGACGTGCAGCGCGGCGGACCGTCCACCGGCCTGCCGACGAAGATGGAGCAGAGTGACCTGAATATCGCGATCTTCGGCGGCCACGGCGATTGCCCGCGCATCGTCATCGCGCCGCGCGATGTTGAGGATGCGTTCTATTCGAGCATCGAGGCGGTTGACCTCGCCCGTCACTATAGCAGCCCGGTCATCATCTTGAGTGACCAGGCCATCGGTTTCCGCGTGGAGGCGTTTGAAGAGCCTGATTTGGACAAAATTGTGCGAGAGATGCCAATTGACTTCACGCCGCGCGGCGCGGACTTCAAGCCGTATGAAGACACGCCGGAGGGCATTCCGCATCACGCTCCGCCAGGCACGCCCATCGCCAATAACAACTACCCGATCCTCACCGGTCTTGAACACAACGAGGCGGGACATCCCGGCGAAGACCCAAAGTTCCACTCGGTGATGACTGCCAAGCGCCGTCGCAAGCTGCAGAAGCTCGCGGAAAAACTGCCGACGCCCGAGGTGTTCGGCCCGGCCGAAGGCGACACGTTGCTGGTGAGTTGGGGTTCGTCCTATGGCCCGGCGCGCGAAGCGGCAGAGAAATCCATCGCCGCCGGCGAGCCGCTGTCCGCGCTTTGTATCCGTTACCTGAACCCGCTGCCGCCGGGTCTGGACAAGATCTTCGACCGGTTCAAGCGTATCTTGGTCGTCGAGAACAACGACAGCGGCCTCTACGGTTTTGGCCAGCTCGCCGCGATCCTCCGCAGCCGCTATTGCAACCCGCGCATCGGAGGCATCAACAAGGCCGACGGGCTGAGCTTCAAGGTCCGTGAAATCCTCGAAGCGGTTCACGCACAGGCTCGTTAGACGAACGGCAGCAAACCCGATTTTTAACATCAAGAATTCAAGGTGCTATGAACAACGCAACAAACAATGCCATCGCTGGCGCGGCGGTCGTCGCAGCGCCGGGTCAGCCAGTCCAGCCCGCGCCTTACAAGAAGGTGGACCTCAAGAGCGATCGGCCGACGTGGTGTCCCGGATGCGGTGACTTCACGCTGTTGGACCTCTATTTCCGGCTCTGCGAGCGGCGACAGATTCCGCGGGAGAAGATTACCACCGTTTCCGGCATCGGCTGCTCAAGCCGCTTCCCTTACTTTGTGCAAGCGCACGGTGTGCATTTCATCCACGGCCGGGCGGTGGCCTTGGCCAGCGGGCTGTCGCTGAGCCGTCCGGACCTGCACGTGTTCGTGTTCAGCGGCGACGGCGACGCTTTCTCCATTGGTGGCAACCATCTCGAACATGCCGCGCGCAAGAACATTCACATGACGTTGGTGGTCATGGACAACTATGTTTACGGTCTGACGAAGAAGCAGACCTCGCCCACGTCGCCGATCGGTTTCAAGAGCAAGACCGATCCGACCGGTGCGGTTGATCCGCCGACAAACCCGATGAAGAAGCTCATTGCCGCCGGCGCGACGTTTGTCGCGCGCACCAGCCACACCAATCCGCAGCATGCGTTGCAGATGATGGAGCGGGCGATGGATCACAACGGTTTTTCATTCATCGAGTGTCTGAGTGAATGCGTTGAGTTTTACCCTGGTGCGTTCGACGCGGCCAATCCTCGCAAGGGCGGGCAATTTACGATCATCGAAGAGAAGAAGAACGATGGCACACCGGAGGATCAGAAGCGGCATGACCCAAGCGATGAAGCGGCCGCCTACAAGTTGGCGACGTTGCCTTTTCCAGGTGTTTTTGGCGTCTTTTATCAAGCCAAACAGCCGTCGAAGAATGACCGGGAACAGCAACTGATAGACACTGCTCGAGCCGCAGCCGGCAACGCGGGGCCACTTGCCAGCTTACAGAAGACGTTCGCCCGACTGAAATAGAGTTGCGCGCCGGAATAAGATAAGGGCAGGGCACGGCAATATGTTTCAGCGGTATCGGCGACGGGGAAGGTTGGGGGACGCGCTCCGATCGAAAGTCGTTGAATGCTTGACGGTTGCAGGGGAGACCGGTATTGTTTGCGTCAGCTTCTAATGAGGAAGCTGCGTTCTTGGAGGTCAACTATGAAGCCAGCGAAAACATTGGGTTGGAGCATCGCGTGCGGTGTTGCATTCCTGACAATGGTCATGGCCACTCCGTCGCAAGCTTACGACATGGGCGACAAGGCATGTCGTGGCGCGGCAGCAATGGTCTTCTTCCTTCTGGAGTTGCCCGGCAACATGGTGGACGTCAGCAACAAAGAGGGCGTTTTGATGGGCCTGACCAAAGGTTTTGCCAAAGGCTTTGTCATGATGCCGTTTCGAGGATTGGTTGGAGTTTACGAGTTATTCACATTCCCGTTTGACATCCAGCCGGGATACGAGCCGGTGATTGATCCGGAATACCCTTGGGGTTATTTTTGCGGCGAGGACAAAGCCCCGGCGTCTGGCACAAAGAAATAGTCCGGTTTGCGACGACTTGACGCAGAGAGCTTGACTTGTGAGCGTGTTTGACTAGGCTTTTGCAGTTATCTTACAGACGGAGGAAACAAAAACATGAAACTGAAGAGTGTTGGATTCGCGGTGGTTCTGGGACTTGGCGTGATGGCGGCAAGCTTGCCGAGCACCGCTCAAGCACAAGATGCTGCCACCAAGTTTGGACGCGGCATCGCCGGATGCGCCATGGGCTGGCTGGAACTGCCTGGCAACATTTATGAGGAAGGCACCAAGAACGGATGGGTCATGGGTGCTACGGTCGGATTTGGCAAGGGCATCGGCATGGTCGTCGTTCGCACGCTGGTTGGCGTGTGGGATTTGGTGACGTTCCCGATCCCGGCGCCGGACGAGTATAACTCGATTCTCAAGCCCGACTATCCTTGGGGTTACTTCACCGGCGAAGGCGAGGTCACGGTTCCTGCCACAACCGCCGCGCCTGTGCGTTAGTCTCAGACAACAAAAACGAACCCAAATATATTCAACGGAATGCCATGAAAAAGATGTCTCTGACCCTCAAAGTGCTGGCGCTGGCTGGAGCTATCAGCTTCGGCGCGGCCAGTCTCTTCGCGGCTGATGCCCCTCCGACTGTTGACAACCAAACCGCAGGCGCAAAGTTCACCCGCGGCATCGTCGGCCTTGTGTTTGGCTGGCTGGAGTTGCCAAACCAGATGTATCAGTCCGCGGTGAACGACGGCCCCGGCATGGCGGTTACTGTGGGGTTTGCCAAAGGTCTCGGGATGACCTGTGCCCGATACCTCTGCAGCACCTATGAGTTCCTGACCTTCCCGTTCCCCATCAACGACTTCAAGCCGGTGATGGATCAGGAGTATCCGTGGGGTTATCTGGCGGCCGAGGGCAACGTCACTGTGCCGGCAGCCACGTCCGCTTCACAGCCGGTGCGTTGACCGGCAAGATACTGAAAGATTGTTCGAGCAAGAGGCGACTCGCAAGAGTCGCCTCTTGCGTTTTTGCTCAAATGGAATCGCTTACGATTCCAGACTCGCGAGATACCTCTCACAATCAATCGCCGCCGCACAACCCGACCCCGCCGCGGTGATTGCCTGCCGGTAGGTGCGGTCCACGCAGTCGCCCGCGCCGAAGACGCCTGGCACATTGGTCGCTGTGCCTTGCTGACAGATGAGATAGCCGTCCGGGTCCATTTTCAACTGGCCGCCGAACAAGCGCGTGTTGGGCGCGTGACCGATCGCGATGAAAACGCCGGCGCACTCCAGCGTGCGCGCCTGACCGGTTTTCACGTCTTTCAACGCCACGCCCGTGACGCGTTCCTGCTTCACGTCGAGCACGTTTGTGACCACTGAATTCCACACAAACTCGATCTTCGGATTCTTGAGTGCCCGTTCTTGCATGATCTTTGAACCGCGCAGCGCGTCACGGCGATGGATCACATACACACGCGAGCCGAATCGGGTCAGATAACTCGCCTCCTCCAACGCCGAATCGCCGCCCCCAACGACCACCAGCGGCTTGTTTCGGAACATCGGCAGCGCCCCGTCGCACGTCGCGCAATAGGTTACACCTTTCCTCTCCAGCACCCGCTCGCTTTCCAACCCCAGGTGCCGGTGACTCGCGCCGGTGGCGACGATGATTGCTTTCGTTTCGATGATGCCGTCGCCCCCCGTCACGCGGAACGGCCGCTGCGACAACTCCACCTTTTCCACCGTGTCATAAGTAATGCGCGCACCGAACTTCTCGGCTTGTTTCTGCATTCGCATCACGAACTCCGTCCCGTCAATGCCGTCGGGGAAGCCCGGAAAATTTTCGACGATGCTCGTGGTGGTCAATAGTCCGCCCGGCGCGGCGCCTGCCAGCACGAGCGGCGACAAATTCGCCCGTGCTGTGTAAAGAGCTGCTGTCAGTCCTGCGCAACCGGTTCCGATAATCAAAACATTTTCCATGTATCGTTCTCCGCAAATTTGCTCAACGAGTTTGCTTCACCCTATTCGTCGGGGCGCATCATTGCAACGCCGGACTCGGTGCTTGCCTACTGCCGCCAAGGCCTTTAGTTTTCCGGCATGAAGCGCCCGCTGGTGGGCATTGCTGCAGTGTTTTGTGTTGGCATCACGCTCGGCGAGTGGGTTCCACTGCCTCTCGCCGCTTCGTGGATTCTGTTCTCAATCGCCGTCGTCGGGTCGGCGCTTTTCCTTCATCGCCAAATGGGTCTCGTCGTGTTTTACACGATGGTTCTGTTCGGCGGGTTGCTTGCGCACCGACTGGCGAACACTTATCCGCAGCCCAACCACCTGCTGCGTTTGCTCGGTGACCGTCCGCAGAATGTTGTTGTGCGCGCGACGATCATGGCGGAACCGGTGCGCAAGGTCTGTCAGCGCACTCGTGGCCAGCAGGAACGGGACTTCTTCTCTATCCGCGTCAGCGCGCTCGACCGCGGCAATGGCTGGGAGATGGCGACGGGTGATGCCGTTGTTTGGCTTGACCAGCCGCCCGGGGACGATCAACTGCGCTACGGCGACCGGATCGAGCTTCGCGGGCTGCTCCAACGGCCCGCAGCATCGGCGAATCCGGGACTTTTCGACTACCGCGCTTATCTCGCGCGGCGTGGAGTGTTCTACGAGGCGCGCATTCACAGTGCTGCCGCTGTCAGCGTGCTCGGCCACGAGGCTTCTTGGTGGATGGAGTGCGGCATGTGGATGCAACGTCGTTTTCTCGCCAGCACGGCGCGCGGTCTGGAAACAAGCAAGGTTGGTGACGAGCCGGTTATCGTCGGCCTGCTGCGTGCGATGCTCGTTGGTTTTCGCCCCGGGCTTACCGCCGAACTTTCGGAACCGTTCATGCGCACTGGCACGCTGCACGTCTTTGCCGTCAGCGGTTTGCACGTTGCGGTGATCGCTGGCATTCTCGTCGGTTTGCTGCGCTTTTGCCGCGTCGGCCGTCTCGGCTGCGCGCTGATCGCTTTGCCGTTGCTGTTGTTCTACACCATCGCAACAGGCGCGCCAGCGTCCGCCGTGCGGTCGTTCTTGATGGCGGCAGTTGTGATCATCGGTTGGAGCTTGCCGCGTCCCACCGACCTGCTGAACAGCCTTGCCGCGTCGGCCGTCATCATCCTGATTTGCGACCCGATGCAGATGTTCGAGGCCGGGTTCCAGCTTTCCTATGCGGCCGTCCTCGCTCTCGTCCTCCTCGTTCCCGGTCCTGGATTTCTTATCCGGACGCTTTACCGCCACGCCGATAACAATCCATTGTCCGCCACAGCGATGTCGCACTTTCCTGGCCGTATTGCCGATCTTTTCGTCTGTGATCCGTATTTGCCAAGGACCCTGCTGCCGCGTTGGCGAAAGACTTGGTATGGCGTCGTTCGAATCGTGAGTGCTTCCTTTGCCGTCTCCGTTGCGGCCTGTATTGGGACGATGCCATTGATTGCGCATTACTTTCACCTGTTCACGGCAGTCAACTTCCTCTCCAACCTTGTTATTGTGCCATTGAGCACACTGACCATCACCATCGGCTTTGCCTCGTTTCTGTTGGACCTTCTCTGGCAGCCGCTTGCGGCGGTGCTCAACAACGCCAACTACTTCTTGATGGAACTGATGCTCGGCGTGAGCCATTGGTTTGAGCGTCTGCCACTGGCGTTCGTCTATGTCAAGACACCCCCGCTCTGGTTGTCAGCGGCGTTTTACGGCGCACTGGGGTTGTTTCTCTGGGCCGGTGTCAGGAAGCTCGCACACAGGTTTGCAGGGTTCGGCGCGGCGGCGCTCTGTGCGCTGGCGATCGGTCTGGCCGCCCGCAACGGTGAGCCGACTGTCACGCTGACGGTTCTTAGTGTCGGCGATGGCGCGTCGGCGTTGTTGGATTTGCCCGGCGAGAAACATGACACTCTCATTGATTGCGGCCCGGCGAAGTCTGCCAACTTCATGCTCAAGCCGTTTCTTCGCGCGCAGGGTTGCGATTCGATCGAGACGCTCATCCTGACGCATGCCGACGCGAACCACGCCGGGGCGGTCGGCGCGGTGCTTGACGGGTTTCGACCAAGAAGGATCTTTGACAACGGCCAAAGCCGCTGGACGCGCGTTGCGGGTGGGCCGCTACCGGGTTTTCGGGCGTCGCGGCTCATCGAACCCGCGACGCTGCCGTTGGGCGAAGACGCCGAGTTGCGCGTGCTGTATCCGCGCGCCGGGCCGCTGCCTGTGCTGAGCGACAACGCGGCGTTGGTAATGCAGTTGCGCTGCGGCCTGCACCGCGTGTTACTGGCGTCGGATATCGGCGCAACGGTTGAGGACGAACTGTTGGCGGCAAAGGTGGACTTGCGTAGCGACGTTCTGATCAAGGGCTTGCATAACCGCGAGGACTCCTGCACGGACGGGTTTTTGGACGCCGTGGCACCGCAATGGGTCATCATCAGTTGCGGCGACTCCGCCTCGCGCTCATCGGTGTTGCTGCCAATGCTTGAGCGGATCGCGACTCACGGCGCGCGGGTTCTGCGCACGGATTTGCGTGGCGCTGTCGCGGTCAGGATGTCGCCGGACGACTTGGAGGTGAAAAGCTTTTTGTCTGCTCCCGCTTCTATGCTAAGCTCCGCTCAACGTGAAACGCCATGAGGCGGCTTTAGTTCCGACCGCGCAGTGAACGTTCTACATGGCGGAACGTGTCCAAGACTTCGCATGTCTGTCGATCCCGATACAGAATTGATGTTGAAGGTCCGCCGCGGCAACCGCGCCGCGTTCGAGGCGCTTGTGGTCAAATACCAGCGGGCGGTGATCAACACGATCTATCGCAGCGTTGGCGATCCGACGGAGGCGGAGGACCTTGCCCAGAATGTGTTCGTGCAAGTGTGGAAGTCTCGCGACCGTTACAAGCCAACGGCGAAATTCTCCACTTGGCTCTTCACCATCGTGCGTAACATGTGTCTGAACGAGGTGCGCCGCCGCGCGCGGCATCCCGCCGACTCGCTCGACAAGCCGATCGTAGATGGCGCTGAGGGCGGTGAGTCGGTATGGCAGGTTCCCGACCAGCGGGCGAAACCGCCGAGCGAGGAGGCGTTGGCTGCCGAGCTTCGGAAGCAGGTGGACACCGCGCTGGCGGCTTTGCCGGAAACGCAGCGCACCGCGATGCTGCTGTTGCGTCATCAGAACATGCCCTACGAGGAGATCGCCAAAGTGATGCGCTGCTCGCTGTCGGCCACGAAATCCGTCATCCATCGAGCGCGAGCGATACTGCGCGACCAACTCAAACCGTATCTGCGTCCATGAAATATTTTTAGCAACCTTCAAACAATCGAGGTGTTAGAAATGGTGAGGTTTTCGAGAATGAACTGCATACAATGCCAAGCTGAATTTGACCGGTTGCTGGACGGGCGGTTGGACTCCCAGACGGAGACGCTGCTGCGCAAACATCTGGAGGACTGCCCCGACTGCGGCGCTGCGTGGCGCGATTACGAGGGTGCGTGGGCTGCGTTTGTGTCCGTTACGGAGATCGAACCGTCCTCGAATTTCGTCGCTCGCGTCATGGGCCAACTCGACCGCGTGGAACGCGAGACGCCCGCCCACCCATGGTTCTTCCCCTTGCCGTGGCGTTGGGTCGCGCCTGCGACGGCGGCCGTGATGCTTTTCGCGGCGAGCATCGGCGTTTGGATGAACGTTCAGCACGATGCCGATCAGGCCGTCAACCAGGAGTTGGCGGTCAATCTACCCGTGGTGCAACATCTGGATTTGCTGAGAGACTTCGACATCATTGCGAATCTCGACCGGATCGCGCCGTTTTCGGACCACGACCCGATCGAAGAGATGCTGAAAGCGCTTTGGAATAGCTGATGAGTTCAAGAAGTCTCATCTTCGCTCTGACTCTGGGATGCCTTGTTTGTTTCTGGTCGGGCTGGGCGGGCGCGGAACCGGTTTCAACGAACACTTCGGGCAGTGTGTCGTTGCCGCAACACCTCCCGCAGCGCCTGCGTGAAAAGATGGCGAAGATGCCGCCAGCCGAGCAGCAAAAATTGCTGGAGCGATGGCAGCAGCTTCGCAAGCTGTCGCCGGAAGCGCGCAAGTTGCTGAACCGAAACTATCAGAAGTTCAGCCAGATGCCGCCGGACGAGCGCGAGCAGTTGAAGCATAGGCTGCAGCAGTGGCAGAACATGTCGCCCGAAGAGAAACAACGGATTCAGGAGAATCTTCAACGCTGGAAGCAGTTGAGTCCGCAGGAGCGCGAGGAATTGCGCAAGCGCCACGGTTGTCCTCCACATGCCCGCGGGGACGCCCCGTCCGGCGGTTCTCTCAGTCCAGCCGCGAAAGCTGTGCCTGCGGCCGCGCAGTCACCTTAGTTGGGCGCGCTCGCGTTGCGGGCATCAATGCGCGGCGCGGATCAACCTTGCGGCAAACGAGCCGTCCAGTCCATCGCGCGGCGGAAAAGTCTCAGCGCAGCGGTCGAGCGTGAATTCCGCACTGGACTTCAAGAACGCCTCCACAACGCCGCGGTTCTCTTCTGGTTCGAGGCTGCACGTGCTATAGACCAGCACGCCCCCGTGTTTGACCCGCCGCGCCGCCGTTTGCAGCAGCTTCAACTGCTCTGCGGCCAGGCGGGCGATGTCATCGGGGCGTAGGCGCCAGCGCGCGTCTACGCGGCGGCGCAACACGCCGGTGTTGGAGCAGGGCACATCCACCAACACGCGATCAAACCATGTCTCGCTTGAATCGGCTGGGCGCGTTTGCCGAACGGTGACGCAAACAACGCCCAGGCGCGAACAATTCACCACCACTTGTTTCAGGCGGTCCGCGGACGAGTCTTCGGCGACGATCTCGCCCCGATCCTGCATCAGTTGCGCCAGACAGGTTGTTTTGCCGCCCGGCGCGGCGCAGGCGTCCAACACGCGCTCGCCCGGTTGCGCGCCCAGCAACTCCACGGCGAGCAGCGTGCTTGGATCTTGAATGTAAAACTCCCCTTCGGCGAACCCCGGAAGCCGTTCTGCCGAATCGGCAGCGCGAACCTCGATCATTGGCAGCGCGCGGGACGCAATGCCCGCGAGTTCGGCTCCGACGCCTGCCACGCGCCATTTTGCCAGCAACGCGTCGGCGGTGGTTCGCAGCGTGTTCACGCGGGCGAAGATCTTCGGCGGACGGTTGTTCCAGTCGAGCAGCGCGCGCGTGTCCGCTTCGCCGTAACGTGCCAGCCATCGGGTGACCAGCCAATCCGGATGCGAACATCGAACGGCCAGCGGCTGGCGTTGGAGCGCTGCCGCCAGTGCCGGGCGGTCCCGTTGCGCGTTTCGCAAAAGTCCGTTCAGGAACCCGCCCAGACGTCCTGAGGACGCGCGCTTTGCCAATTCCACCGTTGAGTTTACCGCAGCGTGCGCCGGCACGCGGTCGAGGAAGAACAGTTGATACAAACCGAGCCGCGCCAGCGCGGCAATATCCGGCTGCGGCTTGCGTTCCGCCTTCTGGGCTATCAGCCAGTCGAGTGCGTCTCGTTGGCGCAAGCAGCCGTAAAACAGCTCGGTTACCAGCGCACGGTCACGCGCGGGCAACGCCGACCCTTGCAGCGCAACGTGAAGCAGGTCGTCGGCCGCGCGATCGCCTCGCTCCCACTTGCACAACAGATCGAACACAATTTCTCTTGGATTGGTTGAAGTCACGCGATAACTTCTACCACTTTTCAACATGACGGACGATCAAATCCAATCATTACTCGACGATGGTAAGGCCGAAGCCCGCCACGTGGACGCTCTAAAGAAGCTCGACCCCGGCGCTTACTGCATCCATCGCAGTTGGGGCTTTGGCAAGGTGGCGAGCTTCGACCACATCATGGGCAAGTTCCAGATAGACTTCAAAGGCAGGGCCGGCCACGCCATGGAGGCGCGCTACGCCGCCGAGTCGCTGGAGATTCTGCCGGCCGGGCACATTCTCGTCCAGAAGGTGGTCGGCCTCGACGCGCTCAAGCAGCTCGCAGCCGGGCAGCCGTTGCAGTTGATGCGCGTCGTGCTGGGCAGCTTTGGCGGCCAGGCGATGGTGGAGCCGATTGCCGCGGCGTTGTGCCCGGAGGTTGTTGCCACGGCGGATTGGAAAAAGTGGTGGGATGGCGCCAAGCGCGCGATGAAGAAAGATCCGCACTTCGGCGTTCCAGCGAAGAAAACCGAGGCGTTCGTGCTGCGCGACAAGCCGCAGCGTCCGGAGGAGGAACTGCTCAGGTTGTTTGCCGCTGGCGCCAACCTCAAACAAAAACTCCAGGCAGCGGAACAGTTGTTGCGCATTGCGGACCTGTTGCCCGACGTGGCAGCGGTGCTCGGTTCGGTCATTCACGCGCTTAGCGACGAGATCGAGGCCTCCCCGCACCGCGACCCGGCCACCACGCTCGAAGCAATCTGGGTGCGCGACGAACTGGCCGGGCTTTGCGGTCACCAGACCCCGCATACCGTCGAGCAGATTCATGAGGTGGTCCGGAACGTGCGTCATCTGGGCGAGTTGTTGCAATCGTTGCCGTCTGCGAAGCAGAAGCGACTTTTGCCGCACCTGCGCACCGCCTATCCGGACACGTGGCACAACACGCTGCGGCAGATTCTGCTGAGCGCCGACGCGAAGCTCGCTGGTGACATTATTGAGTTTTTGACCAACGAAGGCCAGAGCGACGCGGTGCGCGCGTTTCTGGATCGAGTCGTTCGCGAGCAATCCGCCACCAATGAACTGTTGCTGTGGATTTGTCGCAGCCGCAACCAGCAGGCGTTCGCCGAGACGATCGGGCCGTTGCTCAATGTGCGGCTGGCTGGCGCCATTCTCCAAGCCATCCAGCGCGAGCACTCTGACACCGGCCGGAAAAAAAACCTGCTGTTGGAATGGTTTGTCAACGACCACGCGATGCTGGGCGATCTGTTGCGCGAGACGGACATCGAGGATGTGCGCGACATCGCCCGCAAGCTCCTGTTGCATCCGGCCATTGGCGAGATGGATCGCCGCTCGTTGCTCGCGCGAATTATCAAGGTGTATCCGCAGATTCAAGCGCTGCTGACGGGCGGGGCCGAGGCGCGCCAGCAGACGATCACTGTTTCCTGGGAGAGCCTGGAGCAGCGGAAAGCCGAATACGACGAGCTGATCACCAAGCGCATGCCGGCCAACACACGCGACATTGCCATTGCCCGCAGTTACGGTGATCTGCGCGAGAACTTCGAGTTCAAGGCCGCCAAGGAAATGCAGAAGGTCCTCATGGCGCGCAAGGGCGAGTTGGAACTCATGTTGACAAACTCGCGCGGCACGGATTTCGCCGACGCCAAGACCGACGCGGTCGGTGTCGGCGCCGTCGTCACGCTTGCCGATCTCACGGAGAACAAAACGGTCCGTTACGCCATCCTCGGAGCGTGGGACAGCGACGTGGACCGTGGCATTATCAGTTACCAGACCACACTCGCCCAGGCGTTGCTGAACAAGAAGGCGGGCGACGAGGCGGATTTCGAAATCGGCGGTCAGCGTCATCACGTTCGCGTCGAGAAGATCGAACGCTACGTGGATATGAAATCGGAGATCGGTCCGCCCTGTATTTTGCGGGTGGCGGCGGGCGCCGCTGAAGCTAGTAGCGCCCCGGCAGCACCAGCCAGCAATTGAGCCACGCCCAGCCGGCCGCCAGTCCCAACAGCAGCACCAGCAGGTTGAGCCGCACGCTCAACCGGTGCAGCCGCTGCCAGCGCAGCAGCACTTCCTCGCGAGCGTCTTCGTCCTCCTTCTCGCGAGCTTCGTGCGCCTCATCGCGCAGCGAGTTCATGCGCGGCACGAGCCGCTGCCGTGCCCAGAACACCATCACCATCATTCCGAACACCAGCACCAGCACCGTTGAGCCGCCTTTCCATGGCCAGAACCGCATGGCAATCAGCAGCCCGCCGCTCATCAGGCCAAACAGGGCGCACACCAGCCCGACCAGATAGTAGCGCGGGAACACGGCTCGGATGAACTTGCCGGCGTGTTCCACCTCCAACGTCCGAAATGCCGTGGGCGCGACTACGAACAGGAAAAAGACAATCGCCCCCATCCATAACGCCCACGACAAGAGAAAGACGTAGCCTAATGCGATGGTCATCGTTGTCCAGCTTACCGATGCCGGCGCCGCCTGCCAATAGAGAAAATGAGGCGGCTGGAGAACATCACGGCAGACTCATGGGCGGTTTCAACAGGTTCCACTGCCGGCAAAAGATGTGAACGAGGAATGGAAGGTGCCGCCAACCTGGGAGCGCGGGCATCCGCCCGCTTGGGCATGCAAACCACGATGGCTTCTCTTCGTGTTGCGGCACTGTCGAATAACCACCGAAGGCGGGCAGGATGCCCGCGCTCCCAGGCCGCAGACACGCGCTACGACTGTCCCGTCAGCGACAAAAACTCCGGCAGGCGCCGCATACTGTTGAAATCTTCTTCCTCGCACGCAAGCCGGCGATACGCGGCTTCCTTTCTGACGGCTTTCTCCAGCAAACGCAGCGCCTCCTCGTGCTGGCCTTGCACGGCGCGGTAACACGCCATGTTATAATTGGCCAGCGGATGGTCGGCGCGCAAGCGCCGCGCGTGTTCCAACGCTTCGATGGCCGCATCCAGCGACTTCGTTCGCCGCCGGCAATACGCAAGCTGAATCCAGCCGTCCACGTTCTTCGGCTGCGCGGCGAGCAGCTTTTCAAACCAAGGCTCCGCGTCGGCGTAGCGGTGCGCGCAGAGCAGAATAAACGCCCTCGCGCTGATACCGTCCTCGTGATCGGGTTGTTGCGCCAGCAGCGCGTCCACCTCCGCCAGCGCGTCGTCGTGCATGCCGAGCGCAGCGTAGCCTTCCGCTGCCTCCAAGTGTTTCCGAATCTCAATGTTGTCCACGTTGAGTATTTCAACTGTTTCACGGAACAAACTCCAGCCGGATATCGGAGCGAGGAGTTGTTCCCTTGTGTGTTCTTCGTCGCCAGCCAGTGCTTGACCGTGTCGTTTGCGGCGTTAGACTGCGCGACAAAGGAGCCGGCCTTGACTAATCTTGAGGGTCAGACATTCGCGGGATACGAGGTTCTCAGCAAGCTGGGCGAAGGCGGCATGGGAGCGGTCTATAAGGCCCGCCAGCCGATGCTCAACCGCCTCGTCGCACTCAAGGTGATGTCATCCCACCTCGGCGCAGATCCCAGCTTCGTCGCCCGTTTCGTTCGCGAGGCTTCCGCCGCCGCCAACCTCAACCATCCCAACATGGTGCAGGTCTATACCGCCGGCGAAGCCGACGGCGTTCACTTTATCGCGATGGAGTTCGTCGAGGGCGAGTCGCTCCAAAAACGCCTGCACCGGCTCGGACGCATCGAGCCGCGCGAAGCCGTTGCCATCACCGTCTATGTGGCCCAAGCCCTTCAGTATGCATGGAACAAGGCCCATCTCATCCACCGCGACATCAAGCCCGACAACGTCTTCCTCTCCAATTCCGGCGAGGTGAAGGTGGGCGACCTCGGTCTGGCCAAGAGCGTTGGTGGCGAAACCACCGAGTTGACGCAGACCGGCACGGCGATGGGTTCGCCGCACTACATCAGCCCGGAGCAGGCCACAGGGTTGAAGGACGTGGATTTCCGCACCGACATCTACAGCTTGGGCTGCACTCTCTACCACATGTTGACGGGCAAGACGCCCTATAGTGGCGACAGTTCGATGGCGGTCATGATGAAGCACGTCAACGACCCGCCGCCGGCGATTTTCAAGACGTGGCCGGGGTGCCCGATGCCGATGGGGATGTTGGTGGGCAAGATGCTGGCCAAGGACCGCAACGCGCGGCCTCAGAGCTACGAGCAGTTGGTTGATGACCTGCTGGCGGTCCACGAGAAAATCAAAAACATGGAATCCGTGCGCGCCGTGGCAGTGACGCCCGCGGCAGCGCAACCAAAGAGCGTGACACCAGCCTCCGGCGCAAAGGCGGCAAGAAGCTTCGCGCCGCCGGCGATGAAAGAGACGGTCGCCGCCCCGTCGCCCGGAAACCGGAAGCTGATCTACGCCGCTGCTGGACTTGCAGCCGTCGCGGCGATTGCGGGCGCGGCGTGGTGGTTTGTTGGCCGACCGTCTCCGCGCGGCGAGGAGCCGGCGATAGCGACGACCGGTCAGGCACCCGCAGCGCTGCCTCTAGCCGTGGACACCGCCACCCCTCGCGAAACCGCCGTCGCACCGCCAATGGCATCCGCCTGGCTGCCGCTGGACATTGCCACGGCATGCAACGCCGATATCATCAGCACCGCTGAGCGCCAATCGTCGGACCAGTTCACATTCAACGGCGGAAGATTGGCCAGCACCAGTTGGCTGCGCAAGAACGGCCATCCCGAACCGGGGCTTCCCGACGACGGGCGTGTGCAGATCCCGGATACGCCGCCGCCGGGGTTTTTCCAAGTGCGAACGCCGCCGGCCAAGAACGCCATGCTCCTCTCCGGTCCGGAGGGCTGCCAGCCGCAGCCGGTCACCGTTGAATTGACCGCTGGCGAGCGCGGCCGTTACTCGGAACTGGTTATTTTGCACACTACGTGCCACGGCAATGGAACTCTGCGTGTCTTGCTCCGCTACGAAACGGGCTTGGAGACAACCGTCTCCATGCCTGTGTTTGACTGGAGTCCCCGTGGGCGAACTGGCCCGTTGCCCGCCGATCTCCGTGTCGCTGCCACTTCGCGCGACACCTATCCGGGGGGAGTCCGAATCGCAGAGATGTTTGCCCAGCGAATTCCCGCCGACCCGCTGCGGACGTTACGTTCTCTGACCTTCTCGTTTGATTCGCTAACGCCGGCAAAAGGGGTTTCAGAACGGGATGCTCGCAGTCATTTCACCGTCGGCATCTTCGCCATCAGCGCGTTGCCGGCAGCCGGGCCTGCATCCCCTGTCGCAGACACCACCGCTCGCGAAGCCGCTCCAACTCCGACGAAGTTCGGCACGCTTTTTGACGGCCGCGACACGTTGGCATGGCAGAGGAGCGACGGCGGGCCATGCGATTGGCGGGTGGAGGCCGGCGCGTTGGTGGCCGGCGCAACCGATCTCGATACGCGGGAGAAGTTCCAGGACTTCGAATTGCACGTCGAGTTCGCCTGCCCTCAGGACCGTAAGCAGGGCAACAGCGGCGTCTATATCCAGGGCCGTTACGAACTGCAGATTCTGGAATCCTTTGGCAAGCCGGCGACGGACGGTTCCTGCGGCGCGATTTTCAAGCTCAAGGCGCCGACTGAGAATGCGAGCAAACCGCCGGACGAATGGCAGACGTTCGACATCAGCTTCCGTGCCGCTCGCTTCGACGCCGCCGGGGCGAAGACCGCCAACGCCCGCCTGAGCGTTGTGCACAATGACGCAACTATTCATCGCGATGTTGAGATCGCTCGCAACACCGGCAAGGGGGAGGAGGAAAGCGCCGCACCCGGCCCGATCCGTTTGCAAGGCTACGGTAGTCCCGTGCGCTTCCGCAACATCCGCATCAAGCCGATGGGAACCACTGCAACTGCCATGACCGCTTCCGCCGCCACCGCATCGAAGCAACTCGGCTCGGTCTTCACCAATGCTGTCGGCGCGGAGATGGTCTATATCCCGCCCGGCGAGTTACTGATGGGCAGCACGAAGGAGGAGCGCGAATGGGCAGTCATGCCAGGAAACATGGGCGTGCGTGGTTCCGCCCTCAAGCGCGTGGGATTGGAAGGGGAGCGGCAGCCGCGGCAGGCGACGCTTCGCAGCGGTTTCTGGATGGGCCGCACGAAGGTGACTGTTGGACAATGGCGCAAGTTTGCGGATGCAACCAGCTACCGAACTATGGCCGAGACAAAGGGCGTGGCCATGGCACACGAAAGGGTCAACCACAGTTGTGGGCAAGTTCAAGGCGCGAGTTGGAGCAACTTGGGATTCAGCAACCCCGTTCAGGATAACTATCCCGCTGTGTGCATCAGTTGGGAAGATGCCACGGCGTTCTGCAAATGGTTGACTGAGCGCGAGCGTGAGGCTGGGCGGTTGCCGGCCGGATGCATGATGCGGCTGCCCACCGAAGCGGAATGGGAATATGCGTGTCGCGGCGGCAAACCAGGCACCAAGTTTTGGTGGGGTGATTCCAAGGAAGATGGCGAGGGTCGGCTCAATTGGAGCAAGCCCATGAATGCTGATGACGGGCTGGTAACCGTGGACCAATTTGGCGAGCGAGGCCGGAATGAATTCGGTCTGGCCGATATGGCAGGCAACGCATGGGATTGGTGCCTTGATAATCTCGACCCCGCAGGTCCGCACACTGAGCTTTACATGGACGATTCGTCCATGCGCGTCCTCAAGGGTGGTGACTTTGCGTCCATGCCGCAAGCCAACCGATGCGCCGCGCGTGACGGGAGACCCGCGGACACAGCTGATTTCCGATATGGGTTTCGAGTGTGTTGCGGCGTGGATGTGTCCGGCAAAGAAGCGGGCACAGGAACAGTGCTGCCGCTTGCCGAATGGAAGAGCCTCATCCCACTTATTGATCCCAAGCGCGATGGCATCGCTGGCGGCTGGAAGGTGGAACACGGCAGGCTTTATTGCACTAAGCGCACCCCTTGGTCCCTCTGCGAACTGCCCGTAGATTATAGGGGCGGCAACTATGATCTCCGCTTCCGCGTCACACGTGGCGATGGGCGGGACGTTGCCATCTTCTTCCTCTTCCGTAAGGGCATCACAGGGGGAACTGTGCTGTTTGACTACTTCAACATCAATGACTTGCTGGTTGCCAAGGGTGTCAAGGTCGCAGGACTCACAAATGTGAAAGGGAAACCGGCCCCCCGCAATGAAACCCGGAGAGAACGGCCCTCGTGGCTGCCCAAGGGGCAGGAGAAAGCTGTGCTCATCCAAGTGCGCGACGAAGGTATGGTTGTCACCTTGGATGGGGAGGAAGTGTTCCGTTGGGAAGGAAACTGGGAGGACGTGACGCAACATGAGAACATGGTTCTTTCGGAGAATAAAATTACCCGTCCAGTATTTGGCGTTAGTCCCCACGACTGCGAAGCCGTTTTCAGTGCCATCGAAATGCGGGAAATCGCTGGCAAGGGCGAGTTCACACGCTTTGGCGCGAATGACGCCTTCGTCCGGGAAGTCGCCGCGCTGCCGGCGGAGCAGCAGGTCGCGCGCGTCGTGGCGGAGTTGAAGAAGCTCAACCCCGACTTCGATGGCAAAGAGAAGCACAAGATCGAGGGGAGTGACGTTAGCGAGTTGGAAATCTCGGCGCTGAACGTGACCGACATCTCGCCGGTGCGCGCGTTGACCAAGCTGCGGCGGTTCGTGTGCATCGCCTCCACCGACGGCAAGAAGCGATCCAAGCTCTGCGATCTGACGCCGCTGCAAGGTTTGTCGCTGACAGAACTGCGGGTGCCTGGCTGTGACGTCAGCGATCTGTCGCCAGTGGCCGGGATGCCGCTGAGCCATCTGGGAATCGGCCACACGCGGGTCAGCGACCTGTCGCCGCTCAAAGGCGCACCGCTGGACACTCTCATGGCCCAAGGCGTTCCATTGCAGGACTTGTCTCCGTTACGGGGCGCGCCGTTAACGACGATCTGGTGCGATGAAGCCGTGGCCGCGACTCCGGCAAACCGGGGAATCCTGAAATCCATTTCGACTCTCAAGACGATCAAGAGCGGCCGCGCCGCGCAGTAGCGTGTCAACCACAACCACGGTCATGACCAATCTCGAAGGCCAAACATTCGCCGGTTACGAAATCCTCTCCAAACTCGGCCAGGGCGGGATGGGCGCGGTCTATAAAGCCCGCCAGCCGATGCTGGACCGGCTCGTGGCGCTCAAGGTGATCTCTCCGAGTGTCGCAGGGAATCCGGATTTCATTGCCCGCTTCCGGCGTGAGGCAACGGCGGCGGCGCAACTCAATCACCCGAACATCGTGCAACTCTACAGCGCTGGCGAGAGCGAGGGCGTCCACTTCATGGCGTGTGAGTTCATTGATGGCGAATCCCTCCAAGGCAAGCTCGACCGCCGCGGTCGTCTCGATCCACGCGAAACGCTGGCAGTTTGCGTCTTTGTTTGCGAGGCGCTCAAATACGCATGGGCGACCGCGAAGCTGATTCACCGGGACATCAAGCCTGACAACATCTTTCTCTCCAAAGAAGGCGATGTGAAGGTCGGCGACTTCGGCCTCGCCAAGCGCCTCGGCAGCGACGCGAGCGGCCTGACCAAAACCGGCACCACGATGGAGTCGCCGCATTACATGAGTCCCGAACAAGCGCTTGGCCACAAGGACCTCGATTTCCGTTGCGACACCTACAGCGTCGGCTGCACGCTGTATCACATGCTGGCCGGAGCGGTTCCCTACAACAGCAAGAATGTTGTCGAAGTGATGACGCAACATTGTTACGGCCCGTTGCCAGCCATTGCACAGGCTGTGCCCGGTTGCCCGGCGGTGTTGGTATTGCTTGTCAACAGAATGCTCGCGAAAAACCGCGATGAGCGCCATGCGAGCCATGACGACCTGATCGCCCACCTGTTGGAAGTGCGCGAGCAGATTCGCGCGCCACAGAACTCCATCGCCTGCGCGCCCGCTGTCGGTCCAGCCCGGCTGACACCGCACGTGGTAAAACCGGGTTCGCCGCCATGACCAATCTCGAAGGCAAACCGTTCGCCGGTTACGAGGTCGTCGCCAAACTTGGCGACGGCGACTTGGGCGCTGTCTATAAGGCCCGCCAGCCGAAGCCTGACCGGGTCGTCGTGCTCAAACTTCTCGAACCGCGTCTCGCGGGCGATGCGGAATTCCTCAAGCGTTTCAAGCGCGAGGCGGCGGCCGCCGCGGATCTCGGCCACCCAAACCTCATGCAGGTGTATGGCGCCGGCGAACACCAAGGCATCCACTACGTGGCCACGGAGTTTGCCGAGGGTGACACGTTGGGCAAGCGGCTCGCGCGGCGCGGCCGGTTGGAACCGCGCGAAGCCCTGGCCATCACGTTTTACGTGGTGCGTGCGCTGCTCTACGCATGGAGCAAGGCGAAACTCGCTCATCTCAATATCCGGCCGGAGAGCATCTTCTTGCGGAAGGCCGGCGATGTGAAGCTGGATGGTCTTGGCATGGCAAAGCCGGCGGCCACAGCGGCGTCAAGGTTGCCGCACTACACTAGTCCGGAACAGGCGCAGGCGGCGGGCGAGATTGATTTCCGTGCCGACATCTACAGCCTTGGTTGCGTCCTCTATCACATGCTCGCCGGCAAGACGCCTTACGAGGGCGACAACGCGAAGGCGCTGTTGGCGAAGCGCGTCAGCGAGCCGCCGCCGGACATCACCAAAGTCTGGCCGACATGCCCAGCTTCGTTGGGCCGGTTGTTGGGGAGAATGATGGCCAGGCAGACTGCCGACCGGCACCGCAACTATGACGACCTGATCAAGGAACTGCTGGAGGTGCGCGAGGAAGTCAAACAGGCAACGCGGCAACGAACCGCGATCCCGGCGAAAAGCGAAAGCCGCACTTTCGCAGGCTATACGCTCCTCGCCAAGCTGAGCCAGGACGACAGCAGCGCGGTGTATAAAGCGTATCAGCCGTCGCCAAAGCGTCTCGTTGCGCTCAAGGTGCTGGCATCGCGACTCAGCAAGAACTCCGAGTTCGTCGCCCGCTTCAAACGCGGGACCGCCGCTGCTGCCGGCCTCAATCATCCGAACATCGTGCAGGTTTACAGCGCCGGCGAGGCGGACGGCGCTTGCTACGTCGCGCTCGAATTTGTCGAGGGCCGGACGCTGCGCCAACGGCTGGAGCGGCGCGGTCAACTGCATCCGCGCGAAGCCCTCGCCATTACGTTCTATGTGGCCCAGGCACTCGAGCACGCCTGGAACAAAGCAAAGCTGGCGCACGGCGGACTCACGCCCGACAACATCGTTCTAACCGGCTCCGGCGAGGTGAAGGTTGGCGATTTTGGCACGGCCAAAATTCTGGAAGAAGCGCAAGGCACGGCGGCATCCGCGAAAGCGGAGGTGCCCGGCTCGCTGTATTACATGAGTCCCGAGCAAGGGCGTGGCGTGAAGGAACTCGATTGTCGCGCCGACATTTACAGCCTCGGCTGCATGCTCTACCACATACTTACCGGCAAGACGCCCTATGATGGCGATACTCCAGCGGCCATTGCGAAGAAGCACGTGAACGATCCGCCACCGGCGATTCTCAAGGCGTGGCCGACTTGTCCGGCCATGCTCGCCCGGTTGATGGACAAAATGCTGGCCAAATCGCGCCGCGACCGGCCGCAGAGCTACGACGATCTGCTCACCGAAATGGTGAAGGTGCGCGAGGAGTTCAAGCGCGTGAAAGTTGCTCCCCCGGCAGCGCCGGGCGCGACAGCACCCATCCCTGCCGAGCCATCAAAAGCCAAACAGACTGAAAACGAGAGCGCCGCCGAACCGGTCGCTTGGAACCGGTCGCCGATCTTCATTGGTGCTGGAATCGCCGCGGTGGTTTTGCTGGGAGGCTTGCTCGTCTGGGCGCCTTGGAAGAAACCTGCGATCCAGTCTTCGCCGCAGGAAGAGCAGCGTGTTGATGATTCCTCTCCGCGCGTCACGCCGTTCGCGCAAACTCCGACACCGCGCCGCGAGGTTGCGCGCGCCACGATCAGATCGGATACGACGACGGCCTATACTCCGCCAGCTTCCAAACCATGGCAGCCTGAGCCGAAGCCTATGACGACTCCCATCGCGCCACCGGAGCCGCCGCCAGCTCCGGCAGCCGGTGACACGAAAGCGCCGGAAGCGCCAGCCGACAATCCCATGGCTCCTCGCGCGACCCTGGCCAGAGTCGGGAGCAAGGAGATTGTGCTCGATATGCCTTCAAGCGCCGTTCCCAGCGAGCAGCCGATGACCGACGAGGCGTTTGCAGCCGCAGTAGCCCCGCTGCCGCCACAGGAACAGGTTAAGAGAGTCATCGCCAGGCTTCAGGAACTCAATCCCGGTTTCAGTGGCAAGGGGAGCTACAAGATCGAAAACAATGTTGTGGCGGAACTGACAATCTCGACAACAGGCTCATTGGTTCCAACGGTGGGCGTGACCGACATGACGCCCATAAAGACGCTGAAAAGCCTCCAGCGTCTCGTGCTCGCGCCAGCCAAACCCGGCGAGCAGGGCGCGCTGGCTGATTTGTCGGCGCTGAGCGGCATGACGCTGACGTGGCTGTCCTGCCACGGTAACCCGCAACTTCAGGACCTGTCGCCGCTGAAAGACATGCCGCTGACCGGACTGACTTGCGGCGGGACGCTCGTGAAAGACCTCACGCCGCTCAGTGCCATGCGCCTGGCCACCCTGGGCATCAACGACACGCCGGTCGAAGACATCTCCGCGTTGAACGGAATGCCGCTCGCGGTGTTGTGGTGCCAGAACAGCAAGGTCGCCGATCTTACTCCGCTGAAAGGCGCGCCGCTGCGTGAGCTGCGCTGCGATTTCATGATGGTGCGCGACGGCCCCGTTCTGCGCGACATCCGAACGCTCGCCAGGATCAACGACCTGCCGGCGGCGACGTTCTGGAAGCGCGCCAACCTGGCCACGGCGGCACCTTCAACCGTCCTGAGCGCGGTGAAGGCGGCACCCGACTTCAAGTCGTTATTCAACGGCAAAGACATGACCGGTTGGCGGGCGCGGACCCCGAGCCTGCCAGACGGCTGGCGCGTGCGTCGCGGCACGATGATCAACACCCCGCCCAGCTCCGATATCGTGTCGGCGCAACAGTTCGACAACTTCGAGTTCTACTGCGAATACAAAACCTCTCGTCGCTGCCATAGCGGCGTGCTCCTGCGCGGTCGCTACCGCATCCCGATTCTGAACGACGCAGGTCAGCCACCGTCCGTCACCTGTAGCGGCAGCGTTCATGAGTTGCTTGCGCCCACCAAGAATGCGAGCAAGCCGCCCGACACTTGGCAGGCGCTCTATGTGAGGCTCGTCGGCAGCACCGTGACGGTCATTCTCAACGGCAAGAAGGTGATTGACGGACGCGGGCTGGACGAATCAAGCGGCTCTTTCGGCGGAGACGTGGTCAAATCCGGCCCCATCCTTCTGATGGGTGGCAGCAGTGTCATTTTCCGGAACCTCCGCATTAAGCCGCTGCTTGCGAAAGAGAACTAGACTATCAACTGTCGCGACATTCGCATCAAACCATCGTCCTCGAAATGAAACAAGATAGGCCAACCTTGACCGACCACCTTGCTTTGCTAGACTGCTCGTCCCAAGAGAGCGGGCTGCCATGAGTGATCTTACGGGCCAAACATTTGCCGGTTACGAAATTCTTGCCAAGCTCGGCGAAGGCGGAATGGGGGCGGTCTATAAAGCGCGCCAGCCGACGCTCAACCGTCTCGTCGCATTGAAGGTCATGGCGTCCCAGCTCAGCAGCGATTCCATGTTCGTCTCCCGCTTCAGGCGCGAGGCCAACGCCGCCGCCGCCCTCAATCATGAGAACATCGTGCAGGTCTTTACTGCCGGCGAATCCGACGGCACCCACTACATCGCAATGGAGTTTGTCGAAGGCAAGACGCTCCGCGACCACATTGACAGCCACGGCAAACTTGACCCGCGCGAGGCCATTGCCATTACCGTCTATGTAGCCACAGCCCTCCAATACGCCTGGAGCAAGGCCAAGCTCATTCACCGCGACATCAAGCCGGAGAACATCTTCCTCTCCAACACCGGCGAGGTGAAAGTGGGAGACCTCGGTCTCGCGAAAACCGTCGGCGGGGCAACGACGAACCTGACGCAGACCGGCATGATGATGGGCAGCCCGCACTACATCAGTCCGGAGCAGGCACGCGGCGCCGCCGACATTGATTTCCGGACGGACATCTACAGTCTTGGCTGCACGCTTTACCACATGCTAACGGGCCGGCCGCCCTACAGTGGCAGCGATCCGCTGGTGGTCATCACCAAGCACGTCAACGATCCGCCGCCGGCGATCTTCAAGGTCTGGTCGTCGTGCCCGGTGCCGCTGGGGATGCTGGTGGGCAAGATGCTGGCCAAGAACCGGAACGACCGTTTCGCGAGCTACGAGGAATTGATCGCGGAGATGATCCGCGTGCGGGAGAAACTTGCGCCGGTAGTGAGCGCGCCGCCCGCCAGCGCCAGCGAGCCGACGAAGGTGGCTGCGGCAACGCCAAAGCCCGCTGTTGCAAAGACGCCAAAGCCCGCTCCGGCGGCAAAGCCGGGGTTGGCGATTCGTAATTGGAAACTGGTAATGGGTGGTGTGGCGGCGGTCGCGCTGATCGCAGGCGCGGTGTGGTGGTTTGCAGGCCGCGCATCCTCACCCGATGGTGTTGCGCTTCCTGAAGGATATAGGCCGATTTTCAACGGCAAAGACTTGTCAGGCTGGAAAGTGCGGGACGCGGGCAAATACAACGCGTGGACCGCGCAGGATGGCGTGCTGGTCAACACTCAGGCCGGCACCGACCTCATCACGGAGGAGCAGTTCACCGACTTCCTGTTTCACTGCGAGTTCAAGATTCCTCCCGGCGGCAACAGCGGCGTCTATCTGCGGGGGCGATACGAGATCCAAATCTACGACGACTTCGGCCAGCCGTCCGGCGGGCAGACCAGCGGCGGCATTTTCAAGGTGATTACGCCGAGCGAGAACGCGAGCAAGCCGGCGGGCGAGTGGCAATCGTTGTCCGCCGGAATTCGCGGCAAGCACGTAGAAGTGGTTCTCAACGGCAAGAAAGTCATTGATTACGGCGAGTTGACCAAGCCCACAGGCGATGCGCTCGACAAGAACGTGGATCAGCCCGGCCCGATCATGCTGCAAGGCCGCTATGGCCGCGTCGAGTTTCGCAACATTCGCACCAAGCCGCTGACCGGCCTGGCTCCTTCCGCGCCTGACGCCGTCTTCCTCCGCGAAGTCGCCGCGCTGTCGGCGGAGCAGCAAGTCAAGCGCGTCGTGGCGAAGCTGAAGGAACTGAATCCCGACTTTGATCCGTCCCAAGCGACGATTGACTCGGAAGTGAAGGACGGCCAGGTGTCCATGTTCAAGCTCCTCAGCGCCTGGAAACTGACGGACCTGTCGCCGGTCCGCGCCTTGTCAGGGCTGAAATGGCTCGAACTCGGCGAGGCGAAGGCTGCCGATCTGACACCGCTGAAAGGCTTGCGACTGGAACGCTTTTTACTCCACCACATGGACGAAGTGAGCGACCTCTCGCCATTGCAAGGAATGCCGCTGAAATACTTGCTTCTCGAAGCCGGACGGATCACCGATTTGAACCCGCTCAAAGGGATGCCGCTGGAGACACTCCATGTCTCAAGCAGACAAGTGAGCGACGTCTCGCCGCTATCGGGCATGACGACGTTAAGAAGTCTGAGGTTACACAACGTGTCGGTCAGCAATTTGTCGCCGCTCAAAGGCCTGGGCTTGGCCAGCCTGCACGTGGGGCAAGCGAAGGTCAGCGACCTCTCGCCGTTGCGAGACATGCCGTTGAAATCCCTCGAATGCGAACCCGACCTGCTCGCGCGCGAGCCGAACCGGACCATCGTGCGGTCCATCGCCACGCTCCAGACGATCAACAAGCTGCCGGCAGCGGAGTTTTGGAAACAGGTGGACGCGGGCAAACTGCCTGACGCCGCGCCGGCAAGCGCCGCACAGCCCGGCGAAACGAAGCTCCTGGACCTCGGCGGCGGCGTGAAGATGGAACTCGTGTCCATCCCTCCCGGCGAGCTCATGCTCGGCAGCACGAAGGAGGAGCAGGCGTGGGCAGTGGCCAACGGCGCGATGGAAAACTATGTGAAGCACGAGGGAGAAGCGCCGCGTAAGGCGGTGATCAAACATGGGTTCTGGATGGGCCGGACGGAGGTGACAGTGGGCCAATGGAAGCAGTTCGTCGCCGCAACGGGATATAAGAGCGAGGCGGAAAAGAAGGGCTTCGTGGATTACGCCCTACGGAAAGGACAATCGCGGGGTCGTGTGGACGGATTGAGTTGGCGTGACCAGGGGCTTGGCTCGCCGCCGCAAGACAATCATCCGGTGTCCTGCGTGAGTTGGAACGACGCGGTGGCGTTTTGCCAATGGGCGACGGAGCGCGAGCGCAAAGCGGGGCGGATCGCGGCGGGCCAGATGATTCGGCTGCCGACGGAGGCGGAGTGGGAGTATGCGTGCCGTGCCGGGGCCCAGACGAGATTCTGGTGGGGCGATGCGAAGGAGGACGGCAAGGGCCGGTTGAACTTGAGTGAGAAGAACGACGGGTATGAGTTCATGGCGCCGGCGGATGCGTTTGGAGCGCGAGGACGGAACGGGTTTGGGTTGGCGGACATGTTGGGCAATGTTGATGAGTGGTGTCTGGATGAATTCGATGCGACGGGGGCACACGAAGACTTGTGGACGGGCAATCCCGGCACGCGGGTGTTGCGGGGCGGGGCATTCCGCCGCAATCTCGCCGTTGCTCGGTGTGCCTACCGCTACAGTTTCGGTCCGTCCATCTCGGATGACGAACACGGCTTTCGGGTCTGTCTCGGCCCGGACGTGCTCGGCGCTGCGCCTGCCTCCGCAACTCCGACAGACCTGCCGAAGGAAACCTCCCTCGACCTCGGCGGCGGCGTGAAGATGGAACTCGCCCTCGTTCCAGCGGGCGAGTTCATCATGGGATCGAACGACGGCCCTGGCTACGAGAAACCCGTTCACAAGGTGCGAATCAGCGCCCCGTTCTACATGGGCAAGTATGAGGTCACCATCACTCAGTTCAAACGATTCGTCGCCGAGACGCAGTATCAGACCGAAGCGGAGAGGTTCAATAACGGCTGGATGCCCACCAATGGCAGATGGGGACCCGTGCCCGGCGTAAACTGGAGAACGCCGGTTCAATTCACCCAGGTGGATGATCATCCGGTCTGTGTGGTGTCATGGAACGACATCCAGGAATTCTGCAAATGGGCATCGAAACAAACTGGCAGGATCGTGCGTTTGCCGACGGAAGCACAATGGGAATACGCCTGCCGGGCCGGCACGACCACGAAGTTCAACACGACCGACAAGGACTCGGAATTGGGAGAAGCCGCTTGGTTTGCAGCGAATTCCGGTCAACGCACGCACCCGGTGGGGCAGAAGAAACCCAATGCGTGGGGACTTTATGACATGCACGGCAATCTGTATGAGATGGTGCAGGATTTCTACAGCGACAAGTATGATGTGGAACAGTTCGTGGTTGATCCCCAAGGTTCGACCACAGGTGGCGGGCGCCAGATGCGCGGTGGTGGCTGGGGAAATAATCCGGCCAGTGTCCGTTCAGCCTGCCGCAAGAAGATCGGTCTCGATGAAGCCAGCATCGGCAATGGTTTCCGAGTCGTCACCGATGCGCTGCCAGCCACCGGCTCCGTTGCCTCAACGTCGAGCGCCACTGGCGACGCCGCGTGGCAGAACACCATCAACCTGTTGCTGTTGGTGGACCTTTCACAGGATGTGAACTCAGGCAAGTGGGAGGCCGCCCCTGATGGGCTGAAGGCTACCGACATCAAGAGCATGTCGCAAAAAATTCAGCCGCCTTACCGTCCGCCGGAGGAGTATGACTACCGCGTCAGCTTCACACCAATGTCCGGCAACGCGGATGTCGCTATCGGGTTGACAGCCAGGGGCCGATCGTTCGTTTTCTACATGAAGAAATTCGCCAACGACCACTGCCTCGGCTTCGAGGCCATCGGCGGCAAAGCGATTGCCGCCGGTCCGACGGCGCATCGTTTCCCCCATCTGGAAATGGGGAGCCGATACACCGTGGTGGTGGAGGTGCGCAAGAACGGTCTGCGCGGCTACCTCGACGACAAGCTCGTGGCCGAGTGGTCCACGGACTACAGCGACATGACCGCATGGCCCGTCTGGAAATTCAAGGACGACACGCTCCCTGGATTCGGATGCAGCCTGAGCACCGTGGTGTTCCAAGAGGTCAAGTTGCGCGAAGTCGGCGGCAAAGGCACGTTCACGCGCGGTGGGTCGAAGCCGTAGTCGCGAGTTACTTCACGATCTCCAGCCAGCCGAGCGAAGTCGGGACGTGGAAGTCCGGCTCCTCGGTCTTCGGGTCTACCCACGTCATCCATGTCTGGATGGGCGGCGGTCCGTCGAGACGACGGCCGCGATTGTGGATGCTCGCGCGTTGAACCACTGGCTTCCCGCTGCGGTCGTGACTGAACTCCGCGCGGAACAGGCCGCAGCGAATCTTCACGCCGGGCCGCAACCGTGGGAAACCCATCGCCTCGAAGCTCGCCAGCGGGATGCGCCCCTCCACGACGTAGCCGTTCGGCAGCGGCGAGGCCGCCGTCTCCAGCCCCTTGAAGCTCCACGATGGATCGATCTGCCGGTAGTAGGCGCCGCGGTAGTCGTAGGCGCGACCGCGCGAATCCACCTCAATGCAGTAGTAGTTCTTCATCCAGTCGTCGGGCGCGAAATACATCTCGGCGCGGTCCTCGAAGATCGCGTCCTGCTTGTCGCGCAGCTTCTCCAGCACCACGATGTCGTCGTCGTGAATGCGGAAGGTGAAGTAGAGATGCGTCTCGTCGCACAGCGCGCGGAACTCCGTCGCCGGCGGGGGCGTCTTATCCCACGGGAAGATGAACTGCTTCTCGACGGCGGTCTCGGCCCACTCCGGCTCGTCGGCGCGGCCGTCCACCTTGATGCCCGTCTTCGCCATCCAGCGGACGCGATACGCCTGTTCGCTGAGCTTGCGCGGCTGGAAATCATCCTCCTGCAACTTGATCCGCAGCGGGCCTTGCATCGTCGTCACCCACAGCTCGCCCGGCACGCGCTCGAATACGTAGGGATACGAGAGGCGATGCTCCTGCTCCTTGTGGCCCGGCTGCAACGGGTCATAGGCCACCACCACCGGCTCCGTCCACGAGCGGCCGTCGTCCTCCGACAGCGCCATAGAGAGCTGCTCGCGCCGACCGGTCTGCTTCGCCGCATCCATGTAGCGGTTCCAGAACAACACCAGCCGCCCGCTCTGGAGCCGCTGCAACTGCCCTGGTGAACCGCTTTGTTTGATCGGCCCCGGCTTGATGTCGCCCCAAGTCAGCCCCTCGTCCGTCGAGAACGCCTCCGTGAAACAACCCGCGTAAGTGCGGATGAGCATCCAAAGCCGTCCGTCCTTCAGTTGCGCCAGCGTCGGCTCGATCCCGCCGCCGTGGTCGCCGTAGCCGCCATACTTGCCGAGATCAATCACGTTGCTCTTCTTCCAAGTCTTGCCCTCATCGTCGGAGGCGTAGCTGAAGCACACGTGCCGGCCGGGATTGGCCACCGCCACCTGACAGCCCATCACCAGCCGCCCGCTGCGCAACTGCACCATCGTCCGCAACGCCCCGCACCAGCCGTCCTGCACCTTCCGCGGCTCCTCCCACGTTTCGCCGTCATCCAGACTGCGCGTCACATACACCGGCAGGCGGCAGTCCGGCTGCGGCCCGCCTTTCTTTTGGTCCCATCGGAGCACCATCTCCTTCATATTCAGGAACGCCAGCACCAGCACTCCCTCGCGCGTCCGCAGCAACGTCCGCTCCCCGCGACACTCAAACTTCTTGGCGTCCGCAAATAGCGGGCGCGGCTGCCACGACTTCCCGCCGTCCTTGCTGACGAGCGCGCGGCTGTCGTCCACCGCCACGATGCCGCCGTCGCCGCGCTTGGCGAACGGCCCCAGCAGCGTCGTCGGCAGCAGCGCGGCCTTCGGATGCAGCAACAGCGTCTTGCCGCCACACTCCACCTTGTTCCAGTCGGCCATCGCAGCCGAGCATACGAACGCGAGTAATATCAGATAGCGCATGATGTTTCTCCGGACCCGAACGCCATCGCATGCTGCTTGCCGCCAGCAGCGGGCGGAGGGGCGGGGTGATTGCGACTCTTGGTTAGGCGGCCTTGTCATCCTCTCCACCTTTAATTTGAATCCAAGTGTTTTGACAAAGCACTGAGTTGTCCTCGTCAGAAAGCAAAATGGATTGAGAGAAATCGAAGTGATCCCTGAGTAGGTCGAACCGGATAGGCCGACGTAATTGGCAATACCATCCGTCCTTGTCCTTCTCCCATCTGCGTGGTGTCGTCAGCGCATTACCATGCAGAAGCAGGAAATCAATAACGGGATCGAGATGTGCATAAGGTGCAGATGCGGGCGGCCAGGAAGTGTCCGAGCTTTCAATACGCTGCTTCATGTGAACTCCATGAGACCGCAAATAATCTATTTAGACTGTCAGGTTTGTCGCATAACACGCGAGGTGCAGCAAGGGCGAAGCGAGACGGGGTGGAGCGGGGAGATTGAGGCGCGGCGGCGGGGCAAGCCGGCTCTCGGTTCTCATGCGTTCCATCCGCCGGTCGCCGCCGACAATGCCGGGTAGAGTCAGAAAGGCTGCATGTTGGCAACGGGGAAACGACCGGTCCTAGGCGCACCCCATGCGGCATCGGCGCGGGGATGTTGTTGCGGTGACGCACAGGTGCGACCACCCCTGTGCACAACCGCTGTCGCAGTCACGCGGGAGGGCTATCGCAGTCTCGCACGGGTGCGACCGTCCCTGTGCACAACCGCTATCGCAGTCTCGCGGGAGGGCTACCGCGGTCTCGCACGGGTGCGACCGCCCCCGTGCACAACCGCTGTCGCAGTCACGCAGGAGGGCTACCGCGGTCACGCGCAGGTGCGCCCGCCCCCGCGCAATCTGTGGTCACGGATTGCAATCCGTGACAATTGTTGGCGCATCACCCCTACAGCACCTCAGCGTCTGAAGTCATTGTTTTTGAGCGGATTACGGGTCAAAACCAGCCTCCAAACACCCTTTTGACCTCGTCCGATGCGGAAATGGCTATAAAACGCCACACCTCAACCAGGAAATTCCGAGCCATGCCTTCGTTGAGTGTTACCGATGTCTTGAACCTGACCCGTTACCCATGTCCTGAACCTGCACCGTGCGAGGCGCGTGGGTTGCTACAGACGAAACTCGACATTGCACCGGGACAGCGAGCGCAGCCTTCGACGGCCGGCGTGCTTTCGCATGAGCGGCAAGAGGGATTCGCAATAGTGCAGCATCTCATCAGCGCTCATCTTCGATGGCCGTTCGATGTGGCCGCTCCAGTCAGGGAACTCCAAGTCGGGAGCGGGCTTGGAGCGCGTCTGGTAGAGCGTCGCGGTTTCACGAACCACATGCTTGGAGGACTTGCTCATAGAGTTTCAGGTCACCATATTTCACAAACAACTGCCGGAAGGATTCTGACCGCACATCCACGCCGTTGGCGAGCGCCAATCGAATGACGTCGTCCATGTCTTTCAGCCGGCGCAGGCCCCGACCATGCTTGAGGGCATGAATCTTCAGCGCGAACAAATGGTTCAAGCTCGGAATGCGGACGGAAACTCCGCCCAGCTTGACGACCTTCGCTTCGGCGAACATCTTTCCGAACGTCTCCGCCGGAACGAGCATCAAGTCCAAATCCCAGCATGTCTCGTCAGTGGACTCAAACTGCAGGAAGCTGCCGCCGTCGTGAACCACCTTGTAGCCAAAGCCTCGCAGCATCTCTTCCCATTGAGACCGGTTCTCTTTGCGCACGAGAATATCGGCGTCGTCCGTGGCTCGCACGAATCCATGACAGATCACCGCGTGCGCGCCGATGACAAGGAAATCGAGTTGGCGCTTGGCCGCTTCACGACTGAGTTGGTCGAACACTGACATAAGCTCCACGTGAGACGTTGGAATACTGCGCGGTTTGACGTGCCAAAGCAAGGCTTCGGCAGTGAGGAGTAGGAGGAGTTCTTTGATTCCTCACTCGTCACTTCTCAATTGCCTCTGTTATCCTGCCGCACACGATGTTTGGACTGAGAACTGGTTTTTGAAACGAGTGACCGGAGACGGAAATGGATGCGCGATTGAATCGTCGGGATTGGATGAAGACTACGGGTCTGGCTGCGGGCGCTTGGGCGGCAGGCGCGGTGACGGCGTCGGCAGCGGAACCGAAGCGCGAGGGCGCACCGGCACGAGCGGGGAAGGGGTCGGTGGTGTTCCAGCGGACGCTGCCGGTGCGGCATGAGGTGGATGTGTTTGTGGCGGGCGGCGGGCCGGCGGGAACGGCGGCGGCGGTGGCGGCGCGGAGTCAGGGGGCGCGGGTGTTTCTGGCGGAGGCGCATTCGTGTCTGGGCGGGATGGGGACGGCGGGCCGGGTGCCGTTGTTCATGCCGGTGACGGACGGAGTGAACTTTCTGGCGGGCGGTTTCGGCAAGCGGGTGGTGGAGCGGTTGGCGAAGGAGCGGGGCTTGCGCGGGCCGGCGCATGACATCGAGGCGCTGAAGCGGGTGTATGACGCGATGGTAGGGGAGTCGGGCGCGGCGTTCACGTTTCACACGAGCTTGATCGGGGTGGAGGCGGAGGGCGGGCGAATTTCGCACGTGGTCTGCGCGGCGCCGAGCGGGATGTTTGCGGTGCGGGCGAATGTGTATGTGGATGCGACGGGCAACGGCGATCTGGCGGCGTGGGCGGGCGCGGCGTTTGAAAAGGGCGGCGCGCGGGGCCAACTCATGCCGGGGACGTTGTGCAGTGTGTGGGGCGATATTGATTGGAAGACGTGGCTGGAGAACCGGCCCAAAGGCCAGCAGCCGGACGGGCACATGTTGGAGAAGGCGTTTGCGGATGGCGTGTTCACTGTGCGAGACGAGCATCTGACGGGGATGTTTCGGCTCGGCGAGACGCTCGGCGCGGGCAACATCGGCCATACGTTCGACGTGGACGCGACGGATGAGGTGTCTCTGACGAAGGCGCTGGTGTCGGGGCGCAAGGCGCTGAAGGAATACGAGCGCTATTACCGGGAGTATCTGAAGGGTTTTGAGAAGACGCGGCTGGTGGCGAGCGGCTCGCTGCTCGGCGTGCGCGAGACGCGGCGGATCATGGGCGACTATGTGTTGTGCCTGGATGACTACAAACGGCGCGCGACGTTCCCCGACGAGATCGGCCGCTACGCCTACGCGATTGACATCCACCCGCTGCGTCCCGGCAAGGACACCTACGTGCAGCATCGCAAGGAGTTCGATGAGACTTTCCGCTACGGCAAGGGCGAGAGCTACGGCATTCCCTACCGCATCCTGACGCCACGCGGCGTGGAGAACCTGCTGGTGGCGGGGCGTTGCGTGAGCGCGGACGCGATGGTGCACGGTTCGATCCGCGTAATGCCGGGCTGCTTCATCACCGGTCAGGCCGCGGGCATGGCCGCGGCGATGGCCGGCAGCCAGAATCTTTCGGTGCATCGTGTGGACGTGAAGGACCTGCAGCGGCGCTTGAAGGACTTCGGCGCGTTTTTGCCGAACGCTTGATGGCGCACCAATCTCGTAACGGCGTCCGTGATTGGTTCGTGATATATTGGAACCGCACGGTGAGAACGACACGAACACGCGGCGGAACAGACTTGGAATCGCGGCTGCGCGCGATGACGCGGGGGGGTGCGCTCTACGAGAAGCTGCCGGAGAAAAAGGTGCGCTGTGTGGCGTGCGCGCACCGCTGCTTAGTGGCCGATGGACACGCGGGCATCTGCCAGGTGCGCTTCAACGAAGCCGGCGAGCTGCGGGTGCCAGCGGGTTACACGGCGGGGTTGGCGGTGGACCCGATCGAGAAGAAGCCATTCTATCATGCGCTACCGGGGTCGTTGGCGTGCAGCTTCGGGATGCTCGGCTGCGATTTCCGCTGCGGGTTCTGCCAGAACTGGGTCAGCTCGCAAACGTTGCGCGATCCGCGCGCGGGCGCCGACGTGGTGGAGATCACCGCCGAGCAGATCGTCGAGGCTGCGCGGCGGCACGGGGCGCTGTCAGTGACAAGTACTTATAACGAACCACTGATCACCAGCGAATGGTCGGTGGAGATTTTTCGTCGCGCGCGCGAGGCGGGGTTGGCAACAAGCTTTGTCTCCAACGGTCACGCCACGCCGGAGGTGGTAGATTATCTGCGACCGTGGGTGGATTTCTACAAGGTGGACCTCAAGACGTTCAATCCACGAAACTATCGCGACCTCGGCGACAAACTCGAACCGGTGCTCTCGACGATCCGGATGCTCTACGAACGCGGGTTTTGGGTGGAAGTGGTGACGTTGCTGGTGCCGCGGTTCAACGACAGCGAGTCCGAGCTGCGCGACATGGCGAGGTTCATTCGCAGCGTCTCGCCGGATATCCCGTGGCACGTGACCTCGTTTCACAGCGACTACCAGATGCAGGATCGGCACGAGACGAGCGCGCGGCAGGTGGTGCGCGCTGCGGAGATCGGTCGCGAGGAAGGGCTGCACTACGTCTATGCCGGCAACCGACCCGGCGACGTGGGTGATTGGGAGAACACGCGCTGCCCAGGCTGTAACGCGCTGCTCATCGAGCGCGTCGGTTTCACGGTTGTGATAAATGACCTGCGGAACGGTCGTTGCCCGAAGTGCAGCGCGGCCATTCCCGGCGTCTGGACGATGGAGGATGTCGAGGCGGCGCGCGCCTGCGGTCGCCGTGAAGCGCCGAAGCTGGATATTGCGAAACTTGTGGCCGACGCGGAGGGAAAGTTTGAGAGAGTGCAGGGCGGCTCTACAACGCGTGCGGATTGACGCCGACGCCGACGATGGAGCACGCGACGATGGGGTTGAGGCCGAGTGACTGCGCCTTCTCGTAAAGCTCTGGCGAATCCGCGCCGGGATTGAGCCAGAGTTCCTTGCAGCCCTTCTTTACGATTTCCTCCACGAGCTTCATGCCGACGGCAGGCGGCACGTAGAGGCTGATCTTGTCGAGAGGGTAGGGGATGTCGAGCACAGAACGGTATGCCTTCAACCCTTCGATGGTTTGTTCGGTTGGATGGACGGGGAAAACGTCGTAGCCCTGCTGGAGGAAAGCACGCACAGCTTTGTTGCCGAACTTTTCCCTGTTCGAGGACGCCCCGATGACAGCGACGGTTGGTTTGCTCATGGTTGAAATTGTCTTGGCAGACTCTGCTTTATCCAACGACGGAAAACAAGTGGCAGCAGCCGACGGCTCGCTGTAACCTTCGTCGCCGATGCCGGTATTCACTGTCGTGAAAGCTAAAACGATTATCTTCTGCGCCATCACAGCGCTTTGTTTCGTCGCCGCGCCTTCGCGCGCATCGGAAACCGCCGCTGAGGACACGGCGCGCGAGTGGTTCATGGCGGTGCTGAACGGCAAGAAGGACCGGGTTGACGGCATGACGCGCGTGCCGTTCGTCTGCATGGAGGGAGTCATTCGAACCAAGGAGCAGTTGCAGCAATTGGTGTTGTCGCGCATCGGCGCGACGAAGCCCAACGAGAAGTTGGCCGACTTGAAGCCGGAGATGATCAAGGTAAAGATCATCGCCAAACCGAAGTCGGCTGACCCGCGAATGGCGCAGTGGCTGGACGAGGCCGCTGCACGCGTGTTCGTGGAGATTTTGCTCGGCGAGCACAAGATGGTGCTGTTCATGACGAGGGGCAACAAGCCGAAGGTGGTCGGGATCGGGAAGTAAAGTTCTGCCGGTTCTCCACTTTCAACTCATAGCTTTCGGTTCTTCATGCAGCAGCCTTTCCTTGCACAACGGCGCGGGGCGGGGTAAAGAGACGGGCACTGCATGAAGCTATTTCGAAGGAAAAGCGTGGCCTCGCTGCAACATGAGGCTGCTAACGATCATCGCCTCCGTCGTGCGCTGGGGCCGCTCAACCTTACTACGCTCGGCATCGGCGCCGTCATTGGCGCGGGCATCTTCGTGCTCACCGGCCAGGCCGCCGCAAAATACGCCGGCCCGGCCATTGTGCTTTCGTTTGTTCTCGCAGGCATCGCCTGCGGGCTGGCTGGCCTGTGCTACGCCGAGTTCGCCGCGATGATTCCCGTCTCCGGTTCGGCTTACACGTATGGTTATGCCACACTCGGCGAGTTGTTCGCGTGGATCATTGGATGGGACCTGATCCTGGAATATCTTTTCGCTGCTTCGACGGTCGCGGTCGGTTGGTCGGGTTACGTCGTGTCGTTGCTCTACGACCTGAACATCCACATCCCACCTGCGCTCTCGGCAGCCGCAGGCACAAAACTAATTGAGGTTCCCACGGCGTTGGCGGCGGCGTGCAAAATGAAATCCGGCTGGGCGGCGGTCAGCGATGCGGTGTTGGAGCAGATCAAGGCGGTTGGAACCGATCCTTCCACGCTCAGCCAAGCCACCGCAGTTTTCAACCTGCCGGCAGTGCTCATCATCATTGCCGTCACGGTGCTGCTTGTGATCGGCATCAAGGAATCCGCCTCATTCAACAACGTGGTCGTGGCGATCAAACTCCTCGTCATCCTCTCGTTCATCGCCGTCGGCGTGGCCTACGTGAATCCGGCGAACTGGCATCCGTTCATCCCGGCGGCGGTAGGGCCAGGTCATTTCGGCTGGGGCGGGGTTTTGCGCGCGGCCGGCGTGATTTTCTTTGCCTACATCGGCTTTGATGCCGTGTCCACCGCGGCGCAGGAGGCCAAGCGCCCGCAACGCGACATGCCCATCGGCATTCTGCTTTCGCTGAGTATCTGCACCATTATTTACATCGTCGTCTCGCTGGTGCTGACGGGCGTGGTCTCTTACACACAGCTCAACGTTCCCGCGCCCATCGCCGTCGCGGTGGACTCGCTCGGAACGTCGGTGTCGAGCTGGATGGGGCCGGTGATCAAGATTGGCGCCATCGCGGGCCTCTCGTCGGTGATCCTCGTGATGATGCTCGGCCAGCCGCGAATCTTCTACTGCATGTCCAAAGACGGCCTGCTGCCGCCGATGTTCAGCGTGGTGCATCCGCGGTTCCGCACGCCGTGGCTGGCGCAGATTCTCACCGGCGTTGTGGCCATGCTGTTTGCGGGTTTCTTCCCCATAGACATCCTGGGCGAACTGGTTTCCATCGGCACGCTGTTGGCGTTTGCAATCGTCTGCGCCGGCGTGCTTGTGCTGCGATTCACGGACCCGAAGATCGTGCGTCCGTTCCGCACGCCAGTCTACTGGCTGGTGTGCCCGCTGGGCGTGTTCTTCTGCGTCTGGCTCATGGTCGGCTTGCCGCTGGACACCTGGCTGCGGCTCCTGATCTGGATGGCCATCGGGCTGGTGATCTACTTCACCTACGGCGCGCGCCACTCGAAGCTGAACGGGAAGACTGCGGAAGAGACGCGCTAGAGCAGGGCGGAATTCTTGGTCGGTCAAACAGGAACATCAACATGGCAAAGACTTATCGTTTCGGCATCGTTGGCTGCGGCATGATCTCGGAGTTCCACGCCGCCGCCATCAAGGACATCTCCAACGCCCAACTCGTGGCCGTTACCGACGTGCGCGAGGCCGCCGCCAAGCGATTCGGCGAGGCCAACCAGTGCGCGTGGTTCACCGACCTCGGCAAGTTCTGCGCGCACGACATGGACATCGTCACCATCTGCACGCCGAGCGGCCTGCACATGGACGCCGCCGTCGCCGCCGCGAAGGCCGGCAAGCACGTCGTCGTCGAGAAACCGCTGGAGATCACCCTCGAACGCTGCGACACCATTATCTCCGCCGCGGCCAGCGCGGGCGTCAAGCTCGCCACCATCTTTCCGTCGCGCTGGAGCGAGTGCAACCAGCTCCTGAAGCAAGCCGTCGTTAGTGGCTGGTTTGGCCGGCTCACCCTCGGCGACGCCTACGTCAAATGGTGGCGCACGCAGGAATACTACGACGTTGGCGGCTGGCGCGGCACTTGGAAAATAGACGGTGGCGGCGCGTTGATGAACCAGTCCATCCACAACGTGGACCTGCTCCAGTGGTTCATGGGCGACGTGGCAAGCGTCTCGGCTGTCACCGGCCTGCTCGCGCACGAGCGCATCGAAGTCGAGGACACAGCCGTCGCCGCGCTCCAGTTCAAGAATGGCGCGCTTGGCACCATCGAGGGCACCACTTCCACATTCCCCGGCATGCTGAAGAAAACCGAAATCCACGGCGACAAAGGCACCGTCATCGTCGAGCAGGACGATATCCTTTTTTGGAAGTTTGCCGCCCCGACGACCGTGGACGACCGCGTGGCAGCGCTCATGTCCCAGCGCAAGTCTGGCACCGGCGGCGCGGCCGATCCCAAGGCCATCAGCTACATCGGCCACAAGAAACAGTTCCAGGACTTCATCCACGCGATCGAGACTGGCGGCACGCCGCTCGTGGACGGCAGGGAAGGGCGCAAGTCCGTTGAGATCATCCTTGCCATCTACGAGTCCGCGAAGACTGGCAAGAAGGTGACGTTGCCGTTGTGAGGAGTTGTAGCGTCGGCCGTCCCGGCCGACATGCTCGCAATGTCAGGATAAGCCGAAGCTGAAACCCAACGACACCATGAGTGAGCCTCATCGCCGCCGTCACAACAAGTGGCTGGAAGCGATTGCGTTCTTCAAGTGTGCCAAAGCCGCGCTGATGATTCTGGTGGGATTGGGTGCGCTGGCGTTGCTCAACGACGACGTGCGGCAGACGGCTCAAGAATGGACGCACCTGCTACAAATGCACACGCACCACCGTGCGTTGCGCCTGACACTCGAAAAGCTCGGCGCAGTGCAGGACCGCTCGCTGGAGACGGCAGGCGTGATTTCATTCTTATACGCCGCGTTGCTGTTCACGGAAGGGATCGGCTTGTGGTTGGAGAAACGGTGGGGCGAGTATTTCACGGCCACCATCACGGCTTCGTTCATTCCGTTTGAAGTGTTTGAGATAGTCAAACACGTGACGGGAATGAAGCTGGCGGTGTTGGCAATCAATGTGGCAGTGCTGGCTTACCTGGTCGCGGTGTTGCGGCGGGGCGCATCATCGAAAACATCATAGCCGCGGAGCAGTGCGAGATAGCGGCCTGTGCCGTGAAACGACAGGCTATTCTCGATGCGTTCCTGACGGGTCTTCATTTTATTGCGGCGATCATAGCCAAAAGATATGCTGCGCAACCGAAGCGAGGCGCATGACTCAGCAATCCAATCTCCCGCCGACAGCCGCGAAACCACGACGATCGCGTTTGGCAGTTTGGAGTCTTGTGATGGGAATCAGCCCGGTGCTCAGTTGTTTTGTCAGTCCGGCGTATTCTATCATGAAGGGCATCGTCTTTGCCGCTCTGTATTCCGGTTCCAAGTTTCTCGATGGCACGGACCAGTGGTGGGTTTCACAGATTACAGTGGCAATTTGCTTTGTCGCTTTGATAACAACACCAATCGTTGGCATTGCGGCTCTGGTGGTTGTTCGTAGAAGCCGCGGTCGTTTCATTGGCGCGGGAATGGTGATTGCGGGCCTTTGTCTTTGGGCGGTTACGGCTGGGGTATTGATTTTGTTTTCGGAAGATAGACAGAGCTTGCCATCAACAACAGCGTTGGATGCGAAGATCGTTCCTGTATGCGAAAGCTATCGTTTTGGTGAGCCGGTTCAAGTCAAGTTGATGGTGACGAACAAGTCGGGCCAGTCCATGGAAACGGTTATTCCGCGAAATGTTTCACGTCATCTAACTTTCTTCCAGATATGGCCATGTCCCACGATTTCAACAGAGGCGACCAAGTGGTATCCTTCGGTTGGTTCCGAACTCATCATCATCAAACCGGGGCAGACACTGGAACGCAGATATTGTTTGAATAGGCATTTCAGCTTTCCTTTGTGCATAACCTACGGGATTCGCTACAGCCTCGGAATGAGAACATGCCCGACAAGCGCAACGACGCCAACAGAGCGACGGAAAACCAAACCGTCAGCGGCATCTCAGCCGAAGTTTATCGCAACGTCGGTCGGGATGATCTGGGTTAAATTCCACAGAGTAGAGAAGGCTGCTCTTGATGCTGAAATTGCGTCATTGGTGCGACAACTTGGTTCTGGTGATTTCAACAAGGAAAGCGAAGCGGTGGAGGCGTTGAAGTTTCTTCGCTCGCCATTGACGATTCCTTCTGTCGAGCAGATGTTCAAATCGCTGTCATCGTTTGAGCAGAAACAAGTGATGTGGGGTCTGGATGGCTTGAGAACTCCAGCAGCCTCTGACCTGTTGCAAAGCTTGGCAGACCAGAATCCAGGCATTGCCGACTTGGCGAGGAAGTATTCGAAAGACATTGCTGATGAGAGTGCGAAGCAGGGTCGTCGGTAGCGCGTCCGGCATCCCGTCTTTTCTCTCTTGCTCTCGCCGCGGGGAGCGGCTAGTTGAAACGGCACTATGTTTTCACACGTTGTCATTTTCTGGACGGACCCAAACAAACCGCAGGCGGCCGATGCGTTGGTCGCTGGCATGGAGAAATACCTGAAGCCGATTCCCGGCGCGCTGAGCTTCCACGTGGGGCGGATGGTGAAAAGCCCCCGGGCGGTGGTGGAGCAAACCTACGCCGTGGCGCTTAATCTCCAGTTCCTGAACAAGAAGGCGCAGGATGACTATCAGGTGCATCCGCTGCACATCGAGTTCGTGGAAAAGGTCTTCAAGCCGAACTGCTCGAAGGTCGTCGTTTACGACTTCGAATAGGGCGCGCGGCTGGCGTCGGAAAAATACCAGTCTTCGTCGGCTTCCATGTAGCGTCGCGGACGCCCGAGGCGTAGTATGCGGGTAGAAACTCTAACCATCGGTGAATCTATGAATCCTACTCAATCTTCCGACTCGCAGACTTCCATCAACCGCCGCAATTTCCTCAAAAGCTCTGCTGCCGTGGCTGGCACTGCCATGCTCGGCACGCTGGAGCTGAGCCGCAGTGTTCACGCGGCGGAAAGCAACGTGATCAAGCTCGGTCTCGTCGGTTGCGGCGGACGCGGCGCCGGCGCTGCCAGCGACGCGTTGACGGGCGACCCCAACACCAAACTCTGGGCCATGGCCGACGTGTTCCCCGACAAGATTGGGACAGCGCTCAAGGATTTGACCAAGAAGTATGGCGCCCGGATTCAAGTGGATCCAGCGCGGCAGTTCAGCGGCCTCGACGGCTATCGCGGCGTCATCGAGAACTGCGATGTGGTCATGATCGCCTGCGCGTCGCGGTTCCACGCGCAATACGGGCTGGCGGCGGTGAAGGCGAAGAAACACGTCTTTGTCGAGAAACCGGCGGCGGTGGACGTGGCGGGCATCTACACGATCCTGGAGGCCGACGAACTCTGCAAGAAGAACGGCACGGGCTTCCTCGCTGGCGTCACCTATCGCTATCATCTGGGTCGGCGCGAGGCGATCAAGCGCATCCATGCCGGCGAGATCGGCGACATTCTTGCCATCCAGTGCGATTACCTGCGCACGCCCTACCGCATGATTGAGCGCCAGCCCGAATGGAGCGAGATGGAGTATCAGTTCCGCAACTGGTATCACTTCACCTGGCTTTCCGGCGACGATGTGCCGCAGTCGCTTATTCACAACCTCGATTCCGCCCTCTGGGCGCTCGGCGACGTGATGCCGGACGCAGCCTACGGCATGGGCGGTCGCTCGACGCATTTCCAGACTTCGCTGGGCACGTCGTTTGATCATCACCACGTCACTTACGAATACGCCGACGGTCGTTGCATCTACGGCTCCTGCCGCACCGCCGCGGGCTGCTTCGGTTCGAACAAGGATGTGTATCATGGCACGAAGGGACGCTGTCACTTCGCGGCGTTCCAACCGCCGGTGTTCACCGACCTGAAAGGCAACGTCACGTGGAAAGCCGACCCGCTGCCTCCGGGCAACACGCCCTACATTCAGGAGCACAAGGAGTTTCTGGAATCCATCCGCGCGGGCAAGCCGTTCCAGCGTGGAAAGATCCTTGCCGACTCCTCCATGGGCACGGTGCTGGGCCAGATGGTGGTTTATAACGGCCAGCGCCTCACGTGGAAGGACGCGATGAAGTCCAAGTTCGCCTTCCCGCCGAAAGGCGAGATCAAGATGGACACGGAGCCGCCCGTGAAGCCCGGCCTCGACGGCATCTATCCGGTCGCCATTCCTGGCAAGACGAAGCTGTATTGACCAGCCGCTTCCAAACCATGAAGCCGAAGGCTTTGGACTGCTGCGAGCATCGCAGCTATCTGCGTCAGGTCGTGCCGTTGCCCGCGTTGCGAAAGCTGTAGTTCCTACAGCAGTTCAGAGCCTTCGGCTTCATCCAAGAACGCAATCCGGAAGATCGCCCGTTGAATTCTTACGCTGCATGGAGTTGACATCATGAAGACAAACACAGCCTTAATTCGGATTGTCTGCTGCGCCTCGCTTCTGACCGCACTCACTGCTCTCGGCGCCAACCCCATCGAGATCGAGAACCGCAAGCCCGGCGCGGCCGACTGGCAGCTTACCCGCGTGCGGCTCGACAGTCCCACTGGTATGCGCTCACCGTTCATCGAGGGCTACTGCTCCCGGCAGAGCGTCAAGGCGGGCGAGACCATTGACATCATGGTTTCCACCGATCCGCCGGCGAAGTTCGCCATCGAGATCTTCCGCACCGGCTACTACGGCGGCAAGGGCGCGCGGCTCATGAAGAAGCTCGGCCCGTTCCAAGGCAAGGCGCAGGCCATTCCGAAGCCCGGCCCGAAGGACATCCATGAATGCCAGTGGACACCGACCACGCAGCTCGCCATCCCGAAGGACTGGGTCAGCGGCGTCTATCTCGGCCGGCTGACGACGCTGCCTGCGGACAAGGAGAAGCCTTACTGGCAGAGCTACGTCATTTTCATCGTTCGCGACGAACGGCCCGCCGACATCCTCTTCCAGTGCTCCGACAACACCTGGCAGTCCTACAACCGCTGGCCGACGAAGTATTCCGTCTATACGCACCCGAAGGGGAACCAAGGGCCGTGGGCCGACGTCAGCTTCGACCGGCCTTACGGACGGCAGTCGCAATACACCGGCATCGTCAACGATCCGCTCTCCGTCGGCTCCGGCGAGTTTCTCTCCTTCGAGCAGCCGTTCGCCTACTGGCTCGAAGAGCACGGCTACGACGTCACCTACTGCTCCAACAGCGACATGCTCACGCCCGACCACGGCCTCAAGTGCAAGACCTTCCTCAGCGTCGGCCACGATGAGTATTGGGACATCCGCATGTTCCGCAGCGCCGAGAAGATGCGCGACGCGGGCGTGAACCTCATGTTCTTCTCCGGCAACGCCGTCTGCTGGGTCACACCGTTCCGCGCCAGCAGCAGCGGCGTGCCCAATCGCATCATCTTCCGTGGAGGCCCCTACGGCGCGCAGCAGGACTACGCGGTGGACCGCCAGAAGACCAACGGTCCCTTCCCGGAGAACGGCCCCGACGAGGGTTACCTCATGGGCGCCCGCAACGGTCGTCCCATCAACGGCGGCGGTGACTGGATCGTCACCAAGCCCGACCACTGGATGTTCGCAGGCACCGGCATGAAGAAAGGCGACCGCATCCCCGGTCTCGTTGGTTGGGAATACCACAACCTCCCCGCCACCGAGATCCCCGGCCTCGAAATCGTAGCCAAAGGCAACGTCTGGGTCGGCGGCGAGACACTGTCGGACTACGCCGCCACGATCTATCCCGGCCCGAAGGGCAACTTTGTCTTTAACGCCGCAACCATCTTCTGGTGCCAGGACCTCTCCATGCCGCCCGGCCACACCCTGCCGTGGAGCCACTGGAGCCGACCCCACGGCCCCGACCCGCGCGTGCAGCAAATCACGCACAACCTGCTGCGGCGGGCGGTTGGTGTGAGCAAGTAGGAGTCACAGATGAAGACGCGTTTGCTTCTTTGCTTTCTTTTCGCTTGTTCTGGTGCGCTCAACGCCGCGCAGAACAACCTCATCCTCGACGAGAATCGGAAGCCCGGCTCGACGGACTGGCAGCTCACGCGCGTCCGCACCGACAAGAACAACTACCGTTCGCCGTGGATTGAAGGGTATTGCTCAAGACAGTCCGTCCTTGCGGGTGAGCCGCTTGACATCATGGTTTCGACCGATCCGCCGGCGAAGTTCAAGATCGAGGTCTTCCGCACCGGCTACTACGGTGGCAAGGGCGCGCGGTTGATGACGACGCTGGGTCCGCTGCAGGGCGCGGCACAGCCCATCCCGCCCGTCGGCGAGAAACGACTGCGCGAGTGTCGCTGGAAGTCATCCGCGACGCTGAAGATTCCCGCTGACTGGCTGAGTGGCGTTTATCTCGGCCGGTTGACGACGCTGCCGGACGCCGCCGATAAACCGTATTGGCAGAGCTATGTCATCTTCATCGTCCGCGACACGCGGCGCGCCGACGTGCTGTTCCAGTGCAGCGATAACACATGGCAGGCTTACAACAAGTGGCCCGACAGCTACTCGCTTTACACCGATCCGCGCGGCTCTCACGCGCGCGACGTGGCGGTTAGCTTCGACCGGCCCTACGGCCGCCAACCTCAATACATGGCGATCGTCAACGACCCCCTTTCGGTCGGCTCCGGCGAGTTTCTGTCGTTCGAACAGCCGCTCGCCTACTTCCTTGAACAGCACGGCTACGACGTGAGCTACTGCTCCAACAGCGACTGCCTCGACGCATCGCAGATCACGCGCTGCAAGACCTTCATCAGCGTCGGCCACGATGAGTATTGGGACTTGCCACAATATCACGCAACGAAGGCGGCCATTGAGGCTGGCGTCAACGTGCTTTGGCTCAGCGGCAACTCGGTCTGCGCAGTCAGCGCATTTTCGCCCTCTGCCGACGGTCGCCCGAACCGCATTATCACTCGCACCGGCCACTTTTCAGGCATGACCGACGCGGAATTCGCGCAAGAGGAGAAATGTTTCACTAAAGACTACCGGCGGATCGGCCCGGACGAGACGCTCATCATGGGCGTCAGGACGATTATTCCGGCTAACGGCGGCGGCGATTGGATTTGCACCAAGCCGAGCCACTGGATCTTCGCCGGCACCGGCATGAAGAAAGGCGACGCCATCCCCGGCCTTGTCGGGTGGGAACACCACGGCGCACCCGCGAAGCTGCCCGGCCTCGAAGTTGTCGCCGAAGGCACTGCCTGGTCCGGCGGCGTCAAACCCGCGCACTGGACCGCGACGATCTTCCCTGGCCCGAAGAAAAACTTCATCTTCAACGCCGCGACGATCTTTTGGTGTCAGGACCTGAGCATGCCGCCGGGCCACACGCTGCCGTGGTCGCACTGGAGCCGCCCGCACGGCCCCGACCCGCGCGTCCAGCAGATCACGCATAACCTGCTGCGGCGGGCGATTGGCACGAGCAAGTAGGAGCAACTTTATGAAAATGCAAGGCGCGATGGTGACGTTGTGCTTGGCTGTTGTTTGCGCGGCGGCGGCCGAGCGGTATGAGCCGACTTGGGAATCGCTAGACAAGCGGCCCGTGCCGGCGTGGTTCGGGGACGCGAAGTTCGGCATCTTCATCCACTGGGGGCCGTATGCCGTGCCGGCGTGGGCGCCGGTGGGGACTTACTCGGAATGGTATCAGTTCTGGCTGCAGAACAAGACCTGCTCAGGCAACAGCCACCCGAAGCCGACGGCGGTGACGGATTACCACGCGCGGGTCTATGGCGCGGACTTCAGTTACTATCAGTTCGGGAATATGTTCAAGGCGCAGGACTACGACCCCGCCGCGTGGGCGGAGTTGTTCGTGCAGTCCGGCGCGCGATACATCGTGGCGACGAGCAAGCATCACGATGGCTTCTGCATGTGGCCGAACCAGCACGCGAACAAGGCGTTTGGCCGCCCGTGGAACAGCATGGACGCCGGCCCGAAGCGCGACCTTGTCGGCGAGTTGAAGGCGGCGGTGGAGAAGACGCCGGTGAAGTTCGGCCTCTATTACTCGTTGTTCGAGTGGTATAACCCGCTCTGGAAGGACGCGGCGCAGCGCGGGCGGTTCGTGGATGAGCATTTCCTGCCGCAGGTGAAGGAACTGGTCACGCGCTACCAGCCCGCGATCCTCTGGGGCGACGGCGACTGGATGGTGGAGGACTCGTTCTGGAAGAGCCGCGAGTTGCTCGCGTGGCTCTACAACGATTCGCCCGTCAAGGACACGGTGCTGGTCAACGACCGTTGGGGCAAGAACTGCCGGCTCAAGCACGGTTATCCCACCACCGAATACCAATCCGGCACGACGTTCGCCGGACCGTGGGAGGAATGCCGCGGCATCGGGTTCTCGTTCGGCTACAACCGCAACGAGGACGCGCAGGACTACAACTCGGCGCAGGTGCTCATCCTGATGCTGGCCGACATCGTCAGCCACGGCGGCAACCTGCTGCTCGACATCGGCCCCGACGGCACTGGCAAGATTCCGCCGATCATGCAGGAACGGCTGTTGCAGATCGGCCAGTGGCTCAAGGTCAACGGCGAGGCCATCTACGGCACGCGCAAGTGGAGGACGATGGTCCAGTGGTCGGCCGGCAAGCAGATGGACGGCGAGGAATACAAGAAGCTGAAGAAGCTCACCTACGTCGGCGGCGACTTCCTCTTGAAGCAGACGGTCTGCCCGGAGCCGGGCATGGCGGTGAAGGAAGTGTTCTTCACCACGAAGGGCGACGCCGTCTATGCCATCGTCCCGAAGCTGCCCGAGGGCAAGCTCCTGCTCAAGGGCGTCGTGCCGCAGCCGAAGGCACGCGTCACCATGCTCGGCACGAACAAGACGTTCCGCTGGGAGAAGACCAAGGACGGCATGAAGATCACCGTGCCGCCGCTGCTCGCGAAGGAAGTGCCCTGCGAGCACGCGTGGGTGTTCAAGCTCACGGGCGTGAAGTAAGGAGTGGTAGCTGCGAGAGGATTGAACCATGAGAATCAAACACCTGTTGGTTGCCTGCGGCGTCCTGCTGATGACCGGTCTCGGCGTGTCGGGAGCGGCGCAGTCCAACCTCATCCGTGACGAGAACCAGAAGCCCGGCGCGCTCGACTGGCAGCTCACGCGTGTGCGGCTCGACAAGAACAACTACCGCTCGCCGTGGATTGAAGGATATTGCTCGAAGCAGTCGGTGCTCGTCGGCGAGTCACTCGACATCATGGTGAGCACCGACCCGCCGGTGAAGTTCAAGATCGAGATCTTCCGCACCGGCTATTACGGCGGACGCGGCGCGCGGTTGATGACGACGCTGGGGCCGTTGCAGGGCGCGGCGCAGCCCATCCCGTCCATCACCGAGAAGCGGTTGCGCGAGTGTCGCTGGAAGGCGTCCACTACATTGAAGATTCCCGCGGACTGGGTGAGCGGTGTCTATCTCGGCCGGCTCACGACGTTGCCCGACGCCGAGGACAAGCCGTATTGGCAGAGCTACGTCATCTTCATCGTCCGCGACACGCGCAAAGCCGACGTGCTCTTCCAGTGCAGCGACAACACTTGGCAGGCTTATAACAAGTGGCCCATCAACGAGTCCCTCTACACCGACCCGCGCGGCGCCCATGCGCGCGAGGTGGCCTCCAGCTTCGACCGCCCCTATGGCCGTGAGGGACAATACACCGGCATCGTCAACGACCCGCTCTCGGTTGGCTCTGGCGAGTTCCTGTTGTTCGAGCAACCGCTGGCTTACTTCCTCGAACAGCACGGTTACGACGTGACCTATTGCTGCAACTGCGACTGCCTCGACGCGTCGCAGATCACGCGCTGCAAGACCTTCATCAGCGTCGGCCACGATGAGTATTGGGACATCCCGCAGTATCACGCGGCAAAGGCCGCCATTGAAGCGGGCGTCAACTTCCTCTGGCTCAGCGGCAACTCCGTCTTCGGTGTCAGTGCGTTTTCGCCTTCTGCTGACGGCCGCCCCAACCGCATCATCACGCGCACCGGCCATTTCGGCGGTTTCACCGACGAAGACATGGCGAAGGCCGAGAAGATCATGACGAAGGAATGGCGCCGCATCGGTCCCGACGAGAGCCTCATCATCGGCGCGCGGAGCATCATTCCCTTCAACGGCGGCGGCGACTGGATCGTCGTCAAACCGGGCCACTGGATGTTCAAAGGCACCGGCATGAAGAAAGGCGACTCCATCCCCGGCATCGTCGGCTGGGAACACCACGGCTCGCCCGCCAAACTCCCCGGCCTTGAAGTGGTCGCCGAGGGCACCGCTTGGGCCGGTGGCGACAACCCCGCCCACTGGACCGCCACCATCTTCCCCGGCCCGAAGAATAATTTCGTCTTCAACGCCGCCACCATCTTCTGGGTGCAGGCGCTCTCCATGCCTCCCGGCCACACGCTGCCGTGGAGCCATTGGAACCGCCCGCACGGCCCCGACCCGCGCGTCCAGCAGATCATGCAGAACCTGCTTCAGAAGGCCGGTTGCAAGAGAACGGAGCGGTAAAGGTCAAGGCGCTGGGCCTGCTCTTGATTGCTCGGAGCGGCTAGATTTTTCTGGTTCTTTTCGGGGGTTTCTTGGCGGCTATGACGAACTCAGGCTCGATCCATATCGTATCAAATTCCAAGACCCCACTTCGCGACCTTTTGCTGGTAACCAGCAATGCAAGATCGCCATTCCGTTCAAACCCCTTGATCGGGAATGCCTTTCCTAAAGCACGCTCAAACACTCCGACCGTGTTCAAGCCGGGCACATTCTTCAGGCCAGGAGGAATCTGCGCGACAGTTACAAAGTCACCGATTTTGAACTGTGTCTTTTGTTTCTTCTGCTTCATCTGGAGATCATCTCGCGGTTCGTTCAGCCTTGTAGTGGCTGGCGAGAAACGGTTGCCAATTTACGTTAGGTGCGACGAGCAATGTGCTGCATCAACTCATCCACCCGCCGTTTCACCGATCCGTCCATCTTGATGATCGGCGGCCAGGGGCGGGTGTCGCGTTCGGCGGGGAGCTTGTGCGTGGCGTCAATGCCCATCTTGGAGCCGAAGCCCATTACGGGCGTCGCGTGATCGAGCACGTCGGCGGGGCCTTTGGTCATCACGATATCGCGGGCCGGGTCCACATTGGCGCAGACGCGGAACGCCACCTCGCTCAGATTGCGGACGTTTACGTCGGCGTCAACAACGACGATGCACTTCGTGAACATCATCTGACCCATGCCCCAGAGGCCGTGCATCAGCTTCATCGCGTGGTAGGGGAAGCCCTTCTTGATCGAGACGACCACCATGTTGTGGAAGGCTCCTTCCGCCGGCAGGCACATGTCCACCAGTTCCGGGAAGTTCATTTTGAACATCGGTAGGAACAGCCGCACGCTGGCGTCGCCGAGATAAAAATCCTCCATCGGCGGCCGGCCGACGATGGTGCTGGGATAAATCGCGTCGCGCCGGTGCGTGATGGCCGTGATGTGGAAGCGCGGATACGGTTCCGGCAGCGTGTAGTAGCCGGTGTGATCGCCGAACGGACCTTCCATGCCGAGTGGCTCCTTCGGGTCCACGTAGCCTTCGAGGACGAAGTCGCAGTCGGCCGGCACTTCGATCGGAATCGTCTCGCATTTCACCATCTCCACCGACTTCTGCCGCAGATAACCGGCGAGCATCATCTCGTCCACGCCGTCCGGCAGCGGGGCGGTGGCGCTGAACGTGTAAACCGGATCGCCGCCGAGGCAGACCGCCACTGGCATCCGCGTTCCCAGTTCGACGTGACGGCGGAAGTGCCGCGCACCGGTCTTGTGCATCTGCCAGTGCATGAACGTCGTCTGGCGGTCAATCACCTGCATCCGATACATGCCGACGTTGCGTGCGCCGGTGTCGGGGTCAGTCGTGAAAACCATCGGCAATGAGAAGAACCGCTCCGCATCGTCCGGCCAGCATTTCTGGATCGGCAGCCGCGACAGGTCCACCGCGTCGTCCTTCAGCACGACCTCTTTGCACGGGCCGCTGCCGACACTCTTGGGTTTGGCGTGGCGCAACTCCAGCGCCGTGCCGAGCAGCTTCATCGCCTCGCTGAAGCTCGATGGCGGCTTGGCCTTCATCAATGACGCCATCTCATCCGCGCATTCGGCCACCGTCCGTCCCAGCACCAGTGACATTCGCTTCTCGGAACCCCATGCGTTGATCAACAGTGGGAATTGTGCGCCTTTCGTCTTCTCGAACAGCAACGCTTTGCCGCCGGCGGGAGACTTCATCTGTCGGTCGGCAAACTCGCTGATCTCCAGCACGGGGTCCACCTCGAACGGCACGCGGATCAGTTCGCCCTCGTGGTCGAGGCGTTCGACGAATTCGCGTAGAGAGGAGTAGGCCATATCAAACATCCCACGACGGAGTCGCGGGCTACGGTTTATATAACGGTGCCGGTCGGTAAATCAGGTGTAGGATGTTTCCCTCTGGGTCTCGGAAGAAAACAACCTTGGCTCCGCCGGCGCCTTCCTTGGGCGGTTCGATGAAGTTGACCTTCTTCGCCTGCAGCACGGCGTAGGCTTTGTCGAAGTCGTCCACGACGATGGCGAGATGGCGGAGCCCCGGATCGCTTAGCGCCGGCGTCGTTTCCGGCCAGGCTTTCTTGCAAGGGATGATCTCGATCAAGCCGCCGTTTTTGGTGGCGAGGAAGAAGGCTGGCGGTGTCTCTTTGTTGTCGAGGACGACGGCCCATCCAAGCGTTTCCCGATACCAGCGCGCCAGCGCCGCGCTGTCACGCGCCAGAATGCCGATGTGTTCGATGCCTTTGAACATGACCATTCCTTCCTTTTCCATTTCCAGTTTGTCTCCGCACTGTAGCGGCGGTCTATGACCGCCGAAACTCTCTACGAAATGGACAACCGGCAGTCATAGACCGTGGCTACAACGAGGTTACAGCTTTGGGTTGTCTATAAACGCGTAGCAGAGAATGTGGGTGACGATGAAGAAACAATCCTCCAGCCGACCGTAATGCGTGCTGGGGATTGGCATGTAGATATCGCTTGCCGCGCGCAGCGGTGTGGGCGCGTCCTTGCCGATGCCAATGGTGCGCAGGCCGTGTTCTCGGGCCCATTGCTGGGCGAGCACGACGTTCTTGCTGGTGCCGGAGCAGCTCATGCCGACGAGCACGTCGCCCGGTTCGGCAAAATTCTTCAACTGCTCGAGAAACACCACATCGTAGCTGATGTCGTTGGCCAGCGCGGTGATCCACGGAATCTGGTCGGTGAGAGTGATGATCTTGAACCGCTTGGGTCGGTCCAGCGAGGCGCCTTTGCCGATGTCCACAACCATCTGGCTGGCAATGGCCGCGGAACCGCCGTTGCCGGTGACGAACACGCGGCGGTCGCGATCGCGCGCCTCGCGCAAAGCCTCAACCGCGCGCTCGATGGCGCTACTGTCGAGACGGCCGATGAGTTGCTGCAAATCAGTGAGATAAGAGGCGGCGTAGCTCATGAGGGCAGGGTGACGGGTTTGTTACGGACGCTGCCGTGTGAGATGGATGGCAACGTAAGCGGTGTCGGGCAGGGCGAACTTGCGGATCTCGACCGACACGTTGGAGAAGCGGAAGTTGGAATGGAGGCATTGGATGATGTCGCCGGCCATGGCTTCGATCAGCCGCCAGCTTTTTTCCAGCACCTGCTGCTTTACTTTCTCGCACACGCGCTGGTAGTCAACGGAATGAACAAGCTGGTCGGTGCGGGCGGCCATGCTGAGGTCGCGGGTCATTTCCATCGTCACCAGCAGCTTTTGACGCTGGGAACGTTCTTCGTTGGTGACGCCAACGTGACACCACACCTCGAGGTCTTTGATGACGATCACGTCCTCAAAAACCTCAACTGGCGCTGCGCCGGGTCTAACTTCGCGTGATACGAGCATAAGTTTCTATCAAAATCCGTGTCGGTTTGTTCAATTCGAGCTTAAGTGCATCCTCCGTCGAAATCCAACGAAAATCTTCCAGTTCTTCGTTTAGCTGCACCACCGTCGCATCCGCCCGGCAGGTGAAGTTCAGCAGCAGGAAATGCTCGCGCCGGTAAAATTCCGCCGACTCAATGCAATCCTGTGCCATCACAAACCGGATGTCGCGCACGTCCAGCCCGGTCTCCTCCTTCATCTCGCGCGCCAGCGCTGCCTCCATCGGCTCGCCGTAGCGGACCTTGCCGCCGGGAATGCCCCACGAGCGGTTCCACTTCGGTGTGCGCACCATCAGGCACTCGCCGCGCGCGTTGAAGATGAGCGCGCCGACCGTGACGATGGGCTGCCGGCGTTCCGCCTGCGGCGCGCGCGGGCCGAGCGACCGCTCAAACATCTGCTGCAGTTCGCCGAGGTGCTCGACGATGAGGTCGGGTCCGGCGGGACGTAGTTTTTCCAGCTTGTCGAAGCCGGTGAGCACCACGCACGACTTCACACCGCCGTGCCGCGCCGTCTCGATGTCGTGGACCATATCGCCGACGTAAAGCGCGCTCTCCGGGTCGAGGTTGTTGCTTTGGATGACCCGATGGATTTCCGCCATCTTGTCCATGATGCCGACGTAAGCGCCTTCGTAGAAGTGATTGATGCCGAGCCGCCCGCAAAGCCGCTCGAACACCACAGGATCCATCGTCGAGAGCACAAACATCCGCAAGCCGTGGTTGCGAGCAAACTCCAGAAACTCCCGCGCGTGCGGCAGCAGCACCACCTCGTCCTGGATGGTGTTGAACCGCTCGAAATAATAGTCGTCTATCTCCTCCAGTGATTGCGTCGGCAGGTAGCGGCGGTAGAACGGCAGGAAGGGCAGGCAGAACTCCTCGCGAAACGTTTCTCGGCTGATCGGCGCGACGCCAAACTTCTCGAAACAATAATTTGTCGCGTCCCAGACCGTCGCCAAGTCGTCCACAATCGTCCCCGACCAGTCGAGGATGAGCGCTTCGATGTTCTTCAACTCCAACATATCGCGTTCACGATAACCGCGGAACCGCAAAACGCAAAAGGGGAATCGTTCGTTCCAGCTCAGCCAAGCTTGGAGTCGAACGAACCCCTCACCCCGGCCCTCTCCCCGTTTGACGGGGAGAGGGAGAATCGCCGCTTGTTGCTTTGCGCCTTACTGAATAGTGCTCATGCTCGCAACAGAGGAAACCAATTCCCTCGCCCCATCCGATGGGGAGAGGGTTAGGGTGAGGGGTAGCGGCGGGAGTGAGAATGCGAAACAGAGCTTGCCGTGCGTGGTGTTGCAGTCGCAGACTCCGGCCATGCCCTCGCAAATTGCGCGTTTGTTGAGGAAGCGGCCGACGCCAGCGGAGAAACTGCTTTGGCGCTGGCTGCGAGGCCGTCGCTTCTCTGGCTTCAAGTTTAGGCGGCAGCATCCGATCGGCGATTACGTCTTGGACTTCTACTGCTGCGATGCGAGGCTCGACATCGAACTCGACGGTGGCGGTCACAACGAGTGTGCGCAAGAGTTGCGTGACAAGAGACGCGATGAGTTTCTGAAAGCCCAAGGCATTCTGGTGTTGCGCTTCCCAAATCTCTCGTTGCTGAAGAACGCCGATGGCGTGCGGACGATGATCTGGGAGGCGCTGCACGAGCGAACCGCCGGGCAGCGGCGAAACTCCCGCTAGAACGCACGCGGCCCCTCATCCCGACCTTCTCCCCATCGGATGGGGAGAAGGAGGAACTCTCTTCGCATTCAACGCTGCATTGGGAATTCAACCAGTTTTCAGACGGCGAAGCATCGCAAGCGTTACCAAGAGCAGATGCATTTGTGCAAAGCGGAGTCTGCTTCCCTCTCTCCATCCGATGGGGAGAGGGTCAGGGTGAGGGGAGTTGTTCGTTAACGCCAGCCGCCATGCTCCCGCCTCAGATCTCTTTCCACTGGCTCTGAACCGGCACCGGGAACTGTCCGTTAGCGTCGGCCTTGGCGGGCGGCGGGCTGTTCTCGTTCAACGCGTCGGGGTTCTCGCAGAACTGGAAGTTGGACTTCATCATCTCGTCCCACGTGACCATCTGGCCCGTGTGGCAGGCCGCGCGGCCCATGAGCGTCGTCATGTCGGAATAACACGCGCGCTTGCATTCGTTGTGCGGCAGATCGTTGCGGATGCTCGTGATGAAGTCGTTCCATTCGTATTGCCACGGGCTGACAGTGTCCGGGGTGGGCGACCACGCGATGTTGTCGCTGTCGGTCCGCTGGTCCTTGAAGCGGTGGACCGTCGGCGCGTGGACGTTGCCGGAGAACTGCGCGGCGCACTTGGTGCCGTGGATGTAGGTGGCAAAGTCGCTGCGGGCCTTGTTGATCCGGTAGAAACCGCAGAACGCCTTCGAGCCGTCGGCGAAGGTGTATTCGATGGAATAGTTGTCCAGGTTCTGCCCGCAATCCTTGCTATCCGCCACGCGCCCCGCCATGCCGACCGCCGAGACCGGCCACCCGTCCTTGATCCAGCAACACTCGTCTATCTGGTGGATGAGATAATCCACCATGTGGCCCGAACCGATCCAGTAGAGATGGATGCGGCCAAACTGGAGCTGCTCCAGCAGGTTGTTGGACTTCTCGCCCTGACTCTTGAGCATGATCGTGCCGCCGAGACGGTTGGCGCGGATCAACGGAATCTCGCCCAGCTTGCCCTCGCGCACCTGCTGGATCATTGCCTGCCGCGCAGGCGAATGCCGGCACTGGAAGCCGGCGGCGATCTTCACACCCTTCTTCTCCGCCTCCTGGCCCGCGCGGAGCAGCCGGTGTAAGCCGCCCGGATCGGGCGCGAACGGTTTCTCCATGAACACATTGATGCCCTTCTTCACGGCATACTCGACATGCGTGGGGCGGATGTAAGCGCGCGTCGTGCACATCGCGATGTCGCCGGGCCGGAGCGTATCAATCGCCTTCTTATAGGCGTCGAAGCCGAGGAACTTCCGGTCGTCCACCACAATCCTGTCGCCGAACTTCTGCTTCAGCGTGTCATGGACCTTGCCCAGCGTGGTCCCGTTCAGATCGGCCATCGCGTGGAGCTTCACCGGCCCGTAGTTCTGCACCCCCATCGCGTCGCCGACCGCGCCGGTGCCGCGGTGACCGCAGCCAATGAGCGCGAGGCGGATCGCGTGGTCGTCGGCGGCGTGAACGGCGGGCAGCGCGCCGAGCACACTGGCGCCCGCGGCGAGCGAACTGGTTTGCTTGATGAACTCACGGCGGGTGGATTTCGGAGCGAGGCTGGCTTCGTTCATGATGTCCTTTCAGATTGATGATGACGGACGCGGAAAACCGATGCCCTGCGTTGTATCAGCTTCGCAATTCAACGCCAAGACGTTTCGCTTGCGCTTCGTAGGCCCGCGACTTCGTCGAGGGACATCATTATCAATATCAATCATGCCCGCCACGGAGTGGCGGGCTACTTGGCTGCCATCAATACGTCCTCATGAACATGAACACCACCACTGCAAGTATGATGAGCACAACCACAGCCAGCCAGTTCGACAATCCGAAATGGCGGAACCATCTCCAAAACCTGCTCATTCTTCTGTCTCTATCCAGTTCCGTCCTCTTGCTCTCGGCTGCAAGCTGATAGCGGCTCGCTTTAGCAACTCACGCGGGCCATGTCGATACGAAACTCCCTCCCGCTCGTTGGCATGGCGTTAATGGCTTTGAACAACCGATCTGAATGCCTCGTAATCACGGTAGCTCGGCAGCGACAACGTAACTGCCAAGTCCGATGCGGCTGAACTCCGCCGAAACGCATGCACACCGTCGAGCATGTATCGGGCGGCATCGCGCGGTGCGACACGTCCCTCGCCTGTGCCGAGAGCCGACAAGGCCACGGAACGCGCTCCCACTTTGGATGCCGGAACCAACGCTGCGCATACGCCGTCACGTAAACGCTCCGGCTTTGGGCAATAAGCTCCCTGGGGTGTGTGCTTGATGATGGAGATGATGTGGATGACCCAGCGAATACCAACGGCCTGCAACTTGAATGAGCCGGTGAGGACAACATCGCCAACTGTATGGGGTGAACGTGCCAGCTTCGACCGTAGGTCAGTCAAGATTTCCGGGCCGGCAGCCGCAAGAACTGCCGCCGCAGCCCCGCCCCCCATCTCGCCAGTATCCTTCGCGCCGTAGCCAATGGCGTCAACCTTCAGGATTTGCAGCGGGTCGCGAGTGAGAGTGACCAAAGGAGTCATGGGTGGCTGGTATGTTTAACGAGGTGAGCTCAACGATCTGGCCCGCGGGACGCGTGAATTGAAACCGGAGCGCGAAGGTCGGTTCCTCTGCAGCGCATCGTTAGGCGACGACATCATAGACTCTATCCGCCGAAGAGTTGATATAGGAAGCCGAGAGCACCCAGTGTAGAAACCCAAGTGAAAATGGGAAATACCAAAGTTAACCCTATGGCGTATGCAAGGGACCGAGGCATGCGAAAGTGGGTCCTTGGTTCTCTGGACAGTCGTTTCAAGAAAAGGAAATTTGGAATCGGCGCAATCAGTAGGTAGACGATGCATGCCGTGGAGAGTAGGGCATACGTATTTCGGCTGGAGGTCAGATAGAAAGAAGAAGGGACGGCACACAACATGATGATGAACTCGATAGCGCCAAGACCGAGATAAGGCAAGGGGCGCTTCGCTTCAGGAGCGGCGATGGCACGTGCAACGATCTGCCACTTTGCAAGCGCGGACAGAAAAGCCGCAAGGATGAAGATGGTAACTCCTGCGCCCATAAAAGCACCAGGTGAGTGTGCGCTTGCCGACTGTGGCAACGAAAGAAGCGACAGTAAACAAAGTATGTAGACGTATCTGTATTTTTTCCTGTTCATTACCACAAGTCTGGCGCACTTGGACACACCGGGGAACCACCTATCGGCCGGCAAGAGGCAAACGCGCGAGTTTTGACGTGAATGGTTGACCGGGCGCGGGCTGGCTCGATTCATGATGTCCTTTCAGATTGATGATGACGGACGCGGAAAACCGATGGCCAGCTTGTATCAGCTTCGCAATTCACCGCGCAATGCGTTTCGCTGGCGCGCGAACACCGTTTCCCAAAAAGCGTTGGTCATTTCCAGAAAAGCTCCGACCGTTTCCCGATAGGCGGCGTGCATTTCTCGAAAGGCGATTATGGTTTCCCGAAAAGCGGCGAGCGTTTCCCAAGAGTCAACGACCGTTTCCCGAAAGACGCCGACCACTTCCTGAAAAGCGGACGCTCTTTCCCGAAAGACGGTGGGCATTTCCCGAAAAGCAAACGCCGTTTCCAGTCTGGAAAACGAGATTTCCAGGCTGGAAATTGCGATTTCCTGTTGGAAACAGCCGCTTTTCCGAAATGGCAAATGGGGGCTTTACAGCTTCGGTCTTGGTGGTAGTCTGCGGGCCAGCTTGGAAACGACGGCGCACCCGGCCCGCAAGGCCCTCCGGGCGATGTCTCCGCCCAACAATTCAACGACGCCATCAACGGCACGAGCAATAACAGCAATGGCGTGGGCACGCTCGGCCTCACCGTGAGCGACCCGCCGACGCAAAGCGAGATGCAAGCCATCGCAAACAAGATGGATGAGTTGATTGGTGCGCTGTGCCGATGAGCGAGTTGTAGAGTCGGGCGTCTCGCCCGAATGTCTTGTAGTGTCGGGCGTCTCGCCCGACGGGACTTCTCTGATGCGAAACAGGATTCAAAACGCAGCGGTTGCTCGGCCGAGACGGCCGACACTACAAACCGATGAAACCTTTCATTCTTTACTCTGCATTCTTCACTCGCCTCGAAACGACCTACCGACGATTATAGCGAAACTGAATGAGTTGATTCAGGCGATGAGGAGATAAAGAAAGAAACGATCTATGAAACCATCTCCGCCTATCTTTGGTTGGTCCGAGGTGAACTACTGCCTAGGGAATCGCTGATTTAATCAGTTTGGCTGCCGAAATGAAAAGTCGCCGGAGAAGGGTTTTGCTAAAGTGGGGCCATGAAGCAACAAATGAGTTTTGCGCAGTCGGAATATGCCG
>JAPLTX010000015.1 GCA_026397915.1 Verrucomicrobiota bacterium
ATAACCATCGCAGGCCGCACAGCCGGTTGGGCTATCAGAGCCCGGTGCGGTTTGCTTCTCAACACAGTCCATCCCCAGCTTCGGTCGGGCTACGCCCTCCCTGCGCTGGGGATGGACAAAACGCAAACGAGCAGGCAACATTAACTATAGCTACAGACTAACCCTACGAGTGGCTCGAAAAGGTGAGTCCGGTCACCCCCACCCGCTCGCCATGCATTAGAGTTCGCTCTTATGAAGAGGGCGATCGCGACAAATAAACGCGGCGATCACTGTGCGGGGAATAAGAGCACAATTGCGCCAATCATGCTCTTGCTAAAATGAAGTCAAAGTCAAAGTTTCTACTGATCGCGGGATTCATTTTGTCGCTCGCGTTGCTCGGTAGTGTGGCGTTGCTCAACTGGCAATTCATCCATCGAATGGAGGAGACGGCGAAGTCGGTGGCCCACACGGAAAAGGTGAACTTCGGGTTGAGCAAACTGCTCTCTGGTTTGCAAGACATTGAGACTGGCGCGCGCGGCTTTGTGATCACCGGCGATCCGAAGTTTCTGGAACCTTTCGAAGCTTCTCTCAGCAGAGTGGACGATCTGTTTCGCACGGTGCGCACGCTGATCAGCGATCCACACCAACGGGCCAGTTGCGACGCGTTGGAGCCGCTCATCGCACAGCGCATTGCAGCGGCGCGGGCCCTCGTGGAGTTGCGCCGTAAGTCCGGTTTCGAGGTGGCGCAGCAGGATGTGGTTGGCGCCAAGGGCAAGGTTGTGATGGATCAGATTCGCGCCGTGATTACCCGGATGGAGACAGAAGAGCAATCCTTGCTGGACCAGTGCACAGCCGCCGCTAAACGCGCGTCACAGGTCGCCATCCAGATTGCTGTCGTCGGCACGGGCTTGAGCTTTGTCCTGCTCGTCGTGGTGTTTGGGTTTGTGACGCAAGAGAACTGGCTGCGCGACCAGGCCGAACAGGCGCTGCGCAAAACCAACGAGCAACTTGAGCAGCGCGTGCGCGAGCGCACCGCGAAACTGGAGGAGGCCAACACCTGCTTGCAGTCGGCCATCAGGACCCGCAAGGAAGCGGAGTCAGGAATCCGCAAGCTCAACGCCGAACTGGAGCAGCGGGTGAAAGAGCGAACGGCGGAGGTGCAGGCGAGTCAGGAGCGCTTTCAAATCATGGCGCGTGCCACCAACGACGTGGTGTGGGATTGGAACCTGCTCACCAACAATGTCTGGTGGAACGAGGCGTTCCAAACGGTATTTGGCTACCGCGTCTGGGATATCGAGCCGGGCTTGGAATCCTGGACCAGTCGCATTCACCCGGATGACGCGGAACGGGTTGTGACGGGGATCCATCATGCAATTGATACCGGGGCAGAACGCTGGTTTGACGATTATCGCTTCCGCCGGGCGGACGGCTCGTTCGCTTTCATCTTTGACCGCGGCGAAATCATCCGCGACGGCCAGGGGAAAGCCGTGCGCATGGTGGGGGCCATCATGGACATGACGGAGCGGCGGAAGGCCGAGAACGAGCGGGACCGCTTTTTCACCCTCTCGACTGACATGCTTTGTATTGCGGGCACGGATGCTCATTTCAAACGCGTGAACCCCGCGTTCAACATCACGCTCGGCTACACAACGGAGGAATTGCTGGCGCAACCCTTCCTCAATTTTGTCCATCCGGACGACCGGGCCGCGACGGTTGCCGAGGTGGAGAAGCTGAGTCACGGCATCGTGACAATCCGGTTTGAGAACCGCTACCGGTGCAGGAACGGCGCATGGAAATGGCTTTCGTGGAATGTCCAACCCTTGTCGGATGAGGGTCTGCTTTACTGCACGGCGCGGGACGTCACCGGACGCAAACGCGCCGAGGAGGTGCGAGCGCTCCAAACCCGCATCGCCAACATCTTCCTGACCATGCCTGATAACGAGATGTTTAACGAGGTGTTGAAGGTCATCTTGGATGTCATGCGCAGCCCGTTCGGCGTTTTTGGATTCATTGATGAGGACGGCTCACTCGTTGTGCCGACCATGACCCGGCAGATATGGGACAAGTGCCAGATTCCCGAGAAGACGATACGCTTTCCACGGCCGACTTGGGGAGACAGCAGTTGGCCACAGGCCATTCGCGAAAAGAAGGCGAACTACAGCAACGAAAACTCGACCAAGGCGCCCCTTGGCCACGTCATCGTTACGCGGCACATCTCCCTGCCCATATTGTTCCAAGGGGAAGTCATTGGTCTCTTCCAGGTTGCCAACAAGGAAACGGATTACACGGAAGATGATATCCGCACGCTGGAAACGATTGCCGGTTATATCGCGCCGATCCTGAGTGCGCGCTTGCGGCGTGAGCGAGCCGAGGAGTCCGTCCGAAAGCTCAACTCCGATTTGTTGCACCATGCTGACCAACTTCAGCAGACCAACAAGGAACTGGAGTCGTTTTCCTACAGTGTGGCGCACGATCTTCGCACGCCGATGCGGGCCATCAATGGTTTTGGAGCCAACCTTCTCAAGGGCTACGGGGATCGGCTCGACGATGAGGGCCGACGCATCGTGGGCGTCATGCGGTCTGAAGCCGAACGCATGGGGGAGTTGATTGACGGGCTGCTGGAGTTCTCACGGATGGGCCGCACACTCGTGCAAACGACGGAGGTTGACATGAACGCGCTCGCGCAAAGCGTTTACAATGAGTGCGCGGCTCTGGCGGCGGACCGCAAGCTTCAGTTCAAACTCCATCCCCTGCCTCCGGCGCAGGGCGACCCGGACATGCTCCGTCATGTGTGGACCCATCTCATTTCCAACGCCGTCAAATACACCCGCACCAAGCCGGTGGCCGAAATCGAAATCACCGGCACAGCCAAAGACGGCGAGATTGTTTACTGTGTCAAAGATAACGGCGTTGGTTTCGACATGCGGTATGCCAACAAGCTGTTTGGCGTTTTTCAGCGATTGCACAGCGAGGACGAGTTTGAAGGCGTCGGCATCGGCTTGGCGCTGGTCAAACGTATCATCCACCGGCATGAAGGCCGTATCTGGGTAGAGTCAACACTCAACGCAGGCACGGCCTTTTACTTTGCGCTGCCACTAGGAAAGGAATGACCATGAGTGAAGTGAAGCAAGTAGATATTCTGCTGGCAGAGGATAACTCGCGCGATGCCGAACTGACGATATGCGCCCTGAAACAACACAATCTCGCCAACAACCTGATCCGGGTGAAGGACGGTGCCGAAGCGCTGGATCTTATCTTTGGACGCAACGGCCAGGTGCGCCACCAGCCCAAGGTCATTTTGCTGGACCTGAAGATGCCCAAGGTGGACGGCTTGGAGGTCTTGCGCCAGATCAAGTCGGACCCCAATACAAAAAGCATCCCGGTGGTCGTGCTCACTTCCTCGCAGCAAACTAATGACTTTGTGGAAAGCTACATGCTGGGTGCGAACAGCTACATCGTCAAACCGGTCAGCTTTGAAAACTTCTCCAAGGCCGTGGCAGATCTGGGCCACTATTGGCTTAACTTGAATCAGTATTCGCAACCTTCAGCCAGCGCTGCATCCGACTCCGAATCGGATCCCGCGAACTGAATGCCGTCAGCTATCAGCGGTCACCGGGAATGCGGCGATGCAGAAGTGCCGGTATCAGTCATTCAGTAACTAACATGGTAGGTGGGCAGGTAAGTGGCGGCAGACGGGGCCGTTTTGGTTCCGTCTGCCGTCTCGCTTCCAATAAGAACAGAGGTCAGAGGCGGTTGAAGAAAAGCTGAACACTGAAAGCTGAGAACTGAGGACTGAGAACAGCGGTCAGCGGGACGTGAGGCGGCGGCTTCGGCCCTTTGCTGCTTGCCAATATCCACCGGATGGAGTTGATTACGCCCATCGGAACGGACATCGCTGCGGTATGAATGCGACTTGCTTGAAACTCATTGGCTGCGCTCTTCGGAGCGGGCACGGGATTCAAGTGTCCGGCTTCACGTGAATGCCCTCCTGACGCGCGCGGGGCGCGCGTATCTCATTACCGGCGGCTGAGATCACAGCCGTCGCGTATCGTTTTCCCCTTTTGGTTGCAGCAAACAGTTTTGCCCCGTGGTCGGGGCAATCGAACAAAGTCAGAAACCCATAAAAGAAAGACAGGAGCAAGAGTATGAAGAGAATGATTGCAGCATTGGCCGTTGTATTGGTCGCGTCGGGCGTGTATGCGGGCGACTTCCCGGAGATCAGCGTTGCGGAGGTCAAGGACGCCATCCAGGCGAAGAAGATCACGCTGATTGACGTAAACGGAAGCGAGTCGTGGAAGGGTGGTCATATTCCCGGCGCGATAGACTTCCAGTCCAGCAAGGGGAAACTGGCCAGTCTCCTGCCCCAGGAGAAGGACGCGCTGGTCGTGGCGTATTGCGGCGGGCCGAGCTGCGGCGCTTATGCCGCCGCCGCGAAGGCAGCGAAGGCGCTCGGTTATACGAACGTGAAGCATCTGAAGGCGGGCCTGTCCGGCTGGCAGGGTGCGGGCGAAACGATGCAGAAGTGCGGGTGTCAGTAATAAGTTCCTTCAAGGTATGAAGTGGGCGGCAGACGGGGCTGTTTTGGTTCCGTCTGCCGTCTCGCTTCGAATGAGGAAAGCTGAAAGCTGAGAGCTGAAAGCGGAAAGCTGAGATTGTCGCCGAAGTAGAGGGCGTTCATGCCCCGCAGCGCAGGCAATGGTCGGGCGTCGGACAAGTGTGAAGGCAGGAAAAGCGCGGGTGGGGCCACGAAGAAGTATGGACCGCTGGGAGCGGCCCGGTGGCCCCGGTCCCGCGTTGGAAATGAAACGCCGGCAAGGGGAAAAAGTTGCGCCGGGAGCAAATGTTGTCAGGAAATGACTGAGATGCAGGATTGAGGGTGAAAGACGGATGCAACCCGACTGTCTCTCACACTGCTGTTTTGCCCGGCACTTTGAAGGAGGGAGGGTTATCCACATGACCGCACTGCGCACGGCGATCCAACCACTCCTTGCCTAACGTCTCCTGGGATTGCGGTTGGAGGGTGGTCTGCGCCAGCCGAATCACAAGCCGCTCTTCGTCGTGGAAATGCGCGCGGAGAATGCGGAACGCCAATAGCAAGTCGCTGCGGCCTTCCTGCACAGACAGGGCGGTCTGCGCCTTTCTTATCAAGGCCGTGTGCTCCCGGTGCTCAGAGCTGAGGTGGCAGGTCTGCCCCTTTTCCTTCAGCAGCGCATCCAGAGGACGAAACAGCAGGCTCTCCTCGCACTCCATATGCTCGCGCATCAATCCTTCCACCAGCCGTGCCGCCATGCTCACTTCCGCCAGCGTTTGAGCTTTGTCCAAGGCCCGCTCGACGGCGACAAACACGGTCCGAAGAAACATATGCTCATTCACAAGCACATCAGTCACATTCATAGGATGCCCTTCCACTCACTTCATCTCAGCCTGCTCTCGGCGCGCGAATATAGTCTCTCGCGAATCCACCGCATCTGGATTCGGACATAAAACGCCAGCACGGGGAAAAAGTTGTGCCGGGAGCAAATATCGCTCCAACAACGGAACCCGGCGAACCAAGCTCTACGACTTCGTTTCCGGTCTGGCCAGCAACGCGCGAAACTCTTTCAACTTCGCTGCGTCTTCGGGCTGCATCGAGTCCATCCGTTTCAGCACTTTGGCGGGATCGGCGGTCGCTTCTTCCGCAACCCGCATCGGCGCGTCCACCACCTCGCGAAGATGCCTGTCCACCGCGCCCATGATGAATGGCCGGAATAGAAACATGCAGAACCGCTCCACCGCGCCATCCACCTTCACGAAACCGTGAAGTTCGCACTTGAGAACGCCGGGTTGCAGCTCCCGGTAGCGGAACAACAGGATGGCGCGGCCCGACTGCGGCGCGTCTTCTTTGTCCGCGCCCTCACCGAAGTAAAGCCGCTCGCCCGGCACGACCCGAAGCGGCCAGAGATAACCGACGGTGCCCTTGCGGTTGTCCCCGAAATAAGAACCGTCCGGCTGTCGCTCCCTGCGATAGTCTGCAACATTCAACGACTGCGCCACGATGGAGCTTTGGCCGAGGTGGCTGATGAGATACTCGAAGATGTCGTATCGCGCGCGGAGCATTGGCTTGGACATCCGGACGTTTCGATAGAGCGTGTAGCCTGGCACGACCTGCCGCACGCGCGCCTGCGCCGCCGCGTCAAGCTTGTCAAAAGGAATCAGCGACTCCGGCTTCTCCTCCGCAAACGCAAGACCCGCCCCAGAGGTCAGGGCCACAGCCAGCAGGAGGCTGATGCAAATCGGTTTCGCAAGCATGCTGGTGAAGGAACCACAGAGAACCGTGCACCGCAAAATGTTTTGCAGAAGATGTTCGGATTGGCTGATGGGAGATCGGGGGGCCGGAGGACAGAAGCCAGTATTCAGTGGTCAGTGGTCAGTGGGAGGCGGAAGATGAAAACGGAAAGCTCATCACCGGTCCATTGCAGGAGTTTCTTTTTCAGGTATCATCGTGCATGATGCTCTCGCCCAAGAAATTCATGCGTGAACATCTTATGAGTTGGATGGGAGATTGGAAATTGGAGATTGGAGACTTCAGATTGAGAGTTGGGGATTGGAGATTGGAGGTCAGAGATTTGAGATTGGCGATTGGAGTTTTGGTTGCGGCAGGAGTGGCGTGCGTCGCCGCTGTCCCGGCGTGGGCCGCCGAAGACCTTCGCGAGGAACTTAAGAAGGTTCCCTACAAGATCGTTTACGAGACTTATCGCGACGGCAACTGGGAGCTTTACCAGATCAACGCCGATGGTTCGCAACCGGCCAACCTCACGAAAACGCCGAAAGTTCATGAGATGTTCCCGCAGGTCTCGCCCGATGGCAGCAAGATCGCCTTCATCGTGGACGAGGGTGAAGGCGAAGGGAAGGTGCGCAGTGTCTGGCTGATGAACAGGAACGGCACGGGCCGGACGCTTGTCGCCCAACACGCCCGCTGGCCGTTCTGGAATCGAACGGGCACCGGCCTCTGCTATATCCCCGACCAGAAGGAGGAGTTCAATATCCGCGACTCCGCCGGGAAGGGTTTATGCGTCTATGACCTCGCGACGCGTCGCGCCACGCCTCACCCCAACCCGGAACTTGAACACCTCTACAATCTCTGTTGGACTCCGGACGAGAAGTGGATCCTCGCCACCGTCTCCGGGGCGATGGGCCACAATCACGCGATCCTGGCGGTTGCAGCGCAGGGGAAGGATGTTCTCAGGCTCAACTACGCCGATGGTAACCGCATCGGCGGCTGCCGGCCTGACATCAGTCCCGACGGCAAGCGCATCGTGTGGAACTCGAGCGACTTCACGATAAGCGTCGCGGAGTTGGACTTCACCGGGCCGGAGGCGAAGGTCATCAATCCCCGCTTTGTCGTCACCAGCAAGGAGCCGGTGCTGGTTTATCAAGCCGATTGGTCGCCCGATGGACGCTACATCGCATTCACCAGCGGCCCAAAGGCGGAGAAGAAACTGGCCTTGTCGCCGGCGATCATCAGTGTCAAGGCGCCCGGCTGGAACATTTGCGTTGCCGACGCCAATAGCACGAACCGCTTCGTGCAAGTAACCACCGACGGCAACTCGAACAAAGAACCCGACTGGGTTCGCTGCCCTCTCGAAAATAAGGAACGACCATGAAACAGACCACGCCAAAAACCAACTCCAAGTCATCCATTGGACCCGAAACAATGGTTGCTGAAAGTTTCCCCCTGAATCGGCGGGACTTTCTGGCGAGAAGTTTGGGAGCGGCTGTGGCAGGCGCCGCGGGCGGTGGATTGGTCATCGCGAGCGACGCGCCGGATCACCCCGGTGCCGCCGGCAAGGTTGCCGACATCCCGCTGCATCCGCGCGACGTCAAACTTTGCGTGAAGCCGGTGATGACGAGCCTCATTCATTCGGCGGAGTGGCAGGGACCGTGCCGCCCGACTTCGGTAAAGCCGGAGGTCGAGAAGGCCAATGTGGAGAAGTCCTTCGCCAGTTGGTCCCAGCAGCTCAAGTCGAAGGGCCTCGGCCGATCGGAGGACGTGCGGTTGCTGGAGCCGGTTCACGTGATCTTCAGCGAAAGCTGGGTGCTGAAGCCCGACCAGATCGCCAAGCTCGCCCCCGACAGCGGCGAGACGGATGTTTATTTCATCATGCCGAGCGGCAATGCCCGCGCGTCCTACGAAATCGGCAATATGTTTGCCAAACCGATCCTGTTCGATCGCAACAGTTGCCGGACAGCCAGCATTGCCGGTTATACGTTGGCCAAAGGAAACGAGGCCTTTGTGCCGGGGGAGGACATGGATGTCACCACGCTGCTCTCGCTGTTGCGGGCAAGGAAGGTGTTTCGCCAGACGAAAGTGCTCTATCCAACCGATGGCGTGCCGTCTTTCTCGCCGGACACGGTTTGGGATTTTGAGGATCTCCGGAAGCGCCTCGGCGTCACCGTGAAAACCATCACCTATAAGGAGATGACCGACGAGATGAACCGGCTCCTCGGCGAGCGGAACGAACAAGCCATGCGGGAGGCCGCGGAATTGGTTCGCAAGGCGGACAAGACGTTTCTCGAGCAGCCATTGGTAGTCCGCAGCGTGTTGTTCAACCAGTGCATCCGGAACCTCATGGCCCGCCACGGATGCAATGCGTTCACCATTGATTGCTTCGAGTTCTGTCCCAGCAGGCTGCCGCAACAATGGTTGGTGGTGCCCTGCCTGCAACACGCGCTGTTTGGCAACGAGGGCATCGCCTCGGCGTGCGAGGCGGATTTCGGAATTCTCTTGGCCTTGCGGCTCTTGATGAGCGTCTCCAACAAGTCGTGTCACCAAGGCAACGCGGACCCGAGACCCGGCGGCACTTTCAGGATCAACCATAGCGCCCCGAGCATGAAGATGAACGGCCTCAACCAACCTGACCTGCCCTATCAGTTGGGCCGGTTCTGCCAGCAGGGCTGGGGAACCAAGGTTGTCATTGACTTCATGAAGAACGCGGAGAAGACGGTGACGGTGGCCCGGGTGGATCCTACGGCCAAGAAACTCATGGTGCTTAGAGGGACGCTGGTCGGCTCCAGCGGATGGAGCCAGGACCTGCTGGGATGTTCTGTGGAGGCGGTCATCAAGCCTCCCGCAGGCCGGGCCGACGAGTTCATGAGGAGACGGCTGATCTATGGCAACCATCTCTCGTGGGTTTACGGCGACTACAGCAAAGAACTCAAGGCTCTCGGCGACATGCTCAAGCTGGAGGTGGAAGTGATCAGTTGATCGTTGTGAGCTTGCCTGATGACGACCATGAAATTCATGCGTAGAAATCTTGTGGGTTGCCTGCTGGCTCCGGTTTTGCTGGTTGCGGCAGGAGTGGCGCAAGCCGCAAACGTGAAAGTGTATGCCTTCCATGCGGGCATCCTGAAGACTCAAACCCAATACCTGCTGAAGGACACACGCGTTGGAACGCCGATGGATATTCCGATCCCATTCATCGTGATCCAACATGGAAAGGAATGGGTGGCGTTTGATACGGGATGCAACGCCCAAGCGGCCAAGGACCCCGCCGGGTATTGGGGCGAGGTGATTGCAAAAGCTTATACTCCTGTGATCAAGCCCGAGGAGGAATTTCGGGAAGCGATCAAACTTCTGGGGCTTGCACCCCGCGACTTCAAGGCGGTGGTCATCAGTCACGGCCACATTGATCATGCCGGGGCGATTGACAATTTCCTGGGCACAGGCGTTCCCATTTATTTCCAGAAAGCGGAACTGCACGAGGTAAGAAAGGTTGTGGATGCCTCAACCGCGGGCGGGGCTTATTGTCTGGGCGATTTCAAGCATCTGAATGAACTCAACATCCAGGAGATCGAAGGAGTTTTTGATGTCTTCGGGGACCAGACGGTGATGGTCTTCCCTACCCCGGGTCATACACCCGGTCATCAGTCCCTGTATGTGAAGCCCTCCACAGGCAAGGCGTTTATTTATTGCGCCGATGCTTTGTATACTTTGGAGAATATGGAGCGTTTCGTGCCGCCGGGGCTTGCGGCCGACATCCCTGGCGCGATGCAGAACGTGCATTGGTTCAAGTTCGAGGAACGGAGAGGCGTTAAGATCGTCCCTTCCCATGATCCCGGATACTGGGCGAAACGTGCATGGGCGCCCAAGGAGCTGGTGCCGTAGGACGGGGGACGTAGCTATCAGTTGTCAGTTTTGTGCTGAAGACTGAGAGTAGCAAGCGAGGGTGAAAAACACCGCCCTGGCCGCCGATTCCAAGTTCGATTGACATCGCCCCCTCTCCCATTAATGATAATCGCGTTGAAAGCGTGCGAAACATATTGGACCAGACCAGGCTTCATGGACCTCAGAAGCCTGCGCAGGGGCTTTTTCAAGGGGCGGACAGGTTTTTTTGCGCCCCGGACAAACATGGCGTAAGCTGTCTGGTTCGCAACCGGATTGCGGCCTTGCTTAAGAATGGATTCCCAACTGACATAAGTAAAACGTATGACACCCAAACTACTCGAAGGTAAACTCGGCATCGTCTTCGGCGTTGCCAGCAACCGCTCCATTGCATGGGCCATCGCCCAAGCATGGCGTGACGCCGGCGCCAAGCTCGCCTTCACCTACCAGGGGGAAAGGATCAAGGAGAATGTCGAGGGGCTGGTCGCGTCTTTCGGCAAGGATACGCCGCTCTACCCCTGCGATGTGACCCGCGACGAGGACATCGCGGCCGTGTTCGCCAACGTCCAGCGCGATTTCGGCAAGCTGCATCTTGTGCTCCATTCGCTAGCGTTCGCGCCGAGAGAAGCGCTGGAAGACGAATTCATCAACACCTCCCGCGAAGCGTTCCGCCTGGCGCACGATGTCAGCGCGTATTCACTCGTGGCCCTCACGCGAGGAGCCGCGCCGTTGATGACCGAAGGCGGGAGCATCATGGCGCTGAGCTTCTATGGCAGCGAGAAGGTCGTGCCACACTACAACGTCATGGGCGTGGCCAAGGCGTCGCTCGAAGCCTCCGTCCGCTATCTCGCCTTCGACCTCGGCAAGAAGAACATCCGCGTCAACGCCATCAGCGCCGGGCCTGTCAACACGCTCGCCGCGCGCGGCATCAGCGGTTTCACGAAGATGATGCGCATCTACCCCGAAGCCGCGCCGCTGAAGCGCAACATCGAGCTGCGCGAACTCGGCGACACCGCCACATTCCTTGCCTCGGAGATGTCCAGCGGCATCACCGGCGAGATCATGTATGTGGACGCCGGCTATAACATCATGGCCATGAACGTCGCGCCGTTCGAGAAGGCCACGCAGTAGCCCGGCTGAAGTTCCGTCCCACGGCAACCGCCCAGCCGCCATCCGAATGGAACCTTTCGTCCTTTTCGAAGACGACCATCTGCTGGCGGTCAACAAACCGGCCGGTGTCAACACGCACGCGCCGGATCGCCTCGCGATGGAGGGACTGCACGAATGGTTGCAGCGACGACGCGGCCAGCCGCTGGCCATCCATCACCGCCTCGACAAGGAAACCAGCGGCGTGATCGTGTTTGGCAAGAGCGCGTCCGCCAACCGCAGCCTCACGGAGCAGTTCGAGCAGAAAACGGTGCGCAAGACCTACATCTTCCTGACCGCTGCCGCGGCACCCTCGAAACCCGTGCAAGTCTCCTCGCCCATTGACGGCAAGCCGGCCACGACCTCATTCGAGTCCGCCGGCAATTACGGGCGCTTCGCGCTGATACGCGCCACGCCAGAAACCGGCCGCACTCACCAAATTCGCCTGCACGCGGCGCAGAACGGCTTCGCAGTTGCCGGCGACGCGCTCTACGAGAAACCGACCACTCCCCTGCCCCGCTTGATGTTGCACGCCGCGTCGCTCGAACTGCGTCATCCGCAGACAAGGGAGACACTGCGCTTCGACGCGCCAACGCCCGCGATATTCTCCAACCCCGACTGGCTGACGGCCGCGCGGGAGTTTCGCTCGCTGCTCTTCGATCCCGCCGACACCAACGCATGCCGGCTCGTCAGCGGCGCAGCCGACGGTTTTCCTGACGCTATGGTGGACCGTTATGGCGACCGCTTGCTGGCGCAGTGGTATGCCCAACCTAATCCAGCCCTGCGCGAAGCGTTTGGCGACCAGAAGCTGGTCGAGCGTTCGATGGAGAAGCAACCGACCGGCGAAACCGCCTCGCCGGAATCGCGGTTCCAGATCGTCGAGAATGGCTTGAAGTTTCTCATCAGCCTCGATGCCGGCTACTCGACCGGCTTGTTCCTCGACCAACGCGAGAACCGACGCCGCTTGCTCACGAGCAATCTGCGCGGCAAGACTGTGCTGAACACGTTCGCCTACACCTGCGCCTTCTCGGTGGCCGCGGCCCGCGCCGGAGCGATCGTCACCAGTCTCGATCTCTCCAAACGATACCTCGACTGGGGCCGCGACAACTTCCGATTGAACGATATCAATCCGGAGGCGCACGATTTCATCTACGGCGACTGCTTCGACTGGCTGGCGCGGCTGGCAAAGAAAGGCCGCAGCTACGACATGGTGCTGCTCGATCCGCCGACGTTTTCAACCGTGAAGAAAGGCCGGCCGTTTAGCGCGGAGAAGGATTACGCCAAGCTCGTCGCCCTCGCCGAGCCACTCGTGAAGGCCGGCGGCGCGCTGTTCTGCTCCACCAACGCCCGCTCACTCATCCCGCAACGGTTTCTGGACGCGATCCAGCGTGGCGCGCCGCGAGCGCGGCGGATGCAATTCGCAACACAGCCGTTCGATTTTCGCGTCGCCTCCGGCGAGAAACCCTACCTCAAGACAGTTTGGGCGGAACTGGACTGACCACCGGCGGCTTCGGCTGTTTGCCCAGCAGCGCGATCAAACCCGCGCCAAGCCCCATCGTCAACACCACCGCAAACGCCACTGCGCCGAGGAACGGCAGCAGCACCGCCATGCTCAGCACTACGCCGCCGAGAAGCGTCGAGGGGAACGCATGGTCCGCGCGCGGGCTGTTCATGCTGAAATACATCCGGCTGCCGAGCAACCGATACGCCGCCGCCGTGCCAAACACCGCCACGACTGCCAGCCCGATGCTCGCGACGCTTCCCAGAAACTGGCCCAAGCCGTGTCCCTGTCCAGCCACATGTGATGCGAGCCACATAATCAACACACCCAGCACGCCGACCACCAGCGACGACCACGGGCCGCGCTCCAGGCTCTCCGATGTGCGCCGCAGGAATCGCGGAAACACCGCTTGCAACACCAACGCCATCGGAACGCCGCCCAAGGCGCCGATCAGCCATCCGAGCAACAGCAGCCCGACGTATCTCTCCATGCCGAACGCTCCCAGCCCGACGACCACACCCAACCCCATCAACGACAACGTCACAGGTTTCATAGAATTTCCTCAAGCTCCCGCGCACCCACGAATTCCCCCACCCGATCCGACAGTTCCACCATCGCAATCGTCACCGACTCCGACCAGTCGCGCACCGTCTCCGTCGTTGCCACCATTTGTTCCGGCAGACTGGCCGCGCTGACGAACAGCAGCGCCGCCAGCACCGCCGTCTGCCCGCTCACAAGCCACCCCACCGACGGCGGTCGCCGCCACGCGCGCACGTCGCCCATCACCCGCGCCGCCAGTTCCGGCGGCGGATTTTTCAGTTCCCGCAATGCATCTACTTTCATAAACCTTCCTCCAGTTCTGCTCTCAGAAACCGCCGCGCCCGATGCAGCGTCACTTTGACATTCGCCAAACTCTCACCCAGCATCGCGCTAATCTCGGCCAACGGCAGGCCTTCTTGATAGCGCAGGTTGAACATCGCCCGCGCCTTCTCCGGCAACCGCGCCAGCGCCGCCAGCAACGCCGGCTCCAGTTCCTTCGCGTGGTTTCGCACTGGCGCGGCAGCCGGCTCAGCCACCTCCTCCAACGACACCATTTGCAAGCGGCGCTTCTGGATGAAGTTGATCGCCGTGTTTGTCGCGATCGTCATCAACCACGTCTTGAACGCCCAGCGCGGGTTGTAGTGCGCGAGATATTTGAAAGCCTTCACGAAACTTTCCTGCGTCAGGTCCATGGCGTCTTCCGGCCGTCTCACCATCCTCAACATGTGCGAATAAACCGCCGACTGGTGGCGTTGCAGCAACTCGGCGAACTGCTCCATGTCGCCAGACAACACCCGCTCCACGGTGGCACGATCTGCCGCCGCGTGTGCCGCTTCCGGTCGCACTATGCTGCCATCCGCTGGTTGTTCCATCGCTACCTTCTTATACATCCGTCCCGCGCGGAGGTTACACCGTCTCCAAAGTAAACTCCATCGCCACAACGCCAGCCCTAAAAGCGCAGAAGGCGCAGGAGTCAAAAACTCCCACGCCTTCGTGCGGCTAATTTGTTTGCCAGCGTCTTGCTAGGTCGTCGTGGCGGGCTTGGGCGGCTCAGCGGCGGGCGCGGGGGCCGGGGTCGCCGTCTCCACCCACTCGAGCAACGCCAGCTTGGCGCTATCGCCAATGCGCTGGCCCATTTTTACGATGCGGGTGTAGCCGCCACTGCGGCCCTGAAACTGAGGGGCCACATCCTTGAACAGCTTGGCGACAACATCTTTCTGGCGCAGCGCAGCCAAGGCAAGACGGCGATGATGCAGCGTGCCTTTCTTGCCGAATGTGATGACGCGGTCGGCGAGCCGACGCGCAGCCTTGGCCTTTTCCAGCGTGGTTCGGACGCGGCTGTGAAGGACGAGGCTACAGACCAGATTGGCCAGCATCGCGTTGCGATGCTCGCTCTTGCGACCGAGTTTGATTGTGCGTTTTCCGTGGCGCATGGTGTTCTTGCTTTATCCTTTCGGCAGCTTTACTCCTTCACCTCTGGGGCAGCGCCAAGATCGTCGGCAGGCTTCTCCGGAGCCGGACCGGCCTCAAGCAACGCCAGGTCAAACTTCATGCCGAGTTGCAGGCCAAGCCCTGAGAGTTTGTCCTTGATCTCGTTGAGCGACTTCTTACCGAAGTTGCGATACTTGAGCATCTCAGCCTCGGTCTTCATCGCAAGCTGGCCGACGCTGGTGATGTTGGCGTTATTCAGGCAGTTGGCGGCGCGAACGCTCAACTCAATTTCGTTGACGGACATGTTGAGAAGCTTCCGCAAGCGCGCGTTCTCGTCACTGACCTTCTCCTGCGCAGCCTCAAACTCAACCGGCACCTTGCCGTATTCGCAGAATGGATCGAGGTGGTGGCGCAAGATGTGGCTGCATTGCATCAGGGCATCGTCGGGCGTCATCCGGCCGTCGGTCCATATCTCGAGAACCAGTTTGTCGTAGTCAGTCCGCTGGCCGAGGCGGGTGTTCTCCACGCTGTAACGCACGCGGCGCACGGGCGAGAAGATTGAATCAATCGGGATAATGCCGATGGGCATGTCAGGCTTCTTGTTCTTCTCCGCCGGACGGAAACCGCGCGCAACCTCCACGGTCAGTTCCATCTCGAATTTCATCTTCTTATCGAGCGTGCAGATGTGGACATCGGGATTGATAATCTCGACCGTGTTATCGGTCTTGATGTCCGCGGCGGTGACCGCGCCCTCCTTGTTCGCGATCAGCAAGAGCTGGCGCATCTCCTTGGCCTGGGACTTGAACAGGATTTTGCGAAGATTGAGGATGATATCGGTGGCATCCTCAACAACGCCCACTATGGTGGCAAACTCATGATGCGCGCGCAGGGATTCGTCGAACTTGACGGTGGTCAACGCGGCGCCTTCCAGCGAACTGAGCAACACGCGCCGAAGCGAGTTGCCGATGGTGTGGCCGTAACCAGCCTCAAAAGGCTCGGCAGCATATTTGGCGTAGGTGGCGGTGGCGGTTGCCTCGTCCTTGGTCAACCGCTTGGGCATTTCGAAACGTCCGAGTCGAACTGGCATTGGATCCTCCTGCGAGTTTGATCTGGCACGGCTAGCAACTTCACCGCCGCTGACTTCGCGGTAGCTTCAGCGCGGGAACGCCCGTCGGCCCATATACTCGCGTTTGTTTTAACTGTTTTTGTTTGAACTACTCTACAACTACCGCGAATAGAATTCCACAATCGCCTGCACGTTGGCAATCGGCTCAGCTTCTTCCGCCGTGGGCATGCGACTAACCGTGCCCTTGGCGGCTTCCTTCTCCAGCGTCAGCCAAGGCGGCACCGTGCGAACCGTAGCTGACTCCAAGCCTTTAACGACCATTTGACGCGAGTGCGCGTTCTCGCGCGCCTCGACGACATCGCCGGGCTTCAGGTTGTAAGAAGGGATATTAACGCGGCGGCCATTGACTTTCAGATGGCCGTGCGTGACCAACTGGCGCGCTGCCGGCCGGCTCGGCGCATAACCAAGACGAAAGGCGACGTTGTCCAGACGGGTTTCCAAAGTCTGTAGCAGCATCTCGGCAGTGTTGCCGCGGCGCTTCTTCACCTCCTCGAAGTAGCGGCGAAATTGCCGCTCCATCAGGCCGTAGCAATAACGCAGCTTCTGCTTCTCGGCGAGGCCGCGGGCGTAATCGGTCAGCTTGCGTCGCGAGCGCGGACCGTGCTGGCCGGGCGGGTAGGCACGTTTCTCCAGCACTTTGTGCGGCCCGAAGATGGGCACGCCGTAGCGGCGGCTGATGCGTTGTTTGGGTCCTTTGTAACGAGCCATAAATCCGGTAATCCGTTAAGCGTTGTTATCTTCCATTACACGCGGCGCTTCTTCGGCGCGCGGCAACCGTTGTGCGGAATCGGCGTCACGTCTTTGATGGAACTGATTTCCAAGCCGATCGCCTGCAATGCGCGAACGGCGGATTCGCGGCCGGAACCGGGGCCTTTGACGTGAACCTCGATTTCCTTCATGCCATGAGACATCGCCTGGCGACCGCAATCCTGAGCCACGAGTTGCGCGGCGTAAGCAGTGCTCTTGCGCGAGCCTTTGAAACCAACCTTGCCCGCGCTGGACCAGCCGATGACGTTGCCCTGCATGTCAGTGATGGTCATGCTGGTGTTATTAAACGACGCAACGACATGGGCAATGCCGTTGTGAACATTCTTCGCGCCCTTGACCTTGGCCACCTTGACCAGCTTGGCGCCTTCGTCGAGCAGCGACTCCGCTGTTTGCTCGGCAGGCGCGGGCGCTGGAGCCGCCGCAGGCACGGCTGCCGCGGCTTTCGCCTTCGGCTCCTTGCCAGCGGCTTTCGGTTCCTTGACCGGCTTGGGTTCCTTCGTCGTTGGTATTTTGTCTTTTTCGTCAGCCATGATAACGCCTCAACTGTTCGTCCAAATTAAACTTTGCCGGCCTTCGCGTCCTTGCTGCGAACGACGCCGACGGTCTTGCGGGGGCCTTTGCGGGTGCGCGCGTTGGTCTGCGTGCGCTGGCCGCGCACCGGCAGTCCCTTGACATGCCGGCTGCCACGGTAGCACTTGATGCCGATCAACCGCTTCAGGTTCAGGCCGATCTCGCGGCGCAGGTCGCCTTCGAGGACATAGCCCTCCTGCTGGATCACACCGATGATCTTGCCGAGTTGCTCGTCGGTCAGTTTCTCCGTGCGAATGTTCGGGTCAACGCCCGCCTTTTCCAAGATGGCGAGCGAGTTCGACGGCCCGAGGCCATAGATGTAACGCAACGAAATGCCGATCTTCTTGCCACCGGGTATATCAACGCCCAAAAGTCTGGCCATAATTTTTCCTCACTAACCCTGACGCTGCTTGTGCCGCGGGTCGCTGCAAATCACACGGACCACGCCCTTCCGCCGCACAATGCGGCAGCGTTCGCACAACCTTTTTACTGACGATCTTACCTTCATAAATTTGTTTCACCTATCGCCGGCCGGTAATCCGGCCCTGACTCAAATCATACGGCGTCATTTCCAACGCCACCTTGTCGCCCAGCACGAGCGGTCCAAAACCGGCCCGCCTCTTGCCCGGCACGTAGCCCAGCGCGCGGTAGCCGTTCGGCATTTCCACACGCACCGTTCCGTTCGGCAGCGTCTCTACGACGACGCCTTCGGCACTGATAGTGTCATCTTTCGACACGTCAAAATCTCCGGCTCGCCTTCCGTAATCGCCACCGTGTGTTCAAAGTGCGCCGACGGCTTCCGATCCTGCGTCACCACCGTCCAGCCGTCCCGCAGCAACTCCACCGCAGAACCGCCGAGCGTTGTCATCGGCTCAATCGCAAGCGTCATGCCCGGCTTCAGCTTCGGTCCTTTGCCCGGCGCGCCGAAGTTCGGCACCTGCGGATCCTCGTGCAACGTCCGGCCCACGCCGTGTCCTACAAACTCACGCACCACATTGAACTCAGCCGCTTCGACCATCCGCTGCACCGCATGGGAGATGTCGCCCACTCGATTGCCGGCCCGCGCCGCCGCAATACCCGCTGCCAGTGACTGCTCCGTCACTTCCAGCAAGCGCTGCACCTTCCAATCAATCATGCCGACGGCCACGGTTGTGGCATTGTCGCCCACAAAACCGTCCAACACGATGCCAATGTCCAAACTGACGATGTCGCCATACTGCACGCGCCGCTCGCCCGGCAGGCCATGCACAACTTCCTCGTTGACCGAGACGCAAATCTGTCCTTTGTAACCGCGGTATCCGAGAAACGCACTCTTGCCACCACGTTTCCGCATCAACTCGGCCGCCGCCTCATCCAGTTCCATGGTCTTTCGACCTGGCACTACCATCAAGGCGACTTCCGCCAGAACCTCCGCCGCCGCCTGGCAGGCCAGACGCATACGACTCAGTTCTTCCGGCGATTTCAGAACAATCATTCCGGCCACTCTATCGAGCTACATTTCAGGTGTCAATGAACGCTGGGGCTGCGGCCTATCGTCGGCCGCGCAAATGCCCCTTCTTCAAAAATCCGTCGTAGTGTCGCGTCAGCAGGTGCGTTTCCACCTGCCGCATCGTGTCGAGCATCACGCCCACCACGATGAGCATGCTGGTGCCGCCAAAAAAGCTGGCCACCAGATAATCAATCCCAAGCTGGGCATACATCACCTGCGGAATCAGCGCGATGACAGTAAGGAACAACGCACCCGCCAGCGTGATTCGCGTCATCGTCGCGTGCAAAAAATCCGCCGTCGGCTTGCCGGGCCGCATGCCCGGCACGTAACCGCCGTATTTTTTCAGGTCGTCTGCGATCTGTATCTCGTTGAACGTCGTCGCCACCCAGAAGAACGAGAAGATAAAAATCATCAACGAATAAATCGTGTAATACGTCGCGCTGCCGCGCGTTTCACTCAGTAGTTCGCTGAGGTGCGAGAAGAAAGTGCCGAGAGCCCCGGTCTGTGCGCCCAAGAATTGAAATATCTTCTGAGGAAACATCAGGATCGCCTGCGCAAAGATGATCGGCATGACGCCGGAGTAATTGACCCGCAACGGCATGTAGGTCTGCCCGCCCGCCACCATTCGCTGGCCGACCATCCGCTTCGCGTATTGAACCGTGATCTTCCGTTGCGCCTGTGTCACCGCAATGATAGCCGCGATTACTGCAAACAAAACCGCAACCATGCCGACGAAGTGGATGAAGTTATACTTCGACTCCAGACCCTCGCCGGGGAAGAACATTTGCCACGTCCGCTCGATGGCTGCCGGCAGCCGCGCAACAATGTTGGCGGTGATGATCAACGAGATACCGTTGCCAACGCCGCGCTGCGTGATCTGCTCGCCGAGCCACATCAACAACACCGTGCCCGCCGTCAGATTCGATACCGCGATCAACCGGTAAATGAACGGATGCCGCAGCCAGGCGTCCGTGACAAGGTTTCCCTGAAAACCGCGCAAGATCGTGTTGGGATGCTCGAAGAAGCCATACACCATCAAGTAACCTTGGAAGATGGCCAGTCCCACCGTCACGTAGCGGGTGTATTGCGAGAGCTTCTGCCGGCCGTTTTCCTCGCGCGCAATACGGCCGAGTTGCGGCACCACCGCGACCAGCAACTGCAGGATGATCGAAGCGCTGATATAGGGCATGATGCCCATCGCTGCGATCGCGCAGTTCTCCAACGCGCCACCGGTAAACAGACTGTAGAGACCGAGCAACCCGCCGCCTGCCTGCTGCGCTGTCTTTTCAAAAAACAACGCCAGCGCGCCGCCATTGATGCCCGGCACTGGCACGGCCGCGAACACGCGACAAATCGCCAGCAGACCGAACGTGAAGAACAGACGTGTCCGCAGTTCCGGAATCTTCAGGGTATTAGCAAACGCCGAAAGCATGTCAGTCCAGAGAGATTAGCTCGCTTTGGTCGCCGCTGCCTCGGCCTTTGCCTTCGCCTTGGCGGCATTCTTGTTGCCGTAGGGATTGCGCCCGCCCGGAGCGGGAGGCAACACAATGACTTCGCACTGCCCGCCAAGCTTCTCGATCTTTTCCTTGGCAGAGCCGCTAAACTTATGCGCCTGCACGGTGAGCTTCTTCTTAAGCTCGCCGTCGCCGAGAACTTTCACGCCGACACCCTTGCCTTGCAGGATGTCGCGCTCGGCCATTTCCTTCGGGCCAACCTTCGCGCCGTCGTCGAAAATATTCAGTTGCTCAATGTTGACGATCTCATAGTCAACCGTGTGGCGCGCGTTGTTAAAGCCGCGCCGTGGCAAGCGGACGATGAGGCGGGTCTGGCCGCCTTCGAAACCGATCCTGATGCTGCTGCCGGAACGGGCGGTCTGGCCTTTGCCGCCGCGGCCAGATGTCTTGCCGTGACCGCTGCTTTCACCGCAACCAACCCGCTTCACACGGTGCGTGGCGCCCGGCCTGTTTACTAACGTATGCAATCGCATGTTGAACCTCGAAAAAATGTCGCTGTCTGAATTACTTTTGGAAATTCCCTTGTCTAGAACTCACGCCGCCGCTAGGCGCCCGCCGACTGCGGCTTTAACCCGCGGAGCGCCCTGACCTGATCCGGCATCCGCAAGCTCAGCAACGCACTCAGAGTCGCCTTGACGACGTTCATCGGGTTGCTGGAACCCAAGCTCTTGGCCAGCACGTCCTTGATGCCCGCAAGTTCACATACCGCCCGCATGCCGCCGCCCGCGATGACGCCCGTGCCAGGCGATGCCGGCCGCAGCAGCACGCGGCCGCCACTGAACTTGCCGAACACCTCATGCGGGATGGTGTTGTTACGCAACGAAACCGAAACAATGTTCTTGCGCGCCGCTTCCGTGCCTTTGCGAATGGCATCCGCCACTTCCTTGGCTTTGCCGAAGCCGTAGCCCACATGGCCCTGTTGGTCGCCGACGACAATCAGCGCGCTGAAACTGAAACGCCGACCGCCCTTGACGACCTTCGCCGTGCGGTTGATAAACACCACACGCTCGATCATCTCGCCGCGCTCGCGCTCCGGCCGTTGATACGGCAACGGCAACTTCTCTTCCTCGGGCACGACCGGGACGACCTTGACCTGTTGGATTTCCTTCTCGGTCTCGGCAACGACCCGAATTTCTTTTTTCAGTGCAAACTTGTCGGTGTTCATGCGTCCTAAAACTTCAAACCGGCTTCACGCGCGGCATCGGCGAGCGACGCCACGCGGTTCTTGCCCTTTTCGCTGACCAAATAACGGTAGCCGCCGCGGTCGAACACCACGGCTTTAATCCCCTTCTCAATCGCGCGCTGGCCGATCGCCTTTCCAATCACGATCGCGCCTTCCTTGTTGGCTTTCGGCTTCTTGTCGCCAAAACTCTTGTCGAGCGTCGAGGCAGACACCAGCGTCTTGCCCGCGATGTCGTCAATGACCTGCGCGTAAATGTTCTTGCTCGTGAACGACACCGCCAGCCGCGGACGCGCAGGGGTGCCGCGCACTTTCTGCCGCAGTCGCTTGTGCCGCCGCTCTATAAATTCTTTTTTGCTCAACGGTCTCATAAACGAAATCTCAAATCGAAAACCTTGCCCACCTTACTGCTGGACGGTCTTGCCTTCCTTGCGGCGAACCTGTTCGCCAACGTAGCGGATGCCTTTGCCTTTGTAAGGCTCCGGCGGATAGTAACCGCGCACGGACGCCGCAAACTGTCCGACTACCTGCTTGTCCGGCCCTTCGATCGTCACCTTCGTGTTGTCGGCGACGGTCACCTTGACGTTCTTCGGAATCACCGCGTTGATCTGATGCGAATAGCCGATGACCAAGTTCAGCTTGTCGCCTTGAACCGTGGCGCGGAAGCCTACACCCTGAATCTCAAGCTGCTTGACGTAGCCTTCAGCAACGCCGCGCACCATGTTGTTGACAAGGCTGCGAACGAGGCCATGCAGCGCGCGCGTCTGACGCGTCTCGTCTGTGCGCGTCACCACGACCTTCCCGTCCTTCATCGCGACCTTGATCGGCGCGGGGGCGTCGTAGTCGAGCTTGCCCTTGGGGCCTTCAACCAAAACCTTCTGTCCGGCAATGGTAACCTTCACCTTTGCCGGCAGCTCAATGAGTTGTCGTCCAATCCGTGACATAAGTCCTACCAAACTGTGCAGAGTAATTCGCCGCCGACCTTGAACTTGCGCGCCTCGTTGCCGGTCATGATGCCGCGCGACGTGGACACCAACGCGGTGCCCATGCCGCCTTGCACGCGCGGCATTTCTTCGCTGCCGACATACACGCGGCGGCCCGGCCGGCTCACGCGCTTGATGCCCTCGATAGCCGGCGTCTTGCCTGAGAATTTCAACTGGATCTGAATCTGCTTGTGCGCGTCTTCCTGCACAACAGCGAAGTCGGTCACATAGCCCTCCTTCTTCAGGATGCGTGCGATCTCCGTCTTCAGATTCGAGTGCGGAATCTTTACTTCCGGTTTCAATGCGGCGCTAGCATTGCGGATCCGCGTCAACATGTCGCCAATGGAATCAGTAATATTCATCTTTACCAGCTCGCCTTGATCACGCCCGGCAGCATTCCCCGCGAGGCCAGCTCGCGGAAGCAAATACGGCACACTTCGAACCGCCGGATAAATCCCCGGCGCCGGCCGCAAATTCGGCAACGGTTGTAGCCGCGCGCCTTGAACTTCGGCACGCGCTTCTGTTTAGCCATCAAACATGTCTTCGCCATAATCTCTGCTCTTTACTTGGCCGCCGCGTGCGGTTTCAGCCGCGTCGCGAAGGGCATTCCCATCTCCTCCAGCAACAACCGCGCCTCCTCGTTTGTCGGCGCGCTCGTCACGATCGTAATGTGCATCCCTTGCGGGCGCTTGATCTTCTCGAGGTCAATCTCCGGAAAAATCGTCTGGTCGTTGACACCGAACGTATAGCTGCCACGGCCATCGAAGCTGCGCACAGACAGGCCACGGAAGTCGCGGATGCGCGGCAGCGCGGAACTGACCAGCCGGTCCAGGAACTCATACATCTTTACCCGACGCAAGGTCACACGGCAGCCGATCTCCTGACCCAGGCGCAGGTTGAAGTTTGAGATGTTCTTCTTCGACTTGTTCAACACCGGCTTCTGGCCCGTGATCGCCGTCAACTCCTTGATCGCGTCCTCAACGGCGTTCTTGTCCGCCTTGATGGTCGCCGTGGACACGCCCATGCTGACAACGATCTTCTCGAGCTTCGGCACCTCGAATGGGTTCTTGTAGCCGCGCGCTGCGATCAGCGCCGGCACAACCTTCTGCTTGTAATGTTCTTCTAACCGCGATGGCATGTTTCTTGTTTCTGGCCGCCGCTTGCCGGCCACGTAAAATTGTTATTTATCGAATTCGTGTTTGCACTTCCGGCAAAACCGGGTTCGCTTGCCGCCGTCGCGCTTGATGCCCAGCCGAACGCCCTTCTGGCAGGTCGGACAAAACAGCATCAGGTTCGACAGCGCGATTGTTCCTTCTTTCTCCACAATAGCGCCCTGCGGATGCAACTGGCTCTTCTTGGTGTGGCGCTTGATCATCTGCAAACCCTCGACCACCGCGCGCCCACTGTTTCGCTGCAGCTCCAGGACCTTGCCCTGTTTGCCGCGCGAACGGCCCGCAATGGCCAGCACAACGTCGTTTTTCCGAAGCAGCGTCTTCATCAACTAGAGCACCTCCGGCGCAAGCGAAATGATTTTCATGAAATTCTTTTCCCGCAACTCGCGCGCAACCGGTCCGAAGATGCGCGTGCCCCGCGGATTGCGATCCTTGTCAATGATGACAATGGCGTTCGAGTCGAACCGCAGGTAGGAGCCGTCCGAACGCTTGATCGGATGCTTGGTGCGGACGATGACGCCGTGAACGACTTCGCCCTTCTTCACGGTGCCGTCCGGCGCCGCTTCCTTGACGTTGGCGGAGATAATGTCGCCGATATACGAAAAGGCTTTGTTGGAACCGACAACGCCTATGACTGAGGCGCGCCGCGCGCCGGAGTTGTCGGCTACTTCCACGATGGATCTTACCTGGAGCATGGTGTTATACCTCGGTCTCTTGGGTCATCTGCGCCAATCCCTTGTGGGACATGGGCAGAATCTCGACGACACGCCAGCACTTGAGCTTGGAGAGAGGCCGGGTCTCGATGATGCGAACGCGGTCGCCGAGCTTGGCCTTGTCCTCCTCGTTATGCGCGTAAAACTTGGAGCTTTTCGTCATGACTTTCCCATACTTCGGATGGGGCACGCGTCGATCCACGCGAACCACAACAGTCTTCTCCATCTTGTCGGAGATGACGGTGCCGACGAATTCCTTGCGAACGCCTCGCGCTCGCGCGCCAGCGACCGCCGCCGCGACAACCGCGGGTTGAGTTGATGTCTGATCGGGCATAAGATTTAAATTCTACTGTTTCGCGCCGGCAGCGGCCGCACGCCGTTTCTCCATGATGACGGTCTGGATGCGGGCAATGTCGTGCCGCAACTCGCGGATGCGGCTCGGCTTCTCGATCTGGCCGCCGTGTTTTTGCAGGTTGAGCTTGAACAACTCCTCACGGCAGTCGCGCTCCTTTGCCTGCATTTCCTCAATACTGTGTTCTCGAAGTTCTTTGGCCTTCATGGGCTATAAAATAGTTTACGAAATCCTCGAAACGAACCGCGTCTTGACCGGCAGTTTGCCGGCCGCCAAGCGGAACGCTTCCTTCGCCAACAGCTCAGGCACGCCGCCCAACTCGAACATAATGCGACCGGGACGGATCACCGCGACCCAAAACTCAGGCGCGCCCTTGCCTTTGCCCATGCGCGTCTCCGCCGGCTTCTTGCTGACGCTCTTGTCCGGGAAAATCCGAAGCCAGAGCTTGCCACGCCGCTTCGTGTAGCGCGCGATTGCCACGCGGGCCGCCTCGATCTGCTTGGCGGTCATCCACGCGCGCTCCAGCGCTTGCAATCCAAATTCACCGAAGTCCACGCTCACGGCGCGGCTCTCGAAGCCCTTGCGGCTGCCCCGCTGGTGCTTCCGATACTTGACTCGTTTCGGCATTAACGGCATAGGTCTTGTCCTGGCAAAAAATTCAACGTTTCACATTTACCGCGCCGGTGCTGGCTCGGCTGGGGCCTGAGCCGCCGTCGGCGTTTCGACGCGGCGGGGTTCGGCCTTTTCCTTCGGGCCTTTGTAAATCCAGCACTTCACTCCGATCTTGCCGTAGGTGCAAAGCGCCTCGGCAAAACCATACTCAATGTCCGCGCGCAAGGTCTGCAACGGCACGGTGCCCTGGCGATACCACTCCGTGCGTGCGATCTCACCGCCGCCCAAACGGCCAGCGCAACGGATCTTGATCCCAGCCGCGCCCATGTCCAGCGCGGTCTGCACGGACTTCTTCATCGCGCGGCGGAAGCTGATGCGCCGCTCCAACTGCAACGCGACGTTCTCAGCGATAAGCTGCGGCTCGGTCTCCGGCTGCTTGATCTCGACGATGTCAACGTAGATCTCTTTGCCACCAGTCATCGTGTGGAGTTCTTCCTTCAGCTTGTCTATCTCGGCGCCTTTACGGCCGATGACAATGCCGGGCCGCGCGGTGGAGACGGTAACGCGCAGACGGTTGGCCGCGCGCTCGATCACGATCTTCGACACCGCCGCCTGCTGAAGCTTCGCCTTGACGAAGTCACGGACCTTGATGTCCTCGTGCAGCAGGTTGATGTATTCCTTCTTCTCGGCGAACCACTTACCTCGCCAATCGAAGTTGACCGGCAATCTGTAGCTGACTGGATGAACTTTTTGACCCATACGTTCTCCGTTATTTCTGCTCCGACTTCGGCGCCTCGACCGGTTTCGTTTCCGACTTGGCTGGCGACTTGGGCGCGGGGACCGCTCCGGCCACGCGCCGCGCAACCTCCGCCACCACGATCTTGACGTGACAGGTCCGTCGCAACCGCGGTGCCGCCATGCCGCGCGCACTGGCCTTCCAACGTTTGAACGTCGGGCCGGTGCCCACGACCGCCTCCTTCACCACGAGCGTGTCCGCCGCCAGATTGGCGTTGTTCTCCGCGTTGGCAACGGCCGAGCGCAATGTCTTGAGGACAATACGCGCGCTCTTGCGCGGCGTGAATTGCAACACGTCCAAGGCGCGAGCCACGCTCAAGCCCTGAATCTGACGCGTGATCTCCGACACCTTCTGGTGCGACATCCGCGCGTATTTAGTTATCGCTTGCACGTCCATAAAATTGTCTAACTCTTCGTCAACCGAACCCGGTCACCAACCTTGATCGCATTCCCGCGATCCAGGCTGTCAATGACCGCACCTGAAATTTTCTTTCTGACTTCGACGACCTTCAACCGGGCGATCACCCGATCGTCACGCATCACTGCGAACGGCATACCCAATCGCACGCCATGTTCGCTGCCGAGGTTGATTACCGCCAACTGCAGGCTCCAGTTCAAGCTCACCACCTGCCCTGACTCCAGCGTTGGCGCCGCTGATTGCTGCACGGATGCCGGCAGCATCTTCACTGCCGCCGGCTTCTGCGCCGCGAGCGTCCGCTTCACGCGCTCTGCTTCAGCCAGTGCCTGCGCCCGTTGGACCAAACTCATGTTTTCCGATCCATGCAACGCCTGGTCGAGCACCGCGTTCAGCCGTTGCAACTGTTCAAGCAACCTGCTTCGCTCCTGCTCGCTCCGTTGCAGCGCCGACGCCGCGTCCGCCAGTTGCGAGTTCAACTTCACCGCGTCGCCCGCCGTTGTCGGCGTTGTGCCCTGCTGCTGCAACTCCTGGCACCGTTTGCGGAGCGCCGCCGCGTCGCCTTGCGCTGCCGCGAGGCTTTCGCTCAGCGCCTTCAGCGCCAGCTCTTTCTCAGCCATCTCGGTCTGCAACTCGGCGCAATCACTGACCAACTTGCGGAACGCCACCGCCAACTCCTGCTGTTGCAGCGCGTTTTCCTCGGCTTTGATAAGGCCATCTACTGTCAAAGAACGTTCATCGGGGCGCTCTTGCGCAACCGACACAGCGACGACCCAACTCAGGACCCACGCCGCTGCCGCGTATCGGATCCCGGCCCACATGATGGCCTCCGTTACTTCGCCGCCGCCTTCTCGGTGTGGGCGCCATGCTTCCTGAATATGCGAGTCAGCGAAAACTCGCCGAGCCGGTGACCGACCATGTTCTCGGTCACGAAAACCGCGTTGAAAATCTTTCCGTTGTGCACACTGAACGTATGACCAATAAATTCCGGCACAACCATCGAACGGCGCGACCAGGTCTTGATCGGCTTCTTCTGGCCGGCGTCGTTCAGCTTGCGCACCTTTTCCATCAGGTGCTCATCCACAAAGGGGCCTTTTTTCAGTGAGCGTCCCATGGCTTACTTCTTCCTCCGATCCTGCACGATAAACCGACTCGTGGACTTGTGTTTCCTGCGGGTCTTGTAACCCTTGGCTGGCTGACCCCACGGCGAACACGGATGATGCCAGCCACCGCCGCCTTTCGACTTGCCCTGACCGCCACCCATCGGATGGTCCACAGGGTTCTTGCACATGGCGCGCGACGTCGGACGCCAGCCGAGCCAACGAGTGCGCCCCGCCTTGCCAAGAGTAATGCTGTCGTGTTCCAAATTACCGACCTGGCCAATCGTCGCGTAGCACTCCTGATGGAAGCGGCGGATTTCGCCCGACGGCAACTTGATCTGCACGTAGTCGCCTTCCTTCGCCATCAACTGCGCCGACGCGCCCGCCGTGCGAACCATCTGCGCGCCGCGGCCACGGTTAACCTCAATCGCATGAACCGGCAGCGACATCGGAATCGCCTTCAGCGGCAGAGCGTTCCCGATCTCCGTCGGCGCTTCTGGACCGCTCATCACGCTCTGGCCCACTTGCAAGCCGTTTGGCGCGAGGATATAGCGCTTCTCGCCATCCTTGTAGTGCAACAACGCGATGCGCGCGCTGCGGTTCGGATCGTATTCGATCGCCGCAACCTTCGCCGGCACGCCGGCCTTATCGCGCTTAAAATCAATGATACGGTAATGCTGCTTGTGACCGCCGCCGCGATTGCGCGCCGTCATCCGGCCGTGGCAGTTCCGGCCACCATGTTTCTTCAACGGCTCCAGCAACGATTTCTCCGGACTATCCTTCGTAATTTCCTCGAAGGTATGGTCCATCCGAAACCGGCTGCCCGGCGTCCGTGGTCTAAATTGCTTGATACCCATGAAACAAATCCTGCTATGCGAGTTCGATCTTGTCGCCAGCCTTCAACGTGACGATCGCCTTCTTCCAATCGGACTGTTTGCCAACGCTGGCACGCATCCGCTTGATCTTGCCGTGCACCGTGAGCGTGTTGACCTTCAACACCTTCACCTTGAAAAGTTTCTCGACAGCCTGTTTGATCTCGATCTTGTTTGCGACCGATGCGACTTCCAATGTGTATTGGTTGCTCTGTGCACTTTGGGCGCTGCCCTTTTCGGTCACTCGCAGCGTCTTGATGATTTGATGCGGATCCCTCATCGCTTAATCCTTCGCCAATCGTTGTTCGACTTTTTGGAACGCCGCCCTCATGAACACCAGCTTGTGAGCCAGCGTCACGTCGTAAACGTTCAGGTTCGACGCATCCACCACCGTCACATACGCCACGTTACCTGATGCGAGCATCAGGTTCTTCTCAGGTTTGTCAACGACCAACAGAACCGAGCGGTCGCCGACCTTCAAATTCTTGACCACGCTGACGAATTCCTTCGTCTTCGGTGTCTTCAAAGTGATCGTGTCCACAATGACAACGTCGCCGGTCGCGAGCCGCTCGCCAAGCGCCTTCTGTAACGCGAGACGGCGGACTTTCTTCGGCATTCCCAGCGACCAATCACGCGGCTTCGGACCGAACACCACGCCACCGCCACGCCACAGCGGACTGGCAAAACTGCCGGCGCGTGCACGGCCCGTGCCTTTTTGCTTCCAAGGCTTCTTGCCCGAACCAGCCACCTCGCCCAGCGTTTTCGTGCAAGCCGTGCCGGAACGGCGATTCGACTGAATCGCCACCACGGCATCGCGCACGGTCTGCTGTCCGCGGCTGCCTTTAATGATGAAGTCGTCGCGCAGCTCGAACTCGCCTGCCGCTCCGCCTTCGCTATTTAACACCGGAATCTTCATGAAATTCTTAATGGCAAATCAGCTCGCTGCTATTTCTTCGCCCCGCCTTTGGCTGGAGCCGCTGCCTTTGGCCCTGCCTTGGCCGCGCCCTTCTTGTCCGTCGCCGGAGCCGCCGGCAACTTTCTCTTCTCCGTGCCAAGTTTCACCGAGGTGCGCACAATGACGTAGCCACCCCGCGTTCCCGGCACCGAGCCTTGGATCAACAAAAGATTTTCCTTCTCGCGCACTTGGACGACTTCCAGGTTCTGCGTCGTGATGCGCTCGTCACCCATGTGACCGGGCATCCGCTGATTCCGCCGGACCGTGCCGGGGAAGCTGCGCATGCCGATGGCGCCAACGCGACGATGCCAGCCTTTGTGGCCGTGCGATTCTGGGCCGCCCTGCATGTGATGGCGGAATATTACGCCTTGAAAACCTTTGCCCTTTGAGGTGCCGATGACGTCCACATACTGGCCGACTTCAAAGAGTGTCGGTCCGACCACGTCGCCAACCTTGACCTCTTTCGAGAAGTTACGGAACTCCCGAATGACCCGCCCACAATGAACAACACCGTCCTTGATGACGTTGGCTTTGGCCAGATGACCCAACTCCGCCTTGGGCATCCGCTGCTGCTTCTGGTCGCCAAAGCCAAGCTGCACGGCGTTGTATTTGTCTTTGCCCTCTTTGGTCTTCACCTGAAGCACTGTGCAAGGGCCGACCTCCAACACCGTCACTTCGCGCAGGTTTCCCTGCGGGTCGTAAACCTGGGTCATTCCCAATTTTTTAGCAATAAGTCCAACGGACATGGTTTAGTTTCGGGTTAAATCTTGATGGTGATGTCCACGCCAGCCGGGAGGTTGAGCTTCTTCAGCTCGTCCACCGTCTTCGCCGTGGGGTCAATAATCTCCAGGAGCCGCTTGTGCGTCCGCATCTCAAAAGTTTCCATGGACTTCTTGTCGGCGTGAACGGAGCGGTTCACGGAATGCCGCCAGAGTTCCGTCGGCAACGGGATGGGGCCGCTAACCTTGGAACCAGTGCGGCGCGCGGTCTCGACGATCTCGGCCACCGAGGCGTCGAGCAAGCGATAGTCGTAGGCTTTTAGCCGGATACGAACACGTTGGGTTTGAGTCTCAGCCATAAATCAAAGAACAGGTTTAACTGCGCCTCCGGGTAGATTGATCGCCGCGCTGCTCCAGAATCTGCTTCTGAATGCTCGAAGGAACCGGCTCGAAATGACTCGGCTCCATCGAGTAGCTCGCGCGGCCTTTCGACAACGAGCGAATATCGGTGGCGTAGCCGAACAATTCGGCCAGCGGCACTTGCGAGTGAACAACGACGACGTTCTCACGCGGCTCAATGCTCTGCACAATGCCGCGGCGGCGATTGATGTCGCCAATCAGGTCGCCTTGGTAATCCACCGGCGTCACCAACTCGACCTTCATGATCGGTTCGAGGATGATCGGGCCGGCTTGCTTCACTGCTTCCTTCAACGCGAAGCTGCCAGCGAGTTGGAACGCCAACTCGTTCGAGTCAACGTCGTGATAACTGCCGTCCAAGATGCTGACCTGCACGTCTACCAGTGGATAGCCAGCCAGCACGCCCGTATTGCACGCTTCTTCGATACCGTAGATGGCCGCTGGGATGTATTCCCTCGGAATACGGCCGCCAGTGACCTTATTTTCGACAATGACGCCCTTGCCTCGCTCAAGCGGCTCAATCTTGATGATCACATGTCCATACTGACCACGACCACCGCTCTGGCGAATGAACTTGCCTTCGCCGTCGGCGCCCTTGGTAATCGCCTCGCGATAAGCGATCTGCGGCTTGCCGGAGTTGGCCTCCACCTTGAACTCGCGGAACATGCGGTCGCGGATGATTTCCAGATGCAACTCGCCCATGCCACTGATGATGGTCTGGCCCGTCTCTTGGTCTGTCTTGACGCGGAATGTCGGGTCTTCCTCCGACAACCGCTGCAAGGCGACGCCCATCTTCTCCTGGTCCGCTTTCGTCTTCGGCTCGACGGCCATCGAGATGACCGGCTCCGGGAACGTCGGCGGCTCCAACGCAATCTCCGCTTCTTCATCGCAAAGCGTGTCACCGGTGGTCACATTGCGTAAACCGATGATCGCGCCAATGTCGCCAGAGTAAATACAGTCAATTTCTTGACGCTTATCGGCTTGAATTTGCAACAGGCGGCTAATGCGCTCGCGCTTGCCACTGCGGGAATTATAAATGGTCTGGCCCTTTTCCAACTTGCCGGCATAGCAGCGGAAGAACACCAACCGACCAACGAATGGATCGCTCCACAATTTGAAGGCAAGCGAGACGAACTTGCCCTTGTCGTCAGGGGTGGCGTGCTTCTCTTCCTTCGTATGGGGATCAATGCCCTTGATGTCTGGCACATCCAACGGACACGGCAAGTAATCAATCACCGCGTCCACCAGCGGTTGCACACCCTTTTTCTTGAACGCACTGCCGCCGGCCACTGGGACAAACTTGTTGGCAACGGTCTGCCGTCGGATCGCCGCCTTTAGTTCGGCGACCGGCGGCTCCTGTTCCGCGAGAAAGTATTCGGCAATCTTGTCGTCGAGGTTTGCAACAGCCTCGATCAACTCGTGGCGTAGTTTTTTCGCCTGCTCAACCAACTCGGCCGGAATATCCGCGATTTGATAGCGAGCGCCCTGTTGGGCCTCGTTGGTCTTGTCGTCCGGCCAGAGGTAAGCGCGCTGATTCACCACGTCTATCACGCCCTGCAAATAATCTTCCTTGCCAATCGGCACCAGGATCGGCCATGCGTTGGCACCAAGTTTCTTGCGGATGTCGTCAAGTGCTTTATCGAAGTTGGCGCCAATGCGATCCATTTTGTTGATAAACGCGATACGGGGCACGCGATACTTGCTGGCCTGACGCCACACCGTCTCGCTCTGCGGCTGCACGCCCGCGACGCCGCAGAAAACCGCGATTGCGCCGTCGAGCACGCGCAGCGAGCGCTCCACCTCGGCGGTGAAGTCCACGTGGCCCGGCGTGTCAATGATGTTCACGCGATGCGCCACGTTCGACCAAAGCTTCTCAATCCCCTGCTCTTCCTTCGGTTTCCAGAAACACGTAATGGCCGCCGCGGTGATGGTAATGCCGCGCTCGCGCTCCTGCTCCATCCAGTCGGTCACGGTATTGCCGTCATCCACATCGCCAATGCGATGGATCATGCCGGTGTAGAACAGAATGCGCTCCGTCAGCGTCGTCTTGCCCGCATCAATGTGGGCGGCGATGCCGATATTACGCGTGTATTCCAAAGGATACTCGCGCTCGGGCGCGTTCGCGCTCGACAGCTTCACTGCTTGGTTCACTACTTCAGCCATGTTTCCTAATCCTTAACCTAAAGACAAAAATCCGCCCGGCTCGCGTTCTCTTCCGCAGCCTTGCGCTGTTTGGTTTTAACTACCACCGGTAATGGGCGAACGCTCGATTGGCCTGTGCCATCTTGTGCATATCGTCGCGTTTCTTCACTGCATTGCCGGTGTTGTTGTAAGCGTCAAAAATTTCCGCCGCCAGGGCCTCGCGCATTGGCATCGCCTTGCGCCCATCGGCATAATCTACAAGCCACCGCAAAGCCAGCGACACCTGCCGCTCGTGCGGCACTTCCATCGGCACCTGGTAGGTGGCACCACCAACGCGGCGGCTCTTGACCTCCAGTTTCGGCCGGATGTTGTCTATCGCCTTCTGCAAAATCTCGATCGGATTCGAGTTCTCGATCTTCTGTGCCAGTTGCTCGATGGCTCCGTAAACGATCCGCTCCGCCACGGTCCGCTTGCCGCTCTGTAAAACCTTGCTGATGAGCACCGTCACCAGCGTGCTGCCGTGACGCGCGTCCGGCCTAAGCTCTCTTTTTGTTGCTCGATGTCTACGTGCCATAGTCGCCGTGTTTCGTTTACTTCTTTGCTTCTGCTGCCGGTGCCGCGCCCTTTGCGCCCGCCGCTGCGGCCTTCGGGCGTTTCACGCCGTATTTGCTGCGGCTGCGACGGCGCTTTTCCACGCCCGTCGCGTCCAAGGTGCCGCGCACGATGTGATAACGCACACCTGGCAAATCCTTCACACGTCCACCACGAACCAATACGATGGAGTGCTCCTGTAAATTGTGTCCCTCGTCAGGAATGTAGGCAATTACTTCAAAACCGTTGGTGAGGCGAACTTTCGCCACCTTGCGCAGCGCTGAGTTCGGCTTCTTCGGCGTGCGCGTCATAACCTGCAAACAAACGCCACGGCGAAACGGCGCACCTTCCAACGCAGGCGCTTTTGACTTCGCCTTCGTCTCGCTGCGTCCTTTCCGAATCAATTGATTGATGGTCGGCATTTTCTTATTCAGTTCTCGTTCCGAAACAGAGCGCGCCAGATTATCGAAGGCGGCCAGAATTTCAAGAAGTTATTCACAACTATTTCACTTTTTTTGACTTTTTACGCAGCCGACTGCCCTTTCAGCAGCGCTGCGGCCTCCGTCAGCGACGGCAACGCTTCCTCCACCGGCTCGCCCAACAGGTTGATTTTGATGTTGCGATGCAGCGGGAAGCCTGATCCAGCCGGAATCAGGTGACCCATGATCACGTTCTCTTTAAACCCACGCAAATAATCCACCCGGCCCAGCGATGCAGCATCCGTCAGCACTCTTGTGGTGTCCTGGAACGACGCCGCGCTGATAAAGCTGTCAGTTTCCAGCGATGCCTTCGTTACACCAAGCAACACCGGTTGTGCTTCCGCCGGCTTGCCACCAGCCTCGATGATGCGCTTGTTCTCGTCCTCGAACTCGATACGCTCGATCTGTTCACCCCAGAGGAATTTCGTGTCGCCCGGATCGGTGATGCGCACCTTGCGCAACATCTGGCGCACGATGGTTTCGATGTGCTTGTCGTTGATCGTCACACCTTGCAGGCGATAGACCTCCTGCACTTCGTTGAGCAGATACTCTTGCAACTCCTGCGGGCCGCACACGTCCAGAATCTCGTGCGGCACCACCGGACCTTCGGTGAGTTGCTGGCCCTTGCGAACGTAATCACCTTTCAACACGATGATCATCTTGCCCGGCGGAATCAGGTGCTCCTCCTCCGCGCCAGTCTTTGCGTCACGCACGACGAGATGCCGTTTGCCACGGACCATGCCGGCGAAGTCCACAATGCCCTCAATCTTGGCGATCTCAGACGCGTCTTTCGGTCGGCGCGCTTCGAACAACTCCGCCACACGCGGCAAACCACCGGTGATGTCCTTGGTCTTCGCAATCTTGCGCGGCGTCTTGGCGAGCAACGCACCGGCTACGACTTTGTGACTTTCCTTGACCACGATGTGTGCGCCAGCGGGAATCGAGTAATTCGCAATCACCTGACCCGACTCATCCCGCAGGATGACCTGCGGATGCAGGTCTTCCTTGTGTTCTACGACGACGATGGACGGCATACCGGTAGCCTCGTCGAGTTCCTTCTTCATCGTGACGCCTTCAATGACGTCGTGGAAGGAAACGGTGCCCGGCTTCTCGCATAGGATCGGCACATGATACGGATCCCACTGACAGAACACGTCACCCTTCTTGACCTTACCATCGTCGGCAACAGCAAGCACCGAACCGATAACGATGTTGTAGCGCTCCAACTCGCGACCTTCCTCACTCATGAGGATGACTTGGCCGTTCTTGTTAAGAACGATGTGCGAACCTTCCTGGCTCTGCACGGTGCGCAGGTCCACATACTTGATGACACCGTCGTTCTTGGCCTTGATCTGGGGCTGCTTAAACACCTGGCTCGCCGTGCCACCAATGTGGAACGTCCGCATCGTAAGCTGCGTGCCAGGCTCGCCGATGCTCTGCGCAGCGATGATGCCGATGGCCTCGCCTAGTTTCACCGGCTGACCGGTGGCAAGGTTGCGGCCGTAGCAACGGGCGCAACAACCCTCGCGCGTTTCGCACGTCAACACCGAGCGAATATGAATCTTCTCGATGCCGGCCTTGTCAATCGCGGCTGCGGTCTCTTCAACAATCTCTTGATCGGCCTTGACGATGATCTTGTTCGTCAACGGATCCTTGATGTCATCTGCCGCGGTGCGACCGATGATACGCTCCGGCAACTTGACGATTTCCTCGTCGCCTTCGTAGATGGCCTTGACCCAAATGCCTTTGGTCGTGTGGCAGTCTTCCTCGGTGGTAATGACATCCTGCGCCACGTCCACGAGCTTGCGCGTAAGATAGCCGGAATCGGCGGTCTTGAGTGCCGTGTCTGCCAAGCCTTTGCGCGCACCGTGCGTGGAGATGAAGTATTCGAGCACGCTGAGACCCTCGCGGAAGTTCGCGAGAATCGGCCGCTCGATGATTTCGCCCGACGGCTTGGCCATGAGGCCGCGCATGCCGGCAAGCTGACGCACCTGCACCTTGTTACCGCGCGCGCCTGAATCGGCCATCAACCACACCGGATTAAACTCACGCAGATCGTTATTACGCTCCAGCGTGCGGAACATGACGCCCTGAATCTGATCAGTGCAATGCGTCCAAATATCCACGATCTTGTTGTAACGCTCGCCGTCGGTGATCACACCACGCCGGTAGTGCTTCTCCACGTCAGCCACTTGCTTCTGTGCGCGCTCAATCTCCTCAACCTTTTCCTTCGGGATGATCATATCATCAATGCCGATGGAAATGCCCGCACGAGTCGCCTCGCTAAAGCCAAGCTCCTTGAGTTTGTCCAGCAACACGACGGTTCTGTCGTGGCCGCAAACCTTGTAGCAACGCCAGATCATGTCGCCGAGGACGCTCTTGCCCGCCGGCTTGTTGATGAAGCCCAGTTCCGCTGGCCAAATCTCATTGAACACGATGCGGCCCACGGTGGTCTCGATAATCTTCTTAGCGGGATCACCATAGATCGTCGCGCGGCCAAAATCCGGATTCTTCAGCCGGACCATGTCATGCGTCTTCAACCAACCCTCGGCCACTGCGAAGAACACTTCGTCGCGGTCCGAAAACAGCATCGCCCGCTCCGGTGCCTTCGAACCACGGAAAGCCGTCCGCGGGTTCTGCGTCAGGTAGTAGCAACCCAGCGTAATGTCCTGCGTTGGCGTCGTGATCGGCTTGCCGTTGCTCGGCGAGAAGATGTTGTTCGGCGCGAGCATCAACAGCCGCGCTTCGAGTTGCGCTTCCGTCGAGAGCGGCACGTGCACCGCCATCTGGTCGCCGTCGAAGTCGGCGTTGTATGCCGTGCAGACAAGCGGATGAATGCGGATGGCCTCACCCTCGATCAACACCGGCTCAAACGCCTGGATGGACAGCCGGTGCAGCGTCGGCGCGCGGTTCAGAAGAACCGGGTGGCCCTTGGTGACTTCCTCCAGCACGTCCCACACCTCTGGCACCTCGCGCTCGATCATCTTCTTGGCAGCGCGCACCGTATGCACCAGGCCGCGCTCCTCAAGCTTGCGGATGATGAATGGCTCGAACAGCGCCAGCGCCATCTTCTTCGGCAGACCGCACTGGTGGAGTTTCAACTCCGGACCAATGACGATGACCGAACGACCGGAGTAGTCCACGCGCTTGCCGAGCAGGTTCTGGCGGAACCGGCCCTGCTTGCCGCGCAGCATGTCGGAGAGCGACTTCAGCGGCCGGTTGCCCGCACCGGTGACGGCGCGTCCGTGACGGCCATTATCCATGAGCGCGTCCACTGCTTCCTGCAACATCCGCTTTTCGTTGCGTATGATGACGTCAGGCGTCTTGAGTTGGAGTAGATTGCGCAACCGGTTGTTCCGGTTGATGACACGGCGGTAGAGATCGTTCAGGTCCGACGTTGCGAACCGGCCACCTTCAAGCGGCACTAACGGCCGCAGATCCGGCGGGATCACAGGCAGCACCGTCAGGATCATCCATTCCGGCCGCGCCTTGCTGCCGGTAAAGCCTTGCACGAGCTTCAGCCGCTTGCTGAGCTTCTTGCGGACCTGCTTGCTCTTGGTGGTGTTGAGATGGATTTCCAACTCCTTCGCCACTTTGTTGAGGTCAACCTTCTGGAGCAACTCGCGCACACCCTCGGCACCCATCTTCGCAACGAATTCAGCGCCGTATTGCTCCAATGCCTCGCGATACTCCATCTCGCTCAGGAGCTGCTTCTCTTTCAAGGGTGTCTTGCCAGCATCAATGACGATGTAGTCTTCGTAGTAAATGACGCGCTCCAGCGCCCGCGCCGTCATGTCGAGCATCAGACCGATGCGGCTCGGCAGACACTTGAAGAACCAAATGTGGCTGCACGGCACCGCCAGCTCGATGTGGCCCATGCGTTCGCGGCGCACGCGCGCCAGCGTCACCTCGACGCCGCAGCGGTCGCAGATGATGCCACGGTGCTTGATGCGCTTATACTTGCCGCAGTTGCACTCCCAGTCGCGGGTCGGACCGAAGATGCGCTCGCAGAACAAGCCACCCTTCTCCGGTTTCAACGTGCGATAGTTGATCGTCTCCGGGTTCTTGACCTCGCCGCGCGACCACGAACGGATCGCATCCGGCGAAGCCAGAGTGATGCCGACGGAGTCGAACGCTTCGGACTTCTCAAGCCCCAGCGCCCGCCGCGCGGCGTCGGTGGAGAGCTTCTCGTGAACATCTTTGACTTGTTGCGCACTCATGGTTGTTGAAACCTAAACTTTTCGAAAGCTTTCTGGCAGTTGCTATTCCTCGTCGTTGGCAATGGCTGCGGCCGCAGCGGCAGCAGCGACACTAACTTCCTCGGCGGGGGCCGGCGGCAGCAGTTGGCCGCCGTTCTTGCCTAGACGCACGTCAAGGCAGAGGCTCTGCATTTCCTTGACCAACACGTTGAAGCTTTCTGGCGTGCCAGCCTCCAGCGTATTGTGGCCCTTGACGATGCTTTCGTAGATGCGTGTGCGGCCCGCCACGTCGTCGCTCTTGACCGTGAGCAACTCTTGCAACGAATAGGCGGCACCGTATGCCTCCATGGCCCAGACCTCCATTTCGCCGAAGCGCTGGCCGCCGTATTGAGCTTTGCCGCCCAACGGCTGCTGTGTGACGAGCGAATACGGACCCACGGCACGGGCATGAATCTTGTCCGCAACGAGATGGCCCAGTTTCAGCATGTAGATGTAACCGACCACCACGCGCTGATCGAACGGCTCGCCTGTGCGACCGTCGTGGAGGATGGTTTTACCGTCTTCGGGCAGACCGGCCTTCACCATCGCTGCCTTGATCTCGCTTTCGGTAATGCCGTCGAACACCGGCGATGCGACCGAGAAGCCAAGAATCTTGGCCGCCCAACCGAGGTGCGTCTCCAGCACCTGACCGACGTTCATGCGGCTCGGCACACCGAGCGGGTTCAACACAATCTCAACCGACGTGCCATCCGGCAGGAACGGCATGTCTTCCTCCGGCACGATCTTGGCGATGACGCCCTTGTTACCGTGGCGCCCGGCCATTTTGTCGCCGACGCTAAGCTTGCGCTTGGAAGCGACATAGACTTTTACACGCTTGATGACGCCGGCATCCACGTCGTCGCCGCTCTCGATGCGGTCGATCTGGCGTTCGCGCTCCAACTCAAGCTCGCTGAACTTGTGCTCAAACTGCGAGATGATCTCGCGGATCTTGATACGGATCGGCGACGGATCAATCTCGATATGGTCGTAGTGCTCGGCCAGCTTACGCAACAGTGTCTTGGTGATCTTGCGGTTGGCCGGGATGATGATCTCACCGGTCTCGGCGTTGACAACGTCGAGCGGAATCTTTTCGCCAAGGAGGATATTGGAGAGCGCCTCGCTCAATTCCTCGCGCAATTCGGCGACGTGATCCTTGTATTTCTCCTCGAATTGTTTCTTTTGCTTGCGCTGTTCGTTCGTGGAGAGCTTCGACGTCGTGCTGGTGTCCTTCAGCGGGGTCACCTTCACGTCCATCACGATGCCGCCCGCGCCGCTAGGCACGCGCAGCGAGGTGTCCTTCACGTCTGCCGCCTTCTCGCCAAAGATGGCGCGTAGCAGACGCTCTTCTGGCGCCAGTTCGGTCTCGCTCTTTGGCGTAATCTTGCCGATGAGGATGTCGCCCGGCTTGACCTCCGCGCCGATGCGGATAACACCGTCCGGACCGAGGTTCTTGAGCGCTTCCTCGCCGACGTTTGGTATGTCGCGCGTGATTTCCTCCGGGCCAAGCTTGGTGTCGCGGGCGTTGACTTCGTATTCTTCGATGTGAATCGAAGTATAAACGTCGCCGCGAATCAGCTTCTCGCTAACCAGAATGGCGTCCTCGAAGTTGTAGCCGTTCCACGGCATGAACGCGACGAGCACGTTGCGGCCGAGCGCAAGCTCGCCGTTCTCGGTGCATGGACCATCGGCAAGGAGCTGGCCTTTCTTGACGTGCTGGCCCTTCTGCACCACCGGCTTCTGGTTGATGCAAGTGCCGGCGTTGGAACGCATGAACTTGCGCAGTTCGTAAACCCACAGTCCCTTTTCAGCATCGGTCTTGAGCTTACGCTTGCTTTCAGGCACCTGGCCATCCTTGCTGACGATAATGCGCTGGCTGCTGACGCTGGCCACCGTGCCCGCGTGCTCGGCAAGAATGCACGCCATCGAGTCACACGCCACGCGGCCTTCGAGACCAGTGCCGACGAACGGAGCTTCGTTGACGAGCAACGGCACCGCCTGGCGCTGCATGTTCGCACCCATCAACGCGCGGTTCGCGTCGTCGTGCTCCAAAAACGGCACGAGGCCGGCCGCCACGGAGACAAGCTGCTTGGGGCTGACGTCCATGTAGTCAACCTTCTCCGGCTCCACTTCGATGAAGTCCGCCTTGTAACGGCAGCTCACCGTCGCGCCGGTAAAGTGACCACGGTTGTCCACCGGCGCATTGGCCTGCGCCACTACGAATTTCTCCTCTTGGTCGGCCGTCAGGTAATCGAGCTTGTCGGTGACACGACCCTTCTCGACTTTGCGATACGGCGTCTCGATGAAACCAAACTCGTTCGACTGCGCAAAAATCGAGAGCGAGCTAATGAGGCCGATGTTCGGACCTTCGGGCGTCTCGATCGGACAGATGCGACCGTAGTGGCTCGGATGCACGTCGCGCACCTCGAAGCCGGCGCGCTCGCGGCTCAGACCACCCGGTCCGAGCGCGGAAAGACGCCGCTTGTGCGTCAGCTCGGACAGCGGATTCGTCTGGTCCATGAACTGGCTGAGCTGGCTGCGACCAAAGAAATCGCGAATGACTGCGGAGAGCGCCTTCGGGTTGATGAGCTTCTGCGGCGTCATCTCCTCGGTCGTTGCGTCGAACAACGTCATGCGCTCCTTGACCAACCGTTCCGTGCGCGCCAGGCCGACACGGCACTGGTTGGCGAGCATTTCGCCGATGGTGCGGACGCGACGGCTGCCGAGATGATCAATGTCATCCACTGAGCCTTCGCCCTTTCGGAGGCTGAGCAGATACTTGACCGCCTCAATGATGTCTTCGTTGACCAGCACGCGTTGGTCGTTCTCAACGCCAATGCCAAGCTTTTGGTTGATCTTGTAACGGCCGACGCGACCAAGGTCGTAGCGGCGCGGATCGAAGAACAACCGTTTCAACAGCGCCTTGGCGTTCGCCGCCGTCGGCGGATCGCCAGGACGCAGGCGCTTGTAAATGTCCTTCAACGCCTCGTCAGCGCTCTTAGTCGGGTCCTTCTTGAGCGTCTTAATGATGACGCCGTCGTCAGGCGTGGTGTCTATGATCTTCGCCTTCTCGATGCCGGCGTCCATCAACGACCGGCAAACAGCCTTGCTCAGCGGCTCGAAGGCACGCGCGATGACAATTTGCGAAGCCTTGTCCATCGCATCGGCCACAAGCATCATGTTACCGATGTTCTCATGGTCCTCGATGTCCTTCAGCTTAACATCGGTGATTTCGTAGAACAGCTTGACGATTTCCTCATCTGTTCCGTAACCCAACGCGCGAAGGAACGTGGTGGCCAGGAATTTCCGGCGACGCCGACGGCGGTCGAGATAAACGTAGAGCAGGTCCGCGGTGTCAAACTGCACTTCCAGCCAGGAGCCGCGGTCGGCAATGACGCGGAAACCGTAGAGCACCTTGCCGTTCGGGTGGATTGTGGATTCGAAACAGATGCCGGGCGAACGGTGAAGCTGGCTGACGATAACGCGCTCCGCGCCGTTGATGACAAACGTGCCCTGCGGCGTCATGAGCGGAATCTCGCCCATATAGACGCTTTCTTCCAAGCCGCCACCGCTCTGTCGCTGGAGCCGGAAGATCATGTGTAACGCCGCCGAGTAGGTCACACCTTCACGTTGGCACTCCAGCGCGTCGAGTTTCGGCTCGCTGATTGTGTAGCGGACGAAGTCCAGCTTGACCTGGCCGTCGTAGCTCTCGATCGGGAACACCTCTTTGAAAACACCTTGCAAGCCAACCGCCTTGCGCTTGTCCGGATCCGCGTCCTTCTGCAAGAAGTCAACGTAGGGCTCCGTCTGAATCTCAATGAGATTCGGCGGCTGAATCGGCTCTACCAGTTTACCGAAGTTCTTACGCTCTAGCATGGCTTTGTGACCTCGTTACTGCCTTATTGCTGCGCTACACGCCTTCTCGACCATCCGGTCAAAAAGACGAGACAGGCCGTGCCGCCGCCCGCTTGTTTCTGACGAGCGGCAGCAGGCTGTCTGTCCAAACTTTGTCATCCGCGGCATCCGCACTATCGTGCAGCACCGCGCACTCCGCAACCTACTTGACTTCGACTTTAGCGCCAGCCGCTTCCATCTTTTTCTTGATGGCCTCGGCTTCATCCTTCGTGGCGCCTTCCTTGAGTGGCTTGGGCGCGCTCTCAACCAACGCCTTCGCATCAGCCAAGCCCAGTCCCGGCACCACTTCGCGCACGGCCTTAATGACGCCGATCTTGTTCGTGCCGGCGTTCGCCAGAATCACGTCGAAGGTGTCCTTGGCGGGAGCAGCCGCAGCAGCGGCCGCGGCGGGAGCAGCAGCGGCGGCCGCGACAGGCGCGGCGGCGCTGACTCCCCACTCCTTCTCCAGCGTCTTGACCAGTTCCGCCATCTGCAGAACCGTCAGCTTGCTCAGGGACTCAATAATTGGTTTCAATTCGTCTGCCATGTTTTCCTTTTCCGGTGTCGTCACCCACGCGGAGCCCCGCGCGGCTTTGATCCCGATGGCCACCGGGATGACGATTTACCTGTTTTCGATCGTGTTTCTATTTTCCTCTGCGCTTGGCCACGCGCAAAATTCTTGTTACGCCTTCGCTGGCTCTGCCGCGGGCGCTTCCTTGCCTTGCTTCTCTTCGTAAGCCTTGATGATCTGGACAAACCTCGACGCCGGCGCGGCCAGAACGCGCACCAACTGGCCTTGGGGTGCGAGCAACAAGCCCAACAGCTTAGCACGCAATTCGGCGAGGCTCGGCAGGTCGGCAATCTCGATCACCTGCGCCGGCTGCAACAGTAGCCGATCCATCAGACCAAGTTTGATTTTCGGACGTTCAAACTCGGCTACGAAAGTCTTCAGCACTTTGGCCGCACCGGCGATTTCCTTGCCGGTGATGACGCCGGTCGGCCCCGCGAGCGCCGTGTCGAGGCCCACGATGCCGCATTCCTTGCACGCCACGCGCAACACAGAGTTCTTCACAACGTGATATTCGGCGCCCGCGCCACGCAGCCGCTTCCGCAGCTCGTTAGCCTGCGCCACCGTCACTTTGGTGAAATCCACCAACAGCGCGAATGGCGATGTTTCGATCTGCTTGCGGGCGACTGCCGCCAGAATTTTTTTCTCCGGTCTCATGATGCTCCTAGCTCGTCAGAAATTCTTTGATGTCCAGTTTCAGACCCGGGCTCATCGTCGAGCTGAGCGTGCAGCTCTCGATGTAGCGGCCCTTGGACGAAGACGGTTTGGATTTGGCAACCGCCTCGATCACAGCCTTTGCGTTCTCGATGATCTGATCTTCGCTGAACGACACCTTGCCGAACAACACGTGCAGATTGCCTGCTTTATCAATCTTGAACTCGACGCGACCGGCCTTGAACTCCTTGACGGCCTTCGCCACGTCGTCAGTGACGGTTCCGGTCTTTGGGTTTGGCATCAAACCGCGCGGACCGAGCACGCGGCCCAGCTTGCGCACCTCCGCCATCGCCTCCGGCGTCGCGATGGCGATGTCGAACTCAGCCCAGCCTTCGCTGACCTTTTTGATAAGGTCCTGGTAACCGACAAAATCGGCGCCCGCGGTTTTCGCCGCATCTTCGCCGCCCTTGGTGAAAACCAGGATGCGAACCTTCTTGCCACTGCCGTGCGGCAGCGGGACGGTGCCGCGCACCATCTGGTCGGATTGCTTCGGATCCACGCCGAGCTTGAACGCCAGATCAATGCTCTCGTCAAATTTTGTCCGCGGCAACTGCTTCAACTGCTTGACCGCATCGGTCAACGTGTAAGCCTTGGTGCGGTCCACCAGTTTGGACGCGGCGCGATATCGCTTGCTTTGTTTTGCCATTTCTTTAACTCCGGGCAGCGGTGCTTGAAATTCCTAGTCTATGACGTCAATGCCCATCGAACGCGCAGTGCCGGCGATCATACGAAACGCCGCTTCGTCATTGCTCGCGTTAAGGTCTTTGCCTTTCATCTTCACGATCTCCATCACCTGTTTGCGCGTGACCTTGCCAACCTTGTTGCGGTTCGGCACGCCGCTGGCCGTGGCGATGCCAGCTGCTTTCTTGAGCAGGACGGCCGCCGGCGGCGACTTGGTGATGAAGGTGAACGACTTGTCCTGATAAACTGTGATGACAACCGGAATGATCAGGCCGGCCTGGGTCTTGGTGGCGGCGTTGAATTCTTTGCAGAACGCCATGATGTTGACGCCCTGTTGACCAAGCGCCGGACCCACCGGCGGCGCGGGGTTGGCCGCACCAGCCGGAATCTGCAGTTTGACTTGACCTACAACTTTTTTCGCCATGGCTATCCGTTATGTAAAATGATTTTCGTCCGTCTCCGCCGCACCTCTAGGCGCGCTCAACCTGGCTATACTCGACCTCGACCGGCGTGTTCCGGCCGAAGATCGCTACCGACACTTTCAGTTTGCCACGATCAGGATCAATCTCCTCGATCACTCCCGTGCAACTCAGGAACGGACCCTCAGTGATCTTAACCTGATCGCCAACATCGTAGTTGACTTTCGGCTTGACCTTCTCGCCACGCTCCTGAATCTGCGCCAGAAGGCTCTCAACCTCTTCCTTGCGCAACGGCACCGGCCGATCGCCACCAATGAAGCCAATAATGCCGGCCGTGTCCCGGATGAAATACCAGGGCTTCTCCATCAACTGACCCTTTTCATCCAACAGCAGCATGTTCACCAAGAGGTAGCCAGGGAAGAACTTGCGCACGGTCGTGGTGCGCTTGCCCTTCTTGATCTCTGACACCTTCTCGGTCGGAATCAAGACCTGGAAGATAAACTCTTGCATCTCCTCGGACTTGATCCGCTTGTCAATGTTCTCTTTGACCTTTTGCTCCTGACCCGAGAGCGTATGAATAACAAACCACTGACTTTCCATAGGCGCCTTTAGTCCCGCGTTACTTCAAACCCCAGGTTGTCAAGTGACGAAGACTCCACGTGCCAGCAAAGTCCACGATTGCCACCGCCAAGCTCAGCAAAACCACGGCAATGGTCACCACAACCGTCGAGTCACGCAATTCCATATTTGTCGGCCAGTTACAGCGCTTCAACTCATCGCCGACCTCGCCTATGTAGCCGCGTATTGCAAGAAACGGGTTTTTCACGATTCAGTTCTCTTTTGCGAAGTGGCACGGCGGGAGGGACTCGAACCCCCAACCGTCGGTTTTGGAGACCGATGCTCTACCAATTGAGCTACCGCCGTAGCCTTGCCGGTTCGGGCGCTCGCCAGAATCATCACGTCTCCAGCCACGCCTTACTTCGTCTCCCGGTGCATAACGTGCTTTCCGCACCAACGACAATATTTCTTAATCTCCAGTTTCTCTTTGCTCAGTTTCTTGTTGGCCGTCGTGCGGTAATTCCGCCGTTTGCACTCGGTGCATGCCAAGGTTATTTGTTCGCGCGGCATTATTAGCTCCTGCGTCTGATGCAGACTTCACGCGTGGGGAGGAACAACGCCCTCAGCCCGCGCGCGCTCTGATCGAGCACGCTATTCGACGATCTCGGAAATGCGGCCCGCGCCAATGGTCCGACCGCCTTCGCGGATGGCAAAGCGCTGTGTCTTCTCCATGGCCACCGGATTGATCAGTTCGATGTCCACACTGACGTTGTCGCCGGGCATCACCATCTCGACGCCCTTCGCCAACTTCATGACGCCCGTCACGTCGGTCGTGCGGAAGTAATATTGAGGCCGGTAACCGTCAAAGAACGGCGTGTGGCGGCCACCTTCTTCCTTGCTCAGCACGTAAACCTCCGCCTTGAACTTCTTGTGAGGGGTGATCGAGCCAGGCTTGGCCAACACCTGGCCGCGCTCGACGTCAGTCTTCTTGATGCCGCGAAGCAGCACGCCAACGTTGTCGCCGGCCTGTGCGCTGTCGAGGAGCTTGCGGAACATCTCGATGTCGGTAACGACCGTCTTCTGCGTCGGGCGCAAGCCGATAATCTCAACATCTTCCATGCGGTTCATCTTGCCGCGCTCGACACGACCGGTCACGACGGTGCCGCGACCCTCAATGTTGAACACGTCCTCGATGCTCATCAGGAATGGCTTGTCCAGCTCGCGCTGCGGCTCCGGAATGAAATCATCCAAAGCCTTCATCAACTCGGCAATCGAAGCCTCGCCGGCCGGGTCGCCCGCCATCGCCTTGGTCGCACTGCCGCGCACCACCGGCGTCTTGTCGCCGGGGAATTCATACTTCTTCAGCAGGTCGCGAATTTCTTCCTCGACGAGGTCCAACAGATCCTTGTCGTCCACGAGGTCAACCTTGTTCAGATAGACCACAATGGCCGGCACACCAACCTGACGGGCCAGCAGCACGTGCTCGCGGGTCTGCGGCATCGGGCCGTCTGCCGCACTCACCACCACAATCGCGCCATCCATCTGCGCCGCGCCGGTGATCATGTTCTTGATGTAATCGGCGTGACCGGGGCAGTCAATGTGCGCGTAGTGCCGCTTGTCACTCTGATACTCGACATGCGACACGGCAATGGTCACCGTCTTCGTCTCGTCACGCACGGTGCCGCCCTTGGTGATGTCGGCGTAGGAAATACGGTTTGCCAATCCCTTGCGGGCCTGAACTTCGACGATGGCCGCCGTGAGGGTGGACTTGCCGTGGTCAATGTGGCCAATCGTGCCAACGTTGATGTGCGGCTTCTCTCGCTTGAATGCTTCTTTTGCCATTGTGTCTCCTGCTCTTTTCGCTCTGCTTTGTTTTTCTAATTCACGTTCGCTGCCAAACTGGAGCCTGCGATCGGGATTGAACCGATGACCTCGTCCTTACCAAGGACGTGCTCTACCAACTGAGCTACGCAGGCATCAGTTCAACCGCATCCGAAATCGCCCGCGCGCGGTTTTTCCGATCTGCCGCCAGCCGAAAAAAAAGGAAAAAACGCCGCCTCGTTTTGCTCCTTGCGGGATTCAAAACGCACCGCGGGTCTAACACCCTTTTCTCTCGCTCTTTACCGCGACTCGCGCTGTGCCATCCTCTGGTTCAACGCGGCCCGCGATACTAACAAAATTTTCACTTCTGTCAATAGCCGTTCGCATTTTTTTTGATTGCCAGCCAAAAAAGAACGGCCCGCAGCAAGCCTCTCACACCCCCCTGCCGAATTTCACACCCGTTTCCAGCCGATGTCCTCGCAAGAACTCCGCCACACTCATCCGCCGGCTGCCTTCCATCTGCAATTCACGAACAATCAAGACCCCATCGCCCGTGGCAATGACGATGCCATGATTATCTGCCGCCGTTACAACGCCGGCGACTGCGCCTCTCACTATAGGTTGTGATTCAGTTCCAGCCGACCAAATCCTCAACACGCGCGGTCCGGCATCTGTCGTCCAAAACGTGAACAATCCTGGCCATGGCGTAAACGCCCGTAGGCGATTCAAAATCTGCTGCACCGGCTGCGTCCAATCCAGCAAGCCGTCCTCCTTCTTGATCTTCGGCGCGTAGGTCACACCCTCGCTCGGTTGCGGTGTCGGCTGAAGCGTGCCGTCGGTGAGTGCCGCAATCGTTTTCAACAATAACGTCCCTCCGACCGTGGCGAGCTTGTCGTGCAACGTTACCGCGTTGTCGTCCGGATCAATCTTCAATCGTTCCCGCAGCAGCATCGGTCCGCTGTCCATGCCTTCGTCAAGCAACATCGTCGTCACGCCGCTGAACTCATCGCCAACCAGCAACGCCGCCTGAATCGGCGCCGCGCCGCGCCAACGCGGCAGCAGCGACGCATGAACGTTGACGCAACCAAGTTTCGGCAAGTCCAGCACTTCTTTCGGTAGGATCTGTCCATAAGCGACGACCACCACCAACTCCGGCGCAAGCTCACGAAGCTGAGCCACCGCTTCCGGCCTCCGAATCTTCTCCGGCTGAAACACCGGCAACCCGTGCTTCAATGCCAGCGTTTTGATCGGTGGCGACGTCATCACTTGCCGACGCCCCGCCGGCCGGTCCGGCTGCGTCACGACACCGACGACCTGATGCTCGCGCGATCCGACCAAAGCCGCTAGGCAAGGCTCGCCGAAATCCGCTGTTCCCATGAAAACGATTCGCATAACTTTCCAAACAAATACCAGAACCCGACCGCCTCCGCGAAGAAACAAATTCGTCCCCTGCCCTTTTCTCCAAATTCGCGTCACACTTGCACGACACCGCGAAATGCTACATGCTTCCGCTGCAATTCTATGACGACCGCGACATCAAACACCGCCGCCGACCGCGAGCAATTCGTGAAGGCGCTGGTGAGCAACGTGCTCGCCGAACGGCGCAACGCGGAGATTTACCATTATCTCGCTTCGCTGGAGCGCGACCCGCACCGCAGCGCCGTGCTGAAGCGCATGGCGGAAGCCGAAGCCAAACACGCCACAATCTGGACGCGTAAGTTGACAGAGCTTGGCATCGAACCGCCCCCGCCGGAAGCGGGCCGTTGCCCTGCGTGGCGCAAGTGGCTCTACCGCCAACTCGGCGTGGACGCCGCCGTGCGCCGCATGGAACAGGAAGAGGAGGTCGGCATCATGGTCCAACTCGCCGAACTCAAAAGCCTCGGTGACGACCAGACGAAACAGATCGCCGACGAAATCACCGAGGAGGAGAGCACTCACGGCCGCCTTCTCGCCGCAATGCTCCAAGCGCCGCCCAACCCCACCGACCCACGAGGCCGCCTCAGCATCCTGATCAAACACGAGCGACATCACGCCACCGGCGGCTGGCTTGGCAGCGCCATCTACGGCATCAACGACGGCCTCGGCGCGGTCTTCGGCATCGTCAGCGGCATGGCCGGCTACGGCGCGCAGAGCGGCATCGTTCTCGCATCAGGCCTCGCCGGCATGATCGCCAGCGCTCTCTCGATGGGCTCCGGCGCATGGCTCGCGGCCAAGTCACAACGCGAAGCGTTCGAGGCGGAGGTTACCCGCGAGCGTCGCGAGATCGAACTCAACCCCGCCGAGGAGCGCGAGGAACTGGAGTTGATGTATCAACTCAAAGGCTTCTCCGAGGAAGAGGCGAAGATGCTCGCCAAGCGCATGGCCGAGAACCCCGACCAGCTTCTCGAAACAAAACTCCATGAGGAACTCGGCCTCTCCGCAGGCTCCTTCCCAAGTCCATGGTTGTCGGCCGTCTCCGCCACCGTCTCCACTATGATCGGCGCGTTCATCCCGCTGATCCCGTTCTTCTTCACCGGCGGCATGAAGGCCGTCGCGTGGTCACTCGGCGTCAGCATCGCGGCTCACTTCATCGTCGGCGCGGCCAAGACGCTCGTCACGGGTCTGAACTGGTTCAAGAGCGGCATGGAGATGACCGCCGTCAGCATCATCGCCGCCATCGTCACCTACGGCCTCGGCTATCTCCTCGCCGGACACGGACAAGCGGTGCGACGTTGATATATACGATGGAACAATGGAGTGGTGGAGTATTGGAGTATTGCGGACAGGATTCTCTTTCCGTTCACCGCGCCCCCAACACTCCAATACTCCACCACTCCATTATCCCATTCCCTTACTCCAGTTTCGGCCCCTCGATCCGCTCCCCGCGCTGCTGGCGGGCTTGGTCGGTCACGTCGAACGTCCCGTAGAAGAGCGCGTTCGCATCCATCCACGTCACCAGTCGCTCAGTGTCGTCACGCGATAACACCACGTCGTAGTGACCTTGTCGGAGTATCTTCATCAATGAGCTGCCGCGCGCACCGAAGAAGTCGGGCTGCGACAGCGGTTCGCTGTTCACCACGCGGAAATCGCCCGGCTTGCCGCCCCACGCGGAGAACGACACGCGCCCAATCAATGCGTTGTAAGAAACGCTGTAGCGGCCCTGAACTTGGCCGGTCAGCGCAACCTTGCCCGCAGGTTTCGCGCCGCTATGGCACGAGACGCAATGTTTATCGAGCACCGGCTGGACGAGGATCGGATAACTCAGTGGTTTCGAGCCGTCGGGACCGGGCGTCATTGTTGACGGCGGTCGCGCGCGCGCAATCGCCGTGCGGTGCGACGAGGGGGTGCTGCTGCGCTGTTCGTGGCAGCCGACACACGAAACGCTCTCGCCCGGCTGGAGATAGGTGATGCTCCGCATCGTCTGCACCGCCTGCCCGTGTTCGTCCAACGCTTGGAACGCCAGCGCGATTTTGGCCGGCGCACGGAAATACGCCGAGCCATCCGCCTCGACCGGCACCGTGCCGAGCACCTGCTTGCCCGGCGAGGCGTTGGCCAGGCCGACCGTCGGCGCGTTGGCGTGCGGCGTCGTCTTCGGCAACACCTGAACGATGCGAAGCCGCGTGATGCGGACATCCGGCAACGGCGGCCACGCGTTGTAAACATTCTCGAGGAAGAAGAGACCGTCACTTGATGCGTGATGAATGCCCGATGAGTCGGATTCCTTCTTCTGCGCTGCCTCTGCGAGCAACGGGAGCGCAGGCGGCTTCGGGCGCGCGCGCAACGGCACGGGCCAGAGGCTGCAAATCTCCGGATCGCGATAGAGAAGCTCCTTGTTCCCAAACGCATCCACGAAGTAGAGGCCAAACATATTCGCCAGGTTCGCGCTCGGCTCGCCGATCAGCGGGTCGAAGCTGTAGGCGGCGAGGAAGTATTTCTCCGACAGCGGCCAGGGCGAGCGGTAACAGTGTCCCGGCCACCACTTCGCCTCCTGTGGCACCGCCGGCGGTTTCGCTGGCCCGCCCGGCGCGCGCCAGAACGCCGGCTTGGCCGTGCCGTGTGAAACTGGCTCCTCGCTCTCCGGGAAGAGCGCGTCCGGCGTCAGTCGCTTGATCGGATCGAGGCCGTCCACGCCTCGCGTCACGTCGAGCAGAATGATCGAACCCGCCGTCATCGCGTGATGCGCTGCCGCCGTCGCCATCACCCGGCTCGATCCCGGCACCGGCTGCGCCTCCCACACACCGACGGGATTCAGTGTGTAATTGCCGTAGAACGCCCGCACATCCGTGCCGTCCGGCCGCACACTCCAGAGCTGCTGATAATGCACTGCGTTCCGGTCCACATAATCCCAGCGCGTGTAGATGACCCGTCCATCGTTCAGCACCGCCGGATCCCACTCGTGCGTCTCGTGAAATGAAATCGGATGCGGGTCCGAACCGTCGGCGTTCGCCACCGCCAGCGTGTAGGTCTGGCACGGCCCGCGCCCGCAGCGGTGAAACCCGCCCCGCCGCGTCGAGATAAAGATGATGCGCCCGTCTGGCAAATAGCGCGGGGCAAAATCATCAAACGCCCCGTCCGTGAGCTGGCGCAACCGCGAGCCGTCACTCGCCATTTCGTAGAGATGGTAATAATGATCCGGGTGCGCCTCGCGATTTGCCGGCGCCTTGTCCACCTGACAATACGCAAACATTACGCGCTTGCCGTCGTGGGACACCTCCGCGTGCTGGAAACTGCCAACCGGCAGCGCGCCCGCCGCAAGCTGCCGGCAGCGCATCGTCCGGCCCGGCTCATCCAGCACAAACACCCCGCCGCCCGGCCGCGCGCAACTGCCGTAGTATTGCGTAAGCTGGTGGCTGAACATGCTCGGCACCTGCTTCACAAACAGCAGTGGCCCCGTCTGCGCCAGCGGATTGCTGAAAACCATCTCCCGCCGCAACTCATGCACACGCCGCCAGAGCTGTTCTGCGCGCGCCTCTGTCTTCGCCGCCGCCATCGCGCGCCATTCCTCGCGCAGTGCCTCCCAACGCTGCGGCAACTCGCCCAGCGCCACCTTCGCCGATTGCAGGTCGCGCAACAACGCATCACCCTTCTCAAACAATCGCGGGATGGCTTCCGCGTGAGTGATGGGATAGCGCCGCGTCTCGATGCCGTCCTGCTTCCGCCAGTCCTGCTCGATCATCTCCTGTTCGCTCGCCGCAATGGCCCGCGCCGGCAGCGCGAAGGAAAAGCAGACAACAATCCCCAGCAGAAGTCCCGAATTGATCGCACGTCGTCGGTAACGCGTCATGCCCGCAGACTACAGCGGCCCGCCGCCGAACGCTAGGCGGATTTCAGCAAGTTTACCCCCCCCCTCAGTGCATCATCTCTTCCAGCACTTTGCGGTCCGTGCCGAGATTGCTGGCTTCGCCTAACACTTTCTCCTTCTTTGCCAAAAACTGCTCGAAGGTGGACCTGGAGATCGTTGTAGGTTGGTGCATCAACTGGTTCATCAACACGGCGTATTCGGTGATTGCCAGCTTCAAGTCTCGCGTCTTCGGATGTATCCGGAATTGAAGCCCACCCAACCTTGCCGACATAGTCTTGATTACGTCATCCGGTATTTTCTTCACTGTGAAGCGATGATACGCCTTTGGGTCCGGGTCTTTCGCTAACAATCCAGCCAGCAGGGGCGTTGCAGCCATCCATATCTCATCCAGCGAGGTTCTCAGCGATAGCGTCGGCGCAAGTTGGTTGTTAGCCGCTCGCAACATGAACTCCGCCGACAAATGGTTCGGCGCCAGTCGCAACACTTCCCGCAGCGATTGATACACCCACGGATTGCGCAAGGCCGCCGCTCCGGTGTTCTTGCCGAGCCGCGACTGGACTTCGGCAAACAACGAGACGGCATTTGCCAGATTTGTTGCGCGGTCCACGCGTGCCACCGCCGCCGCATCGTCTAGCGTGGCGATGGAAAATATCTGGGCGCTCCAAAGCATCGCCGGCGAATAGAGGACTGCTAGATCGTTAAGGTCTTCCTTGTTTGTATCGGGCACGGCGATGACCTTGCACCCCTCCAATACCGCGCCGCGAATCTTCTCCGCCACTGCGCCCACTTCACGAATCTTCCCGTCCACTGTCACGTCGCCGGTCATGGCGTAGCCGGGATCAATCTGCATTCCGTCCAACAGCGACAGCAGCAGCACTGAGAATGCGCCGCCCGCCGAGCCGCCCGCTTGCTTGGTGTATTTGTTGGCGTAGCTGAAGCGGACCTTGCAGCCCCACTCCCATGTCGGATAGCGCAGCTTCAACAATCGCTCAGCTTCCTGCATCGAGATTCGCGTATCCTTCTCAACATCGGCCACGAAGTCGCACACCTTGTCGCGGCTGCTGCCACCGCGCTCAACTGTGGCAATGACGTCTTGGGCGCTGCCGGCCCGCATGCCGGCCCGGGTCTCAATAACATAAAGAGCCTTGATGCTGCTTTGGTTGCGGACAAACTTGCCGGTTTCCTTCCGCGCATTAGGCTGCGTATTAGCACCGACCGGCTGAGGTTGTTCGGGCGAAGGACCTGCCGACTCGCGCAAAGGCTTTCCCTTGCCCGTGATCTCCACGATTTCGATCTTTTCGAAGACGAAAGAGGCTCTATAGTTTCCAATCCCCAGGAGTTGGCGATTCGGAAGTTCCCAGTAGGGAGAAATGCTGGCGTCATTGAAATCGGTTTTCCATTCCGTGATTTGCTTGCCATCCATGAAGGCTTTCAAACCACTCTTCCGAACTTTCACAAGCGAAGTAAATGAACGACCAGATGCAAAGCCGATAGTGGCACCCTTTACCGTAGGATTGTTCGCGGCATAAATGCCTTTACCGCCAACCATTTCAAAACCATAAAGCGTGTCGTCTTTATTGCCTATTATCCAAAGAGCAGCGTGTTCATTGCGTGGAAGATATTGAATAGCGTATCCGGTTCCTTGTCTGCGACTGAGAATAATTCGGTAGTCATATTCATCCGGCGGCTCGTAAGGAATCATCAATCGCGAGCGCCCTCCGAGTTCCGATACCAACTTGCCGTCCTGCACCGCCCATTTCCCATCAACCGCGTCTTTTGCCGGATCAATAAGCGGCATCAAATTGATGACATTCGACGATGCGGCGTCGTTGTTTGTCGTTTGGGCAACAGAGCTTTCCGTGAGCCGCACGGCCTTGCCTTTCCCGGTGATTTCGAGAAGTTCGATCCGTCGGAATTCAACTTGGCTTGCATAGGTTCCAAACCCTAGAAGGTGGTGGTTCGGTAAATCCCAACCAGTATTCATGCCGGCGTCATCGTAACCTCCCTTCCACTCAGCAAGCTGTTTTCCGTTGAGATAAGCTTTCAAGTGTCTCCGCCGAATCGATAGAACGGATGTATAGGTTTGGCCTTTGTCCAGACTGTTGCTCGACTTGAGAGTCGTAGGGTTGTCGCGTATTGCTTTACCGCCCAGCATCTGGAATCCGATAAGAGTATTATTGACGGCACCCATAGCCCATCCTGACATGCGCCCAGCGTGAGAAAATATCTGCATGACCTCAGTTGCCCCGCCAGTGATGCTGAAAACGATCCGATAATCGTATTCGTCTGGGGGTTCATAGGGAATTTGGATTCTTTCGCCTCGCTCCATGCCTGAAATCAGGGTGCCGTGATCGAGCTTCCAAGTTCCCTTAACAGCGTCCTTCTCCAAATCAATCAACGGCATCAGATTGACAGCGCGCGACCACGCGGCCTCACCGGGTGGTGAGTCTCGCGTGAAACTCGTCGCGGGATATGCCAGCAGCAGGGCGGCTGCGAAGGCGGAGAGGCTGACTCGGTTCATGATTTCCTCCGTAAGATTGCGGGGCGGATTATACGGCATCGGTTTGTGGTGACAAGAACGGGTTTGGAAGATGTTTTGCCGGCCCGCTAAACACGCTGACGACGCGAAGGGTTGGAGAGCGTTGTAGTGTCGGCCGTCCCGGCCGACAGCTTTGTTTCGCCCAAGCAGCGGCCGGGACGGCCGCCACTACAAGACATTCGGGCGAGACGCCCGACTCTACAACTTTTCGCGCGTCTCGCGTGTTTAGCGGGCACGGGTTCATGGTTGCGACTTCGCTTCGCTCAGGGCGCGACGGTGACGGAGGCCACGTCGGTCCAGTTGCCGTTGGGGGTGCCTTTGTCCCAGAAGCGCAGGCGGAATTTGCGCACTTCGGGCGCGCCGGCCACCAGCAGCGGGCGCTCGTCGAGGTAGGGGCTTTCGGAGTCCACGGCCACAAACTGCCACTCGCCGTTGCCGCGCTGGCATTCGATCCAGACTCCCTCATGGCCGAATTTCTTGAAGACGATCTTCACGGCCTGGCAGACGGGGCCGGGGACGATCTGGAGTTTGAAGGCGGGCATGGCCTGGTCAACGAACTCGTTGGAGGCCGGGCCGACGATGCCAAGGTCCTGTCCGATGGCCTCGGTGTAACCGGGGGCGGCTTTGATGATAGCCACGAGGTCGAAGAGACGGTTGAGGGCGCCGGGCGGGACGGAGGCGACGCCTGTGGGCAGTGTGGGCACGGTGAAGACCGGCAGGACGACGGCGTCTGGGCCGCTGCCGGCGAGGAGCAGGTCCACGGCCTCGGTGGCGGCGGGACCGAAGTCGCGGACGGCGGTGAGCCATTCGCCGAGGGCGTAGATGGTGTAGTTGCAGGAGGCGACACACGCATCCACGTGGGCCGATGGCAGGCCGAGGACGGTCTCGTAACCGGGCAGTTTGTTTCGGAAGTTTCCGAGCCAGAGGATCTGGTTCGCGATGCGGCTGGGGTAGTATGTCTGTCTTCTCATGGGTCCTTTCTTTGTTGGTTGTGTTTTCGCTGCAAGAATCTCGGCCTCGGTTGGCCAGCGCCAGCCGCGGTTGAACCGGACAGCGGGATCGCCCCAGTGTGGCAGCCAAGGATTAGGCATGGGTGGACCTCCGGGCGCGCTGGCGGCTGGCGGGCGGCGGCATCGCGTTCAGAGATCGCGACCCACCGCGCATGGCGGGGCTGAAAAAGGTGTTTTTGCTGGTTTTGTGGGCGTTTTGTAGGATTTTGGGGTGTTTCCCATGCGCCGCTGGATGGTTCCCCAACGCCGCGGGATGGTTACCAAAAGCGGGGGTATTGTTATTCTGCGCCGCGGGATTGATACCGGACGCGGCGGTATGGATACCGCGCGGCAGGGTATGAATACCGGACGGCGCGGGATCGTTCCCGGACGGCGGGGGATTGATACCGCGCGAAATGGGAGCGATACCCAGCGGCGCGGTATGGATACCCTGGCGCGCGGTATGGATACCATTTTGTGGAATAACGATCCCATAAGGCGCGGTAACGATACCGCGCGCCGGAATAACGCTACCATGGACGGCGGCAACGATGCGGAAGTCCGCAGCAACGATACCGCGGCCCGGAGTAACGATACCGCGGGCGAGAGCAACGCTGCGGAAATGCGCGGGAGCGACGCCGCGGCGCTGGAGATGAACGCAGCCCCGCCGACCGGCCGCTCCGGCGGGCGAAGGAAGCGAGGGCGAGGGCGGAAGAACGCGGATCGCAGAACGGAAATGTAGAGCGTGACTGCGGAGACAAAAACTTTTTCCCCGCGCTGCTTTCCAATGTATTGAAACAACCCGAACTGTTTTCGTTACCTCCATCACGAACAACCTCCGTTGACCCTGCCTTCAACGGACGAATGCTCTCACAGCGCGCCGAAAACCGTCAATTCGGAGAAACCCCTATTTTAGCATAGGGGAAACTCTTATGCTCGGAATGTGCCGCAACCGGCCGCCAGAGACCGCCGTCACAGTTCAACCGCCTTCGGGCGACCAAAAGCCGCGAATCTTTGCGCGCCCGTCGGTTTCCACCTTCGCGCCTCCCCTGCCCCCTGACGCAGGCTTGGGCAGCGTCAGCGCCACCTGCTCGAACAGCGCGCGCACGTCGCTCGGAATGAAGCGCGTGAGCTGCGCGTAACTGTGGCGGTCGCCGAGCACGTGCTTGTCGGCGTAGTAGCGCAACGGGAAGCAGACGTAGAGCCAGTTGCGCGCGCGGGTCATGGCGACGTAGAGCAGCCGCCGCTCCTCCTCGATCTCGACAGCGTTGCCGGTGGTCAGGTCGCTCGGGATGACGCCGTCGGTGGCGTGAATAAGGAAGACAACGTCCCACTCGCAGCCTTTGGCGGAGTGGATGGTGCTGATGGTCATCCACTCCTCGTCCTTGTGCGGCGCGCCCGCCCAATCGCTCGTGCCCGACGGCGGGTCGAGCGTCACGTCGGAAAGAAACTCTTCGCGCGTGCCGAAGCTCGCGGCCATCGCGGCCAGTTGCTCCAGGTCGCGGATGCGGACCTCGGCATGGTCGTAGATGTCGTGAAACACCGGCTCGTAGAACTTGCGGATGCGCCCGATCTGCGCGGAGAGGCTCGGCTGAAATGAGTTGGTTGAAACTTCCGCACAACTCCCCTCACCCTGACCCTCTCCCCTCGCAAGCGAGGGGAGAGGGAAATCTGTCACAGTCGCCACTCTCTGCGCCAAATCGCTTGATTGCACTGGCAGCACCAGTTTTCTCCCTCTACCCGCGTCAGCGGGGAGAGGGCCGGGGTGAGGGGCCGCCGCATTTGAATCACTCTCGCACCACCCTGATGCCCTCTCATGATGCGGCCCGTTTACTCCGCCCAAGTCCACCAGCATCGCGGCGAGTTCGCGGAAGCGTTCGCGCGCAGCCGTGGGCACGGAGCAATGCGCGAGCGAGCGAAAGTCGTGGTTGTTGGCAGCGAGGAACCGCAGCACGCCATTGGCCGTCGCGCCGCCGACGCCGGGCAGCAGGTTCAGCACGCGCAACCAACTGATCTGGTCGCGCGGGTTCTCCAGCAGCCGCAGCAGCGCCAGCAGGTCCTTCACGTGCCCCGCCTCCAGGAACTTTAGCCCGCCAAATTTCCGATACGGGATATTGCGCCGCGACATTTCCACCTCCAGCATGTCGCTCCAGTGGCCCGTGCGGACGAGCACCGCCTGCCTGCGCAACGGCACGCCCGCTTCGAGTTGCTCCAGGATGCGCGTGCAAACAAACCGGCATTGCTGCGCCTCGTCCACGCAACTCACGAGCAGCGGCCTTTGCTCGCTGCGGCGCTCGCTCCAGAGGTTCTTCGTGAAACGCTGGCGCGCGCGCGCGATGACCGCGTTGGCCGCGTTAAGGATCGGTTGGACGCTGCGGTAGTTCTGCTCCAGCGTGATGACCGTCGCGCCGGGGAACTGTTTCGGGAAGTCGAGGATGTTTCGCACCGTCGCCGCGCGGAAACCGTAGATGCTTTGCGCGTCGTCACCGACCACGGTGATGTTGCGCTTCACGGCGGCCATCGCCCGCAGCACGTCGGCTTGAAGCTTGTTGGTGTCCTGATACTCGTCCACGAGGATGTGGTCGAACCGCTCCGCCGCGCGCGCCCCGGCCTCCGCCGTCCTCATAAGGTGAAACCAGAACAGCAGCAAGTCGTCGTAATCAAGGACGTTCATCTGCTGCTTGCGGTCGGTATAGGCGGCGAAAAGCCGCGCCATCTCCTCGTCGAAGCCGGCGCACCACGGGAAGTCACGAGGCACGACCTTGTCGAGCGGCTGCTGGCTGTTAACGCACTTCGAGTAAATCTCCAGCAGTGTGCCCTTCTTCGGAAACCGTTTCTCGCGCGAGTGGAGTCCCATCTCCTGCCGCACCAGGTTCAGTAAGTCCTCGGCGTCGGACTGATCCAGCACCGTAAAGTCCGGCGTCAACCCGACAGCGTGACCATGCTGGCGCAGGAGGCGGTTGGCAACGGCGTGAAACGTGCCGCCCCAGACGCGCGGAGCGTGACGCGTGGAATGTGAAGCGTATTGAGCGGCGCGGCGGAGCATCTCCTGCGCGGCACGGCGGGTGAAGGTCAACAGCAGGACGCGTTCCGCAGGAACGCCACGCTCCAGCAGCCACGCCACGCGGGCCGCAAGCGTCTTGGTCTTGCCGGTCCCGGCGCCCGCAATGATGAGCAGCGGCCCGTCGCCATGCGTAACGGCGGCGCGCTGTTGCGGATTCAGTTCATCCAGCCAAGCAGGATCAGCCATCGAAGTTAACGACTGCAAACGGCGGTGATTCTCACGCTCATTTCTTAGCCGCCACCCACGCCCCGTGCAAGCGCAGCCTGCCAATCATATCACTCGGGCATAAGTCGCTGTGAAGGATGGACAAACTCCAAAACGAAAACTACACTCACCCCCAGCTTTAGACCAGCACGGCGACCAGCTTGGAAACTGTGCTCCGGTCAAAGTTGCCAGCCGGGATAGCTCAACGGCAGAGCACCTGATTTGTAATCAGGATGTTGCGGGTTCAAGTCCCGCTCCCGGCTCCACTTTTCTCCCGCCTTGAAATGAGAGACTCCGCAACGCGCGCGATGCCCCACCCAGCTCCACAGAAGGCCACACCTGCGGCAACCAGCAGGACGCTGGATTCCTGACGAAGAAACTCGTGGGCGGCGGGCGATGAAAACTCTGTAAAGCTGGCGGGGATGAATTCGAGGAAATACGACGCCACATAAACCCCGGCCGCCAGGCCCGAAAACATCGGCACCGGCCGAAGCGCACCACCGATCCATGCCAAGCCCAACGCCGCGCCTGCTGCAGCCGCGGTAGTGGCGAAAACGGGAGTTGATTCCATCGCAGTCCAGAAACGGGCGCTCGCGAGGATGCCCGCGAGCAAAAGGAAACCGGCGACAGGCGCCAAGCGATTGATGCGAGGCGGCGCATTCCGCATGAGGCGCAGGATTAGCCCGCACGCAACAGGCGCGAGAGCCAGCACACAGCCGGTTTGGATTACAGCAAAAACTGGAGTCGGGCTGGGGAGATGTTGGATGTGAAAGATCGCCGGCAGCAGACAGAGTCCAGCAACAATGGCCCCGATCCATGAATTGAAAAGGGATGAACGGCTGGCGACAAGATTACGGATGACTTCATGCGAATACATGCCGAACATCACGATGCCAACAGCCAGGACGACAGCTTCCGCCAAACCGAATGTGCGAAAGTCGCAGTAGTGATTGAACGGGACAATGATGAAGGTCAGCCCGCCGGCCAGAATCATGGGATGACGCCCCGCGCGCAGCGGGGCCTGTTCTTGGAGTAAACAGTAACCGAATGCTTCCTGCCGCCAGTCACGGATGCCGACAACCGAACCGGTCATCGCGATGACAACGAAGACCGCACGCCAACCAACCAGGTTACCAATCACGTAGCCGCCGAGAAGGCCAAGGACAAGGGGCAGAACCGGCAGCCGGCTCCCGGCCGCGCCGACCGAATGTGCTGCCAACAGGCAGGCGAGTCCGAACGCTTGCGGCAGGCGCGCGGCCACGAGTGTGTAAGCATCAGGCGCCGCCGCGCAGGCCAGCGAACCGACGATCAGCAGCAGGAACCCGTTCCGGCGCTGCAAGCGGGGATCGGAAAACAGTCGGAGCGTTCGCAAGAGATGACAACCATAAGCGATGGCGAGGTAATGCGCGGTGAGGACCCAGTGGGCCAGACCAATCGGGGAATCCGTTCCCACTGCGATGGCGGGAAGCGCGCCGGCTGTCAGGCCCCATTCCGCAGCGGTCAATGACACGAGAGATCGTCGCGGATATTCTGTGCGGTTCGTGGCGGGTTCGTGCTGCATGACGCCAGCCGATTCAACGCCACTGCGCCCGTTCCTTTGCCAGCAGCGCAAGCACGACGAGGCTGATTACGAACACAGAAGGGCCTTCGCCAAGAATCCACCAAACGGGCAAACCCAGGCTCACGTCGAGCGCGAGAATGAAAACGCTGAACGCAATGCCAGCAACGGCCACGTAAGCGATGATCGCTGCGTGGCGGCGCACGTCACGTGCGAGGAGCCAAAGTAAGCCACCGTGAAACGCGTAGAGCGCGGAGACAGAGCGGGCAAGGTAATCCACGATGGCCCCGTCAGGAAACTTCCCCAAGCCAATCATTTCGTGGGTCGCAGCCATCCACGCGCGCGGCATGAAGACCGCGAAGATCGCCAGACCGGCAACCGTTCCATAGATTCGCAGGAAGACTCCCAACATTGGCGTCAGGCTGATTTGAGTTGTTCGTTCAAGACGCTGATCGCCTTCGGCAGTTGGTCGTCCTTCCACTTGCCTTCGATGGACAAGCCGCCGCGGTAACCGATGGCTTTGAGCGCCTTGAAATACGCGCGGAAATCGTCGCCATCAACGCCGGGGGCGGTGCGCTTGGCCTTCTCAGCGATGTGGCAGTGCTTCACCTTCGCGCCGGCCTTGAGGATGGACTCCGGCCCCTCGCCCTCGCGCATCATGTGGTAGATGTCCACATGGACCTGCACGCCGGGATGATTGACGGCATCAACGATGTCGAGAGCCTCGCTCACACGGTTGATGAAGTTGCATTCAGCTTTGTTCAGCGACTCGATCACGACGATGACCTTGTGCGCCTGCGCGAGCGGCGCGATGCGGCGGCAGTAGCCGGTGAATTGCTCCTTCGCCTTCGCCGCGTCGAAACCCTCCGGGATCCGCCGCGACCCGCCGCTGCCGAACACGATGCGACCGATGCCGGCCTTCTGCGCGCGTCGGAACACCGTCTCCGCGTGCTTCATCAGCGCGTCCATCGGCACCTCCGGCCCGACGACCTTCAAGTCGCCCGGCAGGAAACCCGTGCAGGAGCGGATGGGCAACGGCGCCGCTTTGATCTCGGCGAGTTTCTTCTCGAACTCCTCATCGCCCGCCTTCGGCACCAACACGCTGCTGACGTTTTCCTCGACGAACTGAAATCCAGCCGCCTTGAGCACTGCGGCTTTCTTGAGCGACGTGCAGACACCCCATTCGATGCAACATCCTGTCTCGCCGGCTGCCGACAGCCATTGCGGCAGCGCCAAGCCGGCGGCAGCGGTCGTGGCTGTGAGAAATTGTCGTCGGGTGATCGTGGTTTGAGTTGGTTTCATTCGGTTCCGTTGTTCGTGTGAAAGCATCTGGCCGCATCTTGCAGCAATGCGGAAACCGCCTTCAAGCGCAAAGCTGGGAAGCGCGAGACGCGCTCGCGCCTGTTACAGCCTGCCCCGGTGCTTGTAGAGCTGGTAACGTTCTTCAATCGTCCGCACGTATTGGCGCGTGCCGGGATAGGTGATGCTCGCGCGGAAACGCTGCGGATCGCGCGGCGGTGGGCCGGCTGCCCAGCGCAGCGCGTTGCTGCGACCGGCGTTGTATTCCGCCAGCGCGTATGGAACGGGATCAGACGTGCTCTTCCAGCGGTCCATCGCACGGCGCAGGCACCAACAACCGACATCGAGGCCCACGTTGGGCAGCGCGAGTGTCTGCGGGTCTAAAGCTCCCTGACGGTTCGCCTTTGCCCACTCCCCCGCCGTCGCAGGCATCACTTGCATCAGCCCGACCTCACCTTTGCTTCCACGCGCATAGGTGTTGAAGCGGCTCTCGCGCCAGACTACCGCCTTGACCAGGAACGGGTTGAGGCCGTGCTGCTGCGCCGCGCGCTTGATTTCCTCGTCGAAGCGATGGTCGCGCCAGTAGTCGTAGATGAACCAAGCCGTCGCCAGCAACGCCAGCATCACGCCGACGCTGACGACCAAACCGCGAAATCCGTTTCCTCGTGCCACGCGGCGAGTATGGCGGGCCAGTTTAGTTTTGGCAATGGCGCGGCTCTTCCAAAAGCGGGGTGGTTTGATGGTAGCCGCGAACTATGATGAAGCCGAAGGCTCTGGACTGCTGTAGGAACTACAGCTTTCCGTTGCCTCCCGAGACACGCGCACACCTAGAGCTGCGATGCTCGCAGCAGTCCAGGGCCTTCGGCTTCACGTGCAACACGTGATTCGGGATTCGTTTCTGCAAACAATCCGCTAGACTAATCACCAGTCACGAATCACGAATTACGCATTACGCATGATCGGTCCCATTGCCAAAGTAATCGTGGACATCGCCACCGGGCGCGAGTTCGACTATCGCGTGCCGGAGCGGTTGCGGGATGTTGTCCGTGTCGGCTCGCGCGTGCATGTGCCGTTCGGCCATCGCAACGTGCAGGGCCACGTCGTCGAGTTCGCCGACAAGTCGGATTATCCGGGCGTGAAGGAAATCGCCGATGTCATCGGCGAGCGGCCGATGCTCAACCCGACGATGATCGAACTGGCGCGCTGGATGGCGCGTTACTACTGCTGCCCGGTGGAAATCGCCATGCGCTGCGTGTTGCCGGAGGCCGTGCGCCGGGGCGAGACGACGTTCAAGCAAAACCTCCACGTCCAACTCAGCGCCGCCGCTGCCGCCGGCCCGCTCGAACTCGGCCCGCGCGCGGCGAAGCAAGCGCTCGTCGTGGAAATTCTCAAGGCGAACCCTCATGGCATGTTCCTGGCGGAGTTGCTGCGCAAGGCGGAGGTGACGGCGGTGGTGGTCGAGACGCTCAAGCGCAAGGGCATCGTCGAGATCGGCATGAAGACCTCCGACCGCGATCCCTACTCCGACGAAGTCTTCCTGCCGAGCGACCCGCTGCCGCTCAACCCCGCGCAGCAACAGGCGCTCGACCTCGTCATCAAGAGCGCCGACACGCTGGAGCCGGCGGTCGTGCTGCTCCACGGCGTCACCGGCAGCGGCAAGACGGAAGTTTACCTCCAGGCCATCGAGCACGTCCTTGCGCAGGGCAAGGGCGTCATCGTGCTCGTGCCGGAAATCGCGCTGACGCCGCAGACCGTTGAGCGGTTCAAGTCGCGCTTCAACCCGAAGCGTCACGGCACGCAGGTGGCCGTGCTCCACAGCCATCTCTCCGCCGGCGAGCGCCACGACGAGTGGCACAAGATTCACAACGGCGACGCCCGCATCGTCATCGGTGCGCGCTCGGCGGTGTTCGCGCCAGTCAACGCCCTCGGCCTCATCGTCGTAGACGAGGAACACGAGACTTCCTACAAGCAGGAGGAAGCGCCGCGTTACAACGCCCGCGACGTCGCCGTCGTGCGCGGCCGGATGCAGAAGTGCGCCGTCGTGCTCGGCTCGGCCACGCCGTCGTCGGAAAGCTACTTCAACACCCAGCCGCGTGGCGACCAGCCGGCGAAATACGGCCTCATCCAGTTGCCCGAACGCGCCGACCACAAGAAGATGCCGCGCATTCGTGTCGTGGACTTGCGCGAGGAACTCCTCCGCCAGAAGGGCCTCTTCGTCTTCAGCGAGAAACTCCGCACCGCCATCTCCCTGCGGCTGGACAAGAAAGAGCAGGTGCTCCTCTTCCTCAACCGTCGCGGCTACGCCACCTCCATGACGTGCCCCAAGTGCGGCTACGTCGCCAAGTGCGAGAACTGCTCCGTGTCGCTCGTCTATCACCGCAAGCTGGCGCAGCTCAAGTGCCACTACTGCGGCCACGAGCAGGCCGCGCCGGAGTGTTGCCCCAGCCCCGATTGCCGCTCGCCGCAGATCAAATACTCCGGCGTCGGCACCGAGAAAATCGAGGCCGCCGTCGCCAAGAACTTCCCCAAGGCCCGCGTCGCCCGCATGGACTCCGACGTCATGGTCCGCAAGGACCTCTACCGCGAAATCCTCGGCGACTTCCGCACCGGCAAGATTGACATCCTCATCGGCACGCAGATGATCGCGCGCGGCCTCCACTACCCCAACGTCACCCTCGTCGGCATCATCTACGCCGACATGGCCCTCCACCTGCCCGACTTTCGCGCCGCCGAGCGGACGTTCCAACTCATCGTCCAGGTCGCCGGACGCGCCGGACGCGGCGACGTCGAGGGCGAGGTCGTCGTCCAGACCTTCACGCCCTTCGCCGACGCCATCCGCCACGCGCGCCAGCACGACTTCGCCGGCTTCTACGAGCAGGAGATGGAATACCGCCGCGAGTTCCACTATCCGCCGTTCACGCGCGCCGTGGCGCTGCTGTTCCGCGGCCGCAACGAGGACAAAGTCCGCCGCCACGCCAAGGCCATCGGCGAGCGGTTGCGCGCGCAGGCCGGCAAGCTCGCCCTCATCGCCGGCCCCGCCCCCGCGCCGATGGCGAAGATCAAAGGCTTCTTCCGCTACAACATGCTTCTGCGCACCCACCAGATCATGCGCCTCACCGAACTGATCGCCGCCACCCTCCGCGCCGCCAAGCTCCCGCCCGACGTCCTCGCCACCGTGGACGTGGACCCGCTCTCGCTGCTGTAAGCCGAATGCGGCGTTGACAGCACGGCGGAGGTGGTAGAAACATTGCCGGCAGTTCAACCAAGGATTGTCGCCATAAACAACGCATCACCCAGCCGCAAGTCTTCCGCTCTGCTTTTCGCTTTCGGTGCGCGCGCTCTCAGCGTCGTGTTGTTGAGTTCCTCCCTCGCCAACAGTCTCGCCGCGTCCTCTTTCGCCGGCCTTGGTGTTTTACCAGGGGATTCCGAAAGCTACTGTTCCGGTGTTTCTGACGACGGCAAGATTGTCGTAGGCACAAGTAGCTCGGAGAATAGGCGTCAGGCATTTTGCTGGACGGCCAATCGCGGCCTCGTTGCTCTTGGGCATCTGCCCGGCGATACCAACTCGGCGGCAAGCGCTATCTCAAGCGATGGCAAAGTTATCGTTGGCGCGAGTGCAAAGTATCAAAGCCTAAATGACGCAAAGCCGTATCGCTGGTCGGCACAGGAAGGTTTCAAAGGCATCAGTCCTCCCAATGCTCTTTTCATTAGTTTTCCCAGTGACGTTTCCGGCGATGGTTCAGTGATTGTGGGAGAGTGCGTCTGTTTCATGGAGGCGGATGGTGTTGGAGCGCCTTTGCACAAAGGGTTTCGATGGACGGCGGCATCGGGCATGGTCTTTCTTGGCAACCTGTGCAAGGACGGCAGGTGCTCAGCATATGGCGTATCAAGAGATGGTTCGATGGTCATTGGAGAATGCGAAACACCGGCTGGCATGGAAGCATTCCTGTGGACGAAGGCAAAAGGTCTGGTCAGTCTTGGAGACCTGCGCGTCGGCAGTCATTGGAGCCGCGCCAATGCTATTTCGGGCGACGGCAAGGTAATCGTGGGCTTCGCCCACACGACACCATCGGCTAACGATCAATTAGTTTTTCGCTGGATGAGTGCTTCAGGCATGGTCGCGCTTGGCAAACTGCCCGGCACGACCTCTAGCGATGCTACCGGCATTTCGTTGGATGGTTCGGTTATCGTAGGACATTGTTCTGGGACAACTCTCATGGAAAGCCAAGCGACCATTTGGGATGGCAATGGCGCTGTGCGTTCTATCCAGTCCGTCCTTACGAATGATTGTAAGCTGAATCTAACAGGATGGAAATTATTGGAAGCAGTGAAGGTGTCGGCCGACGGCGCGACTATCATTGGCAATGGTGAACACAATGGCCACATGGAAGCCTGGGTCGCGCATCTGGACAGGCCGGTGAACGCTCCGGCGGCCAAGGGGCCGAGCAAGTGAAAAGCTAAAGGCGTGTTGCCGAAATGGTTTCAGCCGCGGAGCGGCGCTGGAGAGCAGCCTGCGGCGCAGTCGTGGGATTCAAGAAGCAGGCAGCGAATGCCCGGACGGGGCGAAGGAAACAGCTTGCGCGGCGTGGATTTCCCGCTACCCCTGCCGGCTGTTTGGATGACGGGGGATTTACTCTTTGTAGCTATGACCTGCAACCATCGGCTGTGCTTCCATCCGGGCAGAAATGAAGACGGATGAAGCCGGTCATCGCGCGCTGCCGCCGGGTCTTCCAGCGCACCCGTCCGATTTCTGCCTCTTTTCAGCCAATGTTCCGGCCACTTCCGCTGTTGTTAGAATGATGCCCGCCGGCCATCGGCGGACTCCCGCCAATCATTCGCGGGGAGCAGCAAGTCATCGGCAGGACCCCGCAGACCATTCGCGGGAGGCAGCGGGTGGTCGGCGGGGAGCAGCAAGTCATTCGCGGGAAGCAGCGAACGACCGGCGGAACCCCGCAAGTCACTTGCGGGAGGCAGCAAGTCACTTGCGGGAGGCAGCAAGTCACTTGCGGGAGGCAGCAAGTCATCTGCGGGAGGCAGCAAGTCATCTGCGGGAGGCAGCAAGCCATCTGCGGGGAGCGGCAAGTCATCTGCGGGGAGCGGCAGGTTATCGGCGGAATCCCGCGAGTCATTCGCGGGAGGCAGTGGATTACCTGCGGGAGGCCGCGCGCGGCTCACCCACCCCCAACAAAAAGAAACGCCCCGCCTCGCGCCGTCCGCGCCAGAGTTTCCCCGGCCGCAGGCTCCACGCGCCGCAGGGCGTCGGAGATTGACCGGGCGACTGTTTTCGGGCAGTATTCAGCCTGATCGGAGGAACCGAGATGAAGAAACTATTGATGCTAATCGTGGTTGCGGGAATAGCCATATCTGCAAGCGCACAGTCGCCCGTGCAGGTCACCGTCCAGCGGGTCTCCAAGAGAAAGAGTGCGCAGGGAGACATAAGGTCGGTGGGCAACACCACATATTATTCATACAACACAGCCAACGCGTCACTGACACTGCGTATTACGATTCAGAACATCAGCGCGCGTCCAATCGAAGACATGGTCGTCAGATGGGGTGTGGCAAAAATGCGGCTGAGCGGCACCTCCCATACAGCAGATGTGGCTTACGGCAAGGAAGAGAAATGCTCCCTGAAGTCAAAGGAGAGCAAGGTCATCGAAACGGAAACGGTGGAGGCCAGCAGATCGGAATCGCAACTCACCGATAACAAGAGAGGCGAAAAAATCCGCGGCCACGGCGTGCAAGTTCTGATCGGAGGCCGGGTGATGTGGGAGGAGTTCGTGCCGCCCACCGTCAAGAAATCCTTTGAGAACCTGAGGCCCGTCGGCGACCAGGAAAAGGAAGAGGACCAGGAGAAGCCGACGAAGAAGAAAAAGAAGTGACCCTCCGCAGCGCCGCGCGACCATCGCACACGCGCGCATTTCGCTTTGACCTCGCGGGCGGGCTTGTGGCATTACTCAATCATGAAACAACCCACCTTGCTCACGACTTTGAAAGGCTCGCTGCTCGAACACTTCTTCCCCGCCGGATGGGACCTCGCGAAGATTGACCGCTGTTGCTCGCAACCGCCCGCGTCCATCACCGCGCGGCAGAAATGGTGGCACAAGGAGTTTCAGCCCGTGCCGTGCGACACGCTCGCGGACTTCGACATGATGATGGGCCACGAGATCGCGCTGACCATCGCCGAGGCGAAGGAGGCTGGCAAACAGGTGGCGTTCATCCTGCCCGTGGGGCCGATGGGGATGTATCGCTGGGTCGTTTATTTCCTGCGCGAGTGGAACATGGACTGCGGGCACGTCCACGGCTTCAACATGGACGAGTGGAGCGACGCGAAGGGCAACACGCTGCCGCCGACCAACCCCGCCGCGTTTCAGTATGCGATGGAGCAAGCGTTCTACGGGCCGCTCGGCAAGTTGACGGTGCCGCCGAAGCAACGCCATTTCGCTACGAAGGACTCCCTGCCCCATTACCGCGAGCAGATCGGCGAGCTGCGGGCGAACGGCGCGGACCTCGTGGTGGTGTTCGGTGTCGGGCGCGTGTTCCACATCGCGTTCTGGGAGCCGCACTTTGCCGCCGAGTTCAAGACCGAGGCGGAGTGGCGCAAGCAATCGCACCGGCTCGGCGCGAAGTTGCATCCGCTTACCATCGAGCAGAACGCCATCACGAGCTTCAAGAGCCGCACCACACTCGTGCCGACGCGCGCGAACACGATCGGCCCGGCGCTGTTCCTAACGGCCGACAAGATCATCGGCGGCTGCGACGGCGCGCTCGGCCGCGGCATGGCGTGGCAGGGGTTGTCGCTCTGGGTGACGCTGCGCTACGGCCCGAGCATGTGGGTTCCGTCGAGTTTCATGCCGACGCAACGGGGCAAGCTGTTCTTCATGAAGGAACTGGCAGGTCCGCTCGTGGCAGAGTGCAACTGAGAGCGGCAGGCGCCCGCGTTGTAGAGTCGGCCGTCTCGGCCGACTTCCTGCGGCGTTTGGAACAAATCCCGCGCCCGAACCATTTCGTCGGCCGAGACGGCCGACTCTACAATGCTGCACGGGAACGTTTCGTCGCCAGCCAGAGTCCGGCGACAGCGATCAACGTTCCCATGGCGAACAACTCCCACGAGTAGCTGATCCCCTTGTAGCCATTACCGGTGATATGCTCCGCGTCCTTGACGAACGACCAATACCACACCGCAAACGCCAGCAACTGAGATGCGATCATGGCCAAGGACCAGCGGACCGGCCGGCCGCGGATTTCGCGCGCGTGCAACCAACAACACGCGCCCACGAAATAGAGGCTGATCAACACCGGCGCGAGCACCGGCCCATACCACGGTTTCGGAATCAGGAACAGGCAGTCCCACGCCAGCAACGCGCTGGGCCATCCAGTCCAACATTGCAGGCCGACGTAGTAGAAGATGTCCCAGATGCCGAAGGCGAAGAAGAAGCACGCGAGCCGCGAGCGCAGGTTGATGCCGCTGAGCCACGCAACCGCCGCCAGCATGACGATCGTGCAGGCTTCGCGCGGAATCTCGACGTTCATCTTCTCCATCGGTGGGATGGGAAAGTTCGTCTCGACCGGAAACAATCGCCGCAAGTAGATGACGCAAATCGCCTCTAGGAGGCCCATGGCGACGGCGTAAACACCGAGCCACACTAATCGCCGCCAGATTTGCGGCGCCGTTGTTGTCGGAATCGTTTTCACGTTGGCGAGTTTACGCGACCACCGGTTTCCGTGCAACGCTTCGCGAACGTTGGCGTTGACCGGCGGGCGGCGGTTATGCGATACCGCTGCCACAACTATGGCAACACCAGACGAAAAAATCCTCGGCTTCCCGCGCGCGATCTTCGAGCAACTCGGCGTCTTCCACGGTTTCAACCCGGACGTGGACCGCTACCTGCCCGCGATCCTCGACCCAAAGAACAACAGCTTCCGCCTCCGCGCGCAGGCCGAGACCGATCCCGGCTTCAAGCAGATCATTCCCTACGTCGTCATCACCGACGGCGAGCGCGTGCTGCACTACGTCCGTGGCAAGAAAGCTGGCGAGCAGCGGCTCGTCGCTAAAGGCTCCATCGGCATCGGAGGTCATATCAACGACGAAGACCATTCGCTCTTCGCCGTCGGCATGGATGCGTTCCGCGCCGCCGTCGAGCGCGAGGTGCGCGAGGAGTTGAATGTCGAGGGCGCGTTCGACGCCAAGCCCGTCGGTCTCATCAACGACGACACTTCCGAAGTTGGTCAAGTCCACTTCGGCATCGTCCACGTCATGCGCCGCCGGCCGGAGCAGGTGAAAAAGCGCGAGCAAGTCATTGCGCAACAGGAGTGGTTGATGGTCGCCGAGTTGCGCGACCGCCGCGACCGGATGGAGACATGGTCGCAGTTCTGCCTCGACAATATCGAGAGCCTCCTGAGGTGAAAACCGCGACGTTTTCCATCGTAAGTCGCTGTCCAAAAACTGGCGACATGGGCGTGGCAACCGCGTCGAAATATCTAGCCGTGGGCGCCGTCGTGCCGTGGGCCGAAGAAGGTGTCGGCGTCGTGGCAACACAGCACTGGGCTTCGCCACGCATGGCCCAGCATGCGCTCACGATGATGCGAAGCGGGCATCAGCCAAAGTTGGTTCTCACGCAACTGATCGCCGACGACCACGAGAAGGCCGGAACACGGCAGTTGGCGATGATGGATGCACAAGGCCAGAAGATAGCGTGGACGCCGTCGCTCGACACTGCCGACCCGGAAGCAAAATACTTCGGCCAACTGGAGACAGAGAACGCCATCGTCCTCGGCAACACGCTGGCAGGGCCGCAGGTGCTGGAAGCAATGCGGACGAAATTCGTTGAACTGGAGAAGACGGGCGTGTCGCTCGCGTGGCGATTGCTTGCGGCGTTGAAGGCCGGCGACGAGGCGGGCGGCGACCACCGAGGCAAGCAGTCAGCGGCGATTCTGGTCGTCAGTGGCCAGAAGGGCGTGGCGGAGAACATCCACAAAGTGAACTACCGCGTGGACGACCACCAGACGCCGATTGATGAACTCATCCGCATCTACAAACTGCGTTTCAACCGGCCAGCCGTGGATTACATAACCTGACAAGGCCAGATGAAGACTCGACGGTGGCAGAGATTGCCATCACGAGTCACCCTGATTTCAGACTGAGAATGTTATGCAAACGATTTCGCTTGGCACGAGTTTCCTGAATGTCAGCCGCCTCTGCTACGGTTGCTGGCGCATTGTCGGCTGGTCCCCGAACGAAATCACGCCGTCGCTCGAAGAATCCGCCCGCCGCGCGATCATCACGGCCTACGAGTCGGGCTACACCTTCTTCGACCACGCCGATATCTACTGCTGGGGCCTGGCGGAACAGGTCTTCGGAAAGGTGCTCAAGGAAGTTTCCGGGATGCGCGACCGCGTGGTCATCGCCACCAAGTGCGGCATCCGGCGCCAAGGCGACCCGACGCCCGCCATGCCCGCGCGCTGGGATTTCTCCGGGCACCATATCGTCGCCGCCACCGAGGCGTCGTTGCGGCGGCTCGGCGTCGAGACGCTGGACGTGCTCATGCTCCACCGGCCCGACTACCTCGCCGACCCGGCGGAGATCGCGCGGGCGTTCACGCAATTGAAGGACGATGGCAAGGTGCGCTTCTTCGGCATCAGCAACTTTCGCCCGTCGCTTGCGGCAGCGGTGCAGGCGGCTTGCCACTTCCCGCTGGTCACGCATCAGGTTGAAATCAGTCTGGCGAAACTCGACGCGCTCACCGACGGAACACTGGACCAGTGCCTCGCCACCAAGATGACGCCGATGGCGTGGAGTCCATTGGCAGGCGGCCAACTCGCCGACGGCGCGAAACGGCTCCTGACCGCGCAGCAAAATTATCGCATCCCATCCATCCTGGAGGCGCTCGATCCGATCGCTAAAGCCCGCGGCGTCAGCCGGAGCGCAGTGGCGTTGGCGTGGCTGATGAAGCACCCGTCGAAGATCATCCCCATCGTCGGATCCACCGATCCTGCACGCATCCGCGAGGCGACAAAGGCCGCGGAGATCGAACTGACGCGCGAGGAGTGGTATCGGCTGTTTGTAGCCGCGAGTGGCGCGCCGCTGCCGTGAAACGTAATACGGAATGCGGAATGCGTAACCGAGGAACTTACGTATTACGCATTACTCGTTACGTTGCAATGTGCGATCCAGGGCCGAGAGCGTCCAGTTGGCCGTTCTCCAACTCGACCAGCAATCCCATCCGCACCAGCACATCCACGTCCGCCTTCACATCCTGTTCGGCGACTCCTTGCGCGGCAAAATGGTCGCGCAACGTGTGACGGTTGGGTTTGTGACCGCGACGGGCCGGCGCGCCGGCAAGCGCGAGGGCTTCCTGCTGGCGAGGCGTGAGTTGGTCTCGCTCCGAAGCCCGGCGAGGATGCTGACGGCAGGCATACTGGTGGCCGAGAATGTCGCGGAAAATTTGCAGGCCGCGCTGGCTCAGCGCCTGCCGCAACAACGCCAGGAAATGCCCTGGCTCCTTCTTCTCCTTGTCCCAAATCTGATTGCAGGCGCGGCGGATGTCGCGGCATTCGAGTTGCCGCAGCCGCGCGGCAGGAATCGCCAGTTCCGCCTCGGTTTTCTCGACGCGGTCCGCGTGCGCTTGCCGCACATGGTCCAGTAGCGACCGCTCGTCCACCACCAACTCGTCGCAGAACGCACAGTGCAACTCCTCGGTGACACTCACCGCCTTCCGCCACGCTTCCACGTCGTCTGCAGAGTTGGAATTCGCCACCTTCGCGCGGAACTCGTCGAACGGCACGCGGTCGTGGCGCTCCTTGTGATGCGCCACGAGACGCACGCTGAACTCGTGGTAGTTCGGCGGGCACAAGAGCGATCGGCACAGGCCGCACCGTGCAATGAACTGGAAGTTGCCTTTCGGCGGCTCGACGGTCTTCGGCACGATCTTCACAGCCTTCTCGGCATGCTGCTGGCGGAAATGGCGGAAGACCAACTCCGCGCCGGAAAACGCCTGGCCACAGTCGGCGCAGATGTGAAACTTCGCCTTCGCGTCGCGCGGCGGCTTCAGCACGAACGTCAGCGCGTTCGGCTGGTTGACGAGGTTGCGCCACAGATCGAACAAAGCGTGCGCCCGACCGTCGGCCTTGAGCTTTTGCGCAAGCTTGTCGAGCGGCGGCGCTTCCAGCCGCAACGTGCAAAAAATCACCTTCTCTGGAACAGGTTTCATCGGTTCACTCGGTTCCGCCGCCAAATCAATCAAGTTCGCCCGGTTGACGGCGCGGGCGCATTCTCCTAGAGTGCCCGCGCGAGTCAACGCAAAAGGATAACGACATTAGAAATTCCGCCATGAAAATCATCCGCTTCACAACGCCCGGTTTGCAGTTTCAGGACGGCTATCACTTCCGGCTCGGCCTGCTCGACGGCGAGCGCGTCGTGGACCTGACAACAAAAGACCCGAACACCTTCGGCTCTGTGTCGGGCCTGCTGCGGCTGGACGAGCCTGCCGTGGTGGTGGCCGAGGCGGCCCAAAACGCGCCAGCGCTGCCGTTGCGGCAGGTGCAGTTGGAAGCACCACTCGACGTGCAGGAAGTCTGGGCCACTGACACGACCTATCCGCGTTGCCGCGACGCGCGCGTGGCGGAAGCATCCAAGAGCGGTGCCGGCGGTCTCTTTGACAAGGTATTCAACGCGCCGCGGCCTGAACTGTTCTTAAAATCAACGCCGGAGCGCGCTGTCGGCCCCGACCAGCAGGTCCGCGTCCGCGAGGACTCCAGGCGTAGCGTGCCAGAACCGTCGCTTGCCCTGGTCATCAACTACGCCGGCGCCGTCGTCGGCTACACCATCGGCAACGACATCTGCTCGCGCGACCTCGCCAACGAAAACCCGCTCTACTTGCCACAGGCCAAGCTGTATCGCGGTGGCTGTGCGCTCGGTCCGTGCATCCTCCTAAAGGAAGCTGTCGCCGATCCGAAGGCTCTGGAGATTGAAATGCGCGTTGAACGCGACCAGGTGCGCGTGTTTCACGGCAGGGCAGGCATTGCGGAGATGAAACGCAGCTTTGAGGAACTTGCAGATTATCTTTTCCGCGAGAATGATTTTGTCCCTGGCGTCTTCCTGCTGACCGGTGCCAGCATCGTGCCGCCCGCCGATTTTGCACTCAACCACGGCGACCTCATCGAGATTGAGATTCCGCCGATTGGCGTGTTGAGGAATACGGTCGAATAGCAGCGCAGGCAGGATGCCCGCGCGACGCAATCAAGCCTTCCAGCCCCCGAACATCTCAACGGAAAGCTGTGTGTTTCGCCGGATGCGCGCAGCAATCAAGTCGAGTTCCGTTTCGGTCAGCGGCTCGACCCACGACTCGTGCGGCTTGCGCACGACCGTGTAAACCTGAACCAGTTTGATCTGCCCGCCAGACGCCGTGACCTCATTCAGCCGGTCGCAATAAGCCTCGATCTCCGCGACCGACGGCGGCTCGCCGTGCAGGCGAACAAACAAACTCTGAATCACAATGGGTCGCGGACGCGCGGTGAGAGCGAGGTTTTTTAAGATCCGGCTGAACGCAATTGCCGTGCGGTTCACCTGCTTGAAATACGGCTCCGTGCCGGCGTCCAGCTTCGCCCAGACCTCGCCGTTGTCGTCGTCCAACAACTTCAGCCCGGTCTGCACGTCCGTCCGGTCAAGGCCGGCGCAGTCCGTGATCAACACGACCTTGGTGTTCTGCAAACCCATCTCGTGTTTCACGCGCAACACAAGTTGAACAACGTCCCGAAACTGCCGCACGGTTGTCGGCTCGCCGTCGCCGCTGAGAGCGATGTCGTTGATGCGCGTGGCCAGGTCCAGCACGGTGTTGAACGGATACTCGCTCGCGAGCGTGCCAGACCGCACCAGTTCCACCATCTCTCGCAGCTCGCGCTCCAACGTCGCCAGCACAAGCATCGAAACCTTTGGCGGCGTCGAGCGGTCCACCTGACAATAGACGCAGTGAAAATTGCAGACCTTGTTCGGATTTAGATTGATGCCAACGGACAAGCCGTGGCTGCGGCGAGAGATGACGGGGTAAACGTAAAGAAAATCGCGGTAGGTCCGCGGATGCGAACGGTGCGCGATGGTCAGTCCGGTCTTTGCAGCGTTTGTCTCAGGCACCGCGGAACGTAGCATTATCATTTACCAAGCGCAACGGAGAGAATCATCCATAGCAAAATCCTCTGGAATTACGCCGCACGAGGTCGCTAGACTCGCGCCATGATCCGAATCGCCATGCTCTCTACGGCCCACCTGCATGCGAACAGCTACGCGCAGGAGGCGCGCAATTCCCAGGATGTCCAGATCGCCAGCGTTTGGGACGACGATCCCACCCGCGGCGAGCCGGTAGCCAAGGAACTCGGCGTGCCGTTTGACAATGACCTCGCCCGCGTGCTCAGCCGCAAGGACGTGGACGCCGTCATCGTCTGTTCCGAGACCAGCAAGCACCGCACCATCCTCATCGCCGCCGCACACGCCCGCAAACACATCTTCGTGGAAAAACCGCTGACGCTCACCCTCGCCGAAGCCGACGAGGTGACGCGCGAGATCAAGGTCAGCGGCGTTAAATTCATAATCTCGCTGCCCCAGCGCAGCAAGTCGGAGGCGTTGCTGCTGAAGAAGCTCGTGGACGGTGGCACGCTCGGCAGGATCGCCACCGCGCGCTTCCGCATCGGCCACGCCGCCGCGCTGGAGAAGTTGTTCAAGGGCGGTAGCGCATGGTTCGGCGACGAGAAACTCGCCGGCCCCGGCGCTCTATTCGACATTGCCTGCCACACTCTCGACGCGATGCGCTGGCTGCTCGGCGAACCGGCCAGCGTCTTTTGCAAGAGCGTTAATTTCAGCGGCGCGTATCCGATCCCCGACAACGGCATGGTCGTGGTTGAGTTCAAAAACAAGGCCCTCGGCATTCTCGACTTCAGCTACGTTCAGGGCGCCGGGCCAAACTTCTGGGAACTCTACGGCACCGAAGGCACCGCTGTGCGCGACATGCCGGGCCATCCGCCGGTCACTTACATCCTGCGGCAAGCCGGCAACGGTTTCGCACCAGCCTGGCAGCGAGTAAAGATGCCCAAGCCGCGGCCCAGCGCGTTGCAGCAATGGTTCGCCGCCATCCAGCGCAATGAACCAATGCACATCACCGTGGACGACGCCCGCAACCTGGCGCAGCTGCTCGATGCCGCCCGCACATCCGCGCGCGAGGGACGCGAGGTGAAACTGTAGCCCGCGCGCCTCATGAACATCGTAACGAGAATCTCGCACGAGTGGCGAAACCGCATGTTAATGCAAACCGCGTTCCTGGTTGGCTTCGGCATCTGGTTCTTCCGCGATGGTGGAATCAAATACCCAGAGCACAACGAACACATCGCGCAATTCCAAACCGCCGCCGCGCGCGGCGAAACAACGAAGTGGAGCGAGTTCGCCGCAAAGAACGGCTGGCCGGGACAGGAACACCCGGCCCCCTACTCTTCCGCAGAACTTGTGACACAGTTTGTGCTGGGCGCCATCAGCACCGCGTTCGGAGGCATGACGATCGTCTGGCTGCTCATCGGTCGCCGCCAGAAGATGAGCAGTGACGGTCAGACCATCTGCGGCGTGCGCGGCGAGCGTGTGCCGCTGAAGGCGTTTGTCAGCGTGGACAAGCGGAAATGGGAGCGCAAGAGCATCGCCTATGCCCTTTACGAGGAAAACGGCCAACGCCGCCGGCTCACGATTGACGATTATAAGTTCGTCGGTGCCGAAGACATCCTCAAACAGGTCGAAGAACAGATCGCGAAGAAGCAACCGCCGACACCGCCCGCACCGGCACCGTAGGACAGGCGTCCCGCCTGTCCATCATCATCCAACCGGGACAGGCAGGATGCCTGTCCTACTTTTAAAAAACAACCGAGGCGGTTGTGCCATCACACAACCGCCTCGCGTCGTCTTCTAAACTCAACTTCCGCGCCTCACTTCATCCACGCGCAATTCGGACACAGACCACACGCCGGACTCGCCATGTCCAGCGGGCAATTGGCCAAGCAACCCATGCCGCGCCCGCCGCACCAGCCGGGGCCACCGCCGCAACGTTTCATGATCTGCTGTTGCAGCTCGCTGTTCTTGGTCACCAACTCCCGGAACTGCGTGCGAAGGTTTTCCACCACGCCCTTCTGTGCGCCCAGCGCGGCGGCGCTCGCGCCACTCTTTTGCAGCGTGGCCAGCGCCGCCTGCTCGTCGCGAATCTCTGTTTGCAGTTTCGTCACCTGCTCAACAAACGCCTTCTCCTTCGGGTCGGTGGGCGTCACGCGCGTCAATCTGCAACCCGCGCCCCGCCCGCCGCCACCCTGACAGCCCCAACCGCGCCCCTGCGCGAAACCGGTAGCGGCTGTCAGCGCCAACACCAGACCGCCCATCGTCAGAATCTGCCATGTTCGTTTCATCGTCGTTTTCCTTTTTGAAGTTCCTTGCCAACCGTCATCATGCTGGCTGCTGGAAAAGACGAGACACGCCTGCGGCGCATTCCATTTATTTGACGCTGTCGGCGATTTTCGACAGCTCTGTTTCGGGCAAATCGCCGATCAGGATGAACGACAAATCGCCGACTTGCCGGACCAGCATCCGGCCGGGTTGACTGGCCAGCAGTTGGCAGTTGCGGCCGCCGCCGCGCCCCTTCCCCCAACCAAAGCCGCGTCCTCGGCCACGCCCTGGACACTGTGTGAAGCGTTCAAAAACGGAAACGCTATTCAGCCCATCCACATAACGAAGGTGCGCCGACGCCACGCCGCACCGGCAGTGGTAAAGGTGAAACCCGTCCACCGCAAAGCCTGCCGGCAAATACGCCGGCTCGCACACGTTGAACGCCACCTCCCTGGACAAGCCCTCCCGATCCCAGTGCTTGCCGGGATCATCCTCGACCGCGACTTTCTTCCAACCGTCGAGAATCTCAAAAAGGCTGTCGGCCAACGGCGGGTTCCATTCGATGTCCGTGTAGAATGTCAGCGTCGCCAGCTTGCCGTCGCTGTCGTAATACTCCGTGCGCAGAATAAGGTTGGTAGCCCGGTCCACCCAGACCTTCTTTGCCGGGCTGCCCGCCTCGCGGTGCTTGATGACCAGCACGTCCGCCGCACGACCGATGATCGGCTCCGTTCGCTCCTGTGTCACCGTGTAGTTCTTTAACAGCAGATCAAACCTGCCAGGTTCGCGATGCGAACAAGCAGCGGAAGCGGTTTTTTGTGCCGGGTCGAGCCGGATGACCGTGTCGCCCTTCTCAATCATCGCCAGCCCCTTCAACGCGGGCGACTGGTATTCCCAACGGCAGCAACCCGGCTTGCGGCATACCACGACCTGCGACGACACGGAGGACTGTTGCGAGAACGTCGCCGTGTTCAACGTCGCGCGCAACGTGAGGCGATCCTCCGCGCTCTGCGCCGCCCGCAACCGTTCTGCCGGACTCGCCGCCGGTGTTGGCGCGCCGATTTCACTCGCCACGCAAACCGCCAGCGTCATCGCCGCCATGCCAACGAGAATGGTTGCCCGCATCATTGCATCTCCCGTCCGGCCCCGCTGCGGCCCAGCATCACGCCCAGCGCGGCCTTGTCGCTCAAGGGATCGTTCCATGCCAACATACCGTGACGCTGGAGGAAGTCCTGAGTCTCGTCATCTTCTGCCGGTGACAGCCGCGAGACTGTCACGAGCAAAGCCACCGCCAATATCGCCGTCGCCGCCAGTCCGGCGTAAGCCAGCCGCGGCCATTGCGCCGGGAAAAGCATCTCCCACCAAGGCGCGTGTGCCGGTTCTTGCTTCGGGGTTTCGATCTCGCGCCGGATGGATTGCCACAAACCGGCGGGCGCTTCCTCCGGCTCCAGCGCGTCAAGCACTGCGCCTGTTCTCTGCAATGCGCTCAGTTCCCGCTGGCACGTCGGGCACTCCTGAAAATGGCGCTCAACCTCCGCGCGTTCCCGTTCTACCAGCACGCCGACCGCGAAGTCGGCCAGTTGGTTTTGGATATCTTTGCAAGGTTTCATAAGCGCCTCACTCCTTCAACAACGGCTCCAACATTTTTCGTAACGCTTCCCGCGCCCGCGCCAGCCGCGACAGCACCGTGCCCGGCGAGATGCCCAGCACATCGGCAATGGCCGTGACCTCCATCTCTTCCAAGTGGTGCATACCTACAACGCTCCGGTGGATTTCCGGCAGCCTCCCCACAGCGCGCCGCACGAACTGCTGCGTGTCTTGCGACAACACAATCTGCCCTGGCCCCAGCGACCAGTCGGGAATCTCCATCGTGCCGGTTGAGTCCTCGTCTTCAACTGGCGCGTCCAACGAAACCATCGGTCGCTCGATGCGCTTCCGGCTGTCGCGCACAACGTTCAGCGCAATGCGATGCAGCCAAACGAGAAAAGCCTCATCCGAGCGCAGGCTCTTCAGCGCGCCCCACGCCCGCACGTAGGTTTTCTGCGTCAGATCGGCCGCATCTTCGGGGTTCGTTACCATGGACAGGACAAAGTTGTAGATCCGGCGATGCGTCACGCGGAACAGCTCGCCAAACGCTTCTACATCGCCTTCACGCGCCCGCGACACCACCGCCGGGTCGGAAGTTTCCATAGTCTGATTCTGCCGCATGACAAGACGACCACGCTGCCCGCCAGATTCCATCTCATTTCGCGCCCACGACCCGCAATGCCACGCAGCATCAGCTCAAAACTGCGGCCGCGAGAGCCGTTCGTGAACATCCGCGGCAGCGTAAGCAGCAACAACCGCACCATAATAGACACGGTGGAAGTCGCCCTTCGCATAATACGACGCGACGATATCCGGTGCGAAGTTGGCGGGAATGACGTCGTTTGTGTGCACAACGCGGCACTCGTAACAGATGACCGCCTGCTCTATGACCGGCACGCGAACCTCCTGCGCCTGCGCCGCTATGAGATCGGTAAGTGCGAACTTGTCCACGTCACGGCCCGACGTGCTGCCGCAAAGCTGTATCGCTCCGGCAAACCGCGGTGGCATAACGTTGACGGTGAACTCGCGCACTTCCTCGATTCTGCCAAAGCTGTGGCGGCTCGGCCGGATAAGAACCGTCAAGATGGGTTTGCCCCAAATGATTCCCGCCGTCATCCAGCCGATGGTCATCGTGTTCGGCTTGCCATCAGCACCAACCGTGTTCAGCAACACGCCTTCGTGCGCCAGCACCGTCGTCGTTTCCTGCCACAGATCGAAAGGTTTGATCGGTTGCTTGTTCATGATTGTTTACTCCCAACAACTTCGCCATGCACGAGATCGTTCAACGCCCGCCGCGGACGCGCCGGCGACTGCTCTGCGGCGTAGCCGATTGGCAGCACCGCAACAGGCCGCAGCGTGCCGGTCGCGCCAACCGCCGCAGCCACCGCCGCGTCGTCATACGCACCCACCCAGCAACAACTCAAACCCAACGCTGTCGCGGCCAGTTCAGCGTAGGCACATGCGATCGTGGCATCCTGCACGCAGTAAAGTTCCGCGCCGCGTTCGGCGTAACGGCCACGGTTTCGCTCCGGCGCGGCCAGGAACACCAGCACCACCGGCGCTTCAGCGATGAACGTCTGGTCCCACGCAGCCTTGACGAGCCGCTGTTTGCGCTCGGCGTCGCGCACGAGCACGATCTCGTAAGCCTGCCGGTTGCCGGCCGACGGCGCGGCGTCGAGAGCCTCCAGAATCCGTTGCAACTTCTCCGCCTCGATCTCTCGCTTCTGATAAGCGCGAACCGAGTGACGCTGTTTGATCGCTTCAAAGATGTCCATATTTTCTCTGCCTCAAGTAAACCAGATGTGTCGAGCAATCGCAATCGCTGGAACCGAACCGTGGCGCAACAACCCGTGCGCCGGCCAACCGCAGCGTCCGCGCGTTCCACGAACACTCCAGCCGTCGCCGTGTCACTCGCGTCGTGATCCGCACGATACGCGCGTGCCGCAACAGGTAGTCAATGTGCCAGTGCATCTTCTTCCTCCGCCGCTGATGCCGCGCAAGGCGTTGTTCCAGCCCGCCGAGCACGCTACCGGTGTAAACATAGACGCCCGGCGGGAAGTCGAAAGTTCCCAACTTCCCCACTGTCAGAAGCGTCTGCTTGGGCAAATCGAGCCAAAGCTGATAAACGCCCGGCGATTTGGCCAACGGTGAAAGCGATTGTGAACGGCGCATTCTCCCGCTCGTAGCAGCTTGCGGACGCCGACGCAAGAAAGCAGTCCGTAGCGCCGGCATCCTTGCCGTCGTTCCGCCCTCAACAGAGAGAGGACCAACGCCGGCAAGGATGCCGGCGCTACTTCTGCATCCGTCGCGGTTGCGCTGACAGCCATCTCTCCGTATGCTGCGGCCATGCCCGCGCGCCATCTTGCACTTATCATTGCTCTCGTCTCGCTTACACATGTCAACGCCGCACCCGCCTGGCGCAACATCGGCCCCGGCGGCGGTGGATGGATTCCCTGCCTCGCCATCAGCCCGCACGATTCGCGCGTTGTCTATGCCGGCTGCGATGTCGGCGGGTTCTTCAAGTCCACCGACGCCGGTGCAAACTGGTGCATCCACAACACTGGCCTCCACGATCTCTACGTCGAGGTCATCGCGCCGCACCCGCACGACCCGCACATCATCTACGTCGGCGCGGAAGGCGGTGTCCACAAATCCACCGACGGCGGCGAGACGTGGCAGTTGCAACGCGAAGGTTTCCCGCCGACACAACTCCACAGCTTCAGCGCCCCCATCGGCGCAATGGCGATTGACCCGCAGCAACCGGACGCGCTCTACGCCGGTATCGGCCGGCCGCGCTGGAACAAAGGCGGCACCGGCACAATCTACAAGACCTCTGATGGCGGCGCGCATTGGGTTGTCGCAAACCCCAACGGCGGCGGCATGGACCGTGAAGCTATCGTCAGCGATCTCGTTGTTCATCCACGCGAAAGCCGGCGCGTCTTCGCCGCCACTAACCGTGGTCTCTACCGCAGCAACGACGCTGGTGCAACGTGGCGGCTGTTGAACAAAGGCCTTCCTCACAACCACATCCGCCGCGTTGGCCTTTGTGCCAAACAACCCGACGTGATGTATCTGACATTACACACCGAACCGGGCAAGCAACCGTGGCAAGGTGGTGTCTATCGCAGTGATGACGGCGGCGAAACATGGTCGCCGAAACTCGAACGTCTATCGAAGCAAGTCGGCAAACCTGGCGCGCCAGCACCAATGACCTCGAACGTGGATCGGCTCGCCGTTCATCCCACCAACCCGGACATCGCCTATGTCGGCGACACGGCGTGGGTGTCGGCTTTCATCTATCACACAACCGACGGCGGGCAACACTGGCAGCGCGTGACGTTCCATCCGTCGCCGCGCGCGAAGCAATCGAACATGGACTACGGCTGGATCACCATGTGGGGGCCGACCGTGATGGGTCTCGCGATGGATTCGCGCGTGCCGGACACGCTTTACTTCAGCACGTCAGGCCACATCTTCCGCACAACGAATCGCGGCGAGCACTGGACGCAAAGCTACACGCAACGCGCCGAGAAACCGGCCGGCGCGCCGGACTCGCCGACGGGTTGGTGGAGCGGCACCGGGCTGGAGGTCACTTGCGCGCACGAAGTCGCCGTTCATCCGCGCGATCCGAAGCGGCTGTATCTGAGCTATGCCGACATCGGCCTGCTGCAAACCTTCGACGGCGGGCGAACGTTCACGCAGACCGTGCGCGGCATGAAGAACTCCGGCAACACCTTCACCATCGCGTTCGATCCCGACGATCCGCGCATCATCTTCGCCGGCACCGGTTGGTGGAACCGCAACGCTGGCGATGTCTGCCGCTCTGACGATGGCGGCATGACATGGCGCGTCGTCGGCAACCCTGCCACCGGCCTGCCCGACGGCCAGACGCGCCACCTGCTCGTGGACCGCTCCAGCCCGGCGTCGGCGCGGCGCATCTTCGTCAGCGTGAAGGAACACGGCATTTTCTGTTCCGAGGACGGCGGCGCGAGCTGGCACGCGTGCAACACCGGTCTGCCCAAAGACAACGTCCGCGGTCTGGCGCAGCATCCGCGTGAGCCGGCGGTGTTGTTCGCACTGCTGGACGACAACGCCGGTTTGTTTCGCAGTGACGACAACGGGCGAAACTGGCGGCGCCTCGGCGGTGGCTTCGCATGGGCCGACCCGCAGGCGCTCGTCGTCTGCCCATCAGACCCGCAACGGCTTTACGTCGCTGCGAGAGAGAGGTTCAAGGACCGCAAACTTCATCCCGGCGGCGTCTTCGCCTCACGCGACGGCGGCGCGACGTGGACGCAAGTCTTGAAGGACCGCTTCACGGCTTCGCTCGCCGTGGACCCGCGCGATGCCGATACGATCTATGCCGGCGGTATGGACCATCCGTTTCACGACGAGTCGCTGGGCCGCGGCCTGATGTGCTCACGCGACGCAGGTCGCACATGGCAGTCGCTGAACGCGCCGGAACTGGCTTGCACGAAGATCGCCGGGATCACCGTGGACCCGCACCAGCCGACGCGGCTCTACCTCAGCACCTCCGGCAACGGCGTGTTCGTGCGGGATGAGTGACAGCGTGCCAATGAAACAGCTACCGTTTTCGGCACCTTTGGCGCAAAATAGTGTCGTAGCAATCTGAGAGACAATTATGAGCGGCAGAACCAGATTTCTTCCGATCGTCGGCGCGGTCACTTTGGTCGTTGCCGTTACAATCGCCGGATGCGGACCACGCAAGGAAAGCGCGAACCCGCAATCAAAACAGCCCGCGCTCGTCCGCGAGCCGGCCGTCGCCGGGCTTTTCTATCCGAAGGACCCCCAAAAGCTGTCGCAAACGATTGACATGTTGCTCGCGTCCGTCCAGCCAGCTTCCGTCAGCGGCGAACTCAAGGCGTTGATCTGTCCGCACGCGGGTTATCCGTATTCCGGCCTGACCGCCGCTTTCGGCTACAAGGTGCTCGCCGGTCGCGACGTAAAGACCGTCTTCCTGCTCGCTGGCAGCCACTACGTGGCGTTTCAGGGCGCGTCGGTCTGCGCGGCCGACGTTTACCGCACGCCGCTCGGCGACGTGAAGATTTCTGACAAGTCGAAGGCGCTGGCGAAACTTCCACCGTTCATGCTGGAACCGCGCGTGCCAATGCGTCGGCCCGATTGGTCCATCCAGTCGTCGCGGTCCGCGCCGCCGCCCGGCGAGGACACGCCGGAAACATGGGAACATTCTGGCGAGGTTGAGGTGCCGTTCCTGCAAAAGGTCCTCAGGCCGTTCGAGTTGGTTTCGATGGTCTTCGGCCAAACTGATCCCGCCGCCGCGGCACAGGCGCTCGCCAGCCAACTCGACGACCACTCGCTCGTCGTCGTCAGCACAGACCTGAGCCATTATCATCCTTACGATCAAGCGCGGCAGTTGGATACCCGCACCGTCACGGCCATTCTCAACATGACGCCCGACGTTATCGCCGGCGAGGATGCCTGCGGCCACATGCCCATCTGCACGTTGCTGCATCTGGCCAAGATGAAGGGCTGGAAGCCGAAGCTGCTCGACTACCGCAACAGCGGCGACACCAGCGGCAACAAGTCCGGCGGCGTTGTCGGCTACACCGCCATCGCGTTCACGGCACCGGAGCAAGAGAGTTTCAACAAGGAGGAACGCAAACTCCTGCTCAACCTCGCCCGCCGCACCGTCAAGGAGGTCGTCACGGCCAACCGCCTGCCCGTTGTTGACGCGAAGACGCTGCCCGCGAAGTTCGCCGAACTGAAGGGCTGCTTTGTGACGCTCACCGAGAATGGCGCATTGCGCGGCTGCATCGGCAACATTATGCCGCAGATGCCGCTCTACCAGGCCGTCATCGAGAACGCGCAGAGCGCTGCGACGCGCGACCACCGTTTCCAACCCGTGCGCCCCGACGAGCTCGACAAGCTCCAGGTCGAGGTGAGCGTGCTAACCGTGCCGCAGCCGCTCGTGTTCAGTTCGCCGAACGACCTCCTCGCCAAGCTGCAGCCGCATCGCGACGGCGTCGTGCTGCAAGTCAACGGGCGCGGAGCAACGTATCTACCACAGGTCTGGGAGCAGATTCCCAACAAGGTCATGTTCCTCAACACGCTCTCGGAAAAAGCCGGCTGCGCGCCCGACGCGTGGCGCGGCCCCGGCACCGCCGTCGGCATCTACCACGTCGAGGCGTTCAAGGAATCGGAGATGTAGCATGACCGTCGCGGACACGCCGCCACGCGCAAGTCGGTTGCTGCTCGTAGCCGTCGGCGGACTCGGTGCGGCGTCGGTCATCGCGCAGTTGGTGCTGATGCGCGAGATGCTCGCGGCGTTCGCCGGCAACGAGATGGTGCTCGGCATCATTCTGGGCAACTGGCTCCTTCTCACCGGCGCGGGCGCTTGGCTGTGCCGCGCGTCGGGCCGTCTTCGCAACCGCGAGGGCGCGTTCATCGGCGGGCTGATCTTCATCGCCGTCGCACCGCTCGTGCAGGTCTTTCTGCTCGCCGTGCTGCGCAACGCCGTCTTCGGGCGCGGCATCCAGGTCGGCCTCACGGAAACAGTGCTCGCCAGTTTCGTCATGTTGCTCCCCTTCTGCGTCGCGTCCGGCTGGCTGCTGACGCTGGCGTGCTCCGTCGTCACGGGTGGAAAAGCGCGGCCACTCTCAACAGACGACTCCCCTCACCCTGGCCCTCTCCCCTCGCAAGCGAGGGGAGAGGGAAATCTTCCGCCGTCGCAACCTTCCACGCCGGATGATTTGTCCGTGCTCAAGGCGAAGAACTCCTCCCTCTCCCCGCCCCAGCGGGGAGAGGGCCGGGGTGAGGGGCCGCCGCAGTTGAACCGTCCCAGCTTCGAGGAAGCCGCCGCCTCCGCTATCGGGCGCGTCTATGTCGCCGACTGCATCGGCAGCATCGCGGGCGGCGCGCTGTTCAGCTTCGTGCTGGTGCGATTGTTCGATCACCTCGGCATCCTCTTCTTCCCGGCGTTGCTGAACCTTCTGCTCGCGGGCGCGCTGGCGGTGTGGTTCGGAAGGAGACTCCTGCTCGCCGTCGCGGCCGTCCTCGCGGCAGCGATCGCGGGCATCATCCTCTTCGCCAACGCCGACGCGCTGGCCACGGCGATCCAGTTCGCGGGGCAGCACGTCGTCTTCCGCGGCAACTCCCCCTACGGTAAGCTCGTCGTCACCGAGTCCTCCGGCCAATACAACTTCATCGAGAACGGCCTGCCGCTCACCTCCACCGACAACACTCAGCAGGTCGAGGAGACCGTCCACTACGCGATGGCGCAGCGGCCCGGCGCGCGGCGCGTGCTGGTCGTCTGCGGCGGCGTCTCCGGCACCGCGCGCGAGATCCTCAAGTATGGCGTCGCCGACGTCACCTGCGTCGAACTCGACCCGCTTATCATCGAGGCGGGCCGCCGGTTCCTCCCCGCCAACCTCAGCGACCCACGCATTCGGCTCGTCAACACCGACGGCCGGCTCTTCGTGAAACAAACCGCCGACCGCTATGACGTCGTCATCGTGGACGTGCCCGACCCGTCCACGTCGCAGCTCAACCGCTTCTACACGGCGGAGTTTTTCGGCGAGGTCAAACGCGTGCTCACCGACGGCGGCGTGCTGTCGTTTGGGCTGGGCCGCTACGCCGACTACGTCGGCCCGGAACTGGCGCAGCTGCTCACGTCGGCGCGGCGCACGCTCGACACGGCGTTCAACAACACGCTGGTGATTCCCGGCGGTCGCGTCTTCTTCCTCGCCTCCGACGGCCCGCTGCACGAGGACATCGCCGCACGCATCGAGGCGGCGGGCGTCACCACGCGCCTCGTCAACCGCCACTACCTCGCCGCCACACTCGCGCCCGACCGCATGGAGGACATGCGCCGCGCCACCGCACAGCCCGCCGCCGTGAACCGCGACTTCAGTCCGATGCTCTACTACTACCACCTGCTCCATTGGATGAGTCAGTTCAAGGTGCGGTTCGGTTTGCTGGAGGCCGCTCTGCTGGCGTTGCTCGCGTTCTACGTCGTCCGCCTTCGCGCCGCGCCGCTGGCGGTGTTCGCGGGAGGCTTCGCCGCGTCGGGACTGGAAGTGGTGTTGCTGCTGGCGTTCCAGATTCTCTACGGCTCCGTCTATCAACAACTCGGCGTCATCGTCACCGTCTTCATGGCAGGCCTCGCCGCCGGCGCATTTGGGATGAACCGCCTAGCTGGGAGGGGCGACGTCCACGTCGCCCCATCTTCATCAACCACCGGCGGCGTGGACGCCGCCGCTCCCAGTGGGACCGCTCACGAGCGCAGACAGGAGTGTCCGCATTACAGGCGGCAACTGGCCTGGCTCGCGTTTGCCGTCGCGACGTTCGCGGCGTTGCTGCCGCTCTGCCTGATGGCGCTCGCCCGCGCTGGCGGCAATGGCGGATTCCTCCTCGTGCAAGCGGCCATCGCGCTGCTCACATTCATCCTCGCCGCGCTCGTCGGCATGCAGTTCCCACTGGCAGGCCGGGTTGTAGAGTCGGCCGTCTCGGCCGACGCGCAGCAACCAACGGGGAAGTCGGCCGAGACGGCCGACACTACAATCGCCTCGCGGCTCTACACGGCGGACTTCGTCGGGGCGTGTCTTGGCGCGCTGCTGCCGAGCACGCTGCTGATCCCGCTCATCGGCGTCCCCGCCGTCTGCCTCCTCATCGCCGCCCTGAACGCCGTCGCGGGCGTCGTGGTGCTGCGGAGCAGCCGCAGATAAACACCGTTCTTCGTCACGTTTTCCATCCCGCAGCGACCCAAAAAACGCTGTTTTTTCACCCGCCGCGGCCACGCCGACCCTAAAAATGGCATTTTTTGACCTGCCGCGGCTGCGCCGACCCAGAAAACGCCGTTTTTCCATCAGCCGCAGCCTCGGCGACCTGAAAAATGACATTTTTCGACCCGCCACGGGCGTGGCGGTATAAAACATGGCTCTTTTTGAGCAAAAAATCCGTGCGCCGGCCGGCAAGCCGGTTTTCCTGAGCCAAACATCCGCAATCCGACCGGAATATCGTTTTTGCGGAGCCAAAAATCCGTAATCCGGCCGGAAGATGGATTTTTTGGAGCAAAAAAACGACACCTCTTGCCCCAAGCCACGCCAAGAGAGAGGCAGAGAGAAGTCGGCGCCGCCGGCACGCCCCGGCAGCGACCATTCGCCCCGCCGCCTCCCGCCAAGGCCCGTGGAGCGACCCAGCCGCGAAGATGGCCCCGCAGAAACGCCCGGCGAAAAGCGCTTGATGCAAGGAGGCTCGGAGAGGACAATCATCGCCAATCAGAAATAGCTTCGCCAATACAGGGAGAAGAACAAATGACAGCGATTGAAGTCTTGGACACCTTTGTGAAGATCGGTCTCGGTGCTCTTGTTGGGGGATGGTTCACTTTGGCCGTTCAGAAGCGCAATCATCAACATGAGGAAAGAGGCGAACTGCTCAGGCGTCGCCGCGATAACTTGGATGAAATCTGTAAGGAGTTCGAAGCAGTTCACGCAGTAGTGTCCACGTTTATCAACAGAGCAGGCGCTATTGCAGCCGGAACACCTCAAGGCCCAGTGATTCTACGCGCGATGCTTAATGCTCCCAATGAAGACGTTGATACACAACGAACAAAGGCAACCGCGAGACTGCACTACTTAGAAGGGCGTCTCTACCTCTTGGGGTTTAAGAATATATCGGTCCTAGTGGCCGAATACCGACAGATCGTGGCACGAATTGGCGCGGCTACGGACAGCACTCAGTGGGATCAAGCTTTCAAAGCGATTACCGAACTCCTGATGCAACTCGAACAACAGCGCGTTAACATTTACGAATCTTTGAACAAGAAGTTCGAAGACAAGAACTAGAATACCAAATGAAAACTCTCTCGCTACTGGTGCTGCTTCTCTGTTCCGTCATCCTCCGCGCTAACGTGCTCGATCCGGTGCCGCTCTGGGCCGACGGCGCGCCGGGCGCACTCGGCAAGACGGAGTTCGATATCCCGACGCTGACGCCGTATTTGCCGGAGGCGGCGAAGGCCACGGGCGCGGCGATTGTGATTTGTCCCGGCGGCGGCTACGGACATCTGGCGGTGCATGAGGGCCGCGACTACGCGCTCTACCTGAACCAGCACGGCGTGGCGGGCTTTGTGCTGCGTTACCGGCTCGGCTCGCACGGCTACCGGCATCCGGTGATGCTGAACGACGCGGCGCGCGCGTTGCGGCTGGTGCGGGTGCGGGCCGGGGAGTGGAAGGTGGACCCGAAGCGCGTGGGGGTGATGGGATCGTCGGCGGGCGGGCATCTGGCCTCGACGCTGGTGACGCACTTTGACGCGGGCAAGCCCGACGCGAGCGATCCGGTGGAGCGCCAGAGCAGCCGGCCGGATGTCGGCGTGTTGTGTTACGCGGTGATCTCGATGGGCGACGCGAACACGCACCGCGGTTCGCGCAAGAACCTGCTGGGGGAGAATCCGCCGGAGGATCTGGTGAAGCTGTTGTCGAACGAGCTGCAAGTGACGAAGGAGACGCCGCCCTGTTTCATCTGGCACACGTGGGAGGACAAGGGCGTGAAGGTGGAGAACAGCCTCAACTTCGCCGCGGCGATGCGCCGATGTAGCGTGCCATTCGACCTGCACATCTATCAGCAAGGCCGGCACGGCATCGGCCTCGCCGACAAGGAGCCGTTCGCGAACCCGCATCCGTGGGCGAAGGACCTGGTGTTCTGGCTGAAGGCGCAGGGGTTTGTGAAGTAACGTGTTATTTCAGTCACCGAGACGAGAAAAACTTCACCAGCCGCCGTTGGTGCGTCCGGGCCACGAACAAGACATCGCAGGTAGGGCCGGACCGCTGGGCCGGCCGGAGCGTGGAACGAAAGCGATTCGGCGCGCCCGGCGGTCGCGCCCTACCGGGCTTGCCGCAACGCAGTGCCCACTAACCAAAGGTTTGTGTATAGGCAGACAAGGAAATCTTATGAAAATGAAATGGTTCATCGCACTAATCTTGTTCGCCAACGTCGCGCGCGCCTGGGCTTGGGGCGAGCCGCACGCGTATATCTCGCAGACGGCGGTGGACCTGTTGCCGGCGTGGCAGAAGCCGTTGCTCTGCGATCAACTGAAGCCGTTCGTGGACCGCTACTGCATCTATCCCGACATGGCGTTCAAACCGGAGGCGAAGCCCTACATCATGCCGCCGCCGGCGGGCGTGAAGGCGCTGTTGCATCTGCCGGCGGGCATGGAGCAGAACAAGCTGGTGTTCGACTACTACCTGCCGCGCGCCATCGCGCTGTTCCGGGAAGGCAATACGACGGAGGCGATGAAGTATTTCGGCTGCGCGGCGCACTACATCGAGGACAGCAGTTGCCCGGCGCACATGAGCTACGGCGAGATGGCGGTGCCGGAAGGCGCGCAGATGCTGTCGCAGATTGATTACATCTCGCGGCTGATGCCACTACCGGAGCAGACGCGCATGGAGTGGTTTCATTCGCGGATAGACCACTGCCCGTTCACGCTCGCGCAACTGAAGGCGGCAGTGAAGAGCCATCGGCCGCGGCTGCTCGGCGCGAGCACGGAGGAACTCATCTTCAACCTCGTGGAGCAGCACTACCAGATGAACCAGCGCGCCCAGCAGCATCTCATCCCGATGCTCGAAGCGCTCGGTGCGAACAACATGGGCCGGTTCAAGTCCGAGGGCGTCGCCGCCGCCACGGAAAGCGCGCGGCTGCTGACGGATGTGCTCTACACCGTCCTCTGCATCGCGAAGGATCGTCTGGAAACTCCCCTGCCCCGCGAGGTCAGCCTCACCGACTTCACGCCTGCGCGCGGCTCGCCGTTCGCGTGGAGCGATAAGAACCATCAGGGGCGTTTCCTGCGCAACGCTTCCGGCTCGTGGTTTGCGAGCGTCGGCGAGTTCAAGAGCCTCGGCCGCCAGCCGCTCAAGCTGAAGATGGACGACGGCAAAGTGAAGACGTTCAAGAAAGGCTTCGGCGTCGGTTGGCGGACGGAATACACGTTCCTGATGCCGACGAATGTTTTCGAGACGTTCAGCGTCTGGGTCGGCAATGACGCCGCGCTGGGCGCCGGCAGCACGAACACGTTCGAGGTATTGGTCAACGGCCAGCCCGCCGCAACCTCGGCGAAGATGCCGGGCATCGAGAAGCCCGCGCAGTTGCTGGAAGTGCCACTGGCCGGCGCAACGAACCTGACGTTACGCGTGAAGTCCGAGTGCCCGCCGAGCAGCACCCACGGCGTCTGGGCCAAACCAATGCTGAAGAAATAGCAGCCGGCCGGCACCACGCCGGCATAGCCCTATTTCCCCACAGGTCCGAGCGGCAGGACGGTCTTGCGATACAGTTCGTTCAGCACCTGAGCCAATCCCGCGTAGATCGCGGAAAGGCCGCAGACGATGCCTTCGTAGCCGGTGAAGTGCTTGAAGCCGGCGCTCGCACCCATGAGATCGCCGTAAGCCAGCAGGAAGAACAGGATCGTCAGCGAGGCGAAAACGAATTGCAGCGCGCGGTTCAACCGCAGCGTGCCGATGAACATGACCGCCGTGAAGACGCCCCACATGGCCAGATAGGCGGCCTTGGCGGTGTCGTCGGTGGCCATCTTGCTCATCGGTTCACACTTCGGCAGCAGCACCATCACCACGAACGAGAGCCAGAAGAAGCCGTAGGATATAAAGGCGGTGGTGCCGAAGGTGTTGTTCTTCTTCCACTCCATAATGCCCGCGATGACTTGGGCGATGCCGCCGTAGCAGATGCCCATCGCCAGGATCATGCTGTTGAGTTCGTAGAAGCCGGCGTTGTGGATGTTTAACAGCACGGTGGTCATGCCGAAGCCAAGCAATCCCAAAGGAGCCGGGTTGGCGGTAGTGTCTCTGATCTCAGTTGTCGTTGTCATGGGTGTAACGAAAGCCCCGCACGCCGTTGAGCGCGCGGGGCTTTCCGCTTTCGCTTGGTTGATTGCTTAGAACTTCACGCCGGGGTTGGTGAAGCGCAGGCCGGCGTTGTCGTGATAGGTCGCGTATTCGGTGACGATGGCGCCCTGAGGGCCGGCGATCATGAAGTGCTTCGCCTCGGCACGGTTCAGCGACGCGATTTCGCCGGGCTTGAGCATCTGGCAATGCCGCGCCGTGATGAATTTCTCCTGGCTCTTCGGCAACTCGATTGGGCACGGGCTGGTCGCGTCGCCTTCACCAAACGTGAAGATGCTGCCGTGGCGCACCTGCCATGCTTCCATCTTCGGCTTGGCGTCGGGCGTCTTCACGTGCGCGTGCTCGACGATCATCTGGCCGGGGAGCAGGTAAATTTCGTGGCCGAAGTAGTTATTCTCCTTGTCGTTCCACCAGAAGATGCCGGCCATGCCGACATTGACGAAGTCGTTCAGGCCAAAATCAATCGCCCAGAAATCCTTGCCCTTGAGCTTGTCGGTGATCGGGTAACTGAACCGCTTCATCATGGCGTAGTAAGCCTTGCGGGCCTTCTCGCCGTCGAAGCTGCCGTCCTTTTTGTAAAACTCGCTGTTCTTCTGTTTCATGATTTTCACAGGGGTTGAGGGTTTCTTGCACGCGCCAAATGTCGCGGCGTAAGCATTGCCGGCCGCGGTCAAGAACGCCGCGCCCACCACCGCGCGGCTGATCGCCTCGCGTCTCGTCATTCCGATGTTGTTCGTCATCATTGCCTTTTCGGTCGGCGACGGTGTTCAACCGCCGCCGGGTTACAGTTTCGAGTGAAACAAGCGCGCGAATACTATGGAACGACCGCAGCAAAGCCAAGCACTTCGTCGCTCCAGCCGCTACGGCAGGAACGAACAGATGTATTCGCAGATGCCGGCCTTGACCTCGATGTCGAAGCCGGACTTCGCCGGCACGTCGAAGAGCTGCCCCGCCGCGTAGGTAGCAACGGTCGCGCTGCCGTCGAGCTTCACGACGCATTCGCCCGCGACGATCTCCATGCGCTCGGCCGCGCCGGTGTTGAAGTGAAACTTGCCGGGATAGATAAGGCCGATGGTCTTCTTGCTGCCATCCGGGAACAGAATGCTGTGACTGACGACCTTGCCGTCGAAATAGACATTGGCCTTCGCCACCGCTGTCACGCCGCGAAACTCCGTGGGTATGTTTGCCATAGTGCGGCTAGTTTTGGGATGCGCGGCAAAATGTCAAGGACGCGCCTTGCTCCCCTCTCAAAAAGCAGTCGCCGCGCCCGTCGTGAAACAGGCGCGGCGACCAGAACTAATAGCATCGTTGCCGATGCGAACCGACTACTCCTTCTTCTTGTCGCCCTTCTTGCCACCATGATGCGGGAAGAGCTCCTTCTGCTTGGCCTTGTCCTCATCGGACATCTTGGCGCGTTCTTCCTTGTCGAGCTTGCCATCCTTGTTGGCATCATACTTCTCGACCATCTTCTTCTGGAACTCTTTCTGCTCGGCAGTCAGGGGGGGCCGCTTTCCGTCGCCCTTCTTCTCACCGGCAGTCGCAACCATGCAGCACACAGCAATTGCAGTCAGCACACTGATAATAAACTTCATCTATCTCCTCGTCTTTACCTTGTTGTCTCGCGGCCACGGAACCGGACCATCCGACTCCATGCCGCGCAAATGTTTAACAAAACCTGCGCCAGAAAGTTGCGGCTTAAAGTGATGTTTCTTTCACCCTCTACCGCATCATCTTCAGCATATACGCCTCACGCTTGAGCCTCGCGTATTCCATGATTTGGTCGTATTCAGCGTCCGTCAAACGGGCCTTGCCTCTCATCTTCACCATCCAGCGGGTCCATGTTGACTCCATGACTTTAGAAGGACTGGGAACATCATGACAGCCGCAACACTTGGCCTCGAACAGTTGTCTGCCAGCCGCCATCTGCGGTGTTTCATTGGCAGCAGTTCCGGCGGCAGGCGGAGGCGTTGCGCGAAGCTTGTTGGCGTATTCCATCAATTGCTGGAACTGATCGTCCGTCAACTCCGCCTTCCAACGCCATTTCATCATCCAACGGTTCCACGTCATCTCCTCCACCCTGGCGTTGGGTGTATCGTGACAACGGCCGCACTTGGAAATCAACAGCTTCCTCCCGGCAACCATCTCTGGCGGCTCCGGCGGGAGCGTCGTGGCAACAGGCGCGGTGGGCGCCGCCTGGGTGGAAGCCTGCGCGCCCACTTGAATAAAGGCTTCTTTGGCCAGCAAGACAGGCCATTGGGGGAGTCTGAAATAACCGGGGTTTGTTCGCAGCCGCTCTTGATAGAGGGCGCGGTATTTCTTGTTGATCGGCGAATTGGCCACGCCGAGGTCAGGATACAACTCCACCGCCTTTCGTTGCCAATCCTCAGCCAGCGCCACCGCCGCCAATAGCATCACGCCAACGGCAGCGACCCAGCTCTTGCGAAACCGAAATGACATGGCTATTCCCTGCCCCAGTCTTCAGCGTTTGTCGAGGCAGATTCGCAGACCGTCACACCTGCCACGGCGACCGCATCGGTTGCGACAGGAGCCGATTCGCCGCCTCGTCGTCCACACAACGCTCCGCCTGCGCGTTCCACTTCAACAAGCGGCCCAAGCGGCCGGCGATTTCCACCAAGTTGCACGTTGTCGTGGCGTGATGGCCGATCTCGGCGGAAGCGGCGGTCAGTCGGCGCGAGCGGATGCAGTCGAGGAAGTTGCGGTGCGGCCCTGACGTGGAATAAAGATGCACCTCATTCGGCCCAATCACCGACGTCAACACGCTCTCACGGCTGGCGGTCATGGCTCCGCCGCCGTTGATGTGAATCCAGCCCTCCGTGCCGACGAACCGTATGCCGTCGGGATGCGGCTTCCCCTCACTGCTGAAGCTCATCCGCACGCCGTTCTGGTAAACAACATCCGATCGCCATTCGGTGATCGCGTCCACCATCCCGCCGCTGGGCGCCACCGCCACCGGTGTGCTCACCTCCACCGGCTTGATCTCGTCGCCGATGGCCCACTGCGCGATGTCCACGAAGTGCACACCGTTGGCGGGAATGAAGCCGCGCGAGTAATCCAGGATGTGATACCAGTAGTAGTTGATGATGCGCTCCGGGCAGAACGGCACCCAAGCAGCCGGCCCCAGCCAAAGATCGTAGTCCATCCCTTCCGGCACGGGCGCTGGCGGGAAACACTGATGCGGCTTCGTCGCGTAATGGATGCCGACGATACCCACCTCCGTGTGCGTCAACCGTCCGATCCGGCCGTTGCGCACGAGTTCGCACGCGTAACGGAACGGCGGCATCGAGCGCCGTTGCAGGCCCGTCTGAAGCACCCGCCCGCTGCTCGCGGCCACCTCGATGACGCGCCGCCCTTCCGCCACCGCATACGTGAGCGGCTTTTCCACATAGACATCCTTGCCGGCGTGCATCGCCGCGATGGCCTGCGGCGCGTGCCAATGGTCCGGCGTGCCGATGCAAACCGCGTCAATGTCGGGGCGCGCCAGCAGTTCCCGGAAGTCGCAACAGGCTGTGCAACCGCTGTGGCCGGGCACTTGGTTGATGCGACGGAGATAAGCTTCCCGCCGCGACGCAATCGGGTCGCACACCGCCACGATGCGCGCATCCTTCTCGACCAGAAACGCCTCGCGGTGCCGCGTGTTGATGTTGCCAGTCCCGATCAAGCCAATGGCGATGCGGTTGCTCGGGGTGACCGCGCCATCGCGCCCCAGCGCCGAGGCCGGAACCAACTGAGGAAACGCCACCACAGTCGCCGCGCTCGTGGCGCTGCGCAGGAAGTCGCGCCGCGTGATGCCGCTTCTCTTAACCATGCTGTTAAACTCTGTCAGCCCCTCACCCTGACCCTCTCCCCATCGGATGGGGAGAGGGAATGCTGTCGCTGCGACGTGATCATTCAACAGTGATCGGTGAACGCTGGATGAAATCTTCTCCCTCTCCCCACACCCGTGGGGAGAGGGCCGGGGTGAGGGGCCGCAGCGAAAAACCGGGCGTGGGTTGGGTGGCTCTTTCATTTCTTCAACCACTTCGTCAGGAACCGCACGCCGCTCTCGATGTGCGTCTCGTGGCCGCCGTCGCGCAGGTCCATCTCGATGCGGTCGCCGATGCCGAGCTTCTCGTAATGCTGCCGCGCCGCGTCGAACTCCTCCACCACCATCGGCCAATGCGCGATGCGGTCCTCCTTGCCCGTCTGCACCTGGAACGGCCGCGGGCAGATCAGGCTCACCACGTCCGAGTCAGTGGACTCCAGCAGCCAGCCGTTAAAGAACGCATGTTCCTCCTTCGTTTCGAGGAAGCAACTGTAGCGTTTGTCCGGGATGACCATCTTGTTGCGGCGATGGTTGAACCACCCGGCGCAGACGCCCGCCTTGATGCGCGGCTCCAGCGGCATCCAGAACATCGTCGCCAGCCCGCCCAGCGAAAGGCCCCACATGCCCACGCGCTCCGCCTCCACGCACGGCTCCTGAATCGCCTCATCCAGCAGCCGTTGCATCCGCGCCAGCTCGATGCCCGGCAGGCTCAGGTCCGCGAGCCGGCAGAGCCGCTCCATGCGGTTGCGCCGCTCCACGGAACGCAGGTTCATCGGCACGATCACCGCAAAGCCCGCCTTCAGCAGCTCGCGCGCAAAGGCATGATACGCCCCGCCGTCGTCGTTCAGCCCGAACGCCCGCTCCGGGAAACTGCCGATGCCGTGCTGCACGATCACCAGCGGCACGCGCTTGCCCGCGCCCGCACCCGGCGGCGCAGCGAAGATTCCCTCCGCCGCCAGCTCGCCCAGCGGCACGCGCCACCACTCCGCGTTCACGTCCCGCAGCGGCTCGTAGCTCGTCCGCTCCAGCTTGCCGGTCTTGGCCAGCGTCGGCGGCTTGATCACCTTCCGCCAACGCTCGCGGTTCGGCTCCACGCTCTTGAGGAACGCCTCTACGCTCGAATAATCGCGATGCCACGCCTTCGCCGCCCGCGCGGGATAGTCCTCCACCAACATCTTTCGCAGGTAAGCTTCGAGTTGCGCCGCGTAATCGTTGGTGCGTTTCTCCTCGGCGGCCTTCAGTTCCTTCGCCGCCGCGGCGTCATCGGTGGCCTGCGCGGTCCCGCACAGGCAGAACGCCGCGACCACCACCGCACAGAACGTGAATGTCTTCATAGGCAGGCTCCTCTACCGGCTCCTTGCAGAACGAGATGCATTTCAGCGTCGTCAGCCATTGCGGGCCAGAGACTACGCCTCCCTCCCTGCCGCGGCAACATCTGCGTTGCAATCCTACCGGGAACCGTCCGCTGAAAGCCGCCCTTCACCGACTACTACCGATTCAGGTGCGGGTTTGTCTTGTTGTGCTTGGTCGGCGTTTCGCCTTTTGATTTCGTCAATGACGTCTGAAGCATTCTGAATAGCGGTGCTCTGAAAGATTTCCAAGAGCCTGCGATTCTTGCTCCGATCCACAAACAGGTAAATGACAAAGCCGAGGACACAAACAGAAGAACCGATACCAAAGAGGCCGAAACTCGAACCAAAATCAATCGCAACCAGACCAATAATAAAAAGCCCCATTCCTTCTGTCTCGGCATTCACGAGAAGTTGCAGCCTCTTAAAATCAGACATGTTTGGGTAAGAATCCCAGTCCTTCCACCGCTTCCGCTGCCTGATGAACTTCTCCAAGCATTCTATGTCGTTCATGTTCTCTCCTTCGCTCATTCCTTTCGCGTCCGGCTTCGGGACCATTCTCCGCTTGGGGCCACGGCATGTAAAGCCGGTTGTAGGCCACGTCCCCGACGTGGCGATGGGTCATGATGATTTCGCTATTCTTCACCTCACAGCGTCTGCCGCAGGCTCTCCACATATGCGGCGGAGTCCTGCATGGTGGACCGCGCCCTCCGGGTGCGGTGGCTGTTGTTGAGTCCAAGCATAGCGCGCCCGGAGGTCGCGCTCCACCTTAAACGGCGCGGAGCCGAGTGAAGAGTGCAGAATGAAGAGTGAAGAATTCCGCGAACTCTGCACTCTTAACTTTTAACTCTTAACTTTCGCCTCACACATTCCTGCGCAGGGCGAGGATGAGGCTGTTGTAGCTGTCGAGGAGTTGTTGCACCTCGCTCTGCGTCGGCGGGTCGCTGATGGTGATGTAGAGCGGGCTGAAGCCGTCCACGTTCCGCGGCGTGCCGTTGATGGCGGCGGCGACGGTGGTTTCAGCGCTTTTCCACCTCAATGGAGCCGCAGATCGTCCAAATGCCACCCTTCGTCCATTCTTAATGGTCTGCCCATTCGTTTTCCTTCGTTTTTGCTGCCCGAAGCCGTCCGGCGGGCCAAAAAGCCCCGTTTTGCGCCACGGCGGCCTGCCGGTGTCCAAAAAGAGCCATTTTTATCGTTCCAACGTCTAACAACGGTTTTTTTACTCCAAAAAAGTCGTTCTAACTTCCAACAACGGAAATTTTGCTTCCAAGAAGCCGTTGTAACTCGCAGCAGCAACCTTCTTGCTCCAAAAGAACCGTTGTAACTTGCCGCAACGGCTGTTTTACTCCAAAAACTGGTCGCAACTTCCAACAACGGAAGTTTTGCTTCCAAAAAGACGTTGTAACTCGCAGCAACGACCTTTTTGCTCCAAAAGAACCGTTGTAACGCCGATAACCTGATTTTTTGCTCCCGGAAAACAGTTTCCACGTCTCGCAACGACTTTTTCGGTCCAAGTAATCCGTTGTAACGTCCAACAACGGGAATTTTGTTTCCAAAAAGTCGTTGTAACTCGTCGCAACAACTTTTTTGCTCCAAAAAAACCGTTGTAACGTCTGGAGACGGAAAAAATGGAGCCGTCCGGCGGGCGCTGGACGGCCATCCCGCAACCGGCGAGACGGGGAAGCGGTGCCGGTCGTGGGTAGGACGAAGCGCCCCGTTGAGCCGCAGCGGAGGGATCGCAAGAAGAAGGCCCTCACTCCCTCGGCGGGTTTACCTCACGGGTGGCGGCGCCGTGGGTGTCGCTGAGAATGAGGATGGCCAACTTCTCGACCGCGCCCAACTCGGCGGGCTTGAGCATCTGGTAGTCGAGGCCGTTGCGGGGCGACGGCTCCGCGCCGCCGGTGGAGGGCTGGGGGTTGAGCGCGGCGGGCGCGTTCATGCTCGCGTAGTCGAACCGGCCGCGCAGGTCGGTGTAGCCGTCCTTGAAGAACCGGACGGTGCCGTTCTTGAGGCGCGCATAGACCTTCACGTAGGCGCGCGAGACGGGCTTGTCGCTGGCGATGTCGCGGGCTTCGAGGCGGCCGTAGTTTTCGGCGAGGGTGAGCTTGAAGGTGTTGGCGTGATACGGCTGCGCCCTGCGCTGGCCGGCGGCCACGACCTCGACGAGCACGTTGGCCTTGGCGAACTCGGCGGGCAACGGCACGTCGAGCTTGTCGCTGCCCTGCGGCAACGGCTGGGCGGCGGTCTTGTTCGGCTTGATGATGCTGAAGCGGCTCGCGTCCTCGCTCACGAACGGGCTGCTGCTGAAGGAGAACTCCGGGTCCATCAGGTAGTAGTTGATGGCGACTTCGCCGAGGTTCTTCCAGGTGAGGGCGATGGTCTTGTTCTCGACCTTGAAGTCGAAGGTCGGCTCGGTGGAGGCCAGTTCGCTCTGCTGCTTCTCGCGGTCGGGCTTGTCGCCGGCCTTGGCGGTGGCGGTCCTGCCCTCGATCTCGTTGAGCTGCGAGGCGACCTCGGCGAAGAGCTTCTGCCAGCGCGGCACGGGATGGTCGGCGTAGAGCTTCGCAATGGCGCGGGCTTCGGCGAGGTTGGCCTCGTAAAACGCGGCGTAGCAGCGGAAGTAGTCGTGCTGGATACGCGTCGGGAGCTGCTTCGGCTCGATGGCCTTGAACCGCGCGAGCGATTCCTCCACGCGGTCCTGGAGGAAGAGGTAATAGGTGACGCTCATGCTGTCGGCGGCGTCGAGCGCGGGCTTGTGGGCGAGGATGTCGAGCAGGTGCAGGTATTGGTCGTGCACGGCGGGGTTGGCGATGCGCCAGTCGTTGCCGAGGCGGTGGGCGCGCTGGTTCACGAGCGGCGAGTATTCGAGATGCTCGTAGGCGCGGCGCTCGACCGGGTCGAGCAGGAGGAGCTTGCAGGCGAGATACGGCCCGCACTCCGCCAGGAAGTCGTCCTTGTGCCGCAGCCACTCGCGCAACGCCGGGGTGTCGTTGTGGACGACGCCGCAGCTGTAGATGGTCTCGTTCCAGACGTGGTGCGCCTGCATGAACGCGACAAGTTTCCGGAAGAAGTCCACGCTCTGCCGGCAGCGCCACGCCACGCGGGCGAGGTCGAGCCGCTCGAGGTTGTTCTGCTCCAGGAACGCGAAGACATCGCCGTCGCTGCCGTATTGGGAGAGGTAGTCCCACGAAGCCTTGTCCACCTGGCTGAGCTTGGCGACGACGTTGAACGCGAACGGTTTCGCGGCGGCAGCGCTGCGGCCCGCGACGGCGACGTTGACGGGATAGTGCGGGAACTTCGCCGCCGCGTCGGGGACGCGGCCTACAGTGACGGGGAAGTAGAAGTAATATTCCAGCTTCGTGGTCGTGTAAGGCTCCAGCCGCAACCGGCGCGAGTCGGTCGGCTTGCTGCCGAGCACCGGGAGCGCGCCCTGCGGGATTTGCAGGAGCACCTCGGCCTTCACGGGCGTGCTGGTCGGGTTGGTGACGACGACGTTGCCGCCATAGACAACGCCGATGAGGAATTCCTCGGTCACGTATTTCTCGAACTTCTCGTTCCCCTCCTCGCGGTAGCGGTCGCCCTGCCGGAAGAAGCTCTGCGAGACCAGCAGCGCGGCCTGTTGCGCGGCGGCGGGCGCGGTCAGCTTGATCTGCTTGTGATAGACGATGACCGGGGCCTTCGCCGGGCGCGCGGCCTCGAACGGCAGGTCGAGCACGGCCAGCGCGAGCATCATCTCGGTGAAGTTGCGGTGCGCCTCGGCGATGTGCGGCGAGACGAACGGGGCCTTCGCGCCGTCGGCGATCCACAGCGCGTAGTCGCGCCAGAACGCGTTGACGGTGACGAGGCCGGCGTTCTGCTGGTCGAGCGGCAGGTTGTAGTAATTGTTCTCCGCCCATTCCTTCGTCGGGCCAAGCTGGCGATAGTAGGCGCGAACCTCCGCGCGGGCGTGCTTGGAGGCTTCGAAGCCAAAGAAGCTGAGGTTCTGGGCTTTCGATTTGTCTGCCCCGTCACGGTCGTCGGCGAGGCCGGCTATTCTCAATGCGACCCCGCGATCTTTTGCCCGCTCCAACAGTTCGCGTTCCTGAGGCGTCTTGGCGACTTCTTGTTTCACTTCGGCAAGCTCGTCCATCCGCTTTGCGTCAAGCGAGAGCCGGCGTGCAGCCGATTTTCTCGGAGCGACGCCCATCTCCATCGGCGCTGGTGACGCAGGCGCGGCAGCCGGGGCTAGAGCCAGGGTGCCAGCATTAACCACAGTCCCTCCGGCGAAACTGACGGCACCTGAAATTGTCATCGCGCCGGAGCCAGCCTTCACCAAGACGCCTGCAGCGCCACTGATTGATTCCATCTCCAGCGCCCGACCGCGCAGCGCTGTCTCGAAGAGCCGGTCCTGCTCGTCGGGGTTCGGCGGGATCATCTCCCAAAGCTCGCGCAGATGCCGCGCGGCGCTGCCGGCCTCGCCCTTCTCGCGCTGGGCCAGCAACGCGCGCTCGACGACGTTCAGCCGCGCATAGGCCCACGGCTCGCGATAGCGCGCGAGGTTCCTGCCAAGCAGGTAGTCGTCCATGAACGTCTTGTCTTTCTTGTTGGCGAGGTAGGGACGAACCACCTTCCCGAAGAAGGCCGGGTCTTTCCTGGAGAGGAAGAAGTTCAGCTCGTGGCAGGCGGACTCGCTGTATTTCGCGCGCCGCTCGTCGTCCTTGAGTTTGGGCCATTGCAGCAGCCACGCGAACTTCGCGAGACTGGCGTCGTTGCTGAGTGTGGTGAAGAGCGCGTGGACGCTGCCGAGCGTGTCGTAGCCTTCCATCTCTCCCGCAACCGCGAGCTTCTGCCCGGGCGTCAGGACGGTGATCTCCTTCTTCTCCGTAAACGGCTTCACCGGATCGAGGCTCTGCGCGAGCCGCAGGTCAGCGAACTTCGTGCCCGCCTCCGGCAGCGCAAACGAGCGCCAGACAGCGTTGGCGAGGTCTTCCGCATAAACTTGCACGTGCTGGCGGTCGCCGAGTCGCTTGCGGTCAACTCGCACAACGCCGTCCTTGTCTGGCACGAGGTTGTAGATCGCCGGCGCGCTCGCTGCGAGGAAGTCGAGGTTAGTCTCAGCCACCGCACCACCCGCAGCGGCAGACTGGGCGGGTTTGCCCATCTGTGCTCCCCCACCATAAGCCGAGACACGACCGCCACGACTGAACCCAGCAGCCTCGCCCTGTTTTTGTTCGAGTTCTTCCAAGCCTGTGTCGCGGACTTCCCACGGGTTGAGCAACAGACCCGGCCGCGTGAGCATGTTGCCGGGGAACTTCTGGCCGTAACGGCGTTCGAGGATGTAGCGATACTCGTCGCCGATCTCGCGGCCGGCGGCGTAGAGGTTCGGCTGCTTCGCCGGAACGCCCGCCGCCGCGCCGTAGCGCGTGAACCCGCCCAACCCGCTGAACAATCCCCTCCCCGGCTCGAAGCGGCTCGCGGCGATGTGGACGCGCGTGAACGGAGAAGCGTTGGCGAGCCTGATCTCGACGACATCCTTCTCCGCGCTCACGCCCGTGATGTTCAGCGGCGCGGTGTCCTTGGCCTGTAGCTGCCGGTTCTTGCCGAGGAACCAACCGCTGTGGAGCTTGCCGTCGGTGACTTTGATCGTCACCGTGCAGTAGTCGTCGCGGAACCGCAATGAGTAATCACCCGCTCGTAGTCTGGAAATGACGAGCCATTCGCCATCAGCCTTCACTTGCGCCGTATGGTCTGCCACGAAGGTGCCCGCGCGAGTTTCCAGCAACGAGAACTCGCGCGACCGCAGCGGCAACGGCACGCGAATGTCCTCACCGCTTCGAGCATGGACCACACTCTGCCAAGTGCGCTCGAAGTCGTCCAGCACCCACGTGCTTTCGCGTCCGTTGGGGCAACGCGCACGCACACTGCTCAGCCCGGCGAGCGGGCCAAGCGCAACGCGGCCCTTGTCGTCGCTCTTGAGCGCCACCGTCTGCGGACGCGAAAACTCGCGGTGGTAAAGAGTAAAAACCACCTGCTGGTCGGCCAGCGGCTCGCCGTTCTTGCCGAGCAACTCAAAGACATAGTCGCCGTCAAACTTCGACAGATGCCCGTCGCTGGTCGCTTCGGTCTTGTCCATGCCGTTAAGCGTCCACGTGTGCGACACACTGAGGTCGCGCTTGGTGCCGCCAGCGCTGAGGACATCCACCTTGCCGCTAAGCGTGGCCGTCAGCCGCGCAAGCCGGTCGGGAACGACGAGTGTGTGCGTCAACTCGCTCGCGGCGCTGAGTTTGAGGTCTTTGACCTCACGCGTCGTGGAAATGCCGTCGAGCGTCGTGGTGACGAGCGTGAGCTTCGGCTCCTGGATGACCGCCGGATCAAGATGGGACTCGCCCAGCATCAGCGTCGCGCGCACCGCGAGCGTCGCCCCGCGCAGGGCGAGGAGTTGCTCGCGCTCGACGTGGAACTGCGCATCAAGCCGGTAGTCCTCGGCGTGATGCTCGAATTGCGTGAGCGTGGCAAACGTTCCCGCCAGGTCCGCAATGATGATCTGGCGCGTGCCCGGCTGCTGCGTGAACGGCACACTGATGCGCCCAAGTTTCTCGTCGCGTGTGAACTTGCGACCGTCCAGCCAGACGACGGCGTCCTTCACCAGCTCGCCCCGTTCGTCGAACACCGTGAGCAAATCACCGCCGGGGCCGGTCTGCTGAAGCACCTGCCACTGGCCGACGCGCACCAGCACGCGGCTGCTGCGGCCACCGCCAATGAACTCCACAATCCACGCGCCGCGCTTCCCTTTCAGCTCGGAGAACTTGAACGTCTGGCGGACTCGCTTGAAGGGACCAACATCGAAGGTGTGCGCCTGCTCGCTGTTGGCGACGAGGCCGTCGAGATTGAGGTCCGTGTTGAGTTGGCGGTGCTGTGTGAGGAAGAAGTTCAGCGCGTTCATCTCGTAAATCTTCACCAGCAGCTTAGGTGTGTTCTTGACAATCACGTCCACCGCCACGTCGGCGCCGGGGGCTGTGAACTGCGCGTTCGTCGGCAGAAACTCGATGTCCACGCGCTCCTTCAGCCGCTGGAAATCCGCCGGCGTCAGCAGCGACGCCCAACGCTCAGGTTGGCCAATGCCGTGAACGATCATTGCTTCAGCCAGAAGCGGCTTGAGCCACGTGTCTCGGACGTAATCGGTCCACGGCGCAAGTAGCACGTCCGTCTCGGCGTCGGCTTTGGCAGCGACGAAGAGATGGAGGAAGTAGTCGCGCACGAGCGGTTCGTCGTTGTGAATTGGCCGGGCAACAAGCAACGGCTCGGCAAGGCTGGCGCTGAGGTCGCAGAACGGCTGGCCAGTCTGGGTGTAAGACTGGAGCCATTTCGGGTTCACGTAGAACAGGCTGCGGGGAAGCTTGAGGTATTCGAGGAACCGATCGCGATCATAGACGCCTTTCTTGCGGTCGTGGTCAAGCCGCAGGTAGAGCGCGTGGGCCTTGAGCGTGTTGAACGCCGGCGGCAGCGTTCTCGTGAAAGCCCAAACACGATCAAGCCACGCCCCGCGCTCGGCGGCATCGAACTCGATGTCGGCGTCCGCAGAGGGCGCGAGCTTGCGGAGCTTGGTGAACACGAACGGCTCGCTCGCAGCCAGCGACGGGACCGCTTGGACGAGAGCACCAAGCTGGTCGGGCAACAGCGCGCGGTGGATGGCGAATTCGCCAAAGCCGCGCGACTCGCGCGATTTCAGGTCGGCGGCAATCAGTTCCACCAGATTCGGCACGTCGGGCCGCTGAAGCTTCGACAGCAATGCCCGCCGCCGTTGCTCGTCGAGTGGCGCGCGCCGTCTCACCAATTCCTCCAACGCCTGCTGCGAAAGGCTGCCGAGGCCGCCGTCGTGAACCAGCGCGTCTCTCTCGAAGACCCCGCGGGCAATCCGCTTCGGATCGAGCGACGACGGCAGGTCGGGTTTCTTGTCGCGCGCCTCCTGAACGTGGTTGAAGTGGAGATTCAACCGCTCGCGCAAGTAGGCCAGCGTCTTCTGTGGGTCTCGCTCGTAGCCGATCAGCGCCTCGCGGTTTTCGATGACGCGCCGCCGCTCGGAGTCCGGGAAGCGTTTCTTCCATTGTCTCATCACATCCGCGAGTTTCTCCGTGTCGCGGCAGTTCTGGTAATGGAGCGCGTGGTAGTAATAGAAGTCCTCGCTCCCCGGCACGAGTTCGCCGAGGGCCTTCCCGCGGTCGGGTGCGAGGGCGAAGCGTTCGATGAAGCCGACTTCGTTCTCCGACCACGCAATCGTAGGCAGGCAGGAGAGAATCAGCGCCGCGAGCGCTGCAAGGAATCGAGCGTTGGTTTTCATAGGTGTCCTTGGTATTGCGCGATATTGGTTTCGCTGGCATTAGACGGCGCTGCCCAGCAAAAGCTCCCGGCGGCGATTAACCATCTGCCGTGAAGAAACAGATTACGCCGCCCTGGTTCGCGCGACAAAGGAAAAACCGAATGGGACGCCCGTAATACTTATTCGTAAATGAAGGTTGCTGTCGCCGTGCAGTCGCGACTGGCCACCACGCGCACCCAGTAGGCCGCAAACTCAGCCGGAAAACCACCTTCGAGCGGTTTGCCAGGCCGCACCGTGACGGTGCGGACGTGCGCCCACGCGCCGGTGCCGGTGAAGTCGGCTTCGATGCGGAAGCTCACGGGTTGTTGCGCCGTATGGGAGAAGACGAATCGCTTTCGGTCGAAACCGGTCATCAGGTAAGCGTCACTCGGTTCGCCTGCCTTAACGGCCGTGTCTTTCCACGGGCCGCCGACGCCGCGCGTTTTGCCGAACTGCCAGAGATCGTCCACCGCGCCGAGCCAGAGCGCGCACTTGCCGTCGTCGGAGTGGACGATGTGCGGGTTGTCGCGCGGCGCATCGGCGGCCACGCCACTCATCACCAATAAGCCCCGGTAAGAGCAGTAATCCTTGATCCGGCGATTGTGCGTCGCGATCGGGCGCACCTTGGCGAAACCGCCCGCGTTCTCGGCCGGCAGTTCGTAGAACGTGCCGTGAACATTGAGCAGGTCGCGCTCGGTGCAGACCTCGCGGCTGATTCGTTCACCGCCAAGCTGACCGGGTCTATCAAACGCCTGATCGCCCTTCGGCAACCTCCAGCGTTTGCCGCCCTCCTCGATCAACACCGATGCGGCGTCCACGGCGACGACATTCTGCGGGATGGGAACGTTCTTCCGCATCCACTCAGCACCCTTCGCGTCGTCGTCACGGCGCAGTTTCAAATCGCCATCGAGGATGTAGCAACCGAAGTCGCCGTCTGCGTTCTGCGCGGCGAACCGCAACGTCCGCAGATTCGCGCCGCGGGCGTGGAGCAAGCCGCCGTTGACGGTCTTGTCGCCGGGCTTGGCAAGGCCGGCAAACATCGGTGCCGGCTCCGTGCTGCGCCGGTCGGCGTTGCTATAGTGGAAGAACGCCGTCATCTTCGCGCAGTCGCGGTCGGTCTTTAGCCGCACCCACGCACCGGTTTCCTGTGGTTTGAACGCAACCCACACGCTGCCGTTGGCAGGCACTTGGCGCTTGCAGAGTTCTTTCCAGTTGCCGTCGCCTTTGGAGTCCAGCTCAACCGTGACGCGGGCAGGAGTGTTCGCGTTACTGGCGAGGTGCAGCGCCCGGCGGTCGTAGCCGCTGAACAGGAACGGCTCGCTCGGCACGCCGGCTCTCACCTCGTCGTCGAGCCAGACTGCGCCGCGACCGAGCGGCGGGCCGAGTTGGTCGAGTTCCTCCGGTCTCATGAATCGCAGGTTCGACTGCGACTGACCCGGGCCGACGATGGTGCCCTTGAGCTTGCGCTTGTTGAGAAACTCGCTTTTGGCGGTGTCATCGCAACCGAGCACAACGCGGTCGCCCCAACGGCAGAAATCGCCAACAACCTTCAAATATGTCGAGCGCGGCGCGATGCCAGCAGAATTGACCATCGAGAACGTCTTCGGGAACCGCCAGAACGTGCCGTGCATTGTCATCATCAACTCGGGCGCGCCATCAGGTCCAATGTCGCGGATGCGCGGCCACTCGGTGTTCCAACCGTGCGAGCCGTCATAACAATGTGACGCCTTTGGCAACCGGAACGCGTGCCATTTGCCGCCGTCGAGCAGCATCAGGATTAGTGAGCGATGGTCCCAACCAATGCTCCAGATTGGATCGCTCTCCGGCTTCTCGTTACCGTAGATGCCGCCCAGCCCCGTCACCTCAGTGAATTGGTTGCGCCGGACCATCTGCCAGTCGCCTTCGCCACGCCACTCGCCAAGCGCGCCACTGGGGATGGTCGGATCGGTGGCGATGCGCTTGTCTCGCTCACCGTTGTTGGCATACACGACGCGGCCCTGTCCGGAGTAGAGGCCCTTGCCGTGATAGCCGGGCAATTGCGAGTCTATCTGCGCGGGATGCTTCTCGGTCGGAAACGGTTTCTTGAAGTTGCCATCGCGGATGCGGCCCCAGACTTCCAGCGATTTTACGTCCACTTCGTAGAGACCCTCCTCCATCGTCGCGAAGAAAATCCTGTTTGCCGAATCCGTCAGGTGGCGCGCGTTGCCGGTAAGACGGCCCGGCATGAGCTTCGGCGCGATGACGCGGACGTTGCGCTGCTCGTCAATGAAGTAAGGCCCGATAATGAGCTGCCGCGACTCGCGATGGATCATGCGGTTCGCCGGCGTGCCGCCGACACTCTCCGGCCGCACGATCTGCCGCAGGTCGGGCGTAATTTCGTAGAGTTTGTCCGACGAGCCGGTGGGACAATGCGGGCCGTAGCTGATGACCCAGAGCCGGTCGGCCCACGGCACCACCGCGCCCGTGCCACACTCGCCTTCGTTGTTGAAGGTGGCGAGGCGCGGATAGATGCCGGAAACGCAGCGCGGTTCGTCAGCGCGCAACGAGCCGATCAGCAAAAGCAGCGACGCGACCAAGATGAATGCAACACGGATGACGATTGGCGGTTTCATGCTGTTGCGCTTTATGTAAAGCCACCTGCCGCCAAAGACGAGCAAGTTTTCCGTGACACGCGACCTGAATGACCGCCGACGAAGCGTTGACTTGGCGCGCAGTTTGGCGCATGACGATGGCGGCCGTCGTTTCACCGGTCGCCCTGTGACGCCGCAACCGACACAAACCAACGCAGCCGCCGCTCCACTGGAGCGCGGCCTCGGTCTCCTTCAATCCGTCGCGTTGAACGTCAACAACATGGTCGGCATCGGGCCGTTCATTACCATACCGCTTTTCATCGCCTCGATGCAGGGACCGCAGGCCATGATCGGCTGGGTGGTCGCAGCGTTGCTGGTGCTCTGCGACGGACTGGTCTGGAGCGAACTCGGCGCGGCCCTGCCCGGCAGCGGCGGCACGTATCATTTCCTGCGCGAGATCTTCCGGCCGTATCGCTGGGGCCGGCTTATGCCGTTCCTGTTCATCTGGCAGTTCTTGCTCAGCGGCACGCTGGAGATGGCCTCCAGCTACATCGGCGCGGCGGGCTATCTGAAATACGCCTTCCCAAATCTTCAGCCAACGTTCGAAGCGTGGGGCGTGCCTTGGGGCTGGAACGCACTCGGCGCGCTGGCGTGCGTCATTACGGTGCTGCTGCTGAGCCGTCGGATTCAGATCGTCGGCTGGATGGGCGTGGCGTTGGCGGCGGGCACGGTGGTGACGGTGGTAACGGTTATCGTGGCCGGTCTGGCGAATTTCAATCCATCGTTGCTCCAACCGCCGCCCGGCGCGTTCCAGTTCAACCTTGCGTTCCTCATCGGGCTCGGCGGGGCCATGCGCATCGCCATCTATGATTTCTTCGGCTACTACAACATCTGCCACCTTGGTGATGAGGTGCGCGCGCCGGCCAAGACCATCCCGCGCGCCATCATGATTTCCGTGCTTCTGGTCGGCGCGCTCTACCTGACAATGAATCTCTCGATCATCGCCGTCGTGCCATGGCAGGAGGCGATGAAGTCCGAGAATGTCGCGGCGCTGTTCATGGAGCGGTTGTTCGGGCGCCACGTCGCGGTGGCGTTTACGGGCCTGATCGTCTGGACGGCGATGGCGTGCAACTTTGCCATCACGCTCGGCTACTCGCGCATCCCGTATGCGGCGGCGCGCGAGGGGGACTTTCTCAGCGTCTTCGCGCGGGTTCATCCGCGCGAGCATTACCCGCGCGTCTCGCTCTGGGCCATCGGCGGATTGACGGCGGTGTTCTGTTTCCTGCCGCTCCAACAGGTAATTGACGCCGCCGTGACTGTGCGCATCCTCGTGCAATTCGTCAGTCAGATCGTAGCGCTGCACATCCTGCGCACGAAGCGGCCCGACGTGCCGCTGCCGTTCCGGATGTGGCTCTATCCGATTCCGTCGCTGCTGGCGCTCGTCGGCTGGGTGTTTCTGTGGGTAAGTTCCGGCTGGACGCTCGTGCTGGCGGGACTGGGCGTGATTGGATCGGGTTGCGCGGTGTTCTTCATTTGGCGAACAATTGCCGAGCGCCAAGAGCGCGCGGCGCCCTTGACTGGAAAGGCGAAACCATGACAACAACGACACACCAACTGACTCGCCGGCGCTTTCTGCGAATTGCGACGGCATCCGCTGCAACCACAGCCGGTGTTCGATGGCTCCGCGCGGCAGGCTCCGCGATGCCCCGAACGCGGAAGATGATTCTCTCGTTCTACTGCGACGACACTTCGCCCTACACCGCCGGAGCGAAGGCGTTTCAGGCTTTCCTGGATTTTTGCGCCGAGCATCGCATCACCGGCGAGTCGAGCGTGATCCTCGGCGCGGGCAGCCACTCGATGTCGCGCAGCCCCAACAAGGAAGAACAAGCATTCCTCCAGCAGGTCAAGCGCGCTTGGGACTGCGGCATTGATTCGCACATGGAATTGATGACGCATCGCGGCTTGTTCGACTTCGATGCGAACCGCGAAACAAAGGACGCCGTCCACGAAGGTCTCTGGCTCCACGAGCCGAACGCAACCGTGGAGCAATACGAACGCTACTTTCTGAAAATCATCACCGAAGCCAATCGCGCTGGCATTCGTCTCACCGGTCTGACGTGGCCGGGCTGCGGCTGCGAAACGTGCAAGAAGCGTTACGCCGCGCTCAGGGCCGACGGCCACACGGAGCCAAATCCGGCGTTTTGGAAAGCGCTGCTGAGCTTGGCCAAGCAAGGGAAGTTTCGCAGCCGCACCTTGCCGTGCTTCTTCGGCGCCAGCGAAACGAAGTTCGGCATCCATCAAAAAGCCGCCGACGGCCCGTGCGCCGTGTTCGACTTGATGCCCAACGCGAAGGACCACTTCGGCAGCTATACTAACAAAACCGACCGGGTAAACGCCGATTACTATCTCAGCGCCGACGGCAAGTCGGGCGTCATCGCGCGGCACTTTGCAGCCGACGCGCCGTATTGCATCTGGTATTCACACTGGCAGGGTCTGAACCCCGCGAAAGGCATTGGCTGGCGGGCGTTCACGACAGTGATCGAACGGATTCAACAACACCTGCGCGACCACGTCGTCTGGATGCGGCCCAGCGATATCACCAATCGCTATCACGCCGGCGGCGGCTGGAGTTTTCTCGACGCAATGGGATGACAGGACCAGCCGGCTTCAATTCGCCACTGATCAACTGAAATACCGGTGAAGGTTGACGAGCCACGCCACCAGCATCAGCGCAACCAGCAGCCACGTCACAACGACCGAACATCGCTGCCACACCGGCCGGATGATCGCACGACCCGTGATTGCCTCCCACGCGAGCAACCCCATCAACACCACCGTCAGCAGCGCCAGCGGAATCGCCGCGATGTTGAAAGCCGATGCTTGCGCCAGTTCGCCGTGGCACAGCGCAGCGGCAGCCCGCGTCATGCCGCAGGTTGCACAGGGGATTCCCGTGAGCCGCCGCAACGGGCACGTGTTCGGCAGCCAGTCCGACAAGCCCAGCCGCAGCAGCACCGCCAACAACAACACGGCGGCCAATATCCACAACGCGCGCGACCGCATCCTGCCTCAACCGAACTTAAGCGAATTGCCTTGGGCGTCCTTCATGATCCCCATGCCGACCATGGCGAAGTCAATTAGCGCCCAAATGCCCAAACCGCCCAGCGTGACCAGCTTCAAGATACCCAGCCCGACGTAGCCAAGATAGAAACGGTCCACGCCAAGCACGCCCAGCAGCCACGACAGGATGAAGGTCACCGTCTGCGACTTTACTGGCGTGCCGGAGGGCACGTCGTGCTGTAACAGCACGCCTTCCGCGTCGGTCTGACTGCCGATGCCGGTCAGGACCATGTCTATGATCGCCCAGATGCCGCAGCCGCCGAGCGTGATGAGTTTCAGGATGCCCAAGCCGACTTGGCCGAGATAGAACCGGTCCACGCCAAGACCGCCGAGCAACCAGGACAGGAGGAATGTTGTGCTTTGTGATTTCATAATAAAAGGTGTTGGGTG
>JAPLTX010000034.1 GCA_026397915.1 Verrucomicrobiota bacterium
CCGACGCGTCACCTTCTTCTTCCCGGCATATTCCGACTGCGCAAAACTCATTTGTTGCTTCATGGCCCCACTTTAGCAAAACCCTTCTCCGGCGACTTTTCATTTCGGCAGCCAAACTGATTAAATCAGCGATTCCTTAGTGTGTTTAGCGTGGTTCGCGGGCTGAATTCCGCAGATTGCTGACAACGAACCGATGGCCACGTCATCCCGTCTGGAGAGGACAGTCCATTCGTGAAAGGCGAAAACAACACACCCGGTGGTCGCGCCCTGTCTTGTTTCCGCGACGACGACCACCGCTTCCGGCTCTACCACACTCTATGTTGCGTCCGTCGGCCTGCTCAGGACTTCTTGTCGCCGATTCGCACCAGCGCGTAAATAATGGCCGTCGGGATTCCTGCCACCAGCGCCAGCGCGACAAAGATGCCGTGTCCCTCGCCGCGTTTGCGGATGTCCGTGAATATCCAGACCGCGAGCAGGATATTGATCGTCGCCGCCAATCCCAGCAGCGCCACCCAAAAGTAGGGGCAAGGCTTGAGCGGACACTTCGGACCCATCACCGCCTGCGCCGCCTTCGGCTGCGGCGCTAGTGGACATGTCGCGCACGGTCCCGCCGCAGGTTTTATATCTGGGCGATTTAATCCCGGTGCCAGATGTTGCATCACCCTCTGCTGATGTTCGGCCATCTCATTGATGCGCCGCTCCAGTCGGTTCAGGCGCTCATTCAGTTCGGCGCGCTCCCGGTCTTGCGCCATGACGGGCGTCGTATCCACGCTCAACACCAGCCCGGCCGCCAACACCGCCGGGCACAACCACTGCAATAACGTCTTCTTCATCATAAAGCCTCCGTTTCTGCTTCAATTATACATTCACTTCCCAGCCCCGTCGAGCAACGCATCACAGGGACTCGGCAACAACCGCCGCGCCCGGAGGTCCACCCTGCGGAGCGAGAGACGAGGCGACTTGCGAGTTGTAATGGCGGCCGTCTCGGCCGCTGTGCCGTTGGGAATCTCCTGAAAGGGAACTGGGTCAAACGAGACGGCCGACTCTACAACCGGGAACCGCGCAAAGCAGAACAGGCAGGACGCCTGTCTTATTGACGCCGGACTTGCGCATCTTGTAAGTCCAGTCTAGTAATACCGGTGAGAATCATCAGTCTGATCGCTGTGGCTGCGATTCTGTGGACGACCGGCTGCGCGACAACATCGCGCACGGCGCGCAAGCTTCTGCCGCAGGAGGAAATCATCCGGTTGTCAAAGGCCCAGACTCCGGACAGCGAGATCATCCAGCGCATCCAAACCTCCGGCACTGTTTACCGCCTGTCGGCCGTCGAGATCCTCCACCTGCACAAGAGCGGCGTGAGCAACGGCGTGATTGATTACATGCTTCAAAATTACGCGGACGCGGTCCGGTGGCAGGAGCGCGAACGTTGCGAGATGGGCTGGTATTTCCACGGACCGTATTGTTACTGGCACTGGCCGCCGTAGGTCGTTGTTGCCCGCAATCGGTGCCGCTGGCTGCCATCCTGCCTTGGGGGTGAACCCGCAGCCGCACGGGATGCTTGTAAAAACAGTGCCGTTGGCGGATAGTATGGCCGCTCGTTTGCAATGGACGGGCAGAACAAGGAAAGGAGATCAACATGGCTGCATACATCATCATGACTCACTTCACCGAACAAGGTGTTCGCAACATCAAAGACTCGCCCAAACGTGGCCAAGCGGCCATCGCGCTCGGCAGGAAGATGGGCGTGAAGGTCAAAGAGCTATTCTGGACCCTCGGACCCTACGATACCGTCATGCTCGCCGAGGCGGCAAATGACGAGACGGCGACGGCGTTCGCTCTGAGCCTCTGTTCCCGAGGCAACGTGAAGACGCTCACGATGCGAGCGTATCGCGCCAAGGAGTTTGGCGGGATACTGCGGAAGCTGCGCTAAAGTCGAAATCAAGTTGCCCGTAGCGCCGGCATCCTTGCCGGCGGAAGTTCGCTGTTTCGGTCGAAACCGCAAAGCCAGAAGGTCGCCGGCAAAGATGCCGGCGCTACCACCTCATGGCTGGCGATGAGTGTCCTTTTCGTGACACGACGGATTCGTGGAAGGCTTCTGATTGGGAGCCTCCACTGCGAGAGTTCTTGAGATCAGTCCATGAACCCATTGTTGGAGCTTGGAAAATACTCGCTCGGAGTCGGCGACCGCTTTGCACATCAGGCGGGGGCGCAACTGCGCGCCTGCATGATGGCAGCGGAGCAAAGCGTCGAAATCATCCCGGTTTGGAACAAGTCCAACCGCGAGCACACGATCATCGGCTCTGAGCCGTCCGGCACGCGCGCGGCTGCCGCTGCGGCCGTGAAGGCGCTGAGATGGGAGCGTGGCTACTTTGTGGATGCCGACCACATCCGTTTGGAAACGGTGGACCGCTTTATCCCGCACTCGGATTTCTTCACGATTGATGTGGCGGATTCCATCGGCAGACGCGTGGAGGCGCGGGCGGTGGCGGCGTTTGTGGAGCGGCACCCCGAGTTGGTCAGCAGAATCGTCATTCCAAATATCGAGAAGCCGTTGGAGACCACGCGCACCGAAGTGGAGCGTATCGCTGGTAAGTATCTGGCTGCGGTGCAGGATGCCGGCGGGATATACCGGCACATCGCGAAGGCAAAAGGCGACAGCAAGTTTGTCGTCGAGGTTTCGATGGACGAGACAGACAGCCCGCAGACGCCGCCCGAACTGCTGGTGATTCTTGCGGCGGTGGCCGGCGAGGGCATTCCGGCACAAACCATCGCGCCGAAGTTCACTGGCCGGTTCAACAAAGGCGTGGACTACGTCGGCGACGTGGCGCAGTTCGAGAGGGAGTTCAACGACGATCTCTGCGTCATCGCCTGTGCGGTGGCGCGCTACGGCCTGCCGGAGAACCTCAAGCTCAGCGTTCATTCCGGCAGCGACAAGTTCTCCATCTACCCGGCGATCCGGCGCGCGTTGCGAAAACATGGCGCGGGCGTGCATCTGAAGACCGCCGGCACAACGTGGCTGGAGGAATGCATCGGTCTGGCCGAGGCGGGCGGCGACGGGCTGCGGCTCGCGAAGGAGATTTATGCCGAGGCGCTGGCGCACATTGACGAACTATGCGCGCCATACGCGACAGTCATAGACATTGATCGCGCCAAGCTTCCGGCGGCGACGACGGTGGCCGGCTGGACGAGCGGGCAGTTTGCGGCGGCGTTGCGCCACGACCAGAAGAATCCGGCGTTCAATCCGCATCTGCGGCAGTTGATCCACGTGGGTTTCAAGGTGGCCGCGAAGATGGGCGCGCGCTACATCGGGCAACTTGTCGCGTGCGAGGAGTCTATCGCGCGCAACGTGACGGCGAATCTTTTCGAGCGGCATATCAAGCCGTTGTTCCTGTGAGGATGCGCTGAGTTCCTTCATTGACCGCTTGTGGAATTTTGCGATAGACAAGGGGCATGAGCAGCACCTCGAAACTCCAAGGAATCCTTCTCGGCACAGCAATCCTAACGACGACATGTCTGGCACAGGTGGAATATCCGGGAATGCCGCCCGGCAAGGGAGCGATTGACTGCCAAGGCGAGCACATCAACATCAAGAACGCCGCAATCTCCATGTCGTGGAGTTTGGGCAAGCAGGGAATCCGCCCTGCATCGCTTTGCGACGGCCAGACCGGGCAGAAACTTGCGCTGAGCGGTGAAGTGTTTCAAATCGTCCTCGCCGACGGCCAACGCTACGCGGCTTCGGCGTTCGTGCTCGACGGCAAACCGCGCGTGAAAGAACTCGCGCGGGATGCAAAGGCAGCGCGGCTCGCGGCACGGATTCCGGGCCGGCAGGTTGAGACGACGTTGCGCTCGGTGGATGGTCGACTGCGCGTGGTCTGGCGCGCGATGATTCATGATGGGGCGAATTACGTGCGACAGGAAATCAGCGTGATCGCCGTCGGCAAGGATTGTGTGATCAAGGAGATTGTGTGCATGGACGACGCGGTCTCCGGCGCGCGCGTGGCTGGCCGCACCGATGGATCGCCGGTCGTGGCTGTGAATTTCTTTTTCGGCTGCGAAGACCCGCACGCGCAGGCGGCGGTGGAACCGCGCGTGTCGTTCCGGCTCCAGCGCAACGCGCCGTTGCGCAAGGGCGAGACGGTCACGCAGAGCATGGTGGTGGGCGTCGCGCCGGCGGGCCAGATGCGGCGAGCATTTCTCTGCTACCTCGAACGCGAGCGCGCGCATCCTTATCGGCCGTATCTGCACTACAACTCGTGGTATGACATCTCGTGGCGCGGCGAGCTTTTTGACCAAGCCACGTCGTTGGACGCCATCCGGCTCTTCGGCGAGCGGTTCATCAAACCGCACGGGGTCATTATGGACGGCATGGTGTTCGACGACGGTTGGGATGATCCCAAGACGCTCTGGCAGTTCAACAGTGGTTTTCCAAAGGGCTTCACGCCGCTGGTGGCTCCCTGCAAGCAATACCACACGCGACTCGGCGTCTGGTTGTCGCCTTTCGGCGGCTATGGCGAGTTGAAGAAACAGCGGCTCCAGTTCGGTCGCGAGCAGGGCTACGAGATCAATGCGACCGGTTTCTCGTTGGCTGGGCCGAAATATTACGCGGCGTTCAAGCGCGCGTGTGTCGGCATGATCCGCAACTACGGCGTCAACCACTTCAAGTTCGACGGCATCGCCGGCGGCTCGTATGCCAACGGCGGCGCGGCCTATGTTCTCGACACCGAAGCGATGCGGCGGCTGATGCTGGAACTGCGCCGCGAAGACCCGGCGATCTATATCAACCTCACCACCGGCTCGTGGCCGTCGCCGTTCTGGCTGCGCTACGCCGACTCGATCTGGCGGCAAGGCCACGACATGAACTTCGCCGGCAAAGGCTCGAAGCAACAGCAATGGCTGACGTATCGCGACCAAGAGACGTTTCGCAGCATCGTCGGCAAAGGCCCGCTCTTCCCGCTCAGTTCGCTGATGACGCAGGGCGTGGCCTATTCGCGCAACGGCATGGCCGGTGAGAAGACGTTCGACTCCGTGGGCTTCAAGGACGACGTGCGCGCGTTCTTCGGCGGCGGCACGAGCTTGCAGGAACTCTACATTCAACCCGGCAAGCTGACGGCGGACGATTGGGCGGTGCTTGCGGAAGCCGCGAAGTGGGCGCGCGGCAATGCCGACGTGATGGCGGACACCCATTGGATCGGCGGCGATCCGCTGAAGCTGGAGGTCTATGGTTACGCGTCGTGGTCGCCGCGCAAGGGCACCGTGATGTTGCGCAACCCGGACGACCAGCCACGTGATATTGCGTTGGACATCGGCACGGCGTTTGAACTACCGGTCGGTGCGGCGACGAAATTCATGCTCAAGAGTCCGTGGACTGAGGACGCGCAGAAGCCGGCGCGCGCTGTCGAGGCCGGCACGCCCGTGCGGTTTACGCTCAAGCCGTTTGAGATTCTCGTGTTCGACGCCGTGCCGCAAACTGCGGCGAAGCCATGATTTGCGTCTGATCGCTCTCCATCATGAAACTCCAACTTGTTGACTGGCTGATTGTCCTGGCGTCGCTGCTCATTTGCTTCGTGCCTGCGTTGTTCTTCGGCAAGCGGGCCGGCAAGAGCACGTCGGAGTTCTTCGTATCGGGCCGCGCGGTGCCGTGGTGGCTGGCGGGGCTTTCGATGGTGGCGACGACGTTCAGCAGCGACACGCCCAACCTCGTGACGGACATCGTCCGCCGCCAGGGCGTCGCGGGCAACTGGTGCTGGTGGGCCTTTGTGTTGACCGGCGTGGCTACGGTCTTCTTCTACGCGCGCATGTGGCGGCGCTCGGAGGTAATGACCGACCTGGAGTTCTACGAGATCCGATACTCCGGCAAGGCCGCGAGCGTCGTGCGCGGGTTCCGGTCGGTTTACCTCGGGCTGTTCTTCAATTGCGTCATCATGGCGTCGGTGAACCTCGCCGCCTGCAAGATCGCGAACGTGCTCTTCGGCCTGCCACGCTGGCAGACGCTGCTCATGGTAGGAATGTTGAACGTGGCCTTCGCGGCGCATTCGGGGCTGTGGGGCGTGCTGGTCATAGACATGATCCAGTTCTTCATCAAGATGACGGCAGTGATTGCTGCGGCTTGGTTTGCGGTCCAGCACGTTGGCGGTCTCGACGTGATGGTGCAGAAGCTCTCCGTGCCAATGCTTGCGCCCGACGGGAAGTCGCTGATCCACTACCTGAACATCCTGCCCGACTTCACCAACAACTGGGACATCGCCGTGGCCGTCTTCGTCATGCCGCTGGCCGTGCAGTGGTGGGCGACGTGGTATCCGGGTGCAGAACCGGGCGGCGGCAGCTACATTGCGCAGCGGATGCTGGCCTCGAAGTCGGAGAAGGACGCGCTCGGCGCGGTGCTGTTCTTCAACGTGGCGCACTACGTCTTGCGGCCGTGGCCGTGGATTCTGGTGGGGCTGTGCTCGCTGATTGTCTATCCGCAGTTGTCGGACATCCAGAAAGCGTTTCCAAACCTCGATCCGAGTCTATTGGGACACGACATCGCGTATCCGGCGATGCTGAAGTTCCTGCCGGTCGGTTTCATCGGCCTGATGGTCGGCGGGTTGATCGCCGCCAACTCTTCGACCATCCTGACGCACCTGAACTGGGGATCGTCCTATCTGGTCCACGACTTCTACCAACGATTCATCCGCACCGACGCGACGGAGAAGCATTACGTTTTCGTCGGGCGGTTGACCACGGTCGGCTTGTTCCTGTGCTCGGCGGGGACGGTCTATTTGCTCGATACGGCCAAGGACAACTTCGACATCATCCTCCAGATCGGTGCGGGCACGGGGCTGTTGTATCTGTTGCGGTGGTTCTGGTGGCGCATCACGGCTTGGTGCGAAGTCGTGGCGATGATCAGCTCGTTTGGAGTCTCAATCGTGCTGTTGGTCCTCAAGAAGCAGTTTCAGGTGGAGATCGGCACGCATCACGCGCTACTTATCACCATTGCGGTCACGACGGTTTGCTGGGTGTTGACGGCGTTCTTCGGGCCGCAGACCGAGCGCCGGACACTGATCGAGTTCTACAAGAAGGTCCGCCCGTTCGGCCCCGGCTGGAAACGCATCCGCGAGGAAGCGGGCATCTCCGAGCAGGAAGCGGCGGCGACGCACGAGAACATCCCGCTTGCGATGCTCGGTTGGTCGGCGGGATGCGCTGTCATCTGGTCCGCGCTCTTCACGGTGGGCAACTTCATTTATGGGCGCATGGCGCACGCGGGCATGCTGCTGGCGGTCTTCATCGCCAGCGCCGTGCTGTTGCTCTGGGTGATCAACAAACTCTGGGGTAAGAACTCCAACGCGTGATGAACCTCTATGCCGCAGTTGAGACAGGCAGGGCGCGACCGCCGGGCGTGCGGAGGGCCGCCTCTCAGCCACATCTCAGTTGCTGCGGCCCCTCACCCCGGCCCTCTCCCCACTGGCGTGGGGAGAGGGAGAGATTCTCGCGCGTTCCTCGGTGGTTACCGTTTGGTGATCGCGATGTGGTGACAGCATTCCCTCTCCCCATCCGATGGGGAGAGGGTAAGGGTGAGGGGCCGGCGGTGTTCAACTGCGTGGCCACGGCTCAACGAAAACCAGCGGCGCGCCCGGCGGTCGCGCCCTACCGGCGACAATTCAATCACTGGGTTTAGGATGAACGAGTTTTCCGAAAAGAAGAACACCGCCGGCAGGGATGCCGGCGCTACGGGTTGGACCAGCCGTCGCCGGCTCATGGCCGTGCTTTCCGGCCAGATGCCCGACCGCGTGCCGATCAACACCTACGAGCTGGCCGGGCGCAACAGCCTCGACTGGTATAACCAGCAGCCCAGCTACCGCGGCTTGATGGACTTTGTCCGCGCCCACACCGATTGCATCACCAACTGGAACCCGCGCGCTGCCACCGACCGCTACACTTGCGAGGAACGTTTCCTCTGCTCCGACTACCCCGTCGAGATCGAGGAGCACACCGACACCGTCGAGGATTATCAACGCACCACGCGCATCTGCCACACGCCGCTCGGCGACCTGCGCCACGTCACACAGGCCAAGCCGGACGTTTACACCACCTGGCAGATCGAGCATTGGTGCAAGAGCGTCGCCGACGTGGACAAGGCCCTCAGCGTTCCCTACCAGCCCGCCGACTACGACGCCTCCGACCTCCCGCGCGTCCGCGCCGAACTCGGCGAGCACGGCATCGTCATGGCCTCCGTCGGCGACCCCGCCTACCTCGCCGCCGACCTCATGTCGTTCCAGGACTACATGGTCTGGGCGTTCGAGGAGACCGACCACTTCGCCCGCGCCGTCGCCATCATTGCCGAGCGCGTCATGGAAAACCTCCGCCGCCAGCTCGATTGCTGCGTGCTCGACCTCTACCGCATCGTCGGCCCGGAATACTTCACCCCGCCCTATCTGCCGCCGTCGTTCTTCGAACGCTACGTCCTGCCGCACGTCCGCGACATGGTCAGCCTCATCCATTCCCGCGGCGGCAAGGCCCGCGTCCACAGCCACGGCAAAGTCGCCCGCGTCCTCGACATGATCCTCGACACCGACTGCGACGGCCTCGACCCCTGCGAAGCCCCGCCCGACGGCGACATCGCGCTGGACGAGGTCAAACGCCGCTGCCACGCCCGCGGCGTCTCCGTCTGGGGAAACTTCGCCCTCAAGCGCCTCGAGCAAGACAGCCCCGACCAGATTCGCGCCGAAGTCCGCCGCGTCATGGACCAAGCCAAAGCCGGCGGCGGCTTCGTCCTCATGCCCACCGCCGCCCCCATCAACCTCCCGCTCAATCCCAAGACCGAAGCCAACTACCGCGCTATGATTGAGGCGGGGCTGGAGTTTGGGGGATATTGAAGAAGCAGAGCCGCATTGTGAAGCTTCTTACGAAAAGAGTGATGGCTAGACGGCCGCTTCACTGCTAGCGGTTCCACCAAGGATTATTTTCACGGGCTTTCCAAAGAATCGAAAGCACTTTGTTGTAAAGCCTGCTATCCCTCACCGCAACTTCGATCGGATTGTAGCCGCCGCCGAGACTAACGGTAGGCGCAGCGCCGCATGACCCGGTAAACGGAATTGTCGTGAGCACCTTCCTGTGGCTTTCGATTCGCAGTGTTCCTTTTACTGTTGAGCCTGTGGCGAATCGCATGGCAGGAGCATTCTGGGGGGCATACCGCGGCACATAATCTGCAGAGACGGTGGTTACGCTTGCGCGAAAGACAAAAGTGATGTCGCCGTTGGTAGTCACCCAATTGAATTTGACACTTGCCTTTTCAAGCTCATTGCGAAGGCTGCTTCTAAACCAACAGTCTTCCGTTTGATGTCCGTTTATCATCAAGTCTTCGACTTCGACTGTTGCAGTCTTCGCATTGCGCAAAACTTCCAGAAGTGCGGGTGATCGGTTTTGGGCAGAACCCTTACCAGCTTCCGCGCTTGAGGCACGGCCGCTGACCAAAGGTGGCAGCGGAACCGGTTTGTTGGCTGCCTTGGTTTCTGTGTCCGTGGCTGTTTCGGTGAGGGGCGTGGATTTCGTCGCGGATTGATTGGTCTTGGAGACGAGGTATTTCATCCGGTAGTTCACAACCGCAACGTTCCAATTAGGAAATTCGCTTTGGAATGCTTTCAGCACTGTTAATGCCTCTGCATATTTGGCTTGAGCTGCATTGGCATCCTTCGTCTCGTCCGCTTGTTGGATCAGATTGTAGATGAAAACATACCGGTCTTCAGGAGATCCCAGTGCCGTTTCACTAACGAGCATCAACATTGCGAATAGAACCATTGCCGATACTAATCTCCATGAGGGATTGCATGGAGGAAAGTGGAAAGGTGATGTTGGTATCTGCCCTGTCGAATTGCTCTGAAGTTGAAGCGGTTCAACATATGCGCCCGATCTCGGCGCTCCGATCCTTGAAGCCATTAGTCTCATAGCAACCAGCGCAGAGAATACGCCGACGCCATTGAGCCTCAACACCAAAATCTCCACCTTCATCAGAATTGACCGCCGGATTTGTCGCGTGCCACGACATGCGGTTCAAGCCAAATACCCAGCCAAACACCCCACGTTCGCCATCTCCAAAAACTCCTTCGAGCGCGCTCTATCGTCCGCCGAAGATGATCCAATGACGCAGCGGCTCGGCGACGAGCCACGTGAGGACGATGAGGCTGGCGGATTGGGAGATGGGAGATGGTAGATGGGAGATCGGCTGCGGTTTTACCGCAGAAGCGCTGAGGACGCAGAGAGGCGCAAAGGAGGCGGTGGAACGGCTCCAGCGGACGCTTGGGAGGCCAAAACGAGTCATTGTGGCACAAAAGGAGTTGCCGGAGGCTTGGAAGCAACTGCCTCCGTGACGGAGGCGGTTGCTTTTGTGACGGAAGCAGTAGCTTCCACGATGGAGGCAGTTGCTTTTGTCATGGAGGCAGTTGCTTCCGTGGCGGACTCGGTAGCCTCCATGACGGAGGCAACTGCTTTTATGGCAAAGGCAACTGCTTCCACGACGGACCCGGTTGCTTCCATGCCGGAGGCGACTGCGTCCGCTACGGAGGCAGTTGCTTTTGCGACAGACGCAGTTGCTTTCATGATGGACGCGGGAGCTTCTGTGTCGGAGGCAACTGCTTCCATGCCGGACAGACTTGCTTCCGAGACCGGGAATCCTTTGTCCGTGACGGAAGCGCTTGGAATAAAGCGCGAGAAACCTGAGTCTGCCGACGAGGTTTATTCCTTCTTCCCGGCGGCAGGTTTGGGCGGGGGCGAGGGCAGTTTGTGGAAGCCAAAACGGACGGAGTAATCGGCGTAGGCGGGCTTGTCGGGGTCCTGCTTGTCGAGACCTTGGAAATGGATGAAGCCCTCGAAGGACTTCCCTTCGTCCGGGTAAAGCGAGCGCCAGATCGGCGGGATGATGTAGGTGTCGTAGAGAATCTCCACGCCGGGCTTGAGGGTGAGCGGGTCGGGCCGGTTGGAGCGCCGGCCGGGACCCACCCATTTCGACGCCTGGAGGGACTGGTAGTTGTAGGAGAAGAAGGGAGTCACGCTCCGCCTCTGCCCGCCCCGGCCGGTCGCGATGGTGATGTCGTGGTCGGTCTTGTTGGTGAGGAAGACGCGGGCTTTGAAGTAATCGTCGTGGGTTTCCAACTCCATGCGGCCTTGGATGCTCTTCTCGTCCTGCGCGAAGGCAACCGTCCCGGCGCTGAGAAGAACGAGTAGGGAAAACCCCAAAACGACGATGGTCTTGCAACTCTTGCGCATGATCTTGAGCCTGACGCCGTAGCTGGTCAGGCAAAGGCTTTACACCAACACAAAGTCGCTGTTGCGGCCGGGACGGCCGCCACTACAAATCGGAGCCAGCCGCCACGCTTAGAACCACGCAAACCGTTCAGGCACGTAGATGATGTCGTTGGCCTTGAGGTAGAACGGATCCACCTGCTGTCCTTCGAGGGCGAGCTTGAGGTTCAGGGAGTAGGTCTTTACCTGGTTGTCCTCGTAACGGATGACGGTGACGGCGGCGGTGTTGGCCTTGCCAAAGTCGAAGCCGCCGCATTCCATGATGGCTTCTAGCGCAGTGATGGGATGGTCGGAGAGGATTTTGCCAGCGCGAAGAACCGCGCCGTTCACGTAGATCGGCAGGTTGGAGGTGATGACGGTGACGTTGACCTCCTTGGAGACGATCTCGGAAGCGTAGAGTTTGACGAGGTTTTTTTCGAACTCGGTCGGGGTGAGGCCAGAGGCCTTGACCTCGCCGATGAGGGCGAGGGCGATCTTGCCATCGCGCCGGATTTGTTGGGTGGTGTCGAGGGACGGCGTGCCGGGGAAGGCGATCTTGATGGTGTCGCCCTCGCGGAGCTTGAGCGCGCCGATGTAGCTGCTGACCTGAGAGATGACCTTGGGCTTGGCCGAGTCGCAGCCGGCGACGACGACCATGATCACGCCGGCCAGAACGGCGCGCGCGATGAGCGGCAATTGAGGAACGAAACCGCGCGCCTGTTTCGCAGAACTGTTGCGAGCGGTTTCTGTAGATGAGTTCTTTTTCATTTGTTGTTCCTTAGGCCCCGTTCTCTTGGTTTGTGTCGGACGCCTATAAAACCTCCACTAAACACACTTACCTCTTCCACTTAGCGTTTTCTCCTACAACATCGGATGGCACCAGGTCAACCAGTTTTTCATTGGCCAAAGCTGGCTGTTACAGGTCGCGGGGCTGTGGAATGGACTCGCTTTTGCGGTCGCCGTCACGCGCGCCGTCGCGAGTGGTCGCGCCAGGCGCCGGGGGTCAGGCCGGTCTTCTTTTTGAAGACGCGGCAGAAGTAATACTCGCTCTCAAAGCCGGATTGAGCAGCAATCTCCTTTACCGGCCAGTTGCTCTCGGCCAGCAGGCTGCGAGCGCGAGCGATGCGCAGTTGGAGCAGGTATTGGTGCGGACCGAGACCGGTTTGCTGGGCAAACGTCCGACGGAACCACGTGTAGCTCACATGCAACCGGCGCGCAAGGTCAGGCAGATCAAATTTTTCCCGCGGATCGCCGTGCATCAGCCGCACCGCTTCATGGATCGCGGCGACCGCGCGCGTGTCCTCGGTGAGGCTGGCTTGTGCGGTCGAGTAGAGCAGCGACAGCAAGCGGGCGGTCAGGCCCGCCAGCACCTGTTGCAGGGCGGGTTGGTGTGACTTGATCGCGTCCATGATGTCACCAAACACGCCGAGCACCGCATCCTCGTGGGCCACGCGCAGCACCGGCGCGCGCAGCGAGAAGAACCCGTTGCGCACCAGCCGTCTCGCTGTCTCGCCGTCGAAGCCTACCCAGTGTTCGTCCCAGCCGGTCTTACGGTCGGGCGCATAGCGATGCCACACCCCCGGAAACAGCAAGAACGCGTCGCCGGACTCGATGCGCCGGCGTCCGACGCGGCGGCTCTCGAACCAACCGCGCCCGCTGGAGATATAGATCACCTGATGGTCCGTGAGCACGCGCCCGCGCCGCCAGTCGAAGTTGTAGTTCTTGGGGTGGCCGCCCGGCGGATAGGTCGCGCGCGGCGTGATGCGCGACTGGCCGGCGGTGGTTACATACAAACCCCACTTCTCGTCACGTCGGCTGACGGGGAAATATCGGAAAAAGGTTTGGACTGTGTTCTCCATGTGTCGCCGGGGCCAGATTGTGCAACACACGGGTCATTCTGTCTATTTCCTGTTTTCGCAGATTGCGGTAGAAATGCCTGCATGAAGACTCTCGCGATTCATCTCCTTGCTTCCACTATCGCTCTGGCTGCGGCCTTGCTGCCTGCCGGAGCAGCGGATTCGAAATCCTCCTCGGCTGCCCTCCGCCGCAGCCCGGAGATTGCCGCCATCTATTTTCCAGGCTTCCATCGTGACGACCATTACGATTCGTGGTTCGGCGAGGGGTGGAACGAGTGGAAGCTGGTGTTTGACGCGAAGCCGCGTTTCCCCGGCCAGCGGTTTTTTCTGCCCGAGTGGGGCCCGTTTGACGAAGCCGACCCGAAATGGATGGAGAAACAAATCGCGCTCGCCGCCGACCATAGCATCGGCGTCTTCGTCTTCGACTGGTATTGGTATTCGGGCGTGAAGATCCTCCACCGGCCGCTGGAGGAAGGTTTTCTCAAAGCCCGCAACCGGCAGAAGCTCAAGTATGCCCTGATGTGGGCCAACCACGATTGGCGCAACTGTTTCCCCGCGCCGCTCGACAACAAACAGACGCTCTGGCTCCCCAGCCGCGTCACGCCCGCGGACTTCGAGCGCGTGATGGCGCACTGCATCGCTCTGCACTTCCGGCAGCCCAATTACTGGCGCGTGGACGGCGGCCTTTACTTCAGCGTGTTCAGGGCGGACACGTTTGTGCAGCAGCTTGGCGGCACCAAAAAGGCGCGGGCCGTCGTGGACCGTGCCCGCCAGCAGATCGCGGCTGCGGGACTTGGCAGGTTGCACCTGGCCGCTTTCTCACACTCATCCGCCGGCGCAACTGATCTGCGCGCCGCCGGCTTCGACAGCCAGACCTCCTATACCCTCGGCGTTGGCCGCAAAGCGAAGCCGTCAGATCAGCCCATCGTCAATTACGCGGACCTCGTCGAGGAGCACGAAAAGCTGTGGAAGGAAATGGATAGTGGCGTGTTGCCCTATGCGCCAATCGTGTCCGTTGGCTGGGATACGAGTTCACGTTGGGCCAAGGGTTGTCCTTGGCCGCCGCCGAACATCGGCTATCCCTACACTTCGGTGGTTGTCGGCAACACACCAGAACTTTTCGGCGAAGTCTGCCGCCGGGCCATGCGGCATTTCGAATCGAGCCGGCTCCGCCCGCCCGCCATTCTCGTGAACGCTTGGAACGAATGGACCGAAGGCAGCGCGCTGCTCCCCGACCGCGAATACAAGACGCGCTTCCTTGAGGAACTGAGCAAAGCGTTCGCACCGGCTCGCTAGGACATTCGTTTTGGAGAAACTCATGGCGACACAAACTCAACCACCCTCCCTTCGCATCGGACTTTTTGGCATCGGACTCGACACTTATTGGCCGCAGTTCGCGGGACTGAAGGAACGGCTCGAAGGCTACCTGCAACGCGTCGCGCAGAAGCTGGCGCTGCCGGGCGTCGAGGTCGTCAACCTTGGGTTGGTGGACACGCCGGAGAAGGCGTTCGCGGCGGGGCATCAGTTCCGGCAGGCAGACGTGGATTTGATCTTCCTGCACGTCACCACCTATGCGTTGTCGTCCACCGTGCTGCCGGTAGTGCGGCGGGCGAAGGTGCCAGTCATCATTCTGAATCTCTCGCCCGAAGCGGCGATTGATTACGAGTGGTTCAACAAGCTCGGCGACCGCACGAAGATGACCGGCGAATGGCTCGCCCATTGCGCGGCGTGTCCCGTGCCGGAGATCGCCAACGTCTTCAACCGCGCTCGCATCCCATTCCACCAGATCACCGGGATGCTGGAGAACGACCCGGCGTGCTGGCGCGAGGTGGGCGAATGGGTCGAGGCCGCGCGCGTGGCCCACGCGATGGAACACAACCGCATGGGCGTCATGGGCCATTACTACGGCGGGATGCTCGACATCTACTCCGACCTCACCCAGCAATGCGCCGGCTTCGGCGGCCACGTCGAGATCGTGGAAGTGGACGAACTCGCCGCGCTACGCGCCGAGGTGAGCGACGCCGATATCCGCGCCCGCGTGGCGCACTTCGGCGAGGCGTTCGACGTGCAGCCCGATTGCCCGCAAGCCGAACTGGAGCGCGCTGCGCGCACGTCCGTCGCGCTGGACCGACTCGTTGAGCGGCACCGGCTCGGTTCGCTGGCCTATTACTATATGGGCACGGGCAGCCCGGCCAACGAGGACGCCATCAGTTCCATCATCCTCGGCACGTCGTTGCTGACGGCGCGCGGCGTGCCGGTCGCGGGTGAGATGGAGATCAAGAACGTGCAGGCGATGAGGATCATGGACATCTTCGGCGCGGGCGGGTCGTTCACGGAATACTACGCGATGGACTACCGCGACGACGTCGTGCTCATGGGCCACGACGGCCCCGGCCACATCGCCATCGCGCAGGGCAAGACCAAGGTCCGCCCGCTCAAGGTCTATCACGGCAAGGTTGGCCGCGGCCTCTCCGTCGAGATGTCGGTCAAGCACGGCCCGGTGATGTTGCTTTCGGTGGTGCAAACCGACGACGGCCGGCTCAAACTGCTCGTAGCCGAAGGCGAGTCGGTCCCCGGCCCGATCCTGGAGATAGGCAACACCAACAGCCGTTACCGGTTCTCCATCGGCGCGCGGAAGTTCGTCGAGTCGTGGAACGTCCACGGCCCCGCGCACCACTGCGCCGTCGGCGTGGGCCACATCGCCGGCAAGATCGAGAAGCTCGGCAAGCTGTTGCAGATGGAAGTGGTGAAGGTGTGTTGAAGAGCAAAATGAAAACGCGAATGATCGTGATGCTGCTGGCGCTCTGCGCGCTGGCGAACATGGGAGTGGCGGCCAATGATCTGGCGAAGGGCTTCGCGTCGCCGCCCGCCAGCGCCAAGCCGTGGGTCTATTGGTTCTGGATCAACGGCAACATCAGCAAGGAAGGCATCACGGCGGACCTCGAAGCGATGAAACGCGTCGGTGTTGGCGGCGTGCTTTGGATGGAGGTGAGCGGCATGGCGTGGGCGCCGGATGGGCCGGTGACACCGACCAGCCCGCAGTGGCATGAGTGCATGCAGTGGGCGGTGCGGGAATGCGACCGGCTGGGTTTGGAGTTCGACCTGTCGGTGGATTTCGGCTACGGCAGCGGCGGGCCGCATATCACGCCTGAACTCTCCATGCAGAAGCTCTACTGGAGTGAAACCGAGGTTGAGGGCGGGCAGAAAGTCAGCACGGTTTTACCGAAGCCCGAGGTCGCGAAAAAACTCTCGGCGTGGCTGAGGCCCGGCGCAGCAATCAGTCCGAAAGTCGTCGAGCAGATCGAGAAGACCGATTCCTACCGGGACGTAGCTGTGGTCGCGATTCCCGCGCCAGCGTCGCCGAAGGGCTGCGCCTATCGCATTCCGGAGATCAAACTGAAGGACGGAACTGATTGGCGGCTGCCCCGCGGTGACAAAGCTGCCCCGCTGCCGGCCGGCGCCGTAACGCCGACCAGCCGCGTGGTGGATTTGACCAGCCGCATGAACGTGGACGGACGGTTGACGTGGGACGCGCCGCCGGGCAAATGGCTTGTGCTTCGGTGCGGGCACGCTTCCAATTTCAAAATGACGCGCCCATGTCCACAGGCGGCCGTTGGCCTCGAATGCGACCGGCTCGCCAAAGCCGGCATTGAGGCGCACTACGACGGGTTCCTGAAGAAGATCTTCACGGACGCCGGTCCGGCAGCGGGCAAGGCGCTGACTTATGTCCACATTGATAGCTGGGAAGCTGGCGGACAGAACTGGACGGCGACGTTTCCCACCGAGTTTCGCGCGCGGCGCGGCTACGATCTGCGTCCGTGGCTGCCGGTGTTGACGGGGCGCGTGGTGGGCAGCGCCGAGTTGTCCGAACGGTTCCTGTGGGATGTCCGCACAACCGTGAGCGAGATGATTCGCGACAACTACGCCCGCCGGTTGCGCGAACTGGCGCAGCCGCATCGGATGAAGTTGTCCATCGAAGCCTACGGGCACCTGTGCATTGACAACCTCTCGTATGCCGGAGTCAGCGACATGCCGATCAGCGAGTTCTGGGCGCGGGGCGACGGTCTGTTCCCCACGCCGGGCGGCTATGAGCCGTCCACCAAGGCCATGGCCTCGGCGGCGCACACCGGCGGCAAACCCATCATCGCTGCGGAGTCGTTCACCTCCGACCGCGGCTGGCGCGATCATCCGTTTCTGCTGAAGGCGATGGGCGACCAGAGATTCTGCGAGGGACTGAACCGGATGATCTTCCACCTGTCCGCGCATCAGCCATACAACAACATGGTGCCCGGCTTGACACACCGGAGGTGGGGAGAGCATCTCCACCGGTACAACACGTGGTGGGAATACAGCCAGCCGTGGATGGACTACCTGTCGCGCTGCCAATATCTGCTCCAACAGGGCGGCTTCGTGGCGGATGTCTGTTACTGGTTCGGCGAGGGCGCGCCGTTGAACGTCAACGACATGACGCTGGAGATGCCGAAAGGTTGCGACCTCGACTTCTGTTCGTCGGACGTGGTGCTCCAGATGCGCGTGAAGGACGGCCGGATTGTCCTGCCATCGGGCATGAGCTACCGCTACCTGCGGTTGCCCGACACCGACCGCATGACGTTGCCGCTGGCCCGAAAGATTCGCGAACTGGTCGAAGCTGGCGCGCGCGTCATCGGTGGCAAACGACTCAAGGGCGCGCCCGGCTTGACGGACTTTCCGCGTTGCGATGCGGAGGTCGGGAAGATCGCAGCGGCGTTGTGGGACGCCAACCGCGTCGTTACCGGCAAGACGCTGGCCGAAGTCTTCGCGCAGGACAAGCTCCAGCCGGATTTCGAGGGTGATGGCCTGCGATGCATCCATCGCCGTGTCGGTGAGGCGGATATCTACTTTGTGTCGCATCAGGAGAATCGTCCGTTCGACGCGACCTGCACCTTCCGCGTTGCTGGCAAACAGCCGGAGCTGTGGGACCCGGAAACCGGCGCGATTCGTGAATTGCCTGAGTTTGCCGAGAAAGACGGCAGGATTGCCGTGCCTCTTCACTTTGAGCCGATGCAGAGTTGGTTCGTTGTGTTCCGAAATAGCAGCCGTCTCGCACCGCGAGACGGAGGAACGAAGAACTTCCTCTCACGGAGCGAGAGGACTACTTTAGCTGGCCCGTGGCAAGTCTCGTTCGAACCGAAATGGGGCGGTCCCGCAAAGCCAGTGACGTTCGAGAAACTCGAAGACTGGAGCAAACACACCGACGCCACCATTCGTTACTACTCCGGCACGGCGGTTTATCGCACGACGTTTACGAATCACGAATCACCAGTCGTCAATCACCGTCTCTTCCTCGACCTCGGCTCCGTCGAAGTGATGGCGCGTGTGCGGCTCAATGGCAAAGACTGCGGCATCGCTTGGAAGCCGCCTTATCTCGTGGACATCACTGACGCCGTCCGCGCCGGCAGCAACGACCTCGAAATCGCCGTCGTCAACCTCTGGATCAATCGCATGATCGGCGACGAACAACTCCCGCTGGACGCCAACTGGAAGGATTTCGAGACGCTGCTGGAGTGGCCGGATTGGTTCAAGAGCGGTAAACCGCGTCCGTCGGGCCGCTACACGTTCTCGTCATGCCGGCATTACAAGAAGGATTCCCCGCTAGTGCCCTCCGGCTTGCTGGGGCCGGTGACGCTGCGTGTGGCGGAGCCAGTCCATGCGAAGTGAACGACCGTTGATGGCGAATCGAACCATGAGAAAACAAACGATGATCGTGCTGTCGGCGCTCTGTGTGCTGACGGGGTTCGGGTCGGCTGCCGATGATCTGGCGAGCCGCTTCGCCGTGCCGCCCGATACGGCCAAGCCGCGCGTCTATTGGTGGTGGCTCAACAGCTTGGTGGACAAGGAGGGTATTACCCGCGATCTGGAGGAATACCGGGCCAAGGGCATCGGCGGAGTGCTGTTGTTCGACGCCGGCATGCCGGCGGGACCAATGCCGGCGGGGCCGAAGTTCATGAGCCAGGAATGGCTGAAGATGTTCCAGCACGCTTTGCGCGAGGCTGACCGGCTGGGGATCGAGGTGAGCGTCAACCTGTGCAGCGGCTGGGACGCGGGCGGACCGTGGATCACGCCCGAGTTTGCCGCCAAGCATTTCGTGCAGTCGGAATTGCGCTTGGCGGGACCGCGGAGGTTTTCTGGCAAGTTGCCGCGACCGGCGGGCGACTCGTCCTACTATCGCGACGTGTGTGTGCAAGCCGTGCGCGAGCAGTCAGGCAATCGGCCGCTGCCGCTGCCCAGCGTGTCCGCGAGCAGCGCCATGTATCCGACCGCCAACGCCGTTGATGGGAACGAGGAAACGTTCTGGGTCTCGGAGGGCAGGAAACCCGGTGAGGGGCCTACGAAACAAAAGCCCGAGTGGCTGCGGTTTGAGTTCGTCGAACCGATCACGGTCAAGACGCTCCACTTGATTCCGCGTAACCCTTTTGGTCCGCGCCAAATCCAGGTTCAGGTTTCTCAGGACGGACGGGAGTTTACGACGGTCAAGGCTTTCTCGATCACCAAAGAGGCTTCGTTTGAATTGCCGTTGCCGCCAACCACGGCCCGGATCTTCCGCATCTTGATCACCGACTCCTATGCGACTCAGAACACCCAGGTCCGTGAGGTTTGGTGGGACAACCGGAGGACGGACGGTCGCGCGTTGCTGGTGGCGCTGAAGAGCGGCCGGGATTCGTCACCGCGATGGAGTCCCAATGGTTCGATCCGCGAACTGGTCGAAGCGCCGTTGTCCAAGTTGGAGGTGGCCCCCGGTGATGCGCCGATCCGGCTGGATTCGATCGTTGATCTGACCGCGAAGGTGCGAGCTGACGGGCAACTCGACTGGGATGTGCCGGAAGGCCATTGGACGATCTTGCGCACTGGCTGCACGATCACCGGTGCGCGGGTGCGCTGCTCCAACCCCGGCGGCGAGGGCTTCGAGATGGACTGGCTCAACGCTGCGGCCACGGACCTGCATTTCAAATCAATGGCTGACATGCTCTGCCGGAAGGCCGGGCCATTGGCCGGTAAGAGTCTGAAATATGTTCATGACGACAGTTGGGAGGTTGGACTACCGAACTGGACCGACGGGTTCCTGGCGCAATTCAAGAAGTTTCGCGGCTACGATGCACGGCCGTATTTGCCGGTCCTCGCCGGGCGGATCGTTACGAACGCCGAAATTTCCGACCGGTTCCTGCACGACTTCCGCAAGACGGTCGCCGACTGCCTGGCCGACAACCATTACGGCCGGCTGGCCAAGCTGGCGCGAGCCAAGGGCCTGCGAGTTCATTGCGAAGCCGGCGGTCCATGCTATCCCAAAGCTCCGCCGATGGACGCGCTGAAAAACCTGGGCCGGTGCGATGTCCCGATGGGCGAGTTCTGGCAGTCGAGCCACTGGAAGGAGAACGGCCAGAATCACGCGGCCAAGGAAATCGCGTGTGCCGCGCACATCTACGGACGGACCTTCGTGGCCGCCGAAGCGTTCACCAAGATCGGCCCGCACTACGAGGAGAGCTTCGCCGACCTGAAACCCACGGCTGACATCGCCCTGTGCGAAGGCATCAACCGCTTCTTTCTCCACACGTCAACGTGCAGCCGGCCCGACGACGGCAAGCCGGGCTACGAATACTTCGCCGGCACGCACTTCAATCGCAACGTCACTTGGTGGGAGCAGTCCGGCGCGTTTCTCGCCTACGTGGCCCGCTGCCAACACCTGCTACAGCAGGGTCTGTTTGTGGGCGACGTGCTCTACTACAACGGCGATGGAGCGCCGAACTTTGTTGAGGTCAAGCACACCGATCCGTCGCTCGGCCCCGGTTATGATTACGATGTGTGCAATGCCGAGGTGTTGCTCACGCGTGCCTCGGTGAAGAACGGCCGAATCGTTCTGCCCGACGGCATGAGCTATCGCCTGCTCGTGCTCCCGGAGCGTCGAACCATGCCGGTGGAGGTGCTGCACAAGATCGCGGCATTAGTCAAAGCCGGCGCTACGGTGGTAGGGCCAAAACCGATCAACGATCCCGGATTAAAGAACTATCCGCGGTGCGATGACGAGGTTGCGAGGCTAGCCGCCCAGGTGTGGGGCAACTGCGACGGACAGACCGTCACGGAGCATCCTTTTGGAAAAGGACGGATTGTGTGGGGCAGGACATTGCGGGCCGTCCTATTGGCCGCCGGCGTGCAGCCAGACTTCGAGTGTCAAGGTGGCGACCGCGACACGTTCCTCGACTTCATCCATCGCACCACGGACGACACGGAGATCTATTTCGTTGCCAATCGAAAGGATCGCCGTGAGATTGCCGACTGCACCTTTCGCGTGTGCGGCAAACAGCCGGAGCTGTGGGACCCGATCACAGGCCGGACGCAGCCGGCCGTGGCGTTCAAGCAATCCGCCGGACGCACGACATTGCCGCTGGAGTTCGCGCCGCATGGCTCACTGTTCATCGTTTTCCGCAAACCCATCGCGACGGATGCAAGCGGAACGGCGGACGTCAACTTCCCAGCCTTTCGCGATATGCAGGAACTCACTAGTCCATGGACCGTGCGATTCGACCCGAAGTGGGGCGGGCCGGAACAGACTGTGACTTTCGAAAAGCTCGATGATTGGACCGCACGGCCCGAGGCAGGGATCAAGCATTACTCCGGCAAGGCCACCTATCGGACTGCCTTCGAATCCAAAATCCAAAATCCAAAATCCAAAATCTATTTGGATCTGGGCAAGGTAAAGGATGTGGCGCAAGTGCGGCTGAATGGCAAGGACCTTGGCGTGGTTTGGACCGCGCCTTGGCACGTTGAGATCACCGACGCGGTCAAACCCACGGGCAACGTGCTGGAGATTGACGTGGTCAATCTCTGGCCCAACCGCCTGATCGGCGACGCTGCCCTGCCGGAGTCGCAGCGGATCACCCGAACGCATGTCGTGTTTCGTCCGAATCAACCTTTGCTGTCGTCCGGCTTGCTCGGTCCGGTGACATTGCGTGTGGCGGAGTCAGTCCGTGTGAAGTGAATGAATCTGATAGAGCATCGAACCATGAGAAAACAAACGACGATCGCGATGTTGGTGGTCTGCGCGCTGACGGGGATCGCGTCGGTTGCCGATGATCTGGCGAAGAATTTCGCCGCTCCGCCGCCGTCGGCACGGCCGTGGGTCTATTACTTCATCATGGACGGCAACTTCACCCGCGCGGGCATCACGTCGGACTTCGAGGCAATGAAACGCGCGGGCATCGGCGGCATGCTCATCATGGAGGTCAACGTTGGCATCCCGCAGGGGCCGGTGAAGTTCATGAGCGCGGAGTGGCGGCAGCTTTTCAAACACGCCGTGCGCGAAACGGAGCGGCTGGGCTTGCAGATCACGCTCAACGCCGGGCCAGGTTGGACTGGCAGCGGCGGGCCGTGGGTGAAGCCGGAGCAGTCTATGCAGCACGTCGTTGCTAGCGCGGTCGAAGTCAGCGGGCCGGCAAAGTTTGACGCCACTCTGCCGCGGCCGACACCGCGACCGGCTTACTTTGGAAACAAGGGGTTGCCAGAGGAAATCCTGAAAGCGAAGGACGAGTTCTACGTTGACGTGGCGGTGATGGCGGTGCCGAAGACGGACGACGCGCAGCGGATCGCGGACATTGATGAGAAGGCGCTCTACCTCCGGCATCCTTACACGTCGCGTCCGGGCACAAAGCCGTTCTTGTCAGCACCGGCGGACTTTCCAGCGCTGCCAGGGATCGCGGTCATTCCTGCGGATCGCGTCGTGGACCTGACGGCGCGACTGGCCGTCGATGGGCACCTCGCGTGGGACGTGCCCGCAGGCAAGTGGACGATCCTGCGTTTCGGCCGCACCAGCACTGGTGCCAACACACGACCTGCCCCCGCGCCTGGCCTTGGGTTGGAGTGCGACAAGTTCGACAAGGCCGCGCTCGATGCGCACTTTGAGAAATTCATCGGCGCACTGGTGCGTGAGACTGGCCCGCGCGGCAAATCGCCCGACAAGGGCTGGACGTCGCTGCACATTGATAGTTGGGAGATGGGCGCGCAGAACTGGAGCGCGGCCTTTCGTGAGGAGTTCAGGAAGAGACGCGGCTACGATCCTCTGCGCTACCTGCCGGCGGTGACGGGTCGTGTTGTGGAGAGCCTCGAAGTTTCGGAACGTTTTCTTTGGGACCTGCGGCAGACCGCGCAGGAGTTGGTCATCGAGAACCACGCACAACATCTGAAGAAACTTGGCCTCCGCCACGGCCTGGGACTTTCCATCGAACCTTACGATATGAATCCGTGCGCCGACCTAAGCCTTGGCGCGGTAGCCGACGTGCCGATGTGTGAGTTCTGGCTTTACGGCTTCAACTCGTTTTTTAGTTGCATCGAGGCTGCCTCTGTCGCGCACACTTGCGGCCGGCCGGTGGTGGCTGCGGAAGCGTTCACTTCCAGCGCTGCGGAACGATGGCAGGCGCATCCGGCTTCGATGAAGCCGCTCGGTGATTGGGCGTTCTGCGCGGGCATCAACCGCATCGTTTTCCACCGCTACCAACACCAGCCGTGGCTTGACCGTCGGCCCGGCATGACGATGGGGCCTTACGGGGTGCATTGGGAGCGCACGCAGACTTGGTGGGAGATGGTGCCCGCGTATCACACTTATCTTGCGCGCTGCCAGTTCATGTTGCGCCAGGGCTTGCCAGTTGCCGACGTGCTTTACCTTGCAGTCGAGGGCGCGCCGCACGTGTTCCGTGCGCCCACGTCCGCCACGCGCGGCAATCCGCCTGACCGCTTCGGTTACAACTTCGATGGCATCGCGCCGGAGACGTTGCTGGCGCGCGTGTCGGTGAAGGACGGCAAACTAGTGTTGCCTGACGGTATGAGCTACCGCGTGCTCGTCCTGCCCGAACGCGACACCATGACGCCAGTGTTATTGCGCAAGGTGAAGGAACTGGTCGAGGTCGGTGCCATGGTCATCGGGCCGCGCCCGTTGAAGTCGCCGAGCCTCAGTGGCTATCCTAAATGCGATGACGAGGTGAGGAGCATTGCCGGTGAACTTTGGGGCGATTGCGACGGCAGGACGATCAAGGAACACCGTGTTGGCAAAGGCCGGATCGTCTGCGAGCCTCGCCGGCAAGCGGACACCTCACAGGAAACGAAGAACCCGTTGGAGCACGCGAAGTGGATCTGGCACAAGGAAGCAAAACCCGGAATGAACGCGCCGGTTGGGAGGCGCGTCTTCCGCCGCACGGTCATGTTGGAAACGACTGCGCAGATCGAGTCGGCTCGCGTGTTCATGACGGCGGACAACTCCTTCGAGTTGACGGTAAACGGCCGCAACGCTGGCAGCGGCGACAATTTCCACGACCTCCGCGAACTCGATGTGGCGCAGATGCTCAAGCCGGGTGCGAACGAGTTGGTTGTCATCGCAGAGAACGGCGGCGACGCGCCGAACCCGGCGGGCTTGATCGGCGCGCTCGTTATCAAGTTCCGCGATGGTCGCGTGCTCGAACTGCCAACAAATCGGCAATGGCAAAGCGCGCTGACCGCCGAGGCCGGCGTCTGGAGTCCCACGTTGGAACTCGGCCCGGTAGGCATGACTCCGTGGAAGCTGAACGGCAAACCCACGCCGCCCGAACCGGAGCAGTATGGCGACTTTGCGGTCGTCACGGATGTCTTGAAGAAAATGAGTGTCGCGCCGGATTTTGAGTCTGACGCTTCGTTGCGCTACACGCACCGTCGCGACGACGAGACCGACATCTACTTCGTAGCAAACCCGGAGGACCGCGATGTGAAAGCCGTGTGTGCGTTTCGTGTCAGCGGCGGGCAGCCGGAACTTTGGGACTCGGTCACCGGTGCGACGCGCCGGTTGGGTGGAGCGCGGGAGCAAGACGGGCGCACGATCGTGTCGCTGGAGTTCGCACCACGGCAGAGCTGGTTTGTCGTATTCCGGAATAGCGGTCGTCTCGCTCCGCGAGACGCCGAAACTGCAAATGCCCTTTCGCGGAGCGAGAGGACTACTTTGTCCGGTCCGTGGGAAGTCAGCTTCGACCCAAAGTGGGGCGGCCCGGCGCGCGTGACGTTCGAGACACTCAAAGACTGGACCAAGTATCTCGAACCCGGCATTCGCTACTACTCCGGCAAGGCGATATACCGAACCACCTTCGATGCTCCACGCCCCGCGCTTCACGCTCCACGCCTCTTTCTCGATCTTGGCAAAGTTGCCGTGATGGCTTCCGTCCGCCTCAACGGTCGCGACCTCGGTGTCGTTTGGTGCGCGCCGTGGCGGGTGGAGATTTCCGGCGTGGTCAAAGAGCGGGAGAACCGCTTGGAAATCACCGTGGCCAACCTCTGGCCCAACCGGCTGATCGGAGACCAGTCGCTGCCGCTGGAGAAGCGTTTCACTTGGACGACGTGGAATCCGTTCAAGAAAGATGACTCGTTGATCGAGTCAGGTCTCCTCGGCCCGGTTACGATTCAATCAGCCGAAAGGATTGCGCCGTGAAACAACAGCAACTCATTCTCGCCGCCTTCTTGCTGGCGCCGTTGGTCGCTCTGCACGCTGCCGACAGCGATTCGTTTGCGTGTGGCAATGCCCTTCCGACGGTTCCGTCAGTCCCTGCACCATCCACTGCCGTCGCCAAGCCCGCAACATCACCCCAAGCCAAGCCCTTAATTACCGACGGCCCCCAGCGCCCACTGATTGGGGTCATCCGTTGGGACATGTATACCGGCCACCCGTTCACCACGCACAAGCAGGAATTCGGGTTTCTCAAACCGGAGCAGTATCATTGGCGCGCGCCGTTTTTCGTGCGGCGCACCGGCAATCCTGATGCGCCGCTCATGTTCAATCCCGGTTATTCAATGCAGGTTTATCAGGAGGCCATGGAACAGGAAATCAAGTTCGCGGCCTCCAGCGGCATTGATTACTGGGCTTTCGGATACGAAGGGCGATCTGGCCGGGTGCGGCATCCACTGCGCGACGCCTTGGAGGCTTACTTGGCCAGCCCGCGCAAGTCGCGGGTGAACTTTTGCCTGATTGTGAACTGCCCTGTTGTCGCCAAGGTGGGCTACTACGAACCGCCCAGCGTGCGGCACACCGAGAAGGAAATTGACGACGATTGGCGGAAACACATCGAAGACATCATCGCGCTAATGAAGCAGCCAACCTACCAGCACGTTCTCGGCGGCCGTCCGTTGATCTACCTCTACATGCCGGAGTTTCTCGGTGAAGGCAGACGACGAACTCCCGCGCCCCCGTTGCGCGTGGAGCGTTCCCTGCGGCTGCTGCGGGAACAACTCGTCGCCGCCGGGGTGGGGAATCCATATTTGGCCGGCATGATTGACACACGCGTAGCGGGCTGGGAATCGCTGTTCGACGGGAAGCTGCTCGATTGCGTTACCCTTTATCATCAGCGCTATGCCGGCTCCCATCTTCAATACGGAACGTTGTGGGGCTTCATCCAGAGCAATACCCTGTATGGCACGTTCAAACGGCCCGACTTGAAGGTCATTCCCCCGACCATGTCCGGCGCCAACGGCATGCCGCGATACAAAAAGGGCGGCGCATTCCCCGTGTGGGATTGGTCGGAGCCGGCCCCCGGTGAACTGTCCGCGCACGTCACGGGCGCGTTCGATTACGTCGCGCAGAACCCGGCAAAGTGTGAGGCCAACACGATCATCATGTATGCTTGGAACGAACATTCCGAAGGCGGGTTTCTCTGCCCGACGATGGGTAAGGCGCCCGATTATCGGCCGGTGACACGGCAAATTGACGAAATCTCGCGGGCGTTGAAGAACTGGACCAGTCCGCAATGTCGCAAACAGATCGGGTTTCCTGTGGCAAACTTCAATTTCGGCGACCGCGCCCCATCGCTCCAATCCAGCGGTGTCGCGGGGGATATCCAGGTCAGTGATCTTGAGATTCCCCCTTATGCCTACTTCATTGCTGAGAATAGCTCTCTCAGCGGGCGTCAGGGGAATGCTGTCCGTTGCCACGCCCGTGCGGCGGAAACCGAAACGGACGCATTCAGATTCACAGTCCAGACGCCGGATGGGTGCCTCCTGCATTTGGAACGCCTCGAGTTTTCGCTGCGTGTTTCTAAGGGTGCGAAGTTGGACGCCACGGTGTGGGACAACGCGAACCCCGCTGTCACACTCGAACGAATCCCTCTCGAAATCGCGATCACTGTGAGCAACGCCAATGACAACGCGGGGTTAACGTCATCCCGGACGATTCAAATGCAGGCGGTTCCGGGCGTCTGGCTGCCCGCCGGAGTCAATCTGAGCGATGTCTCCTTGGACGCTCGAAAGGCGCGCATCCAGATCCACCTGCGAACCGGCGCGGGCAATCAGGCGGACATGGACGATCTCCGGTTGTTTATCCGCCCGGCTACGAAGTCGCCCGTCAAGAATCCCGCCAGTGAGAAGCGCGGCGGTCCAAGAAAAACTGCCCAGCCATGAAAACCATCCTCACACTCCTCACCGCCCTGTTGCTGGCTTCGCTGACGGTGCTGCACGCCGCCGACGGACCTCGCAAGCCTAACATCCTCCTCATTGTCGCCGACGACTTGGGGTATGGCGACGTGAGCGTGCATGGGTGCAAGGAGTTCAACACGCCGCATCTGGACTCAATTGCGAAGGCGGGGATGCGGTTCACGAGCGGCTACGTGACCGCGCCCGTGTGTGGGCCTTCGCGCGCGGCGTTGATGATGGGGCGGCACAATTGCCGGATTCTGCCGTTCGAAGGCAACCCGTCGCATGGGTCGGACACGGGGTTGCCGCTGGCGCACAAGACGATGGCGGATCATTTGAAAGCGGCGGGCTATCGCACGGCGGCGCTCGGCAAGTGGCACCTCGGCGAAACGCTGCAGCATCACCCGATGGCGCGCGGGTTCGACGAGTTCTTCGGCTTCCTCTCCGGGATGCACAGCTACTTCAAAGCCGAAGACGCCGCGTGGGGCCCGCTGCTGCGCGGGCGCGAGAAGGCGGAGTTGAAGGATTACCTGACGTTCGCGCTAGCCGATGAGGCGTGCGCGATCATCCGCCGACCGTCGCAGGAGCCATTCTTCCTTTACTTGGCGTTCAACGCGCCGCACGTGCCGCTGGAGGCGCCGGAGAATTATTTGGCGAAGACGGCGCATCTAGCTGATCCGAAACGGCGGCTCAACGCCGCGATGATTCTCGCGCTCGATGATGCGGTCGGGCGCGTGCTGGCGGCGCTGCGGGAGAGCGGGCGCGCAGAGAACACGCTGGTCGTCTTCCTTAGCGACAACGGCGCGGCGCTCATCAAAGGTTCGGCGGAGAACGGTGGCAGCAACGCGCCGTTGCGTGGCTCGAAGGCGCAACTGTGGGAGGGCGGCATCCGCGTGCCGTTCTTCGTCCAGTGGCAAGGCCGCATCGCGCCGGGCGGGGTCAGCGACACGCCAGTCAGTTCGCTCGACCTGCTACCGACGCTGCTGGCGGCAAGTAGTCATCACGCTCCGCGTGATGAATCTCTGGACGGCCTGAACCTCCTCCCGTGGCTCGAAGGCAAAGCCGAACCGCCCGCGCGCGAGCATCTATTCTGGAAATTCGGCGCGAACCAGTTCGCCATCCGTGGCGGCGACATGAAGCTGGTGCGCGTGAATGCGGACAAAGGCTTGTTCAACGTTCGCCAAGACATCAGCGAGACCACTGACCGCACCGGAGCACGGCCGATTCTTGCGTGCCAGCTTGAAGCCGCGTGGAAACAATGGGACTCAGGCAATCTCGCTACTACGCGAACGCCGCGCGCAAAGCAGGCGAAGAAGTCCGCGGCGATTGTCGGCATCGAGCAGGAAGCCGGTGTCTGGTGGTTCCGATCACCCACCGGTGCACGCTTCTTATCCATCGGGATGAATCACGTGGAGCCGGTCTATTGGACTTCGCCGAACAACAAGCAGTTCGTGCTGGAGACTTATGGGCGCGATTTGTTTTTACCTGACGGGCGGTTCAATGACCGCTCGGAGGCCGCGAAGAAGTGGGCGGGTCGGGCGGCGTCGAACCTAAAGAGTTGGGGGTTCAACACGCTGGGCATGCACAATCCGCCGTTGGAGAGCCTGCGTTTAGCAGGCGACGCTTACTACGTCGTCGAGTTGGGCCTGCACGTTCCGTGGGGATGGAACATGAAACGCTCCGAGTTGATCAGGGCCTTTGGCAGGAGGCCGCTGGATGTTTTCGCGGATGCATTTGCTGCGGAGGTTCAGGCCAATGCCGAGCAGTTCGTGAAGCCGCGTGCCAATGACCCGCACGTTTTGGGCTATGCCTACACGGACGGTCCGCCGTGGACGGTGGATGACGACACGCAGGATGCGCTCGCGAGCCTTCATCCCTGGGTGCTCGCGCTGATGTCGCTGCCCGCTGACGGCCAAGGGAAGCAAGCGTGGCTTGCGACGATGAAGGAGCGATACTCTTCTGCCGCGGTCGCCGGTATGGCCTATGGGTGCGACATTTCGACTTGGCGTGAATTCGCCGCGATCACCTCATGGACCTCGGTTTCCGATAAGATTGCTGCCGCTGCGGACAGCGATGCGTTTTTGGAGAAGATCATGCGCCAATGGTATGAGCTTCGCCGTAACGCCATCCGTCAGCATGACAAACACCATCTCATCCTCGGCGACAAACTGAACTCCAACCGCGACGCCCGCCATCGCGAGGCGATGACCCGCACTCTGCGCGTGTTGAAGGATTACGTGGATGTGATCTTCGTCCAATACTACGCGCCCGCTGACCAACAGCGCGGCACACTGGCGGCGATTTACCAGGCGGCGCAGAAGCCCATCCTCATCGGCGACACCGCTTGCCGTCCGCTGTGGAAGGACAACGATCCGACGAACGTCGGCTACTACAACGAGCTGGGGCAGGTGTATGCGGATGACCTCACGAAGCTGTTTTCGCTGCCCTATCTCATCGGCTGGCATCACTGCGGTTACATGCGCGGACTCCGCCCGCCCTATGTCACGGCGCTCAAGCGCGGTGATCGGCAAACCATTGAACATCACGTCAAAACGAAGACCACCTATCGCGAGGGTTTCATCACTGAATTAGAGCAGCCCATTGAGCCGATCCTCAAGCCCCTGAGCCTCGCGATCTCAAAATGCGAAACCTTACACAAGCTCTCCACATCGGCAGGCAGAAACAAAGGCAAGCCATGACTTGGGTGCCATCCATGAAGCACATCCTCACCATCTGCGTCGCCACACTCCTGCCGGCTGTCCTGCCGCTGTCCGCCGCCGACAAGCCCTCCAAGCCCAACGTCCTCTTCATCATCGTGGACGATCTCACCACCACGCTCGGCTGCTACGGCGACCGCGATGCGCGCACGCCGCACATGGACGCGCTCGCCGCGCGTGGGGTGCGGTTCAGCCGCGCCTACACGCAGTTCGCACTGTGCAATCCGTCGCGTTGTTCGTTCCTCACAGGTTGTTACCCGGAGCGCACCAAGGTCTTCGACCTGACCACGAGCTTGCGTAAGGCGTTGCCTGATGTGGTCGCGCTGCCGCAGCTTTTCAAGAACGCCGGCTACACAGCGGGGCGAATCGGCAAGGTGTTCCATGTGCCTGATCCGAAGACGAAGCTCGACGTGGAACTCGGCGCGCCGCTGCACAAGGACGGGCAGATCCTCGATGAAGCAAAGCTGGCCGAAAGGAGTGAGGGCGACTTGTCCGATCCGCCGCACGATTCGTCCCACGGCAAGAGCTACAACCGTTGTTACGCCGCCTCGTCGCATCCCGACCGCGATTTCACCGATTACCAGATCGCCGACGAGGCCGTGCAGACCTTGAAGAGTTTCAAGGCGAAGCCGTTCTTCCTCGCAGTGGGTTTCATCCGGCCGCATACACCTTACGTTGCGCCGCAGAGGTTCTTCGACTTGCTCGATCCAAAGAAGATTATGATGCCGCCGTTTTATCAGCCTGACGGCGAGAATATCTCGCACATTCCAAAGGCAGCGCTGCGTCCCAATAACAACGTCTTCCGCTTCCAAGCACCCAACCCGAAGGAAGCGCGCGAAGCCCGTCGCGCTTACCTCGCCTCCACCGCGTGGGTGGATTCACAAGTCGGCCGCGTGCTCGCCAAGCTCAAGGAACTGCACCTTGACGACAACACGATCGTCCTTCTCACCGGCGACCACGGCTATCAACTCGGCGAGCACGGCCTGTGGGCGAAGCAGACGCTATTCGAGGAAGGCACACGAGTGCCGCTCATCGTGACCGCGCCGGGTGTGAAGCCGGGTGTAAGCGCGGGCCTCGTCGAGCAGGCGGACATCTACCCCACGCTCGCCGGACTCGCGGGCCTCGACATCCCGAAGCACGTGCAAGGCATCACACTCCAACCGTTGCTGGCCGATCCCGCCGCAAAAGGCAAGCAGGTCGTCTTTAGCACGATGGTTTCCACACACACGAAGCTCATCGGCCGCAGCGTGAGCACGGATCGCTTCCGCTACATCGAGTGGGACGAAGGCCGCGGCGGCCGGCAGCTCTACGACCACGAGAGCGATCCACACGAGCTGACCAATCTCGCCGACAAGCCCATGCAAGCCGAGCGTGTCCAGCGGATGCACAACCGTTTGGCCAACCACGTTAAGACCAGGTCAGGCGAATGAAGCCGACCGACTTCCATATCAAGTCCGTCCCGTCAGGGACGATTGACTTCTAGCCACGCGCGGTCGCGACGGCCAGAAAGTGCAAACAGTTGGTCATTTCGGGCATGGACGCGGGTGCGGGATTGGTGTCTCATCGCAGCGGTAGGAGAGCACGACTATGAAAAGAACGACCTTGCTGTTCTTCGCAGCAGCGCTTGCTGTCATGTTCGCTTCTAATCCACGGGCCGTCGCGGCCGATGCCGACACGCTCGCACACAGCTTTGCCAAGCCGCCCGATTCGGCGCGGCCGTGGGTGTATTGGTTCCCGCTCGACGGGAACATCTCCAGCAACGGCATCACCGCCGATCTCGAAGCGATGAAGCGCGTTGGCATCGGCGGCGTGCTTTACATGGAAACCGATCAAGGCGCACCGAAAGGGCCGGCAAAGTTCGCCGGGCCGCTGTGGCGTGACTTGTTCAAACACATCTGTTCCGAGGCGCACCGGCTCGGGCTGGAGGTGAACATGAACAACGACGCGGGCTGGTGCGGCAGCGGTGGGCCGTGGATTACGCCGGAGCTTTCCATGCAGCGCATCGTCTGGACCGAGACGAACGTCGTAAGTGGACAACGGTTCGACGGCGTGCTGGACCAGCCGAAAGCGAACAAGGATTTCTACCGCGATATCGCGGTGTTCGCTTATCCGACGACGGCGACGAACTACACCATCCCGCACATCCGCGGCAAATCGGCGGAAGTGCGCGAGGAGATTCCGTTGCGCACGACGTTCCCTGCGCCGGTGGCGGATACGGTTGTGCCGCGCGAGCGCATCGTTAACCTGACGGCGAAGCTCGGCAAAGACGGCCGGCTTGCGTGGGACGTGCCGGAGGGCACGTGGACGTTGCTGCGACTCGGCCACACGACCACCGGCAAGGATAATCACCCCGCGCCGCTCGAAGGTCGCGGCTTGGAGTGCGACAAGCTCAGCAAGGAAGCGGCGGAAGTTCAATTCAACAACTTGATGGGCAAGCTCATCGCCGACAGCAAACCGCTCGTTGGCGAGAAGCGCACGCTCTTCTCGACGCACATTGATAGCTGGGAGGTCGGCTCGCAGAACTGGACGCCGAAATTCCGCGAGGAGTTCCAGCGGCTGCGCGGCTACGACCCGTTGCCGCTGCTGCCGGTGATGAGTGGGCGCGCGGTGGACAGCGTGGAGGTTTCGGAGCGTTTTCTTTGGGACGTGCGGCAGACCGTCAACGACCTGCTCTGCGAAAATTATGCGGGCCATTTCCGAACGCTGGCGCACCGCAACGGGATCCGGCTTTCCATCGAAGCCTACGACACGCCGCCGTGCGATGACCTGACCTATGCGGGCCGCGCCGACGAGCCGATGGCGGAGTTCTGGTCATGGGGCATCGGCGACTCGCCGTGGTTCGCGGCCTACAGTTGCACGGAGATGGCGTCGGCGGCGCACGTCTATGGCCGGCGCATCCTCGGCGCGGAGGCGTTCACGGCGACGAACCTTGAGAAATGGCAGGGCCATCCCGCGGCCATCAAGCACATCGGCGACTGGGCGTTTTGCGAGGGCATCAACCGCTTCGTGTTCCATCGTTACGCGCTCCAACCGTGGACGAACCCCGCCCGCCCGCCCGGCATGAGCATGGGGCCGTGGGGCCTGCACTACGAACGCACGCAGACTTGGTGGGAAATGTCGCGCGCGTGGCACGAGTATCTCGCCCGCTGCCAGTTCATGCTCCAGCAAGGGCTGTTCGTCGCCGACCTCTGTTTCCTCGCGCCGGAAAGCTCGCCGCAGCGGTTCAAGTCGCCGGTGAAATCCGGCTACGACCGCACCGGCTACAACTTCGACGCCTGCCCGCCCGAGGCCGTGCTCACGCGCATATCGGTGAAACACGGCCGCCTCGTGCTGCCCGACGGCATGAGCTACCGGATGCTGGTGTTGCCGCAGGTCGAGACGATGACGCCGAAGCTGCTGCGGAAGATCCGCGACCTCGTCAAAGCCGGCGCCACGGTCATCGGCGCGCCACCAAAGAAGTCGCCGAGCTTGCAGGACTACCCGAAGTGTGATGAGGAAGTGAAAGAGTTGGCCCGTGAGTTATGGGACGGGTTCGGAGACCGCCGCGTCGGCAAAGGCCGCGTCATCTGGCCGCGCGAATTCCAGCCGAAGCCGGACGCGGCTTACGAGAGCGTGAGTTCGTTCGGCTCGGCGAAGTGGATTTGGTTCCCCGAAGGCAAACCCGCCCGCAGCGCGCCGCCGGGCACACGTTATTTCCGCCGCGTCGTCAACGTGGACGGTGCCGTCGAGTCCGCGCGTCTGGTGATGACTGCCGACAACACATTCGAGGCGTGGGTCAACGGCCAGCAGACCGGCAAAGGTCAGAACTTCCATCAGGGCCACTCGATGAACATCAGTTCGCTGCTAAAGCCCGGCGCAAACCTCATCACCGTTACCGCCGTGAACACGCTCGAGACCGCGAACCCTGCTGGATTGGTGGGCGCACTCGACATCAAATACCGCGACGGCAAGACGCAGACCGTTCGCACCGACGCGACTTGGGAAGCGGCCAAGAGCGCCGAAGGCGATTGGAGCGCCGCGATGGAACTCGGCCCGATGGGCATGGGGCCGTGGGGCGACATTCAGGAAAGCCCGGAGGCTGTGGACGCGATTCCCGACATCGCCATCCCCAGCCGCGTGCTGGCGGAGATGGGCGTGCCGCCGGATTTCAAGGTGTCGACAAACATCCGCTACATCCACAAGCGCATCGGCGAAACCGATGTCTATTTCATCGCGAACCCGGAGCCAAACGAAGTCGAGGCGCGCTGCACGTTCCGCGTCAACGGCAAACAGCCGGAGTTGTGGTGGCCCGACACCGGCCGCACGGAGCTAGCGGCGGTCTACGAGATGAAAGACGGCTGCACGACGCTGCCGCTGCGGTTCGATCCGAGCGGTTCGATGTTCGTGGTGTTCCGTAGTAGTCCTCTCGCTCCGCGAGACGCCGGAAAGAATGATGTCCTCTCGCGGAGCGAGAGGACTGCTTTGTCCGGCCCGTGGCAAGTCACCTTCGACCCCAAATGGGGCGGCCCGGCGAAACCGGTGATGTTCGAGAGGCTCGAAGACTGGAGCAAGCACAGTGATCCCGGCATTCGCTACTACAGCGGCACGGCGATCTATCGCACGACGTTCCAATCCAAAATCCAAAATCCAAAATCCAAAATCTTCCTCGACCTTGGCAGAGTCGCCATCATGGCCGACGTGACGCTCAACGGCAAACCGCTCGGTATCCTCTGGAAGCCGCCGTTCCGCGTGGACGTGACCGATGCGCTCAAACCCGGCGAGAACACGCTCGAACTCCGCGTCGTCAACCTCTGGATCAATCGGATGATCGGCGACGAGCAACTTCCTGAAGACAGCGACCGCAATCTCAGCGGCAACCTCAAGTCTTGGCCTGCGTGGCTTGCCGAGGGCAAACCCAGCCCGACGGGGCGCTACACGTTCACAAGCTGGCGGCTCTGGAAGAAGAACGATCCACTGGTAGAATCCGGCCTGCTCGGCCCGGTGACGATTGAATAGTAGTCGTCTCGCTCTGCGAGACGAAATGACAGATAATCTCCTCTCGCTCCGCGAGAGGACTATTTTATGAAACAAATTGTGCTGACGTTGCTGGCGCTCTGTGCGCTGGCGAACACAGGAGCGGCTGCGGACGACCTTGCCAAAGGCTTCGCTTCGCCGCCTGAACAGACGAAGCCGTGGTGTTACTGGTATTGGATCAGCGACAACATCTCGAAGGAGGGCATCACGCGCGACCTGGAGGCGATGGCGCGTGTCGGCATCGGCGGCGCGTTGATTGGCAACGTCGTTGATAAGGACGCGCCACTCGGCACGGTGCGGATTTTCTCGGACGAATGGTGGGCGTCGCTGGAGCACGCGATCCGCGAAGCCGGCCGCGTCGGCGTGCAGATTGGTGTGTTCAACGGGCCGGGCTGGAGCCAGTCGGGCGGACCGTGGATCACGCCGAAGCAGGCGATGCGCTACGTGGTGTCGTCAGAGACGCGTGTCAAAGGCCCGGCGAAGTTCGAGGGCAAACTGCCCGCGCCGAAGGAACCGTTCGAGGACATTGCCGTGATGGCGTTTCCGGCGCCTCGCGCCGACGCGACGCGGCTCGCGACGTTGTCGCCGCGCGTGCGATGCAGTCCCGCGGTGGAACAGGCCGCCGTGCTGGCCGATGGCGATCCGGCGACCGGCGTTCCATTCCCGGAAGGCGCCGCGTCGAAGGGCAAGCCATTCACGGTGGATCTGGAGACGAAAGACGCCTTCACCGCGAGGACGTTGCTGCTGTATCCGCACGACGGGGACTTCAGGGTGATGTGCGAGCTTCAGGCCGCCGACGATCACGGGGTCTTCGCCACCGTGCGCGAGTTTGAACTGGACCGGCGTGGCCCGCCCCCGGAGCACAAGGTGAACGTCGGCCCGATGATCAAAGGCCCCGCGGTCATCGCGTTTCCTCCGCGCGCGTCGAAGCATTTCCGCCTCGTGGTCACGGGCTTGACGGGCAAGGGCGGCTTGGCGGAGATCGAGTTGACCGGCGGGGCGCGGCTCGAACGGTTCGTTGAGAAACAACTCGGCAAGATGTTCCCGCAACCGCTGCCGCTCTGGGACGCCTATCTTTGGCCGGCCGCGCCCGAACCCGACCAGCCGGACCTCGCCGTGGCGCGCGGCCGGATCGTTGACTTGCGCGACAAGCTCGGCGCCGACGGAACGCTGCGCTGGGACGTGCCGGATGGCGAGTGGGTCGTCTTGCGGACGGGCATGACGCCCACGGGCGCGGTCAATCACCCGACCACCGTCGAGGGCAGAGGCCCCGAGTGCGACAAGATGAGCCGCGCGGCCATCGCCACTCACTTTGACGGCTTCGTGGGCAAGCTGCTGGCGCGGATGCCCGCCGAGTCTCGGCGCGCGTTCCGGCGCGTGGTGATTGACAGCTACGAGGTCGGCTCCGAGAACTGGACGGATGGTTTCGGCGACGATTTCCAGAAGACCTACGGCTACAACCCGAAGCCGTGGCTGCCCGTGCTCACGGGACGGATCGTCGGCAGCGCCAATCAATCGGACCGTTTCCTGTGGGACCTGCGGCGGCTGGTGGCCGACCGCGTGGGCCGTGACTACGTCGGCGGCCTGCGCGACCTCTGCCATCGCCACGACCTGCGGCTGTGGCTGGAGAACTACGGCCATTGGGGATTCCCCGGCGAGTTCCTCCAATACGGCGGCCAGACCGACGAACTCGGCGGCGAGTTCTGGGTGCGTTACGGCTCGGACTGGCCGCTGGGCAGCGTCGAGTTGCGCGCCGCGTCCTCGGCCGCGAACATCTACGGCAAGCCGGTCGTCTCCGCCGAGGCGTTCACGTCCGCCATCTCGCCTTTCCAGCTCACGCCCGCGGCGTTGAAGGCGCGCGGCGACTGGGCATTCTGCGAGGGCATCAACCACTTCGTGCTGCACGTCTATATCCACCAGCCGTGGGAGGATCGCCGGCCCGGCGTCAACGCGTGGTTCGGCACCGAGTTCAACCGCCACAACACGTGGTTCGACACGGGCCGCGCGTGGGTGGACTACCTGCGGCGCTGCTGCTGGCTGCTGCAACAAGGCACGCGCGTCGCCGACGTGGCCTACTTCATCGGCGAGGACGCGCCGAAGATGACCGGCATCCGCCAGCTCGAACTCCCGCCGGGCTGCGACTTCGACTACATCAACGCCGAGGTCATCCTCGACAAGCTCAGCGTGAAGAACGGCTTGCTGACGCTCCCGCACGGCACGACTTACTGTGCGCTCGTGCTGCCTGAACTCACCACGATGCGGCCGGAGGTGTTGCGGAAGATCGTCGCGCTCGCCAAAGCTGGCGCGAAAGTGATCGGCCCCGCGCCGTCTCGTTCGCCGAGCATGGAGAACTATCCGCGCTGCGACGAGGAAGTGCGCCGGCTGACGGCGGAACTCCGCACCGAATTACGCCTCGACATGGCGCCAGATTTCCAGAGCGGCAAGAAGCTGCTCTACACGCATCGCCGCAGCAAAGACGCCGACGTCTACTTCGTGGCGAATCCGCAGGCGCAGGAGGTCGCGACGACGGCGGCGTTCCGCGTCTGCGGCAAAGCGCCGGAGTTTTGGTGCCCCGTCACCGGCCGTATCACGCGCCCCGCCGTCTATGACGAAGCCGGCGGCACGGTGCGGTTGCCGCTGCAACTCGGCCCGCACGGCTCGGTCTTCGTCGTGTTCCGCGAGAAGACCGGTGCGAGCCGCATCGTCTCCGTGACGCGCAACGGCGAGCTGCTGCTCGACACGAAGTGGACGCCGCCAGCCCAGACGGAAGCCGCGCCCGCCAAGCCCGGCAACTTCACAATGGCCGTGTGGGCCACGCCCGCCGCCGACACGACGCTCTTGCCCGAAGCGAACAAAGGCGCCAGCGGGCTTGGCGCGCCGCGCAACGACGTGGTGTTCCCCGCACACGGCAACACCTTCGGCAGCACCGGCCACGCCGGCAGCGGCTTCGCTGTCGGGCGCAACGGCGTCGCCGTCTTCGAACATGGCGCGTCCTACTTCGCACCTGTGCTGGTCCATGCCGCGCCGTTGGCCGACTGGACACACGTGGCCGTGGTCTATCGCGACGGCCAGCCGAGTCTCTACCTCAACGGCGTCCTCGCACATCGCGGCCTGAAGAGCAACTTCACCGTCCACGCACCGTCGAGCGCGGGTGCAAAGTTCCGTGGCGAACTGGGCAGCTTCGAGAGCATCCCTCGCGCTCTCAGCGACGCCGAGGTCGCACGGTTGACGAAGATCATGCCGCGCCCCGGCGTGCCGCTGGCGGCAAGCACCATCGAACTCACACGCGACGGTGCGCTGGCATGGCAGCCCGGCAACTACGAGCTTAAGACCGCCGATGGCAAGACGCGGACACTCAACGTTGCCTCTGTGCCCGCCCCGCAAGAACTCACCGGCCCGTGGGAAGTGCAGTTCGCGTTAGAGAAGGCAACCTTCGACAAACTCGAAGACTGGACGACGCGCTCCGAAGAAACCATCCGCCACTACTCCGGCAAAGCGATCTATCGCAAGACCTTCGACGCTCCACGCTCGACGCTTCACGCTTCACGCCTCTTTCTCGACCTCGGCAGAGTCCACGACCTTGCCACTGTCCGGTTGAACGGCCAGACGCTCCGCACGCTCTGGCTCGCCCCGTGGCGCGTGGACATCACCGACGCCATCAAGCCCGGCCGCAACGAACTGGAGATTGAGGTCGTCAACACATGGAACAACCGCCTCGTCGGTGACCGCACGTTGCCCGCCGACAAGCGCCAGACCTTTGTCACAAAGGATTCGCTCCCGAAGAACGCGCCGCTTGTTCCGGCCGGCCTCATCGGCCCGGTGACGTTGCAGACGGCGGAGAAGGTAGTCGTCTCGCTCCGCGAGACGAAATGATGAATGATGACCTCTCGCGGAGCGAGAGGACTACTATGAAAACGCGAAACACGATTGTGCTGCTAGTGTTCGCTGCGCTGGCGAGTGCAGGAATGGCGGTTGATGATCTGGCGAAGGCGTTCGCCTCGCCGCCCAACGAATCGAAGCCGTGGTGCTACTGGTGGTGGCTCAACGGCGCGGCCAGCAAGGAGGGCATCACGCGCGACTTCGAGGAGATGCGCAACAAAGGCATCAGCGGCGCGCTGCTCTTCGACGCGGGCCAAGCGGGACCGGATGCGCCGCGTGGGCCGGCGTTCATGAGCGACGAGTGGCGCGAACTCTACAAGCACGCCGTTCGGGAGGCGGATCGGTGCGGCATCGTGCTGGGCGTCAACCTGTGCAGCGGCTGGAACGCGGGCGGCCCGTGGGTGACGCACGAGCACGCGGCGAAGAAACTCGTCGCCTCGCAGACCATCGTGAAAGGGCCGGGACGCGTTACGGCGGCGCTGCCGAAACCGGCTGCAGTGCAGGAATTCTATCGTGACATCGCCGTGCTGGCCTGTCCGGTCGTGGCGGGCGATCGGCCGGAAATGACGTTGCGCGCAAGCTCACAATATCAACACTACGGTCCCGCGCTGGCCGAGGACGGCGAGGACGACACCCGTTGGGTTTCCAACGGCCACAAGCCCGGCATGGGGCCGACGCCCGCGAAGCCGGAATATCTTCAATTCGACCTGGCCGAGGCGTGGCCAGCAGCCGGGCTTTTCCTGAAACCGTATCTGCACTGCGCGCCAAAAGAGATCGAGGTGCAGTGTTCGGAGGACGGACGAACTTTCCGCCCGCTGAAACGGTTGACGCTGGAAACGCAGGACAAGGTTACGATCTCCTTTGGCGAAACGCGGGCGAAGCACTTCCGGGTCGTGTTCCTGTCGTCGCATCCGTTCCGCGGCCAGGAAAACTGGAACGTGCAGGTGGCCGAGATCGCGCTGCTGTCAAAAGAAGATCTGGCGAGGGGAACAGCGCGGGGGCGATTGTGGGAACGCAGCCGCGCGGTGGACGTGAAGAAGTTCATGGATGGCAACGGGCAGTTGAACTGGGAGGTTCCGCCGGGCAGTTGGAACATCCTGCGCATCGGCTTCACGCTTCACGGCAACAAGATCAAATGTGTCGGATCGGGGCCGAGCGGGCTGGAGATTGACCCGATGAGCGCCGAGGCAATGGAGGCGCATTTCGCCGAGACCGGCGCGAAGCTGATCGCCGACGCCGGGCCGCTCGTGGGGAAGACGTTGCAGTATTTCCACATTGATAGTTGGGAATTCGGCGTGCCGACTTGGACGCCGCGGATGCGCGAGGAGTTCCAGCGGCGGCGCGGCTACGATCTGCTGCCGTGGCTGCCGGCGGTGTTGGGGCGGACCGTGGACAACGCCGCGGAGACGGGCCGGTTTTTGCAGGACTATCACCGCACCGCCGCCGATCTGGTGGCGGCCAACTACTACGGCCGTTTGCGCGAGCTGACGTTGAAGGGCGGCCTTCGCGGCACGCATCCCGAATCGGGCGGGCCGTTCTTCGGGCATTGGATTGACGCGCTGCAGTGCGAGGGCATCAACGACGTGCCGATGGGCGAGTTTTGGAAACGCAACAGCGAACCCGACGGCCCGATCACGCATCACCACAATCCGAGCCTGAAACAGGCGGCGTGCGCTGCGCACATCTACGGCAAACGTGACTGCCAAGCCGAAGCCTTCACGTCGTTCGGTGACGACTGGATTGACGATCCGTGGAGCATGAAAGACATAGGCGACGCCGCGTTCTGCGAGGGGCTGACCCGCAACGTGCTCTGCTTCTGGATTCACCAGCCGCGGCTCGACGCGAAACCCGGCTTCCAATGGGCGCACGTCGGCACGCACTTCGACTGCAACCTGACGTGGTGGCCGATGAGCGGCGCGTGGCTGACCTATCTCGCCCGCTGCCAGCACATGCTCCGGCAGGGATTGTTTGTCGCCGACTTTGCCTATCTGCAGGACGAGGCGATTCCCGGTTTCATCGCGCCGCGGCCCGACCAACAGCCGGCGCGTCCGGCCGGTTTTGACTACGACGTGCTCAATGCCGAAGTGCTGCTGACGCGCGCAACGGCGAAGGACGGCCGGCTGACGTTGCCCGACGGCATGAGCTACCGCTACCTCGTGTTGTCCCACCGGCCCGACGCGATCTTGTCGCCGGCAACGCTGAAGAAGGTCAACCAGTTGGCCGAAGCCGGCGTGACGGTCATTCGTGAAGGCCCGTTGGACGCAGTGGTCCGCGCCGATGGTCTGGCGCCGGACATCGAATTTCGCAGCACATCGCAGTGCGCAAACTTCGACTGGATTCATCGCCGTGACGGCGCGACGGAGATTTACTTTATCAGCAACCAAAGCGCGCTCAATGCCGCCGCGGACGTTGTGTTCCGCGTCGCTGGCAAACAACCTGAACTCTGGGACGCCGTCACCGCGAGCATCCGCAACCTGCCGGAGTGGCTCGAAGAGAATGGCCGCACCGTCGTCCCGCTGCAATTTGCGCCACGCCAGAGTTGGTTTGTGGTGTTCCGGAATGGTAATCGTCTCGCTCCGCGAGTCGCCGCAGCGAAGAATCTCCTCTCGCGGAGCGAGAGGACTACTTTGGCCGGCCCCTGGGAGGTTTCCTTCGATCCGAAGTGGGGCGGGCCAGAGCGCGTCGTGTTCGAGAAACTGGCGGACTGGACAGCGCGCCCCGAACCCGGCATCCGCTACTACTCCGGCACGGCGACCTACCGCATCACGTTCCAATCCAAAATCCAAAATCCAAAATCCAAGATTCTTCTCGATCTCGGCGTTGTGAAAAACGTCGCCCGTGTCCGCCTCAACGACCGCGATCTCGGCGTTGTCTGGACCGCGCCGTGGCAGGTGGACATCACCGGCGCGTTGAAACCCGGCGCGAACAAGCTCGAAATCGAAGTGGCGAACCTCTGGCCCAACCGGCTCATCGGCGACGCGACGTTGCCGAAGGAGAAGCGGCTCACCGTCACGAACGTGCGCACCTATGATGACATGTCGAGCGGCAGCTATCGTTGCCAAAAGTGCGAGGAGCGCAAGAAAACCGGAAAGCCCGCCGAACTGCTCTCTTCCGGCCTGCTCGGTCCGGTGAAAGTAGTCGTCTCGCTCCGCGAGACGAAACAGTGAACGATCCCCTCTCGCGGAGCGAGAGGACCGCTATATGAAAACGCGAATAACGCCCTTGTTGCTGGCGCTCTGTGCGCTGGCAAATCCCGGAATGGCTGCGGACGATTTGGCGAAAGCGTTCGCTTCGCCGCCACAGTCTGCGAGGCCGCGCGCCTACTGGTTCCACATGAGCGGGAACATCACCAAGGCCGGCATCACCGCCGACCTGGAGGCGATGAAGGAGATCGGTCTCGCCGGCACGCTGTTCATGAACGTCAGCGTGGCGCTGCCGACGGGACTGGTCGAGACGAAGGACTTCATGTCGCCAGCGTGGCAGGACTGCTTCCAGCACATGCTCAACGAGAGCGCGCGGCTCGGCCTCGACTTCGGCTCGGCGCTCTGCGACGGCTGGGGCAATGCGGGTGGGCCATCAATTCCACCGGAGTTGGCGATGCAACGGCTGACGTGGAGCGAGATGCGGGTGCGCGGCGGCGAGACGGTCGAGATCACGAAGCTGCCGCAGCCGGAGAGCCTGCTCGATTACTACCGCGATGTCGCAGTGGTCGCGTTCCCGACGCCAGACGGCGACCGGACGCCGGGGGTGTGCTCGAAGAAGGGGATTGTGCTGAAACGCCCGGATGGCGGTGGAGTGGAGATTCGGTTCGATCTCGATAAGCCCGCGACGGCGCGCGAATTGACGTTGTCGAAGGTGGACGGCTTGGCGGTGTTCGGCAGTCCCATCGCGACCATCGAGGCCAGCGATGATGGCAAGACGTGGCGCACTGTGAAGAAGCTTCCGTGCTCGTGGCGGGGGAAGCCCACGGAGCTGACCATCGTGTTCGAACCGGTCACGGCGCAGCACTTCCGGCTGCTGCTTCCGCCAGAAAGCTTTTTCAGAACGCCACAAATTCGAATTGGCGAAGCGACGTTGTCGAACCGCGACCGAATTCACATCTGGCAGGCCAAGTCCGCGACCGCCGCTCACCCCGAGCACGGCGGCGGCGCGGATCGCTATCTCGACGCCGGCGCGGCCGATGCGCCCGGCATCGCGCCAAAGAGCATCGTCGTCCTCACTGGCAAAGCGAAGTGGGTCGCGCCGGAAGGCGATTGGACGGTGTTGCGGATCGGCCACACGCCGACGGGCGCGCACAACGCTCCTGCCACCAAGGCGGGCGTCGGGCTGGAGTGCGACAAATTCAATCCGCGCGGCGTCGAAGCACAACACGAGGCGTTCGTGGACAAGGTGCTCGCCGCGGCCACGCCCGCCGGCAAGCGCGCCTTCAAGCACACGTGGATTGATAGCTGGGAAGTCGGCATCCAGAACTGGACGGCGAAGTTCCCGGTGGAGTTCCGCGCGCGGCGCGGCTACGACCTCACGCCGTGGCTGCCAGTGCTCGCGGGCGGGCGTGTCGTCGCTTCGCGCGACAAGTCTGAGCGGTTCCTCTGGGATTTCCGCCGCACCATCGCCGACCTGCTCGTGGACAACTACTGGAAACGTTCGATGGAGTTGGCGCATCAACGCGGCATCGAATTCCGCGCCGAGTCGTTCGGCCGGCAGCAGTTCATGTATGACCCGATGAACTTCGCGCGCGCCAACGACATGCCGTGTGGCGAATTCTGGGTCGGCGGCGGCCCGCGCGTGGACTGCAAGGTCGCCGCGAGCGCCGCGCACTTGAGCGGGCGGCAGATCGCGGGCGCGGAGGCGTTCACCGCCGGGCGAGGCCAATGGCTCGACGACCCGTGGAGCCTCAAGACGCTCGGCGACCGTGCGTTCTGCCTCGGCGTCAACCAGTATTACTTCCACCGCTACGCGCACCAGCCGTGGATGCGCTTCGTGCCCGGCATGACATTCGGCCCTTACGGCATCAACTTCGAGCGCACCAGCACGTGGTGGAAGCCGGGCAAGGCGTGGGTGGATTATCTCACGCGCTGCCAATCGCTGTTGCAACAGGGCCGCTTCGTCGCCGACGCGCTGGTGATGCTCGATGAAGGCGCGCCGAGCTACGGCGGCTGGAAACAGGAACTGGCCATCCCGTTGCCCGCTGGCTACGACTACGACTTCGCCAACCTCGACGCGCTGCGCGAATCGCACGTCGAGCGCGGCGTCATCGCCCACAAGAACGGGATGCGTTACCGCGTGCTGATGTTGCCCGCCACGGGCCGCGCGACGCCAGCGTTGATGCGCGAGGTGCTGCGGTTGGCCGAGGCCGGCGCGAAGGTCGCCGCGCCGCGAGAGTTCACGCGCGCGCAGGGCATGACACCGGACGAGGAAGTCGCCGCATTGTGGAAGAAGATCACAGCCACCGGCAACGTCGTCGTCAGCGGGAGCTTCGACGCGGTAGAGAAGAAGTTCGGCCTCATGCCGGACTTCGCGCATGAGGACGATGCCGGATTATCGAAACTCAGTTCCACGGATAATCCGAGCGAACGGTCGTGGGCGGCGGTGGCGCCGCCAGTTCAGACGTTGCTGTGGATTCATCGAACGGATGACGCGGGAACCGATTGGTATTTCGTCTCGAACCAATCCGACAGCGCCTTCGACGCGCTTTGCACGTTTCGTGTGACTGGCCGCCAGCCGGAACTGTGGGACGCCGCCACAGGCCAAAAGCGCGACGTGGCGCGGTTTGAGGAACGCGGCGGGCGCACGACGGTGCAGATTCCGTTCGACCCGCGCGGCTCGTGGTTCGTTGTGTTCCGCAAGCCCTCCTCACCGCTGGCCGTGAAACCTGACGCGAGCGCAACCGCCACGGCTGGCAAATTGCAGTTACAGACGGAGAATCCCGGCACGACCAACAACTTCACACTGCTCCTTCGCGCGAAGCCTTCCGCCGAGATTGAGTTAGTGAAGGCTGCCGACAACGGTATCACGATGCCGCGCGGCCAGAACTTTGCGGTGATCACCCGTCAGGGCGAACTGATGTTCGGCGTGGGCCACATCAACGCGGGCGTGAGCGTGGGCCGCAACGGCGTGGCAGTGTGGGAGCACGGCGCGCGTTACCTCGCGCCGCGCATCGTTGCGACACAGCCGATCAACGACTCGACGCACATCGCCATCGTCTATCGCGACCGCCAGCCGACACTCTACGTCAACGGCAAACCCGCTGGCACGGCCGCAGCGTCAGCTTTCACGGTTCATCCCGGCTGCCCCGGCCCGTTCAAAGGCGAGGTCGCAGGCATCGAATTGATTCCCACGGCCCTCGACGCCAAACAGATCGCCGACCGCGCCACAAGCAGCGTCGCCGCCGCGCCCCGCCGCGAACTGTGGATTGAGGACGGCAAACTGATCCAGGAAACCGAGCAGCCCGCGGCTATGGCGCTCAATGACAACTGGGACGTGACCTTCCAGCCCAACCGAGGCGCACCCGCTTCAGTCAAGTTGCCGCGTCTCATGGACCTCTCCCGCCACGCCGACGAAGGCATCCGCCACTTCTCCGGCACCGCGACCTATCGCAAGACGTTTGAATCCAAAATCCAAAATCCAAAATCCAAAATCTTCCTCGACCTCGGCGAAGTCCGGAATCTCGCCGAAGTCATCCTCAACGGCCGCAACCTCGGCGTGTTCTGGAAACAGCCGTTTCGCGTGGACGTGACCGGCGCGCTGAAAGACGGCCAGAACGATCTGGAAATCCGCGTGACGAATCTCTGGGTAAACCGCCTGATTGGCGACGCGAAGAAGATGGCTGCGCTGGGCGTGGCCTACAACGGTCGCAACGGCGTGATCTCCAAGTGGCCCGCATGGGTGCCGCAAGACGCCCCGCCCGCCGACGCGCCAGTGAGCTTCGCCACATGGCGCCAGTGGGAAGGCTCCGAACCACTCCAGCCGTCCGGCCTGATCGGTCCGGTGACGTTGCGTGTGGTGGAGCAACTGCTTGTTGGCGACAAGTGAACCTCAATAACCAGGAATGACCATGAACCACGTCGAACGTTTCCGTGCGGTGATGGGTTTTCAACCTGTGGATCGCCTGCCGCGATGGGAGTGGGCGATGTGGTGGGACGAGACCATCGCGCGTTGGCACAACGAGGGATTGCCAAAGTCGCTCGCATCCAGCCAGGTCTTCGAGATCGCGCAGTATTTCGGCCTCGATCCGTATCAGCAGTTCTGGTTCAGCACGACCGAGGCGACGATCGAGGCGACGCAGCACCACGTCGAGGGCATTGTTGCCAACATGGACGATTACCAGCGCGTGAAGCCGCGGCTTTACCCGGACCACTCGGCCGCCATTGAAGCGATGCGGCCGTGGGCTGCAAGACAGTCGCACGGCGAGGCGGTGGTGTGGGCGACGCTGGAAGGATGGTTCTGGTTTCCACGGACGCTGATGAACATCGAGCGACTGAGCTACGCGTTCTACGACCAGCCGGAGCTGGTCCATGCGATGAACCACGACCTGACGGAATTCAACCTGCGGCTTGTGCGGCAGATGGCGAAGGTGTGCGTGCCGACATTCATGACACTGGCGGAGGACATGAGCTACAACCATGGCCCGATGATTTCGCAAGCGGTGTTCGAGGAGTTCTTGGCACCGTATTACCGCCGACTGATCGCCGCGCTGGACGAGTTAAGCATCTCACTGATCGTGGATACCGACGGCGACGTGACGCAACTGGTGCCGTGGCTGCAAGGCGTTGGCGTGGCGGGCGTGCTGCCGTTGGAGCGGCAGGCCGGCGTGGACGGCGACCGGTTGCGCGAGCAGTTCCCGACGCTGCGGATGGTGGGCCATTTCAACAAATTGACGATGGACAAGGGCGAGGCGGCGATGCGGGCAGAGTTCGAGCGACTCATGCCGCTGATGAAACGCGGTGGGTTTATTCCCAGTGTGGACCACCAGACGCCGCCGGCGGTTTCGATAGAACAATATCGCATTTATCTGCGGTTGCTGGAGGAATACACGAGGGCGGGCTGAAACAGTTTGTCGGTTCGCGCACTTGGAGTTGGGGAAGGACGCGGCTATACTCCCGCCGCTGATTCATGAAAACCTTTTACCATCTTGTTTCGCTGGCGTGTTTGATGGCACTCTTGCCGGCTGGGTGCGCTCCTCGGCGCGCCGCATCGGGAACGCCGCTGCCGCCGGCGCAGGTCAACGCAAAGACGCCGATTTCTTTGGCCCCGTCGGGTTCGGCTTTGCCAGGACAACCTCCGCTGGTTTCTCGGGCGGACGAAATGCGCGGCATCTGGCTGCATGATCCGCGCGGCGTGGATTGGCAGAAAGTGATGGCGGAGCTTTACGCCGCGCGGATGAATGCCATCTTCGTGAAATTCTCCACCGGCGGCGCGGCTTACTATCGTAGCGAGGTGCTACCCGGCAGTTTTTACGCCGGTCGCGATGAGGCCGCGCTCTGTCTGGCCGCGGCGCGGCGCTATGGGATTCAGGTCCACGCGTGGCGCGTCTGCTTCCAGATGAAAGACGCGCCGGCGGAGAGCCAGCAACGCGCCGTTCGCGAAGGCCGGGTTCAACTCGACCGGAGCGGCCGTGTGCTGCGACCATCTTATCGCGCGCCGGTGCTTTGCCCGTCGCATGACTGGAACCGCTCGCTGGAAGTGCGCGCTACGGTCGAGCTGGCGACGAAGTATCCATTCGACGGCGTGCATCTCGACTATTTGCGCTGGATTGACGCGGAGCCGTGCTGTTGTGCCACTTGCAGGAAACGATTTTGCCGCGACACGCGTTCCACTGTTGCCTCGTGGCCGCGCGATGTGATGAAGGGCGGCCGGCTCGCGCGAACCTTCGTATCATGGCGCGAGCAGATCATGACGCGGATGGTTGCCGAAATCAGCCCCGCCGTGCGGCGCGCACGCCCGTCCACGCGCATCTCCGCGGCCGTGTGGCCGGAATTGGCGAGCGTCCGCCGTGATCGTGGCCAGAACTGGAAGGCGTGGGTGGATGCTGGCTATCTTGATTTCATTTGTCCGATGAACTACTCGACCGATCCGGCGATGTTCGCCAAGCGCCTCTCAGAAGAGCGCGCGCTGGTGAACGGCCGCGTGCCGATCTATGTCGGCATCGCTGCCTACAAATGCACCAGCGGCAGCCAGCTTCAGCAACTCGTGGCGTTGGCTCACAGCAGCCGCGCCGGCGGCTGGGTGCTTTTCAATTACGATGAACGGTTTCGCACGCAGTTCCTGCCGTATTTGCGCAACTGATGAGCCTGAATACGGCGGCGCTTGACAGCGTCGAAAGCCCGCAAATACGTTATCCCGGCGGCGCGCGGCGCAAGCAGCCGAGGCAACGAGACACGGCTTTATGAAAATGTTCAAGATAACAATCACGACCGGCGCAATGTTTGCGCTGGCACTACAGAGCGTTGCCGGAACAGCAGCGACTGACCCCAAGACGCTCGAAACCAACTTGGGGTGGGCGCAGATGATGGCAGAGGCGCCGGGCGACGGCGCAGGTGATCAGGCGTGGAGTTCGCATTGGCGCAACGAGGCGGGGCGCTTCGCCAGCGAATTGATTCTAGCGCAACAGGACGAAAAGTCTGGCCTCCCGATCGCGTCGGCTGTCGCAGCCGATCCCAATGCAAGATTCCGCGCGGCTCCCACGCCGGAAGAGAATCTGGCACGCGTGCCTGCGCCGAAGTTGACGACGGAAAGCGACTACATTCCCAAGCTGCGGCCCGGCGAGGCGGCTGGCGTCACGGTGGATTACGCGCGGATTGAATCGCTGATCAGTCGTCCGCCAGCGGAGCCATCTTCGACGGCGACCGTGATTCCGCCGCCCATGGGCTATGGCATGGCTGCTCCGTATATGGGCTACGGTTGGAACACGCCGGGGTGGGGCGGTTGGGGTGGCGGTTGGGGTGGCGGTTGGGGTGGCGGTTGGGGTGGCAGGGGTGGGTGGTGGGCCGGACGGCGGGGGTATTGGGCGGCGCCCTATGCGTTGGCGTCACCGGTGTATTATGATCCGTATGGCTACGGCGGCATTTCTGGCGGGTTTTTCTACAGAAGCCGGCATTTTGGAATCGGCGTGGGGTTTTGATCCATTGTGCTCCCACAGGTGATGGCTTGACAAGCGGGGTAGGGGACCACACGGTTGTGTGGTATGGCGTTGCGTCACCAACGAATCCTGCATGTGGACGGCGATGCGTTCTTCGCCTCGTGCGAGATCGCGCTGGACCCGGCGTTGCGCAACCGGCCGGTGTATGTCGGCGGCGGGCGTCGGGGCGACGGCATTGTCATTGCCGCCAATTACATCGCCAAGCGATACGGTCTCATCACCGGCATGGCTTGCTTCGAGGCACGGCGCAAATGTCCGGAGGGCGTGTTGGTGCGACCGCACTACAACGAGTATCGGCGATTGTCGTTGGAGATATTCAAGCGGTTAAAAAACTACACGCCGACGATGGTGCCCACCTCGATTGACGAAGGGTTTCTCGACTTTACCGATTCGCCGCGGGTTTTCGGTTGTCGCACGGCGACCGAACTGGCGGAGCGAATCCGACAGCAGATTGCGACAGAGGTTGGTGTGCCGATTTCGGCGGGATTGGGGTCGTCCCGCTGGCTGGCGAAGCTGGCGACGGAGCATTGCAAGCCGGACAATTTCTTCGAGGTGCCGGAGGGCCATGAACAGGAATTTCTCGCGCCGACGCCGGTGAAAAAACTCACAGGTATCGCCGAGCGGCGCGCGCGGGCGTTGCGGTCGCTGGGCGTGCGGTCGCTTGGCGATGCGGCGCGGCTACCGCTGGAGATGCTGCGGCGACGGTTTGGTGTGTTCGGGCTGGAACTGTGGCTGCTGGCGCGCGGCGAACTCCATGAAACGCTCTCGTTTGCCCATAACACCCGCACGTGCATCAGCAGCGCAACGACGTTGCCTTACGATGAGCCGGACTGTGAAGCGGCGCTACTGTTTTTGCTGGATCAGACGGAGCGGGTGATCACGACGTTTTTCCGCGAGAACCTCAAGGCACGGGAAATGGGGCTGTTTGTGCGATTTCGTGGTTTCGAGGGCGTCGGACGGAGCGTGCGGTTTCCGGCGGCGCAGTTCGAGCCGCGCGCGATTGATCCGGTTGTTGAACGGGTGTTTCGCGAGTTGGTTGCCGGTCAGCGGCAGCCGATCCGGCAGGTGTGCATTCATTTCTGGAACTTCGAGCCGCTGAACTTGCAGCCGGATTTGTTTGGCGATCATCCGGAGTTCAGGCGTCGCGAGCTGCACCACGCGCTGGAGGAAATCGAGGCGCGCTACGGCGCGTGCAGCGTCAAGAGCGGCACGCGGCTGCTGGCGGAATCACAGGCGGCGCACTTGCTCGGCGAGAAGGCGAAGTGTCCGTTCGTGCCGCAGCGCGAGATGGAGATCAAGGTCGGCGCGCTGCCGGAGGCGCTTCGCGAGAACACGCTCGACCCGGTTTATGAGGAGGATTGGCTGCCGTTGGAGCCGGGCGCTGGCGGCTCCGGCGGCGAGTTGCCGCTGCCGCGCACGTGGGGCCGCTCAACCAGTCGCGCGACGAAGTTTGGTTGACGATTGGTTGTTTAGTGACCACCGAACAGCCACATCACCACCGGCAGGACCAGCAGCAGATACATGGCGGTGTTGACGACGAAGAGCGCCGAGGCTTCGCGCGGGCGCAGGTCAAACATATTCGCCAGCGCCACCATCGTCACGGAGGTTGGCACAAACGACTGGACGACGACGACATTCCACCGCAGGTCGCGCAGCGCCAGCGGGGTCCACCAGGTCAGGCAGGCCAGTGCCAAGCCCACCGCCGCGCCGAGCACGAACCGCGCCACAGCCAGCCCGATCAACATCCGCCACAATGTCTGCACTCGCGAGAAGTGCAGCAACAGGCCGATGCCGAAGAACGCCATCGGAGTGATGCCAAACACCAGAATGTCCAACACATGCCACGCGACGATTTGCGGCGGACGCGGCACGCCCATCGCCGAGAGGACGATCCCCAGCACCACCACCGGCAGTCCCGCCGAGCGCCAGTCGAAAAGGCTGCTTACAATCAGTTTTTGCAGAGAAGCGGACGGTTGCGTGTCGGAGTAGTGGCGCGCAAGCGGATAGAGCAGCACCACCATTGTTGGCGTGAACAGCAGGATGTAGAGGTTGGACAGTCCCATGCCCGGCTCGCCGTAGAGCAGGTATAGAACAAACGCGCCCATCGTGAAGCCGTTGTTGCCCGTGCCGCCTGCCGTTGCAAACAAGCCGGTCTCGGCGCGGTCGCGCGTAACGAAACGTGCCAGAGCCAGTGACAGGAACGTCATGGCTACGATGTGCGCCGCCGCGAATAGCGGCAAGCCGATGTCCGTCAGGTGCAACGGCGTGCCCCAGATGCTCAGACCGCCAACGATGGGGTAGGCGAACACGCCGACAAACGTCATGATTTTCCGGGCCGCGCGGTCACCGGCCACTCCGAGAAGGCGGCAGACGTAGCCGGCCGCGGTGGCTGCCATCACCGTGCCTGCTGCTATCGTTAACCTGGTTGCTGTCTCCGTCATCGCGTGCCACTTGTCTTTAGCAGAACAACCGCGACGATACGTGACAAGATTTCGTGCCGCAACCGGCTCAAGCGGAGGTTTCGTTATGCTCGCCGTTCCGTTGACCGACATTGGCGACGCGTGCTAGCGTCGGCTGCGGTGACATACGAGCAAACAGTCGAGTATCTTTACGGCATTCAGCTTTTCGGCATCAAGCTGGGCCTGCACAACATCCGTGCCTTGCTGGCGTTGATGGGCAATCCCCACGAGACGCCGCCGCTGGTGGGCCGCTTCATCCACATCGCCGGCACCAACGGCAAGGGTAGCGTTGCAGCGATGCTCAACGCCATTGGCCAGCGCGCCGGCCTGCGCGTCGGCCTCTACACGTCGCCGCACTTGGTCAGTTTCTGCGAGCGTATCCAGGTGAACAACCAGCCGATTACGGAAGCCGACGTGGTGCGGCTGGTGAGCGAGATCCGGCCGCTGATGCAGCGGGTGGCGGAAATGCCGGAGCACGCGCACCCGACATTCTTTGAGGCGATTACGGCGATCGCGTTGCGCTATTTTCAGGAGCGGCGTTGCGACCTCGTCGTGTGGGAAACCGGCATGGGCGGCCGACTCGACGCGACCAACATCGTCCCGCCGCTGGTGAGCGTGATTACCAATGTGCAGAACGACCACGCCACGTATCTCGGCGATACCATTGCGAAGATCGCTGTGGAAAAAGCCGGCGTCATCAAACCCGGCGTGCCGGTGGTGACCGCGGCGTCAGACCCTGTGGCACTGGAGGTCATCTCGCGCATAGCAGCGGAGGCGCGTGCGCCGTTGACAGTGGTTCGACCGGGCGACTGCGAACTGCTCGGCGAAGATTTGCGTGGTCAACAGGTTCGAATGGGCGGCATGGAGTGCGCGATTCCGCTGCTGGGAGTGCACCAAGTGGTGAACGCGATGACTGCCGTCACGGCGGCGCGGCTGGCGCTGAAGGTGTCTGATGAAATGATCCGCGAGGGATTGGCGCGGACGCGGTGGCCCGGCCGGTTTCACGTGATGCCGGGCAAACCGACGGTTGTGCTCGACGGTGCGCACAATTCCGCAGCCGCCGAGGTGCTGGGCGCGACGTTGGAGCAGCATTTCCGAGGGCAACGACTGACGATGATCCTCGGCATCCTGCGCGACAAGGATCGCGAGGGCATCTGCCGGGCGCTCGCGCCGCGCGCGACGGAGGTGTTGACGGTGCGCGTGCCGAGCGAGCGCACGACCAGCCCGGGGGAATTGGCGGAGATTTGTCGCCGGGCTGCGCCGGGCGTGCCGGTGCGCAACGCGAACACGGTGGCGGCGGCGCTGGAGGAGTGCAGCGAACGCGATGGCGTGGTGCTAGTGGCAGGCTCGCTTTACTTGGTGGGCGAGACGTTGGCATTGGTGCAGCGGCGACGGTTGGAGGCGGGGTTGAACCAATGAGTGTGGACAGTAATCAGAGGTTAGTGATCAACGGGCATGGGAAACTGCGGGCGGTGACGTTTGATGCGGGCGGGACGTTGCTCTATCCGCATCCGTCGGTCGGCGAGATTTACGCGGATGCGGCGCGGCGGCATGGCGTGACAGCGGACGCGGCGGCGATGGAGGATGGGTTCCGGCGGGCGTGGGTGGCGTGCCACCACGACAGCGCGGTGGCCGCGGCGGGCAACGTGAGCCAGCGGGAATGGTGGCGGGAAATGGTGTTCCAGACGCTGGAGATGGCGGGCGTGACGCTGCCGGACCGGGAGGCGTATTTTCACGAGCTTTATGATTTGTTTGCAGCGCCGGAGGTGTGGCGATTGTTTCCCGATGCCATTGAGACGTTGATGGCGGTGAGGAAACTGGACCTGAAGGTGGGGCTGCTGTCGAACTGGGACCATCGCCTGCGGCCGGTGCTGGAAGGGCTGGGACTGATGCCATTGCTGGACGCCGTGACGATCTCCTGCGAAGTGGGTGTGGAGAAACCGGACCCGAAGATTTTCCATGCGGCGTGGTCGGCGCTCGGCGTGGCGCGCGGCGAGGAAGTGCTGCACGTTGGCGACAGCTACCGCGACGACGTGCTCGGCGCGTTGGCGGTGGGCATGGGCGCCGTGCTGGTGGAACGCGCCGGCAAGCATCCTTGGGACGGTGCGACGATACGGAGGCTGGGAGATCTGACGGCGCTGCTGGATGAGGAACGAAATGAAGGGGGTTGAACTCTCAACTCTTCGTTTCTGACTTCTCGCTTGTAGCTTTCTGTGCTGCGCGATCGCGCCACAAGCGTTTGATCCGGGCGGCAAAGGAGGATTTCTGCGCCGCTTTCCGGATCTGGTCCGCCGAACGGATTAACAAGATAACGATCCGGTTCTTGAGCGTGGGCGCATAGAATGTCACGTCGCAGTCATACCAGGACTCATCGCTGAACCGTTGCTTGTATTCTGCGTCGCCCAGACCGAAATCCAGACAGGTGCACTTCTCCTTGATCAGTTCCTCGATGACATGCACCAGGAGCAACGAGCCGAGTTGGAATTCCTTCATTTGCGGGTCGTAGCCAACGTCCTGCGAGTGGAAGATCGTGCCATACATGCATCCCATCCAGAAAGCCCGCGGCACGCCGTTCAGATAGAGCACGTAACCCCGGAACTGGCCTTTGGACGCGAACAACTGGCATCGCTTGTTGTAGAACTCGTCGTTCTTGAAGGCGACGCCGAGACCGTGATGATAGGTCTTGGACGCCACGGCCTCCGCATCCTGGCAGAACTGAGCGATGCTCTCGCTGTCGTGGAAATGGCGGAAGTCCACGTCGCCTGCAATCTCCTCATCCTCCTCCAGTTTCCGCCTGGCCCGCCGAAGCTGGGAGCGGTGGCGGCTGCTGATCCGCTGCCACATCTCCTCGTTCTTTGGCGGCAGATGCATGATCCAATGCGGCTCCGGCGCCAGAAACACGCTGGGCCTCGACCATCCGGCGCGGGCCAGCAGCGCGCGATACACCGCCGTGCTCGTCCTGACGTTCGAGAAGATCATGGCATCAAACGCCCCCTGCTGGAGGTTCGCCGCCAGTCGTTCGACGATCGCCGCCGCGAGTTCGTCCGACCACGCGCCCAGCACGCCGCCGGTCATGATTCTGAGCACGCGGGCGCGGCCCATCCCAATGTTGGCATAGCCGATCTTCACCGCCGTTTGCTGTGGCTCGGTCCGCCCCACGAGCATCGCCACCGGAGCGCCATCCACCCGCGCGACCAGCGCATAAGGCGTGGCGTTGGCCGCCCTCGTCGAGAGGACGAGCTGATAATGATCGAAGTCCGTGTTGGGGTGGTTTTGCCATGACTCCCAAAGCGGACGCAGCCGCTGCACTTCATCCGTGCGCGTGACCGCTTCAAAGGTAAACTTTCCGCTCATAGACTCAGCCCTATAGCTCTTCCAGAACGATCTGCTTCATTGCCTGTTCTTGGCTGCTGTTTGTTTACCACCTGCTTGTTGAAAAGGTTGTCGCAGTTCAGAAACCTTGTCAACCGAATCTGCTGATTGGGCAACTTGCAGGAAACAGCTTGATTTGCGGTTGCGAAAGCCGAAAGCAGAAGGTGTTTGACGACATTCCGTTGGCAGTGCTACAGAGAGGGCGCTTTTCCTGGCCGAGAACCAGACAGGATGTCTTCGGTGGTCCTTTGCGTGGAAAAAGACGCGGTGTGTCGGGCCGTAGCGCAGCTTGGTAGCGCGCTTGCTTGGGGTGCAAGAGGTCGAGAGTTCAAATCTCTCCGGCCCGACCATTTCTTTCTGCGGAACAACGGTGCTGGCGTCAGGCCGGCATGGGTCGCAATTCTTTCTCTGGCAGCAAGCCGTCCACGCGGTGGAGCGCGACTTTTTCGGCGCGGCCTTTGAGCGCGTATTCGCCGACGGAATGTGCCCTCACGTGGTCCTTCACGAGGCTGTAAACCGCCTCGCTGATGAGCAGGTCGGTGCCGGTTTCCTTGTTGATGCCCTCGATGCGGGAGGCGGTGTTGACCGTGTCGCCAATGGCAGTGTATTCGCTGCGCTGGGCGGAGCCGACCTCGCCGACCAGCGCCACGCCCGCGTGAATGCCAATGCCGATCTTGATTTCCGGATAGCCTTGCGCCTTCCACTGGGGTTGCAGCGCGGCCAGTTCCTGGCGCATTTCCAGCGCGGCCGAGACGGCACGCAATGCGTCATCCGCCGGCCCGCGGCTCGTCGGCGCGCCCCAGAACGCCATGATGGCGTCGCCGATATATTTGTCCAGCGTGCCGCCGTGCCGGGCGACGATGGCGGACATCGCGGTGAGATATTCGTTCAGTTGGGTGATCAATGTTTTGGCGTCGCCCTTCTCGAAAAGCGTAGTGAAGTTGCGTATGTCCGAGAAGAACACCACCAACAGCCGCTCTTGTGGCGCGAGCATCTGTTGCAACGCGCCATATTCCTTCATCAGCTCATCAGCAACTTCCTTCGACACCTGTCGCTCCAGCGCCTGCCGCGCGCGCCGTTTTTCTAGTTGCTCGGTCAGCAGTTGCCAGGCCGTGCCGGAGATGGCGATGGGGATCATCACGGCCACGGGCGCAGCGAAGGGGAGGATCATGTGGAAGTGCGCGAATGCGATGTAGCAGACGACGGCATGCGCCGTCGCGATCACCAGCGGCAGCACGAGTTTCAGCAGAGGATGCCGCACAAACAGCAGCGACAGCACCGTGATGCTTGCGAAGGCGAGGATGAGTGGGATCAAGGCGAGGTCGGACTCCTCGCGAAGTTCATTGTGACGGATCAACGTGCTGATGGCGGCGGCGTGGATCTCGACGCCGGGCGTGCTCTTTTCGTTTGGCGTGGCATGCATGTCGTGCAGGAAGTTTTGCGTGGGGCCGACGAGCACGATCTTGTTCTTGAACACGCTTCCATTTTGAAGGGACTGCTTCCAAGTTTTTCCATAGAAGAGTTGGTAGTAGGGATAACGGGGGAATGGGCGTTCATAACTGCGGCGATCCAACGGCTTCAGGCAAGAATAGTTGATGGTCATGCTCGGCTGCTCGTAAATCCAGTGCGTCTTCGGGTCGGCTATGTTGGCAATGCGGGCAGACATAGCCGGCAACCATTCTTCGGTGCCTCCCATCCACCAGAGGGGAATCATGCGGCGGACAACAGAGTCAATATCCGCGGAGAAGTTCACGGCCGCGCACAGGTTGGTATGCGCCATGCCTTCCGGGATCACGCTGGGCGTGGGCAACATCCACTTCTCGCGCGTGCCGCCTTGGATGGGTTCATCAGCGCGGTTGGCGCCGATGATCACGCGGCCTGCCGCGCTGGCAAGGGCGTCGCGCCACGCCTTGTCGTCATCGGGGCCGTATTTGCTGGGCGTTGTAAACAAGAGGTCGAAGCCCACCACCTTCGCACCAGCGTCGAGCAGCTTGTGCAGGATTAGTCCGTGTGCCCGGCGCGGCCACGGCCACGTGCTGAGGAGTTGCAGATCAGGGTTAGCCTTCAGTTCTTCCGGAGAAAAAGTATCTGCGACAAAAGACTCCTCATCAATACCGACGATCACCACCTCCGGCAGCGGAGGACGCCAGCCGCGCCATGCAAAACGGGCGTCAATACTGGCCAGTTCCCAACGCGTCAGAAACTCCACGGCGGGCCATACTGCCCAAACAGTGACAAGTAACGCCCAGAACAATCCGCAGGCCGCGACTACCATTCGGTCGCGCCGGTTGCGTGTGCTCCAGAGATTGTTCAACCATTCCTTCATGCTTGTCTGTTCCTGTATCAGGGCAACTGGCTGATCTTTTGCGTCGTGCGGAAGTGGAGCTTGGCCACTTCGCCGAGTTTGGCCATGCCGTGCTTCTTCAGAAATTCGCGTCCGGCCTCGTCCACCTTCGCGCTGGCGCCCTTAGGCATCTCGATGCCGTATTCCTTGCTGAGCGCCGCCAGCCGCTGGACGAACTCGTCGCGAGCAATGATCGAGGCCGCGGCGACAGCTAGATCACTCTCAGCTTTGTGCCGCTGCACGAGTTGGATGGTGCGGCCACGCTTCAGCAGCGCATTCTCGATGAGCCGCTTGTCGCCGAATTGGTCAGCCACTGCACGTTTGCATTCCTCGCCGGACTTCTCCAGCGTCTCCAGCACGTTCTCGATGACGCGCGCGTGGCCCCACGCCAGCATCTTGTTCACGTTGCCCATCTTTGCGAGCAGGTCGTTGTAGGCGCGCGGGCCGATGGGGACAACCTTCACGACGCAACCGGAGGTCTGGCGGATCAGTTTCGCCAATTCAAAGATACGCTTGTCGCTTGTGACGGTCTTGCTGTCGCGCACGCCGCTACCGCGCAGCGCATCAATCGCCGTGCGGTTCAGGAACACGCCGGCGACGGTGAGCGGGCCAAAGAAATCGCCCTTGCCGCTCTCGTCCACGCCGATGCGCGGTTCCAGGATTGTCGGGTCGTGGACGTGCTCGTAGCCGAGCCGCGCCTCGCCGAGGATTTCAGGTTCCAGATAAAACTGCACGAACTCCTCGACGCCTTTGCCTTGCAAGAGCAGCTTGCCACTCTGAAAAGCGGTGACTTGCAACTTCTCCTTCGACGCTCCGAAGTGTGCGTAGGGAACTTCTCTGAAGGCGTAACCACGCTGCGCCAGATCGAGCCGGATGCGCTCGAACTGCGCGTCAGTCAACTTGATGGTGTAGGAAGTCAGCGGCGGCATTTGTGTCGAAAGTTCCTTTGGCGCGGTTATGCTTACCACGTCATGCAGACCTCGGAAATGCAAAAACAACTCTTGCGTTGGTTTGACCGCCACGCTCGGACCCTGCCGTGGCGCTCGCGCGCGGTGCGGCGCGACCCGTATCGTGTCTGGGTTTCCGAGATCATGCTCCAGCAGACGCAGGTGGTCACGGTCATTCCATATTACCAACGTTGGCTGCGGCTGTTTCCGACGATCGGAGCGCTGGCTCGCGCGAAGCCGGCAGCGGTGCTGAAGGCATGGGAAGGTCTCGGCTACTATCGTCGCGCGCGTAACCTCCACGCCACCGCGCGTGAAGTCGTGCGGTGTCACAGTGGACGGTTGCCGGCGACGCGCGATGGATTGCTGGCGTTGCCGGGCATCGGCCGCTACACCGCCGGCGCCATCCTTAGCATCGCCTTTGGTCAGCGGGAGCCTTTGGTGGACGGCAACGTTGCGCGCGTATTGGCGCGGTTGTTCGGCGTCCGCCAGAACGTGAAATCCGGCACGGGCCAAGCGCGGCTGTGGAAGCTGGCCGGCTCGCTTGTGCCAGCGAAGCGACCGGGTGCTTTTAATGAATCTTTGATGGAACTGGGAGCGACAGTTTGCACGCCGGCAGGGCCGCGTTGCGACTGTTGTCCGGTGCGCAAGCTTTGCGTGGCGCTACGCCTTGGAGAGGTTGAACGGTTACCGAACACTGGCAAGCGGCCGAAATCGCGATTCGTCCGGCAGCGCGCGCTTCTTATCTGGCGCGACGGTCGGCTTCTGATTCGTCGCAGACGGTCGGGAGAATCCATGTGTGGTCTTTGGGAGTTCCCATCCGAACCGGTGGCGGGAGTGCGTAGCACCGTTGGCGAACGCATCGGCAGCATTCGTCACAGCGTCATGAACGACCAGTTGCTGGTCGCTGCCCACGATTGCCATTGGCTTGGTGGGGAACCCATTCGCCAGGGCGAGACAGGCTGTTGGAGATGGGCTGACCGTGCCACGCTTGCGCGGCTGCCGTTCATCGGAGCACACCGGAAGATTGTCGGATTGCTGGTCGTCGTCGGCAGATAGTGGAAACCCGCCGGTGTGGCCACGGTCGGGGATATACCGAGACTGTGGTCGAACGTGAGGTTCAACGCTTGGCGACGATTTCCTGCAGCTGGCGCAACTTCACCACGACGTTCGGCGGGCAGACGCCACGCCAGTTCACGGTTGGGTAGAGGATGCTGTTGCGGCCGATGATCGAACCGGGATTGAGGACGCTGTTGCAGCCAACATCAGCGCTGTCGCCGACCACCGCGCCAAATTTCCGCAGGCCGGTATCAATTCTGTGACCGTCCCACACGACGGTGATGTTCGATTTAACCGACTTGAGGTTCGAGCAGATGACGCCGGCGCCGAGATGCGCTTTGCGCCCGAGGATGCTGTCGCCGACGTAGGAGAAGTGCGGCACTTGCGCGCCGTCAAAGAGGATGGCGTTCTTGAACTCACATGAGTTGCCAAGCACGCAGCCGTTACCGACAAGGACGTGGTCGCGAATGTAGGCACCGGCACGGATCTCGCAGTTGCGACCGATGATGGCGGGACCCTTGATCGTTGCGCCGTGCTCGATGACGGTGCCCTCACCGATGAATACGTCGGAGCCGATAAACGGCGTGCCGACGAAGCGGGCGTGGTTGGCGGGGCGAAGGTGTTTGAGGATGTAGTCTTTGAGGCGCGGCAACGCCTGCCATGGAAACTCGCAGCCGTCGAACAGGACGGCGTGCTCGAACTGCGTCAAGTCGAGAAGATCGGTGGTGCGAATCATAGGCGGAGAAAAAAATTGGAGCGAGCGATGGGATTCGAACCCACGACATCAACCTTGGCAAGGTTGCGCTCTACCAGACTGAGCTACGCTCGCTTCCAAAACCGGGCACATGTTAGTCAGAACGCCGGACAGTGCAAGTTGAAATTGGCGGAGCCTGAATTGGCGGAGCCCGACGCCTGAAATACGGTTTTCTTACTTCTTCTTTTTTTGGGCAGATGTCTGATCGAGTTTCGTGAGGAAGTCGGCCTCCACTTTGCCGCCCAGTTGCTGGCAGGTCTTCGCGTCAGTCCGGGCTTTCTCGATGTCGCCTTTGTTGAAATAGGCGGTGGCGCGGCCGTAGTAGGCGGAGGCGAGTTTTGGATCCAGCTCGATGGCGCGGTTGTAATCCTGCATGGCCTTGTTGTAATCGCCTTTGTTGGAGTGGGCGCTGGCGCGGTTGCTGTAGGCAGAGGCGAGTTTCGGGGCCAGCTCGATGGCACAGTTGAAATCGGCGAGCGCGCCGGCCCAATCACCCTTGGCCCACTTGGAGGTGCCACGGCCGTTGTAAGCGGAGGCGAGTTTCGGATCGAGTTCGATGGCGGCGTTGTAGTCCTGGATGGCCTTGTTGTAGTCGCCTTTGCAGGAATAGGCGCTGCCGCGATTGCCGTAGGCGGAGGCGAGTTTCGGGTTGAGTTTGAGTGCTGCGCTGTAATCCTGGATGGCGTTGTCGAAGTCGCCTTTATGGGAATAGATGCTGCCGCGGTTGATGAAGGCGGAAGTGAGTTTCGGGTCGAGTTCGAGGGCGCGACTGAAGTCGGCCAGCGCGCCGGCGCCATCGCCCTTGGCCCACTTGGTGTTGCCGCGGCTGTTGTAGGCGGCGGTGTGATTTGGGTCTAGCCGGATGGTGCGGTTGAAGTCGGCCAGCGCGCCGTCCAGATCAGCCTTGGCCCATTTGGCGTTGCCGCGGTTGTTGCAGGCGGAGGCGTAGTTTGGGTCGAGTTCGAGGGCGCGGTTGAAGTCGGCCAGCGCGCCCTCCAAATCGCCCTTGGCCCACTTGGTGTTGCCGCGGCCGTTGTAGGCGGCGGCAAACTTCGGGTCGAGTTCGAGGGCGCGGTTGTAATCGGCCATTGCGCCGTCCAAGCTGCCTTGGTCTCTTTTGACATGGCCGCGGTTGGTGTAAGCGGCGGCGAATCTTGAGTTGAGTTCGAGGGCGCGGTTGAAGTCGGCCAGCGCGCCGTTCAAATCACCCTTGACTCGCCTGACGTTGCCGCGACCGTTGTAAGCAGCGGTGTAGTTTGGGCTGAGTTCCAGAGCGCGATTGAAGTCGGCCAGTGCGCCGTCGGCATCGCCCTTGTTTTGCTTGGCATAGCCGCGGCCGTTGTAAGCGGCGGTGGATTTCGGGTCGAGTTCGAGGGCGCGGCTGAAGTCCGCCAGCGCGCCGGCCCAATCGTCTTTCTCCAGCATGGCATAGCCACGGCCGTTGCAAGCGGATGTGAGTTTTGGGTCGAGTTCAAGGGCGGCGTTATAATGCTGGATGGCGTTGTTGTAGTCGCCTTTGTTGTAATAGGCGCTGGCGCAGTTGGCGTGGGCGATAGCGAGCTTGGGATTGAGTTCGAGCGCGCGTTTGAAGTTGGTTATTGCCGCGTCCCAGTTGCCTTCCTTCAGCAGGGCGCAACCTTGGTTGTTACAGGCGATATCGGTGTTTCCGCTAAACGTGGGCGGAGGCAGCTTCATTTGTGAGGAAGCTTCCGTAATGCAGAGTGACAGTGCGCAAGCCGCCACGAGGCATTTGGTCTTCATAGTCTCCATTCCTTTAGCGGTGTCCTTCAGATAGAGCAACGACAAGGGGAAAATAGAGTGCGGTGGCGACCGACTCAATTCAAAACTGCGGCTGCAGCGGGTGGATGCCCTGAGAGCTGATGACTCAGCAACTCTTTATGCTGATGATAACTTCTTCTCGAAATAGACCGTCAAGAATGTCGCGCGAGTGTCTCTGCCAGACAGAGTGAGAACGCCGCTTGAGTTATCGTCGCAATGAGTTCCTCCGCCGGTTCCAACCAACCAAGGTTGCCAGACCCAGACCCATCAATACGCTTGCCGAAGGTTCCGGCACGAACACAATTTGACCGCTGCTGTCCAAGAACACGTTCGCCAGCCCGTAGCTGTCCTTGTTGAACGCCGTGATCGCATCGCCTTGGCTGCCCGCAATTGCGGAAGGAATCGCCTTTTGTATGCCGTCCTTTTGTCACGTTTCTGTCACGCCGTTTTCGTTTTCACGTTTTCCCTAGGAAAACTGGTGCGGGCGACAGGACTTGAACCTGTAAGCCTTGCGGCGTCCCGCCCTAAACGGGATGCGTCTGCCATTCCGCCACGCCCGCGCCAAGCTCCTAGAAACTGCGGAGTGCCCACTTCTAGCCGCGGCCTGTCGGATGTTCAACGTTTTTGTTTTAGCGAACGCCGCAATGTGCGAAGAGGCGCTTCACAGCGTCCGCAGCAAAAAACTTGCCTCAAGCCGGCGAGCAAGGCAATATGTCCCCCAATTGTTAGGTTAATTAACCAGGAGCTTGGAATAAAAAATGGATACAACAGGGAGCAACTCGCAGTCCATCATCACGGCGGACGCAGAAGTCACGGGTAACATCAAAACCAACGGCTCGCTTCAGATTGACGGCAGAGTCGAAGGCGACGTCGCGTGCGGACACGACGTTGCGGTTGGGAAGACAGGTTCGATCAAGGGCAACACGACGGTGAACTCCATCGTTGTCGAGGGCACTGTCGAAGGCAACATCACTGCCCGGGAGCGGATCGAATTGAAATCCTCCACGCGGCTGACCGGCGACCTCAAAGCCAAGCGCCTTGCTGTGGAAGAAGGCGTGGCTTTTTCCGGTAAGGCAGAGATCACGCCCACCGCGACCGGCGAAACCGCTGCTGCCAAGGCTGAAAGTCGGTCGGCTACGCCGGGCGTATCTGCTGCCAGTGCGGCAGCCCGGCCGGATCCTCGCGGCAACCTGTTCGGCAAGCGCTGATCGGGGGACTGGTTCCTCGATCGCAAACCTTTGGAGAGACCGAGCAACAGCAGGTGCGGCACTTTTTTGCTGCTGGGGGTGAGGTGTGTGTTTGATCGCCGATATTAGACGGTGGGGCGGTCACGTTTGGAATTGAACCAAGAACTTGTTGGTTAGGAATTCCTCTTTCCTGGCGAAGGGTATTCTATAAAGAAGAGGCACGGCTTTCCAAAGACCGGTCCGGGTTGGTTTCAGTCCGCGTCAGTCGGGTTCGGTCATTCCAACGCGCGCCGCATATTAGTTTTTCCGCCGGGAGCTTTTTGACACCCTGCAAAACTCCGAAACCTATTCAAGTAACCGCATAATGGAATTTCATAAAGCTATAGAAACCCTGGGTTCTGGCCTTTTCCTGGCCCTGAGCATTCTTGCAGTGCTCCTCGGAATTGTATTTGTCATACGCTGGTTGTTGCTGCCTTTTGCGGTTTTCGGTATCAGAGACCGGCTGGATCGTGTGTTGGCTAGGATGGCGGAGATGCAGAGCCAGATTCAGCACGTCAGTAATGTTCTGGATCCGGACGGCACGAAGGCGAGACTGCACGAACAATATGCTGACACATTGGCCGAACGACGCACGGCGAAGTGCCCGCACTGCAACCAGCAACTCACAATCGGGAACTTTCCCGCCGGAGTGCAGCACCAATGTCCTCATTGCAAGAAGAAGATTGAGATCTTGTCATAGGTTCCCGCCTTCTTACTCCGCGTAGTTGCCGCCACCACAGTCTTAGTGCCGAGTCAGCCGTGATGCGTATCGCACCCGCGCCAGCCGCAGACCGCTGATACGCTCGCCGCTTTGCGGATCCAGATAGTCTTGCGTGCCGAAGCCAACCAGTAGCAGGCCCGGCTCGATTTCCACCACGTCGGTGTAGCCGGAGCCTGTGGTGGCATCCACGCACGTCGCGTCGGTCCACGTGCGCCCGGCGTCGGCGCTGAACGCAATCATCGCGCCGGGCCGGCCGTAGCTCATCACCACCATCCCATCATTCAGCACGGCGAGACTGGGATAGCACCCCTTTAAGCCGGTTCGCTGTGGCTTTGACCATGTGCGGCCTTCGTCGCGGCTGACCGACCACATGATCGGGTTGTCTTGGCATTTGAAATCGTGCGCGTTGCCAGTGCGCATCACGGTCAGCCATGAACCGTTGGGGAGGCGACGCATGGAGCCTTCATTGTAACCTTCGCTGCCGATTTGGTCATAGCCGATCGTCGTTAGATAGCGCCACGTGTGCCCTCCGTCGCCGGATTCACAGACGTAGCTGCGTGAATAAGGCCGGCCGCGACCATAAGGACACAACGCCGTGTCGCTCTTAAACCAGCCGGCCATGAACGCCACCAAGGAACCGTCTTTGCGTTCGATGATGGAGCGCATGAACAGCGGCCCCACGTGCGGCCCGTGGCCCATCGCGCCCTTGGCTTCCGGGACGAACACTTCAGCCTCGTCCTTTTCAAAATGCCGCCCATCCTTTGACATGAACCGCGTCACTGAATACCAGCCCTCTTTTTCCTTGATCGGCAGACAGCGATAAACCAGTCCGATCACGGTCCCATCGCGAAGCTGCTCGGCGCCCTCGCCGAAACCACCCGTGCCCGGTTGCCACGTGCGCCCGCCGTCACGGGAGAGTTTATCGGCGCAGAGCAACGTGCCGTCGCGAAGTTTTACAAACCGTCCGAAGTGCGTTCCCGGTCCGAACAAGACCGATGGTTCGACTGTGACCTCCAGCCGGTCGTTCGGCCCGGTTGCTTTGATGGCGAACGGTCGTTCATCCACCATCCGTCCGGTAGGGCCGAGCGTCTGGAGCACCAGATGATGCGCGCCGGCCGGCCAGCCACGAGTATCGAGTTGAAGCGATGCGGCACCGTCTTGCGCCGGGACGGCGAGGAGGGATTTCTTCTTTTCGGCGTCGTAGGAAAAGCCGGGCAACAACTCGGACTGCGCGATGTAATAAGCGTCGGTGAGCTTCAAACTGGCAACGGCCTTTGGCATGAAGCGGACCGTGATCTGCACGGGCTGTCCAGCTTGGACCGTCGCTGGTTGGACGGCAAACTCGGTAATTGTGCGGCTCTTCGCGGGCGAACTACCGCCGAGATCTTCGATCGTCACCTGCGCGCCGCGCACCGTCACAGCAAAATCATGCCGCGCTGCGATGAAAGGTCCTGTTGCCGGCCGGTTGCTCGCGAAGAACGCCAGCGGGTAGCGTCCTTCCTTCCAATCGCGTGTGCTGATCTCAATAGCAAACGCGCCCTCCGCCTTATCGCGGTCGAGCGGACCGTTGTCGAGCAGGTGGTATGTTTTGCCTTCGGCGACGTAGTAATAGCCGTTTGCGTATAGCGGGAAACCGGGAAGTGCTTTCTCTTTTTTCACCTCGTTGGCCGTGCGAAGCAGGAAGCTTCCCAGCTTGACCTCTTTGGCGACGGCCCGCGCGCGAACCACGAACGACTCCCCCAACCGCAGCGACATCGGCTCGACGCGAAAATCCTCCAACACAATCTGGGCGGCAGTCGCAGCATGAAGACTCAAGAGCAGCGACAGCGTGCATGAGATAAAACCGGCGGTGACAGTGGGAACCATGAGGGGTCTGTGTTGCATAGGCGGTGAACTGTTTGACCAAACCATATCGTTGGCTGCCGACCTGAGCCTGACAGACAGGCTGTCACATTCCAATGTTCGAGTTGTTCATCGGTGGCTGACGAATGAAAACTTCCGGTTTCCAAATGGGTTAGGGCGAGCTCGAACGTATTCCGTGGATCAGTAATCGGAGAGCGGCGATTTTTCTCCCGAGACCGCCTGCGGACTGTTACGCTCATTCGTTATGGCTTTCATTGGCAAGACTAACCGCCTGCGCCTCGTGAGACACGCGACACCCGGAGCTTATTTGGATGGAGAGGAACTGGGGGAGATTCTTCTTCCCAGGCGTTACGTCCCGCCCGGAGCAAATCCCGGCGATGTGTTGGAGGTCTTTGTCCACCGCGATTCGGAAGATCGGTTGGTCGCGACAACGGAAACGCCTCTGGCTACCGTGGGGGACTTTGCCTGCCTGAAAGTCATCAGCGTCAATCCCCAGATTGGCGCCTTTCTTGATTGGGGTCTAGCCAAGGATTTGTTGCTTCCGTTTCGCGAGCAAACCTCTCCTCTCAGTCCGGGACAGCGTGTGGTGGTTTACGTTTACCTCGATCCCAAGACGGATCGGATCGTTGCGACAGCACGATTGAAGCGGCATCTTCTCCGGACGCATCCGCCCTATCAGGCGGGCCAGTCGGTGAACCTTGTCATCGCGGACAAGACGCCGCTCGGCTACAACGCCATCGTTGAGCGGGAACACATGGGCCTTCTCTTCGCGAACAACCTCCTGTCGAGCCTCGATGTAGGGCAGCAACTCAAGGGGTTCGTTCGCGCGGTCCATCCCGACGGGAAGATAGATCTCACCCTCGACGCTTCCGGCTACAAACGCGTTGCACCGCTGGCGGATCAAATCATCGAGGCGCTCAAGCAAAATGGAGGGCGGCTGCCGTTTGACGATGACAGTTCTCCCGAATCCATCCGCGAGAAGTTCGGCGTCAGCAAGAAAGCCTTCAAACAGGCGATCGGCGGACTCTACAAGGCGCGCCGGATCGGGTTCCTCAACCCGGGCATCGAATTCATCGGCGGCAAATCTTGAGTGCTGGGCGGATAAGCATGGAGCGTTCTTGGGGGCGCACACAGCGGGCATACTCGCCGGATTCGCGGTGGAAAAAGCAAGAGTGGCACAGGTGTATAACCTGCGCCGTTCTCGCGAGAAGAAGTTGGTGGGCGCGCTCGGATTCGAACCGAGGACCCAGTGATTAAGAGTCACTTGCTCTAGCCAGCTGAGCTACGCGCCCACCCAAAAGCGCGCAGACCTTAGCGAGGTCGCTCCTGCCTGTCAATAGACTCCGCCGAGTTTTTTGCGGGCTTTTCGCGGTCTTGGCGCGGGGTGTTTGCCACGGGATTGCCGCTGGAAAAAAGTTGCACGCCTTTCGGAGGCCGGTATAGTGGCCGGCATGAAGATCGTCTGGTTGTATCGGATCGCGGGGTTGCTCGCTCTGGCGGTGTTGGCACTCGATATGATGGGGTGCGCGGAGATGAAGGAAGGCGAAACCAATGTTCCAGATCGCCTGACCCGTGGCCTCGGCGGTGGCGGTCAGTTCGGCGGCAGTCCCACCGGTGTGTTCGAGCCGCGCTGAAGACGGGACGCAACCGCGTCTGACATTTGCCGCCTCGTCCACAAAGCAATCGCGCATCAGCGTGATCTCTCTTTTCCATCTACGTAGCCCGCGACTCCGTCGCGGGACATCATAATCCCGTTATCATTCCCGCCACGGAGTGGCGGGCTACGTCGTCTCCACCGTCAGCGACCCGAGCGGGTCGAGGCCTTCGACGCGGGTATAGACGCCGCACGGATCGTTGCCGCCCGCTTTCACGCCAGCCCAGACCAGCACCACTTCGTTGGTCACGAACTTCGTCGCTTCCACCACCAGCTTCCATTGCGTCGTCGTCGCGTCGTAGAGCAATCGCAGCCCTGCGCCGCTCAACATCTGCGCGGGATCATCGTTGTGCAGATGACACCAACCGCTGCCGAAGTTGATCCAGTAGCCGCCGCCCGCGCCGGGCGCGGTGCCGGGCTTCAGATACGCACTCCAGAAGAGGGGACCGCTGGCGTTGTAGCGGGTGAGGTCGCGGTAGAAGGTGCCGTCCCAGCGCACACCGCCGCTGACGCCGCCGTCGAAGAGCGGCCCGCCGGGGCTGGGCATGTCGAAGCGCAGGCCGGAGTCAAATTTGGGCCGCAGCACACCGCATTCGGGACTCGCGCCGACGAGGCCGTCGGCGTAGCCGGCGATGCGGTAGCCCTCCGCCGTGGGGCCGGGTGGCGTGACAGGCGCGGCCGGCTCCCACGTCTCGACGCGTTTCTTTTTGTGGGCGGGACGCCGGGCCGGTGCAGCGCCCGGGCCATCCCCTCAGGCGGCGCAGGTGACGACGATGATGTCGCTCGGCACGCCGTATTCTTGCTCGCTGCTGTCCCGATAGACGAGCTGGAATTCGCGCGTCTCGGGTTGGCCCGGCACCAACGGCGCGCGGTTGTCCAGATAGGGCGAGTGGACATCCATCCCGATGAAGCGGAACTCCGTCTCAGCGCCCCGGCGGCTATAGATGGACACGGCCTTGGCGCGGCCCTTGTCCTTATCGTAGCCGATCTCGGCCACGAAGTCGCGCAGGGCGCGGCCCTTGCCGGTGGGCTTGGACTCGGGCGGACCCATTTCGCCGTTGCCGCCGCTCGCGTCGCCGACGAGGCCGAGCAAGCGGGCCAGCGCGTCGGTGTAGGCGGGCAGGATCGCAAACCGCTTGGTCAGCGTCCGCACGAAAGCCACGATCAGGCGGCGGGCGTTGTTCTTTTCGCTGGTGGCGGCCTTGGCGGCTGCATCCTTGGCGGTGCAGTCAGCCAGGCCATTCTTGAAGTTGGTGATCTTCGCGTATAGCGACAATTACACTTCCTCAGTGACGACAACTATTCTTCCCCGCTGGCGACAATTAGAATTCCCCACCGACGACAATTACAAATCCCCGTTGTTTTGGGGATTGGCCGAGAGTTTGGCCGGGCAGGTCGACAAG
>JAPLTX010000028.1 GCA_026397915.1 Verrucomicrobiota bacterium
TCTCAACACAGTCCATCCCCAGCTTCGGTCGGGCTACGCCCTCCCTGCGCTGGGGATGGACAAAACGCAAACGAGCAGGCAACATCAACTATAGCTACAGACTAACCCTACGAGTGGCTCGAAAAGGTGAGTCCGGTCAGTTTCACAGGGGACATTGGGAAAGGTATTGACTGGAGGCGGAGCATTCGCGCCTGGTCAGAAGGAAATCCAGAGGACGTGTTCTACGTTAAGATGGCAACAAAAACTAGAATCAGAGTCCTCCAGAAGAAAGTCGCGACTGAGAGTGCTGGCAAGCCAAAACAATGCCCGGTTGTCTGGATATGGTCTCCTGACAGTGTCATATCCGATCGTGTCGCGGCAAACTTCCCACCGTTTGGAGTGCATAGCAGTTACTACTTTCTAACCAATACCAAGAGCCTTCCCGGCAATATCACAAGAGAGCAAATAGCATACTCAGTCAACATCCTCCGTGGAAGATCAACATGGACCGAGGAACAGGTTCGTGTGCTGCTCGCATCACTGCCTGAGAACCAAAAGCCTAGGTTAGAACCATGGCATGACCAAGAACTTCGCTCTTTCACCGGACCGGCCCTAGCTATTGCAGCAGGCGTAAAATACGCAGGAGATCGAGTAGTTGTTGTGGCAGACTATCGGTTCACGATCGATGCAAACCTCCAGACTTTTGCACACAGGCGGGGTATAGAGATTGTGAGGCTGGCTTGGGATGTGTTCGGCCAAGATGTGCGCCGTCGGATAGCATTTCAGCACACAGCACCCTCGCAAGATCCTTATAAGGATCCACCCGCGGCAATCATGCGCCAGATTCCGCCCGTTCCTGCTTTCTTTCCACGAATCACGAAAGGCGACGGCTCAGAGGAATGAAATCTCAATGCCCAAGAGCAGGGGTCTCAGTCTCCCGAATCCGAAAAGGGGCAGTGGGTTAGTCAAGGTTGCTTTGGATGAAGGTGAGGCGATCTACTCGGCACACTCGAAATCGCCAAGAATGACAAGTGGAGTGTCGCATACGGAGCCGACGAACGGCCACTGCGTTTTCTACACTGTTGCTACAGTTTCACCGACGGCGCCTGCCGTTCGATGGCGGTTTCGATCTCGAAGAAGTCCGCCGTCTGAAACCCAAATGCGTTGGCGACGAACACCGACGGCACCGTCTGGCAGCGTGTGTTGTAGTCGCGCACGTTGGCATTGTAGAACCGTCGCGCCGCCTGAATACGATCCTCCGTGTCCACCAGCGACTGCTGGAGCTTCAAGAAGTTCTGATTCGCCTTCAGTTCCGGGTAGTTCTCCACCACCGCGAAGAGCGACTTCAGCGCATGCACCAGGTGGTTCTCGTCCACGGCCTGACTCGACGGCCGGCCTGTGGAGGCCACCGCCGCTGCGCGCGCCAGCGCCACCGCCTCAAATACGCCGCGCTCGTGGGTCGCGTAGCCACGCACCGTCTCGACGAGATTCGGGATGAGGTCGTAGCGACGCTTGAGTTCCGTGTCCACGTTCGACCAGCTCTCTTGCACGAGATTGCGCAGGCGGACGAGGCCGTTGTAGATCGCCACAAAGATAAGCAGCGGCATCGCAAGAACAACCGTCGCAACAATGATTGGCAAGTAGTCAGGCATCATGATTGTGCTCGTTCGCGGAGTTTATCGAACAGGTAATTGGGCAGTCCCTCGGCGAGGCTGCGCGCCAAGTCCAGTGCCGCGGCGAACGCCTCTGGCGTCCATGTTTGCTCGTCGAAGATCAGCACCGCCGCGCCGTTGAACTCGATGTGCCGGAACGGGCTGGCCATCAATCGCTGCATCGTCTGTGCGTTGATGATGTCGAATGCAATCTCGCGGTTCTCGGCCTTCACGTGGAACTCGCAATTGAACTCCGCGCTCTCAAACTCCAGATCGTGGCAGCCTACGAGATGCGCGGCTTTGTCGAGAAAGTTCTCCGGCCGAAGCCAGAGCGCCGGCACCGGATAGTTCAGTTCCACCAGCGCCGCTGAACAGTAGGTGGTGTGCTCGTGCCGTTGCGTGTGACCTTTGCTGTCGGTGCTGTAGGTGACCATGGTGTATTGGAAATCGCACGCACAGTAGTTGCGTCCTTCAATCTCGCCGCGGATCACGTCGTAGGCGTAGTTCGAGTCGCCGCGCTGGAACAACTCAAACTGCGCGAACGTGCCGGGCACACCAATCGGGTCTTCGCGATGAAACGCCAACCCGCGCGACGCCGCCAGTTGCGCCAGCGCCTGCCGCCGTTGCTCCGCGCGTTTGGCCGACAGCCACACCAAAAAGCCGACCACCGCGCCGACCACCAGCACGAAGAACCAGAACGCGTTATTGTCCAAGCCCACGCCGAACGTGTAGCAGCCAGCCCGGCTATTTGCGAACCGAAATCACAGCAGGTGCAAGCTCCGCGCCAGCAAGACTGACTAATCGGCTTGTCAGGATTGTCAGAGGTAATACTATGACCTGTCGTCAAACTTCATGGTCCGTGATGGTCGCGGTGCGCAAGTCCTATGGGAAAAATCGTTCAAGCGTTCAATGTGCGCGCCGATTTGCGGTGGCGCAGTTTGCTGCTCATTGGCATTGCGGCGTTGGGCGGCGCCATCCATGTGGCTGACGGAACGCTCTGCCCTACCGCGCTAGCCAGTCTCACGCTGGCCATCGGCTGCTGTCTGGTCGGCATCTTCCTGTTGCGAACGGCCCATCGCGAGGCGCCGGGAGCAGGTTCGGAACTGCTGACGTTGCGGCTGATTCTCATCGTCCAGTTCGGGATGCTGTTGACGTCAAACCCGGCGGCGGGATTTCTTCGAGATGGCAATGGACTGCCGTGGATGTTCGTGTCGGGCGTCGGCATCGCCGCAATGGCGGGACTCCTGTGCACGGCGGCGGGTTCCCGGACCGGAGCCACGGCCTTCAGCCTCGTGTTGATCTGCCATTTCGTGGTCGGGCTTTGGTTTCTACAACACACGAACCGGCCGGTGATTGACACGCTGATGTTCCAGCACCACGGCGTTGCATCGCTATGGGAGGGCAGCAACCCTTACGCGATGCGGTTGCCCGATCCTTATTCGCCGGAGAACTCGGCTCAATTCTACGGCCTGGGCGGTTCGGTCAACGGCCGGATAACCTTCAGCTTCCCGTATCCACCGCTGTGTTTGTTCTTCGCAGCGCCTGCCTACTGGCTCGGCGACATCCGCTATGCGCATCTGCTGGCGATGACCTTGGCGGCGGCGCTGATAGGATATGCGCGGCCGGGAAAATGGAGCTACGGCGTGGCGACGGTTTTCCTGTTCACGCCGCGGGTATTTTACGTGCTGGGGGCTTCATGGATTGAACCGTTTGCAGTGCTGCTGCTGGCAGCGGTCGTATTCTGCATGTGCCGGCGTCCGCGAATCGCGCCGTGGGTCTTGGGGCTGTTGCTGGCGGTAAAACAATACATGGTGCTCGCGCTTCCGCTCTTTGCGCTATTGCTGCCGGCGCGATTCCGATGGAGCGAATTGGGCCGGTTGCTGTCGCGGAGCGTGTTGGTGGCACTCGCAGTAAACTTGCCATTCATGCTGTGGGACTTTGCCGAGTTCCTGAACAACATCGTTCTACTACAGTTCTCAACGCCGTTCCGGCACGACGCACTGAGCTATCTGGCGTGGCTGTTTCCAAACGACGTGCCGCCGCCGGTCGTGTCGGCAACAGTGCCTTTGGCGGCGGCTTTTCTGGCAATAATCTTCGCATTGTGGCGTTGTCCACGCGGACCTTCCGGTTTTGCGCTGGCCGTGGGAGTGGTGCTGCTGTGCTTCTTCGCCTTCGGGAAACAAGCCTCCGCCAACTATTACTACTTCGTCATCGGTGCGCTCTGCTGCGGCCTCGCTGCGGCGGGACCGGCTGCGGACGGCAGCGGCCCCGTGAGTTCGGCATCGAAACAAGCAGACTGAACTTTTCCCGTTCCCTTCGCGACACTTCGCGGCTATACAATCGTCCCGGTGACAACAACGCCTGATCCCAGCCTGACGCCGATGATGCAGCAGTATCGCCGCATCAAGCGGGAGATTCCCGCCGATGCGTTGCTCCTGTTCCGGCTGGGCGATTTCTACGAGATGTTCTTCGACGACGCGAAGGTCGGCGCGCAGACGCTCAACCTCACCCTCACCCACCGCAACCACGTCCCGATGTGCGGCATCCCGCATCACGCCGCCGAGAGCTACATCGGCCGGCTCCTGCGCGCGGGCCGCAAGGTCGCCATCTGCGACCAGATGGAGGAACCGCGCCCCGGCCAGCTCGTGAAGCGCGACATCTCCCAGATACTCAGCCCCGGCGCGCACTTCGACGGCCGGATGCTCGACGCCACGCGCAACAACTTCATCGCCGCGCTCACCACCGACGGCAAACGCTTCGGCTTCGCGCTCGCGGACCTGACCACCGGCGATTTTAAGCTAACCGAGCTGGACTCCGCCGAGCTGCTCGCGAACGAACTGACGCGCACGCGGCCCGCGGAGGTCGTCGCGCCGGCGGCAAAGCTCGCGGAGTTGACGAAGCTGCTCGCCGACAGCCGCGCGATGATCACCGGCTACGAGGACTGGGTGTTCGAGAACGAGACGGCGTTCTTCACGCTGCGCGACCATTTCAAGACGCAATCGCTCGACGGCTTCGGCTGCGCGGGGATGACGCTCGGCATCGGCGCGGGCGGCGCGGCGCTCTACTATCTCCAGAACGCCCTCCGCCGGAACGTCAGCCACATCCGCCGGCTTCAGGCCTACCAGACGGGCGAGTTCCTCGTGCTCGACACGATCTCGCAGCGGAACCTCGAACTGGTCGAGCCGCTCCGACACGACGCGCCGAAAAACTCCACGCTCTTTGCCGCGCTCAACCGCACTGCCACGGCGATGGGCGCGCGGCTGTTGCGCGAGTGGATCACGCACCCGCTACGCAACGCCGAAGCCATCAAGGCGCGGCAGCAGGTCGTCTTCGAGTTCCACGACATGCCCGACGTGCTCGCCGATTTCCGCGACCAACTCAGCGACGTGCGCGACCTCGAGCGCACGCTCGGCCGCCTGACCAACGCCAGCGGCAACGCCCGCGACCTGCTCGGCCTGAAGGAATCGCTCGCCGCGCTGCCGCTCTTGAAGAGCATCATCGAGCCGCTCGCCGCGCCGCTGGCGCTGACGTTGCGCGCCGGCATCATCGAGCTGCCCGACCTGTGCGACCTTGTCCAACGCGCCATCACCGACGAGCCGCCGTTCACGCTCAGCGACGGCGGCGTCATCCGCGAAAGCTTCAGCCCGGAGCTGGACGAAATCCGCCGCGCGTCGAAGGAAGGCAAGGAGTGGATCGCGAAGCTCCAACAGGACGAGATCGAGCGCACGGGCATCTCGTCGCTCAAGGTCCGCTACAACCAGGTCTTCGGCTACTTCATCGAGATCACCAGGTCCAACCTCGCCAAGGTTCCCGACAACTACATCCGCAAACAAACCATCGCCAACGGCGAGCGGTTCATCACGCCGGAACTGAAGGAGGTCGAGGGCAAAATCCTCGGTGCGGACGACCGCGCGACGAAGCTGGAGGTGGAGTTGTTCCATCAGGTCCGCGCGAAGGTGCTGGAGCAGACCGCCGCCATCCAGCAGACCGCCGTCGCCATCGCACAGCTCGACGTGCTCGCCGGCTTCGCGGAACTGGCGCGGCACCAGAACTACCATTGCCCGGAGGTCAACGACGAGGCGCGCATCGAGATCCGCGACGGCCGCCATCCCGTCGTCGAGCAGCTCATGACCGAGGAGCGGTTCGTGCCGAACGACACTGTCATGAACGGCACCGAGGCGCGCGTGCTCGTCATCACCGGCCCGAACATGGCCGGCAAGAGCACCTACATCCGGCAGGTGGCGCTGCTGGTGCTCATGGCGCAGATCGGCTCGTGGATTCCCGCCGCCAAGGCCACCGTCGGCATCGTGGACCGCATCTTCACCCGCGTCGGCGCCAGCGACGACCTCGTGCGCGGCCAGAGCACGTTCATGGTCGAGATGAACGAGACCGCCAACATCCTCAACAACGCCACCGCCAAGAGCCTCGTCATCCTTGACGAGATCGGCCGCGGCACCAGCACCTTCGATGGCCTCTCCATCGCGTGGTCCGTCGCCGAACACCTGCACAACGAAGTCAAGGCCAAGACCCTCTTCGCCACCCACTACCACGAGCTGACCGAACTGGCCCGCACCTGTTCCGCCGTCAAGAACTACAACGTCGCCGTCCGCGAGTGGAGCGACCAGATCATCTTCATCCGCAAGATCGTCGAAGGCGGCACCGACAAGAGCTACGGCATCCACGTCGCCCGCCTCGCCGGACTCCCCCGCCCCGTCATCGAGCGCGCCAAGGAAATCCTCCGCAACCTTGAAGAAAGCGAGCTGACCCCCGAAGGCCAGCCCAAGATCGCCCAGCACGAGCACAGGCACGCGAAAGCCGGAACGCGAAAAGCGAAGGCGCGCCCCAGCAAAGTCAGCGAGCCACCCCCGCAGATGTTCTTGTTCGGAGATAAGGTGAAGTGAATCAGATACCTGATGAATGCCGCCGATTGGAGAAGGCGGTGAACATCTATAACCGACACAAGGTTTTGGTCACTTCCACGACCCGCATACTGAATTATGATTTAGGATTCGCGAAGGAACAGTGGCAACAGCATCCGACGTCACAGTTTTGGAGGCGCACTGTTGTGCGATGCACTTGTGCATTCGTGGAAGGCTTATTGGGTCTGCTGAAACGCTTCTCACAACAAACCGCTGAGTATTTTGATGTTGAGCTGAGCAAGGAAGATATCGAAGTGATCACGGAAAGCCGTGAGTGTGTAGAGAATGGTCTAACAAGAACGAAACCAGCTTATATGCAGTTTAGGGACAATGTTAAAAAGACATTCGCCGTATATGCAAAAGCACACGGAATCTTCTTTAACATCGATTATGGCTGCTCGGGATATAAGGACCTGCTTGATACATTCGAACTACGCCACAGATTGATGCATCCCAAAGACCAATCCGACCTTGAAGTGAACGACAAAGCAATGGGTAAAGTAGTTCAAGGGGGTGATTGGTTTCATCGCACGCTTGACGATGTTTTACAGAAGTGCGAGGCGCGAATGCCATGGGCATCGCAAGAATAGACCGTGTTTCAATCACCTGAGTTGTGTTGGAGCTAAACACCAGTGAGACTGCCGCCGGTTTACGATGTGTTTGAGCTGCCGGTGGCAGCGTGGCTGGTGTTCCTTGCGGTGTGTGAGGTGGTGAGCGTTGGGTTGGTCATCCGGCTCTGGATGAAGCGCAAGGACCTCTCCGTCTTTGGCAGGATCGTGCGCTCCATCGTCCTGCTGATTCCGTTCTTCGGCCTCATCCTCTACATCCCTCTCGCCCTCTTCCCCGACCGGCATGATGATGGGGAACCGCCGGAAGATACATCTGGTGCCTTCTTCTAGGCGCCGACGCTGCCCGCCCCCTGTCCGAGCTGTCTCTTTTTGACCAGCCTTCCCTTCTGGCAAGCCGAAAAGCCCGTTTCAGTCGTCCCGAAGCCCGTCTTGGGTCCAAAAGCAGGCTTCTAACGCCAAAACAAGGGTAAATTGCTCAAAAACAAGCCCTTGTCCAAGACGGAGAAGCCCTTGTCCAAGACGGAGAAGCCCTTGTCCAAGACGGAGAAGCCCTTGTCCAAGACAGAGAAGCCCTTGTCCAAGACAGAGAAGCCCTTGTCCAAGACAGAGAAGCCCTTGTCCAAGACAGAGAAGCCCTTGTCCAAGACAGAGAAGCCCTTGTCCAAGACAGAGA